>CAWKEB010000002.1:0-1038962 GCA_963848505.1 Candidatus Krumholzibacteriia bacterium | reverse complement strand
CCCCAATAGCCTGGGCCTCACGGACGACGCCCACGACATAGACGGCGACGCCAACCCCGCGGCCATGATCTACGACATCCTCATCTCGCCGCCGGCTGAAAACGGGCTCGGTCTGCCGGTCGGGTTCTTCGACGTGGCTGCCTTTCGTGCGGTCGGACAGACGCTTGGCCGCCGAGGGCCTCGGGCTGTCCATGCTCCAAGACCGCACCACCACCGCGAAGGACCTGGTGCTGGAGATCCTGCGCCACATCGACGGCGTCATGTACGTCGAGCCATCGACCGGACTCCTGACGATCCGGCTCGTGCGCTACGACTACGACCCCGAGACCATCCCCGTGCTCGATGCGGACAACTGCACCGTGAAGTCATTCGCGCGGCCGTCGTGGGGCGACCTCAAGAACACCGTGCGCGTGGGCTACGTCAGCCGAGCGGCCGGGTTCATCGAGAAGACCGCCCAGGCCCAGGACCTGGCCTCGATCGAAGTGCAAGGCGGCGAGGTCTCTCTCCAGGATCTCACCCTGCGCGGCCTCTCCAATCCGGCCACGGCCCAGCTGGCCGCGGCGCGCGCCCTGGCAGCCTTGGCCTATCCCCTGGCCACGATCACGATCGACGCCGACCGTTCCGCCTGGGCGTTCAGGCCGGGCGCGGTGTTCAAGCTGGTCTGGGATCCCCTGGGTATCACCGGCATGGCGTGCCGCGTCGTCCGCGTCGGGACCGGGCGGCTCGACTCGGGGAAGATCGAGATCGAGGCCATGGAGGACATCTTCGCCGTGGAATGGACGGGATACACCGACCCGCCCGCGTCCGGCTGGGAAGATCCCTCGGGTGATCCCCCTGCGCTCACCGATCAGGTGGCCTTGGCCGCTCCCTACGAGGCGACCAAAGACTACGGCAACATGGGATCTGACGTGCAGCTGGCCGTGACGATGGCCGCGCGTGGGGTGACAGGGATCTCCCTGGGGTACAAGGCATACGTGGCCGATGGCTATGGCGGCTGGTCGCCGCCAGTCGACGTCCGCTTCTTCACCCCATCGGGCGCCCTCAGCACGGCGATCGACGAGCTCACGAGCGAGATCGTCGTCGCCTCCGGTCTCGATGCCGACCTCGTGGAGTCGGTCAGCGCCCCGGACTTCTCGCTCGGCGTCAACGTGGCCTGGCTCGCCCATGACGGATTGGAGGAGTTCATCGCCTTCCAGAACGTGGTCCAGGGCGAGAGCGGGATCACGCTTCAGACCGTCGCCCGCGGTTGCCTGGACACCGCGCCCACGGCGTTCCCGGCCGGGACTCGGGTCTGGTTCATTTCCTACGGCAGCAGGATCGTGAACATCCGCGGGCCCGTGCCGCCGACCGAGACGGTCAACAACAACCTCCGCTTTCAGCCCTACAACAACCAGAGCGAGTATCTGTTCGCGTCGTGTCTGGATTCGCCGGTCGTGGCGACCACGCCGGCGCGCTCGGCGAAGGTCTACTGCCCGACCGATGTCCGGTTCAACGGGCAGAGCTATCCGGCATCGATCACCGGCGCGCTGACCGTGTCATGGTCGCATCGGAACCGTCTTGGGACGTGGAGCTACGTGGACTCGGGCGAGACCACCGCTCCTGAGGATGGCACCGAGTACGACATCCTGGTCTACGGTGAGATCGCACACGCTCGTCCACACCGAGGCTGGGTTGACCGGCACCTCCTGGACCTACAGTGCGGGACAGGAGATCGCTGAGTCAGGGCTCGGTCGGCTCAACAACCATCTGCGGGTAGTCATTCGGACGTACGGGGCGGGGCGGGATCACGTGGCGATTCGGGAGATCGAGTGGGAGCTTGCCCGCATCTGACGAATCCTCTACACTTACTTGCCCGTCTCTGGGTGCGGAACGAAGCGCAGGATGAACGCGTCCTTGTCCTCTTTCGGCAGCCGCACCCACCTGCTCTTGCTCACGTCGCAGCAGAAACCGATGGTGTAGTTCTCGTATGTCGCCGTCGGCGAGAACCCGTCAACCGGCTTCCCTGAAACCGGATCGACGTTATTGATCGGCGGCGGCCCTGCGGGCCGCAACTTCAGCAGTCTCGACCCCGGATTGACTGTATGCAGGATGATGATCGCCGCAGCGGCCACCGTGAGAACATAAGCGACAATCCTGAAATACCGTTCATTGCGGTGACGACGCGACCGCAATCCGCGCGAGGCGACCGGTGTGCCGGCGCCACTGATTCGATGGCGACCTGTCTTCATGGCTGACTGCCTCTTTCTTCCGCACAGATCCGCGTCAGCGCACGGCTCGGGGAAGATTGGTCGGCGACTCCCCAAGCAGTCGGAGTGCGTTGAAGGTAACCAGCAGGGAAGCACCCATGTCGGCGGCAATGGCCATCCATAGCGAGCCATAGCCGAGCAAGGTGAGCACAACGAATACCGCCTTGACCGCGAGAGCGAAGATGACGTTCTGCCGTATGACTCCGACCGTTCTTTTGGAATGCTCAATGAGCCACGGGAGCTTTGAAAGGTCGTCGGACATGAAGGCCACGTCCGCAGCCTCGATGGCCGCGTCGCTCCCGGCAGCACCCATGGCGAGGCCGATCGTGGCCCTGGCCATCGCCGGCGCATCGTTGATACCGTCGCCGATCATCGCAACTTGCCCATAGCGCTCGACGAGCTCATCGATGGCGGCGACCTTGTCGGCAGGGAGGAGTTCCGCACGGATCTCGTCGATGCCCACTTCCCGAGCGATCGCTTCGGCAGTCTCCCTGTTGTCGCCAGTGAGCATGACGACGTGCTCGACTCCAAGCCTCCGCACGTTCTGCAGTGCGGCACTTGCGGACGGACGCACCGTATCCGCGAGGGCAAGGAAGCCGCAGACGTGCCTTTCGTTTCCCACGACGACGACTGTGCGCCCCTCTCTCGCAATCTCTTCCAGTTGACGATGAATCTCCGCCGTCTCCTGTCCCATCTCTTCGAGGTACCGGTGCGAACCTACCCAGTACGACGAGCCATTGAGACGACCGGTCAAGCCCTTGCCCTTGATTTCCTTGAATGCCTCAACTGGCTGTGCGCTGATTCCCTGCTCGGCGGCATAGGCCACAACGGCCCGGGCGAGCGGATGATCGCTGAGAGCTTCAAGTGATGCGACCCTCTGCAAGAGGTCTGCCTCGCTGTGCCCAGACAGGGGCACGACCCGGAGCACCGAAGGCCGGCCCTCCGTGAGCGTTCCCGTCTTGTCAAGGGCAATCGCTCGGATTCGTGCCGGCAATTCCATATGGAGTCCACTTTTCACCAGGACGCCATTGCGCGCCGCGCGGGCGAGGGCCGCGACGATGCTGACCGGCGTCGAAATGACCAACGCACAGGGGCAGCCGATGACCAGAAAGACGAGCGATCGATAGAGCCACTCGCGCCAATCGCCGCCCAGCACGATCGACGGAATCAAAAATGTCAGCAGGGCCACACCCAATACTGCCGGAGTGTATACACCGGCGAACCTCTCAACCCATCGCTCGGACGGCGCTCGACGCAGGTGCGCCTCCCCGACCATCCGGATGATGTGGGCAAGGGTCGTGTCACTCGATCGCTTCGTGCACTCGATCTCAAGCACGCCGTCTTCACAGATCGTGCCGGCGTAGACCGTCTGACCTGGTACCACAGTCACTGGCATACTCTCGCCGGTAACGGGTGCCTGATTCACCTCGCTCGCACCGCTGACGACGATGCCGTCGAGCGGAATTCTCTCCCCGGGCTTGACCTGAAATCGGGACCCGATGCTAACTTCCTCGACCGGTATCTCCGTGCTCCCCCCCTCGGGTTGAATCACGCGCGCGGATGCCGGGGACAGTCGCATGAGGGCGCTTACGGCCCGCTTGGCACGTCCGACGCTCCAGGATTCGAGCGCCAGGGAGACGGCAAAGAGGAAGGAGACGGTGGCGGCCTCGAGCCACTCCCCGATCCCGACGGCTCCAATGACGGCGATGGTCATGAGGAGGTTCATGTTGGGGCGTCGACTCCTGGCGGCCGCCCACGCTTTGGGGAAGACCTTCCAGCCCCCTGCGAAGACCGCCAGCAGGTAGAAAATCTTAGCCAGCAATGGAACACCCTGTGAATGTCCCATCCCCTCATATCCCAAGGCGCCGGCGATTCCTTTCGCCGCAAGAACATGAGTGATGAAGCCAACAAGCAAAAAGACCCCGCTGCCGACGGACGGGATGATGTCTCCGAATGTCGCTGCCGAGCGCCTTTCGCCCTTCGCCGCGGTCTGCTCGTCCAGAAAGTCGGCCCGCATCCCCGTTCGTGCGACGGCCTTCAGGATCTCCTCGGACGAGGCGTTGGTGCGGGCTCTTTGGACAGCCATGCGGCCGTTCAGGAAGTCGAACGTGACTCCCTCCTCATCCACAAGCGGAGCGAGTTCGCGTCTCAGGGTTGCCGCCTCCTCCGCGCAGTCCATTCCATGGACCCGAAACAGCATCACTTCCGGCCGTGCCATCTGCGAAGCCTCCTCGTCCGTGATTGCCGCAATCTTCTGCGGCATCTACCGATTCCTCCGGCAAGTGGTAGGGCGGGGGCCAAGATGAGGTCTCCAAGATGCATAACAGGCCCCCGCCCAAGCTCTCACGTGTCCTTGCCTTCATCTCCGGTTCTGATCTTCACGACTTTCTCGAGCGAAACGACGAATACGTAGCCGTCCCCTGCTTTCCCCGTATGGGCGAACCGCTGGATCGCCTCCACTACCGGATCAACGAGGCGGTCCGGCGCGATGATCTCCAGCTTCGTCCGCAAATGCTGCTCGAAGGACCCCGACTCGCGTGCCCCGATGCCCTGGACCACAGACGTCGTCGCTCCGGGAAATCCCTCGATGGCATGGAGTGCGTCCAGGACATGCGGGAGCATGAACGGCTGGATGATCGCCTTGATTTCCTTCATACGAGATCCTCCTGCTCGGCGGGTTTGGGGTCCTTCTTATGGAATAGGCTGTAGAGCGCCGGAAGCACGACAAGGGTCAAGAAGGTCGACGAGACGATGCCGCCGATCACGACCGTCGCCAGCGGCCGTTGGACTTCGGCCCCTGTCCCGTGCGCCACCGCCATGGGAACAAATCCCAACGATGCGACCAGGGCGGTCATCAACACTGGCCGCAGCCGCGTCCGCGACCCCGTAAGGATTGCCTCATCGAGAGGCATCCCCTCCATGTGCAACGACCTGATGAACGTCACCATGACGAGGCCGTTGAGGACGGCGACGCCCGAGAGGGCAATGAATCCCACTCCGGCGGAAATCGACAAGCGGGATTCCCCGGAGCAGGAGCGCGATCACGCCGCCGGTCAACGCCAACGGAACCCCCGTGAACACGAGTATCGCGTGCCGGATCGAGCCAAAGGTCGTGAACAGCAGCAGGAAGATCAGCCCCAGAGCCAACGGAACCACGAAAGTCAGCCGTTCGCGGGCCGCAAGCATGTTCTCGAACTGACCTCCCCAGGTCGTCCAGTAACCCGGCGGCAAGCTCACCTCTGCCCCGATCCGCCCCTGCGCCTCCTCCACGAAGCTCCCGATGTCCCGACCACGCACGTTGGCGGTCACGACGACCCGGCGCTTGCCGTTTTCCCGGCCGATCTGATTCGGTCCTTCGTTAGTGGAAATGCTGGCGACAGATCCCAGCGGCACATAGGCCGCGCTGACATCCGTGTCGTGCCCCAGGGAGGCCAGCTGCGGACCGCCCCCACCGAGATTGGATGGAAGGGGGATCGGCAGGTCCTTCAGCGCATGGATATCGGTTCGTATTTCTTCCGGAAGGCGCACGACAAGGTCGAAGCGTCGATCGCCCTCGAACACCTGGCCAACCGTGCTGCCTCCGATGGCTGTCTCGATGACCGCATGGACGTCCGAGACGTTGAGCCCGTAGCGCGAGATCGCGGCACGATCGATCGTAATCGTCAGAACGGGCAACCCGCTGACCTGCTCGACGCGAACGTCGGAGGCCCCCCGGATCTGGCCCAGAATGGCTGCGACCTTCTGTGCCTGGGTCTTCATCACCTCCACGTCATCGCCGAACACCTTGACAGCAAGGTCGCTCTTGATGCCCGAGATGAGCTCATTGAAGCGGAGCTGTATCGGCTGCGTGATCTCGTAGTTCTGACCCGGCAGGGCCTGCAGCACCTTCTGGACCTCAGCCGCGAGCTCGTCCTGCGACTTCGCTCTCTTCCATTCCTTCTGGGGCCGGAGCATGAGGTTGCCGTCGCTGTGGTCCGGACCCGCGGGGTCAGTCGCGATCTCGGCGGTGCCGATTCGCGAGAACGTCCGCTCGATCTCGTCCGGGAACTCCCGCAGCAGCAGGTCCTCCACCTGCTTCTGCATCTCGACGCTCTTGGTCAAACTGATCGAGGGCATTCGCAAGGGCTGAACCGTGATCGTGCCCTCCTTGAGCGACGGGACGAACTCGCTTCCCATACGACTGGCGAGGACGCCGCAGACGGCGACCAGCGCAATGCCTCCCGCTACGACCGGCCACCGCCAGCGCAGGGATGCCTCCAGAACCGGGCGGTAGAGTGAGACGGCCGCGTGCATGACGCGGTTCTCCTTCTCGGCGACCTTTCCGCGCAGAAGAAGTCCCAGCAGCGCGGGCACGACCGTGAAGGCGAAGATCAGGGACCCGAGCAGGGCCAGAAGGACGGTCTCCGCCATCGGACGGAACATCTTGCCCTCGATGCCCGAAAGCGTGAGGATCGGCAGATAGACGACCATGATGATCCCGACCCCGAACAAGGTCGGCCGCGCGACCTCGCGCGCACCTTCATAGGCCTCATCCAACCGTTCCGACCGCGTCAGGACCCGGCCGAGCCGGTGTTGTCTCGCTCCCAGGCGGCGAACGATGTTCTCGGTCATCACGACCGCCCCGTCCACCACCAGCCCGAAGTCGATGGCGCCCAGACTCATGAGGTTGCCGCTGATCTTCCCCTGGACCATCCCGGTCACGGCGAAGAGCATCGAGAGCGGGATCGCCAGGGCGACGATGAGCGCCGCGCGCAGATTCCCGAGCAGTACGAAGAGAATCGCGATCACCAGGATCGCACCCTCCATGAGGTTCTTGCGCACCGTCTCGAGGGTGGCGTCGACGAGATTCGTTCGATCGTAGATCGTCGTCGCCCGTACGCCGGGCGGCAGCGACCGGTTGACCTCCTCCATCTTGGCGCCGACCCGGTGCGAGACAGCCCGGCTGTTCTCGCCCACGAGCATGATGGCGGTCCCGACCACGGCCTCCTGCCCGTTCAGCATGGCCGCGCCCGTCCGCAGGTCCTTGCCGATCGAGACCTCGGCGACGTCACGGATCCGCACCGGCACCCCGTCCCCACCGCCGACCACGATGTCTCGGATCTCGTCCATCTCGGTCACGAGGCCCGTAGAACGAATGAGGTATTGCTCGTCGTGGTGCTCGATGTAGCCGGCACCGGCGTTCGCGTTGTTGTCGGCCAGCGCCTGGAAGACGTCACGGAAGCTGAGACCGTGGGCCAAAAGCTTCGCCGGGTCAGGCGTGACGTGGAACTGCCGCTCGTACCCTCCGATCGAGTTCACTTCCGTAACGCCAGGAATCGTCCGGACCTGAGGCTTGACGATCCAGTCCTGGATCGTGCGGAGGTCGGCGAGCGTATAGGGCTGGCCATCCTCTTTGCGGGCCGTCGAATCCGCTTCGATGGCCCAGAAGTAGACCTCGCCGAGTCCGGTCGCGATCGGGCCCATCTTCGGCTCACTAAGCCCCGGGGGCAGGTTCTCCTTTGCTTCCTGCAGCCGCTCATTGACAAGCTGCCGCGCGAAGTAGATGTCGGTTCCATCTTCGAAGATCACTGTCACCTGGGAGAGCCCATACCGAGAGAGCGACCGCACGTTCTGGACGCGCGGGATGCCACTCATCGCCGTCTCGATCGGGAACGTGATCCGCTGCTCTACCTCGACCGGGGACAGGGCAGACACCGCGGTATTGATCTGCACCTGGACGTTTGTAATGTCCGGGATCGCGTCGATCGGCAAGCGACCGAAATTCACAACGCCGAGCAGGATCACTGCGAGAACGCCAAGGACAACCAGCCCTCGCTGGGCGATGGAGAATCGTATCAGGCGGTCCAACATGCTGCACTCCTTCCGACCCTTGTTTTAATGTCCATGGCCGTGCCCTGCTTCGTTCTTCAGGAGTTCTGACTTCAGGATGAAGCTGTTCTCCACGGCCACGCTTTGACCGGGTCGAAGGCCCGAGAGGATCTCGGTCCACTCGCCATCTGTTGTACCGATCGTCACGGTCTGTGCACGGAATCCATCGCCCTCGACCACGAAGACAACGGTCTGACCCCGCACGTTTTGAATCGCCTTGTCAGCGACCACCAACGGCGCCTCAACTGATTCCGTCTGCACCCGGGCCGTCACAAACAGGCCGGGGCGCCAGACACCTCTGGCGTTGGGCAGGACAACTCGCGCGATGGATGTCCGAGTGGCCTCGCCGACCACCGGGCCCACGTAATCGATCTTCCCCTCGGCGGTTCCGGTGATGCCAGCCGCCTCGATCGTGACGGTCTGCCCGACTCGGACCCGCTCGAGATCGCGGGCATAGACGGTGACGTTGACCCAGACGCTTGAGAGGTCCGCGATCACGTAGATGTCCTGCTGGTCGGAGACGTACTCCCCGAGCGTGATGTGCTTCTCGATGACAGTGCCCGAAATGAGCGCCTTCACCTCGTAAGGCGCGAGGCTCTCATTGGCCTCGACGACCGTCAGCACATCTCCGGCCCGCACGGTTTCGCCGAGCTTCTTGCGAACCTCGCGGGCGATACCAGGGAATCGCGGCACCACGTGAGCCAGGCGATCGGCATTGACGACCACCTCTCCAGGCAGCTCCTGTGCGATGACGATCTCGCGGGGCATCGCAGTGCCGATGGTGATTGCGGCCGATTCGCGCTGAGCGGCGTTCAGGATCACAAGGCCTTCGTCGTCGCCCTCGCCTTCCTCTGATCCGTGCTCGTCGGCCTCGCCGGCTTCGCTGCCATGTCCCTCATGTGAGGCTGACTCTTCTTCGTGGCCGTGCTCGTCTGCAGCCACTGCCTCCTGCCCGTGTTCCCCTGTCGCCGCGGCTCCGGATTGGCCGGCTTCATCGTGTTTGTTCCCTTCTCCACAGCCGCTTAGCCCGAAAACGAGGAGCAGGGCGAGCCAGAGCTTTGATCCATGCAAAATGGTCATTTCGTTCCCTCCTGTACCCGGTCGATCAGGGCTGCGCCTTGCCCAGTTAAACGCTCAATCTCGATTCGACTTTGCTCGAGCTCGCTGAGGGCCGTTATCTCGGATTCGCGGACCAGAGCCAACGAACGACGCGCCTCGAGCACGTCGAGGTATGTAAACCGTCCTTGCTCGTAACCCTGCCGAACCCCCTCATAGACCTCCTGGGCCCCGGGCAGGACGTTCAGCCGCAGTCCGCGCACCTCTCCCTGAGCGATTCGAAGCCGGGCGGCGTGCTCACGGAGATCGCGCTCCAACAAGCGGCGCGTCTGCTCGAATTCGAACAAGGATCTGCCGGTGTCGGCCGATGCCTCTCGCACGGATCCCTGGTTCTTGTTCGCGAGCGGAAGGTCGATCGAGACACTGAGCAGCAGTGCGCCGTTGTCATCGGCGGCGAATCGTCGATAGCCTCCCCCGACGTTCAGATCCGGGGACTTCAGGCTCTGTTCGAATCGCAGCCGAGCCCTGTAGTATTCCGTCAGGTTGGTCCAACGGGCCAGATCTGGATTCCCGGCCAGATTTACGACCAGGGAATCAAATGTCGGGACGGTCGTCAGGGAATCCAGGTCACCTTCGACTTGCTCCGGGAGCGGGCTGCCGCCCCAGTTCAGCGCCAGTCGCTCGATTGCTATTTGCACATGTCCCCTGGCGCGCTCTGTTTCGATCTCGGCTGCCGAGATGGCAACACGGGCCCGCGTGGCTTCCACAGCCGGGAGAGCGCCTGCCTCTACCTTCCTTTGTGCCGTTGCCGCAACCTCACGCGCGATGGCCAGGGTCTCGTCGGCCAGCGCAAGCCGGCGCTGTGTTGCCAGCGCAAGGGCGAAGTCGCTGCGGACGTCGCGCACGAGATCCAGGCGCGCCGCCTCCAGGTCGCGCCCGATCAAGGCACGGTCAGCCTCCGCGACCGCAACTCGCGCCCCTCGTTTTCCCCCGGTTTCAAGACGCTGCGAGATCTGGATGCTCGTCTCCGACTCGTTGAATCCCGGCAGGTCACCGGAGAAGTTCTCGAGGTCGACTGCGAGCCCCGGATTGGGCCGGAGTCCGGCCTGCTGAATGCGGCCCTCGGCGGCCTCCATGCCTAGGGACGCGGCTTTGAGGCGCGGGTGCTCCTCGAGCGCCCGCCGTAGCGCTTCTTCAAAGGTGAGGCCGCCGGGCCAGCCAGCGGGAGTTTGCGCCCAGACGGTGCCGCTGGACACCGCCAGGCAGGCCAGAAGGAAGATGTGAGCAGACCTCTTCCATCGACTTGTCCATTGCATCGCTTTTCCTCCGTCGGATGCATAGCAAAATCAGGCCGATCCACACGAAGCGCGGATCGTCTACGAAACAGCGGGGATGACTGAGGATTCTAGAGTCGTAGAACGACGGTCAGAGGCGTGCGAGAGCAGAAGCAGCCAGGCTGTTCGGTGCAGGGAACATCCGTTTCGAATGTCAACGGATCAAACTCGAACGGGAGGCAGGGCAAAGAAACCGCGGCGATCGAGTTCTGGTCAGGTTTGTCCGCGATCAGCGTGGGTTGGACGAGGGGCACGTGGGCACACTCGTGGAGCGCGGGAGATCCCCATACCTCGAACCCGACCGCAGGGTCGCCTCGATCCGCTTGGCCGGGATCACAGCACTCATGATCCCGACTGGCTACATGTGAGGCGCCATCCGGCTCAACGCACAGCCCGTGGGTGCTGACCCCCGTGACGAGCAGGCACACCGCTACTGCAAGACGGACTCCGCCTGCTTTCACGATGCCGAATGGCGACTGAAACATTCGCATTTTCCCAGAATATGAAGATTCCCACCGGTCGTCAAGGAGAAGCCAGCCGCACGTCCGGTCGCATGGTCGTGCCGGCTTCGCAACGTCCTCTTCTGCATTCGGTTAAGACATCTTCCTGTTGGTTCGAACTGATTGCTGCTCATCAGGACAAACGCCCTATACCCAAGCATGAGGTTTCGGTTCCGCGAACTCCGAACTTAACCCCAAATCGGATGGCAATGCCACCCAACTCCCTGCCCCCCGCTTTTTCTCTGCGCTGTGGTGAGTCTCGTTTGATCCGAGTCCCGGCGCAGCCGTGTCCATCCGCGAACTGCTGGCTGTGAGTGCTTATTGCTGCAGACTGACGCTCAGGTTCATGTGGTTGCTCTCGTGGCCCTGTGGATCGTATCCACAGAAATCGTAGTGATACTCGCCCGATTGAGCGCCCATGCGATGACAGCCATATTGCTGAGTACTATCGACGAAGCAATAAGCGCCGTCCCCGGGAACCAGATCACCGTGGGTCCCATCGTCGTAGCAATTGACTTGACCAGTGTATCCATGCATCGGCCCCATCATGCCCGAAGTCTCGATCTGGACCAGTACGCGACCCCCGGCGACGGGATTGCCTTGATGGTCAACGAGACGTGCTTCATAGCGCACGGGCCCCACATACTCACCTTGATGAATAGTCTGGCCGTCGAGTGATTGGTCGTTCACGCTAATCTCTGCTGCGCTCAACGTGACATCCGAAAGTCCCGTGCTCGTCGGACTCTCGTCGTTGCAGCCCCCTAACGCAACCAGCAGCAAGAGCACTGCAGACGCGCTTACAGATAGCCCGATCTTTCGTCCATGTCGCATTGCCAAACCTCCCTTAGCCATGCGCAGTTCTCAGACGCTCGGAGAGCATAGCCCCCGCAACGCCTACTGTCAAACTGGGCAATAAATGGACCTGCAGTTCATTTTCGATCGATCGAGCTGCGTTTCGGTCGACCGGATCTCGACCTGGTGACAAGTCCCTCACCCGGCCCGGGCCACGGCCTTTGTCGAAATGTCCCATGGCCGCCTCACCCTCGAAGTGACTTCTGAAGACGGACGGGCCACACCAGAATCCGCGGACGTCATGTCCCCACCTAGGAGCTTCGGCCCCCCTTTGTCATTAGAGACGGTACATCCGCCTCGTCTGGATCGTGACGCAACCGCGTTCGAGTGAGGGGTTTCTCGTGTCTCGCAACGAAGCGCTTGAACTTGGCAGGTTCAAGCGCGATCCCGACCGCTGGCAGACCGAGTTCGGCCGCTGGGTGGCCGATTTCGGCGTGCCCCGCATCGTCGCCCGGCTCGCCCACGACCCCAACCTGCGCGTCACCAACCAGGCCGTCTACGAGTGGCTCCAGGGCCACGCCCCCCAGCCGGCCCGGGCCATGGCCCTCGTCGAGATGTCCCAGGGCCGCCTCACCCTCGAGGCCATCTACCAGCACGGCCGGCAGATGAAGCAGTCCGAGGGCGACGCCGGAGGCCCGCGATGAGGATCGACCTGCAGATCGACTCCGCCCCGCTGGTCCTGCGCCTGCAGAACGGCCAGCGCCGCCTGGCCTACGCCGTCGTCAACGCCATCAACAACACGGCCAAGCGGATCCAGGCCGTCGAACGCCGGCGCGTCGAGGAAGAGTTCACGGTCCGCAAGAAGGAGTTCATCCAGCGCCAGGCCGCGGTCATCAAGCCGTTCGCCAACGTGCAGCAGGGCAGGCCCTACGCCGAGATCGGGGTCGGGCAGAAGCCCCGCCTGCTGCTCTCCGCCTTCGAGCGCGGGGCCGAACGCAAGCCGTTCACCCAGGGCGCCCGGCGCGTCGCCGAGCCCGTGGTCGGCGGGCCCGCGCGCCCGCAGTTCGCAGCGCAGGTCACGCCCGAACTGCGCGTCGGCCGCCTCCGCTTCGACCGCACCAAGACCGGCCGACGACGCGTCGGCGTCACGCGCACCAAGACCTACCTCGTGCCCGAGGTCGGGATCTTCCAGCGCATCAGCCCCGTCGCGACGCGCCTCGTCTACTTCTTCGCCAAGGGCAAGAAGATCAAACCGCGCCTGCACTTCGTCGAGACGGCCGAGAAGGAAGCCGATCGGTGGTTTCGCGAGGAGATGGAGCGAGAGGTTCTGAACGCGATCGCGAGAGCCCGTGGCGAGGGCCTGTGAAAGAAGGGAAAGAAGGGGATGTTTCACCCTCAAGGGGTGAAGAATCCGTAAGTCGTTGCAGGATGGTTCCTTCCGGGGCCAACAGACGCGGGTGCCGGCGACCTCGGCCCTCGTAGCGTGGGAGAGTCATGAAACAAGTTACCACCGACACCAAACGTTCCAGTTCCGAAACGCCCAGAACGGCCACGGACGCGCCCGAAACGGCCGCTACGGGCGATTCCACGGGTCCGGACTCCCCCGTCCGTCTGCCCGGAAAACTGGAACACTGGAACATCGACCGGCTCCGCCCCTACGAGCGGAACCCGCGAACCCACAGCCCCGAGCAGATCACCAAGATCGCCGCCAGCCTGCTCGAGTTCGGCTGGACGAACCCGATCCTGGTCGACGGCGACGCCGGCATCATCGCCGGCCATGGGCGGCTCCTGGCGGCCCGCGAGCTGGGTATGACCACGGTCCCGGTGATCGAGCTCACCCACCTGACCGAGGCCCAGAAGCGCGCCTACGTCATCGCCGACAACCGCCTGGCCCTGGACGCCGGCTGGGACGAGGACCTGCTGGCCGAGGAGTTGAGGGCGCTGGAGGGTCTCGACTTCAACCTCGAACTGACCGGGTTCGACCTGGACGAGCTGCACGATCTGCTCGATGACGAGTCCGCCGAGGAGGTGCCTGCCCCGGAACCTCCCGATGATCCCGTGAGCCAGCAGGGCGACCTGTGGGTCCTGGGCAACCACCGCCTCCTGTGCGGCGATAGCTCCGACCCCGCATCTCTCGATCGGCTGCTTGGCGGTGCCGTGATCCACCTCGTGAACACCGACCCGCCCTACAACGTGAAGGTCGAGCCGCGGTCCAACAACGCCATCGCCGCCGGGCTGTCGAGCTTCCCGGCGCGCCAAGAGCGCGGTCGAGGCCTCCGACGCCCGCGGCATGCACCACCAGGGATTCGACCTCGCGCGGCACAAGACCAAGTCGAAGGCCACCGGGAAGATGCGCCCCAAGGACCGCCCCCTGGCCAACGACTTCGTCTCGGACGAGGCCTTCGACGAGATGCTCCTGGCCTGGTTCGGGAACATCGCCCGCGTGCTGCAGCCCGGTCGCTGCTTCTACATCTGGGGCGGCTACGCCAACTGCGCCAACTACCCCCCGGTCCTGAAGGCCTGCGGCCTCTACTTCAGCCAGGCGATCATCTGGGTGAAGGAGCACCCCGTGCTGACCCGCAAGGACTTCATGGGCAACCACGAATGGGCGTTCTACGGCTGGCGCGAAGGGGCAGGGCACAAGTTCTACGGCCCGACGAACGCCGTCGACGTCTGGGCGGTCAAGAAGGTCAACCCGCAGAGCATGGTCCACCTGACCGAGAAGCCGGTCGAGCTGGCCGTGCGCGCGATCCAGTACTCGTCGAAGCCCGGCGAGAACGTGCTCGACCTGTTCGGCGGCAGCGGCTCGACCCTGATGGGCGCCGAGCAGACGGGCCGGCATGCCTTCCTCATGGAACTCGATCCCGCCTACACCGACGTGATCGTGATGCGCTGGCAGGAAGCCACCGGCCAGAAGGCCACGCTCGACGGGGACGGACGCACGTTCGACGCGGTCGCCGCTGACCGCGGGGCTGCTCGGGATGAGTAGGCGGTGGCCAGGCAAGCGAAGAAGGAGCTGATCTCCCAGCGCGAGTACGCTCGGCGGCGCGGCGTGTCCCACGTCGCCGTTCAGCGTGCCGTGAAGTCAGGGCGGATCTCGACCGTGGACGGCAAGATCGACCCCGCGTCTGCCGACCAGCAGTGGCAGGAGAACACCGACCAGAGCAAGCCGCGCAACCGGATCACCGGCAACCCGAAGCAGACCAGGACACCGGGCGAGCCGTCCGAGCCCATGGACCTGGGCGGGGCCGACGAGGTCATCGGCGGACCATCACGGCCACCGGCTACGCCAAGGCCCGCGCCGCCCGCGAGCTGTACCAGGCGCAGCTGGCCAAGCTCGAACTGGACCGCAAGCGCGGCACGCTGTCCGCGCCGACGAGGTGCGCCTCGGGGCCTTCAACATGGCCCGCAAGGCCCGCGACCAGTTGATCGCCCTGCCCGAGCGCGTCGCCGCTCTGCTGGCCGCTACCCAGGAGCCCGCCGAGGTCCAGCGCATCCTCGAGGAAGAGATCGAGCGGATCTGCCAGGAGATCGCGGATGCAGAACGGCCGTGACGTCTACGAGACCGCCTACCGGGCGGGCTGGCGGCCGAGCCGCGGCTGACCGTCAGCGACTGGGCCGACGAGCACCGCGTGCTGGGCAACCGCGCTGGCCACGCGGCGATCCACTGGCGCACCGACGACGACGCCGTACCTGCGCGAGATCATGGACGCCCTGGGCCCGCGCTCGCCGGCGCGCCGAGTCGTCTTCATGAAGGGCTCCCAGCTGGGCGGCACCGAGGCCGGCAACAACTGGCTCGGGTTCGTCATGCACCACTCGCCCGGGCCGATCCTGGTCCTGCGCCCGACCGTGGACGAGGCCCGGCGGTTCAGCCGGCAGCGCCTCGACCCCATGATCGCCACCACTCCAGTGCTGCACGACCTGGTCCGCGAAGCGCGCGCCCGCGACGGCGGCAACAGCCTCCTGATCAAGGAATTCCCCGGCGGGGTCCTGTTCCTGACCGGGCTCGAACTCCGCGACCGGCGTCAAGTCGATGCCGATCCGCTGGCTCTTCTGCGACGAGATCGACGAGTACCCCGGCGACGTGGACGGCCAGGGCGACCCGATCGCGCTCGCCGAGAAGCGGACCACCGGCCCGACCTACTCGCGCCGGAAGGTCTTTCTCGTCTCGACGCCCACGATCAAGGGCATCTCCCGGATCGAGCGGGAGTTCCTGGCCTCGGATCAGCGGCGCTACTTCGTCCCCTGCCCCCACTGCGGCCACTTCGACTGGATGCGGTGGGAGAACATCCGCTGGCGCGACGACGACCCCAAGACCGCGCGCCTCGACCTGCGTCGCCTGCGGCGTCCTGATCGAGGAGCGGTTCAAGACGCAGATGCTCAGCCAGGGCCAGTGGCGCCCGACCGCCGAGGGCAACGGCGAGACGATCGGGTTCCACCTCTCCAGCCTCTACTCCCCGCTTGGCTGGCTGCCGTGGTCGGCGACCGTCGCCGAGTTCCTGGAGGCGAAGGAGAACCCGCTCCGGCTGAAGAACTGGGTCAACAGCGTGCTGGGCGAGACCTGGGAGGAGCGCGGGGACACCGTCGACCCCGACAGCCTGCTGGCCCGGGCCGAGCGGTACGCGGCCGAGGTCCCGAGCGGCGTGGGCGTGCTCGTCGCCTCGGTGGACGTCCAGGGCGACCGCCTCGAGTGCGCGGTGAAGGGCTACGGCGCCGGCGAGGAGTCCTGGCTCGATCGCCTTCTCCCAGTTCCACGGCGACCCCGGGCGCGACCAGGTCTGGCTCGATCTCGACCGCTTCCTGCGGCAGGAGTTCACCCACGAGAGCGGCCAGAAGGTCCCGATCACCTGCGTGGCCGTCGACAGCGGCGGGCACCACTCCGAGCAGGTCTACCGCTTCTGCCGCGCCCGGATCGACCGGCGCGTGTTCGCCGTCCGCGGTGGCTCCGAGCGCGGCAAGCCTCTGGTCGGCCGCCCGTCCGATCACAACCGCTACCGGGCGAAGCTGTTCACCCTCTGCGTCGACACGGGCAAGGAGATCGTCTACTCGCGGCTGCGGATCGGGACGCCGGGGCCCGGCTACTGCCACCTGCCCGAGTGGATCGACGCCGAGTACGTGGCGCAGCTGACCGCCGAGAAGGCCATCCGCAAGTGGGTGAAGAACCGCGGCACCGTCCGCGAGTGGGTCAAGACCCGCGAGCGCAACGAGGCGCTCGACCTGGAGGTCTACTGCCTGGCCGCCCTCTACATCCTGGGCCCGGCGTTCGTGAAGTCCCTGCCGGAGCGCGCCGCCGCCCTGGCCCACCGGCGCGAGACGCCGGCGGTGACCGAACCGGAGCCGTCGCGCGCCATGGCGCCACGGCGCCGGGGGTGGATCGATGGGTGGAGGGGGTAGCGCATGGCGGATTCCTGCGAGATCCCGTGGCCGGCAGGGGCGCCAGGATCTGGCCCCAAACCGCCAATCCTCGCGCCACTCGCAAGCCGCTGCAAACAATGCATTTATCTGCTGTTTTGCCTTCCCATTCGGCCCAGAAAGCTCGTCACTGTGACTGCGGCGGGCACGGGGCCCGGCGCCCCGAAAGGAGAACACCATGACGGTCAACGAGATGATCGAACGCCTGCAGGAGGCCGCCGAAGGACGGGTTCGGTGAGTGCGAGGTGCGCCTCGCCTTCCAGCCCAGCTGGCCGCTGCAGTTCACCGTCGCCGGGATCGCCACGCCGGACGACGAGTCCCGCGCCCAAGGCGAACCCGACGAAGAACCGGATGACGCCGCCTCGGTGGTCTACGTCGTCGAAGGCGGCCACCCCGATGGCGACTCCCCCTACGCGCCCGCCTGGGCCTTCGCCGCGGCGCAGTGAGGAGGATGGTCCCATGGCAACCGGAATCACGACCGACCCTCCCGGCTGCGCTTCAGCGACGGGATGGAGTTCGACCTCAGCGGCGACCTGCGGGTCGTCCACCGCCGCGACGGCTGGTACGTCGTCGGCCGCGGCATGCTCATCCCCGTCGCCGATCGCGAAGAAGGCGACCGCATGGTCGCCCAGATGAAGAACGAAGGAGGCAGCGACGATGCGCTACGGACCTGACGACAAGTTCTGGGTCGTGGTCGACCCGAAACCCCACAGCACGCTCGACGACCTCGTGTTCGAGGCCTCGCTCCGCGACCTCGAGCTGCAGTTCAAGGGCGGCCTGCAGATCGACGAGAACCCGACCCTGTTCACCGACCGCCAAGAGGCGCGCCTCGAAGCCTACGGGCGGCTGACCGCCATGCGGGCCAGCCAGGCCATCCTGCGCGCCGGCCGCGAGAACCCGGACACCCGGATCGACCGCGTCGAGATCTACGGCGCTGACGGGACGCTGGTGTTCGCGGCGGACATCCCGCAGGAGGTGGACTGACCATGGCCAAGAACGCGACGCCGCGATTCGGCCTGAAGGCCCACCAGGTGTTCTGGAACGAGCAGGGCAGCATCGTCTGCGCCTGCTGCCACATCCCCTACCCCGGGACCGACACCTGGATCTGGGAGCGGTGGGAAGAGATCACGCCCGCTGACATGGTGGAGATCGACCGCCAGGGCGGGCGCGTGGCGTGCGAGGGCTGCGGCAAAGAGCCCAGCCGGATCGCGCGTCTGAACCCGAGCGAAAGGAACTGACCGATGAGCAAGACCACCAAGAAGACCACGCGGGCCCGCAAGCCCGCCGCCGAGAAGGCGAGCACCAAGACCGCCGAGACCAAGGCCCCGCGCGAGGAGCTCTGCGTGTTCGCCTTCCGGCTGACCGAGGCCGAGCGCGACGCCATCCACAAGGCGGCCGGGCCGGCGAAGGCCTCGAAGTTCGCGCGCAACCTGCTGGTGGCCGCCGCCAACGAAGGACGATGCGGCGGTCCGGGCGATCATGAAGGAGATCGCGGCCGTAGCCTAGCTCGCTGGCTCCAGCCCAGCACCGACGACCTCTCGGCTGGCCGAGGGGTCTTCGGCGTTCATGTCGGGTCTTCCGAGCGACCCGCGGCGCTTCGTCCTCCGCTCCCGGAAAACCTCCAGGGCTCGCGAGAGATCGCACAGGGCGGGACTTCCCTGCAACTGCGACTCCAGCGCGAACGCTGCCTCGATCACCGCCATGAAGTGCGGTAGCGCGTTCCGGCCGGCGGCCAGGAGCGAAAGGTCCCTGTCGGCGTCCCGGCTGCCGACGACCCGCTCGAAATGAATGCCGCCGAAATCTCCCGTCCCGTCCGGCCTCCGATACTCAAGGCACAGGTACTCCCTCTCGTACGGGTCGAAGCCATGGCAGGGGCCCCACGGCGGAGGAGTCCCCTCTGTATTCAACTTCTTCAGCCGAGACAACGGGAAGAAGTGGAGTGTCACTCTGGGCCGGCGTTTCCTATTCATCTGGGCCTCCCTTCACGTTCTGCGGAGCCTTGGATGGATGAACACGGCGCCAAGCCTTCGATCGACAGGCGTCCGAGCAGTAGATCCGCTTCGAGCGGCGGCCATGGCAAGGGCGCTCCTTGCCGCACATCGGACACCGGGCCAGAAGGTCGCCGTTAGCGTTCTGCTGCGTTGTATAGCGTTCGCTCTGGGGGGCCAAGGCAACGAGGCCTGGGGCGTACCGATCGTGGCTGAAATAGCGTTCGCGCTCAGCGAGGATCGGCCGCGTCTTCGGGTCGCTGGTTCCTGATTCACCCCCCGTAGACACGCGCGGACAGAAAACAGGGGGTATTTCCGCGAGGGGGGAATGAGGGGTATTAGGAGAAACAAGAAGAAGAGAGTGTGTCATATATAGATTTACCGACTTCTCCTGCTTCACCTTTATTCTCCTTCTTTCACCGGCGATCGGAGCACCTGTGGGGCTTCTTTCCCCCTTCTTCACGATCATTCCCTCGTCGGGTCCGAACTTGAACCGGCCAGACGGTAGAGCCGGCCCGTCCGACCGGAAGTCGCCTGCATCTGGACGACGATGTCGCCTCGCTGCTCGAGCGTGGTCACCAGTCCGGAGAAGCTCTTGGCGTCGATCTTCGACCGCTTCAGCAGCACGCTATGGGGGAGCTCGCGATCAGGAGCAGCGCGCAGCTTCTGCAGGAACTTCAAACACTCGGCATGGAACGGGTTGTCCGCGACATGGGATTGAGCCATGAAGAGCATCCGCTTCGCCTGGTACAGAACCAGCCGGCTGGCCCAAGACGCAGCGGCCTGGCCAATCTCGGGTCGCTGGTGGTTCTCGCTCACGGCGTAGACCAGCGCGAGCTTTCGGGCATGCTCGCTGACACGCCCCCACACGGTCGTCCCGACGCTGTCGTCGGCGGCCTCGGCCTTGGCATACTCGGCCTCGGCTTCGAGTCTGGTCTCGACCAGAACACGCTTGGCCCCATCGGTGTGCGAGACGATTTGCGGCACGGGATGCCAGTTCTCGAGGTTCCCGGTACCGACCCTGAAGTCGGCCCACCACCGCGCCGTATCGAGCACGCGCCCGGGCAATGGCAGCAGGCGAGGTTCACGCCCAGTCGGGCGACTGCCGCACTCCAGCACGATCATCCGGGCGAAGAATCCGTTCGTCAGCATCCGTTCCGACAGCGCCTCGTAGAAGTGGTTCGGAATCGCCGTGCCGAAGACGACCAGGCACGGTTGGTCGATCGCACCGGGTGCGTCTCGCCCGGCCTTGCGGCGCATGGGGAAGATGGAATTGGCCGACGAGTACATCGTCAGCAGCGTCTCCATGATGCTCTCGTACCTGGCGTCACGCGCCTTGTTGATCGACTGCAGCATCCCGTCGATCTCATCGGTCTGGAACAGCATGGTGGGCTCGGTGAAGAGTGCGTCTTGCAGACCTTCTCCGGAGGCGAACCTCCCGCCGAGCTGGCCGGACAGGCCGATCGTGTGCAGGATCTCCGCGTTGATCTTGCGCGGGCGGTCCTTGCCCGCGGACGAGTGGGCGAGGCCCAGCAGGATATAGACGTTCGTCCGGTTGTCACCGGGGTCACGCACCTTGCGCCCGGCGAGCGTCGCCTGCAGCGCAACTGCGCCGGCAAACGCCATGGCGCTGTTCGGATACGGAGCCGTCTCCAGGCAGTAGTCCATGACCTCGGAGACGTATCCAGGGATGCGAAGGAGTCTCTGCCGGAAGCGGCCCGGGATCGGGCATCTCGATCGTGCTCTCCGCAGTCTCGTCCGGCCAAGGGGTTGTCCTGCCCCCAGTGGTTCTCCGTCACCGCGACTGCGACCTGGTCAGGCTCGTAGCGGGCGATGCTGGCGGCGATCCGCTCGACCTCGCGATCCTTGCAGCGGCGGCCGGCAGCGGTCCTGGTTCGCCTTGGCCAGGGCGGCCTGGATCTCAGTCTGGCTCATCCCCACCCGGCGCATGGCCCCGCCCAGGCGCGCCAACGTGGCGTTGCGTTGGCCGGTTGGTATCACATTGCCACCGGGCGCTGGGATCTACGCCCGGGGGCGCCACGGGCGCGCCTTGGGCCGCCACCTGGCCGTCCTCAGCGGGCCGGTTGCCTCCCTGGACGAAAAGGTCCGCTCCGCCGTCGAGCTGGGCCGCGAGCCACGCCGGCGGCTCGGGCAGATCCGCCGGGCCCACCGTGAGGTCGTCCGTCCATCGGTACGGCTTCCCGCCCACCACCGAAGGCGGCAGGACGATGTAGCCGCCGTTGGCCCGGGTGTCGACCTTCGGGGCGATCCGGCCCGGCCGTGCTGCTCCAGCCTTGCCTGCCGGCTGCCGAAAGATGTAGTGCCGGCCGCCGCGGGGCGTCAGTGAGACCGGGCATGCTCCGGCACCTCGACGTCATTCGCCGGGCCACGGGTTGTCAGCGCCATCGACATCGACGACCAGAAGGCCGGCGGTCGGCATGCCGATGTTCGCGTCCGGCCGTGCCGTCCACCAAGCCGTGATCTGGCCCCGGTCCGTCGTGGCGTCCAGGAACCCGTGTCGGGTCCCGCGGGGCTTTCCCTCCCGGAACGCACGGAAAGACCGCGTACCCGAGATCCGCATACCTCAACGCCGCCTGCAGCATCTTCCCGTTGGATTCGCCCACAAGACACCTACTTCATGGTCAGAAGGGTAGGTCGTCATCATCCAGCGGGTCGTAGGCGCCCGCGGAACCCCCGGCCAGGACTCCCGCCAGCTCGAGGTCGTCGTCCATCCCCGGCTCGCGCCACGCGGGCCTGTCATCCAGCTCGTAGCCGATGATCCGCGGGTACTGGTCACCGACCACGGTGCGCACGGTGATCGCGCGGGTCCGGCAGAGCGCGCCGTCGTTGGCCAGCAACGCCGCCTCGGCCGCGGTCCGCGGCGCCGGAGCGGTCGACCTGCGTCGCCACCACGATTCGGCCTTCTGCCGGGCCCAGCCGGTATGCTCGAAGCAGATCCACTCGGACTGGTGCTGGTGAAAGCCGGTCTGGTACTCGACCCGCAGGGTCTTCGGCGCATCCTCTGGTGCGCCCTTCTTGCTGTGGACGCTGTAGAAGACCCCACGCACGTCGTGGACCGTGGTCGTCACCTCGCCCGAGAGGATGCCCTCGGTAGACGCGGTCGCCTCGTGCTGCCGCCGCTCCGGAGGCGGGAACTCGTAGCCGCAGTCCGGGCACACGGCGTAGCCGGCAGCGATCAGGCTCTGGCACACTGGGCACTGCTTGGCCGGCGCCTCGCCGTTGCCGCGATGGTTGACGGCCTGGATCCGGATGGCGTCGACGGGTCCGTGCCGCAGCACGTTGCCCCCGAAGTCCAGGACCAGGCAGTTCTCCTTGCCCTGCGTTCAGGCGGAAGCCGCGCCCCACCATCTGGTAGTAGAGACCCGGGGAGAGCGTCGGCCGCACCATGGCCACGCAGTCGATGTTCGGCGCGTCGAACCCCATGGTCAGCACGTTGACGTTGACCAGGTACTTGATCCTGCCGGCCTTGAACTCGGCCAGGACCCGGTCGCGCTCATCGGTCGCGGTCTCGCCGAAGACGGTGGCCACCGGCTCGCTCGCCATCCTGCGCAAGACCGCGGCGACGTGCTCGCCATGGTGGATGCCGGTGGTGAACACGAGGACCGAGTGCCGCCCCTGGGTCTGCTCGACGATCTCCCGGCAGGCCGACTCGACGAGTTCGTCGGTGTCCATGAGGTCCTCGGCCTCGCCGGCCACGAACTCGCCCGCGCGCACATGCAGGCCCGAAGTGTCCAGCGGCTGGGCGCACCCCTTGGTGATCAACGGGCAGAGGTAGCCCTGGACGATCAGCTCCTTCACGCCGACGTCGTAGCAGACCTCGTTCAGGACGTTGCCCGGCTCACAGATCATCCCGCTCTTCATCCGGAATGGGGTCGCCGTCAGCCCTATCACCCGCAGGTTCGGGTTCACCTTGCGGGCGTCGTCCAGGAAGGTCCGGTACATACCGTCCCCATCCGGAGGGATCATGTGGGCCTCGTCGATGATCACCAGGTCGAAGGAGTCGAGCTCGCAGGCCCGCCGGTAGACCGACTGGATCCCCGCGATGATGATCGGGCGATTGGTATCCCGACTCTTGAGGCCCGCTGAGTAGATCCCGGTCTTCATCCACATCTCAGGCGCCACGACATGGATCTTGTCCAGCGCCTGCTCGAGCAGCTCCTTGACGTGGGCCAGGATCAGGACGCGCCCGCCCCAGCGTCCCACGGCATCCCTGCAGACCGTGGCCATGACTGGGGTCTTGCCGCCGCCGGTCGGAATCACCACGCAGGGGTTGTCGTCGCGTTCGCGCAGGTGGCTGTAGATCGCAGCTACCGCCTCCTGTTGGTAGGGCCTGAGCTCAAGCATTCCCGAGTTCCTCCAGGCGCACCAGCGTGCGGCCGCCGCGGACTGTCCCGCACATCTCGATGTTCAGCTTCTTGATCTGGCTGTCGTCGGCGTACAGGCCGCCGTGTTGGAGCGCATCAAGAAGGGCCTTTTGAAGATTGTCGGCATCGCGACGCTGGTGATTGGGCGGGTAGACTTCGATCTCCACGCGCAGCGGGCCCCGCAAGCCGCCGACCCCGAGACCGGCGAGGAGGGCGCAGACCCGTTCACGGAACCTGCGCCCCTCGCGGCTGATGAGCGTCCGGGGACCAACGCGCCGGTAGTAGTGGTTGACCGACGGCGGAAACGGCAGCTCGATCTCGATCATCGCCGAGCCCAGGGCGGAGTGCTGGTCGCCTCCTGCTGGGGCACGCCCGCGGCGGCGTCCTTGCGGGCGTAGCCACGGATCTCGTTGACCACGTCACCGGTGTCGTCGCGCTTCTTGCACTTCACCGTGATCACCAGCGGCAGGTTGTGCAGTTCGATCGAGTCCTTGGGCTGCAACACCCCGATCGCGCGGCAGAGGGCAGACAGCTCGCCCTGGGCGATCTGGACGGCCTGCCGATTCGGGTTGTCCAGGTTGAGCCGCGACCAAAGCAGCCGGTTCTTGAACGGCCCGTCGATCACCTGGAACGTGAGCTCCAGGTAGTGGCCGGCACCGCTCTTGGTCGGCTTCATCTGCGAGTCGGTGATGATGGCGATGTACTTGCCCGCGGGCAGCGGCTCGAAATCGGTCGCGGGGTCGACGTTGTTGGCATCGAAGCCGTTGAGGTTCGCCATGGCTACTTCGCTCCTTTGGTCTTGCCGCCCTGGGGCGCGCTGATCGGTTCGGGGGTCATGTGCTGGGCGTAGACGTTCCAGTCCAGCGGCATCTCTTCGGGGAGACTCAGGCGGTTCTTGGCCACGTGGGCGGGGCGCTCGACGGTGCGCAGGACGCGTTCGCCGGTGCCGATGCCTTGGTTGCGCTTGCGGTCGAAGCCCTCGTCGGTCTGCTTGGTGAAGACCTTGAACGTGGCGAACATGACCTCGTCGCACCACTCCTGGATAACCTGCGACGCCAGGCGGTGCAGACGCGGCACGTAGCGGTCGTAGCTATCGGTCTCGGGGTTCTCGAAGCGCTCGATCCTGGCGTGGGCGATCAGGACCGTTGTCATGCCCTTGTCGGTGCGCAGCGCCGACAGTCCCTCGATGAACTCGCGCCACTGCGTCATGGCGAACACGTAGCCCTTGGCGTAGCCGATGTCCTCGATGTTCTCGACGTTGCGCTTGCGGCACACCTCGGCCCAGATCAGCCGTTCGAGCCAGTCCAGCGAATCGATCACGACGGTTCGATAGGGGTGCTCGTCGGTGTAGAGCTCCGACAGGGCCTGCATGGCCTGATCGAACGTGGTGGTCAGCGGGAACTTGGCGCAGTTGATCTCGCCCAGGCCGTCCTCGGTCTGGATGAACACGGGGTTCGGCGCGCACGAAGCGAAGGTCGACTTACCGATGCCGTGGGTGCCGTAGAGCATCACCCTTCTGGGGGCCGGACCACGTCCGCTGGTGACTTGCTGCAAAAGTTTCACGATCGCATCTCCTTTCGGTTGGGATTGGTTGGGAAGCGGGCGGACCCAGGGAGTCCCGACGCGCTCGGGCGACAGCACGTCACGCCATTCCGCCCACTCCCCTTGGCGTTCAGATCCAGTCGAATTCGCGGATGTCCTCGTATCCAGTGAGCCACTCGTCCCGCTCTCGGCAGGCGATCAGGCGCGCGATGCCGTCCTCGTTCTCCTTCTGGGCGAGCCCGAGAACCTCCTCGCTGATCCGCCAGACACCGCAGCGGTGCGGTTCCCGCTTCTCCACGGCGATCATGTAGACAGGGAGGTTCATGCCCGTGACGCCGGAGACCAGGGAGCGGTAGAATGCCAACTGGTAGGCGTAGCCGTAGCCGCGCGCATCCGTCTGGAGCCAGTCGAGGTTGTCGCAGGTCTTCAGGTCGACGATCCCGCGCTCGGGATTCAGCCAGTCCAGGCGCGACTGGCACGGCAGACCGCAGTACTCGGCCCGCACCACGCCCTCGGGGACGCCGTCAGCCAGAAGGGCCGAGGCGTGCTTGTGGGCCTGCACCGACACGTCCAGGCTCTCGATCAGGGCGGCCTGCTCGTCGTCGAGTACGGGCTTGCCCTGCTCGTCCGCCCAATCCTGGAAGGCCTTGGTGCGGCTTCCGAACGGCTGGCCGGTCTTCGGGTTGATCGGCCCGCCGAACGCATAGGTCCGGTCGTAGGCCTCGCGGCCTTCGAGGATCAGGACGTGCGCGGCGCGGCCGACGACGTACGCCGGGCGGTCCTGATCCTGCACCAGCCCGAGTTCCTTCTTGTGGAAGAGCAGCGGGTTGCGGCGGAAGTCCGCCAGCAGGTGGCTCGACAGGAACTTGCCAGCCTGGGCGTGATAGACGTCGGCGGGCTCTTGGATCAGGAAGCCCAGGTCGTCGACCAGGTCGCCGCTGTCGTTGCGACGCTTACGGAATACCGAGGGGATACTCATGCCTGTGTCTCCTTCTGCAGATCGTCCGGGTTCTGGATTTCGGTGCCGGATTGCGCGGGCGCTGGGCCTCCCACGCCTGGATTCCGCTTCAGGTAGCCGACGACGAGGTCGGCTACGGTCTGGACCACCGTTTCTGCGTCCTTGTCTGACAGCGTGTGGAAGTGCCGCCTGAATTCCATTTGCGGAGGCGTGCCCACGGCTATGCCCGCCTCAGCGAGAGCAGGAATTCTTCGATGGCCGGGTGCGGCTTGCCGTTGGGCCCGTGGCACTGGTGGGTGATTTCGCGTTCCGATTCCTCGTCCTCGATCCGGCGGAGGATCTTGCCGCGGATCACGTCGAGGCTCTTGACAAGACGCCATACCAGGTCGTCGTCCACCACGTGGACCGCCACCAGACCACCGATGACCAGCGCCTCTTCCTCGAAGAGGTCGTTGATCAGGTCACGCGCTTCGGCCTTGGAGATCATGGTCTTCCTCGCTTCCCTGGGCGTCGTTTCCAGTCTTCCCTAACCGACAAAGGGGAGGGGCGCGCCCTCGATGGGGACACGCCCGGGATTGATCATCGCAGGTCATTCTCGCAGTTGAGGATGGCCGCCTCAGCGCGTTGACGGCGCTTCTTGGCTGCCTCGGTGTTGACGCCCACGCTGCGCGCGTATTCGGCGATCGACTGGCGATAAAGGCGCGTGCCGACCAGCAGCAGGAAGTCCGCCTCGGTGATCCGCCCGGCCTCCATGTGTTTTCGGAGCCGGGCGACCTCCCGCTCGTGGACTTTCCGTAGATCCATGCCTTCGAAATCGATCCCCTCAACAGAACCGCCCAAGG
Organism: Candidatus Krumholzibacteriia bacterium; assembly: GCA_963848505.1. Taxonomy (GTDB): domain Bacteria; phylum Krumholzibacteriota; class Krumholzibacteriia; order LZORAL124-64-63; family LZORAL124-64-63; genus JACZKN01. The sequence continues at coordinate 1,012,039 of CAWKEB010000002.1, read as the reverse complement.
CATCGATCTCGGCCGGGTCCATCGCCGGCTCGCGCTTCTCACGGGTCCAGATGCGCTGGTACTCGTCGTACAGATGATGAACGGTCTCGCAGTAGACCTTCTGGACCAATCGGTCCGGACGTCGCTCGACGTTGACCCGGCAGATCACCTTCAAGAAAGTCCAGGCGACGTTGTGCCAGAGCTCGTCCGCGTCCGCATCCCAATGACGCTTCTTGCCGTGGATTGACTTCAGTGCCGGCCAGAAGATCGTCATCAAGAGGGTGCGCCAGCGCGGGTCCCCGTCCTCGCCGTGGGACTCGAAGATGGGGCGCAGGACTTCGTCCTTTCGCTGGTCGCACGACGAGCCCGCCCGCATGAATGCGATCACCTCCTCCCACGTACCGAACCGCCGCAGAAACTGGGATCGCAACTGCAGGTTGTTGAGGAGCTCCTGGTACTCCTTGGTCTGGATTTCCTGTTCGAGCCGCTCACGATCTCGATCCTTCGAGGTGGTCGCCATTACGCCCGGGCCTTCCTGGCCGGGCGTCTGGCGCCTCCTACTGGCTGATCAGGGCGTCGAGCGCCTCGAAGTACATGGAGTTAGATCGCGTTGGTCGACACACTGCCCTTGCTGGGGGCAGCAGTCGCGCTTCCGTCACGGAGCTCGTTCAGGGTTTCGCAGCAGCGGCACACTGTGTTCGCGGGAGTCCCCACGATGTACTTGTGCCCACGTGCAAACTGGATGTGGAGTCGGGTGCCCTGTAGGATCCCGAGGAGCTTCCCACAGCCTGTGCAACGCCATTCACGTTTCATCCGCATCTCCTTCGATTTGAAGTGAGTGACGGACGGAGAATTGCCTATTCTGCGGATGGCGTTTTGTAAGCGGTGGTTGGATGGACGCCTGGAAGCGCGGCGCACCAATCTCTGGTGGGGTTAAACGGCGTGAATATTATTTCGCTGGACGTTGGCTGGACGCTCTCAAATCTTCGATGACCCCGCGTACGGCCTTGAGTTGGTACAAGAACCCAGGCTCTCTTGGGCGACGATCTTCGTTCTCTTTCCACCCATTCAGGTTTTGATTGCGGAATCGGTCCAGCCGCTTGCGTAGTGCGTCCTTGCTCACCCCGAAGGCTTCGGCCAGTCGGTCGTAACGATACCAGGCGTGTTCATCGAGGGCTGGATCTGCGGACCGCCGCGCGGTTGTCTGGGGCTGCAGATTGGTTTCCGCTCCTTCGTTTGCCCTCGTGTTCTGCCGATCTACGCCCCTGAGAATATCCTCCCAAGCCTTATTGGCCTGTTGCCGGTAGTCTTCGATTGCCATCTCGGCTTGCTCAATGAACACCTTCTCCTCGTGCGTCAAAGGGAAAGTCTTCGACCCGAGCTTGAGACGCACGCGTTCAAGAAAAGCATCTACCGTCTGCACCTCCTTGTTTGTCCATTCCGGCACCGCACAGATCTCGTCCGGATCGCCACCAACTGCAAGTTCCAGCAGTCGATCGCCGGCGGAAGACGCTTCCAGTGAGCCGTCGTGATCGGAGAGTCGACCAAAGTAAGTTTCCATCCTCGACCGGAGGTTCATCACGGGGCGCATCAGCGGGTGGGGTTGCAGACTGATATGCGTGTTCATTTGGTTGAGCACGATCGATCGACCGAGCGACCAATAGGCCTGAAGAAGCTGAAGAGCTCGACGCGGATCCGAGAAAGCCGGATCGTCCCCCTCAGGGATTCTGCAATCGACAATCTTGATCTCGATCAGCTTATCCACGATGGTCTTCAGCGAGTTCGAAGCCTTGTCCCGACACGCGGCGACCGCCCGGTCCATCGTCATCCGTATGGTCTCCTCGTCGGAACCGGCGATATGGACATCCGGGCACCGCATCACCAAGGCAGTCAGAAGTACAGTGAGTACGGCATCTGCATCAGGGCTATCGAGTTCCACATTCTGATAGAGAGAGTCCCGAATATCGCGCAGGCCTTCGTCTTCAAGAGCAATGCTGAGATGCGCCGACAGGGCCTCCTGGATTTCCGTTGCATCCTCGGCACAAATCGCGCTGGGGTAGATGCCGCGGACGTGAAGGAGATCGCGCAGGGATAGCGTGGCGACGAAGGCCGTCGCCAGATTCGGGGACAGTTCGTTATCCCTCCATGTCTTGCCTCGCCGATAGGCCACGATGATATCCACGGTTGTGTCATTCAACAGGCGGTCGCAGCTAGTGCACGTGTACTCTCCCTCATCCTCTCGCACTACTTCATAATCCGCGCGAAGCACCGCCATGCGGCAGTACGTGCATTCGATCATTTCGACGGCTCGAAGAAGTCCATCCTGCGCGAGCAACTCGAGTACTGAGCTCACCCGATTGAGATCCGCTCGAAGGAAGCTCGCCAGATCATCTTTCCGCACCACCGCGGCGGCACCCAACTTCCCGAGTTGGGCGTCAATCCGCTGCACGATGTCAGCGAGGTCCGGGTGCCTGTCAGCTAAGCGCGCGCACTCGGTGAAGTACATACCGTACCACGCCCTCGGAGTTAGGAGTCGGGAGGTTGATGCGGTCCTTGTCTGCCACGAGGATCACGTGAACGTCACCGCTCAATGGATTTTGGACGAGTCCCCCGTTCCCGTTGGAGAGCCAGTAGAAATTGCCAAGATGCCCCACCCCGTTCTTGCGAATGCCAACCATGGCACTATCGATGTCGGCCTCGCCGAGTACGGAATCGCGGGGACTGGGGCTATGGGCTGACAGGCGTCTGCCCTGGAGCGACCGATATTGGATGCCGTGGGACCGGGCCTCTGCCTTGCCATCTTCCTCGAGCTCATGGAGTGCTCGGATGGCGCCACGGATATCAACAGGCGTGAACATGTTTTCGATATCGAGCCAAGCGCGGACCAGCTGGTGGAAATCCCCTGCCACCTGCTCATAATGCCGGTCGCCATGAAGCTGAGTGATCTGCAGCATCGCGGTATTTGCGACCAGGTCCCATTCGAAGACCACCAGTGTCCGCCCCAGGTGATGGGCGTAGGCCCGCAAGACGATCTGCGTCCCATCCCGAGCTTTCTTCTCTTCATCGTGGTCTGGGACCCGCTCCACATATTCCCGTTTCTGGACCGCGGTGATGCGCAACTTGCCGTCGAGATGGGTGATAGACGAGAGCGTCAAGACATCCGGCAGGATCAGCGGGAGTCTGGCGTTGAAGAACTTGCCGACGCGATGCTGTTTCAGGTGCTGCTGCAGAAGATCGGGGTCCTTCCAGGGCCGCAGATCGCAACGGGGCCCGCTGTGAAGGAAGACGTGCTGCTTCCCCCACGGTGCGACGGAATCCAGGAAGTCCACCACTTGGCCGTACGTGATGCGGTCTTCGTCGAGGGTCTCCTGCAACCTCTCCCTCAATTCGGTCTTCGAGCCGGACCGCGGCAGGTTGAGCCCGCGGAAGAAGTCCCGAAGATGTGTCTTCTTCAGCGAAAGGACGAAATCGACCAGAGCGCGTTTTTCGTCATCGGTGTACTCGGGGGGCGGGAGCGATCTGATCAACACCATACACTTCCTTCCAATAACTTCACAGGACGCGGTGAACGGCTACAACCTTCCCCTGTAGACGCAGCTCACCGGACTCCACGTAGATCGGTCGCATCGTGTCGTTCGCGGGGTCAAGACGAACACGGTTCGGTTCACGGTGAAAACGCTTTAACGTGGCCTCCCCATCGATGAGCGCGACGACAACATCGCCTTCATCTGCGATGTTCTGCTTCAACACCACCACATAGTCTCCGTCGAGAATTCCCGCATCGACCATGCTGCATCCCTCCACTTTCAAGGCGAAGGATTCGCGCCCACGGAGCAGATCCCGTTTCACGGCGATGGTGCCGCAGTCGTCCTCGATCGCCTCGATAGGTGCGCCGGCACGGACGCGTCCAACGACGCGGACCTCCTCACAGCCGCACTCATGGCGTCGGCCGCGCCCCTTGACGATCAACGAGCGGGCTCCCAGGTCACCCCGGCGTAGGTGCCCCTTCTGTTCCAGCGCCTTCAGCAGGTCGAAGACGCTCGAGCTCTTGATGCCGAAAGCGGCTCCGATCTCCCGCACCGTCGGCGGCATGCCGTGGTCGCGAATGAAGGCTTTCACCCAATCCAGGACTTCCTGTTGCCGGGGCGTCAGCACTCTTGAGTCTGGTTGGGGCATTAGGGGTCTCCTCCCTTTACAGAATCCGGGGAGAATCGCCTAACGACTGTTAGGTGTCAAGCCAGGAGAGCATGCGCTTTCAATTGTCCCGCATCCCGGGCTCCCAAGGCCCTTTCCCAAGGTGGGAATGCCTTGATGTCTGGCGCGTCGCGAGGTACGACTGAATGGGGCGAAATCCGCCTCAACTGCATGCTATACAGGAGGTTACATTTGAGAGAACGAATTCCAGCCTGCGTCGGCCCAGCGGGCGCCCCCGACGCCCGGCCCCTCGGGGGTCGTCATGTCTGACCGGCGCGAAGCCCCGCACCGGGTGTCCTTCTACACCCGGATCTCCACCGACGAGGACCACCAGAAATACTCCCTCGGCGCCCAGTCCGAGCGGCTCGAGGCCTACTGCAAGGCCCAGTGGGGCGACGACTGGCGCCTCCACAAGCTCTACCGCGACACCGAATCCGGCACCCACATGAACCGCCCCGGCCTTGAGGAGATGCTCTTCGACGCCGAGGCCCAGGCCTTCGACACGCTGCTGGTCTTCCGCGTCGACCGTCTGTCGCGCAAGGTCCGCGAGCTCGCCCTGATGGTGGACGAGCTCACGAAGTACGGCGTCGTCCTGAAGTCCATCACCGAACCGTTCGACACCGCCAACGCGGCCGGCAAGATGATGCTCCAGATGCTGGGCGTCTTCGCCGAGTTCGAGCACGCGACGATCGTCGAGCGGACCAAGGTCGGGATGGAGCGAAAGGCGAAGAGCGGGAAGTTCGTCGGCGGGAACGTGCCCTACGGCTACTTGCTCGACCCGGAGAAGGGCCTGGTCATCAACGAGGACGAAGCGCTCATCGTTCGGAAGATGTTTCAGATGTACTCGCTCGGTCACGAGGGCACGCACACCATCTGTCACAAGCTGAACGAGGCCGGCCACCGCAAACGCAGCGGCAAGAAGTGGGACAAGAAGGTGATCCTGCACATCATCAAGAGCCCGCTCTACATCGGCAAGCTACGCTGGCATGAGGTGATCTACGAGGGGAACCACGAGGCTCTCGTTTCGGAGGTCATCTTCGACAAGGCCAAGGAGATCTTGCAGGCGCGCATCGAGGACCTGAACGGCCGCCGGTTCCACAACAGCGAGGAACGCCTGCTCGGCGGCATCATCAAGTGCGCGCGGTGCAAGGGCCGCATGGTGGGCGTCAGCACCCACAAGAAGGACAAGAAGTTCCCCTACTACCTCTGCAACAACCGGTGGGCAACGAAGGACTGCGACCAGGACTACGTGCGCGCCGACCTGCTCGAAAGCGCGATCCTGCAGGACATCAAGGCGATACTCCAGGACGAGCAGTTCCTGGCTCGCATCTGGGAGGAGGCCAACCACCGCCTCTGCGCGGAGAAGCCCTCGCTGGAAAAGGAAATCGAGAAGATCGAAACCCAGATCGTCAAGGCGCAGGCCACGATCGACCGCTACTTCGCGGCCTTCGAGGCCCAGACGCTGAAGCCGGAGGCCTGCACGCAGAAGGTCGACGACCTGAACGCCAGGATCGCGGAGCTGCAGGTCGAAAAGCGCGACCTGGAGGAGCGCCGGAAGCGCCTGGAGATCCCGGCCATCGACAAAGAGATGCTCGCGGGGATTCTGGCCGATTTCGAGAAGGTGATGGCGGAGGGCACCAATCCGCAAAAAAAGGACCTTCTCCGCCGGTTGGTGAAGAAGGTCCTCGTCCATGATCGGTGCACAATAGAGATCTGGTACGGGTTACCGAACCAGACGTCTGTTCGTACACCGGAACATTTGGCTCCTCGGGTAGGACTCGAACCTACAACCCTGCGGTTAACAGCCGCATGCTCTACCATTGAGCTACCGAGGAGCCTAGTCCAATTTCCGGGCGCAAACCCTGAGGCCATACCGATTCGGCACGAGCCGTCGGGGCTTGAGCGGACGGGCAATATAGGCCCCCCGGGGGGCCCCGTCAAGATTTCTGCCGCCTCCCCACGGGGCGACGCCGCGCCCTCACCAAGGTTGGCCCAACCGCCCCCCACGTGCTAGATTCCCCTTTCCCAGTACCGCGCAGAACCGGCGCCAGGCCCAGCCAAGGCAGAAGATGGATCCACGCCCTGACATGCCCCAGCCCATCACCGGCGACACCTACACCACGCCGCCCGGGACCCGGCGCGACCTGCTGGACCGGCTCTGCCTGGGCGGCTCGCTCTGGTTCTATGTGCTGCACTCCCGGGCCATCCTGCGCGCCCGCTCCCTGGCCCTGAAGGACCGCTACGGCGAGGCTGACTGGGCGAACACGTCCTGGGACATCCTGCACATCCTCGAGCGCTGCGGGGCGCACATCCACATCGCGGGGCTGGACCATCTGCGGCATTCCGAGGGGCCCGTGGTCTTCGTCTCCAACCACATGAGCACCACCGAGACCCAGATCTTTCCGGCCATCATCGCGCCCATCATGCCGGTGACCTTCATCGTCAAGCGCAGCCTGATCACCATGCCGATCTTCGGGCCGGTCATGCGCTCCTGCAACCCCATCACCGTGGGCCGGGTCAACCCCCGCGAGGACATGGTCGAGGTCATGCGGGAGGGCGGCAACCGGCTGAAGTCCGGCACCTCGGTGATCGTCTTTCCCCAGGCCACGCGCCATCTCGTCTTCCAGCCGGCGCGCTTCAACACCCTGGGCGTGAAGCTGGCCGGACGGGCCGGTGTGCCGGTGATCCCGGTGGCCATCAAGACCGACTTCTGGCGGCCGGGCCGCCGCTGGCGCAAGGATTTCGGGCCGCTGGACCGCAGCCAGCCCATCCACATCGAGTTCGGCGCGCCCCTGGCCGTCAGCGGCAACGGCAAGGAGCAGCACGAGGCCGTGGTCGACTTCATCCGCCCGCGGGTCTTGGCCTGGGGTGGCCAGGTGGACGAGGGCTAAGTTCAGCTCTCCGCCGGCCGCCCGACCAGGGTGCCCAGCATCGCCAGGACCTCTGCCAGGATCGCGCCCTCGGTCCTGCTGCCTGCGGGCAGCAGGACTTCGAACGGGTAACCCTTGATCGCAGTGGTCACCGGACAGAAGATCGCCAGCCCGACCCGGCCGTTGTACGACCTGGGCGAGACGACCAGCGCCGGACGGTGCCCGGCCTGTTCGCTGCCGGCCTGGGGATTGAACTGGAGCCAGACCACGTCGCCGCGGGCGGGCACGTAGTCAGCTTCGGGCGCTGGCGTTACCAATGCTCATCGCCGACGGCGTCGCCGGCCTCGACTTCCCCGTGGAGATTGGCGGCGGTGACGCCGGCCAGCAGTTCGTCGAGGGAGTATTCATCCTCTGCCGGCACACGGATGACGAGGCGGCCGTCCTCCAGGGACAGGTCAACCGCTGAGCCTTCGCGGACCCGGACTTCCTCGGCGAACGACTTGGGGATCCGCAACCCCAAGCTGTTGCCCCATTTGACGATTTTCGTGCGCATGGCCACCTCGCTAGATATACAATGAGTATACCACAAGCCGGGCCGGGGCGACACGGGCAATTGCCGGCGCCGGTCTACATTTCGAACGCCACCAGGAACCGCCACCCCCGCCCCTCGCTGCCTTCGCCAACCGGCTTGGCCGCGAAGCAGCGCACGTAGGGGTACTGCCAGGCGAACGGGAGCTGCAGCCGCGATCCGAAGCCGAAGCCCACGTCCCAGCGCTCGCCCGTGGTGCCCTCGGCGGCCCAGGGGCCGCTCTCGTTCCAGGCCCGGCCCCAGTCGGCAAAGCCCAACGGCTGCAGCCCCCAGCCCTTGAGCACCGGCACGCCCAGGGTGCGGAACAGGTCCAGCCCCAGGCGCAGGTCCAGCGAGCCCCAGGCCGCCCCGTCGCCGCCCAGTTCGGCGGCCGGATAGCCGCGCAGGGTGTTGTAGTCGCCCAGCCAGGCCTTCCACTGCCGTGGGGCCTGCCCATCCAGGGCGCGGGCGGCGCCCTGCAGCACCCACTGGTTGCCCATGCCGTCCAGCAGGTCCAGCTTGGCCGAGCCCGCCAGCTCCAGGCGCTCGATGGTGTCGGCGGTCGGCGCTCCGAAGTCGGGCCCTTCGGCGCTGTGCCAGGTGGCCGCGCCGGCGACCGTCAGCGGCCCCGACTCCCAGTCCAGTCCGGTGCCGGCCAGGCGGTCGTCCAGCCGCTGGGCCGCCCAGTTGCCGGAGGGGCGCAGCTGCCGACCCAGCACGTTCCAGGTGGCGGTCTGATCCAGGGCCCGCTCCTCGGCGTAACCGGCCCGGCCCCACAGGCCCAGGCCCCCGCCGGCGCGCACGGTCAGGCGCGCGTCGGCGCCCCGGCCCTCGAAGTACTGGTTGGGATCGCTGCCCCAGAAGAAGGCCGAGGCCGAGCGGGCGTGGCGGCGGCCGTCGCCGGCGAACAGGCGGGCTTCCTTCCAGCCGGCGGCCGTCAGCTCGAGGACGCCGTGCTCGGGGCGCGGAGCGCCGGGCATGCGGCTGGTGCGGCCGCGCACCAGCGGCAGCCGCAGGGCGCCCCGGAACTCGGGGCGGCCGTTGCTGAAGGCGTAGCCGGCGACCAGATCCAGGCGCGGCCGCACCGGGCCGCGGTGGCGCAGGACGGCGCCCAGACGCAGCACCGGCCCCTGCACCCGGTTGTAGCCCGGCACCACCAGCGGTTGCAGATTCAGGGCCCACGGGCTGTCGTCCTGCATGTCGGCCAGCACCTGGCTGCCCAGCACGGTCAGCGAGTCGATGCGGGCCTCGCTCAGGGTGACCGGCACCAGCTCCGACGACGTCTCGCTCTCCCAGATGCGGGCGATGCCCGCCCAGTAGGCGGCCAGCGAATCGTCCGACGCCTCCTCGCTCATCCAGAATTCCTCGGGGTCCAGGTTGCCCAGGCGCAGGCGGCGCGGCACGATCGACTCGGCGCTGCGGGGCAGGCCGTTGATCACCATGTCGCGCAGCTGCACCCGCACCTCCAGCACCCGCGGGTTGCCCACCAGCGGCACCTGCTTCAGGTCGACCACCAGGGTCATGTCCGTGGTCAGCCAGTACTCGCCGCAGCGTTCGCGGCGCACGCGGAACACCGGCACCGACTCGACGAACAGGGGAAACGGCACCACCTCGGTCATGCGCGCCTCGAAGTTGCGGATCACCCAGTGGCTGTAGTCGACCCACACCGTGCCCGAGGGCAGGGCCTCGAAGCGGCTCTTGGGCTCGAAGTCGATGCGGTAGATCAGGTCGTTGCCGACCAGCTCGCGGCCGGTGATGGTGTAGCGGTAGCGATCACCCGAACCCGGGGTGAAGGGCATGGCCAGCATCATGACGTTTTCGAGCTCTTCCCAGCTGGTCTCGGTCTTCTCGTCGACCTCGTCCTTGACGACCTCGCCGTCCTCGATCTTGCGCTTGCGCTTCCACAGGCGCACCGACTGCTCGCCCTTCTCCTCGCTGAAGAGGTGGCGCACGGCCGTTTCGGTCACCTCGTAGTCGCCGCCCTGGCCACGGGGCCGGTCGCGCACGACCACCGTGGCCAGGTCGGTGTACTCGATGTCCTTCATGCGCGTCGATTCCTGGGCCATGCGGCGGCCGATGGCCTCGATCACCTCGCCGATGGAGACCCGCGGCGCCGCCACCAGCATGGTGTCGATGGTGCCGGGGTCGAAGGCGAAGGTGTCCTCGAAGGCCAGCACCACGCCCATGCCCGCCAGCAGCAGGCTGTCGGTCGCCGCGCCGCTGACCAGGGACCAGTTCACGTCATCCAGGACGGGCAGCGAGTCGGGCCAGGCCTGGGACGTGTCGGGCAGGGCGGCCACGGGCTGGGCCTCGGCGGACAGGGTGGCGAACAGGGCGAGGGCCGGCAGCAGCCCGGCCTGCGTCAGGAGGCGACGGTTCATGGAACATCCCCCGGGTCGGTGGGCGGCGTGGCGTTCGCGGTCCCGGGGGGCGGTCCCGCCGCCCCCCGGAGCCGCACCGGTCCGGATCCGTTTCGGCCCATGGCCGCGTCGGCAGGTCGGTCGCCGGGTCCCCCTGGATCGTGTGCTTCGGGTCCGGGCCGCTGCCTCGGCGCCGGCCTGCGCTGGGGCGGCCGGTCCGGGTGCCTGGCAGGGGCAAGAACGGGACCGGCTGCGCTGGCGGAGCTTAACCGACGCCGCGTCAGGCCGCGGCCCGGCGCCATGATACCAGCCGCTCGCCGGAAGGTCCCCTCTTGTCTCCACGGATTGGCGCCCCGGGGCCGCGGTGTCCACCGGCGGCGACGCAATCCCGGCTGCTCGAACCCGCTTAATTGCCAATCGCTTGTCAAGTCGCGCGGACCTGGGCCGATCCATGTCCGGTAAGCCTTCCATCGCTTGGGGTGTGCCCTTCAGCGGGCCCAGCCGCGAGGTCCTTGTGCAGCACAGACCCGACACCGGACGCCTGTCCCTGGCGCTGCTCCTGACGGTCTTCCTGGTCACCGTGACGCCCCTGGTGCTCAGCCGCCTGGGCGTGGCGTTCGGCGCGGCGGCCGAGGACGGCGCGGGCGCCCACTTCGCCGCTGCTGCCTTCAAGGATCTGATCGTCCGCTTCGATATCAACGCCCTCTCGATCCTCGTCTTCACCATCGTGGCGACCGCCTTCATGACCCGGGTCACCGACAACCGCACCGTGCCCCTGCTGGCGACCACCCTGGCCCTGGCCGGGCTGGCCGACGCCATCCAGGTGGTGCCGCGGCCGGAGGTCGGCACCGGCACCGCCGTGCTGCACGCCACCACCCTGGGCGCAACCATGCTGGGGCGCCTGGGTGCGGGCCTGCTGCTGGTGCTGGGCACGGGCGTCACCCGGGCCTGCCATCGTCTGGGGCGGCGCCAGGCGCTGCGGCTGCTGGTGGGCGTCGGCGCGCCGCTGGTGGCGGCGACCTGGCTGGCGACTGCGACCCTGGCCGGCGCCATGGGCCTGCTGCCGGGCAGCGTCGGCAGCATCAACCTGCTGCTGGCCCTGCTGGCGACCGTGCTGCTGCTGCCGGTGATCCGCGCCCAGCGCACCGACTTCTTCGGCCGCGGCCTGCTCGCCGGCCTGATCCCCCTGGCCGCCGGCCAGATGGCCCTGGCCTTCGGCGTGGTCTCGGTCTACGACAACGGCTTCCAGATCGCGGTGCTGCTGAAGTGGCTGGCCTGGCTGCTGCCGGCCTGCGGCCTGGGCATCGACTTCCTGAACGCCTACCACGCCCGGGGCATGAACGCCGAGAAGCGCTTCCTGCGCGCGGTGGTGGACGCCATCCCCCACTTCGTCTTCGCCCGCGATCTCGAGGGCCGCTTCACCCTGGTCAACCGCGCGGTGGCCCGCTACTACGACCGCCGGGTCGACCAGGTGGAAGGCCGCCTGCTGGCCGAGCTCAACGACAACCCGGCGCAGGTCGAGGCCTGGATGGCCGAGGACCGGGAATCCCTGCGCCGCGGCAGCGAGTGGACCTTCCCCGAGGAGATCACCCGCGGCGCCACCGGCCAGACCATCTGCCTGCAGTCCATCAAGCTGCCCCTGGAGCCCGACCTCAGCGGCGGGCAGCAGGTGCTGGGCGTGTCCATCGACGTCACCGACCGTCTGATCGCCGAGCGCGCCCTGGCCCACCGTCTGCAGCTGGAGCGCACGGCGGCCGCCATCCTCAAGACCTTCGTCCAGTGCACGCCCGAGGACCTGGACGAGAGCATGGCCCGGGTGCTGGCCGACCTGGGCGCCTTCACCGAGGCCGCGCGCTGCACCATCGTGCGCTTCGGCAGCGACGGGCATCCCGCCCAGCGCCTGTTCTCCTGGCTGGATCCGGCCATGGCGCCGGTCAGCCATCCGCCGACGGCCCTGGGTGGGGCGCTGCTGGTCTGGACCTCCCGCTGGTTCGCCATGAACGCGCCGGTGGTGGTCGAGAAGCTGGCCGACCTGCCCGCCGACGCTGAGGCCTTCCGGAAGATCTGGGGCCTGGGCCAGGACGGCGCCCTGTTGGCGGTGCCCATCGCCCACCGCGGCCATCCGTTCGGGTTCGTGGCCGTGGACACGCCGTTGCCGCGCGCCTGGCAGCGCGACGAGATCACCATGCTGCGCAACGTGGGCGACCTCTTCATCACGGTGTGGGACAAGCTGGAGACCGAGCGCTCCCTGAAGGAGGCCATCGTCCAGGCCCAGGCCAGCAGCCGCGCCAAGAGCGAGTTCCTGGCCAACATGAGCCACGAGATCCGCACGCCCATGAACTGCGTGATCGGCATCGCCGACCTGCTGTCGGACCTGGACCCCACGCCGCGCCAGCGCCAGTACCTGGACATGATCCGCCAGTCGGGCGGCGCGCTGCTGGCGGTGATCAACGACATCCTCGACCTGTCGAAGATCGAGGCCGGGCAGTTCGAGCTGGATCCCGAGGAGACGGACCTGCGGCGGCTGGTGGAGGACGTGGTCGCAATGATCGCCTTCACCGCCCAGTCGCGCGGCCTGGAAGTGGTCTGCCGGCAGGCGCCGGGGGTGCCCGAGCGCGGCCTGGTCGACGGCCCGCGCCTGCGCCAGGTGCTGACCAACCTGCTGAACAACGCCGCCAAGTTCACCAGCGCCGGGCACATCTACCTGAACGTCGAACCGGTGGGCGAGGCCGACGGCGCCACCCTGGTGCGCTACGCGATCAGCGACACGGGCATCGGCATCCCGCCGTCCCAGATGCAGAAGATCTTCGACAAGTTCACCCAGGCCGAGGCCGGCACCACCCGCCGCTTCGGCGGCACCGGGCTGGGCCTGGCCATCTGCCAGCGCCTGGCCGACCTGATGGGCGGCCGCATCACCGCCGAGAGCACGCCCGGCTGCGGCTCGACCTTCAGCTTCACCATCCCGGTGCCGGGCGCCACCCCCGCGGTTGAGACCCTGCCCGACGCCGAGGCCCGCAACGTGCTGATCGTCACCGGGCACGAACTGAGCGGCGAAGTGCTGGGCGAGCAGGTGCGCCAGCTGGGCCACTGGGGCTACGTGGTGCTGGGCGCGGCCGACGCCCTGGCCATGGTCGCCGGACGCCCGTCCCGCGGCTGCGGCCTGTGGTCGACGGTGCTGCTGGACCAGAACCTGCCCCCGGTCGAACTGGCGGCGGTGCTGGACCACTGCGCCGCCCTGCCGGCGGACGACCGGCCGCGCTGCGTGCTGCTGACCAACCTGGCGGGCCGGCCCGCCTGGCTGGGCGACCTGGTGCCCCGCGCCGACGGCGAGCTGTGCAAGCCGGTGCGCCCGGGCCACCTGGCGGCGGTGCTGGCGGGCCGCGAGCCGTTGGCCGACGATCTGGCCGCCGCATCGCTGCCGGCGCCGCCGAACGCGGTGGACTCGGCGCTCGCCTGCCTGACCGAGAACGAACCCGCCGAGGCCGCCGACGCCCCGCGCATCCTCCTGGCCGAGGACAACCCCTTCAACCAGAAGGTCGCCGTGGGCCTGCTGAAGATGCTGGGCTGTCGGGTGGAGGTGGCCGGCAACGGCGCCGAGGCCCTGCGCCTGCTGCAGCGGGGCGAGTTCGACCTGGTCTGCATGGACTGCCAGATGCCGGAGATGGACGGCTACGAGACCACGCGGCGCATCCGCGAACTGTCCGGCCCCAAGCGCCGCATCCCGGTGGTCGCCATGACCGCCAACGCCCTGAGCGGCGACCGCCGTGCCTGCTTCGCCGCCGGCATGGACGACTTCCTGAGCAAGCCCATCAACAAGGCCATGCTCGCTGCCATGCTCGCCAAATTCGGATTGATCAGGATTCCGGCATGACCCCGTCGGCCAGGTAGCTGCGCAGCTGCCGGGCACACAGGGTGTTGAGGATGCTGGCGCAGCAGATGCCGCCGCTCTGGGCCAGCTCGGCCCCGTGGCGGTAGTCCACCAGGCGCGCCGCGCGGTGGGCGTCCGGGCTGATGGCCATGGCCACGCCCATCTGCTGGGCCCGCAGGCACCAGGACCAGTCCAGTTCCGGGCACTGGGGGTTGGCGTTGATCTCGACGGCGGTGCCGCCGGCGGCGGCCGCGGCGATCACGGCCTCCATGTCCAGCATCCCGTTGGCGCTGCGCAGCATGAAGTCCCCCACCGGCTTGCCCAGGATGGTGACCCGCGGATGCCGCGCCACCTTCACCACGCGTTCGGTGAGGCTGGTCTTCTCGTAGCCGCCGTTCTCGGGGAAGGACACGATCACGTAGTCGAAGATGGCCAGGGTCGCGTCGTCGATGGGCAGGCCACCGTCCGCATCGGCGTCCAGCTCGACGCCGTGCAGCAGTTCGAAGCCGTCCAGTTCGGCCCGCAGGCGCTCGATCTCCCGGCGCTGGGCCCGCACTTCGTCCACGTCCAGGCCGTCGCGGTGCGCCGGCGAGCGGAAGTGGTCGCTGATGCCCAGGTACTCCAGGCCGATCTCCCGCGCCGTGGCGGCCATCGAGGCCAGGGTGTGGGCGCCGTCGCAGTAGCGGCTGTGGCTGTGCAGGATGCCCTTGATGTCGCAGGGCCGGACCAGGTCGAAGCGGGAAGGCTTGTCCAGGGCCGTCACCTCGTCGAGGGTGAAGTGGCCGGTGCGGGACCGGGCGGGATCGTCGCCGGCGGGCGTCGGCGGTTCCCGTTCCTCATCCAGCGGTCCTGGCTTGCCGTCGTGAAACAAGATGCCCCCGCGCGCGATGCGGCGTGACCGAATCCGGTCGTCGTCCTGGGTTTGCGGCGCCGGTCGGCGCCCTGGTCGAGTGAACAGGAAGTCACGTTAGTTTCAAGGCGGGGAGACCGCAACCTCCCCCGACCGCGGTGCGGACGGGGGAGGCGGCGGCCGATCGGCGGCGGCAGGAACGCCTAGAAGGCGCCCCATTTCTGCTTGCCCGGCAGCCAGTGGCTGGGCAGCAGGAAGCGGAACATGCGGGCGAAAGCGCGCACGCGGTCGGTCTGCTCCTCGCTGTCCTCGTGCAGGTCGGCCAGCCCGGCGTCGAAGAGCGAGGCGAACAGGCTCTCGGCAGCCTGCTTGCGCTCGGCCTCGGTCGCATACTCGCTGCGCACCCGGTTCAGCTCGCCGTAGTCGAGGAAGAAGCCGCCACACATGGCGCACTCGTCGACCTCGATCTCGCGCTTGACGCTGGCGAAGTGGCGCATCATGGCCACGCCCTCGCAGACGGGGCAGTCGCGCTTGCAGGTGTGGTCGAGCTTCACCCGCGGGTCACGGGCGACCTCCAGCAGGTCCTGGCCGATGGCCTCGTGCTGCTCGTCGACCTTCTTCAACTCCAGCCAATCGAACCAGATACCACCGCAGCCGCCCTTGCAGGCGTCGACGTTCACGTCGCGGACGGTGATCTCGGTCATCGCGTGGCCACAGGCGGGACACTTCACGGTGGTCCTCCCTCACTGGTCCTGGGCACGCCGGCACAGCCGGCCGCGCCGCCCCATTGACGATACTGTCCGGGTTATCGGCAGCCGGGGCCCGGGCGTTAGCGGAATCCTGCGTGACAGGGCACGTCGGGTGGGGCAAGGTCGGAACCGTCGGCCCCGACCCGCCGCCAGGAGGCCTCCCGTGCAACCGACCGCCGCCATGACCGCCGCCGCCCTGGACGCCATGATCCACGTCCTGGACCTGGTGCCCGAGGACGCAGTGCTGGTCCTGACCGACGACGGGACCCGCAGCTGCGGCGAGGCCTTCGCCGCCGCCGCCCGCGGCCACGGCTGCGACACCCTGGTCCACGTCCTGCCCGCCGAGGACCGCCCCCTGCTGGCCCTGCCCCCGGAGATGGTCGACCTGGCGGTCGACCGCACCGTCGCCATCAACGCCATCGTCGGCGACGCGCGCGAGGTGCCGTTCCGGCTGCAATGGCTGCGGGTGCTCGAGAGCAGCCCGGTGCTGCGCCTGGGCCACAGCCCCGGCATCGACGCCGAGATGATGACCGCCGGCCCCCTGGCCGTGGACTACGGGCGCATGCGGTCCCTGGCCGCGGGGCTGCAGGCGGCCTTCGCGGGCGCGGAGGCGGCGCACATCACCTCCGCCGCCGGCACCGACCTGCGGCTGGACCTGCGCGGCCGCCGCCTGATCTCCGACCTGCACGCGGTGCCCGGCGTGGGCGTGAACCTGCCCTGCGGCGAGGTCTACTGCTGCCCGGTCGAGACCGGCGCCGACGGTGTCCTGGTCATTGACGGGTGCTACGGCTCGTGGGGGGTGGTGCCGGCGCCCCTGGTGCTGTTGCTGGCCGGCGGCCGGGTGGTCGACGCCCGCTGCGAAGACGCCGCCACCCTGGCCAACGTCACCCGCCTGCTGGACACCGACCCCGGCGCCCGCACCATCGCCGAACTGGGCATCGGCCTGAACCCCGGCGCCCGCCTCACCGACCGCATGCTCGAGGCCGAAAAGGCCCTGCGCACCGCCCACATCGCCTTCGGCACCAACGACGGCATGCCCGGCGGCAAGTCGGTTTCCTCGGTGCACATCGACTACCTGCTGCGCGCGCCGACGATCACCATCCTGCCCGCCGACCGCGCAGTCATGGTCGACGGTGACTTCCGGTTGGACGCCTGAGGCCCCGCCCCTCCGTCCCGCCCCGCCCCGGTGATCACGCTTTAGGCTGCCTGGGGGAGAGGGGTTTCCTGCGGGGCGTCTGCAGGGCCGCGGAGCCATGGATGGCGGAGCGGCCCGAAAGCCGAGGCGGCCGGTGCCACGAGGGCACCGGCCGCCGTCCCCGCAGGGAACCCCTCTCCCCCAGGCACGCCTAGAGCGTGATCACCTTGGCCGCCCCCCACTGGGCATCGACGATCTCCTTCATCCCGATCGCCTGCCCCACCACCAGATCCTTCATCAGCCCGAAGTGGTTCAAACAGGTGGTGCAGACCAGCACCTCGACCCCCTTGGCCGCCAGGGCCTCCAGCTCCTCGATCACGGGCGAGCCCTTGACCGTCAGCTTCACGCCGTCGGCGTAGAGGCAGACCGCGCGCGGCAGCATGTCCGCGGCGTCGAGGACGCCCAGGTAGGTGCGGGCCAGCTTGCGGGTGAGGGTCTTCTCGGCCACCCCCATGCCGTTGGTGTTGATCACGATCACGACGTTCTCGACGGCCATGCCGGTTCTCCTTGGTGTCGGTCGGGATATGTGCGCGGCGGACGTGGCTCAGTGCATCTCGTAGAGCACCAGCCGGCCATCCAGGCCGCCGTTCATCAGGGGGATCTTGCGCGCGGCCTTCAGCCCGATGTGCTTGATCAGCTCGCGGTCGCCCAGGTAGACATAGGCGCGGCTGCCGGCGCACTTCTGCTTGAGGAAGTCGCCGAAGTCCGCCATGAAGGCGGCCATGTCCGTGCCCTGCTCCAGGCGCAGGCCGTAGGGAGGGTTGCAGACGATCAGCCCCGGCGGCAGGGCCGGCAGCTCGCGGAAGTCGCAGGTGCGCACCCGCAGCTCGTCGCCGCCGGGCAGGCGGGCGTTGTTCTCGCGGGTCATGCTCACGGCCTCGGGGTCGATGTCGCTGCCCTTGATCAGGCCGCCGCGCACCGGCTGCACCCGGTTGTCCTCGGTGAACTTCACCTTCACCCAGACGTTGCGGTTGAAGTCCGGCAGCATCATGAACCCGAACTTGCGGCGCAGCACGCCGGCCGGCAGGTATCCGGCCTTGATCCAGGCCTCGGACAGCAGCGTGCCCGACCCGCACATGGGATCGTAGAGCGGCTCCTTGCCCTCCCATCCCGCGAAATCGAGGATCGCCGCGGCCAGGGTTTCCTGCATGGGTGCCGCCACCGCCTGCAGGCGATAGCCGCGCCGGTGCAGGGCGCCGCCCGAGCAGTCGATGGCGATGGTGGCCACGTTCTCGCGGATGTGCACGTTGATCCACAGGTCGGGATCCTTGGTGTCCACGTTGGGTCGGCTGCCGCGGTAGCGTTTGCGGAACATGTCCGCGACCACGTCCTTGACCTTCAGCGCCGCGAAATGGCTGTTGTCGATCTCGCTCTGGGAGACGTTGCCGCTGACGGCGAAGGTCTGCTCCAGGGTCAGCAGGTGGGTCCAGTCGATCTTCTTGGTCTTGAGGTAGAGATCCTCGCCGTTGCCCACTTCGAAGCGCGCCAGCGGCGCCAGCACCCGGCTGACCAGGCGCGCGCGATAGTTGATGCGGTACAGCGCCTCCTGGTCGCAGCGGAAATCCAGGCCGCGGGGGAACGCGCGCACATCCTGGGCGCCCAGGGCACGCAGTTCGTCGGCGGCCAGCTCCTCCAGCCCGCCGGCCACCTGGGCGAAGTACTCGCCGTGCGCCTGGTACAGGTGCATCTCAACCGTCCTCGCGGGTCATCAGCAGGTGCGGGATGCCGCACTCGTCGAACACCTCGCCCTGGCGGACGAAGCCGTAGCCGGCGTAGAAATCCTCGAGGTAGGTCTGGGCGTGCAGGCGGAAGCGGCGCACGCCGCGCCGGCGGGCCTCCTCCAGCAGGAAGATCACCATGGCCCGGCCCAGGCCCTGGCCGCGCCAGCGGGAGCGCACGGCGATGCGTTCGATCTTGGCCCAGCCCTCCGGCAGCAGGCGCAGGCGGCCGGCGGCCGCCGGCTGCCCGTCCACGTCGCCCAGCACGTGCACCGAGGTGCGCTCGTACTGGTCGAACTCGCCGGTCCAGTCCACCTGCTGCTCCTCCAGGAAGACGATGCCGCGCACGACCATCACCTTCAGCAGGTCGTCGGGCGAATCGGCGATGCGCAGGGTGGTGGCCACGGTCGGGTCCTTCGTGCGGGGGCGGGTTCGTTTGTCGTCATCTCAGCCTGGGCCAAGATAAACCCCCGGCTGGCGAAAGGCACGACCCATGTTGGGATCCGCCGGGCGGCGGTGCGCGGATCAGTGCCTGCCGGAGGTCGCGGCCGTCGTCGCGGCGATGGAGGCCACCATGATCGCCGCCTGCACGGCCTCGACGGCCTCGCGGGTGGCCGCGCCCGCGGCCTGCCCGCTGGCCAGCTTCTGCAGGCGGTCCTTGCGCTCCTTCAGCCGCTGCTTGTCCAGGGCCTTGGCCAGCAGACCGGTGGCGTTGGCGATCACCACCACCACCACGGTGCGCTCGTCCACCTGGCTCGAGGCCGTAAACACCGCGTGATGCAGCCGCTTCCTGAGCTCCTGCTCGGGGCCGGGGTTCTTCGCCGGATAGTTGGTGCGCGGGAAGATGCCCAGCACCTTGTCCCGGCTCTCGCCCAGCACGCCCTTGGCCACCAGCGCGCGGGCCACGCGGTTGGTCAGGTCCTTGCGGCCCGCGAATTTCAGCACCCAGTCGGCGGCCTTGCGCCGGCGCTTGGCCTCCTGCACCAGCAGCAGGCACTCGGCCAGGAGGGCATCGTCGACCCGCACGCCCGGCACCGCATCGACCAGCTTCTTCTTGTCCTTTTCGATGGTCAGCGCCCCCAGCAGCACCAGTTCGGCCAGGATGGCGCCCCCCATGGCGTTGGCGTGCATCGAGCCCACACCGGTGGTGCCCTTGTGGTCGTCCAGGGCCAGCAGCAGGATCTCTTCGTGGATGGTCAGGGCGATCGGCGCACGCATGGTCACTCTCCCGGTCGATGGTGGCGGGGACACGGGCAGCATACACGAAGGCGGCGGCGATTGTTCATCTCCGCCGCCTTCATGCACTCGCGTCCGCTCCGGCGAGTTCTAGCGCACGAGGCTCATGGTGCGGGTCTCCCGCACCGGGCCCGCCTCCAGGCGGTAGAGGTACGTGCCCGAAGGCGCCGCGCGGCCGCCGCCGTCCAGGCCGTCCCAGACGACGCGATGCTCGCCGGCCTCGCGGCTGCCGTCTTCGAGCCGCCTTACCAGGCGGCCGTCGACTGCGTAGATCGTCAGGCGCACCGGTGATGCGGCGTCCAGCGTGTAGCGGATGGTCGTGCGCGGGTTGAAGGGGTTGGGGTAGTTGTCGCCCAGGCGGGCCACCGCCGCATCCGGCACCGCCGACAGGCCGCCCTCGGTCCAGGCCACGCTGGTGGCGTAGATCCTGTCTCCCGTGTTGGCGAAGTTGCCGTTGGCCGCGTTGCCCGCCACGTACAGGGTGATGTCGCCCGCACCCGCGACCGGGGCGGTCCAGTTGATGGTCCAGGCGTGCGACCCCGTGGTGCCGGGATGGGTGCCCGCGGAGGTGTGCTTGGCATAGGTGCGGGTGCCGGTGGTCGAGAGCTGCACGTCGGTGTTCACCGTGGCCAGCGATCCGGCGCTGTCGCCGCCGCCGTCGAGCAAGGTCAGCTCGAAGCCCCAGCGCTGGGCGACGGGATCGGCCAGGGTGACGGTCAGGTCGTAGCTGGTCCCGGGCTCGTAGGCGCCTGGCACGCCGGTCACACTCAGACTGCCGAGGCCCGAGTTCAGGGGGAAGGTGGTGTGGCAGGCGGTGCAGTTGGTCTCGCCGGGGGCGTTGGTGCGGCCATCGGGCGGACCGCCGCTGAAGGCGAGCGCGAGGGAGGGCAGCGCGGAGAGCGCAGCCAGGATGAGGGTCGGGATCGATCGGTTCATGGGCGACGCTCCTTGCCGTGCAGCCCGGGAATCACGGCCCCGGTGCTGCTTGCGAATGTCGAACGGGCCGCTGCAGCGGCCCGGGCTCAGTTGTCCGGCGCTCCTTCGGCGATCCAGCGGCGCACCGTCTCGATGTCGTCGGCATTGAGCACCCCGCCCTGGGGCATGCGGTCGCCGACGCCGCTGTCTCCTGAGATCTTCCTGTAGAGGACCGACGCGGCCGGATCGCCGGCCGCGACCCGCACGCCGCCCCAGTTGGTGGAGACCACCCCGACCAGATTGGCGCGGCTGCCGGGCGCGGCCAGTTCGAGGCCGGCGGTGCCGCCGTGGCAGCCGATGCAGTGCCCGTTCCAGATGGGCTGCACCTCGGCCGCGTAGGACACGGGCGTCGCTCCGCCGCCCCCCGGGGCGGTCGGGGCACTCCCGCGATCGCTGCAGCCGGCGGCCACCGGCAGTGTAAGTGCCAGCGCGGCGATCCGCAGCCAGCGCCTCACGAGCCGGCCTCCGGCCGCAGCACCAGGGATACCTTCACCTGCTGCTCGTCCGCCAGCTTCATGACCAGGAACTTCGGGCGATCGATGGCATGGTCGCCGAGCCTGATCACGAACCCGGCTTCGACGGTCACGGTCCCGTCGGCCGCCCGGTCCAGCCGCGCCTCGCAGACCAGCGGCTGCACGACGCCGTGCAGGTCCAGTTCGCCGCCCAGGCGCACGGTGGCCGTCCCGCCCGGGGCCAGCGTGGCGGCGCTCGTCTCGAGCACCCGGCCGCCGCGGAACCAGGCCCGGGGATAGGTCCCGGTCTCGAGGTGGTTGTCGCGCATATGTCCGTTGCGCTTGCGGTTGCCTGTGTCGAAGCTGGCCAGATCGACGGCTATCTCGAACGTCAGGGGCGCGCGCAGGTCCTGCGGATCGAACTCGAGCGAGCCGCTCACCTGCCCGGTGTGTCCGTCGAAGGACTCGAGCGGCGCCTTGGACGTGAAGACGATGCGCGAGCCGTCGCCTGGGGCGACCACCCAGCGCTCCGCCGCGCCGACCGTCGCCGCACCGAGACCCAGGACCGCCGTCACCAGCAGGATCATCGTTGCGGTCTTCATGCGGCCCTCCCCTAGTAGAAGAAGTGCAGGACGATCTCACCCTCGGTGCGGCTCGACCCGTCCACCAGTTCGCCCGGCTCGACCTGCCAGCGGTTGAGCATGACCAGCAGATCGAAGAAGGGGTACGGCATCCACACCGCGCCCCCGCCCCAGCGCTCGCGCGAACCGTTCTTCAGGTCGCGGTCCGGATCCTGGAAGCTGTAGGTGCCCCGCAGGTCGAAGCCCTGGCGCAGGCGCACCGTCGCCTCCTGGGTCATGAGGTTGCCCAGCCGCCCCTGCCGGTTCGTCTCGTCGATCTCGCCCAGCCAGGTCAGCGGACCGGCGCTCAGGTACCAGAAGCCGCCGGCAATGCGGTTGTGCTGGCCCTGCCGGTCCCGCCGCAGCAACGAGGCGCCCACGCCCGCGTTGAGCGGACCGAGCGGTTGGTGGAAGAGGGCACGGGCCGCGTAAGCGTCGCCGGTTTCCTCGGTCTCGCCCAGCAGCGAGGCGGACAGGGCCAACCGGCCGGGCGTGGCTCCCAGCTCCAGGCCAGAGCCGTAGAACTGCGCCGGATTGTCGACCCCGTCCGGATCCAGCAGGTAGCGGCGCGCGAACAGCTGGTGATCGACGAAGCGCCAGCCGTAGTCGGGCACGAAGCGGCCGGCCTTGAACCAGCCGTCCAGGGGCAGGCCCTGGATCAGGCCGAAAACCTCGCCGCTGCCGCCGCGCCCCTGCTCCAGGTAGGCCGAGAAGCCGTGCCCCAGCCGCGCGTCCAGGTAGAGGTCGCCCTGCATCGCGAGCACGGTGCCCGCGCCGGCCTCACCTTCCTGGATCAGCGTGCGCAAATCCAGGCCGAAGGCCAGGTTCGGGGTGATCTGCGGGCTGAAAATTTCGCGTTCGTCCGGCAGGCCGCTGTTGACGGCCAGCTCCTCGGGCACGAGGAACTCGCTGGCGTAGGACGAGCGCATGCCGCCGCCGGTCGGATTCACGTGGCAGAGGATGCAGTTCTGGCCGTATTGGGCGGTGAATCTGGGTTCGGCGGCAGCCGGCACGGCCAAGGCACAGGCCAGCAGCAGCAGCAGGCTGCGCCGAAGGCACGGCGCATAGCGATTCATGGCGAGATCAAACAAGCCGCGGCCCCCCGGTCCCGGATGATGCCTGGTCTCAATATATCGGATGCATATAGTCCTGTTTTGCAATCTAGGTAATATCGCGGAGCCCGGCAATGCCCGGCCACAAAAACGAACGGGGCGCCCTGCCGGGCGCCCCGCACGTGCTCCCACTGCAGTCCGGGTCTACAGCCCCGGGCACTCCGCCGCGATCGCCGCGTCGATGCCCTTGTCCGCGTAGGCCTTCTTCCACTGGGCGGCGAACTCGCCGGCCAGCTTCAGGGCGCGCGCGTCGTAGCCCGGCTTGTCGGTCCAGGTGTTCTTGGGCGCCAGGATCATCGGATCGTCCACGCCCGGGCAGCTCTGCGGCACCAGCACCTTGAAGAACGGATCCTTCACGTACTTGACGCTCTTGAGCTTGCCCTCGATGGCCGCGGCGCACATGGCGCGGGTCAGCATGATGTCCATGCGCTTGCCCACGCCGTAGGGGCCGCCGCTCCAGCCGGTGTTGACCAGGTAGACCTCGGTGCCGTGCTCCTTCAGCTTCCGGCCCAGCAGGCTGGCGTAGTCGTCCGGGTTGCGCGGCATGAAGGGCGCGCCGAAGAAGCGGCTGAAGGCGCTCTTGGGCTCGGTCACGCCGGTCTCGGTGCCGGCCAGCTTGCTGGTGTAGCCCATCAGGAACCAGAGCATGGCCTGCTCGCGGGTCAGCTTGCTGACCGGGGGCAGCACGCCGTTGGCGTCGGCGGTCAGGAAGAGGATGGTCTGGGGATGGCCGCCGACCGAGCTCTTCTTGATGTTGCTCAACGCGCTCAGCAGGTAGCTGCCGCGGCTGTTGGGCGTGTAGCGATCGTCGAAGAGGTCGAACTCGCCGTTGGGGTACATCATCGCGTTCTCGATGATGGCGCCGTGCTTCGAGGCGGGGGCCTTGTGGAAGCAGGCCTTGAAGATCTCCGGCTCCTTCTTCGGGTTCAAATCGATCAGCTTGGCATAGCAGCCGTGCTCGAAGTTGGCGACGCCGTTCTCGTTCCAGCCGTGCTCGTCGTCGCCCAGCAGGGCGCGGCTCTTGTCGGCCGAGAGGGTGGTCTTGCCGGTGCCGGACAGGCCCAGCAGCAGGGCGATGTCGCCCTTCTTGCCCTCGTTGGCCGAGCAGTGGATGGGCAGGATCCCCGCGGCCGGCAGCAGGTAGTTCATGACCGTGAACAGCAGCTTCTTGCAGCTGCCGCAGTAGGCCGAGCCGTAGACCACGCCGATGCGCCGGTCGAAGTCCACCGCGATGACCATGGTGCTGGTGTGGCCCAGCTTGGGATCGATGCGCAGACGGCCCTTGTAGCGCTCGGGATCCAGCTTCTGGTCGGGGCAGGCCAGCAGCGTGAACGGCTCGTTGCCGAAGATGCTCTGCTTGATGCCCTTGGGCACCGGCCGGAACATGTTGTCGCAGAACAGCACGTTCAGCGCCTTGTTGGCGATGGTGGTCACCGGCAGGGCGTAGCTGGCGTCGGCGCCGATCACGCGATCGCTGGCGTAGACCTTCCTGCTCTTCTTGAGGGTCTTGAGCGCGTCCTCGACCAGCATATCGAAGGTCTCCGGATCGACCGGCAGGTTGTTGGCCGCCGTCCAGTCGATGGTGTGCTCGCTCTCGGGACGCTTGACGATGATCGTGTCGGCGGGGCTGCGGCCGGTGGACTCGGGGCGGGTCCAGGTGGCCAGGGCGCCGCACGCGCTGATCAGGGCTTCGCCGTTGTCGACGCAGGCCTTGATCAGGGCGGGGCGGGCGAGATTGCGGTTGATGTTCTCGCCGGCGAGCAGCTTCTCGATACGGGCCTGGAACTTCATCGTCCTGACTCCTTGTGCAGGGTGGGTGCCATCGGCCGAGGAGGTTTCCGCCCCCGGGAACGATCGTCGCTCATCACGATAAAAATGGGGCTGCGAAGGCACTTCACAGCCTCAAGGATGCTGTCGGCCATGTTAGTTGCCTGCATGGTTGGATACAAGCGCAATCCGTCTGATCCTAAACAGGTCAAATCACACGCAATGAGTTGGTTTTAGCGTGGCGCCGACCCCGCCTGGGCGTCGCGGCGCTGCTCCGCGTAGGCCCGATTCTCGCGGGCCGGACGGTTGTCCGGCGCCAGAGCCAGGGCGCGGTCGAACCAGGCGATGGCGGCCCCGTATTCGGCCGCGGCGTTGGCCCGCAGGCGGTCGGTTGCAACGCTGTCGCCGGCGCCGGCGCCGGCGTCCGCAATTTCCGCTAAAACCTCTCCCCGCAACAGGCTGGCTGCCCCAAGGTTGGACAGGGAATTCAGGGAGCGCGGGTAGGCGGCCAGAGCCCGGCGGTGGGCCGCGATCGCCGCATCCAGTTGCTGCAGAACGGCTTGGGCCTCACCTGGGGCCCGGCCATGGTCGCCCTGGGCCAGCAGCCGGCGGACCTGACCCAGCCGCTGCTGGGCCTGCTGCAGCAGGAGGCTGCCCAGGCGCTCGGGGGCATCGGGGTAGTCCGGATCCAGGGCCTCGGATTCGGCCAGGAGGGTCATGGCGGCCCGCTCGTCCACCGGCTGCCCGTCATAGCCGCGCAGGGCGATGGCGGCCTCGTTCAGCGCGTCCTCGGCGCCCCAGCGCGCCGCGCCCAGGCCCAGCCAGTCACCGTTGGTGACCACCGCCGCCAGCACCAGGGTGCCCACCAGCAGCCAGCGCCGACCTCCCGGCCCCCGCAGTTCCCGCGCCAGGGTCAGGCAGCCCAGCACCGCAAACACCGCCAGCAGCGGCAGCAACGGCAGGCGGAAACGGGCGTTGACGAAGAACGGCAGCACCGACAGGACCTGCAGCCCCAGCACCAGGCCCAGCAGCCAGGCGCGGCGATCCCAGCGCACCGCCACCAGCCCCACCAGCGCCCAGGGCAGCAGCAGCCAGGTGCCCGGCCACCAGCGCTCCAGGATGAACACGCCGTGGCGGCCGGCCAGCCAGGCTGCGCCCACGTTGTTGCGGGGCTCCCAACCGGTGAACAGGGCCAGCACCCGACGGCCCAGCAGCTCCGCGGCCCGGCCCGGATGGGCGCCGATCCACTCGAGGGCCACTCCGGTCAGCCAGCGCGACGAGGCGGCCGGCTCCCGGTGCCCGGCCTGGAAGCTGCGCAGCTGCAGGTCGTCCCACTCCACCCCCACGGGGATGGCCGAGACGCCGTCGGCCCGGTCGCGGTTGCCGGTCACCAGGTTGGCGCCCAGGTTGGCGCTGACGGGCACCAGCCGGCCCGAGGCCCGCCAGTTGTGGATCGTCGTGGGCAGGATGACCACCGCGGCGGCCACCAGCAGCGCCAGGGCCGGCCCGGCCACCGCGCGCCCGGCCCGCCGCCGCACCAGCGCCAGCCACAGGGCCGCGCCGGCGATCACCGGCAGCAGGTTGGGCCTGCCCAGGGCAGCCAGCCCAAGGGCCGCACCGGCCAGGGCCGCCGACCGCAGGGTCCGCGCCGGCTGCTCGTCCGCCACCAGCAGCCAGGACACGGCCATCAGGGTCAGCAGGGTGGTCCAGCTCTCAGCCAGCAGCTGGAACTCGAAGAAGGGCAGGATCGGCAGCAGTGCGGTCACCAGGCCGGCCGCCAGGGCGCCCCGCGGCGGCAGCAGGCGGCGCCCGATCAGCAGGGTCAGGAGGGCCGTCCCGCAGCCCGCCAGCGCCTGCAGGGCGTACACCCCGCGCAGACCGAAGCCCAGCTTGTACAGCACGCCCAGCAGGTGCGGATAGAACGGCGGCTTGAAGTAGGCACCGGGCTGGAACTCGTGGCCCGCGGCCACGGCCCGGGCCCACAGGTCGAACTGCGAGGCGTCGACCACCGGCGAGGCGAAGAACGGCGTGCGCGCCAGCAGCACCCAGGCCAGCAGTCGCCAGGCCAGGGCCGCCAGCAGGACCAGCAGCAGGTGGCGGCGCAGGGTGGCGTCGATGGTGGGGCGGGCTCGGGATCGGGCCATGAACGGGCTCCGGGT
Organism: Candidatus Krumholzibacteriia bacterium; assembly: GCA_963848505.1. Taxonomy (GTDB): domain Bacteria; phylum Krumholzibacteriota; class Krumholzibacteriia; order LZORAL124-64-63; family LZORAL124-64-63; genus JACZKN01. The sequence continues at coordinate 985,367 of CAWKEB010000002.1, read as the reverse complement.
TGGGGACGGGGGCGGCGGCGGGCCTGTTGATCATAGCAAAGGCCGCCGCCGGCCACAAAAATTCAGGGCGACAGGGCCTCCACGCGGGCGCCCCGTCCTTCGTCCAGGCGCAGCCCCAGCGACAGCCGCAGGCTCCAGGCCGACCCGCCCAGGGGCGTGCCCGAGGTGTTGCGGTCGGCGATCCACTCGCGGCGCCCGTCCAGGCCCACCATCCAGTTGCCCTGGGGTCCGGTGAACCAGCGGCAGCCCAGGCCCAGGCTGGCGGTGACCGAGCCCAGCACCAGGTCCTCGTCCTTGAATGGCTTGACCGCGTCGGCGTACACGCCCCCGAACAGATCGATCCCGTAGCTCCGCTCCGCGTGCAGGATGCGCCCCAGCTCGACCCCCACCAGGGTGGCGTTGAAGCGGTCCGACAACCTCGGCACGCCGTACAGGTCCACGGTGTAGGGCCTGGCCGAACGGCCGGCGCGCATCTCCAGCACCAGCCGCGCCAGCCAGTCGTGGGCGCGCAGGCCGACCAGCGCACCGACCAGCGGCTTGTCCCCCACCAGCGCCAGGTCGCCCTGCGGCCGCCACAGGCCGCCGGTCAGCGCCACCACCACCGCCGGCTTGGGCAGCTGCAGCAGCTCGAGCTCGTTCTCGTACAGCCGGTCCAGCCAGGTGCCGGCCAGGTCGTCCGAGCGCAGCAGGGTCCAGGCCTCGCTGACCCGGCCCGAGTAGAAGAGGCAGAAGAAGGCCTCCTGGCTGCCCCGGCGCGTGTGCGGCAGCAGCTGGTCGGCCAACGAGACGGTGAAGGCATCGTAGCGCTCGCGCGGATCGTCGGCGGCGGCACTGCGGCCGGCCGCCACCAGCGGTCCGTAGTCCGCCAGGTGGTCGATGATGGAGTCCTCGTAGACCCACTCGTCGAAGGCATCGTCCCAGATGGCGGCCAGGATGCGGGTGCGCTGGATCGGCTCGGTCAGGCCGCAGGCGTCCTGCCAGCGCAGCAGCACCCCGGCCAGGGAATCGGGCAGGTCACCGTAGAAGAGCGCGGGCACCGTGCCGTAGGCCTCCAGGGACACGGCCCCGCAGGAGTCGGCGGGCCGGTCGTCGGCCGACGCCGGCGCCGCGCCGGCCGCCGTCACGGCCAGCAGGATGCCCAGGATCCGCCGCACGCTCAGAGCTCGGTGCCCGAGCGGATGACCGTCCCCTTGGGGATGACCGTGATGCCGTCGCGGATCCAGCGCCGCTGGCCCTGGTAGTCGGCCACGTCGGGTCGGGCGCTGATGACCACGTTGTCGCCGATGCGCGCGTTCTTGTCGATGATGCAGCGCTCGATGCGGCAGTTGCGCCCCACGCCCATGGGCGGCGCATCGTCGGCCCGCTGCTCGCTATCCTCCAGGCTGCGCTCGCCCTCGTAGAAGTCGCTGCCCATCATGATCACGTCCTTGAACCGCGTGCCCTCGCCCACCTTGCCGCGCACGCCGACGATCGAGTTCTCGATCACCGCGCCGGTGATGCACGAACCCTCGACCACCAGGCTGTCGCGGATCTCCGAGCCCACGATGCGGCTGGGGGGCAGGGAGCGGCTGCGGGTGTAGAAGGGCCAGCCGCCGGTGTGCAGGTCCAGCTCCGGGTTGCGCCGCACCAGGTCCAGGTTGGCCTCGAAGAACGAGGCGATGGTCCCGATGTCGCGCCAGTAGCCGGTGAACGGAAAGGCCATGACCTTGTGGCTGCCGATGGCGCCGGGGATCACCTCGCCGCCGAAGTCGGTCTTGCTGGGGTCGGCCAGCAGCTCCTTCAGCACCTTGGCCTCGAACACGTAGATGCCCATGGAGGCCAGGTAGCGGTCGCCGTCGACGGACAGGCCGCGGCGGGTGAACAGCTCGTGGGGGGCCCGGAAGCGGTCGATCTCCACCGGATCCTGGGGCTTCTCCACGAACTCGACCACGCGCCCCGTGTCGTCGGCGCGCATCAGGCCCATGCGGTGGGCCTCTTCCCGCACGATGGGGTACACGCCCAGGGTGATGTCGGCGCCGCTCTCCCGGTGGAAATTCACGAGTTTCGAGTAGTCCATGCGGTAGAGATGGTCGCCCGAGAGGATAACCACCTGCTTCGAGGCGTAGTACATGGTGTGGTTCAGCGTCGCGCGCACCGCGTCGCTGGTGCCCTGGAACCAGTCGGCACCCTCGGGGGTCTGCTCGGCCGCCAGGATGTCCACGAAGCCGTCGGTGAAGTTGTCGAAGGTGTAGGTGCGCATGATGTGACGGTGCATGCTGGCCGAGAGGAACTGGGTCAGCACGAAGACCTTCTTCAGGCCCGAGTTGATGCAGTTGCTGATCGGGATGTCGATCAGCCGGTACTTGCCGGCGAAGGCCACGGCCGGCTTGCTGCGCTCAAGGGTCAGCGGGTAGAGGCGGGTGCCGCGCCCGCCGCCGAGGATGATGGCCGTCACGTCCTTCACGGGGGTCTCCTTCGCGCGGTTGGTCGGTTGCCCGCCGAATATAGGCCCGCTACCCCCCTGCCGAAAAGGGGTTTCCCCGCGGCGGGCATCGTTCGTACCATGGCCGGGCACCCCGACCCGGAGGTATCCGCCGTGTTCCTGTTCAAGGGCCGCCGCCGCCGCAAGCTGCTGCAGACGCCGCTGACGACGGCCGACCGCACCGTGATGCACCGCCTGGCCCCGCTGACGGCGGCCCTGCCGACCGACCTGCGCTCCCGCCACGAGGGCACGGTGCAGGTGCTGCTGGCCGAAAAGCACTTCGAGGGGGCCGCCGGGTTCGCCGTCAGCCGCGAGATGGAGCTGGCGGTGGCCGGCCTGGCCGCCCTGCTGCAGCTGCGCGACGACGCCGACTACTACCCCGGCCTGGACACGGTGCTGATCTACCCCGAAGCCTTCGTCGTGGACCACGACGTGGTGGACGAGGACGGCTTCGTGCACGAGGGCGAGGACGAGCTGGCCGGCGAGTCATGGCAACGCGGCGTGGTCGTGCTCAGCTGGCAGGACGTGGAGCTGGAGGCCGGGCGCGGCGAGGGCTACAACGTGGTGCTGCACGAGTTCGCCCACCAGCTGGACGAGCAGACCGGCGAAGCCGACGGCATGCCGCTGCTGGCAGACGCGGAGCAGGCCGCCCGCTGGACAGAGGTCTTCAGCACCGCCTTCGCCCGCCACCTCAAGCTGCTCAAGCGCCGGCGCGAGGTGCTCTTCGACGAGGACGCCGCCGAGAGCCCCGCCGAGTTCTTCGCCACCGCCGTCGAACTGTTCTTCACCTACCCCCGCGACCTGCAGGGCGAGTACCCGGAGGTCCACGCCGCGCTGGCGGCCTGGCTGCACCTGGACCCCGCCCGATGGCCGGCAACCTGACCTCCCCCGTCGGGTGGTCGCGGCGGGAAACCCGGTTACCTTGTGGTTTCGAGTTTCCCGCGACCCCGTGCCCGGAGGGCGACCAGCGCCATGACTTCGCAGCCCCGCACCCTGACCGCCGTGCCGGTGTTCCCGCTGCCGGAGTACTACCTGTTCCCGGGGGTGGTGGCGCCGCTGCACGTCTTCGAGACCCGCTACCGCCAGATGATGGACGACCTGATGGACGGTCCCGGGCGCCTGGTCCTGACGCCGTACCACCCCCAGGCCCCCCGCGACGAGCGCGGGCCGGTGCTGACGGACCTGGGCACCCTGGCTGAGATCGTCCAGCACGAGAAGCTGGACGACGGCCGCTGGGTGATCGTCGTGGCGGCCCTGGGCCGGGTCACCATCAGCGAGGCCCCCAGTGACCGCCTCTACCGCAAGGTGGACGCCGAGCTGATCCCCGAGGCCGACCCCGGCCGCGCCGCGGTCACGGCCCTGCGCCCCCGCATCGTGGCGGCCCTGCAGGCCCGCGCCGCCGGCGAATGGGAGGCCCCCGACGGCACCACCGTCGGCCGCCTGGCCGACCTGCTGCTGCACGCGCTGAACCTGGACGATGACCGCAAGGAGCGGGCCTACCGCGACCTCGACCCCGTCAGCCGGGCCGCCCTGGCCCTGGCCTGGCACGAACTGGCGGCCCGGGACGAAGAGGCCGGTGCGGCCGAGGGCTAGTCCGCCTACCTTGAACGATTCCGTCGCCGGGCATCCCCGCCGGCCGCACTCCACCACCGACTGCGATCTGGAGCGACATGAACCCGAATCATCGGATCTATCTGCTGTTCGTCCTGCTGGCCGGCTTCCTGCTGATCGCGCCGCCGCAGGCCCTGGCCGCGGACCAGGCCGGCAGCCGGGCCGTGCTGGTGACCGGCGCCAGTTCGGGCATCGGCCGCAACATCGCCGAGACCCTCGCCGCCGAGGGCCATTTCGTCTATGCCGGCGCCCGCAAGGACGCCGACCTGGCCGAACTCGACGCCATCCCCAACGTCAAGGGTGTGCGGCTGGACGTGACCGTCCAGGCGGACATCGACGCGGCGGTCGCATTCGTCCGTGGGCAGGGCCGGGGCCTGTACGGCATCGTCAACAACGCCGGCGTCGGCGTCTTCAGCCCCATGAACGAAACGCCCGAAAAGGACCTCGACTTCGTCTTCGACGTGAACGTGTACGGCCCCTACCGGGTCAACAAGGCGTTTGCGCCGCTGCTGGTCGAGAGCGGCGGCCGCACCACGACCATCGGTTCGATCTCGGGCTACCTCTCCGGTGCCTACAGCGGGACCTACAGCATGAGCAAGTTCGCGATCGAGGCCTACACCGAGGCCCTGGCCGAGGAAATGGCCGAAAGCGGCGTCCGGGTCAGCGTGATCGAGCCCGGGCGTTTCAAGTCGCGCATCCGCGAGAAGGTCGTGCTGCACGACCTGGGCGTGGCCCTGGCGGACACCGCGGCGCTGGACGCCGCAGCCAAGCAGGCCCTGCAGGGCTCGATCGCCCGCAACGACGCCCTGAAGGAGCCCGACGAGGTCTCGGCCGCCGTGCTGCACGCGCTGTTCGCCGAGGCGCCCAAGCTGCGCTACATGGTGGTGCCCGACGCGGTGGAGGCCCACGTGACCCTCAGAGCGGCGCTGGGGCGGGTGGTGCAGCTGAACGCGGATCAGATCTACAGCTACGACCGTGATCAACTGGTGGCACTGCTGGATTCGCTGCAGACCGAGCTGCCGGTGGTGTCGAAGTAGCGTCCACCGCCGGGCGCGCTACTTGCGCATCATGCGGTGGACCACGCGCCGCAGCAGGCCGCGCGGCAGCAGCCGCGACGCATCGGCCAGCACCTTGTTGCGCCAACCGGGAATCACGATGGCCCGGCCCGCCAGGTAGCCTCGATAGCCGACCCGCGCGGCCGCCGCGGCGTCCATGCGCTGCCGGTCCCGGCGCTCGTAGCGGGCCAGGGCGGCCGGATCGATCGTGCCGTCGGCGGCCACGGCTCCGGGCGGGATCATCACCTCGTGCCGGAAGAACCCGGTGCGCGTGGGGCCGGGACAGAAGGCGGTCACGGTGACGCCCGCGGCCCGCACTTCCTCGTGCAGGGCTTCGCTCAGCGACAGCACGTAGGCCTTGCTGGCGAAGTAGGCGGCCATCAGGGGGCCGGGCTGGAAGGCGGCGGTCGAGGCCACGTTCAGCACGCCGCGGCGCTGCGGCGCCGGGGCCGCCAGCATCGCCGGCAGCAGCAGGCGGGCCAGGTCGGTCAGCGCGCGCACGTTCAGGTCGATCAGGTCGCGGTAGACCTGCGGCTCGCGGGCCGTGAATCCGCCGTAGGTGCCGAAGCCGGCGTTGTTCACCAGGTGGCGGATGCCGAGGCCGGCGGCCTCCAGCTCGGCGACCAGCGCCGCCGGCGCGTCCGGGACCGTCAGGTCGACCGCCATCACCCGCACATCCACTTCGTAGTCCCGGCGCAGGGTGTCGGCCAGGGCGGCCAGACGGTCGGCGTCGCGCGCGACCAGCACCAGGGGGTGCCCATCGGCGGCGAACAGCCGGGCCAGCTCAAGGCCTAGGCCGGCCGAGGCCCCGGTGACCAGGGTGTGGGTCAGGGGGCGGCCCGTCGAAGATACGGTCGGCGGGGGCAACGGATCAGCCTGCTCGCCGTTGGCGGTCGATGGGGACCACCTGGCCCCGGGAGCGCTCCTCGGGACGGGCCACCACCCGCTGGCGCCGGCGCCGGCGCCGCGGCGCCAGGCCGGTCCACAGCACCAGCAGCCCCAGGATCAGGGTGCCGGCGATCAGGATCTTGAACATGACCGGTCCACCGGGCATGGGACATCCTCTCACACGGGATCAGGTCGACTCGGCGAAACCGCCCGTCAGGGCGGGGGATCCGCGAGATACACACGGGCGACGGTCGCGGTTCCCGCCGATCCGGCAGACGGCGAAGGCTGGCCCCCCGGGGGGCCAGCCTCGCGACCGATCCTCGCAGCGCCGGCGGGTCAGCCCGCGGGCCGCAGCTCCGGGAAGCCCTTGTCCAGCTTGCCGTTCCAGTCGACGAGGCGCTTGGCCACCTGGGCCGGCAGCGCCTGCTTGCCCTCGATCGTCACCGACTCGATGCTGTCGCCGCCGCGGATGGCGTTGACCACGGCCTGGTCCTCGGGACCGCACACCCGGCCGAAGACCGTGTGCTTGCGGTCCAGCCAGGGGGTCTCCACGTGGGTGATGAAGAACTGGCTGCCGTTGGTGCCGGGGCCGGCGTTGGCCATCGACAGCACGCCGGGGCCGTCGTGGCACAGGTCGGGGTCGAACTCGTCCTCGAAGCGGTAGCCCGGACCACCGGTGCCGGTGCCCTCGGGGCAGCCGCCCTGGACCATGAAGTCGGCGATGACCCGGTGGAAGGTCAGGCCGTCATAGAAGCCGCGGCGGGCGAGGTTGGCGAAGTTGGCCACCGTCAGCGGCGCCTGGTCGGCGTAGAGATCGAGTTGGATGGTGCCCTTGCTGGTCGCGAAGACGGCTTTGAGATCGGCCACGGGGTTCTCCTTGGCTCGGGGACGGGCGCGGCGGCCCGGGGACTTCGTACCCGGCGTAATGTAGCGGATCGGGCCCGGATGGCCAGCCTGCGATTCGCGGTGGGCCACGCGCGAGGCATGAGCTACCATGCGCCCGTACCCCGGCGGAAGGATCCCCGCATGCAGCCTTCGACCATGAGCAAATCCGTCCTGCTGCTGCTGGTGCTGGGCATCAGCGCGGTCTTCCTGTCCATGATCAAGCCGTTCATCATGGCCGTGCTGCTGGCGGGCATCTTCACCTCGCTGGCGCGGCCGGTGTACGTGCGCCTGCGCCGCCTGACCCGGGGTCGCGAGGCGCCGGCGTCGCTGCTGACCCTGGGCTTCATCGTGCTGGTGATCATCGTGCCGCTGGGCTCGCTGGTGGGCGTGGTCACGGCCCAGGCCCTGCGCGTGGCCAACTCGGTGGCGCCCTGGGTGCAGCACCGACTCGCGCACCCCGACGAGATCATGGTCTGGGCCCAGCAGCAGCCGTTCTACGAGCGGATCGCCCCTTACCAGGGCGACATCATGACCAAGGCGGGCGAGATCGTCAGCGCGACCAGCCGCTTCCTGGTCAACAACCTCTCGGCCGCCACCACCGGCACCGTGCAGTTCTTCTTCATGCTGGCGATCATGCTCTACGCCATGTACTTCTTCCTCATCGACGGCGACAAGCTGCTGGACCGCATCCTCTACTACCTGCCGCTGGAGGACAAGGACGAGCGGCGGCTGATGGAGAAGTTCACCTCCGTGACCCGGGCCACCCTCAAGGGCACCGCCGTGATCGGGGCCCTGCAGGGCGGGCTGGCGGGGCTGGCCTTCTTCGTCGTGGGCATCCCCAGTGCGCTGTTCTGGTCGGTGATCATGGTCGTGCTGTCGATCGTGCCCGGCATCGGCACCGCCCTGGTCTGGGTGCCGGCGGCGGTGATCCTGGCCGCGGGCGGGGCCTGGGCCAAGGCCATCGGCCTGGCGGTGTTCTGCGGGCTGGTCGTCGGCAGCATCGACAACTTCCTGCGGCCGCGCATGGTGGGCAAGGACACCCAGCTGCCGGACCTGCTGATCCTGCTGGCCACTCTCGGCGGGATCACCCTGTTCGGGCTGCTGGGCTTCATCATCGGGCCCATCGTGGCCGCGCTGTTCGTGACGGCCTGGGAGATCTACGGCGTCGTGTTCAAGGACGTGCTGCCGGCCGGGCGCCAGACCCCGCCTCCGGGCCCTTGATCCCGGGACGCCCGACCCCGATTTTGCGTCCTGCCCGCTAGGGCCCTATGTTCGCGCGGATGCCGTTCGCCCGGCGCAACCGTCCGCCTGCACGCGCGCAGCGGAGGCGGCGCCTTGCTGATGCTCATGGGGGCACGATGACCTCGACACCGCGTGCTGCGACCTCGCTGCCTGCGCGACTGTTCCTTGCCGCGATCCTCGCCGCCACGGCCGTCGCCCCGGTCCGGGCCGAGCCGTCGGAGCAGTTGCGCGACGAGTATCCCGACCGCCCCGACGGCATCCACGTGCTGGACGGCAGCTACGTGCTGACCGCCGGCAACCTGCACGTCAACATCACCAACCACGGGCTGATCGGCTCCCAATACAGCACCACCCTGCCCTACGCCAACGCCCCTTCCGCCCAATGGCCCGCCGGCACCGGCGACGAGTACCTGTTCGGCGCGGGGCTGTGGATCGGCGCCCGCATCGACGGCGAGACGGTGGTCACCACCGGCCAGCCCGAGCGGGAGCTGCGCCCCACCGACGACCTGCGCTCGACCATCTACGAGGCCTGGGACCGCACCGTGACCCGGCCCTATCCCGACGACCGGCCGCGGGGCAGCCGCCCGCCCGACCCGCTGCCCGACGACGACTTCGACGGGAAGATCGACGAGGATCCCCTCAACGGCTTCGACGACGACCACGACGGCCTGATCGACGAGGACTTCGGCCAGTTCGGCAACCAGATGATGGTCTGCACCATGCGCGACAACCTGCCCCTGGTGCAGGAGATCTATCCGGCCCACACGCCGCTGGGAGTGACGGTGGTGCAGCGGGCCGCGGCCTGGTCGGCCGAGGATTTCCGCAACATCGTGGCCCTGGACTTCGAGATCACCAACACCAGCGCGCGCAACCTCCAGGACGTGTACCTGGGGTTCTACGTGGACTGCGACATCCAGAACCGGCGCAACGGCAGCACCCAGCCCGATGACCTGACCGGCTTTTTCGACGGCGCCGTGCGCGGCGCCCAGGACGTCTATCACCGCCTGCAGGTGGGCTGGATGAAGGACGCCTCGCAGGACCCGCTGCCGGGCGTGCTGGGCGTGGTCCTCCTGGACCACGACACGGACTTCCGCGACCGCACGGCGCCCCACCTGGCCCGGGTCAGTTCCTACCAGTCGTTCGCCACCAACGCCAGCGTGTTCCAGGACGGCGAGCCCCTTTCGGACGAGGACCGTTACGCCCTGATGGCCAGCCACCGCAGCGATCGCGACGCCAGCGAGGACCGGCCCGCCGACTACAAGTTCCTCATCTCCAGCGGGCCCTTCGACGAGATCAAGCCGGGGCAGACCCTGCACTACCGGGTCGCCCTGGTCATTGGCGCCGGCCTGGACGACATGCTGGCCACGGCCCTGCGGGCCTCCGAACTGCAGCGGGGCCGCTGGTTCGACCTGGACGGCCACGGCAGCTCCGGCGCCGGCGGCCAGGAGACCGAGGTCTGCCTGGGCGACTACCCCACCTACGAGGACGGCAGCGAGCCCCTCTTCGACTATCGGGCCGCCTTCATGGACGAGAGCTGCATCGGCACCGCCCCGGTGTTCGGCTACGCGATCATCACCAAGGAAGACATGACCATCGGGCCGGACGGCAGCATCTGCCTCTGGGTCAATGCCGACAACTGCGAGGAGTGCTTCCGGGCCACGGGCCAGGAGTGCACCGTCGAGAACGGGCTGTACTGGCAGATGGGCAGCTACCCGGGCGCCCGCTACGTCTCGACCGGAACCAGCGGCCGGGAAGCCCGCATGGCCTGGGTCTACGGCGGCGAGGTGCCGCCCGCGGCGCCGCACATGCGCGTCGCGCCGGGCAACGACTGCGTCGACGTCTTCTGGGACGACTCCAGCGAGCACGAACCCGATTACCTGCGCGACGTGATCGATTTCGAGAGCTACCGCGTGTGGCGGGTCAACGACTGGAAGCGGCCGCAGGGCGTGTCCGAGGAGCAGGGCCCGCCCGAGCACCGCTGGAGCTTGATCGGCGAGTGGGACGTGGTGAACATCGTGGCCCGCCGGCTGACCTACGGCCCCCGCGACGTGCCCCTGGGCATGAACACGGGCCTGGCGCCCATCGTCTACCGCCCCGTCTGCCTGGACGACCCGGACTTCGCGGGCCTGGACCAGGCCATGCGCGAGTTCGTGGACGCGGACCCGGACAACGACATCCGCGAACTGGACACGCTGCGCCTGCCCGGCGGGGAGCCGCGGCCGGGCTACGAGATGCTGCTGCCCTGGGAATGGGCGCCCACGGTGCTGGACACCTTCTTCGCCGTGACCGGACGCGAGGGCACCGAGGACGGCAGCGTGGTCGCCAAGCGGGCCGTGTCCTTCTACACCATGCACGACGACAACGTGCGCAACGGCTTCCGCAACTACTACGCCGTGACCGCCACCGACCACGCCCTGGCCGACACCTCGTCCTACCCCTGGTGGTACTACCCGAAGCTCCCGCTCTGGGCCGAGGCGGGCAAGGGCGTCGGCGCCGACCCCGGCACCAACTACGGGCTGGCGGTGCCCCGCTTCGACGCCCAGACCGCGGGCGAGCGGGCCTCGATGGGCGCCAACATCTACCTCTATCCGAATCCGGTGACCCGCGACGCCCTGGGCGAGTTCGACCAGCAGCACCCGTCGGTCGACAACCCGACCGGCATGCAGGTGGTGTTCGCCAACCTGCCGCAGGCCCACAACACCATCACGATCTACACCGCGTCGGGAGACCTGGTGCAGACCCTGGAGCACGACGGCACCGGCGCGGCCGGCGGCTCAGCCGCCTGGAACCTGCTCTCGCGCAACGGCCAGGAGGTCAACAGCGGGATCTACTTCTTCGTGGTGAAGTCCAACCGCGCGGATTTCGAGGACGTGGTCGGCCGCTTCGTCGTGATCTGGTAGCTCAACCCCACTCCGCCGTCGCCACCTTGATCAGGTTCGTGGACCCCGACACGTGGAACGGCAGACCCGCGGTGATCACCACCGGCTGCCCCGGCTTGACGAACCCGCCCTGCAGGGCCGCCGCCACCCCCACCTTCTCCAGGGCCAGGGTGTCCTCGGTGGCCTCGATCACCAGGGGCACCGCACCGTGGACCAGGGCCATGCGCAGGGCCGTCTCCCGGTGGGGCGTGATCGCCAGCAGCACCTGCTCGGGGCGGTAGCGGGCCACCAGGCGGGTGGTGCTGCCGCTGGTGGTGCAGGTCAGGATGGCCGCGGCCTGGATGTCGCGGGCCATCTCGACGGCGCTGTGGGCCACGGCCGCGCTGAAGCTGAGGGTCTTGTCGGCGCCGCAGTGGCCGAGCCAACCGGCGTAGTCGAACGCCGCCTCCACGTCCAGGGCGACGCGGGTCATGACTTCGACGGCCTCGACCGGGTAGCGGCCGACCGCGGTCTCCTCCGAGAGCATGATGGCGTCGGTGCCGTCGTAGATGGCGTTGGCCACGTCGGTGACCTCGGCCCGGGTGGGTCGCGGGCTGTCGACCATGGACTTGAGCATCTGGGTGGCGGTGATCACCGGCTTGGCCGCGGCGTTGGTGCGCCGGATCAGCATCTTCTGGGCGCGGGGCACCATCTCCAGGGGGATCTCCACGCCCAGGTCGCCGCGGGCCACCATGATGCCGTCGGCGACGGCGATGATCTCGTCGATGTTGTCCAGGGCCTCGAACTTCTCGATCTTGGCGATCAGCGGCGTGGTCTTGCCGGCCTTGGCGATGCGCTTCTTCACGGTCTCGACGTCGTGGGCGGTGCGCACGAAGCTCAGGGCGATGAAGTCGACGCCCTGCTCGAGACCGAAGGCGAGGTCGGCCTTGTCCTTGTCGCTGAGGATGGGCGCGTTGATGGAGCGGCCGGGCAGGTTGATGCCCTTGTTGCTGCCCAGCTCGCCGCCGACTTCGACGGTGCAGGTGACGTCGGTGTCGGTGGTCGATTCCACCTTCAGCTGCATGGCCCCGTCCGCCAGCAGGATGGTGTCTCCCGGGCGCACGTTCAGCGGCAGGTCGGGGTAGGTCAGGCCCACCTCCTGGGCGCTGCCGGGCACGTCGCGATTGGTCAGCACCAGGCGCGCGCCAGGCACCAGGGTCACGGTGCCGCCGGCGGCCAAACGGCCGGTGCGGATCTTGGGCCCGGCCAGATCCTGCAGGATCGCCACGTACGCCCCCAGCTTGGCGGTGACGGCGCGGATGTCCCGGATCAGCTCGGCGTGCTCCTCGTGGGTGCCGTGGGAGAAGTTCACCCGGCAGACGTTCATGCCCGCCTGGATCAGCCGCTGCAGCACCTCGGGCGAGCGGCTGGCCGGGCCGATGGTGCAGATGATCTTGGTCTTGGTCATCGTTCCTCGCTTCAATCCAGGAAGAAGTCGGGGCACAGGGGCGTGCCGGGCTTGACGGCGTACGGCTCGAAGTCCGTGACGCCCTCCTCGCGCAGCACGCCCTCGTCGGTGAAGAAGTTGCCGGTGCAGGTGCGGGCCGGCCGGGTCAGCACGGCATGGGCCGCGTCGCCCATGATCGCCGGCTCGCGGCTGGCCGCGACCATGGGCTCGCCGCCCAGCAGGTTGCGCACGGCGGCCGTGGCGATGGTGGTCTGCGGCCAGAGGGCGTTGACGGCGACGCCGCGCTCGGCGAACTCGGCGCTCATACCCAGCACCCACATGCTCATGGCGTACTTGGCGGCGGTGTAGGCGGCGTGGCCGGCGAACCACTTGGCCTTCATCGACAGGGGCGGCGCGAGGTTCAGGACGTGGGGATTGTCCGCTTTCAGCAGGTGGGGCAGCGCCTCGCGGGTCATCAGCCAGCTGCCGCGGGCGTTGATGCCGTGCATGCGGTCGAACATCTTGGTGGTGGTTTCGAGGGTGCCGGTCAGGCCCAGGGCGCTGGCGTTGTTGACCAGGATGTCCAGGCCGCCGAAGGCCTCGACCGCGGCCTGCACGGCGGCGGTGATCTCCTCCTCGAAGCGCAGGTCGGTCTTGACGGCCAGAGCCTTGCCGCCGGCCTGCTCGCACTCGGCCGCGGCGTCGAAGATGGTGCCCGGCAGCTTGGCGTGGGCGGTGGTGGTCTTGGCGCAGATCACCAGGTTGGCCCCGTCCCGGGCCGCGCGCAGGGCGATGGCGCGGCCGATGCCGCGGCTGGCGCCGGTGATCAGCAGGGTCTTGCCGCGGAGGCTGCGTTGCTTGGTCATGGGGCCGGAGCCTTTCGCTGTTGGATCCGCGATCCAGTTAGACGCCACGGCGCGCCGGGTGTCAAGGGGCGGGGCGCTGTGGCTGTGCCGAATCACCTCAGGCGTGGCGGGGCGGCACAGGCGGGTTGGGGGGTGCGGCCGGGCCCGCTTTCCATTTAATTGTTTCCGGGCAACACATTACGCCGGGCGCGGCGGCCCCACGACCTCCGGCACGCCCCTTGTATGTCCGAGGGTGAACCTGAACTGCTCCCCTCGACAAGGAGACCCGACATGATGATCTTCCGTACCCTGCGATCCGGCGTCGGTGCGCTGGCCCTGGTGGCGGTTTTCGGTCTGCTGGCCCTGCACACCACCGGCTGCTCCGACGACACGACCAATCCGGTGACCGCGCCGACGGCCCAGGCGCCGGCGCTGCCCGACCCGGAGGCCCTGACCTTCGATTTCGCGTTCTTCGACGGCGCCGCCGACCTGGACAAGAGCGGCGGCCTCCACGACAACTTCATCAACGCCTACCTGCGCGCCGTGCTGCTGCAGGCGGTGGCCGAGCTGACCCTGGCCGCACCCGTGGGCACCTTCGCCGTGGCCCTGCACACGGTGCCGGTGGCCCAGGACGACGGTGCCTGGGTCTGGTCCTACACCTGGAACGGCTACCGCTACCCCATCCGCGTGGCCCTGCGCGGCCTGCCGGCCGGCGACCACGTGCAGTGGGAGATGCGGGTCGGTGCCGGCAGCGCCGAGCCCACCGAGCTGTGGTTCGAGGGCTCGACCAGCGGCGGCGGCCACGAAGGCCACTGGCTGTTCCACGACCTGGACGACCCGGCGCGCCCGGTCTGCGGCGAGATCGCCTGGGGCGACGACGACGCCGGCCGTTTCCTGCAGTTCACCAGCCGCGAGCTGGAGAGCAACGGGGACGTGCTGCGGTTCAACGACGCGGATCCGGATTACGCCGTCACGTTCGTGCCGGGCACCGGGGCGGCGGGGTCGTTCATTCGCTGGCTGGCGGACGGGACGGGCAGCCTGCAGGTGCCGGACTACAACGGCGGGGCTGAGGCATGTTGGGACCAGTGGCAGGAGAATGTGGTCTGCGAGTAGGGCACACTGCTGGGACAAGATAATGGGCCGCCTTGGGGCGGCCCATTTTCTTGCAACGGGCGTTTGGGGTTGCGTAGACCGAGCCCGGGTTTCGGGCGACCGCCAGGTCGTCCAGATGGCCGTGGCTGCCCGCAGATCAGCGCACGACCACCACCCGCTGCGTGACGACCGTGGACGGCGTCTCCAGGCGGGCGATGTACATCCCCTGGGCCACACGGGCGCCCTCGTCGTCGCACCCGTCCCAGGCCACGGCCGTCGGCGCCGAGTGCACGACCCCCTTGTGGAGTTCGCGGATGCGCCGCCCGCGCACGTCGTAGACCGTCAGGTTGGCCTGGGTCGCGACCGGCAGCATGAAACGGAACTCGGTGCTGCCGGCCATCGGATTCGGGGACGGCGTCAGCAGGATCGACTTGCCTGCGGACCCTGCGGGAACCGTCACGGCGGGGTTCCAGGTGTAGGTCGTGGACACGCCGTTGACGAGGTCATCAAAGGTGATCCGGTAATAGGTCAAGGTGTACGCTTCCGACGGCAGATCCATCCCCAGACCGGAACCGGACTCCGCGATCTCGGTCAGGTACGCGTTCTCGAGGGTGATCCGGTAGTAGGTCTCGATCTGTCCCATGTAGTCCGGGCGGGTCAGATCGAGCGTGACCTCGCTGAGCCTTTCGCCGTTGTAGAGGGCATCGAAGAGCGGCACCGTGGACCGGTCCCAGGGCTTCACCAGCTGGAAGGGCGTAGGCACCGGGGCGCCACTGGGGCGGCCGTCGTGCCCGACCGGCACGGTGACTCCGTGGGTGAAGCTCGCGACCTCGATCCATTCCTCGTAGTCGCGGGTCGTGACGTCGCCGCGGATTTCCCCCTGCTGCGTACCGGTCACGTGCATGAATATCTCTGCTGCCGCGCCCGTGGTGAACGCGCACGTCAGCACCAGGACCAACACCAGGACAAGCCAGGAATTGCGGTTGATCATCTCATTCCCCCCTATTGTTGCGAGTGGGACACCGCGCGGGCAAGACGGGCCTCGATGGCGACGGCACATCCGCTCGAGTCGGGGGCGGACACGCCCCCGCGGCCCGCCGCCCATCAGGCTCTCATATTTCATGCCTTCTTGTCAATTTCGGCATGGCCCGCGGCCACCCGCTATCGGGCCACGGTCACCGGCGGCACACCCCAGATCTCGTCGCAGTACTGGGCAATGGCGCGGTCGGACGAGAACTTGCCGCTGCGTGCGGTGTTGAGGATGGACATGCGGGTCCAGTTGTCGCGGCCGAGCCAGGCCGCGTTGACCTGCTCCTGGCAGGCGACGTAGGCCGCGTAGTCGGCGAGCACCAGGAAGGGATCGGACTGGGTCAGGTTCTCGACCAGCGGCCGGAAGACCTCGGTGTCGCCTTGCGAGAAACGACCGCTGCCGATGAGATCAAGCACCGCGCGCAGTTCCTCGTTGCCCGCGATCTGGCCCGCCGGATGGTAGCCATCACGTTTGGCCTTCGCCACCTCCCCGGCCGTCAGCCCGAACAGGAAGAAGTTCTCGGCTGCCGGCTTCCTCGCGTATCTCCACATTGGCCCCGTCCAGCGTGCCGATGGTGAGCGCCCCGTTCATCATGAATTTCATGTTGCCGGTACCGGAGGCTTCCAGCCCCGCGGTGGAGATCTGCTCAGACAGGTCCGCCGCCGGATAGATGAGGTTGGCGTTCTGCACGTTGAAGTTGGGAATGAAGGCGACCTTCAGGCGCGTGTTCACGTCCGGATCCGCATTGATCGTCTCGGCTACGGCATTGATCAGCTTGATGATGCGCTTGGCCATGAAGTAGCCCGGCGCCGCCTTGCCGCCGAAGATGAAGGCGCGCGGCGGCACGGCCAACCCCGGATCGGCCTTGAGTCGGTGGTAGACCGTGACGATGTGCAGCACGTTCAGATGCTGGCGCTTGTATTCGTGGATGCGTTTGACCTGGACGTCGAACAGCCACGCCGGGTCGAGCTCGATGCCCGTCTGGGTGTGGATGTAAGCGGAGAGCCGCTGCTTGTTGGCCTGCTTGACCGCGCGCCATTGGTCCCGGAATGCGGCGTCATCGACCCGGGCTTCGAGGCCGCGCAGCACGCTCAGATCGGTCAACCAGCGGTCACCGAGGGTGTCGTCGAGCAGGGCGCGCAGGCCGGGATTGGCCAGCGCCAGGAAGCGCCGTGGCGTGACGCCGTTGGTCTTGTTGCTGAAGCGTTCGGGCCACAGGTCATGGAAGTCCTTCAGCACGCTGGCCTTGAGCAGGTCGGAGTGCAGCGCGGCGACGCCGTTGATGGCGTGGCTGCCGACACTGGCCAGGTGCGCCATGCGCACGCGCTGTCCGCCTTCCTCGCCGATCAGGGACATGCGCGCCACGCGCGCTTCGTCGCCCGGGATAGCGCATGCGCACTTCGCCGAGGAACCGGCGGTTGATCTCGTAGATGATTTCCAGATGCCGCGGCAGCAGTTCGGCAAACATCGGCAGCGGCCAGGTCTCCAGGGCTTCAGGCAGCAGGGTGTGGTTCGTGTAGCCGAAGCGTCGCCACGGTGATGGCCCAGGCCGCATCCCAGTCCAGGTGGCGCTCATCGACCAGCAACCGCATCAACTCGGCCACCCCGATCGACGGGTGGGTGTCGTTGAGCTGCACGGCGTAGCGCTCGGCGAACTGCTCCACCGGCACGCCGGCGAGGTCGAGCATGTTCAGCATGTCCTGCAGCGAGCAGGAGACGAAGAAATACTGTTGTCCGAGCCGCAGCCGCTTGCCCACCGCCGCCTCGTCGTTGGGATAGAGCACCTTGGTCACCGTCTCCGAGGCGATCTTGTCTGCCACCGCCTGGTAGTAGTCGCCGGAATTGAAGGCCTGGAAATCGAATGATTCCACGGCCTCGGCGCTCCAAAGGCGCAACGTGTTGCAGGTGTTGACGTCGTAGCCCTGGATGGGCGTGTCGTACGCGCTCCCTTTGACCACCTGATGGGGTATCCAGCGCACGTATTGGGCGCCCGCATCATCGACATGCCGTTCGGTATGGCCGCCCCACTGGACGAAATAGGCAACTTCCGGCTTGGCGATCTCCCACGGGTTGCCGTAGCGCAACCACTTGTCGGTGATCTCGGTCTGCCAGCCGTCGCGCAGGCCCTGGTCGAAGATGCCGAACTCGTAGCGGATGCCATAGCCGATCGCCGGTCGCTGCAGGGTGGCCAGCGAATCGAGGTAGCAGGCTGCCAGCCGCCCCAGCCCGCCGTTGCCGAGACCAGGCTCCTCCTCGTGGGCGAGCACGGTATCCAGCTCCTGACCGAGCTCGGCCAGGGCGCTGCGCGCCGCCTGTTCGATGCCGAGATTGACCAGGTTGTTGCCAAGGTGCGGGCCCATGAGGAATTCGGCCGACAGGTAGCAGGCAAGCTTGCGGTTCTGGTCGAAATAGGTCTGGGTGGTGTTCAGCCAGCGGTGCTGCAGGCGGTCGCGCACCGCGAGCGCCAGGGCCCGGTAATAATCGCGTGGACCCGCGACCGCGGTCAGCCGACCGATGGAATAGCACAGATGATCCAACACCGCCTGCTTGAGGTCTGCCGCCTGCAGACCGGTGCGCAGGCCCGCGTCCGCCGGGGTAGCGGTGGGGGCGGCCGGAGTGGGATCATCATTGCGTTGCGTTGCCTTGCGGGCCATAGCTTGTTTCCTCACGTGGGTTGCCCCGACCGATCGGCTTCGGGTCGAGGCGTGCCAAAATTCATGTCCGGCAGCCACCTCTGACATCCCGCGATAGTGGCACGTGGCGCACTCGCACGTCAATCCGCTCCCCTGGATCCTTCCCGGAACCCGCTGCGGTGAGCCGAGCCCCCGGCGCCAGCGGCAATTGAGTGCTAACCGCAAAAAAAGAAGGGATCCCGTGTGATTAGAGGCGCGTGCCGGCCTCTTATCCGTACCGTCGGTGCGCGCCGGCATATCGCCATGACCCCCAGCAGGAGCCAAACACCATGTGCGGTCGTCATTTCGCCTCTATCGGGACGGCTCTGGCCATCGTCCTCGCCCTGGCCTCGGTCGCGGGGGCGCAGGTCGTGTTCTCGTCCGATTTCGAAAGCGGCATCCCGGCCGAGCTGACCGGTGACGGGGTGCGCATCGAAGGAGTCCAGGGCTATGCCGGTCTGGGCGCACAGGGCAATCAGTTCGGCGGCAGCCTGCTGCGCTACTACACGCAGACCCTCTACGACACCACATTGACCCTGACCAATCTGCCGCCCCACAGCCACGTGTCGCTGGGGTTCCTGCTGGCGCTGATCGACTCGTGGGACGGCACCGAACTGTTCCAGGTGGACATCGATGGCCAGCTGGTGTTCTCGCAGTGGTTCCAACTGGCAACGGGCGATGAAACCGACTACGTGGCACCGACCGGGGGCCTGCTCAGCTCGGGCGTCAATCTGGGCTGGACCGCCGGCTCCTGGTACTCCCGTGACCGTGCGTACGACCTGTCGGTCGAGCCGGCGTTCCGGGACATTCCCCACACCGCCGACACCCTGACCGTGGTCTGGCGCATGGGCGCGGTCTCGGGTGGCGCCGCGGCCAACTGGCAGGGCGGCGCGGATGAATCGTGGGGCCTCGACAATTTGACCGTCACCCTCGATTCCGGCTCCAGTGCGGTGCCGCGGTCCGCGGCCGGCGCCCGGCTGCTGGGCAACGCGCCGAATCCGTTCAACCCGTCGACGGTCATCGCCTACGACCTGCCCGCAGGCGGGGCCACCGTGCGCCTGGATGTGTACGATGTGGCCGGGCGGCTGGTCCGGACGCTGGTGGACGGCGCGCAGCAGGGCGGACGGCAGACGGCCGTGTGGGATGGCCGCGGGCCCGATGGACGGATGCAACCCGCGGGGGTCTACTGCTATCGCCTGGTGGGGGCCGGCGTGGACATCACGAGGAAGATGATGATGGTGAAGTAGGCGTGCGATGAATCGCAGGCCGGCGCGGAGGCTGGACTAGAACCAGACCATCGCCCCCACCCCGACCCGCCACCCCATCTGCGAGGTGTCCACCCGCCATTCCGAGTCGGTGTTGCCCTCGTTGTCCTGGTTCCGCACCTCGTGGAAATTGGTGAAGTTCGCCACTGCCTCCGCCTCCAGCGAGAACCTGCTGCTGAGCCGCACCTGCACCCCGCCGCCGGCAACCGTGGCGGTGCCCACGGAGATGGTGTGCCCGCTGCCATCGACCTGCTGCAGCGCCACACCGCCGCCGCCGAAGGCGCCGCGCAGGAACGGCTGCAGGGTCGAGCGTTCGCGGAACAGGACCGTGCCCGTCAGCAGCAGCTCGCCGTCGTAGAGCTTCTGCGGCAGACCGACCAGGTCGTGTTCGTTCATGGTGAACTGCAGGCCCAGCAGGAAGCGGCCGCCGAAGCGGTGGCCCAGTTGCACGCCGGCGCCCCGGCCCAGGTCCTCGACCTCGGCCGGCGGCAGTCCGTCGCGTCCGAACACGTCCCAATGGTCGCGCTGGCCCCCCGACCACTGCAGGCCGAAGTACCAGCCGCGCAGGTGGACCTCCTGGACCGTCGCCGCCGAGTCGGCCGGTGCGGAGTCGTCGGCCCGGGCGCCGACCGCGGCGACGGCCCACAGCAGCGCCCAGCCCAGGATGATCAGCCGCCGTCTCACGCCTCGTCACCTCCGTCGCGGCCCGCGCTGAGGCCGTAGGCCTGGATCTTCTTGTGCAGGTTGGTGCGGTCGATGCCCAGCAGGCGCGCGGCCTGGGACACGTTGCCCTCGGCCTCGACCAGGGCGGCGGTGATGCAGCGGCTCTCGAACTCCTGGCGCGCGGCCACCAGGCCGCCGGCGGCCATCACCGACGCGGGCGTGCACGGCACGGTCTCGCCGCCGGCTGACGCGGCCGCGGCCCGAGTCGCCCCGCCGCCGGGCAGGTCGCCGCCCACCCCGCAGCGCATCACCTCGTCCGGTCCGATCCGCTCGCCTCGGGCCAGGATGGCCAGCCGCTCGACCGCGTTGCCCAGCTCGCGGATGTTGCCCGGCCAGGGCAGCGAGCGCAGCAGCTGCAGCGCCTCGGGCCCGAAGCGGCGCTGGGGCAGGCCGTTCTCGTCCAGGTAGCCGGCCAGGAAGTGCTCGGCCAACAGCGGGATGTCGTCGCGGCGTTCGCGCAGCGGCGGCACATGCACCGGCACCACGTTCAGGCGGAAGAACAGGTCCTCGCGGAAGCGGCCGGCCGCTGGCCTCGGCCGCCAGGTCCTTGTTGGTCGCGGCCAGCACGCGCACGTCCACGCGCACGGTCTTGTTGTCGCCGACGCGCTCGATCTCGCCCTCCTGCAGGGCGCGCAGCACCTTGGCCTGGGCCTTGAGCGACATGTCGCCGATCTCGTCCAGGAACAGCGTGCCCTTGTCCGCCTGCAGGAACTTGCCGTCGCGCGACTGGGTGGCGCCGGTGTAGGCGCCCTTGACCGCACCGAACAGCTCGCTCTCGATCAGCTCCTCGGGGATGGCCGCGCAGTTGACCTTCACGAACGGGCCTTTGCGGCGCTCGCTGCCCTCGTGCACGGCGCGGGCCACCAGCTCCTTGCCGGTGCCGCTCTCGCCGGTGATCAGGATGCGCGCGCCGGTGGGCGCGATCTGGGCGATCTGCTCGCGGATGGCGCGCAGGGGCGGCGACTCGCCCACCATCAGGTGGCGGCGGCGGTCGCGGGCGCGCAGGGCGCGCACCTCGCGGCCCAGCGAGCGCACCTCCAGGGCGTTGCGGATCGCCACCAGCAGGCGCTCCTTGCTCAGCGGCTTCTCCACGAAGTCGAAGGCGCCGACGCG
Organism: Candidatus Krumholzibacteriia bacterium; assembly: GCA_963848505.1. Lineage (GTDB taxonomy): Bacteria > Krumholzibacteriota > Krumholzibacteriia > LZORAL124-64-63 > LZORAL124-64-63 > JACZKN01. The sequence continues at coordinate 964,180 of CAWKEB010000002.1, read as the reverse complement.
GGTGGCCTCGACCGCGGTGGCGATGGTGGCGTGGCCGGAGATCATGATCACCGGCAGCTCGCGCTCGGTGGTCCGCAGCTGCCGCAGGGTCTCGATGCCGTCGATGCCGGGCAGCTTGACGTCCAGCACCACGGCGTCGGGCTTGGCCTCGCGGCACAGCTCGAGGGCCTCTTCGCCGGTCTCGGCGGTCGAGACGGTGAAGCCCTCGGCCTCCAGCACCATCTTGAAGGTGCGGCGGATGTTCTTCTCGTCATCGACGATCAGCACGTGGCGGCTCATGATTCGTCTTCCTTGTCGGCGTCGGCGCCGTTGCCCACGCGGGTCAGCGGCAGCTCGAGGGTGAAGGTGGTGCCCTGGCCTGGCTCGCTGCGCACGCGCAGGGTGCCGCCATGTCCGGCGACGATGCCCTGGACGATGGCCAGGCCCAGGCCCATGCCGTCGCCCTTGGTGGTGAAGTCGGGCTCGAAGATGCGTTCGAGGTTCTCGGCGGGGATGCCCGCGCCGCGGTCGCGCACCTCCAGGCGCGCGCCGGGGCCGGTGGAGGTCAGGCGCAGTTCGACCTGCTCGGGCGCGTCCGCCTCGTTGCAGGCGGCCAGGCCGTTGTCGATCAGGTTGATCAGCGCGCGCCGCAGCGCCCCCGCGTCGAACCAGCCGACCAGCGGCGCGCCGCCGCCCTCCAGCTGCAGACGCCCGGCATACAGGTGCTCCAGGTCGCGCACCAGTGCGCCCAGGTCGCCCTCTTCCAGTTCCGGTTTGGGCAGTTTGGCGAACTCGCCGAACGAGCGCACCAGCCGGCGCAGGCTCTCGACCTCCTCGCCCACGATCTCGGCGCACTCGGCCAGGAGGGCCCGGTGCTGGGCGTCATCGCCGCGGTAGCTGTCGCGGGCCTGCTGCACCGCCAGCAGGATAGGCGTCAGCGGGTTCTTCACCTCATGGGCCAGGGTGCGGGCCATGCCCCGCCAGGCGGCAGCACGCTCCAACCGCGCCAGGTCGCGGCGCTGCTCGGCCAGTCGGCCGACCATGGTGTCGAACGAGCGCACCAGCTCGCCGACCTCGCCCGGGCCCTTGGCCTCGACCCGGAACTCGAGCTCGCCCCGGGCCACACGGCGGGTGGCGCCCACGAGCACCTCCAGCGGGGTCACCATCTGGCGGGTCCAGAGCAGGCCCGCGCCCAGGGCCACGGCGATCAGCAGGCCGTAGACCAGCAGGAAGGGCCCCACGAAGCTGAGCACCACCCGGCCCTGCTCGCCGCGCACCGCGCGCAGCAGGCCCAGGCCGTCGGTCAGCTCGCCGGCCCTGGCCACCATGCCCGCCGGCAGGGGCTGCATCACGATCACCGGTGCGACCGTGCCGGGCGCGATCGCCGTGACCAGCACGTCGCCGAAGCGGTCGGGCCGGGCCCCCGCCGGCAGGCCGGCCGCCCGCTCCAGCAGGTCTGGCCGCTCGGCCAGGAATGCCGCCAGCGAGTCCGGCGGCTGCGTGCGGCCCAAGGCGTCCAGCAGCACCACCGGGTCAGCATTGGGCAGCGCCGCGGCCCGCTGCTGCAGCTGGTCGCGCAGCTGCTGCAGGTGGGCCCGGCTCTCGGCCAGCCCCGCCTCCAGGGCCGATTCCAGTGGATCGGCGATGGCCGGCCCGAAGCGCCGCTCCAGCAGGTCGCGCACCACCAGCGACAACGGCAGGGTCGGCAGCAGCGCCACCAGCAGGAACGAGATGGCCAGGCGGGTGCTAATGCGTCGCATCGGGCAGCTCCTCGCGCTTGAACCAGGCCGAGAGGGTCTGCGCGCCGGTGTCGCCGGGGTCGCCGCTGCCGCCGCCCTGGTAGAACAGGCGGATCAGCCGGCCCAGGGAGACCGAGGTCTCCTGCTGGTCCTGGCCTTCGCGCCGCGGCCGCTGGTCGCCGGCGATCACGTTCTCCACCCGCTGCTGCTGGGCCGGGGCGATGGGATGGACCAGCAGCCCGATCCGCAGCCGGTAGCTACCGCCCACCGTGAGCTCGTCCAGCGGGATCACCGGCACCGCCGCCAGCTCGGCCAGGTAGCCCTGCAGGTCGGCCAGGCTGCGGAAGCGCCGCTCGGCGCCGTCGGCCCGCACCGAGAAGATCTCCTCCCACAGATCGAAAGCCAGCTGCAGCGAGATGCGGTTGCCGCCCACGACCTTTTCGCGCTCGTCCAGCAGGGCCAGGTCCAGCTCCACCGCCGAGACCAGCCCCGAGCGCATGGACTGCAGCAGCTTCTGGCCGGGCAGCCCCATGGTGCTGAGATGGGCCACCACCAGGCCGTCGGCCCGGGCCGGAGCCACGGCCGTCACCCGGGCGGACTCGTCCGCGGCCACGGCCATGGCGGCGGCCGCCAGCCAGACCAGCACCGTGGCTGCCCAGGCGCGCCGCATCAGAACGACCACCCGATGGAGGCATTGAGCTGGAAGCGCTGGTCGACGGGACGCTCGGTCAGCGGGAAGCCCAGGTCGAGACCGACCCAGCCCAGCCACCACACCCGCAGGCGCACGCCGTAGCCGGCGCCCATGGCCACGCCGGGGATCGAGTCGCCGTCGAAGCTGCCGGCGGCGCCGGCGTCCAGGAAGAGCACGCCCGCCAGCTTGGTCCCCTTGTTGTCGCCGAGGATGCGGCTGCGGTGTTCCAGCGAACCGGACCACAGCCAGGTATCGCCGCCGGGGGCCGAAAGCGACGCGGTGGGGAAGCCCCGCACCGAGTACATGCCGCCCAGGTAGAGGCGGTCGTAGAAGGCGGCGTGGCCGGTGACCAGCTCGCCCCGCAGGCGCAGGCCGAGCACGCCGCCGGGCGCGCTCCGGTAGCCGCGGAAGTCGGCCTGCAGGCCGAAGTTGCTGCGCGGGCCCTGCAGCACGGCCTGGGGCTTCAGCCGGCCCCAGATGCCGGACACCGGCGTGCCCGCGCCCAACTCCCGGGCGCGGTTGTCGTGCTGCAGGTCGAAGTGGACGATGGCGCGCGAGTCGTCGCCCAGCCCGTCGGCGATGCCGGGCGGGAGGTCGTCGCCGCTGATCTGGTCGTTGTAGGACACGCTGCCGTCGGCCGCATCGGTGTAGGCGCGCGAATAGTCGGCGGTCACCACCGCATCGAGGTTCAGGCCGATCTCGCCCAGCCAGCTGCCGCCGAAGCGCCGGCCGTAGACTCCGGCCAGGCCGCCGTGCTGCACCTCCTGGCGGTACTCGACGCCGCCCTCGAACCAGGGCAGGTCGGTGGAGATGGCGCTCAGGCGGGTGGCCCAGTAGTCGCGGCCGCTGCCGGCGCGGGGCCGGGCGTAGTTCAGCAGCACCCCCGAGTGGCGGAAGCCGATGCGCCACTGCAGATCCAGCAGGTCGCCGTGGCCGCTGGGGTTGTCCAGGGCCAGCATCACCGGCACCAGGTACCAGCCGTCGAGGCTGGTGTTGCCGGCGGCCCAGCGGAAGTCCAGGCCGTGCTCCCGCACCTCCAGCACCAGGACCAGGTGGCCGCGGCTGCTGCCCGGCCTGGTGAAGAACTCGACCTGGGCGAAGAGGTTGGTGGCGCGCAGCTCGTCCACCGCGGCGACCAGCGCGCCCTGGTCGATGGCCTGGCCCGGCGTCAGGGGCAGGTACTTGGCGAGGGTGGCCAGGGAGGTGCGCTCGGTGCCGGTCAGTTCGATGGACTCGAGCACCAGGGTGCGGGCCGGGGCCGCCGCCGCCTGCGCCGTGTCGGGCGCAGCGGTCTGGGCCGGCGCCGTCGGAGCGCCGGCCAGCAGCAGCACCGCCAGGAAGATGAGGTTCAGAATGCGGAGCGCAGGCTGCATCGGCTCCTCCGGCCGGGCCTCGAACAGGGCGTTGGCGGCGCTCATCTTGCCCCCAAGTGTGAAGAAACGCAACAAACGGCTGAACGGGCGGGGCGGCTGTCTTGCCGCACCACCCGCCCAGCCCGGGTCCGGGGTCACAGGTACCAGTTGAACTGGATCGAGAAGGTGCCTGTGCTCATGAAGGCGTCAGTCTCGCCGTTGAGCCCTTCGACTTCGAAGCCGAAGCCGTCGGCGGCCAGGCCCAGGGCGAAGTTGCGGCCCACCTGCCATTCGTAGCCGATGCCGAACAGGCCCGCGCCCTTGCCGTCGAACTCCACCGCTTCACCCGTCTCGCGCAGCAGCATCTCGCCGCCGCCGACACCCAGACCGCCGCGGACGAAGAATCCGCTGCCGGCCGGCCACCAGGTCACCGCCACCAGGCCGGCACCCATGCCCCAATCCCGCTCCCCCTCGGTGGCGCCGACGCCCACGCCCTCAAGGGTCACGGCGAAGGCGTTGCTGAAGGCGTAGCCGCCACGCAGGCTGCCGTAGCTGCCGTTGAAGGCGTCCTCGGTGTAGGTGCGCGAGCCCACGCTCGCGCCGTAGGAGCTGCTGCCGGAGCCCACGTTGAAGCCCACCAGCCAGCCCTTGCGGTCGCGTGGGTTGTGGCAGCCGTCGTCGTCGCCGGCCTGGCTGGGCGCGGCGGCCGCCACGGTGGCGGCCAGGGTCAGGGCAGTCAGGGCCCGGCTGAACTTGCGCAGATTCGTCATCATGGTCTTGCCTCCTCGGAGTGCCGGCAGCGCCGGCGGGGTGATCGGTCGTTGTTCGTCCGCATGGAGGCATGGACTGTTCCCGGGGGCGGGAATTGGACATGACGATCTTAACTCGTTGTGTAACTACGAAATAACATAGCCGCGACACCGTCCCGGGGGGCCCTGAAGGCGTGGTGGAATCACCACAGGCGGGTGTGATTGTGGCGGAAATTCACAGGAGTGGCGTCGGAGGCCCATACTTGCCTGCTATGCGGTTTCCGTGAGCTCGCGGATCGGTTACCATGCTCCGGCCCCGTTCCCGGCCGACTGCTCCCGAACCGCTGGAGGAAGCGATGTTTCCGTCCCCTGCACGAACTGCCGCCGTCCTGGCGCTGCTGGGCCTGGCCCTGCTGGCGCTGCCGACGCTGGCGGCCGAACAAGCCGCCGCCCCCGCGGTCCGGGAGCACGTCCTGGCCAACGGCATGAAGCTGCTGCTGGTGCCCCGGCACCTGTCGCCGACGGTGGCGGTGGGCTGGGTGGCCAAGGTGGGCTCGGCCAACGAGCGGCCGGGCATCACCGGCATCAGCCACCTCTTCGAGCACATGATGTTCAAGGGCACCCACACCATCGGCACCCGCGACTACGAGCTGGACCGGCGGCTGATCGACGAGCAGGAGCAGGTGCAGGAGCAGATGCGCGCCGAGATGTCGCTGCAGCGCGAGCGCCTGCGCCGCGGCGAGCTCGCCGACATCAGCGGGCCCGACGCCAAGACGCCCCGCTTCCGCGAGCTGGAGGCGCAATTCGACTCGCTGGTCACGCTGCAGCGCGACAACATGGTCAAGAACGAGTTCGACCAGGTGCTGTCCCGCGAGGGCGCCTCGCGCCTCAACGCCTTCACCAGCGAGGACATGACCTTCTACATCATGACCGTGCCGGCCAACAAACTCGAGCTGTGGTTCTGGATGGAGTCGGACCGGCTGATGAACCCCGTGTTCCGCGAGTTCTACTCCGAGCGCGACGTGGTGTACGAGGAGCGCCGCCTGCGCGTCGAGTCGACGCCCCTGGGCAAGTTCCAGGAGAGCTTCGACGCCATGTTCTGGGACGCCAGCCCCTACACCTGGCCGGTGATCGGCTACGCCAGCGACCTGCCCTTCATCACCAAGCAGGACGCCGACGACTACTACGCCACCTTCTACGCGCCCAACAACATCTGCGCGGTGATGGTGGGCGACTTCGAGCCGAAGCAGGCCGTCGCCATGGCCGAGAAGTACTTCGGCCGCATCCCGCGCGGCGCCACCCCGCCGCCGGCGATGATCACCATGGAGCCGCGGCAGCACGCCGAGAAGCGCTTCTACGGCGAGGCCGAGACCAACCCCGCGGTCACCGCCCGCTGGCACACGGTGGCCAACGTGCACAGCGACACCCCCGCGCTGATGGTGCTGGCCGAGCTGCTCAACGGCGACACCGGCCGCCTCAAGCGCAACCTGGTGCTGGAGCAGGGTGTGGCCACCAGCGCCCGCGCCGGCCAGGACTCGCGCAAGTACGAGGGCATGTTCGAGATCGAGGCCGAGTGCAAGGACGGCCGCACGCCCGAGGAGCTGGAGCGGGCCGTGCACGCCGAACTCGCCAAGCTGCAGAACGCGCCCGTGAGCGCCGAGGAGCTGCAGGCGGTCAAGAACCGCTACCTGACCAGCACCTGGCGGCGCCTCGACGGCAACTTCTTCCAGATGATCCGCTACGGCTCGGCCGAGGCCCAGGGTTCGTGGCGCGACGCCGACCGCATCGACCAGGCGATCCAGGCCGTCAGCACCGACGATGTGCAGCGCGTGGCCAAGCAGTATTTCACGAAGGAGAACCGGGCCGTGGCCATCTGGACCCGCCTGGCCTCGGCCGAACCCGAGGACCCGGCCCTGGCCGGCCTCGATCCCCAGGCCAAGCAGATGGTCCAGCGTTCGCTGACGCGCCTGGACGGGCTGACCACCGCGGCCGAGGTCGAGGAGATGCTCGCCCGCCTGGAGCAGATGGGCTCCCGCATGCCGGCCGAGATGAAGCCCGCGCTCGACTACGTGCGCGCCAAGGGCCAGGAGAAACTCACCGCCCTGCAGAAGGAGGTCCAGTGATGCGCAGCCTGACGCACCTGACGGCGGCGCTGCTGGCCGTCGTCCTTGTCGCCGGCGCGGTCGCCGGCGAGATCCCCGCGCGCCCGGAAGAGCTGTCTTTCCCGGCCCTGAAGTACGACGCGCCCCTGGCCAAGGACTACCGCACGTCCCTGAAGAACGGCATGACGGCCTACCTGGTGCCCGATGCGTCGCTGCCCCTGGTCAACATCTCGGTGCTGCTGCGCCTGGGTCCGGACCAGGATCCGGCGGGCAAGGAAGGCGCCGCCGGCCTGATGATGGACCTGCTGACCTCCGGCGGCACGCAGGCGCTGGACGCCGCCGCGCTGGAGGATCGCCTGGCCGCGCTGGGCGCCGACCTGGGTTCGGGCATGGGCGGCGGCCGCCGCGGCATGATGGGCATGGGCGGCGTGCGCACCGGCCCGGCCGAGTCCTGGGTCACCCTGAACCTGCTGGCCAAGGATCTGGACGCGGGTCTGGCGCTGCTGCTCGACTGCCTCAAGACGCCGGCCTTCCAGGACGATCGCCTGCAGCTGGCCAAGGAGCGCGCCATCCAGCGCATGAAGGAGCGCAACGACGACACCGCGGGCATCGAGCGCCGCGAGTGGAGCCTGCTGATCGAGGGTCCCGAGCACTGGGCCAACCGCTGGACCACCGAGGCCTCGGTCGGCGGCCTCGTCCAGGCCGACCTGACCGCGCTGCACCGCGCCTACGTGGGGCCGCAGAACTTCATCGTGGCCGTCAGCGGCAGCTTCGACAAGGGCGCCATGAAGAAGGCCCTCGAAAAGGCATTCGCCGACTGGCCGTGGCAGGCCGCCAACCCCGGCGTCCCCCCCGCTCCGGCGGCCGCGCCGCCGGTGGGCTGGTTCGCCGTGGACAAGGATGTCAACCAGGCCCGCGTGTCCTTCGGCCTGCCGGCGCTGGACCGCTACGACCCCGACTGGTACGCCGCCCTGGTGATGAACGACATCCTCGGCGGCGGCGGCTTCAGCTCGCGCCTGGTCGGTCGCATCCGCTCGGACGAGGGGTTGGCCTACTCGGTGCGCTCGTCCCTGGCCGCCGGTGTCTACTACCCCGAGGATTGGCGCGTGGCCTTCCAGACCAAGGTGAACTCGACGGCCTTCGCCGTGAGCATCGCCCTGGAGGAGATCGCGCGCATCCGCGACGAGAAGGTGTCGGACGACGAGCTGGCGCTGGCCAAGGCCAGCTTCATCGAATCGCTGCCGGCGGGATTCGAGACCGCAGGCTCCATCGCCGGTGCGTTGGCGGTGGACGAGCTGACGGGGCGGTACGCGCGGGACGCCGCCTACTACCGCGAGTACGCCGGCCGCATCAACGCCGTCACCGCCGACGACGTGCAGCGGGTGGCCCGGCGCCTGCTCGACCCGGCCAGGATGACCTTCCTGGTGGTCGGCGACCTGGACGAGGCGAAGGCCGGCGATCCCAAGCATGATGTGAGCATCTCGGGACTGGCCGGCGGCGAACCGCAGCTGCTGCCGTTGCGGGATCCGCTGACCATGAAGCCGCTGGCGAACTGACGCCGGCAACGGCTGGCGAAGTTTGATGAAAGGAACCGCCCAGGCGTTATATGACGCTTGGGCGGTTTCTCATATCAAATGGAGCGGGTCTAGCCCACGGCCTCCAGCGGATTGTACAGCGTGTCGCGCAGCACCGGCCGCAGCCCCGCACCGCGAATGAAGGCCTGGATGTCGGCGACGGTCATGCCCTTGCCTGCCGAGCCGCCGGCGGCGTAGGTCACCCGCTCGTCGATCACCGTGCCGTCGAGGTCGTTGGCCCCGAAGCGCAGCGCCACCTGGGCGGCCTCGCGGCCCAGCATCACCCAGTAGGCCTTCACGTGGGGCACGTTGTCCAGCAGCAGGCGCGACAGGGCGATCACCTTCAGCTTCATGGTCAGATCCGGGCCCGGCAGCATGTCGTACTTGGTGTTGGCCGGGTGGAAGGCCAGGGGGATGAAGCACTGGAAGCCGCCGGTCTTGTCCTGCTGCTCGCGCAGCTTGACCAGGTGGTCCACCCAGTGGACGGGCTTCTCGATGTGCCCGAAGAGCATCGTGCAGTTGGATTTCAAGCCGGACTCGTGGACCTGGCCCGCAACTTCCAGCCAACGCGCGCCGCTCATTTTTTTCGAGGCGATCTGGTCGCGGATCTCCGGGTCGAAGATCTCGGCGCCGCCGCCGGGGCAGCTGTCCAGTCCGGCATCGCGCAGCGCGGCGATGGTCTCGGGCACGGGCAGCTTGCCGATCTTGGCCAGGAAGTCGATCTCCACCATGGTGAAGGCCTTCAGGTGCACCGTGGGGAACTCGGCCTTCAGGGCCTTGAGGATGTCCAGGTACACGGCGAACTTCCAGCGCGGGTGCAGGCCGCCCACGATGTGGAACTCGTTGACCTGGGGCGTGAAGTCCTTGCGCGCCAACTCGACGCACTCGGCGGGCGAGTAGCTCCAGGCGTCGGGCGCGTTGGGATCGTCGCCGTAGGCGCAGAGCTCGCAGCCCACGTAGCAGACGTTGGTCGGGTTCAGGTGCCGGTTGACGTTGTAGTAGACGTCCTCGCCGTGCATCCGGGTGCGCACCTGGTGGGCCAGGACGCCCAGGGCGGGCAGGTCGTGGCTCTCGGCCAGGCGCAGGCCTTCGGCGAAGTCGAGGCGCTGGCCGGCCTCGACCTTGCGGGCGATGTCGGCGAGGGGGTGGCTGGCTGGCAGCATGGGCGCACCGTCGGGCTGGGGTTTCTGACCGGGTCGCGTGTCAGCCCCAAAGATTAGCCCCAAACGGCCCGGCCGCCAGTTTCGTCAACGATAACGCGGTGTCGGCGGGAGCCTAGTCGTCCGCCTTGGCCGCCAGACGCATCTGCGGCAGCAGGCTGACGTCGAAGACGCGCTTGCGGCGGGACTTCACCGCGCGGATCTCCTCGACGGCCAGGCGCACTCCGGCCAGGGTGGCCGTCACTTCGAAGTTCTCGTAGCGGAAGCCGAAGTTGCGCAGCTTCTGCATCGAGGCCACCAGCTTGGGCTCGGCCTGTTCCAGCTCGGCGCGCATGATCAGGGCGTAGCCCTCGCAGGCCTCGTTCAGGCCCATCCAGAAGGCCTCGTCGCGGCCCTGGGCGCCGGCCAGGCCCTCGGCCGTGTGGCGAGCCGCCAGGTCGAAGCGGCGCAGGTTGAAGGCCTTGACCGTCTGCTGCAGAATGGCGTTGTCCATCGGTGCATTCCCTCCCTGACCCGGCTCAATCGTCGTCCGGGTCGTCCATGTCTTCCAGTTCCTCGTCCACCAGCTCGAAGAACCGGTCCGCTTCCTCTTCGTAGCCGAAGCGGGTGGTGTCCTCGATGCGGTCGACGTAGAGCACTCCGTCGAGGTGGTCGCACTCGTGCTGGATCACCACGGCGGGGAATCCCTCGAGCACGAACTCGCCCAGGCGGCCCTTCTCGTCGTAGGCCTTGACCTTCACGCCCTGGGGCCGCTCGACCCAGCCGCGCAGGCCCGGCACCGAGAGGCAGCCCTCGTACATGCCCAGCAGGCTCTCGTCCAGCACGGTGATCTCCGGATTGATCAGGATCCGGAAGCTGGGGCGGCCTTCGTCGTCGGCCTCGCCGCCGGCGATCACCAGCCGCACCGGCTGATGCACCTGGGGCGCGGCCAGCCCGACGCCGTTGTACTCGACCATCGTCTCGAACATGTCCCGGATCAGGCGCTGGACCTCGGGTCCGGTGATCGCCTGGGGATCGATGGGCTTGCACTCCTGCCGCAATACCGGGTGCCCCATGCGGGCAACTTTCAGGATGGCCATGCCGGAACGCCTCCTCGAAGGGTCAGAATGGGGAATGACGGCCCCCACCATAACCCAATTCGGCCCTGATGCAAAAAGGAGACCCGTTGCGGGTGGCCCCTGTGAGCCTCCTACCGCCTGTCCGGCAAGCGGTTGCGCGCAGTGTGCTGTCGGGGGCCGCGCGCGCCTGGACACGCCGATGCCGGTCGGGTGGCAGGAATTGCCCGGCCGACCTGGTCCTCACATCTCCGCATGTGGCCGCATGTGACTGCAATTTTGGTAAAATCGGCGTCACAATCGTGTCAAACGAGCCTTGACCCCCGGATGCCGTGCCGATAGGTTTGCGCCCGGTCGAGATGGCCACGCGGCCGCCCCAGTTCCGCCCTCGGCGCGACCGTCCCCCGCGGCGGCAGATCGGAGCCTCATGTCCGCCCCCGAGGCCACCAGGGCGCCTCAGCCCCACGCCCGATCGCCGCTGGTTCAGAACCTGCTGAACGCGCTCATCCTGTTGGCCCTGCTCTACATCTTCCTGTGGGCCATCGCCCTCTTCGGCGTGGCCTTCAAGATGCTGGGCAAGGGGTTCAGCGAGCAGCTGATCGCCACCACCACCAATCCGGTGATCGGGCTGATGATCGGCCTGCTGGCGACCTCGCTGATCCAGAGTTCGTCGAGCACGACCTCGATCGTGGTGGGCATGGTCGCCGGCGGCGCGCTGACGGTGACCAACGCCGTGCCCATCATCATGGGCGCCAACATGGGGACCACCGTCACCAACACCATGGTGGCCATGACCGCCATGAACCGGCGGACCGAGTTCCAGCGGGCCTTCGCCGGCGCCACGATGCACGACTTCTTCAACCTGCTGACCATCGCCATCCTGTTCCCCATCGAGCAGGCCACCCACTACCTGCAGCGCACGGCCACCTGGCTGAGCACCCACCTGGTGGGCTCGCACGGCACCGAGTTCCCCAACCCGGTCAAGACCGTCATCAAGCCCGCCCTCGGCGCCACCAAGCACCTGCTGTCCGACACCCTGGCCATGGCCGACACCGCGGCCGCGATCCTGATGATCATCCTGGCCCTGGTCGGCATCTTCTTCGCCCTGACCTTCCTGACCAAGCTGCTCAAGGGGCTGGTGCTGCACCGCGCCGAGGGCGCCTTCACCAAGACCGTGCGCAAGAGCGGCCTGGGCGCCATGGTGATGGGCCTGGTGGTCACCGTCGCGGTGCAGAGCAGCTCCATCACCACCAGCCTGCTGGTGCCGCTGATCGGCGCTGGCATCGTGCCCCTGGAAGCGGCCTTCGCCGCCACCCTGGGCGCCAACATCGGCACCACGGTGACGGCGCTGCTGGCCTCGCTCACGGGCTCGCCCGAGGCGGTGACCGTGGCCCTGGTCCACCTGCTGTTCAACGTCACCGGCATCATCATCATCTACCCGGTGCCGCTGCTGCGCCGCATTCCCCTGGGTCTGGCCAAGGGGCTGGCGGCGCAGTCCATGAAGCGGCGCTGGTTCGCCTTCGCCTACATGTTCGGCGTGTTCTTCGTCTTGCCCCTGGTGTTCGTGATCATCGACAAGGTCCTGCGGGGCTCCTGACCCGACGGAGGGAATCATGAAGTTCGGATCGATCCTGGACCTGTTCCGGGCCGACAACTGGAGCAACGAGCTGGTGGAGAAGATCTCCGAGATGCTCGAGCTCAGCGGCAAGATGTTCGCGTACACGGTCGCGGTGATCATCGACGGCGCGGCCGACGACGACCCGCAGGAGAAGATCTACGACCGCGACAAGCGCATCAACAAGCTGGAGCGGAAGATCCGCCGGCGCGTGGTGTCGCGGCTGTCGGCCACCACCGGCGGCGCGGACGTGCCCACGGCGCTGATCTGCATGAACGTGGTCAAGGACGCCGAGCGCATGGGCGACTACGTGAAGAACCTGCACGAGATCCGCGCCATGATGCCGGCCGAGCCCGACCTGGAGCTCTACCGGCAGCACCTGGCCGGGCCGGCCTCCGCCATCACCGAGATCCACGCCAAGGCACGCCAGGCCTTCGCCGAAAGCAACGGCGAGATGGCCGGCGAAGTGATCAAGCTGGCCCGGGCCCAGGGTCGCGCCTACGAGGCCCAGATCCGCATCATCACCACCAGCGACATGCGCACCCAGGACGCCGTCTGCATCGTGCTGGTGCTGCGCTTCTTCAAGCGGCTGGTGGCGCACATGAGCAACATCGCCACCACCGTGGTGATGCCCGTCGACCTGATCGACTTCTACGACGAACCCGGCAAGTAGGCGCCAGACCTCCTGCGCCTGCCTGCCCCGTGAAGCCCCCGGCCCGGCCGGGGGCCTTTTCTTGCTAGGGAAACGCCAGCACGCGGCGGGCGATGGCCGCCGGCGAGATCTCCTCGCTGCCGGCGAAGGTGCAGACGTGGGGATCGCCGGGGCAGCGGGTGCGGCAGTAGTCGGCCGACGGGGTGACGGCCACCGCGCGCGGGCCGCGGGCACCCCAGAGGCCGGGCGCGCAGGCCGGCAGGGGGCAGAACAGCGAGAGGGTGGGCACCCCCACGGCCGCCGCCAGGTGCATGGGTCCGGTGCTGGCCGAGACCAGCAGGTCCAGCGCCGCGAGGTTGACCAGCGCCGTGCGCAGGGGGGCGCGCAGGTTGGGGCGGATGACGCCCGGCAGCTCGGCCAGCGCCCGCGGCACCTCGTTGTCCGTGACCACCACCCGCAGCGAGGGCTCCGCGGCCAGCAGCGCCGCCAGTTCGGCCCAGGCGTCCGCCGTCCAATTGGGCGCCGACTTGCCGCTGGTGGTGTGGATCCCCACCAGGCGGCGGCCGGCGCCGTCCCATTCGTCCCGACGGCCGGCGGCCACCAGGCGCTCGCCGGCGCTCAGTTCGATCGCCGGCTGCGCGTCCTGCGGCTCGATCCCCACGGCCCGCAGCAGGTCCAGCGAGTAGTCGCCCTCGTGCCGGCCCGGGCGCCGCTTGCGGGTCAGCACGGGGCGGGTCAGCGAGAGCGCGTGGTACAGGGTGATGCCGTGGCCCACGCGCACCGGGATGCCCGCCGCGGCCAGCAGGTAGGCGATGCGCTGGTCCGCCAACAGCATCAGGCCGTGGCTGAAGCGGTGACGGCGCAGCTCGCGCACCCGGGCCCAGAAGCTGGGGCCACGCGTGGCCGGGGTGAAGTCGTCGGTCAGGATCGTGTCCACGTGGGGATCGTGGGCGAAGATGTCGCGGGTGTAGCCGCGCACCAGCACGCCCACCCGGGCGTCCGGCCAGGCGCGCTTGATTTCCCGCGGCAGGGGGGTGGCCAGGACCGCGTCACCGATGCGGTCGTGGCGGACGATCAGGACGTTGCGACGCATGGGGTCAGGATCGCCGCGGGCGGCCCGGCAGGCAAGGTGGAATCGGCAGGCAAGGCGGAATCGACGGCGTCACGAACCAGCGGGCGGCAACAGCGGGTATTGACACCGGGTCCGGCCCGCGGGAGCATGGACCGGCCGCCGCCAAGCCCCCAGGGAGCCGTCATGAGAATCGCCGCCATCCTGCTCGGTGTGACCCTGGCCACCGGCCTCGCCCGGGGCCAGCCCGCCCCCACCGCGCCGTTGCGGGTCACCTTCCACCTGGCTTCCGCCGATTCCCTCGCGGGCTGGGCGCGGCTGCCCGCCGCCGGCGGCCAGGAGTACTACGTGTCGCCGGAGGTGCTGCTGGACCAGCGGTCCATCGCCGCGGCCTCGGCCCGGGCCGGCGAGCGCGGGCACTGGATCGTCGATGTCACCATGAACGCAGCCGGCGCGCAGCTCCTGGCCGCCGTCAGCCAGGAGCACGTCGGCCGGCGGCTGGGCATCGTGGTCAACGGACAGCTGATGAACGCTCCGGTGATCCGCTCGCCCATCACCGGCGGCCGCGCCTGCATCGCCGGCGCGTTCACGCCCGAGGAGGCCCGGCGCATCGCCGCGGCCATCGTCGCGGAGCCCTAGTCCGTCGGCGCGCTGCCCCACAACGCGATGTGGAACGGGAACAGCTCGGCCTTCATCACCCCGTGCCTGAGCACCGGGTCGGCGGCCATCACCGCCTGGGCCGCGGCTTCGTCCGCCACAACCAGGATGCAGATGCCGAACGTCTCCGGCCCGGTGGTCAGGGTGCGCCCGGCCAGCTTCAGGATGCCCCGGGCGGAGAGGTCCTGCAGGTAGGCGAAGTGTTCGCCGATGATGCGCTCCTCGTCGGCGGTCGGGCCGTCGCTGAGCATTCCCGGACGCGCGGGCTGCAGACGGTAGACGAACTGGGGCATGGGTCCTCCTCGATCGCGGGCAAGCTACTTGATGAGTGCCATCTTGCCGACCAGGGTATCGGCGCCGGCCTTCACCCGCCAGAAGTAGACCCCAGCGGCCGCGTTCTGCCCACCGTCGGCCCGCCCGTCCCAGCGCACGTCGCCGGGGCCGGCGGCCGTCGGACCGTCGACCAGCGTCCGCACCAGCCGGCCGCGCACGTCATAGACCTGCACCCCGAGGTGGCCAGCCTGGGGCAGGGACCAGCTGATGATGGTGGCGGGATTGAACGGGTTCGGGTGACTCCCGGCCGTGAACACGTCGGCTGCCGGCACGCCCGACGGCTCGCCTCCGCCGCTGTGGCCGAAGTAGTTGAGCACATCCTCCAGCAACCGCACCCGGGCCGCCAACCCGGCCGCGGCCTTGGCGTCGTCAGCGGTCTCCACCGACTGGAAATCGTAGGGCAGGCTGATCACCCGCGCGTCGTAGTCGATGCGCTCGTTCAGGGTGATCGCACTGAAGGTGTACTGGCCCTGTGCCCCGCTGGGGTCGGTGAACTCGGCCAGGCGCTGGGCTCCCGCCCGCGACGCCACACCGTCGTAGCGCTTGTTGCCGGTGGTGGTGCTGCCGCCGCCGTAGTAGACGGTGCTCTGCGACAGGCAGTTGGCCACGCCCCGCCACTGATCCACGGTCATGAAGACCGGCTGCCCCGGCACGACCCGGATCAGCGGCGCCGTCTGCAGGTCGATCAGGCCCAGCACGTTCTCGTCCACCAGATCGACGCCCATCCAGTCGTGCAGCAGGGCGCGGCCGGTGCCGCCGCCACGGCGTGTGAGATCCCCGGCCAGGTCGTCGCCGGTCAGCAGCATGTCCTTGCCGCCCTGCTCTAGCCAGGCCGTCAGCACCTGGGAGTCCAGCGAGAAGTCGCCGTTGCTGGGGTCCCCGTCGACGATGGTGAACGCCGTCTGCACGCCGCTGGTGTAGATCAACTCCGAGTAGCCGGCCAACTGGACCGCCGTCGAGCGCCCGCCCAGGCCGTTGCCGGTGCCCGAGGACGGCGCATTGGTGTAGTAGATGTCGTAGTCCACGCCCGCCACCAGGCCCAGATTGCGGTAGGCCATGTACCACTCGTCGCGGTTGCCCACGGCGCCGGCGTCGTCCCAGAACAGGATGGCCGGCTGGGTGATCGTGCCGGGCTGGCCCGCAACCTCCGTCAGCGTGGGCAGCGCATGCAGCTTGTAGATGGGCAGCCAGGCCATGGGATCGTCGAAGTTGCTGAACCCGGTGGTGTCCGCCGGCAGCAGAGCCGTCTGCTGCTCACCCCCGACCTCGTCGGTGGCCGAGAAGTAGTAGTAGAGAAAGTCGCCCGGGAACAGGAAGCCCGTGTCCGGCAGGTCGAAGGCGAAGAGGTCCGGCACCGGGACGCCGTTGCTGTTGAGCGCATTCCATCCCTCGATCGAGCCCTGATCAGGCAGCCCGGAGCTGCGGTAGGCGTCGAACAGCGGGTTGCGTTTGAGGCTCCAGTGCAGGCGGGGCACCCCCACCAGGGTGGCGCCCGCGCGCTGGGGCGTGACCCTGACCAGGACCGAGTCGCCGGGATCGTTGCCCAGGGCGTCGTTCCACTGATAGCGGTTGATGTCGCTGCCCGAATCGAAGCGGATGTTGTTGGCGCCCAGGTCGACCAGGTCCAGGGTGCCGCCCTCGGGGAAGGTGTCGTGGGGCAGGTCCACGACCCGCGCCACCAGCTCCGGCCCGTGATGCGGATACGCCGTCAGGCGCACGTTGTCGAAGTAGGGCGATGGGCTGCCGTCGTTGCCCCGGATGTCCCATTGCCAACCGAATTCGATGCATGCCAACTGGATCTGCACCCACTGGGCATCCGCGGGGATCAGGTCGCCGACCACCTGGACATGGCGCCTCCAGTTGGGGCCACCGTAGTGGAAGATGTTGCGGTTCTGCCAGGGCATGGCACCGATCGCTGCCGGGTCCGCCTCCACGGTCGAGCGCACGTGCCAGGAGTAGAAGATCCCTGGGGCCTGGCTTACGAAGGGCAGATCCTCCCAGACGTCGAATTCCAGGCGGGCACCCTCGTGGTTGGGCCCGGGCCAGGCCATCACCGGCGACTCGATGGCATTGTGGATATGGGCTTCGGGCCCGGCCAGACCGCCGGTGGTGTTGACGATGAAGCCCCCCGGTCCGTAGCACCAGGTGATGCACGGCGTGCCGCCGGTGCCGGGCACCACGATCCCGTCGTCGATGAACGCGACCATGGGCGAGGTGTTGCGGCGGACGCAGGTGTCTGTCGTCCCCAGATTGGTCCAGATCTGCGCGAAATTTCCCACGCCCTGCGGCAGCAACGGCATCAGATCGCCCAGGGTTCCGTCCTCGAAGTCGTGGCTGTAGCCGCTGCCGTTGCTGAGGGTGATGGCCAGGTCGTCCACCCGGAAGGCGCCGTCGGTGGTCCACCAGCAGTCTTCGTCCGACCAGCCGCCGTCGCTGTCGAAGCGGAACTGCACCACCACCTGATCGGCGGCGGCACCCTCGTAGTCGGCCGGAGTGTAGACCGTCTGCTGGTTCACCGGCGCCGCGGCCTGGGTGTCGTCGAAGCTCAACAGGTCCAGGACCGCGCCGGCCTTGACCACGCTCAGGTAGGCGTAGTCGTAGCCGGGCTCGGTGTCCGACTGCAGCGTGGCGGCGATGGTCACGGTGCACGAGACCTCGGGGTCGGCCACCGTGCCCCGCCACTCGAGGACCTCGTCCCAATTATTGCCGTAGCCGCCCTCAGGGTCGCCCGGCTCGCAGGACCCGTAGGCGACCGTACCGCACCAGGCCGACCAGGAGCCGGCCAACGCCCCCACGGTGTCGGCGTGCCAATGCGAGTCTGTGCTCTGGGTCAGGTCGACGCTGGTCCAACCGTTCCAGTCGGGGCCGCCGGAAGTGTTCTGGAACTGGCCGTTGAAAGCCGCCCCACTGCCCCAGGGCCCCATGACCAGGGTCGAATCGGTGATTGTCTTGGCGGCCGCGTCGGCCGGGCCGCCGTAGACCATCTCCCCACCGGCGGACAGATCGGGCCGGTTGGCCCGTTCCGCGTCCGAGGCGGCAGGCTGGGCCGCAAATGCCAGGGCAGGGATCAGGATCAGGATGGCGGTGGCGAAGCGGCCGGCGCAGCGAGCGAGTCGGGTCTGCATGGTCGTCCCCCTTGAGGCTGGGGTCAGCCGGACCGATCTCGCGTCGACGGCCGGTGCCGGCAAAGGTATGTTGATTATATGTCACGGAGCACGGCACGGTCAAACCGGAGTGAATTGCGATGGTTATTACCAGAATGCCAGCAGCGGCGCGGGGTGGCCTCAGCGCTGGAACTGCATGGTATACAGCTCTTTATACCGTCCGCCGGCCGCCAGCAGCTCGTCGTGGGTGCCCGTCTGCACCACCTGGCCCTCTTCCAGCAGGTAGATCCGGTCCACGTTCTGGATGGTGGACAGGCGGTGGGCGATGACGATGGTGGTGCGGTGCCGCACCAGGCGGTCGATGGCCTCCTGCACCAGCTGCTCGCTCTCGGTGTCCAGGGCGCTGGTGGCCTCGTCCAGCAGCAGGATGGGTGGGTTGCGCAGGATGGCCCGGGCGATGGACAGGCGCTGGCGCTGCCCCCCCGACAGCTTCAGGCCCCGGTCGCCGATCACCGTCTCGTAGCCGGCGGGCAGGCGCCTGATGAAGTCGTCGGCGTTGGCGGCGCGGGCCGCCTCGCGCACCTGGTCCAGGCTCACGTCGCTCAGCCCGTAGGCGATGTTGTTGAAGATGGTGTCGTGGAAAAGGATCACTTCCTGGGTGACGATGCCCATGCTGCGGCGCAGGGCGGCCAGGTTCAGG
Source organism: Candidatus Krumholzibacteriia bacterium (assembly GCA_963848505.1). GTDB lineage: Bacteria > Krumholzibacteriota > Krumholzibacteriia > LZORAL124-64-63 > LZORAL124-64-63 > JACZKN01. The sequence continues at coordinate 945,649 of CAWKEB010000002.1, read as the reverse complement.
TCGCGCAGATCGTGACCGTCGATGCTGACGGTGCCGCGGTCGGCCAGGTAGAAGCCGGGGATCATGTCCACCAGGGTGCTCTTGCCCGAACCGCTGCTGCCGACCAGGGCCACCACCTCGCCCGGTTCGACCGCCAGCGACACCCCGCGCAGCACCGGCTCGCCCGGCAGGTAGGCGTAGTGCACGTCGCGGAACTCGACGCGGCCGGTCACCTGCGCCAGGGCCAGACCGGCGGTCGGATCGGCCACCTCGGCCGGCGTGTCCAGCACCGCGAAGATGCGGTCGGCCGCGGCCATGCCCGCCTGGATCTCGTTGTTGACCTGGCCCAGGTTCTTCAGCGGCCGCACCGTCGAGAAGATGGCGAAGAAGAAGACGATGAACAGGTCCGGCGCCATCACCCCGCCGGTGAAGACCTGGGAGCCGCCGTACCAGAGCAGGAACAGGCCCACCACCGAGGTCATCAGCTCGGTCAGCGGCGAGCTCAGCTTCAGCTTGCGGTTGAAGCGGAACACCTGCCGGAACAGCTCGCGGTTCAGGACCCCGAACTTGCGGTTCTCGTGCTCCTCCATGGCGAAGGCCTTGACCACGCGGATGCCGTAGACCGTCTCCTGCAGGCTGATGGTGAGGTTGGCCATCTCCTGCTGCTGGCGGCCGGAGATCTTGCGGATGCTCTTGCCGATGCGGATGATGACGGCCAGGCTGACGGGCATCAGCACCAGGGCCATCAGGGTCAGCTTCCAGCTGAGGATGAAGGCCACCCCCAGGTACATGACGATGAAGATGGGATCGCGCAGCAGGGTCGTGAAGCTGACGCCGATGCACTTCTGGGCCATCAGCACGTCGTTGGTGGCCCGGCTGATCAGCTCGCCCGCCTTGTGCTGGTGGTAGAACGAGAGCGGCATCGCCGTGAACCGGCGGAACAGGGCCTCGCGCAGGTCGCGGATCACGCTCTCACCCACCCAGACCATCAGGATGTCCTGGATGTACCCCGTGACGTTCTTCAAGAGCAGCAGCACGAGCACCGTCAGGCAGATGCGCAACAGCGCGTCCTGCTTGCTGCCCTTGAGCAGCGTGCCCTGCACCCAGTCCTGGAAGGCGGTCTTGACCGAGGTGACGAACGAGACCTTGTCCTGCATCCCGGCCAGGCGCTCGCGCGCGGCATCCGCATCCGCGGGCGCGGCGCCGTCGGGCGCGACCGCCAGGGGCGAGACCGCCGGCTCCACCGTCAGCTCCCGCGCCAGCTGCGAGTCCGTGTCCAGGAACAGGGCCTTCAGGAACGGGCTGATCATGGTGAAGCTGAAGACGCTGAAGAACGAGAACAGCAGCATGAAGACCAGGGCCACCGCCGCCTGGGGCAGGTAGGGCCGGATCATGCGGAGCATGCGCAGGTAGCTGTTCATCGGGAGGCGCCTTTCAGCCGGGGGGGCCGCGGAACCGTCCCAATGTCACCGATGCCAGGAGGTTGGTCAAGGGCACGGCCGTCGCCGCTCAGCCCTCGATCCAGGCGCGGCCGACCTCGGTTTCGCCGAAGACCCGCATCTGCACGGGCAGACGCACGGCCAGACCCAGGAAGACGTCGGCCACCGAGCGTGAGAACGAGTCCGGCACCACCAGCGCCACCCGCTTGCCCACCGGCCGGCGGGCGTACAGCTTGTCCAGCATGGCGATGATGTCGTCGAACTCGTGGAAGGCGGGGGGACGCACATCGGACTCGAAGGTCCACAAGGCGTTCAGGGAAATCCATTTGGGGAATTCCGCGACCTCGTCGAGGACCTCCCGCAGCAGGGGCAGGGTGACCGTCCCCTCGATGCTGACCTCGTAGTAGGTTTCGTGTCGGATGACGTCGTATCCAGCCATGGTCCCCACTCGCCGTTGGTCAGGCCTTGGTCGGGTCTCGGCCGGGCGCAGGCCGTCTCGCTTATTTGTCGGTACGGATTTTACTTAATTTAGGGATATCCTGTCAAACAATATCTCATAATTATGTATTAATATTGAAAATGCGGGCCACCGACCTCCATGTCGATGGCCCACAGGGCCGGGGCGCAAGGAGAGCACGCCCCGCAGGGATCGCTACCGGGGCAGGGCGATGAAGACGTTCTGCCCCCGGTTCGGCTTGTAGACCCGCAGGAACACCGGGCGGTCGGTGTTCAATTTCAGGGCCTCCTGGAAGTCGGCCAGGGTCTCGACCGGGCGCCGCGAGACCTCCTGGATCACATCGCCGGTGGCCAGGCCCTCGCGGGCGGCCGTGCTCGTGGCCTCGACCGAGACCACCAGCAGCCCGCCCACGTCCTCCGGGATGTTGCTGGTCATGGCGCGGGCCCGCTCGTCCAGCACACGCACCGTCACGCCGTCGAGGCTCTGGTCCTCGCTGCCGCCGCCGTGGGGATTGGCCCGGACGGTGGTCGTGGCCTCGGGGAACTTCTCCAGCTTGACCGCGACCGTCTTCTCCTTGCCGTCCCGCAGCAGCTTCAGCTGGGCGTCGTGGCCCACGGCGGACAGGCTGATCACGTTGCGCAGCATGCTGGGATTGCGGATCTCCTGGCCGTCGACCGAGAGGATGATGTCCCCCTCCTTGAGCCCCGCCTTCTCGGCCGGCGTGCCGGTGTTCACCTGGGTGACGATGACGCCCCGCGGCCGGTCCATGCCGTAGTAGTCGGCCACGTTCTGGTCCACCTCCTGGGGCAGGACGCCCAGGTAGGCGCGCGCCACCTCGCCGTCGGTCTTCAGGGCGTCGGCGATGCGCTTGGCCATGTTGCTGGGGATGGCGAAGCCGATGCCCTGGCTGCCGCCGCTGCGGCTGAGGATAGCCGAGTTCATGCCCACCAGCCGGCCCTGCATGTCCACCAGGGCGCCGCCGCTGTTGCCGGGATTGATGGAGGCGTCGGTCTGGATCAGGTCCTCGTAGTCGATCAGGCCGATGGAGCGGCCCAGGGCGCTGACGATGCCCAGGGTCACGGTCTGGCCCACGCCGAAGGGGTTGCCGATGGCCATGACCTGGTCGCCGACCCGCAGGGCGTCGCTGTCGCCGATCTTGACGAAGTGCAGGCCGGTGGCTTCGATCTTGAGCAGGGCCACGTCGGTGAGGGGGTCGGTGCCGACGATCTCGGCGTCGAATTCGCGATCGCCTTCGAAGGTGACCTTGACCTTGTCGGCGTTCTCGACCACGTGGTTGTTGGTCAGGATGAAGCCGTCGGCGGAGATCACCACGCCCGAGCCCAGCGAGCGCTCGACCCGCTCGCCGCCCTGGTGGTTCTGGTCGTCCGGCATCTCGAAGAAGCGCCGGAAGAAGGGATCGTTCATGAACGGGTGGTTGTCCATGTTTTCGACGACCTTGTCGGTCGAGATGTTCACCACCGCGGGGCTGGCCACTTCGGCCACGTCGGCGTAGCTGCGGAGCTGGTTGTCCACCAGCTGGGCTCCCGCCAGGGGGGCCTGGACGGCCAGGGCCAACAGGACGGCCGCCAGGAACAGGGCGGGGCGGCCGGGACGCTTGGCATGCATGGGGTGTCTCCTTGGGGAATTGATGACGCCGGCCGCGGGGCCGGCTTCGTGTCTGCTTCATCGCCGCGCTTGAACCGTGGCCCGACCCACAAGTTTCCGAAAAAAACCCGGTCCCGCCAGCGGGGGACCGGGTCGAGGGTCGGGTCGGAGCCTCCGGCGGCTCAGCCGTCGTCGCCGATGGCCTCGGTGGGGCACTCCTCCATGGCGTCGCGGCAGGCCTGCTCCTCGTCCTCGTTCTCGGGCTGCTTGGAGACGAAGGTGAAGCCTTCGTCCTCGTTCCGCTCGAAGTTTTCCGGAGCGGTCTGGCGGCACAGATCACAGTCGATGCAGTTGCTGTCCACGAAGAAGGTTCCGTCCACGTTGCCTGCGACCTTGTCGGTATTGTCAGCCATCGTCTGCTCCTCCTGGCGGCCGGCGGGACCGGACGGCTCGGGGCCGGTCCGCGTCATGGGTCTCTGACCACCTAGATATACCAGATTGCGCCGGGCGCAAAGGATTTTTCGCCTGCCCTATTTCGGCTTGAAAGGCAGGAATGTCATGAAGTCGGCGTGATGGACCACGTAGGCCTCGGTCGAGCGCTTGACCAGGTCGCCCTCGCCCGCGTGGGCGGCGATGATGTGCAGCACCTCCGGCGGCACGCCCGCCTCCATGGCCAGCCCGACGCCGCTGAAGGGATGGCGCACCAGCCGCCCCATGGCGCTCTGGCGGCTCCGACCCTCGTGCAGCTCGTACTCCAGCAGCTTGCCCACGTCCGCGAGGATGGCCCCGGCGATGGTCACGTCCAGGTCCACGGGCAGGTCGCTGCCGAAGAACTCGTTCATCTTCAAGGCCGCGTCCCGGGCCACGTGGACCACGCAGCGCTTGTGGGCCATGAAGCTGACCTTCAGGTCGGGCACCAGCAGGGTGAAGGGGATGGTCTCGAGGTCCGCGGCCGTCAGCGGGCTGCGCTCCAGGGCCAGTTCCCAGGTCCTGGCGGTGGCCTCGCGCAGCCGGGCATCGCCGATCCAGTCGAGCTCCGGCCACAAGGCGTGCACTTGCTTGTTCATGTCGGCTCCTTGGCGCGTCGCGGCCTGCGGCCGCGACGTCGGTCGGCGGGGTCGGATCCGGGTGGGACGGGCGCCCTCGTACGTGCCTGCTCCTGCCCCGGGATGCCTCAATGTGGCGCGTTGCGGTCCGTCCGACAAGACCCGATTGCGGCTGACGGCGCGCCGTGGGCAAGTTGCAATCGCCCGGTCGACGGCGGTCGGGACTCTGCACGACCGGAGCCTGCGGTCCGGGCAAATCCTGCCGGCGAGGCTGGGGTTGATCGTCCCCAATCGGCTCGCAATCAACGTGTTTTCTGTATGAAATTCCCAGCCGTCACCGCCGGGCACCGGGATTGCGAATGGATGTGCGGACCAGACGAACGGGCTCGGCCCGAGGCAGGATGCCCCCAACGACCCGCGGAGCGGGCACAGCGAAAGCCGGAGACATGAACACGAAGACAATCCTCAGGAACGCAACCGTACTGGCCTTCCTGGTCGCCGCCCTCGGTGCCGCACCGGCTGTCGCCCAGACCATGGACGTGGCCTACCAGTGGACCGCGCCGACGACCGGCTCGGCGGTTGCCCATTACGTCGTGCAGCGCTCGATCGACGGCGGGGCCTGGGCCCAGGTCGCGACGGCGCCGACGGTCAACTACACGCTGGCCGCCACCATCGGCGTCAGCCATCGCATCCGCGTTGCGGGCGTGGACGCCGCCGGGCGCCAGGGCCCCTTCTCCCTGCCCAGCGACCCGTACACGCCGGATCCGGGCGCCCCCGGCCAGCCTGGAAAGCCCATCCTCTTCTAGAGCCCGCGCGCACCCCACACGCGCCGAGGCCGCCGGCCCTGCAGCCGGCGGCCTCGTTTTCGAGCACCGGCAGCTAGCCGCCGAAGGGGATGCTCCAGGCGCCGCGGATGACCAGGTTGTCCCAGTCGTAGGGCTGGTCGATCCCGGTCTCGAAGAAGCGCCAGGTGTTGAACCGGTTCAGGTTGTAGACCGCGCTGAACTCCAGGTCCGAGACCGCGAAGCCGGCGCGCAGGGCGAAGCCGAGGGTGTTGACCGATTCGTCGAAGCTCTTGGTGAAGGACTTGGTGTAGCCCACCACCCGGTCGCGGAACAGGCCCGCCGCCAGGCCCAGGAACGGGCGCACGGCGGCCCGGCGGTCGGCGGTGCGCAGCATGGCCTCCAGGGTGTAGGCGTAGGTGTAGCATTCGACCCGGTAGTCCGCGAGCGCTTCGTTGGTCCCGGAGAGGTTGCCCCAGTCGTTGAGGTGGAAGGCGGGCGAGAGGGAGAAGTGCTCCGACGCGTACCAGCGCCAGCGGAACCCGGCCTGCATGCCTTCGCTGGCGCCGAATCCGAGTTCGGTGGCGTCGAAGTCCCCGCCGAGGTCCCCCAAGGGGGTGGCCCAGCCGAACTCCAGGATCACCTGGCTGGGCGGGCGGCCCGACGGCGGCGGCGCGTCGCCCGCGGCCGCGGCCACGGCCGCCGGCAGCAGCAGGCCCAGGGTGATCGCGGGCAGCAGTCTCATCGCTTCGTCCTTCGGCTGATGCGCGGCGCCGCCCGGGCTTGGGCGGCGCCCGTCATTCTAGCCGCAAACCGCGGCGATTCCAAACGCCGAGATTGTGCTTGCCCCGCGCCGCAGGTGCCGCCATGCTTCGGCCGTGGGAACCGCTCCGCCCGGCCGACGCCGGGCGTGGCACAAGGATCGTGAGAGAGCGGCAGCGGAGTCCCACCGGACGACGAAGTCCCGGACACGGCGACCTGGCCTGTAGACATGGGCAGCGCAAATTCGTGTCGGGCACGGCTGCCGGGCTGGACAGTGACTCGCGGTCTGCGGACCGGGTCCGGTCGGGCAAACGTCGCGCACCGGGTTACGGCGTCCGGTATCAGCGGAGAAAGGCGGAGCCCCGCAAGGGGCTCCGCCTTGTTTGTGTCCCCTGCCGGGAATGCGGACCGCTAGATCGGCACGCCCGTGGTCACCTCGCCGGTGTCCAGATCGATGAAGTAGGTCGCGCTGCTGTCGACGGTCATGGTCACGACGTTGCTGCCGTTGAACATGACCTCGGCGCTGTGCTCGCCGCTGGTGACGGTCATGCCACCCGCCTGCGGATAGCCGCCGCTGCCGACGACGATGCCCAGCATGGTGAAGTCGACCACGGTGTCGCCGGAGGTCATGGTGCCGCCGCTGCCCTCGAGGATCGTCGCCTGGTCGAGTTCGCGGTCGAGGCTGGCCATCACGTCCAGGTCGAACCCGGTCTGGCCGCCCAGGTCGGGCACGGTGTAGACCACCGGCTCGCCGGAGGCGGTGAACAGGTGGACCCAGGTGGCCACGCCGGCGGCGGCCGGGACGCCGTCCGGGCCCGTCCGGTAGTCCATGTGCACGGCGCCGGTCAGGTTGCGTTCGCCGTCGAAGACGATGTCCCGCACTTCCTTGGCCGGGTTGGCGGCCTGCATGATCTCCGGCCCGATGGCGGTGACGGCATAGGCGACCATGCCGGCCTGGAAGGCCGCGTCCTCGGCCGTCGGCGGCGGCAGGGTGTCCTGGGGCGCGACGGGGTCGCTGCTGCAGCCGGCCAGCAGGGCCAGCAGGGCCAGCACCGGCAGCAAGGTCTTGGTGAGCATCTTCATGTGGGCTTCCTTTCTTGTGGACGATCCGCGCGCCGGGATCACATCCCGAACATCAGACCGGCCGAGTAGGTGGTCAGGTCGCCATGACCCATTTCCACGTTGAGTTTCGCGACGATGTCGAGGGTCACGCCCAGGGTGAACCGGGTCTCCTGCCGCCCGTCCACCGAGAACGAGACCTCGTCACCGGTCGCCTCGTAGACGTAGGCGACGTCCATGGAGGAGCTCTCCTTGGCGAAGCCGCCGTAGATGGTCATCGCCGGCAGGCTCTTGCTGATCGCCAGGTGCATTGACGTGGCCGAGGCCTCGATCAGACCCACCACCTCGAACTTCTGGCCCATGTAACCGATCATCACGTCCACCGGCAGGGTGGGCGCCAGGCCGTTGAGGCTCCACTGGCCGCCCATACCCCAGTACTTGACGCTGCCCACCTCGGTGCCGACCTCCGGCATGTAGCGCACGACGGCCTTCAGGCCGTGAAAGCCGCCGATGTAGGCCTCGGGCGTGGCCATCGGCACCCAGCGGGTGTCGATCAGGCCGGCGATGGTGGACTGGCGGAAGACCTCGACGCCGTTGACGTAGCCGACGATCGCTCCCTCGGTCTCGGTGTCGCCGAAGAGGGTGGGACCGCCCATGACCACGTTGCCGGTGGTGCCGGCGTAGGCCGGATCGTAGGCCCCGAGGTCGACGTTGGTGCGGACGGTCTGGAAGGACTGGTCCTCGGCGGCCAGGTAGGTGCCCATGGCCTTGATGCCGACACCCCAGACCAGGCCGGTCTGCGGAATGTGCGCCGTGTGGAAGAGACCGGCATTCTGGTTGGGCCCGAAGCCCTGGACCAACGGTGACGAGTAACCGACGGCGTAGTCCTTCCCCACCTGTGTCAGCTCGTCCGCCAGCTCGTTGCCGGCGATCGCCCCGCCCCCCGCCCACGACGACAGCGCCGCAACCGCCAGCGCGGTTGTGATCAATCTATTCATGGGAAATCCCTCCTGCAGTTTGTAGATCGGGAGCAATCGCGTATCTTTGTTCCCGGATCCGGAACGGCCGCACCCCCCGGTCGGCTGTTCGCTATGGACGGGACTCGTGCCCCCGCTAGCCAAATAACAACAGCAAATCAGGTGCCTGCGCAACCGGAAAGCCAAAGGCATGCCAGAAGCCCCAGATCCGACCCGAACCGGCCCGAACGGCCATTCCGCGCTGCTGTGGGACATGGCCGGGACGCTCATCCCCTACGACCCGGTCACCGGGCGCCCCGGCGCCCTGCCCGGATGCGCCGAATTCCTGCCGGAACTGGGCAGGGATTTCCGCATGTTCGTCACCACCGGCGACACCACCGTCGGGGCGCGCGGCCTGCTGCGCGACCACGAACTGCTGCGCCATTTCGAAGCGATCTACGGCGACCTGTTCGGCCCCGTGGGCAAGCCCTACGGCGCCATCCTGCGCCAGGTGGGGGCTGAGCCGCGGCGGAGCCTGGCCATCGGCGACCGCCTGAGGGCGGACCTCCCCGGCGACACCGACGAACTGGTGACGATCCTGATCAACCAGGATGGCCAGGTCATCAACGTGGGCATGGTGGGCTTCCTGATCAGCCGCCTGCGCCGCCGCGGCGACGAGTTCCCCGCCGCCTTCGACGCCCTGCTCGCCGAGGGCGAACCTGCCCCCGCGGCCGAGGGCGAATGCCAGGGCGGCGCGGTGGTGCGGGCCGCCGCCATCCACGACGGCTTCGACATCAACCTGCGCCTTTTCCGGCACCCGGCCCTGGCCGGCGACCGGCGACTGATCATCATCTGAACCGGCGGAGGCCCGGCATGAGCGAAATGATCCGCGTCTTCGTCACCGGCGGCACCTTCGACAAGGAATACGACGAGCGCACCGGCCAGCTCTTCTTCAAGGACACCCACATCCGCGACATGCTGAAGCTGGGGCGCTGCCTGGTCGAGGTCGAGGTGCGCACCCTGATGATGGTCGACAGCCTGGACATGGACGACGACGACCGCCAGGTGATCCTCTCCCAGTGCCGCAAGTGCCCCCACGAGCGCATCGTCGTGACCCACGGCACCGACACCATGGAGCAGACGGCGCGCCTCCTGGGGGCCGAGATCCGGGGCAAGACCATCGTCCTGACCGGGGCCATGATCCCCTATGCCTTCGGCTCGAGCGACGGCCTGTTCAACCTGGGCAGCGCGCTGGCCTTCGCCCAGGGGCTGCCCCACGGGGTGTACATCGCCATGAACGGGCGCTGCTTCACCTGGGACAACGTGCGCAAGAACCGGGACATGGGGGTCTTCGAGGAACTGCGCTAGGAGCGGCGGCCGTGCACGAGATGTCCATCGCCTGCAGCATCGTCGACATCGCCCGCGAGCAGGCGGCGGCGGCCGGGGCGCGGGTCGTCAACACCGTCGAGATCGAGGTGGGCCGGCTGGCCGGGGTCGAGGTCGACTCCCTGCGCTTCTGCTGGGACGCTGCCCGCGAGGGTGCGGCCGCCGGGGCCGAGCTGGTGATCCACGAGATCCCCGGCCGGGGCTTCTGCCCCCGCTGCGAGACCGAGACCGAGGTCGACTTCCACGTGGCCCTCTGCCCCGGGTGCGAGGGCGGGCTGCGCATCCTGCAGGGGCGCGAGCTGCGCGTCCGCTGCCTGAACGTGGACTGAGCGCCGGCGCCGGGCAGGCGCGGCAAGGAGAACGGCCATGTGCGAAACCTGCGGCTGCAGCCAGCCCGCCGACGCGGTCACCTACCGCAAGCCCGGGCACGAGGGGCACCCCCACAACCATCACCACCACCACGGCGACGCGCACGGGCACGATCACGACCATGGCCCCGCGGCGGGCACCCGCACCCTGGCGGTGGAGCAGGACGTGCTGCAGAAGAACAACCTGCTGGCCCAGCGCAACCGGGGCTGGTTCGAGGCCAAGGGCATCCTGGCCCTGAACCTGGTCTCGTCGCCGGGATCGGGCAAGACCACGTTGCTGGAGCGCACGATCCGCGACCTGGGCGGCGAGGTGCCCATGGCCGTGATCGAGGGCGACCAGCAGACCCTGCGCGACGCCGACCGCATCGCCGCGGCCGGCGCGCCGGTGATCCAGGTCAACACCGGCCACGGCTGCCACCTGGACGCGGAGATGGTCAAGCGCGCCCTGGTTGAACTGGCGCCGGCGGATCGCTCGCTGCTGATGATCGAGAACGTGGGCAACCTGGTCTGCCCCGCCCTCTTCGACCTGGGCGAGGCGGCCAAGGTCGTGGTCATCTCGGTGACCGAGGGTGACGACAAGCCGCTGAAGTACCCCACCATGTTCGCGGCCTCGCGGCTCTGCCTGATCAACAAGATCGACCTGGCGCCCTACGTGGACTTCGACCTGGACCGCTGCGAGGCGGCCGCCCGCACCGTGAACCCGGAGCTGGAGTTCCTGCGGGTCTCGGCCACCACCGGCGAGGGCCTGGACGCCTGGTACGCCTGGCTGCGCAAGCAGCTGGCCGCGCCCGGCGCCGCCGCGGGGTGATGCGCCGGCGCCTGCTGGTCGACGGCGTGGTGCAGGGGGTGGGCTTCCGCCCCTTCGTGCACAACCTCGCCCGCGACGAGGGGCTCGTGGGGTTCGTGACCAACACCAGCCGCGGCGTGGTGATCGAGATCGAGGGGCCGGCCGCGGCCCTGGACCGCTTCGTGCGGCGGCTGCGGGAGGAGGCCCCGCTCCTGGCCCAGATCGTGGCCGTGGGGAGCGAGGACATCGAACCGCTGGGCGGCGAGGGCTTCACCATCGTCGCCTCACGGAACACGCCTGGCACCCGCACGCTGATCCCGCCCGACGTGGCCACCTGCGCCGACTGCCTGCGCGAGATCCGCGACCCGCGCGACCGCCGCCGCGGCTACCCCTTCACCAACTGCACCAACTGCGGGCCGCGCTGGACCATCATCGGCCGCATCCCCTACGACCGGCCCTTCACCTCCATGGCCATGTTCACCATGTGCCCCGCCTGCCACAGGGAGTACGACGACCCGGCCGACCGGCGCTTCCACGCCCAGCCCAACGCCTGCCCCGAGTGCGGGCCGCGGGCCTGGCTGGAGGGGCCGCTGGGCGCCACCGATCCCCAGGGCGGCGTCGTGGAGCGGGCGGCCGAGGCCCTGGCCCGGCACGGCATCCTGGCGGTCAAGGGCCTGGGCGGGTTCCACCTGGCGGTGCGCGCGGACACCTCCCTGGCCGTGGCCGAGCTGCGCCGTCGCAAGGGCCGGGCCGCCAAACCGCTGGCGGTGATGGCGGCCGACCTGGCCGCGGTGCGCCGCCTGGCGGTGGTGTCGGACGAGGAGGCGGCGCTGCTGGCCTCGCCGCGGGCGCCCATCGTGCTGCTGGAACGGCTGGCCGGGGCGCCGGTGGCGCCGGAGGTGGCGCCGGGGCACCGCCGCCTGGGCGTGATGCTGCCGCCGACGCCGCTGCACCACCTGCTGTTCGATGCGCTGGTTCACCACGGCATCGACACCCTGGTGATGACCAGCGGCAACCTCAGCGACGAGCCCATCTGCCTGGGCAACGAGGAGGCCCAGCGCCGCCTGGGCGCCATCGCCGACGCCTTCCTGCTGCACGACCGGGACATCCTGCGCCGGGCCGACGACTCGGTGGCCCAGGTGCTGCCGGGCGGCCCGCTGCTGCTGCGCCGCAGCCGCGGCTACGCGCCGGTGCCTGTGTTCGTGCGCGGTTGCGACCAGGCCCCGCCGGTGCTCGCCGTGGGTGCCGAGCTGAAGAACGCCGTCTGCCTGCTCAAGGACGGGCGCGGCTTCCTCAGCCCCCACATCGGCGACCTGTCCACGGTCGAGGCCGTGGAGTTCTTCGAGGAGACCATCGCCACCCTGCAGGACGTGCTCGAGTGCGAGCCGGCGGTGATCGCCCACGACCTGCATCCGGGCTACGCCTCGACCGCCTGGGCCAGGAAGCAGGCCGCCGCCGGGCGCGAGATCATGGCGGTGCAGCACCACCACGCCCACCTGGCGGCGGTGCAGGCGGAGCACGGGCTGGAGGGGCCCACGGTGGGCCTGATCATGGACGGCACCGGCTACGGCATGGACGGCACCATCTGGGGCGGCGAGTTGCTGGTGGGCAACGCCGGCGGCTTCACCCGCGCCGGGCACTTCGAGCCGGTGCCCCTGCCGGGCGGCGATGCGGCCATCCGCGCACCCTGGCGCCAGGCAGTCAGCTACCTGCGCCACGCCTATGGGCCGGACTTCTTCAGCGCGCACCCGGACGAATTCCCCTTCCAGGGCGATCGGCCGGTCGAGCCGGTGCTGGAGATGCTGCAGAAAGGCCTCAACTCGCCGCTGACCAGCTCGTGCGGGCGGCTGTTCGACGCGGTGGCGGCGCTGGTCGGACCGTGGACCGAGGCGGCCTACGAGGCGCAGGCAGCCATCGAACTGATGGCGCTGACGGACCACGCGGCGGTGGCGCGGGCCAAGCCGTTCGGCGCCGTGCTGGCCGAACTGATCGAGGTCGAACCGCCGGCCGGCGGCACGGGCGAGGGCATGCTCAGCCTGCCGGTGTCCCCCATCATCCGTGCGGTGCGCGAGGCGCGGCGGGCTGGCGTGGACGCCGCGGCGATCAGCGCCATGTTCCACCGCACGATGATCGACCTGCTCTGCTGCGCCGGCGCCTGGGCCGCCGGGCGCTACGGGCTGAAGGACGTGGTGCTGGGCGGGGGCGTGTTCCAGAACGAGCTGCTGCTGGTGGGCGTCGAACAGGCGCTGACCGGGGCCGGGCTGCGGGTGTGGCGGCCGGTTCAGGTGCCGGCGGGCGATGGGGCGGTGGCATTGGGGCAGGCGGTGATCGCCGCGCAGGTGGCCGCCACCTGAGCCCGGTCGGGTCGAAGGGAAGCTCCTCGCTCAGGCCCGCGCCGTCATCCTCCTCGCCGGCACACCGTACGCCTCTTTCACCTTCGCGATGAACTGGGCCTTGGTCAGCTTGTCGCAGGGCTCGACCGCCTCCAGCCGCCCTTCCAGCCCCTTGACCCCCGCGATCTTCTTCTGCAGTTCGACGCGCGCCTCGCCGGGCCCGCAGACGCGGATGCGCGCGGCGTCGCCGAGGTTGGCGATGATCGCGGCGTAGTAGCGGTCCAACTGGGCGGCGATGCGGGCGTCGCGGCGGGATTCGGGCACGCCGTCGGGGATGCCCGAGCCGGTGGTGGGGCTGCCTCCGGTCAGGCGCGTCCGGGACTCGGCGGTCGAGGCGATGATCTCGGTGGTGACCTCCCGTCCGCGGATGCTGACGATGGTCGCCTGGCGGTGGTCGATCCAGATGCCGACGTTGCGCTGCATGGCTCCTCCTCTGGGGCCGCCCCGCCTGGCGGGGCGGTGGGTCTCGGCGCTCGGGTCGGAGTCATGGACATGATAAGATGTTTTCGACACTACGCCCGGACCTAGGGCTTCCGCACCTCGAGGGCCAGGCGTACGATCCCAGCCAACTCGTCCAGGGTGAACGGCTTGCGCAGGATCCCGACCAGGTTCACGCTGGCCGGCACGGTGTACTCGGGCGCTGCCAGGTTGTAGCCGGAGGTGATGACGACCCGCACTCCGGGGGTCAGTTCGCCCAACCGCGCCGCCAGCTGCGTGCCGGCCATCCCCGGCATCGTCTGGTCGGTGATGACCAGGTCGAAGTCCCCTCCCGCTCCGGTCCAGGCGGCGACGGCCGCGTTGGGATCAGTGACCGCCACGACCTCGTGGCCCAGCATCTTCAGCATGCGCTCCGCCAGGCCCGCGATGTTGGGCTCGTCATCGACCACCAGGATGCGCCCCCCGCCGCCGGCCTCACCCGCGGCCGCCGCCGGGGCCGCCACTTCCGTCTCGGCCGTCACCGGCAGCAGGATCGTGAAGGTGGCGCCGGCGCCGGGCGCGGACTCGACCGCAATGTGCCCGCCGTGGGCCGCGACGATACCGTGCACCACCGACAGGCCCAGACCGGTGCCCATCCCCGGTGCCTTGGTGGTGAAGAACGGCTCGAAGATGCGCTCGCGCACCTTGCCGGTCATGCCCGGGCCGTCGTCGCGAACGACCAGCCGCGCATACTCGCCGGGGGCGGGGCCGGCGTCGGCACGGGGCGGGGCCGAGCCGACCACCGTCCGGTCGAGGCGCAGCTCGATCACCCCGGGTGCGTCACCGATGGCCTGGGCGGCGTTGGTGCACAGGTTGACCACCAGCTGATGCAGCTGCGAGCCGTTGGCCAGCACCGGACCGCACTCCTGGTCCAGGTCCGCACGCACCTCGATGCTCCGCGGCAGTGACCCTCCCAGGAGCTGCAGGACTTCGGCCACCACGGTCTGCACGCGCGTCGGCACGCGGTCGATGTCGGCGTGGCGGCTGAAGGTCAGGATCTGCTGGATCAGCTCCTTGGCCCGCAGGGCCGACGCCCCGGCGATGTCCAGCTGCGCCGAGGCCTCGGCGGCGTCGTCCAGCTGCAGGCGGGCCAGCTGGATGCAGCCGATGATGGGCGTCAGGATGTTGTTGAAGTCGTGGGCGATGCCGCCGGCCATGGTGCCGATGGTCTCGAGGCGGTGGCTGTGCTCGAGCTGGCGGGCCAGCTCCTGCTTCTCCTGTTCGGCCCGGCGCAGGTCGGTCACGTCCCGGGCCACGCCCTGGATCTCGCCGCTGCCGCCGGCGCCAGGGATGGCGCGGCAGGTGCACTCGTGCCAGCGTTCGCCTCCGTCGGGCACGACGACCCGGTAGGCGAAGCTGGTGACCGAGCCCGCGGCCGTGAGCTCCTCCACGTGGCGCTGCACCTGGTCGCGATCCTCCGTCGCCACGGACCCGAAGATCGAGGTGCCGATCAGCTCCTCGTAGCGCAGCCCCCAGTAGCGGCAGTAGGCCTCATTGACGAAAAGCAGCAGGCCGTCCCGCCCGATGCGGAACACCAGTTCGGTCTGGTCCTGGACGATGGCCCGGTACTTGGCCTCGCTCTCGCGCAGGCGGCCGGCCGCGGCGTCCCGTTCCCGCTGCCGCGCCTCGATGCGCGACAGCATCAGGTTAAATGCGTCGCAGAGGCGGCCGATCTCGTCGCGCCCCTCCGACTGCACCCGGACCCCGAGATCCTCCTGGGCCGAGACGGCGTCGGCGGCCGCGGCCAGGCGCGTGATCGGACCCGAAATGATCCGCTGCAGGCGGTAGGCCAGGGCGACGCAGAGCACGAGCACCACCACGAAGATCAGGGCGACTTGGCCGACGTAGCGCCGGATCTTCCACTCCAGTCCCTGGGTGGAGAAACGGGTGACGGCCGTGCCCCAGGTCGAGCCCCGGTAGGTGACGGTGCGCACCGCGTCGTAGCGGTCGGCGGCGAAGCCCTCCACCACGTCGACCAGCAGCTGCGGGCAGGCCGCATCGATGCCCGGGCGCGCCCACGAGGCGAACAGGACCCCCTCGCCGTCGTAGACCGCGGCCGCGGTCAGCGCCTCGGTGGTCTCCAACCGCGCCAGCACCTCCTGGGCACCGCCGGGGTCGTCGAAGCCCAGGGGCCCGACGCTGAACTCGGCGAGCACCGCGGCCAGGTTCTCGGCGGCGTCCGCGGTCTCGGCCTTGAACTGGCTGATGTCGGTGGTCACGATCAGGCCGAAGCCGACGGACAGGGCCACGACGGTGACCGTGCCCAGCAGCAGGACCAGCTTGATCCGCAGGGAAAGGTTGCGCAGGAGGCCGCGGGCCCCGCCGTCATGGTTGGCCATCATTCGACCAGCCTCGCCACGTTGCGCAGCCGGAAGCTGAGGCCCAGCCCGGCGTCCTCGCAGGCCTGCTGGTTCAACTCGAACCGCACCCGCTCGCTCTCGACGTAGAAGTTGATGTGCACGCCGCGGGCGGCGAAGCCCGGGCTGTCCGCCACCGTCAGCACCGGCCGCCCGTGCAAGGCGGCGAGGATCGCCTCGAGGTGCGCATCCTCGCCCGCGCCGATGAAGACGATGTGGCAGCCGCCCGTCTCCTCCGGTCCGGCCAGTTGCCGGATCTCCAGGGAGCTGCCTTCGATCTCGGTGTAGCGGGCCAGCTGCTGCAGGTCCGCCAGCACCGGCGAATCACCGATGACGCCGATCACGAACGGTCCGGGGCCGGGCTCCCAGGCCCCGTCCGGCCAGTAGACGAACAGGGGGAACTTGGTGATGAAACCCGCCTGCACCAGCGAGGGCGAGGCGTCGCCCCCCGCTGCGGCGGCAAAGGCAGGCGCCAGCGCACCGGTCAACAGGACGAGGACGAGCCCCGCCCCGATCGCCAGGGCGGCAGCACGACGACGTCCGTGCGCCCGGCGGGCCATGCCTAGAACCCGACCCGCGCCGTGGCGTGGTAGCTGCGCTGGGCGTCCGAGGACAGCCGCGTGCCGCCCCGGGCCTCGGTGGCCGCCTCGTCCAGCAGGTACAGACCCGAAAGGCTGAGCTCGAAGTGCGGATGCGGACGCCAGCCCAGGCGCAGGTCCAGGCGGTCGGTGGCCGGCACGGTCTCCGCATTGGGATCGGTGTAATAGAACGCGGCGTCCAGGGCCAGGTCGTGGGGCAGGTCCAGGCAGGAGCGCAGGCCGACCATGTGGCGCGGAGCCGACACGGCGACGTTCGGGGGCTCCCGCCGCGTGAAGTCGATGTACGACCAGTTGGCGACCAGCGTCCACGCGGGCGTGACCTCGCAGCGGGCCGCCAGCTCGCCGCCGGCGGAGTTGGCTGCACCCTGGTTCTCGTTGTCGTCGATCAGGCCCTCGTAGTCGTTGGCGAAGAGCGCGACGTCGACGTAGAAGCGGTCGGTGAACATGTGGCGGCCGCCGGCCTCCCAGGCCGTGACCTCCTCCGACTCCAGTTCGGGGTTGCCCAGGGGCACCATGACGCCCGGCATAGGCTCCAGGTAGAGATCGCTGTTGGCCCGCGACGGCGTGCGCACGGCCCGGGAGACCGCGGTCCAGGCCGAGGTGCGGTCCGACGGCGCCCACAGCAGGCGCAGGCTGGGCTGGACCTCGAAGTCGGTGACGTTGTTGGCCTCGAACTTCGAGCCGACGGTCACCGACCAGACATGGGCCGCGTCCAGGGCGATGCGGTCCTGCACGAAGACCGTGCCCCGGCGCAGGGTGCGCGCGGCCGGGTCGAAGTAGACGGTGCTGCGCCGGCGGGTCTCGTCGGCCGAGGCGCGGTACTCGCCGCCCCACATCAGCTCGTGCCGGTCCAGGGTGAAGCGGTGCTGGAAGTCGGCGGTGTAGGTGTCCCGCTTCTCCCATAGGCCCTCGTCCTCGCGGAAGGTGTGGTCGTAGTAGAGGCGCAGCCCCAGGTCCGAACCGGCCGACAGCTTGCGCTGCCAATGCAGGCCGACGTAGCCGCCGGCGGCCTCGACCGTGTCCGGCAGCGTCGTCGGTGCGGGCAAGGCCAGCACCCGGGTCTGGCCGAACTCGCCCTGGTAGAGATCGCCGAAGAAGGAGACGTTGTCGCGTTCGTTGGCCCGCCAGTCGCCGCGGAACCCCGCGTGCCACTGCTGCCAGCCGTCGCCCGCGTCGGCCCCGGGCGTGTAGGAGCCTCCGGTGTCGGGCAGGCCGTCCTGGGGGTAGGCCCCCGCGTCCTGGTCGGTGAAGCGCCCGTAGATGCGCACATCCAGGCCGTCGCCGCCGAAGCCGTAGCGGCCGCTGATCTGGGCGCGGGTCGCCTCGTCGCCGGCCGTGGCCACCACCAGTCCGCCCCGGGTGTCGGCCGCGTTCCGGGTCACGATGTTGATGATGCCGTTGACGGCGTTCGAGCCCCAGAGCGCGCCGCCGGGCCCGCGCACCACCTCGATGCGGTCGATGTCCTCGATGGGCAGGTCCTGCACGTCCCAGTACACGCCCGAGAACAGCTGGGTGTAGACGATGCGCCCGTCCACCAGCACCAGCAGCTTCGAGCTGAAGCGCTCGTTGAAACCGCGTATGGCGATCTTCCACTTGTTGGCGTCGATCCGGGCGACCTGGACGCCGGGGGCCAGGCGCAGCAGTTCGGGCACCAGGGTCAGGCCCGAGCGCCGGATGTCCTCGCTGGTGATCACGTGCATGGCGCTGGCGGTGCGGAACCACTTCTCGGGAGTGCGGCTGCCGAGGGTGACCTTCATGTCCAGGAGCTGCTCGAAGTCGAGTTCGGCGATGTGGCGCACCAGGGTGTCGGGAGCGGCGGGACCCGGCTGGGCGGCGCGGACCGGCGGTGGGCAGGCCAAGGCCAGCCCCGCGGCCAACAGGCACGGAATCATACCCCAAGGCGGTCTGGACATCGGTGGCCTCCCCTGCCCGCTGGCGCGGTCCCGGCTCCGAATGGACATCGCCGCGAAAATACACCCTCCGCTATCGGCTTTCAATCCCTCCGGTTGAGAATCGATTCCAAGGATGGCTTGTGGTGCCCTGCAATTCGCCCTGAGGCCGGTCCTTTATTCGTGCGATAAGGGATCCTCTTAAGGGCCCCATGCGCCGGTCCAGAGACCCCGTTGTTCCCCATCGTTCCCCGTCGCGGTCCATGGGGGCCGTGCGTGCCTCCGCCGTTCTCCTGGTACGGAATCTTCATCGGCCGCTCCGAGTCGTGCCCACCCCGAACCGACCGGAGGAGCCCCGATGCGGCATCATCCCCGCTGTTCCCGGATCCGCAGCCTGGTCGTGGCCCTGGCCGTCCCGGCCCTTGCCGCGACCCTGCTCGGCGGCTGCGAAGTGGCCAAGCCGGAGCTGCCCACCTTCACCACCAGTCTGGCCCTGCCCATCGGCGACGAGCGGCTGGACCTGATGGACCTGGTCGAGGACGTCGACTACCTGGTGGCCCTGGAGGACGGCGGGCTGGGCTTCACCGTCAGCGGCGACGCCGACACCATCGCCCTGGACTTCGACCTGGGCGCGGACCTGCCGGCCCAGTCCCTGATCAACGAACTGGGCACCTTCAGCCTGGGCCTGGCCGCGCCCGACCCCTTCGCCTTCGCGCTGGCGGACCTCTATGCCCCGGCCGTGCTGCTGGACGGGACGACCACCCTGGTGCCCCCCTTCTCCTTCACGATGGCTGGCGATCCGGCCCCGGTGCCGGACGTGGCCAGCGCCACCGTGACCGAGGGCACGCTGCTGGTGACGATCGACAACGGGTTGCCGGTGCCGGTTTCAGGACCGGCGGCGGCCGAGCCCGTGCGGTTGCGCCTGTTTGACCCGGCCGGCGGCGCCACCCTGGCGATCGTCGACTTCAGCGAGGAGATCCCCGCCGGCGGCCGCGCCACCGGCAGTGCCGACCTGGCGGGCGTGGTCCTGCCGGCCGAGGTGGCGGTGGCCCTGCAGGGCGCTTCGGCCGGTTCGCCGGTCACGCCGGTGCTCGTGGATGCTGCGGCGACGGTGGTGGTCGCCGCCGTCTTCAGCGACCTGCGCGTGGACGCGGCCGACGCCGTGGTGCCGGCCCAGTCCTTCACCACCGAACTGGTGGTGGACCTGCCCGCGGACTACGCGGTGCTGGGCGCCGAGGTGGCCGCCGGGGCGGTCGCCGTGACCATGAGCAACGACCTGCCCATCCCCTGCCGCACCTTGGTGACCTGGCCCGAGGTCTTCACGTCCGCCGGCGCCAACCTGGCCACCGTCCTGGACCTGGCACCGGGCGGCTCGGCCCAGGCGCCCATCGACTTCGGCGGCTGCACCATCGTCGCGGGCGGGACGCCCCTGACCGCGCTGACGGCCGTCGTCGACGTCACCAGCGGCGGCAGCGAAGGCCAGAGCGTGCACCTGCAGTCGACCCAGGCCGTGCGGGTCGAGGTGGGCGCGGGCCGCGTGACCTTCGCCGCGGTCACCGGCCGGGTGCCCGCGGTGAGCTTCGATCTCGAGCCCCTGAGCGAGGAGATCGACCTGCCGCAGGAGCTGCGCGGCGTGTCGCTGAACCGCGCGACCCTGGCCCTGGAGGTCACCAACACCTCCGGCGTCGACGCCACGGCCGACCTGCTGCTGACCGGCACCAACGCCGAGGGCACGGTGGCCAGCCTGGTCCTGCAGGAGACCATCAACGGCTACGGCGAGCCCACCCGCGGTGTCACCGAGATCATCCGGGACGAGACCAACAGCGCCATCGTCGACTTCCTGAACAACCTGCCCACGGCCATCACCCTGGGCGGCACCGTGACCGCCGGCGGCGGCGGCCAGCTGGGCACCGTGCGCGCGGGCGACCGGGCCACCCTGCGCTGGCGCATCACCGCGCCGGTGGAGATCACCGTCACCTCGTCGGTGATCCACAGCGATCCCGAAGCCCTGGACTTCGACGAGGAGACCCGCGACCTGATCCTCGAGCGGGCCGGCGCGGCCCAGGTGCTGATGGAGCTGGGCAACCGGCTGCCGGTGGCGGTCCAGGCCCGGGTGCTGTTCAGCGCCGACACCACCAGCATCACCACGGCGCCGCTGCTGGCGGTCGGACCGGTGGCCGTGGCCGCCGGCGTGGTCGATCCGGTCACGCGCGAGGCGGTCGGCCTGACCCTCAGCCCGGCCGAGATCAACCTGGGCTCGGCGCAGACCAAGCTGCTGGCCACGCCCGGACTGTACGCGGTGATCGAGGTCCTGCTGCCGGGCACCGGCGGCGAGCCCGCCCGCATCATGACCAGCGACTACGTGACCTTCCGCGGGTTGATCCGGCTGGACGTGGAGGTTTCCGAATGAACAGGGGGACGACCATCATGGGCTGCAAGCACCACCTCGACCTGGGCACGGCCGGCTGCGGTCTGCTCCTGGGCCTCGCGATCCTGGCGGTCGCCCTGCCGGCCCGCGCCGACGGCGACGCCCGGGCCATGGGCATGGGCGGCACCCGCACCGCCGCCGCCCGCGGTCTGGACGCCGCCGGCGCCAACCCGGCGTTCCTCGCCTTCAGCCAGGGCCTGACCATCGGCCTGGCCGGCGGCACCGTCGACCTGCAGAACAACAGCTTCAGCCTGGCCCGCTACAACCAGGTGGCCGGCGCGACCCTCAGCGAGGCCGACAAGGCCGAACTGCTGGCGGACATCCCCGCCGAAGGCTTCGGCCTGGACCTGGAGGCCAATGCCGGCGCCCTGGGCATGCAGTCGGGCAACCTGGCCTTCACCACCACCGCCCTGGGCAGCGGCTCGGGCACCCTGGACAAGGATTTCTTCGACCTGGTGCTCTTCGGCAACGCGCCGGACGAGACGGTCGACTTCAGCGGCACCGACGGCGAGGCCTACGGCATCGCCTGCGCCGGCCTCAGCTGGGGTCAGCCCCTGACCGGCCTGGCGGGCGGGCAACTGGCCGTCGGCGTAACCGGCCGCTACATCCGCGGTCTCTACGAGGTGCACGTGGAGGAGGCCCGGGGCCGCGTCACCACCACCATGAGCAGCATCGACGGTGAGGCCTACGCCTCGGCCGTGGTCGCCGACGGCGGCGAGGGCTACGGCCTGGACCTGGGCCTGGCCTGGCAGAAGGACGGCCTGGCGCTGGGCCTGGTCCTGGACAACGCCTTCTCGCGCCTGGATTGGCGCGGCAACGTCGAGCGCACCGAGTACCGGGTGGTCCTGGACGCCTCTGCCACGGCCCTGGACGACGCCCTGGCCGACAGCGACACCACCTACGCCGTCAACGGCTACAGCACCGAGCTGCCGCGCCGTCTGCGCCTGGGCGGGGCCCTCGACCTGGGCAGCGTCACCCTGGCGGCCGACCTGGTGCAGGGCCTCGAAGACCGGGCCGGCACCAGCACCGCACCGCTGGTGCGCCTGGGCACCGAGTGGCGGCCCCTGGGCGCCCTGGCGGCCCGCATCGGCGGGGCCACCGGCGGCGAGCTCGGCACCGCATTCACGGCGGGCCTGGGCCTCAAGGCCGGGTTCTGGCGGCTGGACGTGGCCGCGCTGCAGCACGGCGGCCTGGGCGCCGACAGCGGCAAGGGCCTGGGCGTGGGGGCCAGCACGCGCTTCGTATTCTGACGCCGGGGGCTTGACTCAGTACGGCGGCGGCGGCACCATCTCCGGGTTCGGAACTCTCCCCCAGCAACGAACCCGGGAGCCAATCATGGCCTTGCGTGTCCGCCGCCGCCTGCTCATCTGCGCCGTCCTGTCGCTGATCGCCGCCCCCGCCCTGGCCGCCGACACCGCGGCCTTCGACCGGCACTTCGTCGACAAGACCCTGCGCATCGACTACTTCCACACCGGCGACGCCCAGCGCGAGATCGTCGCCCTGGATCAGCTGTGGCTCCAGGGCGCCTGGGCCGGCAGCCGGGTGCAGCTGGTGGACGACCTGGACCTCGGCCGCTACTACGCCAAGCTGCAGGACACGGCCAGCGGCGACCTGATCTGGTCCCGGGGCTTCGATTCCTACTTCGGCGAGTGGCAGACCACCGCCGCGGCGGGCCGCGGCGTGCGCCCGCACCTACCACGAGTCGGTGCTGGTGCCGCTGCCCAAGGCGCCGGTGCTGTTCAGCCTGGAGGCGCGGCAGGAGGACGGCAGCCTGGCCGACTTCTACAGCGTGGAGATCGATCCCGCCGACTGGGGCATCCGCCGCGATCCGGCGCCTGCTGGCATCATCACGGTGGACGCGGCGGTGGCCGGCGATCCCCACCGGTGCGTGGACATCGCCATCGTGGGCGAGGGCTACACCGCCGCCGAGACGGCGAAGTTCGAGGCCGACGTGCGCCGCTTCGCCAAGGTGCTGCTGGACCACGAGCCCTACGCCGCCCACCGCGACGCCATCAGTGTGCGCGGGGTGCTGCTGCCGTCCCAGGAGAGCGGCTGCGACGAGCCCAGCCGCGGCGTCCACCGGCGCACCGCCCTGGGCTGCACCTTCGATTCCCTGGGCAGCGAACGGTACATGCTGACCGAGGAAAACCGCGCCATGCGCGACGTGGCCCGGGCCGTGCCCTACGACGTGCTCTACATCATGGTCAACCACGAGCGCTACGGCGGCGGCGGCATCTACAACCTGTTCTGCACCTTCACCAGCGACAACCAGTGGAGCGAATACGTCTTCCTCCACGAGTTCGGCCACAGCTTCGCCGGCCTCGCCGACGAGTACTACACCTCGAACGTGGCCTACGAGAGCTTCTACTCCACGAGCACCGAGCCGGGCGAGCGCAACATCACGGCGCTGCTGGATCCGGCGGCCCTGAAGTGGGCCGACCTGGCCGACCCCGGGCCGCTGCCCACGCTGTGGGACAAGGACGAGTACGATGCCATGGACCTCGCCTACCAGCGGCAGCGCGGCGAGGTCAACGACCGCATCGCGGCCCTGATGCGCGACGGCGCGCCCGCGGCCGAGGTCGAGGCCGCCAAGGCCGAGGGCGAGGCCCTCTCCCTGAGCCACCAGCAGGCCGTCGACGCCTGGTTCGCGCAGAACCCGGCCCGCGACACGGTGGGCGCCTTCGAGGGCGCCGGCTACATGACCCGCGGACTGTACCGCTCGCAGCTGGACTGCATCATGTTCACCAAGGGCGTCAAACCGTTCTGCGCCGCCTGCCGGCGCGGCATCGTCGAGGTGATCGGCCGCTACGGCGAGTAGCGAGCGCCCGCGGATCGTCTAACTTGTCGGCCGAATCCGTCGCTTTACCGGCCCAGCGCCGCCACCCGGGAGTCCGCGCGATGATCAAGTTCCAGGCCCCCTTCACCACGGCCATCTTCGTCTGCACCAACAAGCGGCCCGACGGCCACCCCAAGCCCTGCTGCGCGGACCGGGGCGGCATCGACCTGCGCGAGGAGCTCAAGACCATGGTCCGGGAGCGTGGGCTCGATGGCCGGATCAAGGTCTTCCAGAGCGGCTGCCTCGGAGCCTGCGAGCGGGGCCCGACGGCGGTGCGCTACCCTGACGGGCAGCTGATGCTGGGGGTCGAGCGGAAGGACCTGGAGGGCATTCTCGACGAGGCCGCCGGGAAGTAGCGCCGAACTCGGTTGAACGTATTCGGGTACGGCGGCCAGAGCCGGAAGTCGACACCCGGCGGACCGTCGGCACCGGACGGCGCCTTCACCGCGGGCCCGAACCCCGGCGCGGAGGCCGCCGGCGCCACGCCCGTCCACACGAACTCGATCGTCTCGCCCGAGCGCGTCACCTCGCGCAGGAACATCTCCGAGCCCCCGGCGTCCGGATCGCGCAGGTAGAAGCGCATGGTGTGGGTCAAGGGGAACACGCCCCGGGAGTCGCCGTGCTCGTCGACAGCCTGCATGTCGACGTCACCGTAGAGCGCCGGGAACAGCCGCTTGTCCTTCAGCACGATCTCGCCGTTGCCATCGGTGGTCGCCAGCGTGGCCTGGTCGTAGTCGATCAGGGCCAGGTACATGGGCCGGCGCTCGTCGTGGACAACACTGCCGGCCTCGTCGCGGGCCACCAGGTGGGCGACGACCGGCGAGGAGACCGGCAGGGTGAAGCCGATCGACACGGCCGTCTTGGTCGCCGCCCTGGTCGACCGCCCGCAGCGTCAGCTCGCAACCGGGGTCCGGCACCGTCGTCTCGTCGTTGCAGCCCGTAGCCAGGATCAGCACCAGTGCCAGCAGCTGGATTCCCGGCCGTCGCATGATGTCCCCCCATGAATTGATTGCGCCTTATCATTGTAGCCCAGGGAGTAGACATGGGGCAACCGCCGCGCCATCATTGCCCCGGGCGAGGACGTCGCCCGAAAGGAACCCGCCCGTGAAGCACCTCGAGGAATACCGCGATCCCCAGCTGGCCAAGGCGCTGCTGGCGCGCATCGCCGCCACCGTGACGGGGCCCTGGACCATCATGGAGATCTGCGGCGGGCAGACCCATTCGATCATGCGCCACGGCATCGATCAGCTGCTGACGCCGCAGCTGACCCTGGTCCACGGCCCCGGCTGCCCGGTCTGCGTCACGCCGCTGGAGACCATCGACCGGGCCCTGGCCGTCGCGGCGCGGCCCGAGGTGATCTTCACCTCCTTCGGCGACATGCTGCGGGTGCCCGGCTCGCACGACGACCTGTTCCGGGTGCGCAGCCGGGGCGGTGACGTGCGCATGGTGGCCTCGCCCCTGGAGGCGCTGAACCTGGCTCGCCAGCACCCCGAGCGCGAGGTCGTGTTCCTGGCCGTGGGCTTCGAGACCACCGCCCCCGGCAACGCCATGGCCGTCAAGCAGGCCGCGGCCGAAGGCCTGACCAACTTCAGCGAGATCGTCAGCCACGTGCTGGTGCCGCCGGCGATGAAGGCCATCCTCTCGGCGCCGGACAACCGGGTGCAGGGCTTCCTGGCCGCGGGCCACGTCTGCGCCGTCATGGGCTGGCAGGAGTACGAGCCTATCGCGGCCAGGTACGGGGTGCCCATCGTGCCGACGGGCTTCGAGCCGGTGGACATCCTCGAGGGCATCCTCAAGGTGGTCGAGCTGCTGGAGCGCGGCGAACCGGCGGTCGTGAACCAGTACCTGCGCGCGGTGGCGCCGGCAGGCAACCCGGCGGCGCGCGCGGTGATGGACGAGATCTACATGGTCTGCGACCGCAAGTGGCGGGGCATCGGCACGATCCCCGGCAGCGGCCTCCGCCTCCGGCCGGAGTTCGCCGCCTTCGACGCCGAGCGCCGCTTCGACGTGGGCGGCATCACCACCGAGGAGCCCGCCGTCTGCATCAGCGGGCTGATCCTGCAGGGCCTGAAGAAGCCGCACGAGTGCCCGGCCTTCGGCACCGAGTGCACGCCCATGCGGCCGCTGGGCGCCACCATGGTCTCCAGCGAAGGTGCCTGCGCCGCCTACCACAAATACGCCCGGGGGATCGAGCTGTGAGCGACCGGCCCGACTTCGGCCGCATGGCCTGCCCCATGCCCATCCTGGATCACGACACGGTGCAGTTGGCCCACGGCGCCGGGGGCCGCCTTTCGGCTGACCTGATCGGCCGCCTGATCCTGCCCCGCTTCAGCAGCGCCGAGCTGGACAAGCTCGAGGACCAGGCGGTGCTGGACCTGCCGCCGGGCCGGGTGGCCTTCTCCACCGACACCTTCGTGGTCAGCCCCATCTTCTTTCCCGGCGGGGACATCGGCGAGCTGGCGATCAACGGCACGGTCAACGACGTAGCCATGAGCGGGGCGCAGCCGCTGGTCCTGTCGGTGGGCTTCGTGCTGGAAGAGGGGCTGCCCCTGGCCGACTTCCACCGCATCCTCTGCTCCATGGAGGCCGCGGCCAGGCGGGCCGGCGTGCGCGTCGTCACCGGCGACACCAAGGTGGTGGGCCGGGGCGCCTGCGACCGGATCTTCATCAACACCTCGGGCCTGGGCGTCATCGCCGCGGGCGTCGAACTGGGCGCCGAGCACATCCGACCCGGTGACGCGGTCATCCTATCGGGCACCCTGGCCGACCACGGCATGGCCGTGATGACGGTGCGCGAGGGCCTGAGCTTCAGCTCGACCGTGCGCAGCGACACCGCGGCGCTCAACGGCCTGGTGAAGCTGATCCTGGCCGTCTGCCCCGCCGTGCGAGCCCTGCGCGATCCCACCCGTGGCGGCGCGGCCACGACCCTCAACGAATTCGCCTGTGCGGCCGGGGTCGGCATCGTGCTCGAGGAGGCGGCCCTGCCGGTGCGCCCGGACGTGCGCGGAGCCTGCGAGATCCTGGGCATCGATCCCCTTTACGTGGCCAACGAGGGCAAGCTGATCGCCGTGGTGCCGGGCGACACAGCCGCGGCCGTGGTGGCGGCCATGCGCGGCCACGAGCACGGGCGGGACGCGGTGGTGATCGGGCGGGTGACCGATGAGCATGCGGGGCGGGTGACGATGACGACAGGGCTGGGGGCGCGGCGGATCGTCGACATGCCGGTGGGGGAGCAGCTGCCGCGGATCTGCTGAGCCCGTGCCGGGCCCTGACGAACAAGGGGCCGGTCCCGCGGGACCGGCCCCATCTGTTTGCGCATACCAGCGGCGTGACTAGCGGAAGCGCGCCTTCAGCTCCCCGAGGCTGATGTCCTCCTCGGGCACCTGCGCCGCTTCCTCGCCCGCCAGGGCCTTGTCCACCAGTTCGAGGTCGCTGACGTTGCCGTCGTCCAATGCGCCGGCCGGCTCGTCGTCGCAGCCGTGCAGGTTGAAGGCGATCAGCGGGGCGATCAGGTCGCGCACCTTGCGCACCTCCTGCAGCCAGCGGCGCCACAGGTCGCGGCCGCGCAGGCGGGAGAAGGCGTCGTTCTCGTCCAGGAAGCGCTCGGCCGCGGCCAGCTCGGCCTCGGGGGCGGCCCCGGGATTGAGCAGGGCGTTGAAGCGGGCGGCGATCACCTGGCGGGCCAGCAGCAGGCGCACGTTGCCCCAGGCCGGCCGGCTCAGCACGTGCTGCAGGGTCCGGCTGTCCCAGTCATCCCCGCCGATGGTCAGTTCGTCGACCGGCCACTCGCCGCGGTGGTTGCGCCACCAGCGGGCACTGTGGGTGCACAGGGCCGGCACGGGGTCGTCGTCCACGGGCGCGCAGGCCGGGTTGGCCGTGAAGCCGGACACGACGTCGTTGAAGCCGTCGGTGAAGTAGTCCAGCAGGTGGTACTCGGCGGTCACCAGGCAACCGTCAGCCGGTGCACCGGTGAAGGTGCCCCCCAGGGTGAAGGTGACCGGCGGTCCCACGGTGATGGCCAGGGGCTCGACCGCCTCGAAGCGCTGCATTTCGGCGCCGCGGGAGTCGGTCAGGACCACGGTGTAGGCCAACTCCACCTGGGTGGCCCCGTCGCGGAACCAGATCTGGATCTCGCTGCTCCAGCCGTTGCAGTCCGCAACGCCGGAGACGCTGACGAACTCGACGGCCGAGGCCAGGGCGGGCAGAATCAGGATGGCCGCAAGGGCCGTGATGAGGGTGATCGTTCTCATGGCTTCCTCCCCGGAGAGGATCGTTCCCGGTAAGGGAACGCGGTGTTCAAGGCTCACCGGGGTGGATGCAGCTTTCGGGCCGGACGGCCCCTGGTGTGGCGGATGAGGGCGGGCAGCGGTCAGGGAATCCGCAGTCTCAGTCCCAGTACCAGCCCAGGTTCAGGGTCACGGGATAGAAGGTGCCTTTGTCATAGTAGACGCCGCCGATGTCGATGTGGTTGATGCCGATGCCGATGCCGGCGGCCACGTTGTGCACGAGGCGGAATTCGTAGCCGAGGTTGAGCTCCAGGCCCAGGCCCGAGTCCACCACGGTCTTGCCGTCGCCCTGCTCCTCGTCCGCGATCTCCTCGACCGTGTTGATGACGCCCCAGCCCAGGCCGCCCCCGGCGCGCAGGTACAGGCCGCCGAGGCCGCTGTCGGCGCGGCCCGGGTACCAGGTCGCCGCCAGCATGATGCTCTGCATGCCGAAGCGGACCTTGGTGGGGGAGACCCCGGTTTCGTACATCCAGCCCGCGTAGGAGGCGCCCAGGGCCAGGTGGCTGCCCAGCATGTGGCCGAAGCGGATCTGCGGCGCCACACCGTCGCTGGTCTCGCCCTCCTGGCCGTCGCCGAAGGTGGCGCTGCCGCGGGCCCCGCCGTACGAAAGGCCCAGGACCCAGCCGTCGCGGACGTGGGGGCTCAGCGCGGCGGCGTCGCCGGCCAGCATCAACAGGGCGGCCGCAACCAGCAGCAGGGTCGTCATCGGGCGAAGCGTGGCGGACATGGGAAACCTCCTGGATTTCGGCGCATCGTAGCCGCAAAATTGGCTGGCGGCAATCGGGAAAGCGGCTTAGGATCCGCCCATGAAAAAGCCTGCCCGCACCCTCAGGCCCGCCCGGACCCTCCTTTGGGGTCTCGCGGTCGCGGCCGCCCTGCTCGCGCCGCTGGCCGTCGCAGCAGAAGTAGCGTCCGAGTCGCCGGCCCCCATCGCCTGGTCCGCCCAGGGTGCGACGGCGCTCACCGACACAAGCCTGATCAAGTCGCCCAACTTCGGCCGTACCGCCGTCGAGGTGATCGGCCTGAACGTGCTGATCTGGTCCTACGACCGCTACATCCGCGAGGGCGGCACCAATCCGGGCTTCCGCGTCGGCTTCGACTCCTGGTGGCACAACCTCCAGTCGGGCTTCAACTGGGACGACAACAGCTTCAGCACCAACCAGTTCGCCCACCCGTACCACGGCAACCTGTACTACAACGCCGCGCGCAGCAACGGCTACAGCTACTGGGAATCGCTGCCGTTCACCTTCGCCGGTTCGTACACCTGGGAGTTCTTCGGCGAGGTGCACAACCCCGCCATGAACGACTGGATCGCCACCAGCATCGGCGGCGCCGCCATGGGCGAGATCCTGCACCGCCTGGCCGGCACCGTCCGCGACAACACGGCCACCGGCTCGTCGCGCAACTGGAAGGAACTCGGCGGCTTCTTCATCGACCCGGTGGGCGGACTGAACCGCCTGATCGACGGCAACTGGGAACGCCAGTACGCGAACCCAGAAGACCGCTTCCCCGAGAACTACGCCACGCGGCTGGAGCTGGGCATGCGCACCCGCGGCGAGGATCAGATCTGGGAGGCGGACACCACCGACTTCTACTTCGATTTCGAGTTCGAGTACGGCGATCCGTTCTTCGGCGATCTGGGCAAGCCCTATGACAACTTCGATTTCGAGATCCAGATGACCTTCGGCGACAAGAAGAAGCTGAGCCGCGTCCAGGGCAGCGGCAACCTCGCCGGCGTCTTCCTCAAGGAAACGGACGCGACCAGCCACATCCTGGGTGCCTTCCACCACTACGACTACATCAACACCAACGCCCTGGAAGTCGGCGGCCAGAGCATCACCGCGGGCCTGCTCTCGCGCTGGGCCTGGGAGAACGGCTACGAGGTGCGCACCGACCTGCGCTTCGGGCCGGTCATCCTGGGCGGCATCTCGTCCGACTACGCCAACGTCTCGGGGCGCGACTACGACTACGGCCCCGGCTCTACCCTGCGCCTGGAAGCCGAACTGCGCCGCCACAAGTGGACCTGGCTGAAGTTCCGCATGGACCACATCTGGATCCACGCCATCAGCGGCAACGCGGCCGACCACCACGTGATCAGCACCTACGTGCGCGCGGACGTGCCGGTGGTGGCCAACGTGGGCCTGGGTGCGGATTTCGTGCTGAACCTGCAGGAGAGCAAGTACCGCGACTACGACGACGTCAGCCGGCGCAACCCGCAGATGCGCGCCTTCGCGAGCTTCGGCCTCAACTAGGATGGACCTCTCGGGATTCGAACTGCTGACCGCGGTCGCGCTGGGCCTGGGCCTGGCCGCCGCGGTCGGCTTTCGCATCTTCGCGCCCGCGCTGCTGGCCGCCCTCGCAGCCAAGCTGGGCCACCTGCCCCTGGCCGAGGGCTTCGGCTGGCTGGGCAGCGACGTGGCGGTCGTGGTGCTGGGGGTGGCGGCCCTGCTCGAGATCGCCGCCTACCTGGTCCCCTGGCTGGACCACCTGCTGGACGCCATCGCCGGGCCCGCGGCCGTGGCCGCCGGCACCATCCTGATGGCGTCGACCCTGGTGGAGATGGCGCCCTGGCTGCGCTGGAGCCTGGCCCTGGTCGCCGGCGGGGGCACCGCCGGGGTGCTGCACGGCGCCATGGCGGGCCTGCGCCTGGGCTCGACCGCGACCACCGGCGGCCTGGGCAACCCGGCCCTGGCCACCTTCGAGACGGCCGGCGCCACCGCGCTGGCGGTGATCGCCATCGCCCTGCCCCTGCTGGGGCTGGCGCTTGTGGTCCTGCTGATCGCGCGCGCGGTGCGGATGCTGGTCCGCCGGCGGCGGCCGCGCCCCGCCTAGTCCGGCCAGTCGAACTTCCGCCGCAGGCAGGCCACGGTGCGATCCCGGTCCGGGGTCGCGATCACCAGCGAGATGCTGTTGACCGACGAGCACACCGCGTGGGTGTCGATGCCGCCGCCGCAGACCACGGCGAAGACCTCCGCGGCCAGGGAGTGGCGCTCCAGGAAGTGCGGCCCGTACAGGGTCAGGATCGTCGCCGGCTCGTGGGCCTGGACCCGGTCCGGGTGGTAGGCGGCACGGATCTCCTCCAGCAGCGGCCGCCAGCGCTCCTGGTCGGCGGCGCCCACGCAGAACGACATGTTCTTCTCGCCGGCGGCCCCGTGGCCGATGCTCAGGTAGTTGAGCGACACGCCCGCCTGGCCGAACCGGGCCAGGATGCCGCGGGCCTGCCCCGTCTCCCGCCCGAAGCCCAGGACCTCCACCAGGCAGACGTCCTGGCGCTCCATCAGTCCGCCGCAGCGGATGTGCTCCCCGTTCACGTGGTCCCCCCCCCCGCCGCGACGGCTGAGCCGGCGGGCCGGCGCGGCAGCGTCACCGTGAAGACCGACCCCTCGCCAGGCCGGCTTTCCACGGCCACGGCGCCCCCCAGGTCCGTCACGAACCGCTTGACGATGGCCAGGCCCAGCCCGGTCCCCAGGCTGGAACGGGCCTGCGCCGCCGGCGCGCGGAAGAACTCCTCGAAGATGCGTTCGCGCTCGGCCGGATCGATGCCGATGCCCTCGTCGGCGACCTCCAGCCGGATGGTCTCGCCCTGGTCCTCCAGGCCGATCCGCACCCGCCCGCCCTTGCGGTTGTAGCGCACGGCGTTGCTCAGCAGGTTGGTGACCACCTTGCCCAGCATCGCCTCGTTGGAGGTGATCACCACCGGCGGCCCGGACACCTCCAAGGTGATCGTCTGGCCGTCGCGGGCCGCCAACTCACGGAACTCGTCGGCCGCCGCCGCCAGCAGCGCCGTCACGTTCAGCGGCCGCAGGTTCTGCGGCGCGAGCAGGCCGCTGCGCGTCAGGTCGGCCAGGTTGCGCACGATCTCGCCGGCCTGCTCAAGCCGGCCCACGGCGCGGGTCAGCAGGTCGTCCACGGTCGGCGAAAGGGTGTCGCCGCCCAGTTCGAGGGCCGTCTCCACCGCGCTCTGGGCCGTGGCCAGGGGGCTCTTCACCTCGTGGGTGACGAAGCGGTAGAACTCCAGCTTGGCGCGGTCCGCCTCGATCAGGCGGCGCTGGCGCAGCACCAGCTCGTCCTTGATGGCCCGGTTGTGGCGCATGATCACCGCGCCCAGGTAGGCGCTGAACAGCAGCACGAACCAGAACGAGATCAGGGTGATCAGGATGAACGGCAGCTCGTGGGTCAGGGTGCCCGCCCCCAGCAGGTGGTGGTGGGGCACCAGGCCCAGGTACTCGCCCACCACCTCGGCGGTGAACAGGCCGATCGCCAGCCAGGCGATGCTGAAGATCTCCCGCCCCTTGAACAGCAGGGCCGCGATGATCACGTGGATCACGTACAGGTAGAGCAGGGGGTTCTCGACGCCGCCGGTCAGGTTGAGGATCACCGTCAGCACGATCAGGTCGCCGGCCATCTGCTGCTTGACCAGGCGGATCTCGGCGCGGATATCGGTCGGCGGGATGCGGAGGTTGCGGGCCACGTAGCCCAGGTTCAGCAGCGCCAGGACGGCCGCGGTGACCAGCAGCGGCAACACCGGCAGGGGAATGCGCGCCAGCAGCCCGGCCACCAGCACCGCGGCCAGCGTGGCCCCGGCCGCCGCCCAGCGCAGCTTGTTGAACCAGTCCAGGCGCAGGCGCAGGGAGGCCGCCGAGACGAACTGGGACGACTCGAGGGGAATGGCCGCGGTCAGCTGCACGTCGTCCCCTCCCCCGGCCGCAGCCGGCGCTCAGATGCGGGTCGGCAGGTGCTTGCGGATCATGTCCACCAGCTTGCGCGGGCTGACCGGCTTCTCCAGGAACTCGTCCACCGGCAGGAACTCGCGGTCCTTGCCCGGATCGAAGGCGAACCCGGTCTGGTCACCCACGGCCGTCAGCATGATGATGGGGATGTCGCGGGTCCCGGCCTCGTTGCGCAACTGATACGCCACCTGGAAGCCCTCGTCAACGGTGCCCATCATCACGTCCAGCAGGATCAGGTCGGGCGACGCGCCGCGCGCCAGTTCCAGGCCGCGCTCGCCGTTCTGGGCGTCTATGACCCGGTAGCCCTGGCTCTCCAACGTGACCCGCATGATCTCGACCAGGTCGATGTCGTCGTCGATGACCAGGATGGTCTTTTCAGCCATCGGACCTTACCTCCGCTTCGATGATGGCGAGGACGCGCCGCACGGCCGCGCGGGCCTCGGTCGACAGTCCCCGATTGATCTCGATCAGCGCGGGCTCGACGCCCACGATCAGCAGGTCGGCGGGCAGGCGCCCCAGGCCCCGGGCCAGGGCGAAGGCCTCGGCCAGCCCGAACCCGTGCACCGAGAGGTTGTCGCCGCGGATGCGCAGCGCCACCTCGTCGGGCCCGAAGACGGCCACCTCGCCCGGCGCCAGCCCCATGCGGGCCGCGTCGATGATGACCGTCCGTTCGCCGGGCACGAAGTGGTCCAACAGGGCCAGGGCGTCGGTCTGGATGTCGATCAGGGCGACACCGGGGAGGATATCGTTCCGCCTGATCTCGTCCAGCACGGCCGCCCCGACCCCGTCGTCACCATAGAAAGCGTTGCCGGCGGCGATCACCTTCATCCCGCACCTACTCGATGAAGTCCACGTCCAGCAGATGGACCGAACAGCTGATGCAGGGGTCGTAGGCCCGCACCAGCATCTCCAGCTTCAGGGTGATGGCCTGCTTGGACTCGCCGATCACCTCGGGCACCAGCTTCTTCATGTCGTCGTCGATGTTCGCCAGGTTCTGCCCCGTGGGGATGATGCAGTTGGCCTTGGTTATGCGCCCCTGGCGGTCGTACGTGTACTCGTGGTAGAGGATGCCCCGCGGCACCTCGGTCGCGCCGATGCCCGTGCCGAAGCGCGTGGGCTCCTGGTTGGGCAGCTCGTCGTGCGGGCCGTCGCCCAGCAGGCGATCGATGATCGCCACCGCGTCCAGGGCGCAGTGGCCGGCCTCCACCACCTGGGCGATGGTGTTGAAGTACGGGTTGTGGCAGTTGGGCTTCAGGCCCAGCTCCCCGGCCGCCGCCAGCGCCGTGTCGCACAGCCGGTCGTGGTTGTTGTTCCAGCGGGCCAGGGCGCCCACCATGTAGCTGGAACGGCCCGCCTTGCAGTGCTTGCTGGTGCTGTGGGGCACCACGAACTCGTTGGTCATGCGCCGGTACTCGCGGTCGGGCACCCGGCCGCTGTCGGTCGAGCAGATGTCGCCGTCGTACAGGGCGTACTCGTCGTCGCTGCGCAGGGAGATGAACTCGGTCTCCCGCGTGAAATCGGGGATCGCCCCGGCCAGGGCCTTCATGGTCTCGACCGTGGCCAGGAAGTCCGGCACCATGTCCTCGACCAGCCGCTTCTTCAAGGCCAGCAGCTCCTGCGCCGTGGGGATGCGCGTGAAGCCGCCCGGCACCGGCGTGATCGGGTGCACGGCCCGCCCCGAGACCACGTCGCCGATGTCGTTGGCCAGCCGCTTCATGCGCAGGGCGCGCAGCACCACTTCCGGATGCGACTGCACCAGCGGGAACACCGAGCCCTGCCCCAGCAGGTCCGGCGCCGCCAGGAAGTAGGCGTGCAGCACGTTCGACTGCAGGGTGGCGCCGTGGATCAGCAGCTTGCGCAGCAGCACCGTCTGCTCGCTCACCTCCAGGCCCAGGGCCTGCTCGGTGGCCTTCAGCGAGGTGATCTGGTGCCCCAGCGAGCAGATGCCGCAGATACGCGAGGTGATGATCGCCGCCTCGTGGAAGCTGCGCCCCTTGAGCAGGGCCTCGAAGTAGCGCGGCGCCTCGACGATGTCCAGCTGCGCCCGCTCCAGCACCCCGTCGCGCATGTTGACCACGATGTCGCCGTGCCCCTCGACCCGGGTCAGGTGCCGCACCTTGATGTCCAGGTTGGTGCCCATCACTTGACCCCCTCGAGCTGGTTGGCGTTGTAGAGCTGCAGCCGCCGCCGGGCGTCGTCGACGCTCAGACCGTGGGAGACCAGGATCTCCTCCATGCCGGAGATGTTCGGCGAGGAGACCAGGCCGCGGCAGCCGATGCAGTACTGGCCCACGGTCGGGCACTGGGCGTCGCAGCCGCCGCGGGTGACCGGGCCCAGGCAGATCATGCCGCGCTCGTACACGCACTCGTTCTCCCGCAGCTTGCACTCGACGCAGACCGCCTGGTCCGGTTCGATCGGCTGCTTGCCCATGACCAGCGAGGTGAAGACCTTCAGGAACTCGAGCTGCGTCATGGGGCAGCCGCGCACGTTGTGGTCCACCTTGACCACCGCCGACAGGGGCAGCGCGGGCAGGGTCGGGAAGAGGTACTTGTCCTCGCCGTAGACCTCCTCGCGCACCTCATCGATGGGCCGCGTGTTCTTGACGGCGTTGACGCCGCCGGTCACGGCGCAGGTGCCCAGGGCCACCAGCACCTTGGTCCGGCGCCGGATGTCGTGGATCCGCCGGATGCAGTCGGGGGTCGAAAGCGCGCCCTCGACGAAGGCGATGTCGTACTCGGGCGCCCGGGCGTCCATGGCCTCGCGCCATTCGACGATGTCCACCTGGGCGATGATGTCCAGCAGCTGGTCCTCGAAGTTCAGCTGGTTTAGCTCGCAGCCCTCGCAGCCGGTGAAGTCGAAGATCCCCACCCTCGGTTTGCGGGTCATCACAACGCCTCCTGCAGGGCCTTGATGTCGGGATAGTGGTAGACGGGGCCGTCCTGGCACACGTACGAGCCGTTGATCTGGCAGTGCCCGCACTTGCCGACGCCGCACTTCATCCGCCGTTCCAGCGACATCCAGATGTCCTTCTCCTTCAGGCCGCGGCTGCGCAGGGCCAGCAGCGACGAAGCGGTACATGACCGGCGGCCCGCAGACGCAGCAGGCGGTCTTCACCAGGTCCAGCTCCAGGCCCGGGATCAGGGTGGTGATCACGCCGGTGCGGCCGGTCCAGTCCGGCGAGCCGTGATCCACCGTCACGTGGAAGTCGACCCGGGGATTGGCGCGCCACTGCTCCATCTCGTCGGTGAAGAGCAGCTCGCGGTCGCTGCGGCTGCCGTAGCAGATGATCAGGCGCCCGTAATCGCCGGGGTGGGCCAGCACGTGGTTGATCATCGAGCGCATGGGCACCAGGCCGATGCCGCCGGCGACGATCAGCACGTCGCGCCCGGCGAAGCCGTCGAGCGGGATGCCGTGCCGAAGGGACCGCGGATGCCGATCTTCTGTCCGACCCGGTAGCCGGCCAGCACCTCGGTCAGCATGCCGACCCTGCGGATGCCCAGCTCGAACTCCCCGCGCCGGGCAGGCGACGACGAGATGGAGAACGGCGCCTCGCCGACGCCGAAGATCGAGACCTCGACGAACTGTCCCGGCTGGTGGCCCAACTCGGCGCCCCCGGGCAGGCGCACCGTGTAGAGGGTCTCCAGCGGGGTCAGCTTGCGGATCGCGGTGATCTCCGCCAGCCGGGGCAGGTACAGGTCCTGCGCCGCAGAGGGGGTCTTCAGTGCTTGCAGGTTCATGCTCCACTCCCGTGGCGGGCCGCGGGCGGCCGCCGCCCGTCTAGATGGGTGCGACCGGCGTCCGCTCCGCGTCGCCGACCAGCCGGTTGACGATGTTGACGATGCTGATGCCGGCGGTGCAGGCCGCCGTGCAGCGCCCGCAGCCCACGCACCAGGGCTGGCCGGTCTCGTCGCTCAGGTACTTGAACTTGCGCAGCACCCGGTGCCGCTGGCGGGCCGGCAGGTGCTCGCGGAAGACCTCGCCGCCGGCGACCTCGCTGAAGCCGCGCAGCATGCAGCCGTCCCAGGTCCGCTCGCGGTTGCCGCGGGTGACGGTGATGTCCACGTTCTCGGTCACGTCGAAGCAGTAGCAGGTGGGGCAGACCAGATTGCAGGTCCCGCAACCGACGCAGTCGCGCGAGGCCTCGGCCCACACCGCGTGGTCGTAGCTCTTGTCCATGATCCGGCCCAGCCGCGACTGGGGCACGTAGATGTGCTGGTGGAAGGGGTGGGCCGGCGGCTCGTGCCCCTCGTACGGCGGCAGTTCGAAGCCCGCCAGCAGCTCGCGGCCCGCGGGCGTCAGCACCTCCAGCACGTAGCCGTCCAGCAGCTTGGACAGGAACAGGTCGCAGCCGGTGGTGTCGTCGGGCTCGCTGCCCACCGAACCGGAGAAGTGGAACTTGTCCGGCTCGAAGGACACGCCCACGAAGAGCGCGCCCTGGCGGCGGACCAGGTAGTTCCGCTCGGGGTTGCCGGCGCTGAAGTTGTGGTCGAGGCGGCGGATCGCGGCCAGGTCATAGGAGTGGACCCCGAAGAACACGGCGTCCAGCGGCTGCACCTCGGCGGCGGCGAACGACTGGTCGGTCAGATCGAAGGCCAGCAACTCCTCCCGCGGGGGCAGGAAGAACTTCTTGGGCGAGTGCAGCGTGCGCGGATAGTCCAGGACCACCGCCGCCGGATCGGCGGTCTCGGCGAAGGCGAAGGACCGCCGTCCCTTGCGGTGCGGCGCGTAGACCGGCCGGCGCTCCATGAGATGGGCGACCAGGTCTGCGACCCGCTCGCGTTCCAGGAAGAATCGGACCATGCATCCACCCCTCACGGTTGGGCCCCGGGGGCCCTGCTTACAAGTCGGCGCCGGCGGCTGCGACAGGATCCCGGTCGCCTGAGCCTAATGTTTTTTCTGGAACAGGTAATGTCAAGAAATAAACAGCTTAACCTGGTTAGGGGTCTAGTTCCCACAATATCATCGACTTATCGCGGGGTCGACTTGATGGAATAATATATTCATTTCCGTCAGAATGCGCCGGGAAGGCCTCGTTACTCCCACGCGTTCAGTTGTGCCTCGAGGATTGTGCCCGGCCGGTTCCGAGGCCGCCACGGTTGATGTTATGGTACAATATATTGATATAATATATTGGCTTTCCGCCCAGATTCCGGCCAGACACATTCTTCGTGGCACAACCCGATTATCCTGGAATACTGCTCGCGTGTTATTAGATTAACGAAATGCCCAGCACGCCGCCATTCCCAGCCCTGCTGGCCCACGCCCGCGCCAACCCCAAGGCCCTCGGCCGTGCCGAGTGGACCCGGCTGTTGGCCGCCGACCTGCCGGCCGACCGCGCGGCCCTGCACGCCGCCGCCTACGCCGTGAAGGGCGCCGGCGTCGGTGCGATCATCCGCCCCCGCGGGCTGATCGAGTTCAGCAATCACTGCGTCCGGAACTGCCGCTACTGCGGCATCCGCCGCGACAACCGCAGCGTCGAGCGCTACGAGCTCTCCCTGGCGGAGATCGTCGCCGCCGCCACCGAGATCCACGCCGCCGGCTACGGCTCCCTCGTGCTGCAGGCCGGCGAGCGCCGCGACCCCGCGTTCGTCGAGTTCGTGGCCGAGGTGCTGACCGCGGTCCACGCCGCCACCGGCGGCGAGCTGGGCATCACCCTTTCGCTGGGAGAGCAGAGCCCCGCGGCCTACCGCCGCTGGCGCGGCGCCGGCGCCCACCGCTATCTGCTGCGCATCGAGACCGCGGATCAGGGTCTGTTCCGCGCCCTGCACCCGGACGACCAGACCTGGCAGGAGCGTGCGGCCTGCCTCGACCACCTGCGGGCGGCCGACTACCAGGTGGGCACCGGCGTGATGATCGGCCTGCCGGGCCAGACCATCGACCTCCTCGCGGCCGACCTGCTGTTCCTGTGCGACCGCGACATCGACATGATCGGCATGGGCCCCTTCATCCCCCACGACGGCACGCCCCTGGCCGACGCGCCCTGCGACCCGGTCCGACAGCTGGACCTGGGCCTGGCCATGATCGCCTGCGCGCGCCTGCTGCTGCCGGACGTGAACATCGCCGCGACCACGGCCCTGGAGGCCCTGGCGGGCGACGGCCGCCGGCGCGGCCTGCTGGCGGGCGCCAACGTGGTCATGCCCAACCACACCCCCGCGGCCCACCGCGGCGACTACGACCTCTACCGCGGCAAGCCGCGCACCGAGGATCCCCGCGCCGCGCTGGTCGCCTTGGCGGACGACATCGGTGAAACCGTCGGCTGGGGCGAGCGCGGCGACGCCTTGCGCTGGCTGCGGCGCTAGACCCGCGGCACAGCCGCCCGCACCAGATCGGCCAACACCACGCCCTTGAGGCCGCGGATGGCCAGGGCCATCTTCTCGATCTCGCCCGGCGTGCCCCGCAGGATGATGGCCTCCAGGCAGTTGTCGTGATCCAGGTGCACGTGGGTGCTGCAGAGGGTGTGCACGTAGTGGGCGTGCTGGATGCCGTGCAGGCGATCCTTCAGCTCGCGCCGATGATGATCGTAGCAGATGGTCAGCACGCCGTGCACCTCGCCGTCGATCTTCTCCCACTCGTCGCGCACCAATTGGCCGCGGATCAGGTCGCGCACCAGCTCGGAGCGCGAGTCGTAGCCCTGGTCGGTGATGCGCCGGTCCAGCTCGTCCATCAGGGAGGCCGGCAGCGAGACGGTGAAGCGGCGGGTGGCGTCGGTCATGGCTAGTCCCAATCGTGGGTGTGGTAGTGGCGGTGTTCCATCTCGCCGTCCTGGTGCCGGTGGCGGTGGATGTGCACCAGGTTGGCCCGCTTGAGCACCTCGTGGTCGCCGCGCAGGGCCATGACGTCGCCGTCGTGGATGATGGTGTGGTCCTCGCCCATCACCAGGCAGCGCGTGCCCAGTTCCGAGGCCAGCGAGAGGTTGTGGGTGGCCACGAGCAGGGTCTGGGGCAGGTCCTGCAGGAAATCCACCAGCCAACCGGTGCTGCGCGGGTCCAGGGCCGAAGTCGGCTCGTCCAGCAGCAGCAGCCGCGGGTCCAGCACCAGCAGCGAGGCCAGGCAGACCAGCTGCTTCTGGCCGGCGCTCAGGGTCCAGGGCGCCCGCTCGAGCACGCCGTCCAGGCCCACGCGGCCGGCCCAGTCGCGCGCGCGGTCGTCGGCGTCCAGCTGCCCGTGCTGGCGCGGGGCGAAGGCGATCTCGTCCAGCACCGTGGCGTTGAAGAGCATGGCGTCCGGGTGCTGGAACAGCAGCCCCACCTCGCGGCGGAAGCGGGCCCGCCAGGCCTTGTCGCGCAGGCCCTCGTGCACGGTGCGGCCGGCGTAGAGCACGCGGCCGGACGTCGGCGCCACCACGCCGGCCAGCAGCTTCAGCAGCGTCGACTTGCCGCAGCCGTTGCTGCCCAACAGGACCACCTTTTCGCCGGCGGAAAGCACCAGGTCGACGCCGGCCAGGGTGACGTTGTGGTCGTAGGCGTGGCGCAGCTGCTCAGTCGCGATCAAGGAAGAACCCCCGTGCGTCCAGGGCCTGGGTCATGGCGGTGGCGTCGTGTTCGGCCCGGCGCAGGAACCAGGCGGCGGTGACCGCACCATGGCGCAGCGCGGTCAGCAGACCCACCCGGCGCGGCGTGCGCGCGGCCAGGGCCTGGCGGAAGTCGGTGAACAATCGTCTGAAGGTCAACACCTGGCTGGTGGCCAGCACCAGCACGAAGCGCAGGGTGGCCGAGAAGCCCACGGCCCGCTGCAGGTTCAGCGCCGGCAGCACCCGGAAGGCGAGGCCGACCAGCAGCAGCACCCGCAGGTTCAGGCGCAGCAGCACGGTGCCGGCGGTCGGCAGGTCGCCGCGCGCCGCCACGACGTAACCCAGCGACACCGCCAGCGCGAAGGGCAGCGCCGCCCGCAGGATCCGCCGCAGCAGCCGCGGCAGGCCGCGGCCGGCCGACACCAGCACCACCGCGGCGCCAGCACCCAGCAGCCGCGGATCGTGCACCAACGTGCCGGCCACCACGGCGACCAGGTACCCCAAGAGCAGCGCGCGATCCCTCATGCGGCCTCCCGCGGCGCCAGGATGCGCCAGGCCAGCACCGTCAGCACACCGTCGGCCACGCCCACGGCCAGGTGCGGAATGATCACCGCCGGCAGCGTCACGCTCCAGCCGAAGGGAAAGAACAGCGGCGTGCCGTCGGCCGCCCTCGCCAGCAGCGGCTGCAGCCCCAGCACGAAAGCCAGGATCACCGCCGGCACCACCGTGCCCAGCCACCCCGCCAGGAACAGGCCCACGGTGCGCCGGCCCAGCAGCCGCAGCATCCCGGCCGCGGCCAGGCTCCCGCCCAGCCCCATGGCCAGGGCGTTGACCGGCAATGCCGTCACGCCGCCGTCGCCGAACATCAGGGCCTGCATCAGGAAAACCAGCGACAGGGCCAGGAACGCCTGCCACACCCCGAACAGCGCCGCGATCATGCCCACGCCCGAGACGTGGACGGTGGTGCCGCCGGGCAGCGGCACCGTCACCATCATCAGGGCGAAGGCGGCGGCGGTCGCAACCGCCAGGCGCGGCACGGCCGCCGGATCGAGCACGCGGCGCAAGCGGCGCAGGCCGACGGCCCACAGCACGCCCGCCACGCCGTAGGCCGGACCGTACACCTGCGGAGCGATGAAGCCGTCGGGGATATGCACCTCAGCGCCGCCGGGCCTGGATCAGGGCCACCAGGCCGAACGCGCCGAAGATGATGGCGACCCCGGTCACCGCCTGCCACGGCCGGTTGCCGGCCGCAGCGACCGGGCCCGCGGCCGCCGGCAGCATGGCCGCATCCACCGGCACCGTCAGCGCAGCACCGTGACCGTCGGCGCCGGCGACCATGACCCGCCAGTCGCCGGCCTGGTCGGGCACGAAGACCACGCGACCCAGACGATCGGTGCGGCCGGAGGCGAAGACCGCACTGCCCTCGGGAGCGAAGACCTCGAACGGCTCGAATGCGAGCGGCGACCCGTCCTCATGGGTGACGGTCACGACCACGGCGCGGCTGTCGCCGACGGCCGTGTCCACGCCGTGGGCCAGGCCGCTACCGGGCAGGCCGAGCCCCAGCAGCAGCACCAACATCCCTGCGCAACGCATTTCGGCACCTCCGGTGTTACTGATTTCCAACGCGTAATACTAACCTGACAGACACCGGTTCAGGACCCCAAAAGATCGGCCTCAGCCGCCGGAGACCGGCGTCAGGAGCCCTCGCCGACGGGCAGGGAGAACGGCGCCAGCGCCCGCTCCAACACCCCGAAGCGCCGGGCGATGGCCAGGCCGTAGTTGGTCACCGGCACGCCCGCGCGGCGGCACTGCTCCAGGCGCGCGGTCATCTCGCGCCGGTTCAGGGTGCAGGCCCCGCAGTGCACGACTACGGCGTAGGGCGCCAGGTCGGACGGGAAGTCGTGGCCCTGCACGGTCTCGAACTCGAGGGGACCGCCGGCCAGCTCGTCCAGCCAGCGGGGCAGCTTCACCCGCCCGATGTCGTCCTCCACCGGATGATGGCTGCAGGCCTCGGCGATCAGCACCCGGTCGCCGGGCCGCAAGCGATCCAGGGCCGCCGCGCCGGCCGCCTGCAGGGCCAGGTCGCCGCGCTGGC
Organism: Candidatus Krumholzibacteriia bacterium; assembly: GCA_963848505.1. GTDB lineage: Bacteria > Krumholzibacteriota > Krumholzibacteriia > LZORAL124-64-63 > LZORAL124-64-63 > JACZKN01. The sequence goes on along the minus strand of CAWKEB010000002.1, from coordinate 903,423 downwards.
GGGACATCAGCACCGAGAATCCGGTCAGCGGCACTTCGGCCGGCACGATGGCCGCCACCTGGGCGAAGGCCTGGCTGTCGGTCACCACCAGGTCCGGCGGCGTGCGCAGCCGGGCCAGGGCCGCCGCCAGGCCGTCCTCCTTGACCACCAGGCAGTGGGCGTCGCCGTCCAGCAGATCGCGGATGGCCTGGACCTGGGGCATGATCAGACGGCCGACCGGCGCCTCCTTGTCGATGGGCACCACCAGCACCGCCAGGCCCCCCGGCCCCACCAGGTCCGCCAACAGCGCCGCCGGTCGGGTCAGGTCGGCGGGCGCCGCGGCGACGATGGCCGCCCGCAGGGCGTCAAGACCCGCGCCGGTCGTGGCCGAGACCACCACCACCGCCGCACCGTGGGCGCGCAGGGCCTGCACCAGCCAGTGCTCGGGCTCGATCCGGTCCGCCTGGTTGAAGGCCACGATCACCGGCAGGTCGCGGCGGCGCAGATCCGCCAGCAGCTCCTCCTCGACCCGGCCCCAGATGCCGGTGGAAGCCACCAGCAGGACCACGTCGCAACGATCCAGCTGCGCGCGCGTGCGCTCGACCCGCAGGGCCCCCAGTTCGCCGCTGTCGTCCACGCCCGCGGTGTCGATCAGCAGCACCGGACCGATGGGCTGCAGTTCCATGGGCTTGCTCACCGGGTCGGTGGTCGTGCCCGGGGTGGGCGAAACGATGGCCACCTCCTGGCGCAGCAGCGCATTGACGAGGCTCGACTTGCCCACGTTGCGGCGCCCGACCAGGCCGACGTGCAGCCGGAACCCGCGGGTCGCCCTTGTCGTGCTCATGATCCTGCCTCCTAGCAGAACACGTCCCGCCCGCCGCCGCGGACCTGGAGCAGCATGGTCTCGGCCCGGCGGCGCGGCTCGCCCGTCATGGCCGCGACGGCTGCGGCGATGGCGCGCTCGCCCGCCGCCACGGTCGCCGGCGAGGCGTAGTCGATCAGGTACTCGAGGAAGGTGCTCAGCCCGTTGGGATCGCAATGGCGCCGGATCTGTCCCGGCTTGGCCAGGTCCATGAAGTCGCGCCCGGTGCGGCCCAGGCGGTAGCAGCCGGTGCAGAACGAGGGCGTGTAGCCCAGCTCGGCCACATCGCGCACCACCTCGTCCAGGTCGCGGTGATCGCCCAGGCTGAACTGGCTGCCGTGGTCCCGGTCGCCGTCCGTATGACCGCCGGGGTTGGTGCGGCTGCCGGCGGAGATCTGCGACACCCCGAGGGCGAAGGTCTCGCGGCGGATGGCCGCCGTCTCGCGGGTGGACATGATGATGCCGGTGTAGGGCACCGCCAGCCGCAGGATCGCCACGATGCGCCGGAAGGCCAGGTCCGGTACCGGCCGTGGCGGATGGGCGGCCAGCTCCGAGCCCAGGGCCGGCTCCAGCCGCGGCACGCTCACCGTGTGGGGCCCGACGCCGAAGCGCTCCTCCAGGTGGGCCGCGTGCTGCAGCAGGGCCAGCAGCTCGAAGCGCCAGTCCGCCAGCCCGAAGAGCACGCCCACGCCCACATCCTCGATGCCCGCGGTCATGGCCCGGTCCATGGCGCCCAGCCGCCAGTCGTAGTCGGCCTTGCGCCCGCGCCGGTGCACCTGCGCGTAGGTCGGGCGGTGGTAGGTCTCCTGGAAGATCTGGTAGGTGCCGATGCGCCGCTCGGCCAGGCGGCGGAACTCGTCCACCTCCAGGGGCGCCACGTTCACGTTGACCCGGCGGATCTCGCCCGGGCCCTCGCGCACCGCGTAGATCGTGTCGATCGCCTCGAGCACGTAGTCGAAGCCCGCGGCCGGATACGCCTCGCCCGCCACCAGCAGCACCCGCTTGTGGCCCTCGCGCACCAGGGCGCGCACCTCGGCAGCGATCTCGTCACGGGTCAGGGCGCGCCGCACCAGGTCGCGGTTGCCGGCGCGGAAGGCGCAGTAGGCGCAGTCGTTGGCGCAGAGGTTGGACACGTACAGCGGCGTGAACAGCACCAGGCGCCGGCCGTAGATGGTCTCCTTGACGTCGCGGGCGGCGTGGAAGATCTCGTCCAGCAGCTGCGGGTCCTCGACGCCGCAGAGCGCGGCCACCTCCGCCGGCGCCAGGCCGCCCAGGTCCCGGGCCTTGGCCAGGATGGCACGCACCTGCGCCGCGTCGGCGGCGCCGCCGGCCAGGGCCGCGGCGATGGCGGCCTCGTCGATGCGGGGCCCGGTGGCGATGCTCATGGCGCCTCCCGGTGTCGGCCGCCGTCGCGGGCCAGGCTCAGGGTGAAGGTCGTGCCGTCGCCTTCCCGGCTGGCGACGGTCACGTCGCCGCCGTTGAGGCGGGCCAGCCGGCGCAGGATGCTCAGGCCCAGGCCGCTGCCCTCGATGTTGCGGGTCTTGTCGTTGCGGATGCGCACGAACTCGCCGAACAGCCGCGCCGTCTCGGCGGCGCTCATGCCGATGCCCGTGTCGGCGACCGTGACGACGAGCCGCTGCCGATCGTTGCCGTCGATGCCGATCTCCACCCGGCCCTCGTCCCGGTTGTACTTGATGGCGTTGGAAACCAGGTTGTTGAGCATGATCTCCAGCTCGCCGGGATCGCCGGTCAGCGCCGTATCGCCGCGCACCTGCGTGCGCACGGTGATGCCGCGCTCGGCGGCCCGGGCCGCGAAGGTCTCGACCACGCCTGCGGTCACGGCCGCGGCATCGACCGGCCCCAGGCGGCGCGCCTTCTCCCCCGACTCGATGCGGGTCAGGTCCAGCAGGTCGAAGATCAGCTTGCGCATGCCCGCGAGCCGGGCCAGCGAGCGCCCGACGATGTGCTTGACCGTCGCGGGGTCGCCGTCGGTCACGCCCTCGTCCAGCAGCTGCAGGTAGCCCTCGACCGCCCCCAGCGGCGCCTTCAGCTCATGGGCCAGCACCGACAGGAACTCGAAGCGCACCCGGTGCCGCTCGGCGGCCAGGCGGCGCGCGGCGCGGTCGGCCACCAGGTGGCGGGCGGCCTTGCCCAGGACCTCCTTCAGCTCATGGGGCGCGAAGGGCTTGCCCAGGAAATCGAAGGCGCCCTGCTTGGTGGCCCGCACGGCCATGTCCAGGGACGCGTAGGCGGTGATCATGATCACCAGCGTCTCGCTCCCGGCGGCCCGCAGCTGCTCCAGCAGCTCCATTCCCGTCAGTCCCGGCATGGAGTGGTCCAGCAGCAGGATGTCGATGCCGCCGGCATCCAGCCGCGCACGGGCGGCCAGGCCGTCGGCCGCCTCCTCGACCGTGAAGCGCGTGGGGCCGCCGTACACGTCGAGATCGACGGACAACCGGGACACCACGCGGCTGACGCCGCTGCGGATGCCCGCCTCGTCGTCGGCCACCAGCACCCGCAGGACGTGCCCCTCAGTCATGCCGCACGCCCAGGCGGTCCAGCTCGCGGCGGATCTGCTCGAAGCGCACCGGCTTGGCCAGCACGGCGTCGGCCTTGATCCAGCTCCGCTGCCCGGCGCCGGCGCGTTCGAAGGCGAGGCCGGTCTCGGCGGTGACCCCGGTCACCAGCAGCACCGGGATGGCGGCGTCCATCTGCTTGATCTGGTGGGCCAGGGTGAACCCACCGTCCAGCTGGTCCATCATCAGGTCGAGCACCGCCAGGTCGGGGCGCAGGCTGGCCAGCCGGGCCCGGGCCTCGGTCTCGTTGCGCGCGGTCACGACGCGCCAGCCCTCGCGCTCGAAGCGCAGCGCCATCTGCGCCAGGAAGTCCTGGTCGTCGTCCACCAGCAGCACCACGGGGCGTGCTTCGGCATTCATGCGATTCTCCTCACTGCCCCGGCCAGCGGTGGCGCGGAAGCGTGATGGTGAAGGTCGTCCCGGTCGGACCGGCCGCCGGGTCGTCGTTGCTGGTGAAGACCAGGTCGCCCCGGTGCATCTTGACGATGCCGTAGCTGACGGCCAGGCCCAGACCGGTGCCCGTGCCGCGGCCCTTGGTGGTGAAGAAGGGCTCGAAGACCCTGGCGCGGATGGCCTCGGGGATGCCGCTGCCGGTGTCGACCACCTGCAGGCAGACGCGGTCGCCGGCCGCGGATCCGGTCCTGACGACGATGGTGCCGCCGGCGGGCATGGCCGCCGCGGCGTTGCTCAGCAGGTTGGCCAGCACCTGGCCGATCTGTCCCGAGTCCAGCTCGGCCGACAGCGCGGGATCGGCGTGCTCCGCCGCCACCGCCACGCCGTCGGGCAGGACGCAGCCCTGCAGGCTGCGCTCGACCAGATCGGCCAGGGCCACGGGTTTCAGCTCCACCTTGTTCTGGCGCGCGAAGTCCAGCAGGCCGCCGACGATGCCCTTGCAGCGGTCCGCCTGCTCGACGATCAGGGCCAGCTCGGCCCGCAGCTGCTCGTCGCCGCGGCACTCGTCCTGCAGCAGGTGGGCGTAGAGCAGGACCACGCCCAGCGGGTTGTTCACCTCGTGGGCGATGCCGGCGGCCAGCTGGCCCATGCTGGCCAGCCGTCTCGCTGTGCATCAGCGCGTCCTGGGTGCGTGGCCAGCTCCGCGTGCGAGATCGTGCAGCTCCGTCGACCGTGGCCCGCAGCTGCTCGATCGTGTAGGGCAGGCACATCTCGCTCTCGGCCATGCCCGTCGAAGATGGCCACGGCGTGCTCGCGGCAGGTGTCGTAGCCGCAGGCGCCGCAGTTCAGCTCGTCGGCCGGCGTGCGCTTGCCCATGCGGGCCAGGATCGCGCGGATGTCGTCCTCGCCGGGCACCGGCATGCGCGTGTCGCGGGCCGCGAAGCTCCGCGCCAGGTCGAGGCCCTCCAGCCGGGCCATGGCTTCGTGCCAGGGCTGCGGGTCGCCCTCGGCCCGCCGCTGGCGGCGTAGCGGCTGACCGCGGCGCGCCGGCGGAACAGGGGCTCGCGGGTGGTCATGCCCGCGCCCATGATGCAGCCGTTGCAGCAGAGCACGTCCAGCAGGTGGGCCTCGAGGTCGCCGGCCGCGAATCCCTCGCAGGGCCTCGGGGAAAATCCTGGCGTCCGTCGGCGGTGACGACCCGCGGTGCTGGTCAGGTCCTCGTCCATGCCGGCGGCCTGGACCAGGCCCCGGCGAAAGCGGAAAGACCGCGCCCAGGCCGGCCCGCGGCGGGTCGAACTCCGGCCGGCGCGACGGTCCGCGGATCGATCCCGCCCCTGGCCAGCAGCTCGCGCAGCTCGGCGAAGGTCAGCACGGCGTCGATCTCGCCGGCGCCGCTGGTCGCGGCCGCCTCGCCCTTCTTGGCGATGCAGGGTCCGATGAAGACGACCTTCAGGTCCGCGCCGTGCAGCTGCGCGCAGTGCGCGGGCCGTCGGCCACCATCGGCGAGACGATCGGCAGCAGGCTGCCCACCAGCGCCGGGCTGGAACTGCTCGACGTAGGTCACGATGGCCGGGCACGTGGTGCGATGCAGCTGGCCGCCGGGATCGGCGTCCAGCAGCCGGCGCGTGGCCCGGGCCACCAGGTCGGCGCCGAAGCCGACCTCGTGCACCAGCGCGAAGCCCAGCGCGCGCAGCGCCCCCACCACCTGCTCCGGCGCCAGGTCGATGAACTCGGCCGGGAAGCTAGGGCGCGACGGCCGCCGCCACCGGCGCCGTCCCGGCCAGCAGGGCCGCCGCCGCGTCGAGCGAGCCGAGCACCTGCTTGGCGTCCTGGCTGCACACGCGCACGCAGTTGCCGCAGCCGATGCAGCGCTCGGGGATGACCTCGGCCTGGCCGTCCGCGATGCGGATGGCCTTGGCCGGGCACTCGCGCACGCAGGTGTAGCAGACGCGGCAGCGCTCGCCGATGGTCGCAGACCAGGGCGGTGTCGGTGTTCATGGCCTCACCTCAGCACCTTCGCGCGGGTCATAGTGCGTGTGCAGCAGCTCGTGGCTGCGCTCGCCCAGGGGTTCGCCCAGGAACTCGGCGTAGAGCTGGTGCACCGCCGGGTTGCCGTGGGCGGTGCGCACGGTCTCGGCCGCGTCGATGCGTAGCAGCGCCTGCATGCGGGCGCGCACCGCCGCGCGCGTCGACGCCGATGGGCTGGCCGCCGCCGTTGACGCAGCCGCCGGGGCAGGTCATGACCTCGATGAAGTGCAGGTCGCGGCGCCCGGCGCGCGATCTCCTCCAGCAGGCGGCGGGCGTTGCCCAGGCCGCTGACCACGGCCACGCCCAGCTCGAGGTCGCCGATCTGCACCCGGGCCTCCTTGACCCCGTCGAGCCCGCGCACCGCCGCGACCTTGAGGTCGGCCAGCTCGCGGCCGGTGACCAGGTAGTGGGCCGTGCGGAGGGCCGCCTCCATCACGCCGCCGGTGGCGCCGAAGAGCTTGCCCGCGCCGCGAGCGCTCGCCGAAGGGCATGTCCGCCGGCTCGGGTTCGATGGTCGCGCCAGGTCGCAGCCCGTGCCGGCGGATCAGCTCGGGCCAGCTCGCGCGTGGTCAGCACCGCGTCGACGTCCGGCAGCTTGCCGCTGCGAGCATCTCCGGGCGGCCGGCCTCGAACTTCTTGGCGGTGCAGGGCATGATCGCCACGCTGAAGATCCGCGCCGGGTCGAGGCCCGCGCCGCGCCGCGAAGTGGGTCTTGACCACGGCGCCCAGCATCTGCTGCGGGCTCTTGCAGGTCGACAGGTTGGGGATGAGCTCGGGGTAGAACTGTCTCGACGAACTTGACCCAGCCGGGCGAGCAGCTGGTGAACATGGGCAGCGGGCCGCCGCCCCGCAGCCGCTGCACCAGCTCGGTGGCCTCCTCCATGATCGTCAGGTCGGCGGTGAACGAGGTGTCGAAGACCCTGGTCGAAGCCCAGGCGGCGCAGCGGCGCGTTCAGCGGCGCCGTCCACGTCCCGGCCCGGCTTCAGGCCGAACTCCTCGGCCAGGCTGACCGAGACCGCCGGCGCGTGCTGCACCACCGACCGTCAGCGCGGATCGCGCAGGGCGGCCTCGACCTGCTCCAGGTGCGAGCTGCTCGGTCAGCGCCCCGGTGGGGCAGACCATGATGCACTGGCCGCAGTTGACGCAGCTCGAGACGTTCAGGCCCTCGCCGAAGGCCGTGCCGACCCGCGCGCCGCTGCCGCGGCCGATGAAGTCGATGGCCGCCGACCCCCTGCACCTCCTCGCAGACCCGCACGCAGCGCCGCAGAGGATGCACTTGGCGGGATCGCGCACGATGGCCGGGCTGGAGATGTCCCGCCGCAGGTGCCGGCTTGCGTGCCCGGCAGCCGGCGCGAGCGCACGCCCAGCTCCTCGGCCAGGTCCTGCAGGCTCGCAGTTGCCGTGGCGGACGCAGTAGAGGCAGTCGTCGGGGTGGTTGGCCAGCAGCAGCTCGACGATGGTCTTGCGCGCCCGCACGGCCCGGGCGAGTGGGTCTGCACCTTCATCCCGTCGCTGACCGGGTACGAGCAGCTCGGCACCAGGCCGCGCTGGCCCGCCACCTCCACCACGCACAGGCGGCAGGCGCCGGTCGGGGGCAGACCCTCGAAGTGGCACAGGGTGGGCACCTGGATGCCGGCCCGGCGCAGCGCCTCCAGCAGGGTCTCGCCCTGGCGGGCGTCGATCGTCGGTTCCGTTGACTTCGATCGTCGGCATGGTCGTCTCCTCAGCTGACGAGCACGGCGTCGAGGCTTGCAGGCGTCGAGGCAGGTGCCGCAGGCGATGCACTTGCTCCTGGACGATGTAGTGCGGCTGCCGCGGCGCGCCGGCGATGGCGTCGGCCGGGCACTCGCGCAGGCAGCGACCGCAGCCGTTGCACTTGGCCGCGTCGATGCGGTAGCTCAGCAGCTCGGTGCAGACGCCGGCCGGGCAGCGGCGCTCGAAGATGTGCGCCTCGTACTCGTCGCGGAACCAGCGCAGCGTGCTGAGCACCGGGTTGGGCGCGGTCTGCCCAGGCCGCAGAGGCGGGTGTCCTTGATCACGTCGGCCAGGTCCTCCAGGTTCACCACGCCCTGGAAGCGCTCCAGCGCCTGTGGTCGTGCTCGCTGCGCGGATGGCGGGTGATCGCCTGCAGGATCTCCAGCATGTGGCGCGTGCCCTCGCGGCAGGGGATGCACTTGCCGCAGCTCTCGCGCTGGATGAAGTCCATGAAGAACTTGGCCACGTCGACCATGCAGTTGTCCTCGTCCATGACCACCAGGCCGCCCGAGCCCATCATGGCGCCCACGCGTCTTGAGCGACTCGTAGTCGACCGGGATGTCGAGGTGGCTGGCCGGGATGCAGCCGCCGCAGGGACCGCCGATCTGCACGGCCTTGAACGTCCGGCCGCCGGGGATGCCGCCGCCGATGGCGAAGACGATCTGCGCGCAGGGAGGTGCCCATCGCCACCTCGACCAGGCCGGTGCGCGCGACCTTGCCCGACAGGGCGAAGACCTTGGTGCCCTTGCTGCCGGCGGTGCCCAGGGCGGCGAAGCCTCGGCGCCGATGCGCGAGGATGTTCGGGCAGGTTGGCCAGGGTCTCGACGTTGTTGATCACCGTGCGGCTTGCCGAACAGGCCGCTGACCGCGGGGAACGGCGGCCGCGGCCGCGGCATGCCGCGCCGGCCCTCGATGCGGTGGATCAGCGCGGTCTCCTCGCCGCAGACGAAGGCGCCGGCGCCCTTCTTGATGACGATCGTCGAGATCGAAGCCGCTGTCCGAGGATGTCGCCGGCCCAGCAGCCCGCAGTCCCTGGCCTGGGCGATGGCCCCGCGTCAGGCGGCGGATCGCCAGCGGGTACTCGGCGCGGATGTAGACGTAGGCCTTGGTCGCGCCGATGGCGTAGGCGGCGATGGCCATGCCCTCGAGCAGGCGGTGCGGGTCGCCCTCGATCACGGCGCGGTCCATGAATGCGCCCGGGTCGCCCTCGTCGGCGTTGCAGATCAGGTACTTGCGCTCGGCAGGCGTCTGCTGGGCGAAGCGCCACTTGCGGCCGGTGGGGAAGCCGCCGCCGCCGCGGCCGCGCAGGCCGCTGCGCTCGACCAAGTCGCAGACGCTCGGCCGGGGACACGCTCCCGCAGCACCCGCAGCCACTGGCGGTAGCCGCCGCGGGCCAGGTACTCGTCCAGGCTGCGCGGGTCGATCAGGCCGCAGTTGCGCAGCACCCAGCGCGGTCTGCGGGGCGAAGAACGGGTGCTCGCCGATGGTGGGCACGCCCTCCCACGACTGCAGCCCCGGGACCGGGAACTGGAACAGGGGCAGCTCGGGCCAGGCCCGCCTGGCCCAGCATGGCGTCCAGGATGGTGCGGGCCTTCTCCGGTCCACCCGCCCGAAGCACAGGCGCGTCCGGCCCGGCAGCTGCACGTCGAGCATGGGCTCGCTGGCGCACAGGCCGATGCAGCCGACCTCGACGATCCCGGCCCCGTGGCGCTGGACCACCGGGAAGCCGCGCACCGCCTCGAGCACGGCGGCGGCGCCGGCGCCCAGGCCGCAGGTGCCGGTGCCGATCGAGGATCACCGGACGGGTGACCACCTCGCGGCGCAGTTCGGCTCGCGCGACTGGCGTCCAGTTCGGCGGGTATGCGTCGCCGGGTGTTCATGCGGTCTCGGCCTCCTCGCCGGCAGCGGCGCAGGATCCTGACGGCCGCATCGCTGTCGATCGCCGCCATGGAACTCGCCGTTGACGCAGATCAGCGGCGCCAGGCCGCAGGCGCCGAGGCAGGCCACGACCTCGAGGCTGAACACGCCGTCGCGCGTGGTCTGCCCGGCCTCGACCTGCAGGTAGCGCTTGATGGCGGCGAACACGCCCTGGCTCCCCTTGACGTGGCAGGCGGTGCCGCGGCAGACCTGCACGTGGTAGCGGCCCAGGGGCTGGAAGCGGAACTGGTTGTAGAAGGTGGCCACGCCGTAGACACGGCTCGCGGGCAGGCCCAGGTGGGCACCCAGCAGCGCCACTGCCTCGCGCGACACGTAGCCCTGGACTTCCTGCACCTCCTGCAGCAGGGGGATCAGGTGCTCGCGGCTGCTGTCGGGGTGGGCCGCCAGGATCTCGGCCACGGTGCTGGGCCGGCCGTTCATGCGAGGACCTCCACCTGCCGGCCGGCGAAGTAGGCGACCCGCTCCAGGGCAAGTCCGAGGTCATGGTTCTCCACGTAGGTGCCGGCCGGCACCCGCAGCGTGCCCGAGGTGAAGTTCAGCAGGCTGCGCACGCCCACGGCCACGAGCCGATCGGCCACCGCCTGCGCCTCGCGTGCGGGCATGGCCAGGATGGCGATGCGCACACCCTCCTCTTTGACGATGGATTCGAGATCGACCAGGTGCCGCACCGGCACGCCCTGGCAGCGCTGGGCCACCAGGTCGACGTCCGTCTCGAACGCCGCCACCATGTCCAGGCCCGGGTGGGCCGTGCGGAAGTACTGCAGGATGGCCCGGCCCAGGTTGCCCACCCCCAGCAGCACGGCCCGCACCTGCCGTTCGGCGCCGAGGGCCTCGGCGATGGCGGCCTCGAGGCGCTGCACGTCGTAACCGTGCTGGGGGTTGCCGCGGTAGCCGACCCGCATCAGGTCCTGGCGCACCAGTGACGAGGTCAGGCCGGTCTGCTCGGCGATGTCGCGCGAGTGGGTGGCCGCAATCCCCCGCCCGGCCAGCCCCGCCAACACCCGCCGATAGGCACCCAATCGACCCACCGCCCTGGGCGTCAGCGGCCGCAGCACTGCGTTCCTTGCCATGGTTCCCGCCTCCGTTTGCCCGCAAGCGCCGTTAAAAAGATCACATCATGGATCCGGGCTCAAATATCGGCGCTGCCGGAGCCGGGTCAAGGAATTATTGTTAATTTTTTGACAGGAATTCGAAGCCTGTAAGATACTATAGACAAATATATTAGTGGAATGCTAGGAGTTGCTGGGGACCGCGGCTATTTGTTGTATCGTATGATTTCCAGGCCTTCAGCCGGTCCAGCCCAGCCGCCGTAGGACCGTCGGCAGCGACACCAGGATCCCCGTCCCGGCCACCAGCGACACCCAGGCCGGCACCCCGAATCCGGCCGGCAGGAACCCCACCAGCGCCGCCACCGCCGCGGCGATCAGGGCGTACGGGATCTGGGTGCGCACGTGGTCGTGGGGCTCGACCCCGCAGGAGATGGACGAGACGATGGTGGTGTCGCTGAAGGGCGAGCAGTGGTCGCCGAACACGGCCCCGCTGAAGACCGCGGCCACGGTCACATGCAGGAACGAGGCCTGGGCGGCCGGATCGAGGTGGGCCACGGCCCCGGCCGCCGCCGGGATGGCCAGGGGAAAGAGGATGCCCATGGTGCCCCACGAGGTGCCCGTGGCGAAGGAGACCACCGCGCCGGTCACGAAGATGACCAGGGGCAGCACCGGCGCGGCGTCCAGCGCCGCCGCCGCCCTGGTGATGGACTCGGCCGTGCCCAGGGCGGCCAGCACGCTGCCCAGCATCCAGGCCGCCACCAGGATCACCACCGGGCCGAGCATGGTGCGGGCGCCGTCCAGGAACGCGGCCCCGGCCAGGGCCGCGCGCCGCGGGCCGGGCACCGGAAACAGCACCGTCGCGGCCAGGGTGGCGACCAGGCCGGCCAGCACCATGACCAGGGGGCCGGCGTCGCCGCCGAAGGCCCCCACGATCTTCTCCCTGGTCACCGGCAGCAGCGCGCCGTCGGTGCCCAGCAGGTAGAAGCCGGCGAAGAACGCCACGAGCAGCACGGCCAGAGGCACCAGGGCCGAGGCCGCGGGCGCGGGCCTGGCGTCAGCCGCCTGAGGGAGCGGCCCCCGGGCCCGCACCTCGGCCACGAAACCTCCCATGGGACCCGGATCGAAGCGCCGCCCGATGGACACGAACAGCAGCACCAGCGTGAACCAGCAATGGAAGTTCGAGGGCAGCGAGGACAGGAACTCGGCGTAGGGATTCACCTCGCGCCCGGCCAGCGCGAAGCCTTCGCGGATCATTGTCAGCTGAAAGGCGATCCAGGTGGAGACCAGGGCCACGCAGGCCACGGCGCTGCTGGTGGAGTCGACGATGTAGGCCAGCTTGACCCGCGCCACGCCGCAGCGGTCGGCCAGGTCGCGGCCAACCCTTCCCACCATCATGCTGTTGGCCAGGCCGTCGAAAAAGCAAAGCAGGCCCAGGCCCGCGGCCGCCAGCTGGAAGCGCCGGTCGGCATCGCCGCGGCCGGCGGTCAGGCGTCCCAGCAGGGTGCGGAAGCCGCCGCCCTTGTCCAGCACCGCGGCGAACCCGCCCAGCACCAGGGTGAAGAGGATTGCGCCGGTCTTCCAGCTGCTGCCCAGGCTGGGCGCCAGGTGGTCGCGGAACAGGGCCAGGTAGGCTTGCCAGGGGTCGCCGCCGGCGAGGATCACCGCGCCGCAGAAGGCGCCGGCCAGCAGACCGGCCAGGGCGTGGCGGGACGCGGCGATCACCGCCAGGGCCACCAACGGCGGCCAGAGGCCGCCCAGGGCCGTGTCGGTCCAGGACAACGGCCAGGTGCCGAGCACCAGCAGGATGGCGATCCAGGTCGTCGGGCGCGTCATGCGGGGAGTCGTCCTTCCGCCGGCGCCCGTGCGGCCCGGCCCGGCGACCATAGCATGGCCGGCATTTCCGTGTTAAACCTTTCCCCCGGGGGAAGCGTCTCTACGGCACCCCCAAGATGCAAAGGATGCACCCGATCCGGAGGATGACGATGCCCTTCCGCAACCACGCCCTGGCCGCCTGCACGCTGCTGCTGGCGATCGCATTGACCGCTCCCGCCCAGGCCGGCGATCCCATCGAGGGCTCCGGCAAGCTGGAGACCCGCACCCTTGAATTCGGCACATTCAACAAGATCGTCCTGGGCGGCGCCTTCGACGTCGAGGTGGCCATCGGCAAGACGCCCAAGGTCGAGGTCACCGTCGATGACAACCTCTGGGACAATCTGGAAGCCCTGGTCAAGGACGGCACCCTGGACCTGGACTGGAAGAAGAGCTGCAACCCGTCGGACCATTGCACGGTGCGCATCACCACGGCGGCCCTCGAGGAGTTCACCCTGCACGGCGCGGGCAACGTCGGCATCACGGGCCTCGACGGCAAGAGCCTGATCTTCTACCTGCGCGGAGCCGGCGACGTGAAGCTGGACGGCAAGGTCCAGGACCTGCAGATCTTCCTGACCGGGGCCGGAGACTGCGACGCGCGCAAGCTCCAGGCCCAGGACGTGGCCATCGTGCTGTCGGGCGTCGGCAACTGCGAGGCGTTCGCCAGCGCCAGCATCGACGTGCAGGTCACCGGCGTGGGCAACGTCACCTACTGGGGCAGCCCCGAAAAGAAGACCATCAACGTGGCGGGCATGGGCAACGTCGAGGCCAAATAGCCGCCGTCAGTGGAACACCACCTGCAGGGCCACCAGCGAGGCCGCCAGGGCCAGGCCCGCGCGGGCGGCGGTGCGGTCGGCCGCGTGCCACAGCTCTCGCCAAGCCACGCCCTGCCGGGTGCGCGCCCAGGCCTCGCCCGCGACCACCATGAAGCCGATGACGATGGTCAACGCCGTGACGTTGAAGTAGGCCATGGTCGGCAGCAGCCGCTCCAGCAGCAGCTTGATGCCGACCGTGGCCACCATCATCGCCAGCACCAGGCGCGGCCGCGCGCCATGCAGGAACACCGCCGCCGAGATCAGGATCACGAACCCCACCTTGATGTAGTAGCTCATGTCGTTGAACCAATGGGTCAGGGCGAAGGCCGGGTCGCCGAACTTCACATGCGCCTGGAAGAAGCCGAAGGCCAGGCCGGTGCCCAGGGTCACGACGATGGCGCGGCGGCCCATGCGGATGATCTGCGCATCGTCCGCGTCCGGCCGCAGCCGCCGCTGGTAGATGTCGACCGACCACAGGGTCGCCACCGAGTTGAAGATCGAATCGACGGTGCTCATCAGCGACGCGAAGAGCCCGCACAGCACCAGCCCGCGCAGGCCCGCCGGCAGCAGCAGGTCCACCAACGTCGGGTAGGCCAGGTCGGGGTCGGCCAGCGGCCGGTCGCGCAGGATCACCGCCAGCGCGACCGCCGGCACGGTGGTGATCACGGCGGTCAGGTACTTCAGCACGCCGCCCGCCAGCAGGCCCAGCTGGGCGTCGCGCACCGAGCGCGCGGCCAGCGCCCGCTGCAGGATCACCTGGTTGCAGCCCCAGTAGTGCAGGTTCAGCAGCAGCATGGCGCCGATGGCGGTCCAGGGCAGCTTGGGATGATCCGCCGCCAGGTGCAGGTGCATCAGGCCGCTCTGCTGCAGCGCGCCCCAGCCCCCGGCCTCGCGCACCGCCAGCATCGTCAGCACGCTGCCGCCGCACAGCAGCAGCAGCAGTTGCACGATGTCCGTGCGCACCACCGCCGTCAGCCCGCCCAGCCAGGTGTAGACCGCCGAGAACGCGCCCAGCGCCACCATCATGATCATCACCCGCGTGGCCGGGTCGGCGTGGATCAGCGCGGCCTGCTCCGGAAACAGCGCGTTGACCGCATACGCGCCCCAGAACAGGGCCGTCCCCAGATAGAGGAAGCCGTATAGCACCATCGTCAGCACCGAGTAGGCGATGGCCACCTGCGGGCCGAACTTCGCCTCGAAGAACTGGGTGATGGTCACCACCCGCTGCTTCAGGTACAGCGGCACGAAGACGAACGCCGCCAGCAGCAGCCCGAACACGGCGTTGATCTCCAGGTTGGCCTGGGCCAGCCCGTAGAGGTAGGCGCTGCCGGCGATGCCCAGGAAGTGGCCGGCGTGGATGTTGGTGGCGATGGTGGAGAACGCGATCGAAGGCCAGCGCAGGCTGCGGCTGGCGATGAAGTACTCGTCTGCGGTGGCACCCGGCCGCAGGCGCGAAGCGATGCCGATGGCCATGATGACCACGAAGTAGGCGGCGATGATGACGAGGTCGAGCATGGGTTCAGCCGCCCGTGACCGCGCTGCGCCGTTCCAGCAGCAGCACATCGCGCCACATGCCGGCCAACTTGCCCAGGCGCTCGCGGCGCCCCACCAGGCGGAAGCCGCAGCGCTCGTGGATGGCCACGCTGGCGGTGTTCTCGGGGAAGATGCCGGCCTGCAGGGTCCAGAAGCCGTGGCGCTCGGATTCGTCGATCAACTCCTGCAGCAGCTCGCGGCCCAACCCCCGCCCCCGCGCCGCGCCGGCCACATAGACGGAGATTTCGCCCACGCCGCCGTAGACACAGCGGTCCGAGACGCGGCTCAGGGCGGCCCAGCCCAGGACCGCGGCGCCGTCGCAGGCGACAAGGCGGCAGGTCGGGAAGTGGCCGGCGTCCCACTGTGCCCAGTCGCCCGGGTCGGTGGCGAAGGTGGCGTGGCCGGTGGCGATGCCCTCGGCGTAGATGGCGCGCACGGCGGGCCAATCGGCGGCGGTCATGGGTCGAATGGGCACGGGCTCACCTCGCGCAGTGCAATACGTCGGCCAGGGTCGGTCGACAATACCACGCGGCCGGTCCGGCGCAGCTTGACGATTCGACCTTTTTGCTGTCCCCGGGGACACGATTGCTGACGAATGCTCAATCGCCCGGCGCTTTCCCCTTGCCTGGACCCCTGCGCGCCGCCGATGATCACCCGGAATCGTCACCGTTCAGCCGACGGGAAGCCCATGACCTCGCAGGATCTCGAGTTCCTCAGCCGCCACCATCCCTTCGACCGGTTGACGCCGGCCGAACTGGAGACGGCCGCCCGCAGTGCGGGCACGCTGACGGTCCCCGGCGGGACCATCATCCTGCGCCAGGGCGGGCGCGTCAGCGAGTTCCTGCACATCGTCGGCAAGGGCAGCGCCCACCTGGTGCGCGACGGCCAGGTGCTGCAGGAGATCGAGGAGGGCGAGTGCTTCGGCTATCCGTCCATCCTCGGCGGCAATGCCCCGGGCAGCGATGTCATCGCGGCGGGCGAGCTGGTGCTGCACCGCATCCCCGCGGCGGTCTTTCGCGAGCTGCTGGGCAACGCCGAGTTCGCGGGGTTCTTCCTGACCAGCCTGAGCCAGCGGCTGCGCGGAGGGCCACGCTCCGGAGCCGCAGCCATGGGCGGGGGTATGACCCTGCCGGTGGGCAGCCTGGCCAAGGCGCCGCTGCGCATCGCGCCGGATGCCACCGTGGCCGACGCCGCGCGCGCCATGCGCGACGGCAGGGCCGACGTGGTGCTGGTGGACGGCGACCCGGCGGGCATCCTGACCGACCATGACTTCCAGGTGAAGGTCCTGGCCGCAGGCCGGGGCCCCGACACGCCCGTGGCGCAGGTCATGAGCAGCCCCGTCAAGACCCTGCCCGCCGACACTCCCGTCCACGGCGCCCTGCTCTACCTGCTGGAGCACCGCATCCACCACCTGCCGGTCACCGACGGCGAGCGCGTCACGGGCATCGTTTCGGCCGCCGACCTGCTGCGCCACCAGACCCGCAGCCCGTTGTCGCTGCTGCATCGCCTGGAGAACCTGGAGCCTGGTGAGCCCCTCGGTTGGTACGCCGGCGAGTCCGCCGCCATGATCGAGGACCTGTTCGCCGGCGGCTTGAAGGTGGCGCAGATCGGCAAGGTCTTCGCCCAGGTCAACGACATGCTGGTGCACCGCCTGGTCGCCCTGGCCCAGGCCGAACTGGGCCCCGCGCCCTGCGCCTTCGCCTGGCTGGTGTTCGGCTCGGAGGGCCGCATGGAGCAGGCCCTGCTCACGGACCAGGACAACGCCCTGGTCTACGCCGAGGCCACCGACGAAGCCACCGACTACTTCGCCCGCCTGGCCCGCCACGTGGTGGACAGCCTCATGGCCGCCGGCTTCCCGCCCTGCCCGGGCGGCTACATGGCCACCAACTGGTGCCGCTCACTGCCGGAGATGCGGGCCACCTTCGACGGCTGGATCCGTGGCGCCAGTGGCGAGGCGCTGGTCGAGGCGGCCATCTTCTTCGATTTCCGCAGCGTGTGTGGAGAGTTGGATTGTGAGCCCCTGCACGAACTGGTGGCGGCCGCGGCCGACAACCAGCTCTTCCTGGCCCGCATGGCCCGGGTCGCCCGCGGTTTCCGCCCGCCGCTGGGGTTGTTCCGGCGCATCCGCGCCGAGGACGGGCGGGTGGATCTGAAGACCGGCGGCCTGGCGCCCATCGTGTCCATGGCCCGGGTCTACGGCCTGCAGGTGCGCACCCGGGCGCGGCCCACCCGCGAGCGCCTGGAAGCCGCCATCGCCGGCGGCGCGCTGAGCCTGGAGCTGGGCGAGACCCTGATCGAGACCTACCGCTTCCTGCTGCAGGTGCGGCTGGGGCAGCAGTTGGCCGCGGTGCGGGCCGGCGCCGCGCCCGACAACCTGATCGTGCTGGAGAAGCTCTCGCCGGTGGAGCAGCGGCACCTGAAGGAGGCGTTCCAGGCCATCCGCGAGCTGCAGGACGCGGCGACGACGCGGTTCCAGATCAACGCGCTGGCCTAGGCCGGTGACCCGCCCCGGCGCTTGCCGCGCATGACCACCATATAGGAAGCGACGGTGAAGTCGGGCAGGTCCTCGACGCGCCGGACCTCGAGCGAATCCCAGGGCAGATCAACGACCTCGCCCGAGTCCTCGTCGATAAAATGGTGGTGCCGGTCGACGTTGGGATCGTAGACCGTGACCCCGCCCTCGAACTGGAAGGTCTGCAGCAGCCCCCGGGCCAGGAACAGCTTCAACGTGTTGTAGACCGTGGCGCGCGAGACCATGGGGAAGGTGTGGCGCACCCCGGCCAGGACCTGGTCCGCCGTCGGGTGCCGATCGGTGCCCAGCACGTGCCGGGCGATGGCCACCCGCTGCGCAGAGGGCTGGATGCCTCGCTCCTGCAGGAGTTTGCTGATGTCCTGATGGTCGGTCATGCCCCGAGCATAAGGCCCCTGTTGGCAGAGCGCAATCATCAAGACTACTAATTCCAATATTCTACTTGATCCATTTCTGTATTAAGTCTAGCCTATCATAAACACCACAACACGAAACCCGACCGACCCAGGAAAGGGGTACGCACATGAGCAACGAAGGCAAATGCCCGGTCACCGGCCACGGCGGCCGACCCGTCGCCGGCGGCGGCACCGCGAACAAGGACTGGTGGCCGAACCAGCCGAACCTGCGGATCCTCCACCAGCATTCATCCCTGAGCAACCCCATGGGCGCGGCGTTCGACTACGCCAAGGAGTTCAAGAAGCTCGACCTGAAGGCCCTCAAGAAGGACCTCGTGGCGCTGATGACCGACTCCCAGGACTGGTGGCCCGCCGATTACGGCCACTACGGCGGCCTGTTCATCCGCATGGCCTGGCACAGCGCCGGCACCTACCGCACCGGCGACGGCCGCGGCGGCGCGGGCTCCGGCTCCCAGCGCCTGGCGCCCCTGAACAGCTGGCCCGACAACGTGAACCTCGACAAGGCGCGCCGGCTGCTGTGGCCCATCAAGCAGAAGTACGGGCGGCGGATCTCCTGGGCCGACCTGATGATCCTGGCCGGCAACTGCGCCCTCGAATCGATGGGTTTCAAGACCTTCGGCTTCGCCGGCGGGCGCGTGGACGTGTGGGAGCCCGAGGAGGACATCTACTGGGGCGGCGAGCGCGAGTGGCTGGGCGACAAGCGCTACTCCGGGGACCGCGACCTGGAGGATCCCCTGGCCGCGGTGCAGATGGGCCTGATCTACGTGAACCCCGAAGGTCCCAACGGCAACCCGGACCCGGTGGCCTCGGGCCGTGACGTGCGGGAGACCTTCGCGCGCATGGCCATGAACGACGAGGAGACCGTCGCCCTGGTGGCCGGCGGCCACACCTTCGGCAAGTGCCACGGCGCCGGCCCGGCGACCCACGTGGGCCCCGAGCCCGAAGCCGCCGGCCTGGCCGAGCAGGGCCTGGGCTGGAAGAGCAGCTTCGGCAGCGGCAAGGGCCGCGACGCCATCGGCAGCGGCATCGAGGGCGCCTGGAAGCCGAACCCGACCAAGTGGGACATGGGCTACCTGAAGGTGCTGTTCAAGTACGAGTGGGAGCTGGTCAAGAGCCCGGCCGGCGCGCACCAGTGGCACGCCAAGGACGTGGCTCCCGAGGACATGGTGGTCGACGCCTTCGACCCGCAGAAGAAGCACCCGCCGATGATGACCACGGCGGACCTCTCCCTGCGCTTCGATCCGATCTACGAACCGATCTCGCGGCGCTACCTGGCCAACCCCAAGGAGTTCGCCGACGCCTTCGCCCGGGCCTGGTTCAAGCTGACCCACCGGGACATGGGCCCGCGGTCGCGCTACCTGGGGCCGGAGGCGCCCAAGAAGGACCTCATCTGGCAGGACCCGCTGCCCGCGGTCGATCACAAGCTGATCGGCGCCAAGGACGTGGCCGCCCTCAAGAAGGCGATCCTGGCCTCGGGGCTTTCGGTCTCCCAGCTGGTGGCGACGGCCTGGGCCTCGGCCTCCACCTTCCGCGGCTCGGACATGCGGGGCGGGGCCAACGGTGCGCGCCTTCGTCTGGCGCCGCAGAAGGACTGGAGCGTCAACGATCCGGACGGGCTGCAGACCGTGTTGAAGGCGCTCGAGAAGGTCCGCAAGGCCTTCAACGGCGCCCAGAGCGGCGAGAAGAAGGTCTCTCTGGCCGACCTGATCGTCCTGGGCGGCTGCGCCGGTGTCGAGCAGGCGGCCAAGGCGGCGGGCCACGAGGTGAAGGTCCCCTTCACCCCCGGACGCAGCGACGCGGCGCAGAAGCAGACCGACATCGAAGCGTTCGCCGTGCTCGAGCCGATGGCGGACGGCTTCCGCAACTACCTCAAAAAGAAGTTCACGGTGTCGGCCGAAGACCTGCTGATCGACCGCGCGCAGCTGCTGACCCTGACCGCCCCCGAACTGACGGTGCTGGTCGGCGGCCTGCGCGTGCTGGGCGTCAACCACGGGCAGTCCAGTCACGGCGTCTTCACCGAGCGGCCAGGCACCCTCAGCAACGACTTCTTCGTCAACCTGCTGGACATGGGCACGGCCTGGCAGCCGAGCGCCAAGGATGCGGACATCTTCGAGGGCCGGGATCGCAAGACCGGCAGGGCCCGCTGGACCGGCACCCGGGTCGACCTCGTCTTCGGTGCCAACTCCCAGCTGCGGGCCGTGGCAGAGGTCTACGCCTGCGCGGACAGCGAGCAGAAGTTCGTGCAGGACTTCGTGGCGGCCTGGGACAAGGTGATGAACCTGGACCGCTTCGATCTGGCCTGATCGCGGCGGACCGATAGCAACGCGGCCCCCCGGAGATTCCCCCGGGGGGCCGTCGTCTTTCCCGGTCAGGCAGCCGCCGCCGTGACGCACCGCCGGGGCCACCGGCCCCGCACTCGATTGTTCACAGCTGCGCACACCACCCCCCGGATCGACGCGCCGGTCGGCGGCCGGCGACCAACGCCGTGAGCTCCCCAAGTCCCTCTTCGACAACCGTTAACCCTGATGTCGGTCAGTCGTCTCGCCTGTGGGCCCGGCCTTTGCGCTGGCACGGATGCATCCTGCGCGGCAGACCCGCCGCCGGATCACCGACGAAAGGGGAAGACCATGGTCGCCTTGCTGATGATGGCCGTGCTGGCGGCTGGAGCGGCCCAGGACCTCGAGGTTGCGCCCGACGAACGCCTGTGCGTCCACGACCAGGGCGAAGGCCGAACGATCGTGCTGGTGCCGGGCTTGACCGGTTGCGCCTTCGGATTTCGGCAGGTGATCCCCGGGCTCACGGCCGCGGGCTGCCGGGTGATCGTGATCGAACCGCTGGGCATCGGCGCGTCGGCCCGGCCTGCGGGCGCCGACTACAGCCTGACCGCTCAGGCCGACCGCGTCGCCGCGGTCATGGACCGACTGGGCGCCGGACCGGCCTTCGTGGTTGGGCATGGAGTGTCCGGATCGATGGTCCTGCGCCTGGCCTACCGCCGTCCCGACCTCGTGGCGGGCGTGGTGCTGATCGAAGGCGGGCCCGATGAGAACGGCACGACCCCGGCAGTGAAGAGATCCCTCGGCCTGGCCTCCCTAGCGGCCAAACTGGGCGGCAGCCGCCTGCTGCGTGACCGCTTCCAGGCCGGGCTCGAGGACGCGTCCGGCGATCGTTCGTGGATCGACGGCATCACGGTGAAGCGGTACTTCGCGGGAGCGGCCCGTGACCTGTCGGGGACGATTGCTGCCCTGCGGGCCATGGCCGACGCCGAAGAGCCCGAATCGCTGCATGCGAATCTCGACCGCATCGACTGCAGGGTCACGCTGCTGCTCGGTACCGCACCCCATGAAGGCTCTCCCACACCCGCAGAAGTCGCGCTGCTCCACGCACGGATCGCCAACTTCCACACCCAGTCCTTCGCCGGGGCCGGGCACTACCTCTTCGAGGAGATTCCCGACGCCGTGGCCGCGGCGGTCCTGGCCGCCGCCCAACACTCCCAGGTAGCCCTGCTGCCCGGGACCGCCCAAAGGAGCACGCCATGAAATCGCTCGTGACCGGTGCCGCCGGCTTCGTCGGCAGCCATCTCGTGGAACAGTTGCTTGAACGGGGCGACGAGGTCGTCGCCGTCGAGCGCCCGGGCGCACCGCGGCGCTGGCTGCAGGGTCTGGATATCGACTACCACGACTGCGGCCTCCACCGTACGCAAGAACTGCGCGCGGCGATGCGCGGCGTGCAGGTCGTCTACCATCTGGCCGCCCTCACCGAGGCGCGCCGTCCGCAGGACTGCTATGCCGTCAACACCATCGGCACCGCGAACGTGGTGCAGGCCGCCGCCGACAGCGCCGGGGCTCCACCGCGGGTCGTGTTCATGTCGTCCTTGGCCGCGGTCGGGCCCGCCCGTCCCGGCCTGATGCTGGACAGCGATTCGGTCCCCATGCCGCTGTCCCATTACGGGCGTTCCAAGTTGCAGGCCGAAGCGCTCCTGCACGCCTACGCCGACCGCGTACCGGCGGTCATCTGCCGGTTCCCGGCCGTCTACGGCCCGCGCGACCGCGCGGTCCTGAAGCTGTTCCAGATGGTGTCGCACGGCGTCGCCTTCACCGTCGGCCCATGGCATCGGCAAGTCAGTCTCGTCCACGTGATGGACGCCGTCGCCGGTCTGGTCCGCGCCGGCGTTTCGCCCCACGCACCGGGTCGCACCTACTGCATCGCGCATCCGACGCCGGCAACCTGGGGCGAGTTCGTGACTGCGGTAGCCCTGGTCCTGGACCGCAACCCTCGGCGATTCGCGCTTTCGGTGGGCACCGCCCACGCCGTCGCCGTCGCCGCCGAAGCGGTGGCCATGGTCCGCCGTCGCGCCGCGAACCTGAACCGCGACCGGGTCCGCGAGCTGGCCCAGACCGGCTGGGTTTGCGACGTCGCCGCCGCCATGGGCGAGCTCAGCTACAACCCCCGTTTCCCGCTGCTCGCAGGCGTCGGCCACACCGCCGACTGGCTGAGGAGGGAGCAATGGCTCTGATCAACGACCATGCCGCGGTGATGCGGCTGTTCGCCATCCACCGGGTGGCGGTTGCGGGCATCTGCCTGGTCGGCCTCGCCACGCGGCCGGTCGCGGCGGCCGCCCTCGTCGCGGCCAACCTGGCGGCGGCGCTGATCCTGCTGCGGTTCGCGCGCCCGCTGCCCGACGAGCGGCGCAGTGCCTGGCGACTGGTCCTGCCGTACGCCCTGTGGATCGCCTGCTGGATCGAGACCGGCTGGCTTTACGGCCTGCTGGGAAGGTCTCCGCACGACCCCGGCATTGCCGCGACCGACCTGGCGGTCTTCGGCGTGCACTGGCACGACCACCTCACCCGGATCCTGCCCGGTGCTGCGATCGGCGAAGCGATGAACCTCGTCTACCTGTCCTACTACGTCCTGGTCCTGGGTCCGCCCCTGCTCCTGGCGCTGCGCGGCCGCAGCACCGCCTGCGCACGTTACACGCTCCTGGTCATGAGCTCCTATCTCCTGTGCTTCACCATCTATCTGCTGCTGCCGGTTCAGGGGCCAAGAGCATTGCTGGGAGCGGCCGCCATGCCCGGGGACGGCACCCTGGCCGGTATTGCCGACTGGATGCGTCGCACGGGTGATTCGGACGGCACTGCCTTCCCCAGCTCCCATTGCGCGGGCGCGCTGGCTGCCGCCCTGGCGGCCGGCACCTACGCGGCGGGACGGGTGCGGCGGGGACTGCTGCTGTGGGCCGCGATGATCGTCGTGTCGACGGTCTACACCGGGAATCACTACGCGCTCGATTCGCTCGCCGGCGTCATCGTGGCGGTCGGCGTGCGCCTGGCGCTGGTTCGCGGCCATGAATCCGCGTTCCTGCGCATCGAAAGGAGCCGCACATGAAGTCCCTCCTCATCACCGGGGCGACCGGATTCATCGGCTGCCGTTTGCTGTCGCGACTGGTCGGAGGCGACCATTCCGTGCGGGTCCTGGTGCGCGACCCGCAAAAGCTGCCGCGCCCGCTTGCTGCGCAGGTGGAGATCGTGCGCGGTGAACTCGGCGATCCCGACGCGGCCGACCGCGCCATGCGCGGCGTGACCCACGTCCTGCACCTGGCCGCGCTGGCCACGGCTTGCGCCCGCGAGGACGCCCAGTACGACCGGCTGAACGCCGGTGCGGTGCAGCTGTTGCTGTCCGCGGCCGCAAGACATCGGATCACCCGCTTCGTCCATGTTTCCTCCATGGCCGTCCTGCCGCCCCTGGTGCCCGCCCGCCCCCGCGGCGCGCGCCGGAACCCGACACCCTACGCGCGGAGCAAGGCCGCCTCCGAAGACCTTGTGCATCGCTACGTCGCCGGCGGCCACGACGCCGTGATCGTCCGCCCCACGCGGGTGCACGGCCCCGGTCCCTGGAACGACGCGAACGGGACAACGCGCCTGATCGCCATGTACCTGAACGGGAGGCTGCGCATCCGGCTGCGGGACGGCGACGTCCGCTCCAACTACGTCCACGTGGACGACGTGGCCCGGGGCATCGAACTGGCCGCACGCCATGGCCAGTGCGGAGCGTCCTACAACCTGGGCGGCGAGAACGCGTCCCTGCGTCGATTCCTCGACACCGTCGCCGATGTTTCCGCAGTCCGGCGCGTATTGTTGCCCGTCGCGCCGGCCGTCGTGCTGCCCGCGGCGGTCCTGGCCAAAGCCTGGTGCCGCCTTGGCGGCAGGGCGAGTCTGACGCCGGAGTGGCTTGACTACTTCCTCGAGGACCGTCCTGTGGATAGCGGCATGGCCCGCGAAGATCTGGGCTACGCACCCCAGCCCCTGCGCGAAGGCCTGCGCCGGACCATTGCCTGGTTGCAGGACCAGGAGAAAGGACCCTGGCATGTGCCCGTACTCCAGCACGCCTGAGCGGCAGGTCCTGGGTCTGGACCGCTCCGTCGGCCTTATCCTGTTCGCTGTCATCACGTTGACCGTGTTCTACTACCGGTTGCGGGTCGACACGATCGGCGTGGTCGGCGCGGGTGGGGAGCTGAGCACGATGACCGGGCCCGCCTTGTCGTTCATGCAGCACAACGTCGCCGCGATGGTCGTGCTCGGCATGCTGCCCCTGGCGGCGGCCCGCTTGCTGGGTGGTCTGTCCCCGCGGGACGTGGGGCTTGGCCTGGGCCGCTGGCGATCGGCACTGGTATGGACGGCGATCGGAGTGCCGATCGCCGTGCTGCTGGGTGGTCTCTCGGCCGCGGAACCCGGCATGCGTTCGGTCTATCCGCTGCAGGCCGGTCTGCAGCCGACGGCGGCGGGCTTCCTGGCGCACATGGCCGGTCAGTTCGCTTTCTATCTCGGCTGGGAGCTGCTGTTCCGCGGCGTCCTGATCGGCGGGCTCACGCGCCGATTCGGCTTCGCCGGCGCCAACGTGATCCAGACCGCGCTGTCGGTAATCGCCCATTTCGGACGGCCCCTGCCGGAAACCCTGGCGGCGATCCCGGCCGGCCTGGCCTTCGGCGGCGTGGCCAGACGCACCGGCTCGATCTGGCCGGTGGTGATCATCCATCTGGCCGCCGGTGCGGCCCAGGACTGGTTCATCGTGCGCTGAGTGCCCCGCGACCCGGCCGCAAAGGGCCCCGGGATGCCCCGGGGCCCTCGTGCTTCGCCACGGATCGGGCGTCGATCCGTCTACTCGGCCGCCGGCGGCGGCGCGGTCTCGCGCACCCTGCCCAGGTACTCGGGCAGGTTGATGCCCACGTTCTTGGTCAGCTCGTGCAGCGGCGGCAGCGCGCCCACCATGCCGCTGAGGAAGTCGGCGGTCGAGGTCTTGCCGTCGGCCTTGCGCCCGCCTTCCCAGACGGTGATCTGGTCGATCTTCAGGTTGGCGATGGCCTTGACCTGCTCCTCCACCAGCTTGGGCATCTGCTCGGTGATCAGCAGCAGCGCCGCCAGCTCGGCCTGGTTCTCGGCCGCCTTGACGATGTCGGCGAAGCCCGCGGCCTTGCGGGTCAGGATGGCCTTGAGGCCGTCGGCCTCGGCGGTCATCATCGACAGCACGCCGTCCGCCTCGCCCCGCTTGGTGCGGCGGATGCGTTCGGCCTCGGCCTCGGCCAGGGTCTCGATCCGGCGCTTCTCGATCTCGGCCGGCACCACGATGTTGGCCACCTGGGTGGCCTCCTCGCGGCGGGCGCGCTCGCGCTCGGCCAGCTCCTCGGCCGTGTAGGACTCCTGCAGGGCCTGGGCCGACTGCACCTTCTCCGAGGCCACGGCACGGCGGGCGGCCTCGGCCTCGCGCTCCCGTCGGCTGGCGTCCGAGTTGGCGATGGTGATCTTGGCCGTGTTCTCGCCCTCGACGGCGGCGGCGTGGGCCGCGGCCACCTTGATGCGCTGCTCGCGCTCGGCCTGGGCCTTGCCGATCTCGCCGTCGCGCAGCTGCTCGGCCACCTTCTTCTTGGCCTCGTTGATGGCGCGGGCGGCCGCTTCCTGGCCCAGGGCCTCGATGTAGCCCGACTCGTCGGTGATGTCCTGGATGTTCACGTTGATCAGGCGCAGACCGACCTTCTGCAGCTCGCTCTCGACGCCCTTGGTGATGTTGTCGATCAGCTGCTCGCGGTCGGCGTTGATGTCCTCGATGGACATGGTGGCGATGACCACGCGCATCTGGCCGAAGATGATGTCGCGGGCCAGGTCCTGGATGTTCTGCTGGGATTGGCCCAGCAGGCGCTCGGCCGCGTTCTGCATCACGCCCGACTCGGTCGAGACGCCCACGGTGAAGGTGGACGGCGTGTTGACGCGGATGTTCTGCAGCGACAGCGCGCTCTCCAGCTTGATGTCGATGGGGATGGGTGTCAGGTCCAGGAAAGCGTGGTCCTGCAGCACCGGCCACACGAAGGTGGCGCCGCCGTGGATGCACTTGGACGACTGGGCCGGCCCCTTGCCCGAGATCTTGCCGTAGACCACCAGGATCTTGTCGGACGGGCAGCGCTTGTAGCGGGTCGCGAAGCTGATCAGGGTGACGAAGAAGATCATCACCACGGTCGCGACCAGGATCAGGATGCTCAGGTCTTGCACGTCGGTTCCCCCCGTTTTGGACGGCCGTCGGGACAGCCGGTCCTAGATTCCCTCGACCTCGAGGATGTTCGCGCCCACCAGGCCCGTCACCCTCACCTTTTCGCCGCTGGCGATGGTCGCCGTGCCGGTGCCCACGGCTGCGACCGTGGCCAGGCGGCCCTGCACCAGCACCTGGATCTGCCCGGTGCCCCGTCCCGCCGCCGGGATGTGCACGTACACCGTGCCCACCTGGCCGATCGCGTTGCGGTAGTCCATGGTGCCGCTCTCGCGCAGGGAGAACAACCAGCGCATCAGCCAGAAGACCAGCAGCATCAGCAGGATGCCCACGCCCACGGCGATCAGCACCGCCGAGGTCACGGGCCGGCCGCCCTGCAGCGCGATCACGCCGGTCCAGCCGAAGCCGGCCAGGAAGGCGATCACCGTGCGCGTGGACAGGATGCCCAGGCCCGAGGCGTGCTCGCCGACCCCAAGGACGTCGGCGCCCCCGCCCAGGTCCAGGTCCGCGTCGAAGTTGCCGCCGGCGTCGCCGTCGGCCCCGAAGAGCGTCATCACCAGCTGCGCGACCAGGATGATCGAAGCCAGGATGCCGATGCCGTGAAAGACCTGCAGGCTGAAGCTGAGCCCGCTCCACCACTCGCTCATGGTTCCCCCCTCGCGTCGTAGGTCCATCCGGACTGTAACGCGGACGTTGAATACGGGGAACCATAAACCCGGGGGGCGGCGATTATTCGCCGGTTCGGCATAATAAATGGCGCGCCCGCCGAAACGGGCGCGCCCTTGCAGGCAGGATACGGATCCGGAACCTAGCTCATGGTCCCGCCGGGAACCCGGATCTCCTCGATCATCTTCTGGATCCGCGCCGGCGGCGGCGGCGTCACCATCGAGACCGCATAGGCCACGCTGAAGTTCAGCAGCGCGCCCACGGCCCCGAACGAGCCCGGGGAGATGCCCATGAACCAGTGGGCCGCGTCATCGGGGGCCATGTTGGTCCCCTTGACGAAGAACCAGCCCTTGAACCAGAAGATGTAGACCAGGGTGCTGATCAGGCCGGTCAACATGCCGGCCATGGCCCCGGCGTTGTTG
Organism: Candidatus Krumholzibacteriia bacterium; assembly: GCA_963848505.1. Lineage (GTDB taxonomy): Bacteria > Krumholzibacteriota > Krumholzibacteriia > LZORAL124-64-63 > LZORAL124-64-63 > JACZKN01. The sequence goes on along the minus strand of CAWKEB010000002.1, from coordinate 876,065 downwards.
ATGCGCTTGCTGAAGATGCCCATCATGATGGCCGGGAAGATGGACGAGGCGGCCAGACCGAAGGCCAGGGCCACCACCTGGGCGGCGAACCCCGGTGGATTCATGCCCAGCCAGCCGGCCAGGATGATGGCCCCGCCCATGGCGATGCGCCCGGCCAGCAACTCGCTCTTCTCGCTGATGTCGGGCGTGAAGATGCCCTTGAGCAGGTCGTGGGAGATGGACGACGAGATGGCCAGCAGCAGGCCGGCGGCCGTCGAGAGCGCGGCCGCGATGCCGCCGGCGGCGACCAGCGCGATCACCCAGTTGGGCAGGTTCGCGATTTCGGGGTTGGCCAGCACCATGATGTCGTTGTCGACCTTGACCATCTCGTTGCCTTGCCAGCCGTAGGACGCTGCCTGCGCCTCCAGACCCGGACCGTAATACTGGATGCGGCCGTCGCCATTCTTGTCCTCGAAGGTCAGCAGGCCGGTCTTTTCCCAGTTCTTGAACCAGGTCGGCACGTCGCTATAGGCCACGTTGCCGTCGACCGCGCCCACTTCGCCGGTCTGGATGGTGTGCATCAGGTTCAGGCGGGCCATGGCGCCCACGGCCGGGGCCGTGGTGTAGAGGATGGCGATGAAGACCAGCGCCCAGCCGGCTGACGAACGGGCGTCACGCACGCGGGGCACAGTGAAGAAGCGCGTGATCACGTGGGGCAGCCCCGCCGTGCCGATCATCAGCGACAGCGTCAGCAGGAAGATGTCCAGGGTGTTGCCCTTCTGGGCCGTGTACTCGGCAAAACCGAGATCTCGACAGATGAGGTCCAGCTTGTCCAGGAGCATCACCCCGTTGCCGTCGTTGAGCGCCGAACCCAGCCCGAGCTGCGGGATCGGGTTGCCGGTCAGCTGCAGGGAGATGAAGATCGCGGGCACCGTGTAGGCGAAGATCAGCACGCAGTACTGGGCGATCTGGGTGTAGGTGATCCCCTTCATGCCGCCGAACACCGCGTAGATGAACACGATCACCATGCCGATGACCAGGCCGGTGTTGATGGGCACCTCGAGGAAGCGGCTGAAGGCCACGCCGATGCCCTTCATCTGGCCGATCACATAGGTCAGGGAGGCCACGATCAGGCAGAGGATGGCCACGCCGCGCGCGCCCTTGGAATAGTAGCGGTCGCCGATGAACTCCGGCACCGTGAACTTGCCGTACTTGCGCAGGTAGGGCGCCAACAGCATGGCCAGCAGCACGTAGCCGCCGGTCCAACCCATCAGGTAGGCCGAGGCGTCGTAGCCCTGGAAGGCGATCAGGCCGGCCATGGAGATGAACGATGCGGCGGACATCCAGTCCGCGCCCGTGGCCATGCCGTTGAGCACGGGCGAGACGCCCTTGCCGGCCACGTAGAATTCGGAGGTGGAGGTGGCACGCGACCGGAACGCGATGTAGATGTAGATCGCGAAGGTGATGCCGACCACCAGGAAGGTCATGGCTTTCAGATCCATCGGTGTACTCCCCTTTGTCTTCGTTAACCCGGGATTCCCGGGGGGAATCGCTAATGAGAATCAGTCCCTGGGGGGCCGGTCAGCGCTCGTCGACCTCGAATTTCTTGTCGATGACGTTCATGCGCCTGGCGTAGAAGAAGATCAGGGCCACGAAGATGTAGATGGATCCCTGCTGGGCGAACCAGAAGCCCAGCTTGTAGCCGCCGAGCCGGATGCCGTTGAGCGCCGGCGCGAACAGGATGCCGAAGCCGAACGACACCAGGAACCAGATGATCAGGCAGAGGATCACCAGTGACAGGTTCGCCTTCCAGTACTGTTGGGCCTTGTCCATGTCCGGCATCTCCTTCGGTGGGGGTGATTGCGACGGTGGAGACGATCTGAAAATGAATCGGACATCTCATACCACAGCACTGGAAATGCTGTCAACTAATTCAATAGATGCATCACCTGGTTCACGATTGTGGATGTCCGGAATCAGCAAGAAGGCGGGGATGCGGGAGCTCAGCCCTCGAGGCGCGAACGCAGTCGGCCGAGCCAGATGTTCAGCACATGGTTGCGGGAGAGGAAGGGCAGCACAGGTTGCCGGCGCGGCTCCGCCCGGTCCAGCTGGCCCTGCAGGTAGCGGTCGCCGCGGGCCAGTTCGCGGGCTTTGTCGAAGGACTGGAAGGCCAGCCGCCGGCGCTCGGCGCCCAGGTAGACCATGCCCAGGGCATAGTGCGCCACCGCATCTCGGGCGTTGTCGCGGATGATGGAGCGGGCCAGCTTCTCGGCCTTGTCGAACTGGCGGGCCCTCGCCGCCACGCACACCGACAGGTAGGCCAGGCAGTGGGGATGGTCGGGGTGGCGCTCGAGGCCCTGGCGCAGGTAGGCCTCGGCCTCGCGCACGTCGCCCTGCTCCAGCGCCCCGGCGGCCATGCGCACGATGCCGGTCACGAAAGCCGCCGCGTCGCCGTCCACCTCGAAGGTGCCGGTGCGGGTGAAGTCGTGAGTGTTGTCCTGGGTCTTCCAGCTGGTCTGCGCCATGGTCATCCCCTGTTCCCCGACCGGTGCGCGCGCAGGATCCCGAAACGGGATCGCTTCCCCCATGGATCGGCCATGCGGCCCAAGACTTTAATAATGGGATCCTTGCGGCCCCAGGGCCGCCACCCGGGCCAGAAACTCCGCCTCGGGCGACGCGGACCGGATCCTGTCGACCCTGGCCGCGGCGAACTCGGCTGCCGCGTCCGTGCGGCCGGCCGCCAGCAGCCACCAGGCCGCGTCCCGCCAAAGGCCGGCGCTGCGGGCATCGGCCGGGCCCAGGAGATCGGCGGACCGCGCGAACAGGGCGGCGGCCTCGGCCCGCCGGCCCGCCAGCAGGGCGACCTGGCCCGCCAACAGCGAGTCCTGCGGGTGCAGGACCAGGCCGTCCGCGAGCGCGATCAACCCCTGGTCACCGTCGAGGACCGCGGCCAGTCCGGCGGCCAGGGTGACGCCCGAGACCGGATCGGTCGCGGCCAGCCGGGCGGTAATCTCCAGGTCCAGGGCCTCAGCCACGCCGGGCACAACACCGCCGAAGACCGCCAGGACGTCCGGCTCCGCGGCCCGGCGCTGCAGCTCCAGCAGTGGCGTGCTCCCGGCCGCCTCCGCCCCCGCGGCCAGGTGCTCCAGCTGGCCACGCAATTGGTCCAGGCGGGCGGCGGCGGCCAGCAGACGGGCCCGGTCCGCGGCGGTGTCGGCCAGGTGCCCATCGGCCATGGTCCAATTGCCCGGCTGCCACCAGGTTCCGTGGCCGCGGTCCCAGGCCACCGGCGGCTCGTTCCGGCTGACGCGCACCTTGAAGACCCGGTAGTGCTCGTTGTCGTAGACGGGCAGCAGGCCGCGCATGGTCCCGGGCGCGAAGTGCATGCGCAGGGCGTTGGCCGCCAGGACGGGACGGCCGCCTCGCCCGGACAGGTACCAGGCCGACGAGCGACCCGACGCCGTGGCCTGGTCGCGTCCGATCACCACGTAGTCGGCCCGGTAGCGGGCGACGAAGGTCATCAGGTCGCGCTCGTCAGTCGAGAACAGCGCCTCCAGCCAATGGGAGTACCTGTCGCGGATCACCGTGTTCTCGAACTGGGAGTTCAGGATCACCGGCCGGCCGGCGTAGAGCAGGATCTGCGGCGAGAGGGCGATGTTCGCCACGAAAACCGCTGGCGCTCCCGTCTGGTCAGACCCTGGCCCGGGAGTGTTGGCGCTGATCCAGGCGAAGAGTCCGGCCCGGGAACGGTCCTCGGCCGTGTCGAGGCCTCCGAGGACGGGCTCGGCACCGGCGGCCGCGGCGGCGGCGGTCCGCAGCACGCCCTTCAGGTTCAGCGCCAGGTTGGCCGCCGGGATCACCAGCAGCAGGACCAGCACCCACCGCGCCGCCGCCGGCCGGGTGATCGTCCCCACAGCGACGGCGACCAGCGCCGGCACCAGCAGCAGGAAGGCCACGCCGAGCCGCTCGCTCAGCAACCAGGCGCAAGCGAAGCCCAAGCCGGTCAGGGCCATGGCGCGAACCAGGGGCACAGTGCCCCGCCTCAGGCCGGCCCACAGGGCCCAGCCGGCCGCGGCGGTGATCGGCAGCAGGTTCAGTCCGGTCTTGATCCACACCACCGACAAGGTGGGCGAGGTGAAAGGCGCAGCCCAGAACAGACGCACGACGAAGGGCAGCGCGGTCGGGTCCTCGGGTTTGCGGAAACCGTGGGCCAGGCGCTCCAGCAGGAGGCCGGAGACATGGCCGTAGTCGGCGGCATGGCTGCGGTTCAAAAGAACCGCGGCGGCCCCGCCGACCGCCAGCACCGCCAACAGGCCCAGCCGGAAGCGGGGGCGCCGGACCGGGGCCGAGGCCAGCCAGGCCCACACCGGAATCATGGGCAGGCTGAAGACGAACCCCCGCGCGGCCAAGGCGGGCGTCAGTCCGGCGGCCAGGCCGGCTGCCGCGTAGACTGCCGGCAGCAACCAGGGCCTTGGCTGTCGCGGACCCGCGGTGGCCGCCACGGCGCTGGCGGCCAGCACCACCAGCACCAGGAACTGGGCCAGGTGCCAACTGGCCAGCAGCACGGCCAAACCCAGGCCGGCCGCCGCCAGCCGCGCGGGCGTGGGCCGCTGCCAGGCCGCCGCGTGCAGGACCAGGAACACCGCCAGCAGCAGCAGACTGAAAGTCTCCTTGAGCAGCAGCGAAGTCAGCAGCGCACTGAAGCCCAGGGTGCAGGTGGCGTAGACCAGCAGGCCGGCCAGGGCGAAGCGGCGAGGCGCGCCCAGCACGCGGCCCAGGGCATACAGGGGCAGGAACATCAGCACGTGCACCGCGGGGACCAGGATCAGCAGGAACGATGGAAACGTCAGACCCGGCGGCGCCAGCAGCCGGTAGAGCGTGCCGTAGACCGGCTCCATCATGAGTGCGTATTCGCGCCAGGCGTCCACGCCTTCGGGGTGCTGCTGCCAGGTGTCGGCGTGCAGCAGGTCCGGCGACTGGTAGTCGTCGACGGCGAACATCAGGGCGGTGCGGTAGTGGAAGGCCGCTTCGCTCCACATCCAGGCGTAGGGGCCGAGCTGGCTGGGGGCGCCGGGCACCCCGTCCAGCGGCAGCAGGGGCGGTTCGCCCAGCGCGGTGAACGGGCGCTGGCGGGCGACGGCCGCGGCGTGGATCAGCCACCAGCTGCAGGCCGCCAGCAGCAGCACCGCCAGCAGGGCCGGCGCCTCCCGGCGCAGGAGCGATGGAGTCGCGGAGCTGGGCAAGGGCGTGGCCATCCCTTCGTTGTGGAGGCTACCCGCGGCCTGGACCGGGCGATGATCGCAGACGGCGCGCCGGCCGGGAAGGGAAGTTGACGGGCCGGGCCGCCGCCGCGGATATTGGCCCCGGACCAGCACCCGCAGCCCCGACGTCAGGACCCCGACCGATGCCCATCCTCATCACCGACTTCGACGGCACCTTCGCCCGGCGCGACTTCTTCGACCTGATCCTCGAGCGGCACGACCCGGCGGCAGGTCACGAGGCCTGGCGCGGCTTCCTGGCCGGCGAGTTGACCCTGACCGCGGGCCTGGCCGGCGTGTTCGGCGCCCTGCGCACCGACGAACGCGGAGCCGACGCCCTGATCGACGCCCTGGACCCGGCTCCAGGCACGGCCGCGGCGGTGCAGGCACTGCAGATCGCCGGTTGGGAGGTGATCATCGCCTCGGCAGGGTGCGGCTGGTACATCGAGCGGCTGCTGGCGCGGATGGGCCTGCGGATCAAGGTGCACGCGGCACCCGGGGAGTTCGCGCCGGCGACGGGGCTGGTGATGACGCCCGACGTTGCGGATCCCTACCATCATCCGCAGACGGGCATCGACAAGGCGCTGGTGGTGCGCGACGCCCTGGCCCGTGACCCGTTGGTGGCCTACGCCGGCGACAGCACCACAGACCGGGCGGGGGCGCTGATGGTCCCGCCCGAACGGCGCTTCGTCACCGGCTGGCTGGCCCGGCGGCTGGCCGAGGAGGGCGTGCCCCACGTGCCGATCGCCGCCTGGCCTGAAATCGCGAACAGGCTGCTGGCGGGCGACTAGGCCGCCGGCCGCCCCCGCCCGAACACCCGGTACATGGCCGGCAGCACCACCAGCGTCAGGGCGTTGGCCGAAAGCACGCCGCCGATCACCACCGTGGCCAGGGGTCGCTGCACCTCGGCGCCGACGCCCGTGTTGACGGCCATGGGCACGAAGCCCAGCGCCGCCACCAGGGTGGTCATCAGCACCGGGCGCAGGCGCATCAGCGCGCTCTGCTCGATGGCGTCGTCCAGGGCGGTGCCCTCGTCGAGCAGGCGGTGCATGGTCGAGACCATGACCAGCCCCGCCAGCATGGCCACCCCCGAGACGGCGACGAAGCCGATGCCCGCCGAGACCGTGTAGGGCATGCCGCGCACCCAGAGGGCCAGCACCCCGCCCAGGGTCGCGAACGGCGCCGCGGTGAAGATGATCAACGCGTCGCGCCAGCTCTGGGTGCTGGAGTAGAGCAGGAACAGGATCAGGGCCAGGGCCACCGGCACCACCACCGCCAGGCGCAGGCGCGCCCGCTCCATGTGTTCGAACTGGCCGCTGAACTCCGTGAAGTAGCCGGCCGGCAGCTCGACCTCGGCGGCGATGCGCTGCCGGGCCTCCTTGACGAAGCTGCCCACGTCGCGGCCGCGCACGTTGCACTGGGCGACGATGCGGCGACGCTGCCACTCGCGGTTGATGGTGGACGGGCCCTCCACCTGCTCGATGCGGGCCAGGCGTTCCAGGGGGATGCGCGCCCCGTCGGCGGTCGAGACCGGGATGCGGCGGATCAGGTCCGGGTCGTGGCGGTACTTCTCGGGCAGGCGCACGGCCAGATCGAAGCGCCACTGGTCCTCGCGGATCTCGCCCACGGTGATGCCGCCGATGGCCTCCACCAGCTCCAGCACGTGCTTGGCCGGCACGCCGTGGCGGGCGATGGCGGCCTGGTCCACGCGGATCTGCACCAAAGGCTGGCCGGTGATCTGCTCCACGTAGACGTCCGCCGCGCCGGGGATCGTCTCCAGCACCGCGCCCACCTTGGCGGCCGATTCGCGCAGCACGTCCAGGTCGTCGCCGAAGATCTTCACGCCGATGTCGGTGCGGATGCCGGCGATCATCTCGTTCAGGCGCATCTCGATGGGCTGGGTGAAGACGATGCGCATGCCCGGCAGGCCGGCCAGCTCCGAGTTCATCAGCGTCACCAGGTCATCCTGGTTCCCGGCGCGGGTCCACTGCTTGCGCGGATACAGCGTCAGGTAGATGTCCGTCAGCTCGATGCCCATGGGGTCGGTGGCCACCTCGGCGGTGCCCGTGCGCGACCACACGTGCTGCACCTCGTCGGGGTACTTGGCCAGGATGACCTGCTCGATCTGCGTCGCGTAGCGCACCGACTCGTCCAGCGAGGCCCCCGACAGGCGCACCGCGTTGATGGCGATGCTCCCCTCGGAGAGCCGCGGGATGAACTCCGAGCCGATGGTCGCGCCGATCAACGCGCCCAGGCCCAGCAGGCCCACGGTCGCGACCAGCACCAGCCGGCGTCGCGCCACCGCGAAGTGCACCACCGGCCGGTAATGGCGCTTCAGCCAGCGCACCAGCCGGTTCTCGCCGTCGCTGACCTTGCCGCGCAGGGCGTAGCTGGCCAGCACCGGCATCAGGGTCAGCGACAGGATCAGCGAACCGGCCAGGGCGAACATCAGGGTCAGGGCCATGGGCTGGAACAGCTTGCCCTCGATGCCCTCCAGCGCCAGCACCGGCAGAAAGACGATGCCGATGATCAGCTCGCCGTACATGGTGGGCTTGCGCACCTCCAAGGCCGCGTCGCGCACCGTGTCCAGCACGTCGGTGGTGCGTTTGGGGTCGGCCAGCCGGCGCACGCTGTTCTCCACCATGATCACCGAGCTGTCCACGATCAGGCCGAAGTCGATGGCGCCCAGGCTCATCAGGCTGCCGGCGATGCCGAAGCGCAGCATGCCTTGGGCCGCGAACATCATCGACAGGGGAATGGCCGCCGCCACGATCAGGCCCGCGCGCAGGTTGCCCAGGAAGAGAAAGAGCACGGCGATGACCAGGATCGCACCTTCGAACAGGTTCTCGCGCACCGTCTCGAGCACCTGGTCCACCAGCTTGGTGCGCTCGTAGACCGGCAGCACCTCGACCCCCGCGGGCAGGGTGGCGGCGATCTCCTGCATGCGCTCGCGCAGGCGGCCGGTGACCTCGTGGCTGTTCTCGCCCATGAGCATGAAGCCCAGGCCCAGCACCACCTCGCCCTTGCCGCCGGCGGTGGCGGCGCCGCGGCGGATCTCGTGCCCCTCCTCTACCTCGCCGATGTCGCGGATGCGCACCGGCACCCCGTCGTGGGCGATGATCACGATGTCGGCGATCTGGCGGATGTCCGTGGTCAGGGCGATGCCCTGCACCAGGTGCAGCTCGCCCGCCTCGACCACGTAGCCGCCGCCCACGTTGAGGTTGTTCCGGGACAGGGCCTCGAACACGTCGTCCAGGTTGAGGCCGAACTTCACCAGCTTGTCCGGGTCGGCCAGCACCTGGTACTGCTTGCTCTCGCCGCCCCAGGTGTTGACCTCGGCCACGCCGGGCACCGACTGCAGGCGCGGCTTGACCACCCAGTCGTGGAGCGTGGTCAGCTCCTGCAGGCTGTGGGTCTCGCTGGTCATGATGTAGTGGTAGACCTCGCCCAGACCGGTGGCAACCGGCCCCATCTCGGGCCGGTCGATGCCTTCGGGCAGGTCGACCGTCTGCAGCCGCTCCATCACCAGCTGCCGCGCGAAGTAGATATCGGTGCCGTCGGCGAAGGTCGCCGTGACCTGGGACAGCCCGAACTTGGAGATGGAGCGCACCTGGTCCAGGTCGGGCAGGCCGGCGATGGCCCTTTCGACCGGGAAGGTGATCTGCTGCTCGATCTCCAGGGGCGAGAGCGAGAGGGCGGTGGTGTTGATCTGCACCTGCACCGGGGTGGTGTCGGGGAAGGCGTCCACCGGCAGGTTCAGCACGGTGTGGATGCCGGTCCCCACCAGCACCAGGGTCAGGGCGATGACCAGGAAGCGGTGGTGCAGCGACCAGTTGATGATGGCTTCGAGCATGCCGGACCCCCCTACTTTCCGGGCTGGGCTTCGCAACAGCCCGCCCCGATGTTGCCCTTGAGGATCTCGGTCTTGAGCAGGAAGCTGCCCTGGGTGACCACCGTCTCGCCGCCCTCGAGACCGCCGGCAACTTCGTAGACCGCGCCGGCGGCCGGGCCCAGATGGACCTTGCGCGGCACGAACGTGGTGGTCGAGGTCTGCACGAAGACCACGTTGCAGCAGCCCTCCCACTGCACGGCCTCGCGGGGCACCACCACCGTCGGCACCGCCTGGCGCACGGTCACCGTGGCCCGGGCGAACATGTTGGCCCGCAGCAGGCCGTCGGGGTTCTCCACCTCGGCCCGGGCGCGCAGGGTGCGCGTGCGCGGGTCCAGCTGCGAACTGACCCAGGTGACGACGCCGGCCAGGGGCAGGCCGGGCAGACCCTCCACCTGCAGGATCACCGGCTGGCCCGCGCTGATCTGGCGAACCTCGGATTCGTAGATGTCCAGCAGTGCCCACATGCGCGACACGTCGGCCACCGCGAACAGCGGCTGCGAGGGATCGCAAACCTCGCCCACGACCGCATGCCGCCCGACCACCACGCCGGCGAACGGCGCCGTCACCTGGTAGCGCGCGGTGGTGTCCCCGCTCTCTTTCACCCGGGCGATCTGCTGCGGCGACAGCCCGAGGCTGATCAGCTCCTGCTCGGCGCGCGAAAGGGCGATGCGGCTCTCGGCCAGGTGGGTCTCGGCCTCGACCACGTCCTTCTCGGTGGAGACGCCGCGGACCAGCAGGTCGGCCTCGCGGGCGTGGTTCTTCTGCCACAGGGTCACCACGGCGTCGGCCTGCAGATAGGCCGCCTTGGCGGCGCCGAAGGCCGGCGAGACGATGGTCGCCAGCACCTGGCCGGGCGCGACCCGGTCGCCGAGGTCCGCCTGCACCGACTGCACGCTGCCCGCCACCTGGGGCGCCAGCTGGGCGTGGCGGTTGCCGTCGTAGGCCAGTTCGGCGTTGCACTCGAGGGTGCGGGTGATCGCCTCGACGCGGGCCGTGGCGAACTCGAAGCCCGCCTCGGCGACGATCTCCGGCCGCTCGAGGGTCACGGTCAGCTGCTGGGTGGTGCAGGTGACCGAGGGTGCGCGCTGCTTGCGGGGCAGGTTGCTGTCGGCCGCCGCCGCCGTCGGCAGTTCGGCCAGCCCGGGATTGCAAAGCAGGCAGCGCGACTCGGGCACCCCGTGCCCGGCGCACCAGTCGCCGACGGCGGTGTAGGCGGCGATCAGGGCCGGGTTGCACTGCCAGCACAGGGCCTCGGCGATGTCGTGGCCGGCGCACCAGCCCATGGACTCGACCAGGTCTGGATGGCAGAAGGGGCAGGCCGATTCGGCGATGGCGTGCTCGGCGCACCAGTCGGTGGTATCGCCGGCAGCGGCTGCCGGCTCGCCGGCGGCGCCGGCGGCGTGGTCGTGGCCCGCGTGCTCGTCGACGGCCGCTTCCCGGCTGCAGCCGGCCAGCAGCAGGATGCCCAGCAGGGCGATGATCTTCAGGCTCGTGTTCATGGTTGCACTCCCGGGTCGGCGTAGGGACCGGCCCCGAGCAGACTCATCAGGTCGGCTTCGGACATGGCCAGGTCCCGGCGAAGTTCGAGGGTCCGCAGGCGGACGTCGGTGAAGATGCGCTGGGCGTCGACCAGCTCCAGGAACATGAGGCGACCGCTGCGGTAGGCCTCCTGGGCCTGGGCCAGGCCGCGCTCGGCCGCCGGGGCGATGCGTTCGCTGACGGTTTCGAGCTGGTCGTGGGCCTGCCGGTGGCGCAACTGCGCCGTGGCCAGGGTGACGTCCAACTCGCCGGCCACGATGCGTGCCTCGTGCCGCGCCCGGGCGGCCAGGGCGCGGGTCTCGGCCACCCGACCCTGGTTGCGGTTGAACAGGGGCAGCGGCAGGGCCACCCCGGCCTCGACGTAGTTGCCCAGGCCGGGCTCGAAGCTGCCGTAGCCCAGGACGACGGTCAGGTCGGGGATCCGTTCCTTCTCGGCCGTGCCGACTGCGGCGTCCGCCGCCGTGATGCCGAACCGCGCCGCCTGCAGGGCCGGGTGCTCGCCCAACTCGACCTCGACGTCCGGCGGCAGGTGGGCCTCGATGGCATCGGGATCGAGGCTGCCGCCCAGCCGCTCAGCCGGCACCTTCACGCCGCCCAGCAGCGCCGAGAGCATGGCCGTGCTGCGGGCCTGCTCCCGGACCAGGTTCTGCCGGGCCAGCTCCAGCTCATAGACCTCCAGCAGCGCCCGGGTCACGTGGGACTCGGGTCCGGCCTTGGCCTCGAAGCGCGCCCGCGCGATCTCCAGGGTGCGGTCGGCGGCCTGGGTCAGGTCGACGAAGGCCTGGTCGGCCTCGCGGAAGTGGATCTGCTCGGCCCACAGCTTGTGCACGTGGCTGAGCGCCTCGCGCCGGGCGGTGCGGGCCTGCTGCGTGGTCGCCGCCAGCGCGGCCTGCGCCGACTCGACCGCGGCGCCGCGCCGACCGCCCAGCACCAGGGGCTGCGCCAGCACGAGCTTGGTCTTGCGCTGCTCCGGATCGTCGACGGACATCTCCTCGACCCCCAGCGCCAGCTCGGGGTTGGGGTACAGGCCCGCCTGCCGCGCGCGGCCGGCCTGGGCCTCGATGTCGCTGCGCGCGATCGCCAGCTCGGGGTTGGCCAGCTCCGCCAGACGGAAGAGGTCGGCCAGGCCGATCTCGGGCTGGGCCAGGATGGCGGCGATCTCCGACGTGCCCCCCGGGGGGCCTTCGTTGTCGGGCTCACCTGCGGCGCCGCCGGCCGTGGTCAGGACGAGCAAGGGCAGGATCCATCGTGTCCGCATGACGCAGACTCCTTCCAGGATGGCTGGATCTTCAGGGCGCAGGGCGCCGCGATCGGATGTCGAACGGGAAGCTTGGTCGGCGGGGGCTAGGCGCGCGGAGGGCGGCCCAGGGTGTCGGGATCGGCCTGGGGGCGTGCAGGGGCGTCGGGCGGCAGCTGCGTCTGGACCGGCGCGATCGGGGCCAGGGTCGGCGCGACCGCCAGGATCACGGCGGTGCCGACGCAGCAGGGCAGGCTGCAGTCGGTGCAGCCGGTTTCGCAGTGGGTGCTGCCGGCGGGGGCGCCCGTGTCGGTGGTCCCCGCGTCGGTGGTCCCGGAGGCGCAGGGCGCGGCGTCGGGATGGGCGGTCATCTCGCAGGTGGAGGGCACGGGCAGCGAGGCGGCCATGAGGATGGTCGCCAGGATCAGGCAGATGTGGCTGATGGTGCTGCGGTTCATGCTTCCTGCTGTTTCCCCGCGGATCGGCTGCGGCCGCGGTCCCGGAAATCTAGGGGCTCCGGCAGGGATCGGCAAGTTCGGGGCGGAATTGAGCGCCGGGACCGGGGCCCCGGCGCTCAACTGCCGGCATCGCTGCGATAGGACTCGCTGCTATCCGGGCTCATCCCGCAGCCGGGCCGTCAGGAAGCATCCCGTCGGGCCGGGCCGCGCCCGCCCGGCGAGTGTGCCACGAGCCAATCGAGAATCGGCCGCCAGGCCAGAGCCTCCGCGTCTTCGCTGAGGAAGAGGTCGAGATGCCCGAAGTCGAGCAGTTCATCGGCATTCGTGCTGATCATCAGCGAGGACACTTCAGTGCTGCCGAGCAGGCCCAGCTGGTGGAGACCCGCCTCTCCGAAGCCTCCCCGCGCACCCACGTAGAACACGGGAATGCGGATATCGGCCCAGTGCCGGCTCCACGGCACGTCATAACCGCAGATCTCCTGGGCCTGGCCCATGCCGGCCACGTTCGACTCGAGCGACGACATCGAACAGAGGAACTCGATCCATGCCTCGTCGGAGAGATTCTGCATACCGATCGGCATTTCGCCGTCGAACACTCCCGCCAGCAGATGGAACGGTGGTACTCCGTAGATCAGGGTGGTTCCGAACGCGATCGCGGCCTGGTGGTTGGTCATGCCGGGGAAGACCGGGGATTCGCCGTCCGGATCGTCGCGGGCCAGGATGCCCAGGGGCCTGAAGAGCGCACCTTCGCCATAGAGGCCCTCGGGGAGCACTTCCTCGTAGTAAGGAATGAACGAGCACATCAACTCTCGCCACGGCGAGTCCTCGGGCACCTTGATCACCATGTCGACCGGGATGAATCCCTTGATCCGCCGCAGGCCCGGCGGCAGCTGCGAGTCGCCATCGACCAGGCCGAAGCTGAACTCGGCACCGAAGCTGAAGCCGAGCAGGTGCATCTGGTCCCAGCCGTTGCCGGTCATGAACCTCAGGAAGCGGGCCAGATCGACACCCACGCCGAGGTCGTCGATGTGCATCTGCATGTCCCAGGCGGCCATGTAGTCGACAGCGGTTTCCTCGGGCGGGATCAGGGTCCAGCGCTGGTCGATTCCCCACACGTCGACGCCGTTGCCGGCCAGATACACGGCCAGGCCGAAGTCGTCCGGCGTGGAGGCGGAGACCTGGCCGGGGAGGAAGCAATAGGCGAAATCCGTGGAGGCCCCGTGCTGCATGAACACGGCCTTCTTCGTCCTGATCGGACAGTGCGGCCTGCTCTCCTTCACGACGCGATGGATGCCGATCCGGTCGTATTGACCGCGACCGACCTGGACGAGGAACGCGTAGTGCGCGATGTCGCCGGTGATCATCGTCCGCTCGACGGCGATCACCAGGCACTTGTCGGTCCCGGGCAGCTGACCGCCGACCGGCTCAAGGGGATTGCCGTCCTCATCGATGGCCGGCCAGCCCGTGCGCTCCAGGATGGAGGCGGCGATCCGCTCGGCATCGACGCCGACGAGCCCGGTGCTCGCCGGCGCATCGGGCGGCGCGTTCGGGGTCTCTTCCTGGCAGGCGATGAGGGGAATGAGGAGGAAGCAGGCAAACAGGATCGCGAGTTTCTTCATGGCCGGGCTCCTTTCCGGATACAGAAATCGAGCCGGAGAAAACGGCAGGCGTGTGCGATCGATCGATGATGGGCAGATGGAATCAAGCAGGCACCAATCCCCGCGCCTGCGTGCATTCTGGCACAAACTGACTTCGCTGTGTCAAAAGCCAATCGAACGGCGACAAGGCTGCCGGGCGGACCGGAGCCTACCCCTGCCCATGCTGCGCCGCCTCCCCGGCGCGGGTCTCCTGCACCCGCGCCACGAACCCCTCGCCGTCGACATCCAGCACGATCGTCGCATCCGGCCGCACCTCGCCGGCCAGGATCAGGTCCGCCGCCCGGTCCTGCACCTCGCGCTGGATGACGCGCTTGACCGGCCGCGCGCCGAATTGCGGATCGAACCCCCGCTCGGCCAGCAGCGCCACGGCCGCGTCGGTGACCTCCAGTCCGATCTCCTGCTCGGCCAGGCTGCGGGCGACCTTGGCCAGCTCCAGCTTGACGATCTGCGCCACCAGCTCGCGACCCAGGGCGCCGAAGCGCACGATACCGTCCAGGCGGTTCAGCAGCTCGGGGCGGAAGTGGCCCTGCAGACCCTCCATCAGCCGCGCCTCGGCGCGGTCATCTCCGGGACGCGATTCGAACTCCGGACCCTGGCACAGGTTGCTGGTCATGATGACCAGCGTGTTGCGGAAGTCCACCACGCGGCCCTTGCCGTCGGTCAGGCGGCCGTCGTCCAGCAGCTGCAGCAGCACGTTCATCACCTCGGGGTGGGCCTTCTCCACCTCGTCCAGCAGGATCACGCTGTAGGGGTGGCGGCGCACCGCCTCGGTCAGCTGGCCGCCGGCCTCGAAGCCCACGTAGCCCGGGGGCGCGCCGATCATGCGGGCCACCGCGTGCCGCTCCATGTACTCGGACATGTCCAGGCGCACCATGTGCGTCTCGTCGCCGAACATCTGCTCGGTCAGGGCCTTGGCGAGCTCGGTCTTGCCCACGCCGGTGGGGCCCAGGAACAGGAACGAGCCCAGGGGCCGGTTGCGGTCGGTGAGGCCCGCGCGCGCTCGGCGGATGGTGCGGGCGACCTTGCCGACCGCCTCGTCCTGGCCCACCACGCGGCCGCCGATGCGCTGCTCCAGGTCGCGCAGCTTGGCCATCTCGTCCTCGACCAGGCGCTGGGCGGGGATGCCGGTCCACTTGGCCACCAGCTCGGCGATGTCGTCCTCGTCGACCTCCTCCTTCAGCAGCGGGCGCGCGCCCTGGACCGTCTTCAGTTCGTCGCGGGCCGCGGCCAGGCGCTTTTCGAGGCTCTTCAGGCCGCTGTACTTCAGCTCGCTTGCTTTCGCGAGGTCGCCACGGCGCTCGGCGGCCTCCATCTCCAGCAGGAGGTTCTCCTGCTCCTTCTGCAGGGTGCGGATCACCTCGATGGCTGCCTTCTCCTGCTGCCAGCGGGCCTGGACCTGGCCCAGTTCGTCGCGCAGTTCGGCCAGGTGGCGGTCGATGGTCTCGCGGCGCGCCACGGCCGAGCGGTCGGTCTCCTTCTCCAGGGCCAGGCGCTCCATCTCCAGCTGATTGAGCTGCCGCTGCAGGTCGTCCACCTCGGCCGGCACGCTGTCGATCTCCATGCGCAGGCGGCTGGCGGCCTCGTCCATCAGGTCGATGGCCTTGTCCGGCAGCATGCGGTCGGCGATGTAGCGCTGGGACATCTTCACCGCCGCGACGATGGCGCCATCGGTGATGCGGATGCCGTGGTGAACCTCGTAGCGCTCCTTGAGGCCGCGCAGGATGGCCACGGCCTGCTCCCAGGTGGGCTCTTCCACCATGACGGGCTGGAAGCGCCGTTCGAGGGCGGGATCCTTCTCGATGTGCTGCCGGTATTCGTCGATGGTGGTGGCGCCGATGCAGTGCAGCTCGCCCCGGGCCAGCGCCGGCTTGAGGATGTTGCTGGCGTCCATGGCGCCGCCGGTGGCGCCGGCGCCGACCAGGGTGTGCATCTCGTCGATGAACAGCAGCACCTGGCCTTCCTGCTCGGTGACCTCCTTGATGACCTTCTTGAGCCGCTCCTCGAACTCGCCGCGGTACTTGGTGCCGGCGATCAGTGCGCCCAGGTCCAGGGCGTAGAGGTGCTTGTCCTTCAGGCCCTCGGGCACGTCGCCCTCGACCAGGCGGCGGGCCAGGCCCTCGGCCACGGCGGTCTTGCCCACGCCGGGGGAGCCGATCAGCACGGGGTTGTTCTTGGTGCGGCGGCTGAGGATCTGGATGGTGCGCCGGATCTCCTCGTCGCGGCCGATGATGGGGTCGATCTTGCCGGCGCGCGCGGCGGCGCACAGGTCGCGGGCATAGGTCGCCAGGGCGGACTGCTGGCCGTCGCCGACGCCCGCTTCATCGTCGCCCTGATAGGCCTGGTCGGCGCCGGTCTGCTCCAGGGCCTGGGCCAGCTTCCTGGCGGTGACGTCAAAGGTCTTCAGCACGCTGCCGGCGCGGCCGGGATCGGTCGCCAGGGCCAGCAGCAGCTCGCGGGTGCCCACCATGCCGCCGGCGTTCTTGGCCAGCTTCTCCGCTTCCAGCAGCAGGCGCTGCAGGTCGCGGCCGGCGTTGGGCACGTCCACATGCTGGACCGTGGGCAGGGAGCGCAGCTCCTGCTCGGCGGTGCGGGCGATCAGGGCCGGATCCAGCTCCAGGCCGCGCAGGGTGTTGGTGGCCAGGCCGGTCTCGGCCAGCAGGGCCCACAGCAGGTGCAGGGGCTCCAGCTCCGCGTGCTTCAGTGCGTAAGCCTTGGACTGGGCCCGCTGCAGGGCTTCCATGGCGTTGACGGTCAGGTTCTTCATGGGGATCTCCTCGGGGTCGATTGTTCGGGGAGGGGATTGCATTCGCGGGGCCAGCGGGATGGTAATTTATAACTCGTTTCATTTATCATATTTAGCTGTTTCCGCATACAGTATTCAGCCAACCAAGGAAAGGATCATGCCAGGTTGACATGCCAGGTTGGCGGCGACCTGGCAGAGTTGGCAGATGCGTGGCGCGGCCTTCCCCCGGGGGAAGGAAATCTGACGGCAGGTCATGATTCATGCTGGATGGTCTTGCGGAGGCGGCGGGCGGGACGGCTCCTCGAACGCGGTGCCGATCGGGGCCGGGTTGGCTGCGACCAGCGGAAAAGCCGTCCGCGCCCGCCGCCCAAAGAGACGTCGGGCGCGGACCCGAGGTTACTTGATGAGCGTGATCTGCTGCTGGAATGATTCGTCGCCCAGCTCGAGCCGGACCGTATAGACGCCCGAAGCCCGCTTCTGGCCGCGCTCGTCGCGCCCGTCCCAGGTGACGGTGCTGCGGCCGGCAGGGACCTCGCCGTTCAGCAGCTCGGCGACGCGCTCCCCGCGCAGGGAGAGGACGGTGACCCGGGCGCGGATGGCCGCGGCCGCCTCGAAGGAGATCATCGTCGACGGGTTGAAAGGATTGGGCGCCGCGGTCAGCCGCGGGTCGGTGGCCGGGGCAACCGGCACGCCGCTCTGGCCGCCGATCCGCACCTCCGCATCGTGGGTGTGGACGGGGTTGACGAAGATGCCGGCCAGGTAGAAGGCCGTGCCGGTGACCAGGCGGATGCTGGTGGTCGCCGGAGTCAGCCCCGCCTGGAAGCGCAGGCGGTAGACCACGCCGGGGCCGGTGACGCTGGTGCCGGCGCACAGCAGCACATGGCTCAGGTTCAGGGTGTCGCCGGACGGCGCCACGTTGAAGACATGGAAGCGGTTCGAGCAGACCGAGGTCATCAGCGGACCTTCCTGGTCGGCCCGCGGGCGCTGGATGAAGGTCATGACCGCAGGATCGAAGGCGACCACCGCGTCGTAGCCGTTGAAGGCCCCACCGGCCGGCGTGATCGTCAACTCGACGTCGAAGACCTCGCCCGGCTGGACGTTGATCACCGCCGGCAGCACCGCCAGGTCCACGTCCGCCAGGGCGACGGAGGCGAACATCAGCAGCAGGATGACCCCGGCGGGCCTGGCGAAGGGGTTGATGCGTTTCATGTCTTCGTCGCTGTCTCACTTTCGCCGCTGAGGCGGTTCGTTGCGGCCGGGAGGGGACGGTGGCGCCCCCTCCCGGCCTTCGCTCGCACTACTTCAGCAGCGTCATCCGCTGCATCTCGGTCTTGTCCACGGCCTTGAAGCGGGCCAGGTACACGCCCGAGGCCGCGCGTCGACCGCCGTTGTCGGTGCCGTCCCAGATCACCGCGTAGGTGCCCGGACGGACGACCTCGTCCAGCAGGGTCGTCACCAGGCGTCCGCGGACGTCATAGACCTCGATCGAGACCCGACCCTCGACCGCGACGCCGTACTTGAAGGTGGTCGTCGGGTTGAAGGGGTTGGGGAAGTTGTGGTGCAGCACGCTGACCAGGGGCACGTCCATGGACTCGGGCGCGCCGAAGGTGACCGAGGCGTCCAGGTCCAGCGTCATGTTCTCCAGGTCGCGGGCCTTGACCGCGCCGATGCCGATGCCGGCGTCGCCGTCCTTCAGCACCTCGAAGGTGACCGTCGCCAGCAGGCCTTCGCCGCTGATGCCCCGGTCGATGGCCCCGAAGAGCGCGAAGTCCACCGTACCGGGCGCCGGCGACAGGAGCAGGCCCTGCCCGTCCTGCGCCGCGACCAGGCCGCCGCGCTCGAAGCCGATGGGCTTGACCACGTCGGCGTTCCAGGTCAGGGGAATGCTGGTGCCCTTGAGGGTCCCGTCGGCGCTGAGCCACAGGCTGACGACCAGCTTGCCGTCGCTGGCAACGCCCTCGGGCACGAACACCATCAGTTCGTTGCGATCGGCGGGCTCGGGGCCGCCCAGGCTCTTGCCGACGGCGCCGAAGTTGATGGCCATGAGGATCAGGTCCTCGAAGTCGAGGATGTTGTCGGGCACCGGGCGGCTCCAGATGCGGTAGTCGGTGGTGGGGCCGATGTCGAGGTAGTCGTTGGCGACGGTCGGAACCTCCGCGTAGTCCTCACCCAGAGCGGAGATGTCAGCCGTGGTGACTACATTGTTGCCCGCACCTGGGGTTATGCCGTCGGCCACGTCGCCCAGGTGGTAGTTGAGGGTACCGCCGGTCAGCGGAGCCGCGACGGACTCGCCGCCGCAGGAGTTGGCGACGACGGCGGTGTAGTACCAGAAGCCGCGAGTCGTGTGCTCGTCGACGTAGGCACCCGCGCTCGCGGCAACGGTCGCGACCGGGGTCCAGGAGCCGTCGATCGGCAGCGCCGGCGCTGCACCTTGGTAGCGCGGGTAGCTGTCGTAGCCCTTGCGGTAGAGCAGGACGTCGGCCCCGGTGTCGGTCGGCACGGTCCAGGTGAGGTTGATCTTCGTGGTTCCGTCGGCGTCGTTGTCGTCGGTGACCTGGGCGGCGGTCAGGCCGGCCAGGGCGACGGGGGTGGCGATGGGATTGATGGTCCAGGTGAACGTCTTCGAGCCCGACAGGCCCGGAGTGCCGTCGTCGGTAACGGTGACCTGGACGATGCTGGTGACCGCGTTGCAGGCGATCATACCGCTGATCAGACCCGTACCGTCGATGGCCAGGCCGTTGGGCAGGCCCGTGGCGGCGTAGGTCAGGGTGCCGCTGTCGATGTCCGTGGCCACGATCTGCAGGGTCGGGCCGGTGAGCACGGTGCTTTCCTGGTCGAGCGGCTGAACGACGACCGGCGGGTCGTTGACGCCGGTGACGGTGAAGGTGGCCGCGTCCGCGCTGAAGAGCGAACCGGGATCGGTCGCGGTGAACGTGATGGTCACGTCGCCGTTCCAGTCCGCCGGCGCGGTGATCGTCGCCACGCGGTCGATGATGACGACCGTCAAGGGGGTCGGGTCCGAGGTCGTCCACGTCAGCAGATTGTCGGCGTGGTCCGGGTCGGCGACGTAGGCGTCGAGGCTGATCGTCGCGAAGGGGTCGCCCTCGGCGACGCTCTGGCCGGGGATGTCGCTGACGGTCGGGCCGACGTTCACCTCGGAAACGTCGATGCTGATTGTTTCGAAGTCCGTCAGCGTCCCGTCCGACACAATAATCATCACCTGGTAGAGCCCCGGACCCTGGGCTTCGGTCGGGGTCCAAGTGAAAGCACCCCCGGCGGTGATCGCCATGCCGGATGCCTGGATGGTGCCGTCGAGGCTGAAGGTTAGGCCCTGAGTCGGGAAGTCGTCGTCGGTCGCGGTCGCAGTGAAGGCCAGTTCGTTCTCCTCAGCCACCGACTTGTTGCCGAGCGCACCCAACACCGGCGCAAGGTTCACTTCGCCCACCGTGATGCTGATCGTCTCGTCATCCGTCAGCGTCCCGTCCGACACGATGATCATCACCTGATAGATGCCCGGACCCTGGGCTTCGGTCGGCGTCCAAGTGAAAACGCCCCCGGCGGTGATTGCCATGCCAGGTGCCTGGATGGTTCCGTCGAGGCTGAACGTCAAGGCGGCCCCCGCGTCCACATCACTGGCCGTCGCCGTGAACGTCAGTGCGACCAACTCGTTCACGGACTTGTCGCCGATACCATCGAGCACCGGCGCCTCGTTCACATCGTTCACATTGATGGTGATGGTCGCCGAACCGGTCTTCGCCGTGTGCGTGTCGTCGTCCGTGGCCGTCACCGTCAGGACGTACTGCGCAGTCGTCTCGAAGTCGAGCGCCCCGGCGACGGTGATCGCGCCTGTGTTCGCGTCGATGGCAAACTCGCCGCCGTCGTTGCCGGCGGTGATGGCGAAGGTCCAGGCGTCCGGCCGGACGGTGTCGATGTCGCTGGCCAGGACGGTGCCGACCGCCGTGCTGATCGCGCCGTTCTCATCCACGCCGAAGGTCGCCGGCGCAACCACGGGCGCCGTATTGCAGATGTTCTCCACGCTGCCTTCGGTGGACCCGTAGATGATGGTGTTGTTTGCCGAGTCGCGCAGCAGAGTCTGTCCGTCAAACGTCAGGACGCTGACATCCTTGATCGCTCCAGGCGCGAAGGTGATCCGCAGCAGGGACTTCGCGGTCGTCGCATCCAGGAAGCACCCCAGCAGGGTGGCGTCCACGCGCAGGAGCCCCGCAACGGGATCGTAATCGAAAAATGCGGGATCGGCGCAAGCCGCTGCAAAGTCCGGGCCCGGAGCGACGCCGGCCTCGGTGACGATCGCCGGATCGAATTGCACGTAGAGCGAATACCCGCGCAGGTTTGCGACACCGGAAAGCATGACGTCGACGTCCACGGTCCCACCGCAGTCCACGGTGCTTCCGGCCACCGGCTGGAAGCTCAACGTCTGCGCCCCCGCCACCCCCGCACCAACGACCAGCAGCAGCACACCCAGCAGCGCCGCCCATCCGGCCATGTTGTTCTTATGATCCCGGTACGTCATGGAACCTACCCCCCCGTTGATGTGAATCCCGATACGTCCTGCACTATTGAATCTTGGTCGAGGCCAGGGCCCCCCGGGGGGGCCTGGGCTCTCCCCTCGACTCCTTGTATCTGCCGCTACTTCAGCAGCATCACCCGCCGCGTCTCCGTCCGGCCCGGTGCCACCATGCGCACCACGTACGCACCCGAGGCCACGCCGCGGCCCGATTCGTCGCGGCCCTGCCACACGCGGCTGTAGCGACCGGCTGCGGCCTGCTCGTCCACCAGCGTCCGCACCAGGCGGCCGTCGATGCTGTAGATCTTGACGGTCACCCGGCCGGCGTCGGCCAGATCGTAGGCGATCGTGGTCGACGGGTTGAACGGGTTCGGCGCCGCCGGATGCAGCGACGTGACCATGGGCACGGCGCCGGGCGTCGGGCCGTCGGTCCGCACTTCGCTGCCCAGTTCGACGATCGCATTGCGAGGCGAGCGGGCACGGACCTCGCCCACGCCGATCGCCGGATCACCGTCGGTAAGGACCCGGAACGTCACGGTGGCGACGACGCCCTGGCCCGCGATGCCGCGCTCGCGCACGCCCATCAGGCCGATGTCCACGGTCCCGGGCACCGGCGACAGCGCCAGGCCGGTGCCGCCCTGGGCCTCCAGCAGGTCTCCGCCCTGCACGGCCACCGGTTCGACCACCGCCGGGTCCCAGGTCAGGGGCACGCTCAGGGCCTGGATCCCGCCGTCGCCGCTCATCTCCAGGCGCACCGGGAACACGTTGCCCGGGGCGGGCAGCGTGCCGACCAGCACCGCGAGGCTGTTGCGGTCGGACGGCGGCGGGGTCGTGAAGGCCAGCGCTTCCTGCTTCAGCAGCAGGCCGCTCTGGCCGTAGTTGATGCCGAACAGGATCAGGTCCTCGAACTCGATCTCGTTGTCGGTGGCCGGGCGGCCCAGCAGCGGGTGCCCCACCAACGGGCCGATGTCCAGCCGATTGGCCACGTGATCCGGGCCGATGGACATGCCGTAGTAGCTGCCCAGCAGCGAGATGTCGAGGGTGCCGACCTGGTTGTCGCCATCGCCGGGCAGGGTCTCGCCCTCGACCACGACGCCGTCGGACACGTCACCCAGGATGTAGTTGGGCAGGCCCACCGTCACCGCGGCCGGCGGCGAGGGATTGCCGTGCTGGTCGAGGCAGAACGCGGTGTACGACCACACGTCGCGGCTGGTCTGCAGGTCGGCGGTCAGGGACTCGACCGTCAGATCGACCAGGGTCCAGCCGGCCAGCACGGCCTCGGCGGGCGTCGCGTCGGGCGCCAGGGTCGGCACCGTGCCGCCGCCGTCGTCGTACTCCGGATAGGACCCGAAGTCGTTGCGGTAGACCGCCACGGCCGCGGCGTCGGGCGAGGCCGAAGCCGTCCAGCCGATGTTCATCACCAGGGTCCGGCCCGGTCCGCTGCCGGCCAGGGCCTGCGCCGCGGCGAATTCGGTCACCGGCAGCGGCGCCACCATGTCGATGGTGAGCGCCGCGTTCGGGCCCGCACCCACCGGCAAGGGCTGACTGGCGCAGTCGCGCAACTCCACTGCCAGGATGGTCACGGTGCCGATGCCCTCGGCCACGGCCCCGGCCAGATCGACCGTGAACAGGGTGTCCAGCGCCGCGGTCGAGCCGCAGGGTGCGTTCAGGATCACGTTGTCGACGGTGTAGGTCCCGTCTTGGTGATCGGTGACCACGAACTGCGTGCCCGTGCCGAAACCGGCCAGCAACGTGCTCTCGAGGATGCTGCTGCCTGCGTCACCGCACAACTCCAGCTCGGGGCTGAGCCCGAAGGTGACCGAGAACCCGCGCACCGGCGTGGCGTCGCTGCGGGTGATCTTGACCGGCACCGCCGTCGCACAGGGCACGACCGAGGTCAGGGCCCCGACCGCCGCCGCGTCGAACGCGATGGTGTTGGGGGCGTCGGCGCAGCAGCCGCAGGCCACCGAGAAGTCCGCCAGCAGCGGGCTGACCGCGGGGTCGCTCGTGCCCAACTCGGCCTCGACCTGCAGATAGCGGGCCGTCAGGGCCAGATCCGTGCCCGACAAGGCGACCGGTGACCACGACGTCCAGGTGACGTCGGGCGTGGGCGTGTCGCCCCCGCGGACGCTCACACCGACCGAAGTGCCGGCCGGCTCGGTCGCCGTCCAGACCATGTTCTGCCAATACGCACCATCGGTGCCCGCGTCGAAGACCGGTGACTGCCAGGTGCCGGACGCTGCGTAGGGCTGCAGGTGCATCCAGTCGATGCTGGCCGCCAGGCCGTTGGCGGCGTAGTCGCTGGTCATGGGGCGCATGGCCTGGGCCGGCGAGAGGGTCGAGGTGTGCAGCGGCCCCGCGCCGTCGATAGAGAACTCGACGCCCGTGCTCAGCCAAGCGATGCGGAACAGGTGGGGTGTGCCCAGCAGGCCGGCGCCGAGGCTGAATTCCTGCATGGTGCCGCCCGCGTTGGTGCGCGCCAGCAGGTTCGTATTTTGGTTGCCCGTGCTGAACATGGCCCAGTCGGTGCCGTCGCTGAAGTCGACGGCGAACCCGATGTGCTGGAACGCGTCGGCGGTGAACGTGGCGACGAACTCCAGGACCTGGCCCTGGGCGAAGGTGGCGCTGGTGCCGGCAAAGACACCGTCGGCGCCCAGCTGACCGCCACCCACGGTCGCCACCGCGCCGCCGGACCAGGGGAACTGCGTCCAGTCCGCCGGAACCGTCGTCCCGAAGAACTCCGACCCCGCCGCAGGGGCCAGCATCAGCGATCCGTCGCCGCCCTGGGACACGTAAGTGCCCCCGAGGGTACCGCCGTCGAGGTCGGCCACCGAGGTCACCACCGCGCACGGCTGCTCGGGGGTGTGGAACTCGGCCGGGGCGCCCAACGGCTCGGTGGCGCTATTGGCCGCGGCATCGGCCGAAGTCGCCCGGAAGTAGTAGGTGCGACCGGGCAGGAGCCCGCCCAGCACCACGCTGTGCGAGACCACGAGCGTGCCGTCGCTGACGTTCAGGTCGAGCAGGCCGGCGTCGTCGCCGTAGTCGACCCGCGAGTCCGCCGGTTCGCTGGTGGTCCAGGTGATCAGGGCGCTCGTGCCCTCGGCCCCGGGCACCGCCGTCAGGGCGGAGATCACCGGCGGCGAGGTGTCGATGCCTTCCTCGCACCAGATGCCCACGTCCTTGACCACCGGTGTCAGCAGCGGGTCGTCCGAGGCCAGTTCCACCCGGTACTGGATGAAAGCCGAGTTCAGGCTCAGCGGCGCACCCGACGTGACCGGCAGGTAGGCGGACCAGGTGCCGTCGGGAATGGCCACGCCGCCGGTGCGCACCGAGACGTCGATGGAGGTGCCGGCCGGCGTGACGCCGGTCCAGGCCAACTGTTGCCAGTCGGTCGGGGCGCCCGAGCCGTGGACGGCCGATTCGTAACTGCCGCTCGCCGCGTACGGCGTCATGCGCAGCCAGTCGACCGAAAGGTTCAGACCGCCCGCGAAAAGGTCGCTGGCGATGGGCCGCATGGGCACGGTAGCGCTGAGACTGCTGGTGTGCACCTGGCTGCCGTCGACGAAGTAGTTCACGCCCGCGGGCGTCCACTCGATGCGGTACAGGTGCGGGGAACCCAGCAGCGCCGGCCCCAGCAGGTGGTTTTCCGTGTTGTTGGTGCGGGCGTAGAGGTTCGCACCATCGCTAGCTGTGCTGAAGATGGCCCAGTTGCCGTCGTTGTTGAGGTCGACACCGATGCCGGCGTGCTGTCCCGGGGCCGCCGTGAAGGTGGCCACGAACTCGACCACCCGGCCCGGCGAATAGGCGTTGATGGTCGACGCGTAGGCCGCGTCCAACAGCAATTGGCCGCCGGCCACCGTGGCCGAACCGCCAACGTTCCAGATGCCGCTGCCCCAGCCCGCGGGCAACGCCGTGCCGTTGAAGTTCGAGCCTTCGGTCGGCGCCAGGATCAGCTCGCCGCCCTCGGTCTCGGCCACCATGATGCCGCCGTCGCTGCTGCCGCCGGCGAAGTCCGCCGCCGTGGTCACCAGCAGGCACGGGGCCTCGGGCGCGACCGGGGTCGTGAACTGCGCCGCAGGATTGCCGGCGACCGGCTCGGTGGCGCTGTTGGCCGCCGCATCGACCGAAGTCGCGCGGAAGTAATAGATGGTCTCGGCCGTCAGCCCGGTCAGCGTCACCGCATGGCTGGTGACCAGGGCCGCCGCGGCGACCTGCGAACCCAGGATCAGCGCATCGACGCCGAAGTCGACCCGCGAACTGGAGGGCTCGGTGGTGGTCCAGCTCACGGTCGCGGTGCCGTCGCCGTGGGGCGTCGCGGTCAGGCCTGCGATCACCGGGGCCACGTCGTCGATGTCGTAGTCGGCCTGGTAGGAGCCGGCCTCGGCCGTGAAGATAGCGTAGGCCACGCCCTTGATGGTCTCGGTGCGGAACGAGACGCCGCCGCCGTCACGAGACAGGGACACCAGGCTGGCTGCGCCCGACTGCAGGGGCAGCATGCCCTCGAGGTTGCGGGCGTTGGCGGTGGTGGTGACGCCGAAGGTCAGGGTATTTCCGGTCCAGGCCAGATCGTCGAAAGACGAGGCGTTGCGCGCATCGAGCCAGGTCAGCAGCTGCCGGCCCGAGATGATGGGCACGCCGCGGGCCTGGGCCGAGGCGATGATCGCCGTGCGCGCCGGCGCTGGTCGGCGCGTCGACGTGCATGTTGGCGCAGAAGGCGCCGTAGTAGCCCTCGCTGCCCAGCGCGCGGTCCAGCAGGGTGTCGATGGTGTAGGGGAAGCTCTGGCCCGATTCGTCGGTCATCTGGGTCGTGACCTGGTAGACGTCGATCATCGCGCCGTCCAGGTCGGCGAAGCGCATGGGCATGCCCGAGCCGGTGTACAGGCCCGGCCGATCCAGCACCCACTCCGGCGGCCAGAAGTAGTAGTTGGTGTCCAGCCGGATGCCGTGCTGCAGCTTGACCGTGGCCTGGCTGGCCCAGTCGGCCCAGCTGATGCAGTGGGTGCGCTCGGACGACGGCGCCGGGATGCTGGGCATGAACCCGGCCAGGCTGGCCAGTTGGAGTCGTGTAGAAGTCCTCCAGTTGGGCCGGGGTCCAGTCGGCGCAGTTGGTGTTGACGTGCAGGGCCACCTCAAAGCCGGCGTTGGTGAAGGCCAGCCGCCTGGGCGTCGCTCATGCCGGTGCCCGGGTACAGGTAGGTGCTGGCGCGCACGCACTCCCAGTCGGCCAGGGAGCAGTCCACCGGATCGGCCGCCTGATAGATGGGGAAGCGCGCCACCGAGTTGGCGCCGGTGCCGTGCTCGTCGCCGGTCATCACCACGACGGCCTTCAGCCCCCGGGGGAAGTACCAGAAGCGCGGCAGCGGCAGCCGGTCGGCGTTCATCTCCAGGATCAGGTTGGCCAGCAGCCGCTGCTGCTCGTCGGCCTGGGGGATGGCCACCTTGTCCAGGTTCACCCAGTCGGGCTGGGGATCGCCGGCGGCGGCGCCGTAGAACATGTCGTTGGCCCGCAGGGGCGGCCGGCCGTCGCGGTCCTGGCCTTCCCACAGCGGGTTGCCCTGGCGCGTGTAGACCACGGACCGGGCCAGGTCGTAGGTGAAGGCCGCGGCCTGGCCGCCGTTGCTGCCGACCGCTACCAGGGTCACGGCCGGGTGCGTGGTGGCCGTGGTCGCGTCGCCGTACAGGGTGGCCAGCGCGGTCGCCCCGGCCAGGGTGTAGGCGTCGGCCGTGCCGTGGAACTGCATGGTCTGGCCCACGATGCCGGCGCCCGGCCCCGAGGCCGTGTCCACCAGCAGGTAGCCCTCGCTCAGCGTGGTCGCGGCGTCGGTCAGGCCCAGCAGGCCGGCCAGCTGCTTGTCCGGGCGCAGGGCGATCAGGTTGCCGCCCCCATCGACCCAGTCGCTGAGCATGGTGACCTGGGCGGCGCTGAGGCTCATCTCGCCCAGCACGACCACGTCGTGGGTCGACAGCAGCGTGGCGTCGACGGCGGAGATGTCCGTGGCGGTGAACGAGTTCAGGCCCTCGGCGCGCAGGATCTCGGCCGGGTAGCGGGTGAACGGATTGGTGGCGTCGCCGATCACCAGGATCGGCCCGCCCGGGCCCTCGTCCGGCGGCGGCGGCGGCAGATCGCGGGTGGTGAAGGTCCAGGCCACGCCGGTGGCCATGGCGTTGCCGGCCAGGTCGGTCGCCGGAGCCAGGGACGCGGTGTACTGGGTGCTGTAGTCGAGGTCCGCAGCCGGGTCGAAGGTGACGGTGCGCGTGGGCGCATCGTAGGTCACGGTGCCGGCGACCGGTGCGAAGAAGCTGTCGACCACTTGCAGATCCACCGTCGCCGGGTTGACCAGCTCGCTGAAGGTGGCCGTGACATTGGTGCCGATGGCCACGCCCAGGGACGACGGCGCGGGCGTGCGCAGGACCACCGTCGGTGCGGACTCGTCCTCCGCGCTTGTGTCGAAGCGCACATCCACCCAGTAGTTGGAGGAGTTGTAGTCGGAGGCCGGGAAGCTACTCGTCTCACCGTAGGTGTAGACGCCGTTGGCCCCGTTCTCGCCGTTGGCGAGGGCGCGCAGGGGCGGGTTGTCCAGGCCGCCGGCAGCGAAGAAGGCGCCGTCGACGGAGTAGAACCCGTTGGGCGCGAAGTAGGACACGATGTAGGTGGTGCCGGCGGTCACCGCGACTGCCGGGATCAGCGGCGCCTCCTGCCACCCGGTCGATGTCTCGCCGGCGAAGGTCACGCTGCCCAGCAGGGCCTGGCTGGTCGCGTCCCAAAGGTGGCCGGTGTGGGTCCCGGTGTTGCTGGGGCCCTTGTAGAAGCGGATGCTGGTGATGTAGCCGTCGGTGTCGGTCTGGAACTTCATGCCCAGTTCGACCGAACCGGTGTCGTTGACCGTGACCGTGCCGGGCAGGGTGGCGTCACTCCACAAGGTGCACGGGCAGATCCGCGCAACGATGATCGCCGCAACGCCTGCTCCCGGAACCTCCAGGTTGAACTCGGCGTCCATGGCTCGGCTCTGGATGGTCACCGGGCCGGTGGCCGTCGGCGTGTAGTTGAAGATCCAGTTCCCCAGCCCGCTGGCCGGCCGCCAGGTCAGTCCGCCGTCAGTGGAGACTTCCACCAGGACGAGGCCGCTGCCGCCGCTGTCGCTCGCGGTGCCCTGCACCGTGACCGTGGCGCTGAGCTCGAAGGTCTCGCCGCCGACGGGGAAGGTGATGGCCGAGACCGGCAGGTCGGCATCCGTCAACGCCGTCACCTGCAGGCCCTCCTGCAGCGTGGCCGGTTCCACACCCATGTCGGCGAACAGGTTGACTGTGGCTTGCTGCATGTCGGTGCTCGGGGCGCCGTTGCCGCGGTCGTGGACCGAATCCAGGCCCCAGGACCACTGCACCGTGCCCGCGCCGAACACGCGGGCCCCGCTCGGGGCCTCGTACAGGGACAGATGATGGGTCTCGCCGTCGGCCACGGTCTCGGACATGCGGATGCGGCGCGCCGGGTAGGTCTCCGCGAACTGCTCGAAGTCCCACTCGTAGCCCAGGGTACCGTCGGGCAGGGTCGCTGATTCCTCGGAGGTCAGGGTCGCGATGCTGGTGTTGCGCCAGAAGGGCAGGTAGCCGTAGGCGGCCGGCACGGACATGGCCCGCGTAGTGCCCACCCAGGAGATCTGGCCGGTCAGGGAGTTTTCCGGCTCGCAGCCGTCGGCCAGGGGCCACTCGCAGCCCGAGCGCCAGAGGCCGGTCCACACGTCGGTCAGGGGGTCGCATTTGGTGCCGCACTGGTTCTCGCCCAGAGTGCCTTCCTTGTAGCAGACCAGGGTGCGGTAGGGATCGGGGGTGGCGTCGATGCTGTCTTCCCAGCGCACCTTCCAGTAGACCTCGTTGCCGCTGAAGAAGGCCAGGTTCGTGCCGTCGTCGCGGGCGGCGGCGACGTTCTCGCGCATGGCCCGCGACCAGTACTCGTCGTGGCCCACGGACAGGAAGACGCCGTGCTCGAGAAGTTCGGCGCCGTAGCGGTCGGTGTCGATGCCGGTGCAGTAGCTGACGTCGTAGCCGTTGCGCTCGAGCCAGCGGATCATGGGGTACTCGGCGTTGAACACCCAGTCCTCGGTGGGATACGCGCGGGTGCCGAACGGACGGTTGTAGCTGACCTTCGAGGCCTTGCCGTCGGGGCCCTCGTACAGGCTGTAGCCCGCGGTCGCGCCGCCCTCGCCCCAACGATTGTAGGCCTGCCAGGTGGTGTCGGAGGTCTGGAAGAGCAGCTCGCTCGCGCCGTCGTCGTCGCGCACCACGAAGGCGATGTGGCTGGCGCCGGGGGTGGCGTCCTCGCGCACGAGCTTGGCCAGGTAGACGCCCGAGACGGCGGTCGCCGGCACGCTCCATTCGGCGGACACGTCCCAGTTGCCGCAGTCCACCAGCTTGCCTTCGGAGGCGAAGCCGCAGAAGGGCTGTTCCTGGGGCAGGGTCGCCGTGGGCTGGACCGTGGCCACCAGGCGCGCGCCGTCGCCGTTGTAGTAGCCCAGGCGGTAGATGTCCAGGCGGTAGTCGCTGGCGTCGGTCTTGACCTTGAAGGAGACGGTCTCGCCCTGGTTGACGCTCAACTCGGTGGCGTAACCCTGGATGCTGAAGTCGCCGGCTCCGGCGATGTCCCACTCTGAGGCCGGGTTGCCCTGAAGCGCGTTCTCCGCGGAGATCTCATTCTGGGCCAGGACCGCGACGGGCAGCAGCAGGGCCAGGCCGATGAGCGCGCATTTGCGCAGGGTCAAGGACACATCCCCCATGATATTCGCCTTTCCGTAAGGACAGGTTGAACATGATTCAATGATCAGCGCAGACCGATCCGCACGGGTGGAAACCGGACCTCGGGCCCGGGACCTCCATGTGGCCGCATTGTTCCAGAAATCCTTGTCTGGTCGCTATATAGTCACGACTCCGTGGGTTCCCCCGGTTGATATCGGGGGACGATATCACGCCGCATACACCTATTCAATAGGGGAATACTTTAATTCAATTATTGACATTAATTGTCAATTTGTGCCGGCCAATTGCCATTGCTTTCCAATGATGGTCCGGGGTAGAATACTATTTACCAAAATAACGGCCAATAAAGCCAATTAAAATCGGTATCAACAAATGGGGCGACGATGAAGTCCTTTCAGGAAGTCCTGCCTGCGGCGTTGTTCATGCTCGTTCTGGCCCAGAGCGTCGCGTTGCCCGCGGCGGCGCAGAACGTGGACGACTGGGCCAACCGGATTCCCGTCTCAGTGGCCAACCCGGGTCCGGCCCTGACCGACTACCAGGTCAAGATCGTGCTCGACGCGGCCAACTTCGACTTCGGCCTGGCCGCGCCCGACGGTGCCGATCTGCTCTTCGCCGACGTCGACGGCGCGGTCTTCTACCCCTACTGGATCGAGACCTGGGATCCGCTCGCGGAGCAGGCCGTGGTCTGGGTCAGGGTGCCTGAGTTGCCGGCCAACGACACGGCGATCGTCGCCATGCTCACGGGCAACCCCGCCGCCGAACCCCGCAGCGACGGCGCCGCCACCTTCCTGTTCTACAGCGGCTTCGAGGAGCTGGCAGACGCATCCGGTCTGAACGCCCCGGCGCCCCTGGTCACCCCCACCTACGACGGCTCCGGCCAGGTGGTGCACCCGGACATGATCCACGTTCCGGGTGGCTGGAACGGCTACGAGTACTGGATGGGCATGACGCCCTATCCGGGCAGCAACGACAACTACGAGAACCCCTCGATCCTGGCCAGCCACGACAACCTGACCTGGGTGGTGCCGCCGGGCGCGACCAACCCGCTGGCGCCCGAGCCGCCGGGCCACAACGACGACGTGGACATGCTGCTGGTCGACGGCCAGCTGGTCATGTACTACAACGAGACGAACAGCGACGGGACCACATACCTGAAGCGGCTGGCATCGACCGACGGCAGCCACTGGACCACCGCCCAGACCGTCATCACCGTGCCCAACTACGTCATGTCCCCCACGGTCATCCACGACGGCACGCAATACATCATGTGGTACGTGCATTCGCCCGGCGGGTGCACCTCCGCCTACCAGAACTTCTACCGGCGCACCTCCGCCGACGGGATCGCCTGGGGTCCGGCCGAACCCGTGACCATGGACCACCCCGGCCGCGTGCTCTGGCACCTGGACGTGCAGTTGAACGACGGGCTGTACACGATGGTGTTCATCTCGTACCCCGCCGGTGCGACCTGCGGCAACACCCGCCTGCACTACGCCGAGAGTTCGGACGGATTGGCCTGGACCGCCAATCCGCTCCCGCTGCTGGAGCGTTCCGCCTCCGGCTGGGACAGCGGCAACATCTACCGGGCCTCCTTCATCCAGGACGGCGCCTGGCTGCGCGTCTGGTACTCGGCCATGTCCGCCGGCGGCCAGTGGCGGGTCGGCTACACCGAAGGCGACCTGGCGGACTTCCTCGGCCAGGAGCAGCAGACGAACTGGTCAGAGCTCGCGGGCAACGTCGCCTCCACCACCGAGCATCCGCGCACCGGCAGCCACGGCCTGCGCGAGATCGGCGGCTCGACCTACCCCCAGGTCTTCGGCGCGCTCGACGGCCCTGGCGTCTGTATCAACGTCTGGTACTGGGAGGCCATGAGCAACACGACCGACTTCATGGCCCTGCTCAGGTTGTGGGATGACGACACCTCCGTCTTCACCCACCACTGCGTGGGCACCGGCGTCTGGACCGGAGCCTCCACCACCGCCTACAGCCACCACACCGAAGGCTTCGTCTACACGCCCTCGGTCCTGCCCCGCACCGCCGGCTGGCGCCTCCTGTCCATCGCCATGGCTGACGACGTCGCCGAACTGCGCGTCGACGGCGCTCCCCTGGCCACCCGGGATGTGCTGGACCCGGCCTTGATCAACCGCTTCTCGGTGGAGGGCTACCGCGGCGGCACCGGCTGGTTCGATGACGCCTACGTGCGGCGCTACGCCGAGCCCGAACCGACGGTGGCGGTGGGGCCGGCGGTGGTGGCGGGGATCGACCTGCCCCAGCCCGGGGCGCGGATCCGCCTGGAGCAGAACGTGCCCAACCCGCTGAACCCTTCCACGGTCATCGCGTTCACGTTGCCGCAGGACGGGGCCGTGCTCCTGCAGGTGTACGACCTGAAGGGACGCGTGGTGCGCACGCTGGTGGACGGGGCCCGGCCGGCTGGCCGGCACGAGGCGAGTTGGGATGGCCGCGACGATCGGGGCGGCCAGGTGGCCAGCGGCACCTACATGTACCGCCTGACCGCGGCCGGGGAGGTGACCAGCCGCAAGCTCACCTTGGTCCGCTAGGGGGCGGCTGGAGGTCCGGCTCCGGTCGGGGCTCCATGGCTCCGAAACCAAATTGAGAACCGGTTCCCATTTCGATTGCTTTCCGGTAACGGCTTAGGTTAGAATACAATTTGGCAAATTTCCGTCCAATACCAACGACAATGGGCGGTATCAACAAGTGGGGGACACTATGAATACAATTCAGGGAACCATGCGCGCCGCATTTCTGCTGCTCGGCCTGGGCATCGCCATCACACTGCCCGCGGCCGCCCAGAACATCAACGACTGGACCACCCAGATCCCCGTCTCGGTGACCAACCCGGGCCCGGCCCTGACCGACTACCAGGTCAAGATCGAACTCAACACGGCCAACTTCGACTTCGACCTGGCCGCGCCCGACGGTGCCGACCTGCTCTTCACCGACGTCGACGGCGCGGTCTTCTACCCCTACTGGATCGAGACCTGGGATCCGCTGGCGGAGCAGGCCGTGGTCTGGGTCAGGGTGCCCGAGCTGCCGGCGGGCGAGACCTCGGTCGTCGCCATGCTCACCGGCAACCCCGCGGCCGAGTCCCGCAGCGACGGGGCCGCCACCTTCCTGTTCTACAGCGGCTTCGAGGAGCTGGCGGGCACGACCGGCCTGAACGCCCCGACGCCCCTGGTCACCCCCACCTACGACGGTTCGGGCCAGGTGGTGCACCCGGACGTGCTCCACGTTCCGGGCGGCTGGAACGGCTACGAGTACTGGATGGGCATGACGCCCTACCCGGGCAGCAACGACAACTACGAGAACCCCTCGATCCTGGCCAGCCACGACAACCTGACCTGGGTGGTGCCGCCGGGCGTCGTCAACCCGCTGGCGCCCGAACCCGCCGGCCACAACGACGACGTGGACATGCTCATTGTCGACGGCCAGATGGTCATGTACTTCAACGAGACCAACAACAACGGCACGACCTACATCAAGCGGCTGACCTCGACCGACGGCAGCGCCTGGACCACTGCCCAGACGGTCATCACCATGCCCAACTACGTCATGTCGCCCGCGGTGATCCATGACGGCAGCGTCTACCACATGTGGTACGTGCGTTCGGTGGTCGGCTGTTCGGCGGCGTCCCAGGCCTTCTATCACCGCACCTCGGCCGACGGGATCGCCTGGGGGCCCGAAGAAGCCGCGACCATGGACCACCCCGGCCGCGTGCTCTGGCACCTGGACGTGCAGCTGAACGCCGGCCTCTACACGATGCTGTTCATCTCGTACCCCGCCGGTGCGACCTGCGGCAACACCACCATGTACTATGCCGAGAGCACGGACGGCCTGGCCTGGACCGCCAACCCCGATCCGTTCCTGACGCGCTCGTCCTCCGGCTGGGACAACGGCAACATGTACCGCGCCTCGTACACCATCGACGGCGACTTCCTGCGGATCTGGTACTCGGCCATGTCCAGCGGCAGCCAGTGGCGGGTGGGTTACACCGAGGGCAACCTGGACGAGTTCATCACGGCGCCGGCGGCGACCTGGTCCCAGCTCGTGGGCAACGTGAGCGCCACGACGGACCATCCGCGTACGGGCACGCACGGCCTGCGGGAGATCGGCGGCTCGACCTATCCCCAGGTCTTCGGCCCCCTGACCGGCGGCAACGTGTGCATCAACGTCTGGTACTGGGAGGGCATGAGCACTACGACCAACTTCATGGCCCTGCTCAGGCTGTGGGACTCGGCGACCGTCCCGTTCCCCGCCCATTGCATCGGTGCCGGGATCTGGATCGGACGTTCCACGACCAACTACAGCTACCACAACGAAGGCTTCGTCTACGTGGCCTCGACGCGCCCCCGCGCTCCGGGTTGGCGGCACCTGTCGATCGCCGTGGACAGCGGCCCGGCCCAGTTGCGGGTCGACGGCAACCTGATCGCGACCCTGCCTGCGCTGAACCCGGCGTTGATCAACCGCTTCTCGGTGGAGGGCTATCTGGGCGGCACCGGCTGGTTCGACGATGCCTACGTAAGGCGCTATGTGGCGAACGAGCCGCAAATCCTTGTCGGCGAGATCGGTGTGGTCGGCATCGACGACCGCCCGGACGACACCCCCGGGGACCTGCCGCTGATTCCGGGCGTCGTCCTGGAGCAGAACGTGCCGAATCCCCTGAACCCCGAGACCACCATTGCCTTCAGCCTGCCGCAGGCCGGCGACGTGACCCTGCAGATCCTCGACCTCCGGGGGCAGGTCGTGCGCACCCTCGTGGACGGCGTCCGTGGCGGTGGGCGTCACGAGGTCGTCTGGAACGGTCGCGACGATCGCGGCGTGCTCGTTTCCAGCGGCACCTACCTCTATCGCCTGGCCACCGCGGAACTGGTGGTCAGTAAAAAGCTGATGCTCGTGAAATGACCTGTGCAGCCGGGGGCCGCCGCCAAGGCGGCCCCCCCCTCCTTCCAGCCGAGGTTGGTATCATGAACATATGGCGAATCGTGTTGACTCTGACGATCCTGCTGGCAACCTCATCCCCGGCGCTGGCCCTGGAGGGCTGGACCTACGCCTGTCCCCTGACCATCACCAACCCCGGCCCGGCCCTGGCCGACTACCAGGTCGAAGTCGTGCTCGATGGCGCCAACTTCGACTTCGAGCAGGCCCGGCCCGACGGCGCCGACCTGCGCGTCACCGCCGACGACCTCACGACAGTGCTGCCCCACTGGGTCGAGAGCTGGGACCCCGGCGCCGGCCACGCCGTGCTGTGGGTCCGCGTGGATTCCCTGCCCGCCTCCGGCACGCGGCAGCTGGTCCTGTTCTGCGGCAACCCCGCAGCCGAGCCGACCAGCGACGGGGCCGCCACCTTCCTGTTCTACAGCGGTTTCGAGGAGCTGGCGGGCACGACCGGCCTGAACGCCCCGACGCCCCTGGTCACCCCCACCTACGACGGCTCCGGCCAGGTGGTGCACCCGGACGTGATCCGCGTTCCGGGCGGCTGGAACGGCTACGAGTACTGGATGGGCATGACGCCCTATCCCAACAGCAACGACAACTACGAGAACCCCTCGATCCTGGCCAGCCACGACAACCTGACCTGGGTGGTGCCGCCGGGTGTGACCAACCCGCTGGCGCCCGAACCCGCCGGCCACAACGACGATGTGGACATGCTGTTGGTGGGCAATCAGCTGGTCATGTACTGGGTGGAGACCAACAACGACGGGTCCTCCTACTTCCAGCGCCTCGCCTCTGCCGATGGTGCCGATTGGGGCGAGCCTCAGGTCGTCCTGACCGTCCCCAACTTTGTCATGTCACCGACGATCGTGCATGACGGCGAGCTGTTCACCATGTGGTACGCCCAGTCGCCGGCGGGCTGCACCTCCACCTACCAGGACATGCTGCGGCGCACCTCCGCCGACGGCATCACCTGGGGCCCGGCCGAGCCGGTGACCCTGGTCCAGGCGGGACGGGTGCCCTGGCACTTCGACGTCCAGCGCGGGGACGACGGCGTGTACACGATGCTGTTCATCTCGTACCCGGACGGGGCGACCTGCAACGTGACGCAGCTCTATCACGCGACCAGCGTCGACGGGCTTCTCTGGACGGTGAGCCCGGAACCGATCCTGCGGCCCAACCCGGTGGGCTGGGACAACGGCAACATCTACCGGGCCTCATTCATCCAGGACGGCACCTGGCTGCGCATCTGGTACTCGGCCCGGTCCGGCGGCGGCCAATGGCGCGTCGGCTACACCGAGGGCGACCTGGCGGATTTCCCCGCCCCGCCGCTGGAGACCTGGTCTTCGCTCGTCGGCAACGTCGCCGCCACCACCGAGCATCCGCGCACCGGCAGCCACGGTCTGCGCGAGATCGGCGGCTCGACCTACCCCCAGGTCTTCGGCGCGCTCGACGGCACCGGCGTCTGCGTCAACGTCTGGTACCGGGATGACCTCAGCACCACCACCGACTTCATGGCCCTGCTCAGGTTGTGGGACAGCGATACCTCCGTCTTCACCCACCACTGCGTGGGCACCGGCGTCTGGACCGGAGCCTCCATCACCGCCTACAGCCACCACACCGAAGGCTTCGTCTACACGCCCTCGGTCCTGCCCCGCACCGCCGGCTGGCGCCTCCTGTCCATCGCCATGGCCGACGACGTCGCCGAACTGCGCGTCGACGGCACACCCCTGGCCACCCTGGATGTGCTGGACCAGGCGTTGATCAACCGTTTCTCGGTGGAAGGCTACCGCGGCGGCACCGGCCGGTTCGACGACGCCTACGTGCGGCGCTACACCGAACCGGAACCGATGGTGGCGGTGGGGCCGGCGGTGGTGGCGGGGATCGACCTGCCCCAGCCCGGGGCGCGGATCCGCCTGGAGCAGAACGTGCCCAACCCGCTGAACCCGTCCACGGTCATCGCGTTCACGTTGCCGCAGGACGGGGCCGTGCTCCTGCAGGTGTACGACCTGAAGGGACGCGTGGTGCGCACGCTGTTGGACGGGGCTCGGCCGGCGGGCCGGCACGAGGCGAACTGGGACGGCCGCGACGACCGGGGCGGCCAGGTGGCCAGCGGCACCTACATGTACCGCCTGACCGCGGCCGGGGAGGTGACCAGCCGCAAGCTCACCCTGGTCCGCTAGGGGGCGGCGGGCGCGGACCCGAGGTTACCGGCAGCGACGACTTGATCAGCGTCGCCAGCTGCTGGAACGACTCGTCTCTCGCTATGGAATCAAGGTCGAGCCCAGGGCCTCCCGAGGGGCCCTGGGCTCTTCCGCCGACTCCATTTGCTTCCAGCCGCTACTTCAGCAGCATCACCCGCCGCGTCTCCGTCCGGCCCGGTGCCACCATGCGCACCACGTAGGCGCCCGAGGCCACGCCGCGGCCCGATTCGTCGCGGCCCTGCCACACGCGGCTGTAGCGACCGGCTGCGGCCTGCTCGTCCACCAGCGTCCGCACCAGGCGGCCGTCGATGCTGTAGATCTTGACGGTCACCCGGCCGGCGTCGGCCAGATCGTAGGCGATCGTGGTCGACGGGTTGAACGGGTTCGGCGCCGCCGGATGCAGCGACGTGACCATGGGCACGGCGCCGGGCGTCGGGCCGTCGGTCCGCACTTCGCTGCCCAGTTCGACGATCGCATTGCGAGGCGAGCGGGCACGGACCTCGCCCACGCCGATCGCCGGATCACCGTCGGTAAGGACCCGGAACGTCACGGTGGCGACGACGCCCTGGCCCGCGATGCCGCGCTCGCGCACGCCCATCAGGCCGATGTCCACGGTCCCGGGCACCGGCGACAGCGCCAGGCCGGTGCCGCCCTGGGCCTCCAGCAGGTCTCCGCCCTGCACGGCCACCGGTTCGACCACCGCCGGGTCCCAGGTCAGGGGCACGCTCAGGGCCTGGATCCCGCCGTCGCCGCTCATCTCCAGGCGCACCGGGAACGCGTTGCCCGGGGCGGGCAGCGTGCCCACCACCACGGCCAGGCTGTTGCGGTCGGACGGCGGCGGGGTCGTGAAGGCCAGCGCTTCCTGCTTCAGCAGCAGGCCGCTCTGGCCGTAGTTGATGCCGAACAGGATCAGGTCCTCGAACTCGATCTCGTTGTCGGTGGCCGGGCGGCCCAGCAGCGGGTGCCCCACCAACGGGCCGATGTCCAGCCGATTGGCCACGTGATCCAGCCCGATGGACATGCCGTAATAGTCGCCCAGCAACGAGAGATCGAGGGTACCGACCTGGTTGTCGCCATCGCCGGGCAGGGTCTCGCCCTCGACCACGACGCCGTCGGACACGTCACCCAGGATGTAGTTGGGCAGGCCCACCGTCACCGCGGCCGGCGGCGAGGGATTGCCGTGCTGGTCGAGGCAGAACGCGGTGTACGACCACACGTCGCGGCTGGCTCTGCAGGTCGGCGGTCAGGGACTCGACCGTCAGATCGACCAGGGTCCAGCCGGCCAGCACGGCCTCGGCGGGCGTCGCGTCGGGCGCCAGGGTCGGCACCGTGCCGTCGCCGTCGTCGTACTCCGGATAGGACCCGAAGCCCTTGCCGTAGACCGCCACGGCCGCGGCGTCGGGCGAGGCCGAAGCCGTCCAGCCGATGTTCATCACCACGGTCCGGCCCGGTCCGCTGCCGGCCAGGACCTGTGCCGCCACCAGTTCGGTCACCGGCAGCGGCGCCACCGCGTCGATGGTGATGGGCGCGTCGGGGCCCACACCCACCTGCAGGGGCTGGTTGTCGCAGTCACGCAACTCCACCGCGAGGATGGTCACGGTGCCCGTGCCCTCGGCCACGGTCGCGGCCAGATCGATGGTGAACAGGGTGTCCAGCGCCGCGGTGGAGCCGCACGGCATGCCCAGGATCACGTTGTCGACGGTGTAGGTCCCGTCATGGTGATCGGTGACCACGAACTGGGTGCCCGTGCCGAAGCCGTCCAGCAGCGTGCTCTCGAGGATGCTGCTGTCCGGGTCACCGCACAGCTCCAGCTCGGAGCTGAGCCCGAAGGTGACCGAGAACCCGCGCACCGGCGTGGCGTCGCTGCGGGTGATCTTGACCGGCACCGCCGTCGCGCAGGGCACGACCGAGGTCAGGGCCCCGACCGGCGGCGAGGTGTCGACAGCGACCATGCGGACATAACCCACCGAGACCTCCGGCTCATTTTCCACATGACGCCGCACATAGGCATCGTCGAACCAGCCGGTGCCGCCCAGATAGCCCTCCACCGAGAAGCGGTTGATCAACGCCGGGTTCAGCGCAGGCAGGGTCGCGATCAGGTTGCCGTCGACCCGCAACTGGGCCGGGCCGCTGTCCACGGCGATCGACAGGTGCCGCCAACCCGGAGCGCGGGGGCGCGTCGAGGCCACGTAGACGAAGCCTTCGTTGTGGTAGCTGTAGTTGGTCGTGGAACGTCCGATCCAGATCCCGGCACCGATGCAATGGGCGGGGAACGGGACGGTCGCCGAGTCCCACAGCCTGAGCAGGGCCATGAAGTTGGTCGTAGTGCTCATGCCCTCCCAGTACCAGACGTTGATGCACACGTTGCCGCCGGTCAGGGGGCCGAAGACCTGGGGATAGGTCGAGCCGCCGATCTCCCGCAGGCCGTGCGTGCC
This sequence comes from Candidatus Krumholzibacteriia bacterium, assembly GCA_963848505.1. GTDB lineage: Bacteria > Krumholzibacteriota > Krumholzibacteriia > LZORAL124-64-63 > LZORAL124-64-63 > JACZKN01. Next base: position 836,442 of record CAWKEB010000002.1, on the reverse strand, counting down.
CGTACGCGGATGGTCCGTCGTGGCGCTCACGTTGCCCACGAGCTGGGACCAGGTCGCCGCCGGCGCCGTGATGAACTCGTCCAGGTTGCCCTCGGTGTAACCCACCCGCCACTGGCTGCCGCTGGACATGGCCGAGTACCAGATCCGCAGGAAGTCGCCGTCGATGGTGTACGAGGCGCGGTACATGTTGCCGTTGTCCCAGCCGGAGGACGAGCGCGTCAGGAACGGATCGGGGTTGGCGGTCCAGGCCAGGCCGTCCGTGCTCTCGGCATAGTACATGGTGGTGTTGCCGCAGGTCGCACCGGCGGGGTACGAGATGAACAGCATCGTGTAGAGGCCGGCGTTCAGCTGCACGTCCAGGTGCCAGAGCACGCGGCCGGGGTGGTCCATGGTCGCGGCTTCTTCGGGCCCCCAGGCGATCCCGTCGGCCGAGGTGCGGTGATAGAAGGCCTGGGACGCCGCCGAACAGCCGACCACCGAACGCACGTACCACATGTGGTAGACGCTGCCGTCATGGATCACCGCGGGCGACATGACGTAGTTGGGCATGGTGATGACCGTCTGGGCAGTGGTCCAGGCGCTGCCGTCGGTCGAGGTCAGCCGCTTGATGTAGGTCGTGCCGTTGTTGTTGGTCTCGTTGAAGTACATGACCATCTGGCCGTCGACAATGAGCATGTCCACGTCGTCGTTGTGGCCGGCGGGTTCGGGCGCCAGCGGGTTGACGACGCCCGGCGGCACCACCCAGGTCAGGTTGTCGTGGCTGGCCAGGATCGAGGGGTTCTCGTAGTTGTCGTTGCTGCCCGGGTAGGGCGTCATGCCCATCCAGTACTCGTAGCCGTTCCAGCCGCCCGGAACGTGGAGCACGTCCGGGTGCACCACCTGGCCCGAACCGTCGTAGGTGGGGGTGACCAGGGGCGTCGGGGCGTTCAGGCCGGTCGTGCCCGCCAGCTCCTCGAAGCCGCTGTAGAACAGGAAGGTGGCGGCCCCGTCGCTGCGGGACTCGGCCGCGGGGTTGCCGGTGAGCATGGCGACGACCGAGGTCTCGCCCGCCGGCAGCTCGGGCACCCTGACCCAGACCACGGCCTGCTCCGCCAGCGGATCCCAGGTCTCGATCCAGTAGGGGTAGAAGACCGCGCCGTCGACGTCGGTGAAGAGCAGGTCGGCACCGTCGGGCGCGGCCAGGCCGAAGTCGAAGTTGGCCGTGTTGAGTTCGATCTTGACCTGGTAGTCGGTCAGGGCCGGGCCCGGGTTGGTCACCGAGACGGGGATCTGGGTGGTCCAGTCGTTGATGTTCTGGGCGGCCGCGGGCAATGCGGCGCCTACGCCCAGGGTGAAGATGAGTACGGCCTTGCGCAGAGTCAAAGACACGTCCCCCATGATATTCACCTTTCCGTCCGGACAGGTTGGACAAGATCTGCTGATCAATACAGGCCGACAAAAACAATAAAAAAGCCCGGCCTTCGGCTCCGGGACATCCGTGTGGCCGACGGTTTCCAGAAATCCATGTCTGGTGGTTGCAAAGGCGCGATTACGCGCGGTCTTCCAAATGATATGCAGGAGACGATACCACGCGGCAAACAGACGTTCAATACGCGAACGCTTTAGCCTAACAATTGATATGAATTCTCAATCAACTGGCCGTGTCGGCCTGGAGCGGGGGAGCGCGACTGGACCCGGGGCAGCCCTCTCCCCGCCGCAGATGCGCTCACTTCTTCCCCGGCAACCCCTTGGCCACGCCCACAGCCAGCAGCATACCGGTCGCCACACCCACCAGCATGGTCATCGCCGGCAGGCCCGCTCCCGGTCTACCATGACACGCCAACGGCCCCGCCCAGATGGGCGTCGGCGGACAACTGATCCAGCATGAAGGCCGCCGTGTCCGCGCGGCTGATGCGTGGCGTCAACAGGTAAGCACCAACCTTGCTTCCGGCAAACCACTTGCCGCGGGCCGGGCCGTCAGTCAGCGCCGCGGGCCGCACTATCACCCACTGAACCGCGCTGCGGGCGATGAGCCGCTCCTGCCGCGTCTTGTCCCAGAAGTAGAAGGGCAGAACCACCGGCAGCACGAACAACGTGAAGTACAGGCCCATGCGCCCGGCGCTGCCGCCGATACCGAGGGAGGTTTCGCAGACCAGGCGCCGGGCGCCCTGGGTCCGCATGGCCCGCAGGATGTTGGCCGTTCCCGCCGAAAGGATGCGCGACGGCGGGTAGAACTTCTTGTGGCCCAAGGCGCACAGCACCGCGTCCTGGCCGCGCATGGCGTCCTCGACGGAAGCGGCGTCCATGACGTTGCCCCGCACGATCGTCAGGCACGGGTGCGTGAGGTCGAGCTTGTCCGGACTGCGCACGAAGGCCGTCACGACGAGACCCCGTGCCAGGGCCTGGGTCACCAGCTCGCGGCCGGTCCCGCCGGTCGCGCCGACGACCAGGACCCGCTCGAGGCGGCCTGCAGCGGCGACGCCCGCGGCCGCTCCCCGGCTCCGATGCCCCGCGCGCGCCAGGGCCAGCGTCAAGGCTGCGGCGTAGGCGAGGAATACTCCCAGCAGGATCATACGTCGCCACTTGCGGCGAGCAAGGCGTCGGCCTGCCGCGAATAGCGGATCGCCAGGATCGGCATCGTCACCGGCAGGGTCATGTACCAGAAGCCGGCGTAGACAGCCAGCGACAGCGGCATCAGCAGCACCCACAACGCCGAGGCCACTCCGGTGCTTCCGAGCACCAGGTACATGACGATCTCCTGCCGGGTGCGCAGCCGCTCGACCGCGTTCAGGCCCAGCTCGCGGCCCATTTTCAGCCCCCTCAGATGCAGCAGCGACAGCAGGCCGGTCTGGGCCGCGAAGCCGATCCCGTAGACCAGGAAGATCCCCAGCATTTCGCGGGGGTCCGTCAGCACGAACTCCGTCGGCAGCACGCCCCGGCTGGCCCAGCTCGCGAACGCCGTGAACACCATCTTCAGCGGATAGACGTAGACCAGCATCACGAACACCAGGATCAGGCTGATCAGGGTCGTGACCCCGTCTTCGAGGCCGAAGCGCCGGCTCCACAAGCGGTGGCCCCACCAGAAGCTGGCGATGGCCGCGAAACTGGCCGCGAAGGCGGGCACACCCTTGAGCGCCGTCAGCAGGTCGGCGTAGCTCCTGGGGATGCCGTCGCCGGAGATGACCAGCAGAGTCAGAGCGAAGGCGAAGGCCGCGTCGCAGAACGTCTCCAGACGGGTCATCTCCAGGCCGCGCAGCCGGAAGCCGCTTTTTACAGGTAGCTGGGCCAGGCGTTCGTCCGTCCAGGTCATGATCCCCTCCTCGTTCGCCCCAGCATGCCATCTTTCGCCCAGACGCGCGAGATGATAGAGTAGGCAGGTTCCCCGGGCGCCGCCGCGCCCCCGTCTGCCCTCCGTCCTGGCGAGGTTCCCCGTGCGCATCATCGCTGCCGGTCTCCTGCTGTGCCTGGCGCTGCCCGTCCTGGCCGCCGACACCCTGCCCCCGGGCGAGAAGCCCGCCCCCACGCCGTTCTCGCGCCTGGCCGACGCCGGCACGGCCGACGACCACGCCGGCGCCGACCTGGTGGTGGTGTTCGAGCACGCCGTCAACAAGGTCAAGCCCACCGGCGTGACCTACGTGGACGGCTACCGGCTGACCAAGATCCTGACCGCCGAGGGTTGCCGCGACAACTCGGTGCTGAGCTGGCACTACGATCCCCAGAGCCAGGCCCTGGAGGTGCGCGAGGTCAACCTGCTGCGGGGCGACGAGCGCATCGCGGTCGACGTGGCCGCGCTGCACGACCTGCCCGCCCCCCAGGCGGCCATCTACTGGCGCGACCGGGTCAAGACCCTGCAGCTGCCGCGGCTGCAGGTGGGCGACGGCATCGAGGTGATCACCTTCAGCAAGGGCTTCACCTACGCGCTGCTGGCGGCCGGCGACGAGGCGGGCGACGAGCGCTACATCCCGCCCATGCCCGGCCAGTACTTCGACATCGTGCTCTTCCAAGGCGACCAGCCCATCGTCGAGAAGCGCTACGAGCTGGTGCTGCCGGCGGACAAGCGTCTGCACGCCGAGACCTACAACGGGCCGCTCTATTCGGCGGTGAGCTACGACTCGACGACCACCACCTACGCCTGGTGGTGCGAGGACGTGCCGGCGCGGGTGCACGAGCCCAGCCAGCCTGACGCCAGCGACATCGTGCCCAAGGCGGTGATGGCCACGGTCGAGAGCTGGGAGGCCAAGAGCCGCTGGTTCTTCGACGTGAACCGCGACCAGTTCCAGGTGACGCCGGCGATCCAGGCCCAGGTGGACGCCATCCTCAAGGACGCGGGCGTGAGCAAGGGCAGCGACGAGGAGAAGGCCGAGGCCCTGGTGCACTGGGTGGCCCAGAACATCCGCTACAGCGGCCAGACCATGGGCGAGGGCGAAGGCTTCACCCTGCATCCGGCCGATATGATCTTCGAGCAGCGCTCCGGCGTGTGCAAGGACATCGCCGGCATGCTGATCGCCATGATGCGGGGCGCGGGCCTGGACTCCCACGCCGCCATGACCATGGCCGGCAGCCGCATCGACGAAGTGCCGGCCGACCAGTTCAACCACTGCGTCACCGCCCTGCGCCTGCCCGACGGCAGCTGGCAGATGTACGATCCCACCTGGGTGCCCTACAACAACGACATCTGGTCCAAGAGCGAGACCGAGCAGCACTACCTGATCGGCTCGCCCGAGGGCGAAGGCCTCAGCCGCATCGCCTACAGCCCAGCGGCCGAGTCGCCGCTGAAGGTGCGGCACACGGCCACGCTGTCCGAGGACGGCACCCTGACCGGCACCCTGCGCCTGGACGGCGGCGGCGCCTCGGACAGCCGGCTGCGGCGCATCGCCAACGGCTCGCGCAAGCAGGAACTGGCCGGGGCGATCGCCCACGTGCTGGCGGTGGTCAGCCCCCGCGTCGAGGGCGTCAAGGTCACCCACCGCGCCACGGACGACTTCAGCGGTGACATGTGGATCAGCATCGAGTACCGCATCCCCCGCTTCGTGACGGGGATCGCCGGAAGCTGGGCCTTCAGCAGCCCCATGCTGCAGGTGGTCAGCAGCAACGGCAACCTGTTCGCCGCGGGCAGCCGCACCTGGACCGACGAACGCGAGACCGACCTGCTGCTGTGGTACACCCAGCTGCTGGACGCCGAGGAGACCATCAGCCTGCCCAAGGGCTGGCAGCTTCAGGACGAGCCGAAAATCGAACCGGTCGACAAGACCTACGCCTCGTTCGCCGGCACCGCCGCCCAGGACGGTCGCAAGCTGGTGGTGACCGGCCGCGCCGAGGTGAGGCGGCGGCAGATCCCGCCGGACGGCTATGCGGGCTTCAAGGCCGCCCTGGACGCGGCCAAGACCTGGACCGCGCAGGAATTCCGCTTCACCAAGGAGGGCAAGTGATGAAGACGCTGAAGCTCATCGCCATCGCCGTCCTGCTGCTGAGCGGCGCGGTGGCCGGCGCCCAGACCATGGGCATCTCTGACGGTCACGACCTGGACGCCCTGTGGGCGAGCGCGCAGAAGATGTACGACACGGCGCAGGAGGACGCGGTCATCCTGCTGGACAGCCGCACCACCACCGTCGGCGACGAGGGCACCGTGGTCACGCGGGTGCACCAGGTGGTGTGGATCGCCACGTCCCAGGGCATCCGCGGCTACGCGGACCTGCGCGTGCCCTGGAACTCGGAGACCTCGACCCTCGAGGTCGAGAAGCTGCGCACCTGGATGGGCGGCCGCTGGTGGCCCGACCCCGAGCAGATCAGCGAGACCGCCGTGGTCGAGACCCTGCCCTACGCCGTGGCCCTGGCCGACGACTACACCATGCTGCGCGAAACCATGCTGCTGCACGACGGCGTCGAGCTGCCCTGCATCATGGAGACGGCCTACACGATCGCGGTGCAGGGGTCGCCGACGGCGGGGGCGGACGATGTGTTCGTGTTTCCGGGGCGGGATCCGGTGGTGCGGTCGGAGTATGCGGTGCGGGTGCCGGCGGGCGTGGATGTGAAGTTCGAGTCGCTGAATGGGGCGCCGCAGCCGGTGGTGGCCACGAACGGGGTGAAGGAACTGACCTGGACGATGGATGGGGCCGGGGCGCTGAAGCAGCCGGTGACGGCTGATCCCGAGGCCTACGAACCCTCCTTGATCTGGACCACCTGGGAGAACTGGGACGCATTGCTGCGTGAATTCGACTCGGCCGTTGAGGCAGCATCGCCGTTGAATGAAGCGCTGGAGGATTCGTTGGCCGCCATCGTGCGCGGGCTGCCTGAGGGCCTTGATAGGACGATGGCTGCCATCAAGTTCGCCGATGACGCCGTGCGCATCGTCCACACGGATTTCCTGCCCTGGCTTCTGGCGCCACGCCCAGCGGTGCGAACCTGGGAAACCGGCTACGGCCATGCCCTGGACCGGGCCGTCCTGGTCGCCGCCCTCATGAAGGCCGCCGATCCGCAGGCCAACATCGGCACCATCACGCTGTGGCGCCTGGGGTTTGGCGAGGAATCGGGTCGATTGCCGCGCGCGGCGGACCTCGATGGTCTGGAGATCGTGACGCGGACAGCCACCGGTGACCTGGTCTACGATCCGGGTACGGGCTCGATTCGCGGCAGCAATGGCGGCGACTCGACTTCGCGTTTGCCTTTTCGCTTCATCGCCAACCCGCCTGTGCTGCGGCTTGATGTCAGCCTGGAACCGGGCGATGCCGAATGGCAGGGAACGGGGAACATCTACGTCGCGGGCGATCTGTTCGACTACGCGGGCGCCATGACCACAGACGCCGATTACACGTCCACGGTGCAATCGCTCCTGGCGGGCCTGTTGGACGGCCTCGATGTCACCTGGGCGCAACCGACGGCGACGCAAGCCCCCAGGTTGATGGCAGCCCGATTCGGGTTCAAGATGCCGGCCCCCACGGTGGAGGATGACCGACCGCTGACGCTGGTTGTGGGCGTCCCTGCAGCCGGCCTATCGCATCAACTGCCCCGTGACGTCAACGTCAGCGATGCTACAAGGGAGAGCCCTGTGCGTTTGGAGGTCCCGGGCGAGGAGCGGATCACCATCCGTATCCATACGGGCACCAGCGCGGTGCGCGGCATTCCATCGTCCCGCCGCATCGCCAATTCCGCTGGGGCTTTTGAACTGGTGACCTCGGAGGCATCTGGCTGGCTTACGATTGAACGAAAGCTGGCCCTGGATCAACGATCCGTCATGTCAGAGCCAACAGTGATCACGCTGCCAGGTGCAACCTGGCCCGACCTCCGAGCCCTATTGCTGGAGAACAAGGACCCGGCCAACGGCACCATCGTGCTCGAAAAGAAGAAGTAGTTCGGATCCGAACCGAACTCGAGCAAGGAACGACCTCGGCCCGCGCGGCCGGGGTCGTTTCTCTATACTCAAGCTGTACAGTAACTTCCCCCGGGGGAAGTTTTGCGCGACCTATCGCCAATAACCATGCGCAGAATGCCCCCCGGGGGATGTATAAGAAGAGTCAGCCTTGGCCCTGATGTAGGATGGGTTTGGAAGTTCCTAGACCCTACTCCAGGAGGCTGACTCATGAGCACGTTAGCAGATTTTTCCATTGGCGTCGATCTACACAAGACCGCCATCCAGGTCTGTGTCGTCGATCGCAGCGGCGAGATCGTCCATGAGCATAGGTTCAACGTTCCAACGCGTGGGCACAGCGGTGCGCTGTTCGCGCTGCTTAGCCGTTACCACGGGCGGTGTCGGATCGCAGTCGAGGCGATCGGTCTGAACCGCTGGTTCGTCAACATGCTGCTGGATCGCGACTACCCGGTAGTCGTCTGTGACCCGCTCAAGCTGGGCCTGAAGGTGCTGGGCAAGAAGACCGACCGGCGGGACGCGCGGGAGATCGCGCGGCGACTGCATCTGGGGGACATCGACCGTGCGGCGATGACCTGGTACCCGTCGGACGAGACCTATGGCCGGCGCAAGGTGCTGCGCTCGCGGCACGCTCTGCTGGAGCACCGTCAGCGGGTCATCAACCAGATCCGCGCGCTGCTGAACGCCTATAAGATCACCAGCATCGAAGGGGAGTTGACCGGCAAGCGGACCCGGGTCCAGCTCAGCCATCTCGAGCTCCCGACGGAAGAACTGACGACGACGCTGCAGGCCTGGTTGTCGCTGTTGTCGAGCCTGGGCGAGTCGATCGCGCTGCTGGACCAGCAACTGAAGCAGATGGAGCGGGGCGGGTTGGCCGAGAACCTGGCGCGCAGCCTGCCCTGGGCGGGCTCCCTGACGGCCGCGGTGCTGGTGCACGAGTTGGGGGACGTGACCCGGTTCACCGGCAGCCGGGCAGTGGCGTCCTACGCCGGTCTGGTGCCTCGGGTCAGCCAATCCGGCGACACGTCGCACCACGGCCGGCTGACCAAGCGGGGCAACCGCGAGTTGCGGCATGTGCTGGGTGAGTGGGCCGTGCGGCTGCTGTCGCACGACGCTCTGGTACAGTCTTGGGCGGCACCGCGGCTCCGACGTAGCCACAAGAACAAGGTGCGGATGGCGCTTGCCCGCCGGCTGCTGGTGGGCGTGTACAAGATGATGCTGACAGGCGAGGCGTTCAGTCTCGCCCGATGCCTAGGCCTGGCCGAGCCAGAGCCCGCGCTGTCCTAGTACAGCAAAAGCAGGTGCGATCGCGTCAACGTCAGGTACTGCCGAAAACGCCTGGGCCGCCTCTGGACAACAGACCAGCGAGCCCACCCCGGCGGATGCAGGCCTGGCCGAAACACACTCCTGAGCCGCACGGCGAGCTCGAAGAAGCGGTTGGACAACCCGAAAGCACTTGCGAACAGACAAACCATCAAATGGGCGGTTGACTCTTCTTAGAAGGGGGCATTATTGGCAACCTACCGCCAATAGCACTGCGGCCCCGCCCGACAACCCCCGCAAGCGACGCAACCCGCCTCATATTGAATCCGTACAATCACTTCACCGGCCGCTTCCGTACCCCCGACGCCCCACCCGGACCCGGCCAAATCCAACAAGGGAGCGGACATGAGAAAGCTCATGGCAATGCTGACCGGGATCGGGCTGCTGCTGGTCGCCGTCGGGGCGACCGCCGAGACCGTGGCCGGGCTGCCGGTGCACGTCCACCGTTTCGATTCGGGGGCGATCCGGGTCTGGATCGGCGATTACGTCTCCTCGACCGGCGTCGTGGCGATCGCGACCTCCGGCGGCATCGTGGTCATCGACACCACCGGCGACCCGGTGGTCGACCGCGAATTCCGGCGCATCATCGCGCGCGAACTCGGTCGCAACGACTTCGTCACCCTCATCAACACCCACGAGCACGGTGACCACACCGGCGGCAACGAGGTGTACGCCGATTGCGAGATCGTCGGCCACGAACTGGTGGGCCCGGCCATGGCGGAGCAGGCTGCGGAACGGCCGATGATGCTGGAATGGGGCACCCGGCGGGCCGCCGATCTCGAGCAGCAGCTCGCGAGCCTTCCCGCTGGCGCACCCGAGGAACCGCGCCTACGCGAGGAGCTGGCCGTAACCAGGCTGCACCTCGCCACGGCCGAGTCCGCACCCCGCGTCGTGCCGCCGACCCGGACGTTCAGCGATCGCCTGGATCTCAAGGTGGGCGCAACGGAGTTCGAGCTCTTCTACATCGGCGGCATGCACTCGTCCAGCGACATCGCCATCCTCGTGCCGCAGCACGGGCTGCTGCTGACCGGCGACACCATGGCCGACGTCTGGCTGACCGAGACCCCGGGCTGCCTCGCCTCGTTCACCGCGCGGTCCGGCGTGCAGCACGACTTCCCGCTGCTCCTGGCGAACTGGAACCTGCTGCTGGGCAGGAAGGCCGATGCCGCGACCCTGGTCACCGGCCACTGGAACGGCGAGCTGACCTGGGCCGGGTTCGAGGCGCGGGTCAGGTACATCGAAACGCTGTGGGACGGAGTCCAGCGTGCCGCGGCCGCCGGCCTGCCTCTGCAGACCGTGCAGACGGAGTACGCGCTGGCCACGCGGTTCCCGGAGCTGGCCGACAGCCGGGGCTGCAGCCCGCGCTTCAATGCCGGCACCATCGGCGAGATGTGGTTCGTGGTGACGGGACAGCAGAATGCGGCCGACGCCTTGAGCGGGCTGAACGCGGACCCGGACGCGTTCGCCGCGGTCATCGCCCAGGTCCAGGCCAAGTCGCCCGATTACTACTACGACGAGGCCTCGCTCAACGGGACCGCCTACTGGCTGCTCCAGATCGGCAGGACCGGGCCGGCGGTGGACATGTTCCGGCTCAATGTCGAGCTCTTCCCCCAGTCGTGGAACGCCTACGACAGCCTGGCCGAAGGCCTCCTGCAGACCGGCGACCGGGACGGCGCGATCGCCAACTACACGCGTTCCCTCGAGCTGAACCCGGAAAACACGAACGGCGCGCAGATGCTGGAGCAGATTCGTGGTGGCGTCACAGACCCGGCGCCGGTCCGGATCGGCGAATCCTGACCGGATGGGGCGGGCGGGGCGGTTCCCCTATCGGCCGCCTGTACAGAACCTTCCCCCGGGGGAAGTTTGCGCAGCCTATCGCGGATAGCAGTGCGCAGAATGCCCCCCGGGGGGGCCTGTTGGCGACCTAGCCACGATAGTACTGCACCAATCGCGATGGCCTTGAATGAATAGGGATAATTTTAGTATGATATGCGCAATGCATCCTGCCAAGGCTTCTCCCCAACCCGGAAGAGCGCCGCCATGCGTCGATTCCCCTCCTGCATGCCCGCCGCCCTCGGCGCGGCCCTCCTCTGCACCGCACTGTCCGGATCCGCCGCGGCGACCTGTGATCCCGTGCTCATCACCGGCGATCTGACCCTCGGCGCCGGCGATCTCCAGTTCGAGGACCTGGCCGTGACCGTGCGCGGGGCGACCCTGACCCTGGCCGGTCCCCACCGCTTCTGCCGGTTGGTGTTGGAGCAAGGTGCCGTGCTGACCCATGCCGCCGCCGACACCGCAGGCATCGACCTCGAGGTGCAGCAGTCGGTGTTCGTCGACGCCACCAGCGCCATCGACGTGTCCGGGCGCGGCTACCCGAGCCGGGACGGGCCCGGACGGCCGCCGGTGGGCACCACCGGCGGCGCCGGGCACGGCGGCCAGGGCGGTCGGGCATCCGGCGGCAACCCGGGTGGCATCTGCTACGGTGCGCTGTTCATGCCCCGCACCCCGGGCAGCGGAGGCGGCGGCGCGACCGGCGGCCGTGGCGGCGGCGTGGTGCGCCTCGACGTGACCGACACCCTCTCCCTGGCTGGGCGACTGGCCGCCGACGGGACCGACCCGGGGCTGATCAGCCATGGCGGCGGGGCCGGCGGCAGCCTCTTTGCGAGCGCTGGCCTCCTGACCGGCAACGGCAGCGTCTCGGCCAACGGCGGCTCGACCGGCGCCGCGGGCGGCGGCGGCGGTGGGCGCATCGTCCTGGAGCGGGCGGCCGGCGATCTGGGCGGCAACATCACCGCCCACGGCGGTGCCGGCGGGCAGCGCGGGGGCGCGGGCACGATCGTGATCGTCTCCAGCCTGACCGGAGCCGGTGACCTGCGCATCGACAATGGTGGGCTGCCCTTTGGCGCGCGCACCGAACTGCTGGACGTGGATGTCGTGGCCGGCAACGTGGTGGTGCGCGGAGGCGGCATCCTCGACGGATTGGATGTGGTGTCGGTTTCGGGCGACATGCTGATCGAGGCAGACGGGGCGGTCTCGTCCGACGGCCGCGGCTACGCCCACGAGCAGGGACCTGGCGCCGGCCTCAGCAACTGCGGCGGTGGCCACGGCGGGGCAGGCGGCCGCGCACCATCCGGCCTGGGCGGCGAGGCCTACGATGCCCGCATCTTCCCCGCCGACCTGGGCAGCGGCGGCAGCGGCACCACGGGCGGTGCCGGCGGCGGCCGCATCTTCCTGACGGTGGAGGGCACCCTGACGGTGAACGGCACCTTGAGCGCCGAGGGCAATCCGCCGGGTTTGGCCGCCCACGGCGGCGGCGGCGGCGGCACCATTCGACTCTACCTGGGCGGCCTGGCTGGGGTTGGGCTGGTCAGTGCCGAAGGCGGCGATGCGGTCAACAGCGGCGGTGGCGGCGGCGGCCTGATCACCGTGTTTGCGGCCGGCTGCTACGCCGGCGCGATCCCGCAGGTGTCCGCTGCCGGCGGCGGCGGCACCTATCCGGGCCAACCCGGCTCCGTCTACTTCGGCCACGACCGGCGGGCGCAGGTGGGCGAGGCGGACGGCTTCGCCGCGCCCGCCGAGACGACCACGCCCAGTGCCGACCTCGCGGCGGCCTTGGTGGGCACCAACCTCGTCGGCTGCGACACCGACCCCGCGGGCGGCGCGGTGGCCACGACCTTCGTCCAGATCTCCGCCCAGGTGGCCGATGCCAAGCTATCGCTGCGCCTGCGGGCCGGAGCCGATCCCGCCGCGGCCGCCGACCGCCTGGTGCTGGGGTTCGCGGACGCCGGTGGCTTCCAGGAAGCCTGGAGCCGCCCTCTGGGCAGCGACGGCAGTGATCCCGGCCTGACCGGCGCTCCGTGGAGCGCCGGCGCTGACGCCGCTCTCGACCTCGAGCTGGGTGCCCTGCCGCTGGCGGACGGCAACAGCGTGGACCTGCTGGCGCAGATGGCCGCACATGGGTCGCTGGATCTGGTGGTGGCCGACCACACCCTGGTGGATTTCGTCTTCCTCAGCCATTGCACGGCCGTCTTCGACCTGTCCGGCGTGGACGACAGCCCGGTCCCGGGCAGGGGTCCGGCGGCGTTGCGTCTGGACAATCATCCGAATCCATTCAACCCCAGGACCACCGTGCACTTCGACCTCGCCCGTCCGGCTGTGGTGCACCTGGCTGTCCACGACCTGCGGGGCCGGCTCGCGTGTACGTTGCTGCAGGAAGCACGGACCACCGGCTCACACAGCGTAGTCTGGGACGGGCGCGACGAGGCCGGGCGCCCGTTGGCCGCGGGCATCTATTTCGCGCGCCTGGAAGCCGGCGGCGAGGTTCTTCTGCGCAAACTGACTCTGCTGAAATAGCGCACAGGCAACGGCCCCGAGCCCTCCCCCGCGGCCCGGGACCGTCGCACCTGGCAGGCTGCCTTGGGGAGCCGCCCGCCACCTACTTCACCAAAGTCACCTTCAACAGGTCCGCCTGCTCGCCCGCCACCAGCCGGGCCACGTAGACGCCGCTGGCCACGCGCCGGCCGCCGTCGTCCAGGCCGTCCCAGGTGCGCTCGTGCCGGCCGGCGCCCAGCTCGCCCGCAACCAGCGTCCGCACCAGCCGCCCCTGCAGGTCGTGCAACGCCACGCGGCAGGCGCCGGGCGCGACCAGGTTGAAGGCGATCACCGTCTGCGGGTTGAAGGGATTCGGCGTCGCGCCCACGAACCGGGTCGTCGTCGGCAGCGCCTCGGGCACTTCGTCGCCGACGCCGCTGACGCCCTGGGCCAGCCGCAGGGTGTAGCTGCCGTTCTTGGCCAGTTCGCCCACGTCCGTCTTCCACACCGCCAGGCAGACCGAGTTGCCCGCCGGCACGACCACGTGCATGCGCTCGGTCACGCCGTCGCCGGCATCGAAGGCGATGCCGTCGTCCAGCACGCCGGCCTTGCCGTGGTATATCCCGTCCATGTACAGCGACATGCCCCAATCCACGTCGGTGCCCTCGTCCATCAGGGTGATCAGCCAGTCGCCGGGATCCAGCAGGTACTCGTGCAGGTTCAGCATGCGGCCGGCGCTCATGGCGTAGGGACCCATGGCACCGGGACCGGCGATGCCGCCGAAGGTTGAACGCGCCTCTTGGACGTGGTAGCCGGGAGAGTTCGCGTCCAGGTCCTCCAGCACCCCCACGTCGTGGGCGCGGGCGGGGGCGAAGCGGTGGTTGACCAGCACGAAGTCCACCTGCCCGGCGCCGGAAGCGCTCGCGGCCAGCATGTTCGGTCCGAACCCGTTCTGGGTCCCCGACAAGGGCGCGTGCAGCTGCAGGTCGATATCCAGGTCGCTCGCCCAGGGCATTACCGCTGTGCCGACCCAGTGCATGTTGCCGCCGATGGGCGGGACGTAGGCCATGCGCAGGCCGTCGCAGTTCCAGTATTGCGGGCCGCCGCCGTCGCAGTCGGACCAGCCGCCTTCGCGCGGGGGCAGGCGCTTCGGATCGGTAATCGTGAGCGCCCCGTGGGACGGCAGCACGGCCGGCGACCAGCAGTACTGCCGCGCCGAGGAGTTGTTGCACTCGACGCTCTCGGCCACCTCGTCCAGATAGTCCATCCGCAACGCGAGGGTGTGCCGGCCGCCGGGAACCGTCCACGGAGTGCCCTGGCGGGTCAGGTTGCGCAGGCTGCGGGTGCCGCCGGGCGCCAGCGTCAGGATCTGGTGCAGGCCATAGTCCCAGCCCCCGTCGATGTCCAGGCCCCAGCCCACGGTATCCGCGTCGGTGGTACCGAGGTTTCGCCCGGCCAGGTTCATCCAGGTCGAGGGCTGCCCCCCGTGCAGGGTGTCCGGCAGCGGGCAACTGAACAGCAGCGCGTCCGCAGCCGGCCGCGGCACCACCGGCGCGAACCACCCAGTCATGGTCATGGTCTCCAGGTCCGGCCGCGGCCCGTACAACCCCACGTTCACCGACAGGTTGCCCGGGTGCTCGCTGCGGTTGCCGTAGACCACGCAGCAGTAGTCCCCGGTCACCGTCAGGTCGAGGTTGATGGTGGCCACACCCTCGGCGTCGGTCATCACCGGGTCGCGCAGGTCGCGCAGGTCGCCGTGGGTGAAGTCCGGCGCCAGCCAGCCCATGTGCACCGGTCCGTAGGCCGGGTTCGTGCGCGCCACCAGGGTGGCCGGACCCAGGTCGCCCGCTCCCACGTGGAACTGGAACATCATCAGCCGCGGGGAGGAATACGCCGTCACCGGGTCAACGCCGAAATCGAAAGGATACGGGCTCTCGTTCGTATGGGCGATCCGGTAGTCGACGGCCGGGTCGGCGAAGCGGATCACGCCCACGTCCCAGGGGCCGCTGCCGAAGGTGTGCTTGTTGACGAGAAGGGCCTGCAGATGTTCGCCCTCGATGCCGGTGGCCTCGTAATTCGTACCGAAGGCGGCGGTGGGGCTGTCGGAGGCCGGATGCAGGCGCAGCATGTACTCGCTGTACCCGTCGTCGGCCAGGCGCTCGCCCCAGACGGCGCACCAGTCGAATTCCGCGCGGGGCACGATGCGCACGCCGTCGCAGTTGTGCCAGGGCAGGGTCGCGTACTCGATGTCCTGGTTGCTCCGGGGCGGTGCCGTCCGCGTCACCGAGGTCATCGCCGGCAGCGGATCGCCCTGCCAGCTCCACTGGGCCGCATGCACGTTATTGTCCTCGTCCGACTCGGAGATCGCGTCCAGGGCGTCGGCCGTCACCCGGATCACGTGGCGCCCCCCGCGCACGTTGAACGGGCCATAGTTGATGGGTCCGTTCCAGGCCCCGGGGTCGATGGTCCACAGGTTGCGGTAGCCCAGGAAGGTGCCGTCCAGGTGGAAGTTCATGCGCGACCCGCTGGCCAGGGAGCCGCCGATGTTGCCGCAGACCGCGTTGATCCAGGTCGAGTCCGCCTCGCCGATCAGCGTCACGGGCGCCGGCACGCTGGTCCAGGTGGCGTCGTTGGCCGGCCGCGGCACCATCGGCAACGCCCAGCCCGGCTTGGTCACGAACGCCAGATCGGGCAAGGTCGCCAGGCTGGTGAAGGTGGCCGTCGCACCGTTGGGCGAGTCGTAGGGCTCGTCGAAGGTTCCGCTGAGAACCGTCCCGTCGGAGAACTCGACGGTGATCGTGCCGCCGTAGTAGTCGGTCGTGAACGGCGAACCGTCGCCGCCCATGTCCAGGTCCATGGTGAAGCGGAAGTAGTCGCCGCTGTCGAAGCCGGTGGCCGTGAAGCCGAAGTCCTGGGTGTTGGTGCCGATCGGCACGTCGAAGTAGAAGTTGTACGAGGCGACGCCGATGTTCTGCGGCCCGCACAGCGAAGACCCGTCCGCATCCAGCCACACGCCGGTGGCGTTCCAGTCCCACCAGGCGTCGACCAGGGTCACGCCCTCGGTGGTGGTGAACGTGAGATCGATCCAGTTGCCGCCCTCGCCGCAGTTGCTGGCGTTGGACGAACCGGAAATCAGCGCCGCCGCGGGCGAGGCGGCCAGCAGGATCGACAAGAAGCAGACGAGCAGGCAACGGGACTTCATGGCGCACCTTCCACGCTCGGGTGTCGGCGAGTTGTTCTCTGCCACCGATAACGCGCGGGCGCGGGAGGAATCACACGGTCGGCGGATATGCCTCAGCGGCGGGCGCGCAGCCCGGCCAGGCCGGCGGCCAACAGCAACGCCACCGCCAGCGGCCAGCGGCCGGGGCGCGGACGCAGCGGCACGGTCGTGCCGCCGTCGCCCACGACCACGTACCCGGCCCAGTGCCGCGGCGCCGCGGTCGCCGGATCGGCCCGGCAGGCGGCGCCCGCGGCGGCCAGGGCCTCGGCCACGGTCCGGCCGTCGGCCAGCGCCGCGTAGAACGGAGCCATGAAGCGGGCGGCGGCGAAGTCATCCACCGGCCAGAGGGTGGCCACCACCGCGGGCGTGCGGGCGGCCAGGAAGCCGCCGGCGAGGCCGATCAGCCCCTCGCCGCCCACGACGCGGGTGCCGGCGGTCGCGCAGCCCGCCAGCACGGCCAGGCGGGCATCCAGGTCCAGGCCCGCGATGTCGGCCGCGCGCACCTGCCCGCCATCGCCCCGGGCCAGGGTGATGGTGGTGTTCCAGGGTTGCCAGGGATCGAGCCGGGTGTGGGCGGCCAGGTGCAGGGTCCCGGCACCGCGCCAGGCCGCCGCGTCGAAGGCGGCGCCGTCGCTCCGGCGCACGCCGCGGTAGCGGGCCGCCAGGCGATTCGTCTCGGCCTCGGCCCCGGGCAGCAGGCCGGGCCCCTCGGGGTCGGGCCCACACACCGCCAGCAGCGTGGCTTCGCTTGCGACCTTCGCCGTGTCGGCCCGCAGGCGGGCCAGGACCGCCACCGAGGGCACCCGCGCCAGGGCCGGTCCGCCGTCCGGTCGCGAACCGGGCGCGGCCTTCGCCAGCAGGGCCAGCGGGAACCGGTGCCAGCTGCCGTCGGGGCTCCAGGTCAGCAGCGTCGCCTCCTCCAGGAGAACCGCCAGGCACGATGGCCATTCGGCCAGCGCCGCAGCGGCCAACCGGGCCACCGGCGCCAGGTCTTCCACCGACGGGCTGGTCACCGCGTCGGCCAGCAGCCGCAGGCGCGGAGCGATGACCCGGCGCCCCGGCAGCAGGGCCGCCAACGCCGTGTCGCGGGCCACCACGAAGAGCACGGCCAACTGCTCGCCCTCCACCAGATCCAGCAGCACCTCGCCCGGGGCCAGCACGTAGGTGCGAACCTCCGCCAGGTCTGGAGCGCTCGGCACCGCGTCCGTCGGCGCGCCCGGGCCCATCATGCGCTCCTGCAGGGTGCGCGCCTTGGCGCGCTGGACCAGGGCGAAGGCCTCGGCCAGGCCGCCGTCGGCCAACAGGTTGGCAGCGGCCTCGGCGAACAGATCGCCCACGGCTCCACGATGCTCGCGCCAGGTGGGATCGTCCGGGCGCCCGCGCAGCCGTTCCCAGGCGCCGATGGCCCGCGTGAAGGCGATGTTCGCCGAGTCGGGACGGGCGGCCCGGCGCTGGGCCCGACCCACCTCGGTCCACAGGATCAGCGCGTGTTCGTCCAGGCCTGCAGCATCAGCCCGCACGGCCGCCGGGGTCAGCACCGCCAGGGCGGCGGACAGATCCCCGAGCGCCAGCCGGCAGCGGCCCAACTCGGCCCGGACCGCCAGTTCGAGCGACACCGCCCCGGCCCCCACGACCAGGACCGGCTCCAGGATTCCTGCGGCCGCCGCCATGCTGTCCCGCTCCGCCAGCGCCCGAGCCAGGCGCAGCCGGGTCTCGGTGGCCGCCAGGTGCGAGGGCGGTTTACCCTCGGCCAGCAGCCTCCGGCACACGGCCACCGCCGCCGCCGGCCGCTCCTGGGCCAGCCGCACGTCGGCCAGGTTGTTGCCCGCCAACACCTCCAGGTCGCGCAGACCCAGCGTGCGGCATACCACGAGCACCGAATCGAGCAGCGCGGCCGCCTCAGCGAAGCGGCCCTGCTGCAGGCGGGCCCCGGCCAGGTCGATGCACGGCACCAGGCCCTCCCGGTGCTGCTGGCGGGCCCGGTGGATGGCCGCCGAGCGCCCGAACAGGACGACCGCCCGGCCCGGATCCCCGATCAGCATCTCGATGCGGCCCAACTGGTTGAGCGCGATGGCCTGGTTCAGTTCGTCGCCGGCGGCCTCGGCCAGGGCCAGCACCCGGCGCAGGGATTCACGCGCCTCCAGGTAACGGCCTTCCTGGCGCAGCGCCAAGGCGCGGCCGTTCCAGGCCCAGATCGCCTGTCGCGGATCCTGCCCTCGCTCGAGCACGCCGGCGGCACGACCGTAAGCCGCAGCGGCCGCGGTGGATCGGCCGGCCAGGTAGTGGTCGAAGGCCAACCCCACCCAGGCCCAGGCCAGGTGCACCGAATCGTCCGCCGCCGCTGCCAGCGTCTCCAGCTCGCCGAACAGCACGGCGGCCTCGGCGGACCGACCCTGCCGGCCCACGGCGATGCCCAGCCAGCGCAGGGCCTGCAGTTGCCGCAGCGTGTCGTGGCCGGCGACCGCCAGGGTCAATGCCTCGCGCAGGTCGGTTTCGGCGGGCCGCACGTTGCCCACGGCCGCCCGCGCGGCTCCGCGCACCACCAGCAGCGGCAAAAGATTGCGGAGGTCGGCGGCGGCCCGGGCGGCGGCGATGGCCGGGCCCGCCAGGCTGTCCACCTTGTCGGGGCGGCCGGCATCGTGCCAGGCCAGGAGCGAATCGAGCAGGGCCGGAATTGGGGAAGATTCAGGGGCGGCGGCGGCCGGACCGGAGGCCAGGGCGGCGAGCGCCGCCAGCAGGACGACCGTTGCCGTCCCCAGGGGCATGCCTCACTCCCGCGCGGGGCGCGGGGCCACCAGGACGCTGCGCGCGACCGTGTCGCCGCCGGCCAGGCGCAGCAGTTGGCAATAGGCGGCCGCGGCCAACGGGTCACCGGGCCCCACAACCAGGCGCCGGCCGCCGGTGGCGGTGTGGCCGATCTCGGTCATGCGCTCGTCGAAGAAGATGATCACGGCCTGGTCGGCGTCGGCATCGGCCGGTTCGGGCCAGGTCGCGGTCAGGCCCGCGGGTCCGACCTCCACCAGCAGACCGGTGCCCGGATCCTCGCCGCGCAGGGTGCCGCGCCCGGGCGGCAGGTCGCCACCGCCCGAACCGCCGAAATCTCCCCACAACAGGAGGGCGGCCATCGCCACCAGGGCGACCGCGGCCGAGGCCCACACCGGTTTGGGCCACTCGACGCGCCACCAGGGGCGCTGCTCGCCTTTCCTGCCCGTAAAGGCCTTTGCCAGCCGCTGCTGCAGGTCGGCATCGGCGGCGCTGAACTCGATGTCCTTGGCGTCGGGCGACTCCATGAACTCGTAATAGGCCAGGGCCAGGCTGCGGCAGCGGGGGCAGGTGTCCAGGTGGCGGCGGCCGGCATCGCCCTCGACCAGGTCCAAGGCGGCGGCGATCTCGCGGGGCTCGAAGCAGCGGGTCATCAGCCGGCACCTCCCTGTGATGCCTGACTCCGGTTCTCAAGGGCCGCCCGCAGCTTGCGCCGGGCGCGCTGCAGGACGGCGCGGGCGCCGGAGGCCTCGGCCAGGCCCAGGCGCCGGGTGATCACGTCCACCGGCAGGCCCTCGTAGCAGCGCAGCATCAGCGCGTCCTGCTCCTGCCGGTCCAGGGTCGCGGCCACGAAGCGCAGCAGGTCCTGGGCCGCCAGCCGCCGCTCCAGGTCCTCGTCCGGCGCCGGATGGTCGTCGGCGATCAGGGCCAGGACCGCGTCGCCGGCCAGGGGCACCTGCCGGCGGCGCAGCTCGCTGAGGCAGCGGTTGCGGGCGATGGCGAACAGCCAGGCCCCGAAACGGTCGTCGTCGCGGTAGGTCTCCAGGTTCCGCCAGGCGCTCAGCAGGACCTCCTGGGCCAGGTCCAGGGCCACCTCGCGGTCGCCCACGGTCCGCCAGCACCAGGCCAGCACCCGGGGGCGGTAGCGGGCCAGCAGCCGGGAGACCGCCTGGCGGCCCGCCTCGCTGTCGGGATCCTGCTGGTAGACCGCCACCAGGACCGCGTCCGCATCGCCGCTGCCGCCCCCGGCGGGCGGATCGGCGGCCTGTCGGCTCCCCCTCCACCTTTGACAACGCATCCAGCGGATCATGATCACAGCACCATGGGTTGAAAGTCCCCCGCGGGCGGCCGGAATTCCTGAAGACAAGTCTACCACATCCCCCCCGAAAAGCCCCAATATCCCCGCTGGCAACGGGCCGGTCGGGCGTTTGGTAGTCCGTGGACGCTTACCTGCCGAACCTTGAACGGAGATCCGGATGAAGAAGATCGTCATCGCACTGGTGGTGGTGGCCGTGGCGGCCGCCGTGGTCTGGCGGATCAGGGACGGCAGCGGCAGCGCGCCCGTGAACTACCGCTTCGTGGAGATCGCCCAGGGCGACCTGGCGTCGGTGGTCGCGGCCACCGGCACCCTCGAACCCGTGACCACGGTGCAGGTGGGCACCCAGGTCAGCGGCATCCTCGAGCAGGTGGCCGTCGACTTCAATGACCGCGTGCGCGCCGGCCAGGTGATCGCGCGCATCGACACCACGCTGATGGCTTCGGCGGTGGCCTCGTCGCGCACCCAGATCCAGCGGGCGGAAGCCGACCTGCTGCACAACGAGCGCGAGTTCCAGCGCCTCGGCGCCCTCTTTGCCGAGAACATGATCGCCGAGAGCGAGTACAACACCGCCCAGTACAACCTGGATGTGTCCCGGGCCAACCTGGCCGCGGCGCGCATCGACCTGGACCGGGCCCTGCGCAACCTGGGCTACGCCACCATCACCGCACCCATCGACGGCATCGTCGTGCAGCGCTCGGTGGATCCGGGGCAGACGGTGCAGGCCTCGTTCTCCGCGCCCGAGCTCTTCCAGATCGCGGGCGACCTGACCCAGATGCAGATCCTGGTCTCGGTGGACGAGAGCGACATCGGGCAGATCGTCGAGGGCCAGGCGGTGCGCTTCACCGTGCAATCGTGGCCCGACGACAGCTTCACCGGCGAGGTCCGGCAGGTGCGCCTGCAGTCGGTGATCCAGGAGAACGTGGTCAACTACATCGCCGTGGTCTCCGTCGCCAACCCCGACGGCCGCCTGCTGCCGGGCATGACCGCGACAGTGGACTTCATCGTCAAGCAGGCGAGCGACGTCTTCTACGTGCCCAACGCCGCGCTGCGCTACCGGCCCGACCAGGAGATCGTCACCGACGTCATGGCGCGGCGGCAGGCCGAGCGGGAGGCGCGGCAGGCGGCCGGCGACAGCAGCCCCGGCGGCGAAGGCGGCAGCGGGCGCGGTCAGGGCGGTCAGGGCGGTCAGGGCGGCGAGCGTCCCGCCGGCGGCCTGCCCGCCGACCGCGGCATGCTGTGGATCGTGGGCGAGGACGGCCAGCTCGACGCCATCATGGTGCGCACCGGGATCAGCGACGGCACCAACACCGAGATCCGCGGCCGCGACCTTGCGGCCGGCACCCAGGTGATCGCCGGCATCTCCAGCAGCGCCGCGCAGACCACGGGCTCGCCGTTCCAGCAGCAGAGCCAGCAGACCGGCGGACCGCCGCGGCCCGGGGGTTTCTAGGATGGCGACCGCGGCTGCGCAGGACGTCATCCGCATCAGCGGCGTGACCAAGACCTACGTGATGGGCGCCACCACGGTGCACGCTTTGGCCGGCGTCGACCTCACGATCACGGCCGGCGAGATGGTGGCCGTGATGGGCGCCTCGGGCTCGGGCAAGTCCACGCTGATGAACGTGATCGGCTGCCTGGATACGCCCACCGGCGGCACCTACGAACTGGACGGCGTGCGCGTGGACAACCTGGACCGCAACCGGCTCGCGGACATCCGCAACCAGAGGATCGGCTTCGTCTTCCAGGGCTTCAACCTGTTGGCCAGGACCAGTGCCCGCGAGAACGTCGAACTGCCCTTGCTGTACGACCGCAAGGGCGGCAAGGGCAGCCTGGCGGAGCTGGCCGGCCGGGCCCTGGCCCGGGTTGGCCTGGCCGACCGCGCCGACCACCTGCCCAACGAGCTCTCCGGCGGCCAGCAACAACGGGTGGCCATCGCCCGCGCGCTGGTCACGGCGCCGGCCCTCCTGCTCGCCGACGAGCCCACCGGCAACCTGGACACCCGCACCAGCATCGAGGTGCTGGCGCTGTTCCAGGAGCTGAACGCCCAGGGCCTGACCGTGGTGATGGTCACGCACGAGGAGGACATCGCCCGCTACGCCCGCCGGCGCGTCGAGCTGCGCGACGGCCTGATCATCAGCGACCGGCCGGTTGCCGGACGCGGCGACGCCGCGGCCGACCTGGCCGCCTTCGACCGCCGCAAGGGAGGCGCCGCATGAGACCGGACAAGCTGATCCGCATCGCCCTGCGCAGCATCGCCCGCACCAAGCTGCGCAGCACCCTGACCGCCCTGGGCATCATCATCGGCGTGGGCGCGGTGATCGTGATGGTCGCCATCGGCCACGGCGCCAAGTCGCGCATCGAGCAGAGCATCCGCAACCTGGGCACCAACATGGTGGTGATCACGCCGGGCGCCGCCACCACCGGCGGCGTGAGCCAGGGCGCGGGCAGCCTCAACCGCCTGACCACCGACGATGCCGACAAGCTCAAGCGCGAGTCCGTGCTGCTGGCGGAGGTCACGCCGGTGATCATGACCTTCACCCGCGTGCGCGGCGGCGGCGGCAACTGGCGGGCGGCCATCTACGGCGTCGACACCAGCTACCAGACCATCCGCGACTGGAACGTGGGCAGCGGCCAGTTCTTCGACCAGAAGGACATGCGGGCCCGGCGCAAGGTCTGCCTGCTGGGGGCGACCGTGGCCGACAACCTCTTTCCCGGCCAGGATGCCACCGGCCAGGAAGTGATCCTGCGCGGCGTGCCCTTCAAGGTGATCGGCGTGCTGGCGCGCAAGGGCCAGACCGCCGACGGCAGCGACCAGGACGACATGGTGATCGCGCCCTACACCACCATCCAGGAGCGGTTGGCAGGGCGCCAGTTCATTGCCCAGATCCTGGGCTCGGCCTGGGCGCCCGAGGACGTGGACGCGGCCATGGACGAGGTGAAGGCCATCCTGCGCGAGAGCCACGCCCTGGGCGAGTGGGAGGCCGACGACTTCACCGTGCGCAACCAGGCCGACCTGGCCGAGGCCGCCACCGGCACCACCGAGGTGATGACCATCCTGCTGGCGGCCATCGCCGGCATCTCGCTGCTGGTCGGGGGCATCGGCATCATGAACATCATGCTGGTGTCGGTGACCGAGCGCACCCGCGAGATCGGCATCCGCATGGCCATCGGCGCACGGCCGGGCGACGTGCTGACCCAGTTCCTGGTCGAGGCCATCGTGCTCTCGGTGCTGGGCGGCGCGCTGGGGGTGGGTCTGGGCTACGCGGGCAGCTGGCTGGTGGGCGAGCTGACCGGCTGGCCCACGGTGATCGATCCGGGCACGGTGGGTCTGGCGTTGGGCTTCTCGGCGGGCGTGGGCGTGTTCTTCGGCTTCTGGCCGGCGCGCAAGGCCGCGGCCCTGAGCCCCATCGACGCCCTGCGCTACGAGTGACGCCCGGTTGACGCCGCGCCCGTGGTGGTGGATCCTGATCGGCGGACTTCAACCGAAGGGATCCGTCATGAGTTTGCGCCGCATCGCGTTGCCCCTGTTCACGCTCCTTCTGCTGGTCGCCGGCTGCGGCGAGCGCATCGGCGACGACAAGTCCGTCAACGCCGGCGCGGTCCAGGGCGCCGAAGAGCTGCTGGCCATGCCCCTGACCGCGGCCGAGCGGACCATGATGCTCGAGGATCTCGCCGAGAACCGCGCGGCCTTCAGTGACCTGCGCGCCCACCTGGTGGAGAACGACGTGGCGCCGGCGGTGCGCTTCGATCCGCTGGCGGGCCTGGACGTCCACGACCTTGCGGCGAGCCTGGACCACGGGCCGCCGGTATGGAGCGCTCCTGAACCTGCCGACCGCGAACACCTGGCCTGGGCCTCGGTGGCGCAACTCTCCCAGCTGGTGCGCACCCGGCAGGTCAGCTGCGTCGAGCTGGCCGAATTCTTCCTCGCGCGGCTGAAGGAGCACGACCCGCAGCTGCACTGCGTGGTGACCCTGACCGAGGACCGCGCCCTGGCCCGGGCCCGCGAGCTGGACGCCATGCTGGACCGCGGCCAGTACCTGGGCCCCCTGCACGGCATCCCCTACGGGGCGAAGGACCTGCTGAGCGTCGCCGGCTACCCCACCACCTGGGGTGCCGAGCCGTACCGTGACCAGCAATTCGACGAAACGGCGGCGGTGGTCGAGAAGCTGGACAAGGCCGGCGCCGTGCTGGTGGCCAAAACGACCCTGGGCGCCCTGGCCTGGGGCGACGTCTGGTTCGGCGGCACCACGCGCAACCCCTGGAACCTGGAGCAGGGCTCCAGCGGCTCGTCGGCGGGCTCGTCCTCGGCGGTGTCGGCGGGCCTGGTGCCCTTTGCCATCGGCAGCGAGACCTGGGGCAGCATCGTCTCGCCCAGCACGCGCTGCGGCGTCACCGGCCTGCGCCCCACCTACGGCCGCGTCAGCCGGCGGGGCGCCATGGCCCTCAGCTGGAGCATGGACAAGCTCGGGCCCATCGCCCGCACGGTGGAGGACTGCGCGCTGGTCTTCGACGCGATCCGCGGGGCCGATCCCGCCGATCCGGGCACCCTGGACCTGCCCTTCTCCTACCGCGCCGGCTTCGATCCCGCGACGGTGCGCGTCGGCTACCTGGAGGACGCCTTCGCCGAGGGTGGTGCAGACTCGGCGCTCAACGCGGCCGCGCTGGATCAGCTGCGCGCCCAGGGCATCGAGCTGATCCCCGTGAACTTCGACTTCGCGACCCTGGGCATCGACCCCTACAGCCTGGCCTTCATCCTCTCGGCCGAAGCCGGCGCCGCGTTTCAGGAACTGATGCTCAGCGGCCGCGACGACCTGCTGGTGCGGCAGGAGCGCAACGCCTGGCCCAACGTCTTCCGCACCGCGCAGTTCATCCCGGCGGTGGAGTACATCCAGGCCAACCGGCAACGCACCTTGCTGATGCAGATGATGCAGAGCCTGTTCGAGCACGTGGATGTGTACGTGACGCCGTCGTTCGGCGGGGCGAACCTGCTGGTGACCAATCTCACCGGGCACCCGCAGGTGGTGGTGCCCAACGGGTTCCTGGAGGAGAACGCGCCGCACTCCATCAGCTTCGTGGGGCGCCTGTACGACGAGGCGACGGTGCTGGGGCTGGCGAAGTTCTACCAGGATGCGACGGGGTGGCAGTTGCGGCATCCGGCGGGGTTCTGATCCGGTTGATCAGCGCGCCGCCGTCAACTCGCTGAACCAGTTGACCGTCACCTTCAGCGTGCGTGGCCGCGATTCCTCCGGCATGTGCGCCATCAGGAAGCGCCGGGCCTCGGCGTCCGGGCTGTAGGAATGGCCGATCCAGTCCCCCAGGAAGGGCCCGCTGAACAGGACCCGCGGCCGGCCGATGGCCGGCTCGGTCGCCCCTTCGCCTGGCGCCTCGACCGTGGCCACCATCACGCCTTCCTGGGCGCGGAAGAAGAGCTCGTCGCCGCGGGGCGACCAGCAGGGTTCGTCCGCCGCCGCCAGCGAGACCTGGATCCGCGCGCCGCCGTCGGGGAACGGCATGACGTAGACCTGGACCTGCCCGCTCTCGTTGCCGACGAAGGCCAGCCAGCGCCCGTCCGGCGAGACCGTGCCCATGGTTTCGGAGAAGCGGGTGTTCAGCAGCGGCCGCGGCGCCCCCGACCCGTCCAGGGGCACCAGCCAGATGTCGCTGTCGGTCTCCGGGTTCGAGTAGGTGACCACAGCCGCCCGGCCGTCGGGCGTGACGTCCGTCGGGGTGGTGTCGACCGCCTCGGCCAGCACCGGTTCGGGTTCGGCCGACGCGTCGGCCGGCCGGCGGCGGATGGTGAACTGCGGCGCCTCGTGGTTGTAGAGCACGGTCCGGCCGTCCGGCGTCCACTGGGGATTGAAGTCGGCGGCGGGCGTGAAGGTGAACCGGCTCCAGGTGCCCCGCCGCAGGTCGTGGAGCCAGACATCCGGATTGGCCTGCTCGGTCACCGTCACGGCGATGCGCGTGCCGTCGGGGGACAGGCGCGGCGCGCCGTAGTTGCGGGCCGGCGCGTCCAGCGGGGTCATGGCGCCGCTGCGGTCCACCCACACCAGCTCCTTCGGCGCCGTCATCACCGAGTCCAGCACCCGGACCAGCGTGCCGTCGCGGCTGAACGCGAGGTTCGTGTACCCGTCGGTGGGGTTGATGTACACGTCGTCCAGGACCGCCGTCGGCACGCCGGCGACCGCCATCCGCTGGAGGTCGAACGGCGCGGCCATCAGCTTGCCGTCGCGCACATAGAGCAGGTGACCGCTGGGGGACCAGCGCCCGAAGGTCCCGCCGACGACCAGCTCGCGGCTTTCGCCGCTCTGGAGCGAGACCGCCATGATCCGCGTGCTGTCCTTGGGCGCGATCCAGCTGGTGTAGATGATCCAGTCGTCCCCCGGCAGCACCTGGGGCCACCAGTGGCCCAGCTCGCCCCGCGCCGGGTCCGGTTCGGTCAGGGCCACGGGAGTGCCCCCCTGCTCGGGCAGGATGTCCAGGCCGCCCGCATAGTTGCGGGTGATCACGATGCGCCCGTCGCCGGTCCAGGACCCGGCGCCCCACTCGGTAGCGCACAGGTCGACCGGCGAGCCGCCCTCGCGGCCGATCTTGCGCAGACGACCGTCCTGGGTGAAGGCGATCCAGCGGCCGTCCGGCGAGAAGAACGGCGTGTTGCCCCGCTCGCTGCCGGCGATGGGCGTGAAGGCCGTACCGTCCAGCTCGCGCAGGTAGAGCCGGGCGCCGGACGGCGAGACCAGCGAGATCACCAGGGCATCGCCGGTGGGCGCCAGGTCCAGCGACTGCCGGTTTTCGCCGATCCAGGTGCCGGCGGGCAGGGTCAGGTCGAAGCGCACCGTCGGCCTGGCCGGCGGCGCTTCGCGATCGAAGGCACGCCAGCCCAGCAGAGCCGCGGCCACCGCCAGCACCGCCGCCGCGATCCAACCGGCGCGCCCGCCGCGCCGCGCAGGTCCGGTACCACCGTCCGCCGCTTCATGCGCCGACGTCCCGTCCTGCCGGATCTCCTGCAGCACGATGCGCGCGTCGGCGATGTGGTGCAGCCGCTGCCGCCGGTCCTTCTGCAGGCAGCGCTGCAGCAGGCGGCGCAGGCTGGGCGGCATGCCGGCGGGCAGCGCGTCCCAGTCCGGCTCGCCGCGCAGCACCATGGCCAGGGTGTCGCTCACCGTTTCGCCGGCGAAGAGGCGGCGCCCCGCCAACAACTCGTAGAGGATCACGCCGAACGCCCACACGTCGGTACGCGAGTCCACGCCATGGCCGCGGGCCTGCTCGGGGCTCATGTAGGCCGCCGTGCCCAGGATGACCCCCGCGCCGGTCATGGCCGCGGTCAGGGTGGGCGAGTTCTCCGGGTCGCCGACGCTGCTCTCTTCGCCCAGGTAGGCCCGGGCCAGCCCGAAGTCCAGGATCTTGACCTCGCCGCCGGGGCCCAGCTTCACGTTCGCAGGCTTGAGATCCCGATGGACGATGCCCTTCTCGTGGGCGGCCTCAAGACCGGCGGCGATCTGGATCGCCACTTCCAGCACCTCGTCGACCGGCATCGGCCCGCGCAGGATGCGCTCGGCCAGGGTCTCGCCCGGCGCCAGCTCCATGGCCAGGCAGAGGCGGCCACCCTCCTCCTCCAGCCCGTGGATCGCCGCGACATTGGTGTGGTTGAGCGCCGCCAGCACCTTGGCCTCGCGCCGGAAGCGGGCCAGGCGCTCGGGGTCGGCCGCGAGGTCCGGCGGCAGCAGCTTCAGGGCCACCTCCCGGTCCAGCCGCATGTCGCGGGCGCTGAAGACCTCGCCCATGCCGCCCTTGCCGAGGGGGCCGAGGATCTCGTAATGGGCCAGGCGGTCGCCGGGATTCATCGGCTCTCCATTGCATTCGTATGGACGGTGCGGCCGCCGCCGGTGGCAGCCCAGGCTCCGTAGATCACCAGCAGAGCCAGGGCACCCAGCACCAGCAGCGGTCCCTCGGCGTGCCAGGCCGACCAGTCGGCGGCGCGGGCATGCCAGCAAAGGCCCGTGGTGACCTTGGCCACGGTCAGGGCCACCACGCCCCAGCGCAGCAGCACGACCATCTCCAGCAGAGCCACCACCACGCCCATGGCCAGCAGGTGCGGCTGGCCGTCGCCGCTGATCAGGATCCAGACCACCAGGGTCAGCGCCAGCGTCGGCAGCCGTCGCTTCACCAGGTAGCGGATCACCACCAGCGCCGCCACGTGCAACAGCACGTAGACCACCAGCATGGCCTGGTCGAGGATCAGCCCCAGCGCCTCGCGCTGCCCACGCAGCAGGGTCAGGTCCAGCAGCAGCGGGTCCGGCGGCACGCCCTCGACGGCCGCCTTCAGTTGCCACTGCAGCGGGGCCCGCAGCGCGAATTCCAGCGCCCCGGCCAGCACGCCGACCAGCACCGATTGACCGATCAGGGGATCCAGCCAGCGCACCTGCGGCCGGCTCAGCAGGCGGCTAGAGGAGACGAACATGGTGGGCCACACCTGGCGCCCCACCGGCTCGGTCGCGCCGTACAGGCTCCAGCCCACCACGGCCATGAAGATCGCGCCGATCAGGATGGGCCAGATCTCGCTGGCGGCGTCGCTGGTCGTCAGGGCGTGGGAGCCCAGGACGCTCGACACCACATAGAAGCCGAACAGCACGAGTCCGAAGCGCAGCGCGCCGCGCCGGTCGGCCCGACCCTGGCCCAGGTTGCGCCGGGTCAGGCGGCTAGCCAGGATCACCAGCAGCAGGATCAGCACCGGCTGCAGCGAGCCCAGCACAAGTTGGCCCGCCGTCGACCGCTCCGGCTGCGGATCGTCCGCCAGGCTGGCCAGGCTGGCCGCCGTGGTCACGTTGAACAGGACAGGACGCCCCTCGAAGGCGCCGGCCTCGATGCGCAGCTCCACCTCCGGCGCCTCGATCCGCGTGCCCAACCAGGCCCGGCGCACGTCCGGCGCCATGAACCGCTGGTAGCGGGCGCGGTCCGGGCGGAAACGGGCCGTGTCCAGGCCGGCCAGCGCGAAGAGCCGCGCCCAGTCGGGCTCGCCCGGCTCGCGGGTCGAGAAGCGCTTGGGCATGACCTCGAAGCGGCGCAGGTTGCCCGCCAGGTCGAACATCACGAACACCTCGCCGGGCGTGGTGGCCGAGGGGTTGGTCAGCTGCACGACTCCGCGCTCGAAGACGGGTCTCGCGACGGGTTCCGGCAGCATGTTCCGCGGCGATTGCCGGTACCAGAACGCCGCCGCGTCGGGGCGCCGCGCCAGCGCATCCCAGCGGGCACTCGAGCTGTCGGCCGCCGCCACCTCCTGCATGATGTCGTTCCAGACGAGCATGCCCCAAGCGTCGTCCACCGGATCGGCATAGACGGGTTCGGTGTAGCCCAGGCCCGCGATGGTCTCGCGGGCCCGGTCGACCATCACTTCGGGGCGCTTCTCCAGGGGCAGATGGTTCAGCACGGTCAGGCTGCCGGCCCAGCGGGTGATCCCCACCAGCAGCACCAGCGCCGCCGCCGCCAGCAGCAACGCGCGCCCGACGCCCATGCCCTCGCGCTCGCCCGCCTGGGCCACCAGCTCGGGCGACGGCGTCTCGCCCGCGGCCAGGGCCGCGGCCAGGGGGTCGCCGCCCGGCAAGGCCGCCGACACCGCCAGCGCCGAGGCCGGCCGATCCGCCGGCACCTTCTCCAGGCAGCGCAGCACCGCCCGCTCCACGGCCGGGTCCAGGTCACGCACGTGGCTGCTGAGGCTCGAGGGCGCCGAGTCGGTGTGCAACCTGCGCAGCTCGGCCACCGTGTCGGCGGCGAAGGCCTGCCGGCCGGTGAACAGCTCGTACAGCACCAGGCCCAGGGCGTAGATGTCGCTGCGCACGGTGACCTCGCGCCCCGCCAGCTGCTCCGGCGACATGTAGGCCGGCGTGCCGCTCGAGACGTCGGCAGCGGCGATCTTCGCCGCCAGGCCGGCCAGGCCGAAGTCGGTCAGGCGCACGCGGCCACGGCCGTCGAGCATCACGTTGGCGGGTTTGAGGTCCCGGTGCAGGATGCCCTGGGCATGGGCCGCCGCCAGCCCGGCGCAGATCTGGCGGGCCACCTCGACCGCCCGCTCCTGCGGCAGCCGTCCGATGCGGCGCAACAGCGAGGACAGATCCTCGCCGTCCACGTACTCCATGGAGATGTAGTGCTGGCCGTCCACCTCGCCGATGTCGTACACGCGGCAGACATTGGGATGGGTCACCTGGCGCGCGGTGCGCACCTCGTTGAGGAAGCGCTGCAGCCGCCCGGGGTCGCGCTCCAGCCCCGCGGGCAGGAACTTCAGCGCCACCGGCTGGCCCAGCTTCAGGTCGTCGGCGCGGTAGACTTCGCCCATGCCGCCCTTGCCCAGCAGGCCGACGACACGGTAGCGGCCCTCGACCATGGTGCCGGGGACGAAGCCGCCCTGGTCCAGGACCGTCGACGGGGGTCCCGAGGTCACCGGGGCGGTCTCAGTGGTCGCGTCGTCGCCACCGACCAGGGTGGTCAGCGCCGTCGGGCTGGCCAACGATTGTGCATCGGCCAGCCCGGTCCCGCAGGCGGGGCAGAAGCGGTCAGATGAAGCGACCGGAGTCGTGCATGTGGGGCAGTGGGGCATCGGATCATTGTATACCCGATTGATATGGGCCGCGATAACCGATTGGACCGAATCAGTCGGCACCCGCCAGTTCCCGCCGCAGCCAGGCCCGCGCCAGCGCCCAGTCGCGCTTGACCGTGGCGGACCCCAGGTCCAGCGCGGCCGCGGTCTCGTCCACGTCCAGCCCCGCGAAGTAGCGGCACTCCACCACCCGTGCGGCCCGCGGGTCGAACTGCGCCAACCGGTCCAGAAGTCCGTCCAGCCGGATGATGAAGTCGTCGTCGTGCTCCACGCCCGGCGCGGCCACCTCCAGGCCCTCGGTCAGGGAGAGCCGAGCCGCGTCGCCCCCGCGCTTGAGACGCTTGCGGTCGCGGGCGTGGTTGACCAGGATGCGCCGCATGGCCAGCGAGGCCACGCCCAGGAACTGGCCCCGCCCCTGCCACTGCACCCGGGTCTGGTCCACCAGCTTGAGGTAGGCCTCGTGCACCAGCGCCGTCGGCGTCAGGGTGTGCCCGGCGCGCTCGCGGCCCAGGTGGTGGCGGGCCAGCTCCTGCAGCTCGTCGTAGATCAGGGGAAGCACCTGGTCCAGGGCCGCCGGGTCGCCGGCCTCGGCCGACACCAGCAGGGCGGTGACCTCAGCCTGCCTCATCGCCCGGCCTCCTGCGCCGCAGCCAGCAGATCCAGCTGCACGCGGACCTCCGTGGTGTCCAGGCCGGCCGCGGCGCGGATGCCGTAGGCCTCGCGCAGCAGCGGCGCCGCTTCATCGCGATGACCCGCCGCCAGCAGCACCCGACCCAGGTCGTAGGCTCCGTCGCTGATGTAGGGGTGTTCCGGCGGCAGCGCCCCGCGATCGATGGCCAGGCAGCGGCGCAGGCAGGTGGACGCACGCTCCAGATCGCCCCGCGCCTCGGCCACCAGGCCCAGGTTGTAGTAGCCGGCCGAGACGCTGGTGTGGTCCGGACCCAGCGTCTCCTCCCAGATGGAGACGGCCTCGATGAACATGGTCTCGGCGGCCTCCAGGTCGCCCAGGTCCCGCAGCAACCGCGCCAGGTTGTTCAGGGTGTTGGCCACATACGGATGCCGCTCGCCCAGCGCCTCGCGGCGGATGGCCAGGGCTTCGCGGAACAGCGAGTCGGCTCTGGCCGGGTCACCGTCGACCCAGGTGGCCACGGCCAGGTTGTTCAGGCTCTGGGCCACCTCGAGATGGCGCGGGCCCAGCAGCTGGCGGCGCCGGCGCAGCCCCTCTTCGATCAGCGGACGGCCCCGTCCGTACTGGCCCTGCACATTGAAGAGCACGCCCAGGTTGTTGTAGCTCTCGGCGGTCTCGGCGTGCTCCTCGCCCAGCACGCGCCGACGCAGATCCAGCGCTGCGACGAACAGCGTCTCGGCCTCGGCGTAGTCGCCGCGGTTCTGGCGCAGGGTGGCCAGGTAGTCCAGACTGCGGGCCACGTCGGGATGGTCGGGCCCCAGCAGCGCGCGCCGCCGCGCCAGCGCGTCGGTGGTCAACTCGAGAGCCCGGTCGTTCTCGCCTAGGTTGCCGAACAGGCGCCCGTACATGTGCATGATATCCGCCTGCAGCAGCGGCTCCGTGCCCAGCCGCGCCACCATGGCATCCTGGCTGCTGACCAGGAAGTCGCGCACGCTCAGGGTGTCGCCCCGGGTGCCCTGGGTCAGCATGGGGTCCGAGACGTCGAACATGTCCACCAGCAGGGACGTCACGCGCTCGGCGCGGTCGCGCTGCAGGGCGGTCTCGCGGGCCTGCCGCCCGATGCGCGCCGCCTGCCCGGCCATGAGCACGGCGAAGACCAGCGTCAGGCTGAACAGCAGCGTCGCCGCGCCCACGGCCAGGGCGTTGCGCCGCACGAATTTCGCGGCCCGGTAGACCGGCGACCCGGGCCGCGCGACTATGGGCAGCCCGTCCAGGTGCCGCTGCACATCCGTCGCCAGGGCCTCCACCGACCCGTAGCGCAGCGGCGGATCGGCCTGCAGCGCCGTGCGCACGATGGTGTCCAGGTCACCCTTGAGCCGGTGGCCGAAGCGCGGCGAGGACGCGCTGGGCCGGGGCACGGGCTTCTGCTCCAACGCGCGGGCCAGGGCGGCCGCGTCACGGGCCTCGACCGTGAAGGCCGGCATCTCGGTCAGCATTTCGAAGAGGATCACGCCCAGGGACCACACGTCGGCCAGGGTGTCGGCCGCCTCGCCGCGCAGCAGTTCGGGCGCGGCGTAGCGCGGGGTCAGCAGGCGTCCGCCCGCCAGCGTCACGGTCACGGTCTGGTCCCCCGCGTCCGGATCCAGCAGCCTGGCCACGCCGAAGTCCAGCAGCTGCACCCGACCGTCGGGCATCACCAGGATGTTGGCGGGCTTCAGGTCGCGGTGCACCACCAGGTTCCGGTGGGCGTGGCGCACGGCGTCGCACACGGTCAGGAAGAGCTGCAGCCGCTCGCGCAGGCCTAGGTCGTGTTGCGCGCACCAGGTGTCGACCGGCACGCCGTCGACGAACTCCATCACCAGATAGGGCCGCCCGTCGGGAGCCACCCCGCCATCCAGCAGCCGCGCGATGTGGGGATGGTCGAGGTTGGCCAGGATCTGGCGCTCGGTGCGGAAGCGACGCAGCACCTGCTCGCTGTCCATGCCGCGGCGCACCAGCTTCAGCGCCACCTCCTTGCGGTACTGGTCGTCGGCGCGCACGGCGCGGTAAACGACGCCCATGCCGCCGGCGCCCACGCGCTCGACGATGCGGTAGGGACCGACCAGTTCGCCTTCGAGGGGATCGTCGGGCAGGTCATGGGCGGCAACGTCCCAGGTCGGCGGCGCAGCCAGGAATCCATCGTCGTCGTGGGCGGCCAACAACGAAGCGACCTCGGCCGCCAGGCTGGGATCCTCGGCCCGGAGCACGGCCAACCGCTCCGCCCGGTCAGCGGGTTTCAGGTCGGCCAGTTCGGTGAAGAGGGCGGAGATCGTCCGCCAGCGTCCGGGGTCCATGATCCCTCCAGCGCCATAACTTATTGGCATCGCGTCCATTGTACCAGACCTGGCTACGTCCCGCCAGATTTCCGGGACTTTTTTGATCCCGATTGCCCGCCAACGGTGCGTTTCCCGGTGAGCGGGATACCGACAGCATCAACCCTCCGGCCCGGGCCGGAAAGGAGCATCATCATGAAACGCAAGTTCTTCGCCTTGGTGGCCGCGGCACTGGTCCTGCGGATGGGATCGGGAGTTGAGCCCTCCGCCGCGGCCACCACCGAATCGGCCGTGGTGGTCCCGAGCGACCCGGCCCCGGCCGACGACTTCGGCGCGGCCGTGGCGCTGCAGGGCACGACCCTGGCGGTGGGCGCACCGTTCGCCGACATCGGCGGCGTGTCCGGAATGGGCGCCGTCTACGTGTTCGAACTCGTGGGCGGCCTGTGGACCCAGGTGCAGAAGCTCACCGCCTCCGACGGCACCGAGTTCGACCTGTTCGGCGCCGCCGTCGCCATCTCCGGTGACCGGATGGTGATCGGCGCCGAGGAAGCCAACATCGGCGCGAACAACGCCCAGGGCGCGGCCTACGTCTTCGAGCGGACCGCCGGCGTCTGGACCGAGGTCCACAAGCTCGCCGAGCCCACCACGATCCAGAACGTCGCCGAGTACGGCAACAACGTGGACATCGACGGCGACTGGATCGTGATCGGCGCCGCCCAGGCCGGCAGCGCCGCGCACGGCCGCGCCTTCGTGTATCGGCGCGACGAGGGCGGTCCCGGCGCCTGGGGCCAGGTGGCCGAGCTCGAGGACGACATCTTCGACACCAACGCGAGCTTCGGCTCCAGCGTGGACATCGAGGGCGATCTGCTGGTGGTCGGCGCCCTGATGCTGGACAAGGTGGCCGGCACGTACGAGAACGAGGGCGGCGCCTACGTCTTCCGCCGCGATGCGGCCAACAACTGGGGCCAGGTCGGCAAGCTGTTCAGGACCGGCGCCGCGGGCAACGAGCGGGCTGGCTGCGCGGTGGCCCTGGAAGGCGCGACGATCGTGATGGGCGGGTATTCCGCCAACGGCGCCGGCATCGCCCGCGGCGCGGCCTGGGTCTTCGAGAACCCCACCCAGACCGTCGACGGCTGGATCCAGGTGGCCGAACTCCTGGCCGGCGACGGCGAGGACACCGCCTTCTTCGGCGATGCGGTGGCCATGCTCGGCGATGACATCTGGGTGGGCGCCCTGGAACAGGGCGCCGCCTACGGCCAGGCCTACCGCTACAACCGGGGCGAAGGCGGCGCCGGCAACTGGGGCGAGGCCGAGTCCTACGTCGCCAGTTCCCCGGCGAGCAACGACTGGCTCGGCTGCGCCATCGCCGTCACGGCGGACCACGTGGCCGTCGGAGCGTTCGGACTGGGCACCGGCGGCGCGGTGCTCGTGTATCCGGCCCCGGGCAGCGGCGGCGGCACCAGCGCGGTCTCCGAGACGCCGCCCGCCCCGGTGCAGGTCTCGGCCTACCCCAACCCCTTCAATCCGGCCACCACCCTGGCCTTCAGCGTCGACCGCAAGGGCGAGGTCGAGGTGCTGATCCACGACCTGCGCGGCGCCCTGGTGGCCCGGGTGTTTCGCGGGGAGATGGAAGCGGGCGCCCACGAGGTGACCTGGCGTGCGGACGGCCTGCCTTCGGGCGTGTACCTGGCGACGGTGCGGGCCGGGGCGGCGATGCGCGCGACGCAGGTCTCGCTGGTGAAGTAGGTCGGGGCGGCCGCCTAGCCCCCGTCGCGCCCGGAGTAGGCCTCGACATCGAACATGGGCGTCGCCGGACCCACGATCAGCGGGTCCGGCACGCCGACCACCTGGCGGTCCTTGCCGTCGCTGGGCAGCGAATGCAGGAAGTGCGTCATGCAGTTGATGCGGGCGCGCTTCTTGTCGTCGGAGCGGATCACGGTCCAGGGCGCGTCCGGGGTGTTGCTGTGGAAGAACATCGCCTCCTTGGCGATGGTGTAGTCGTCCCATTTGCCCAGCGACTGCACGTCCACCGGACTCAGCTTCCACTGCTTGAGCGGATCGATGCGCCGCGAGGCGAAGCGCCGCCGCTGCTCGTACCGGCTGACCGAGAACCAGTACTTGAACAGCCGGTAGCCCGACTTGATCAGCATCCACTCGAAGGCCGGCACCGCGGCCAGGAACTGGTGGTACTGGTCGTCGCTGCAGAAGCCCATCACCCGCTCGACCCCCGCGCGGTTGTACCACGAGCGGTCGAACATCACGATCTCGCCGGCGGTGGGCAGGTGCTGGACGTAGCGCTGGAAGTACCACTGGCCCTGCTCCCGCTCGGTCGGCTTCTCCAGGGCCACGACCCGCGCGCCGCGGGGGTTCAGGTGCTCCATGAACCGCTTGATGGTGCCGCCCTTGCCGGCCGCGTCGCGGCCCTCGAACAGCACCACGATCTTCTCGCCCGAGGTCTTGGCCCAGCTCTGCAGCTTGAGCAGCTCGATCTGCAGCTCCTGCTTGCGCTGATCGTACTCCTGGCGGCTCATCTTGACCGGGTAGGGGAAGCCCCCGCGTGCGGCGTCCCAGTCCGGCACCTTGCGGGGCAGATCCACCGCGGAAAAATCGAGTTCGGGCCGGGTCATGCGGCGGCGTTCGGTGCGCACCGCGACCTTGGGCGCGGGCGGGGCCAGCAGCTTCGTCGTCATCAGGTCCCCCTCGGCCGACCGTGGTTACACGGTCTGCCTGATCTGCTCCAGCTCGTTCTCGATCTCCCCGATCACCGACACCGCGTACTCCTGCTGCTTCGCCACCGCGGCCTGCAGCAGCTCGCGCGAAAGGTTGGCCACGATCTCCGCGTGAACGTTCAGCGCGCCGCCCTCGATGGTGCGGGCCTCCTGCTGCACGAACTCGAAGTCGTAGTTCAGGGCCGCGCCCTTGACCGCCTTGAGGCGGTGGGCGGTGTCGCTGAGGAAGACGTCCAGGATCTCCCCGGCCAGGGTCAGGTCCCCGTCCATGCGCTCGACCAGCTTGTCCAGGCGGAAGCCCTCGACGCCGTCGCCGCCGCCGGCCAGGGCCGGCTTCGGCACCAGCACGCGGGTCATGGCCTCCTCGATGCGCTGGCTGCTGATGGGCTTGGCCACGTAGTCGTTCATGCCCGAGTCCAGGCAGGCGCGGCGGTCCTGGCGGGTGGCGTGGGCGGTCATGGCGATGATGGCCACGCCGCGGTTGCGGTCGCCCGCATCGCCGGCGCGCAGGCGCTCGGTGACCTCGAGGCCGCCCATGCCCGGCATCTGCACGTCCATGAACACCAGGTCGTAGTCCTTCTGCGCGAGCAGGCGCAGGGCATCGGTGCCCACGTCGGCGCACTCGGCGCGGTAGCCCAGCTTGCCCAGCATGCCCAGGGCCACCTTCTGGTTCACCTTGTTGTCCTCGACCAGCAGGATGCGCAGGTCGCTGCCCGGCCGGGGCGCGCCGGCGGCCCTGGGCGTCTCCGTGGCCCGCCAGTTGCGCAGGCGCTCGCTCGAGGCGCGGCCGAAGCGGGCCGTGAACCAGAAGGTCGAGCCCAGACCCTCGGTGCTTTCGAGGCCCATGCCGCCGCCCATGGCCTGGGCCAACTGGCGGCTGATGGTCAGGCCCAGCCCGGTACCGCCGTAGTTGCGGGCGGTGGTGGCGTCGGCCTGGGTGAAGGCGTCGAACAGCCGGGCCTGCTTGTCGGCCGCGATGCCGACACCGCTGTCGGCCACCTCGACCCGCAGGCCGGTCTCCTCGGGGCCCTCGTCGGTGACGACGATGCGCACGGTGACGCCGCCCCGTTCGGTGAACTTGATGGCGTTGCCCACGAGGTTGACCAGGATCTGGCGCAGCCGCCCGGCGTCGCCCTCCAGCACCGCGGGCACCTTGTCGGCGATCTCGGCCCGGTAGTCCAGGTCCTTCTCGCGCAGCTGGTAGGCGAAGGTGTCGGCCACGCCCTGCAGGACCTCGCGCAGATCGAAGGGCATGCTCTCGAGGTCCAGCTTGCCGGCCTCGATCTTCGAGAAGTCCAGCACCTCGTTGATCACGCCCAGCAGCGACTTGGCGCTCTGGGCGACGATGTTCGCCGTCTCGCGCTGCTCGGAGCCCAGCTCCATGTCCAACAGCAGCTCGGACATGCCGATCACCGCGTTGAGCGGCGTGCGCAGCTCGTGGGTGATGTGGGCGATGAACGCGCTCTTGGCGCGGGTCGCGTTGCGCGCCTCCAGGACCAGCCGGTTGGCCCGGTCGATGGTCTTCTCCAGCTCCTCGTTGGTCTTGCGGATCTGCTCGGTGCGCTGGGCGACCCGCTGCTCGAGGCTCTCGTTCAGCTCGCGCAGCTCGTGCTCCGCGTTCTTCTTCTCGGTGACCTCGGCGCCCAGCTTGTCGTTCAGGGCGCGCAGCTGGGCCTCGCTGCGGACCCGCTGGGACTCGTCGCGCACGAAGCCCACCAGGTGGGCCTCGCCGTCCACGTCGGCCATGTGGGCGGTGATCGTCACCGGCACCACCGTGCCGTCCTTGCGCACCATGCGCGTGGCCAGGTTGCGCAGGCTGCCGTCGCGGCGGGCGGTGGCGATGGCGGCGGCCGCCGACTCGTGGTCCTTCGGCGGATGCAGGTCCATCACGTCGCGACCCAGCAGGTCCTGCCGCTCGTAGCCCAGGAGCTCGCAAGTGGCGCTGTTGGCCCGCAACACGGTGCCGGTGTCGGCGTGCAGCACCAGGATGGCGTCCTTGGAACCCTTGAAGATCTCCTCGTACAGGACATGCTGACCCTGCATCGCCTCCATGGCCGAGATGATGTCCTCGTAGCTCTCGTTCACGGTCTCGCGCACGTGGCGCACCGCGTCGACGATCTTCTCGCAGGAATCGAGGAGGTTCGGGGCGCTCTCCCTCATCGGGATCCCTTTCGTTGGTCCAGGCAGGCCAATGGCCGGCCCCCACGGCCGGCGGTGCGGCGCAAAGCAAAGCACACTGCCCCTTGGATCGTCCCCAAGACGCGACGCTGTAGTCATTTTCGGGAACGATGGGGCGGATCCGGGCAGATCCGGGCAGATCCGGGCAGTAACCGGCAGTCTCAGACCAGGCTTTCGTCCAGCAACCGGCAACCCTCCATGAGGATCGATTCGAGGGGGGCAGCGATGTTGGCCTCGGGGCAGGCATCGACCGGCGCCACGGTGAAAGCCCCTTCCTCGCGCCAGGCGATCACCGCGTAGACGGCCTGGGCGCCCGTGGCTTCGCCGCAAACCGCGTGCATCAGGCGGCCCCGCTCCAGGTGGCAGACGGCCCGGTCGCCGTCGCGGTGGGTCAGGTCCACGCGCACGGTCTTCATGCTCTGGCTCAACGCCTGCAGCAGATCGGTGAACGAGAGCGCGCCCAGCGGGGCGCCGAATCCGCCGGGCACGGCGGCCTCGGCAGGCGACTCGGTCTTGTCCCGCAACGACTTGCGCAGCCGCGCACCCACCAGGTCCAGATCCTGGGGCAGGGCGAAGACCTCGTCGAAGCCCAGGTCCAGGAGGCTCAGGATGCGCGAGGGGTCGGCCTCGCCGGTCAGGGCGAACAGGCGCGGGGCCGGGTCGCCGGCGAACAGGGTGCGGCAGCGGTCCATGGCTGCCTCGCAGCTGGCCTGGTGCACGAACACGGCCCCGGGGCAGCAGCGGGCGCACATGGCCGCGGCCTCCTCCAGGTCCGCCACCGGCACCGTGGGGTAGCCCAGGTGGCGCAACCGCGCGGTGAAGCGGCCCAGGTCGTGGCCGTCGGCGCCGACGACGAACACCTGGTGGCGGGCCGCCGCGTGCTGGTCCTCGGCGCTGCGTTCGATCAGGCGCAGGTAGCCCTCGATCACCTCCGAGCGGGCCAGCAGGCCGCTCTTGGCGCGCAGGGCCGCCCGGGCCGCAGCCGCGTCGCCGCGGCCGGCGCCCCGATGATGGTGCCAGACCACGGCCAGCACCTGGGCCGCCAGCGCCAACTCCCGCTCCCGCGAGCCGAACTCGTCGAGGTTCACCCGCTCGCTCATCAGCTCGCGGCAGGCTTCCAGGGCCGTAGCCGTATCCCAGGGGAAGCGCAGGGCCCGGGCGTTGCCCAGGGTGGCCTCCCAGGCGATGCCGTCGGCGGCCCCCGCGTCGGTCACCAGCAGCAGCACGGCCAGGGTCAGGCCGTCGGCGGCCAGGCGCCCCAGGTCCAGGACCTCGGCCAGGGCCCGGGCGTCGGCCTGCATCAGTTCGTAGGGAGGCACCGGATCGCCGGGAACCGTGCGCGCCTCGA
The DNA here is from genome assembly GCA_963848505.1 of Candidatus Krumholzibacteriia bacterium. Lineage (GTDB taxonomy): Bacteria > Krumholzibacteriota > Krumholzibacteriia > LZORAL124-64-63 > LZORAL124-64-63 > JACZKN01. The sequence goes on along the minus strand of CAWKEB010000002.1, from coordinate 796,382 downwards.
CCGCCATGCGCAGGGCCTGCACCAGGCTGGCCATCATCGCACTGTAGGGCGCGGGGTTGTCCAGCAAGGCGGCGCTCACGCCGCTGAACTCGCTGATCCCGCAGCGCGGCGCCGGCACCGCGCGCTGGCGGATCCAGCTGCGCAGGTCCGCCGCCAGCGAGCGCGCCACCAGCACGTGGGCGAAGCGGCCGCGGCCCAGGTGCGCGGCCACCTCGTCGCGGGCCGACGCGGTCACCAGCTGCCAGCCCTCGCGCTCGAAGATCGGGTCCAGGAAGTTGCGCAGGAATGCCTGGTCGCTGACCAGCAGCACCCGCGGCAGGGCCTCGGCGCCGTCTTTGGGCGCCTCGGCCGCGGCCCGGTCCGCCTCGGCCTGGCCGTCGAAGAGATCGGGCAGTTCGATGGCCTTCCGCCCGGCGCCGTCGTCCGTCGACGGGGGCAGGTAGGTGCTGACCAGGGCGGCGAAGGTGGATTCGGGCGCCACGCTCAGCTGCACCTCGGCGCAGCGGATCAGGCGCCGGATCTCGGCCACCGCCGCGGCGTCGTCCGGGTCGACGGCCACCAGGTCCAGCACGCCGTTGCTGGGGTTGAAGCGCACCGGCAGCACCAGCGCGCGCAGGGCGACCTCCCGCGGCACGCGGCCGATCAGGTCGGCGTCCACCCGCTGCCGGTCGGGCCGGAAGGCCGGCACCCCGTGCTGCAGGGCCAGGGCCTCGGCCAGCTGCTCCTCGTCCAGGACGCCGGCGCGCACCAGGTGGCTGCCCAGACGGCCGCCCTGATCGCGCTGGGCGCGCAAGGCACGCTTCACCTGCTCCTCGGTCACGTGGCCCAGGCTCAGCAGGATTTCGTCGAGGCGGCGGGTCTTCATGGCCGGCGGCTCAACTCATGGCGCGCACCGGCCGCGGGGGGGCCGGACGCCGGTTGGCGAAGTTCTGGGGTTCGGCCGCGAAGCGCAGGGCTTCCTCGGCCGTGACCGTGCCCTCGTCCACGAGCTGGCCCAGGTGCTGGTCCAGCAGCTGCATGCCCTCCTTGCGGCCCGTGGTGATGGCATTGTTGATGAGGTGGCTCTTCTGCTCGCGGATCAGGTTGCGGATGGCGGTGTTGCCCACCAGGATCTCCAGCGCCGCGATCCGTCCCTTGCCGTCCTGGCGCCGCAGCAGCTGCTGGGAGCAGATGCCGATCAGCACCTCCGACAGCATGTGCCGCACCTGGGTCTGCTGGTTGCCCGGGAAGGGATCGACGATGCGGCTGATGGTCTGAGCCGCCGACTTGGTGTGCAGCGTGCCCAGCACCAGCTGCCCCACCTCGGCCGCGGTCAGGGCCAGGCTGATGGTCTCAAGGTCGCGCATCTCGCCGACCAGGATCACGTCGGGGTCCTCGCGCAGCCCCGCGCGCAGGGCGCTGGCGAAGTCGCGGCAGTGCTCGCCGATCTGGCGCTGGTTGATCAGGCAGCGCTTGTTGGGATGGATGAACTCCAGCGGATCCTCCAGCGTGATCACGTGCCGGTCCTGGGTGTTGTTCAGGTGGTCGACCATGGCCGCCAGCGTCGTCGACTTGCCGCTGTTGGTGGGCCCGGTCACCAGCACCAGCCCCGAGCGGTGCTCCAGCAGGTTCTTCAGCACCGGCGGGAAGCCCAGCGACTCGAGGGTGGGCACCTCGTTGGGGATCATGCGGAAGGCCGCCGCCAGCCCCGGGTGCTTGCGGTAGATGTTGATGCGGAAGCGGGCCACCCCCGGCAGGGTGTAGGCGCAATCGAGGTCGCCTTTGGCCTCGAGCTGGCTGATCTGGGTGTCCGTCAGCAGCTCGTACATGATGATCTTCAGCTCGTCCTCGGACAGCTGACGGTGCTCGCCCCGTTGCAGATCGCCACAGATGCGCAGGCGCGGCTCGGTGTTGGCGCTCAGATGCAGATCCGAGACCCCATGGTCCTTCATGATCTTCAGGAATGCGTCGATGCGGGGCATGGCACTTCGCTTTCGGGCGTAACGGGGTCGCGTCCGCCTTCCTATCATCGGAAAGCAAGTTCCATGCCTTAGGGATGTTCGCAAGTGGTGGTCGTCGCGGAGGTTATCCGCGGGGAGGCGGGGAAGCGGATTCACCGGCGTCGGGCACCGCGCCGCAGGTGGCCCCGTCGGCGTCCAGGTCCCGGGTCCCGTTGACCAGCGGGCACGAACCCGCCGCCCCGCAGGTGGAGCAGACCTGCTTCTTCTTCCCGGCCCGCCACAGCCCGCGCCCGGCCCAGACCAGGGCCGTGCCCACGATCACCACGACGGCGCCGGTTTCCCAGGTGAAGGCCATCACATGCTCCCGGTGGCCATGCTGCCGAGGCCCAGCAGCGTCCCACCCTGGTAGACCGCCACGGTCAGCAACCAGGCCAGCAGGGTCAGCCCCCAGACCTGGGCCAGGGCCCAGCTGACCGAGCCCGCCTCCTGCCGCGTGATGGCGAAGGTGGCGATGCACGGGGTCGAGATCAGGGCGAACAGCATGATGCAGAACCCCACCAGCGGACTGTAGCGTTCGCGCAGCTTGTTGCGCAGGTGCTCGCTGGTCTCGTCCGCCTCGCCCACGGCGAACACGATGCCCATCTGGGCCACGAACACCTCCTTGGCCGCGGTGGCACCCACCAGGGCGGTGCCGATGCGCCAGTCGAACCCCATCGGCTTGAGCACCGGCTCGATCAGCCGCCCCACCCGCCCGGCGATGGAGTATGCCAACTCGGTCGCCTGGGCCTCGTCCGGATCGGTGATCTGCCCGTAGGCCACCGCCGGCGCGCCGCTGACGACGCCGCTCGGCGCCCGGTCGAAGCCCTGGGGCGGCACATAGTCCGCCGGCGGCTTGGGGTAGAAGGTCAGGAACCAGAGGATCACCGCCGCGCCCAGGATCACCGTGCCCGCCTTCTGCAGGTACAGCCAGGCGCGGGTCCACATCTGCACCAGCAGGCTCATGCCCGTGGGCAGCCGGTAGGGCGGCAGCTCCATCACGAAGGGCGTGGTCTCGCCGCGGAAGATGGTCGCCCGCAGCAGCCGCGCCGCCAGCAGCGCCAGCACGATGCCCGTCACGTAGATCAGCCACAGGGCCGGGCCCTGCAGCTGGGCCGGGAAGAAGGCCGGGATCATCAGCGCGTAGATGGGCAGGCGCGCGCCGCAGCTCATCAAGGGCAGCACCATCATGGTGATCAGCCGGTCGCGCCGGGTCTCCAGGGTGCGCGTCGCCATGATCGCCGGCACCGTGCAGCCGAAGCCGATCAACAGCGGGATGAAGCTCTTGCCATGCAGCCCCACCTTGGACATGAAGCGGTCCATGACGAAGGCCGCGCGCGCCATGTAGCCGGTGCCCTCGAGGATGGCGATGGCCAGGAACAGCAGCACGATGTTGGGCAGGAAGACGATCACGCCGCCCACGCCGCCGATGATGCCGTCCACCAGCAGCGACTTCAGCGGGCTGCTGCTGCCGGCGGGCCAGAGGCCGCTGATGGTCGTGCCCAGCCAGCCGAAGCCCTGGTCGATCAGGTCCATCAGCGGGTTGCCCAGGCTGAACGTGAGGGTGAACACCACGTACATCAGGGTCAGGAAGATGGGCACGCCCCAGAGCGGATGCATGGCGACCCGGTCGATGCGGTCCGAGACGCTGGTCATGCGCGCGGTCGGCGCGCGGCAGGCCGCCTGGCAGGCCTCGCCCACGAAGGCGTAGCGGCAGCGGGCCAGGAACACGTCGATGTCCTCGTCCAGCGCGGCGGCGAAGGCGGCGGCCACGCCGACCACCGCCTCGCGCGCGCCGGGTGTCGCCAGCGAGTCCAGCACCTTGGGATCCTGCTCCAGCAGCTTGACCAGCTGCCAGCGTCCCGGTGCATCGTCGGCGAGGATCGACGCGATCGTGGCCATGGCCTTCTCGGCGGCCTCGCCGTACTCGACCCGCGGCGCGCGGCCCAGCTTCTCCGGCGCCGCCAGGGCGCCAGGCGCGGGACCCTGCTCGCGGCAGATGTCCGCCGGCCCGGGCAGATGCTGGCCGTGGGCGGCGATGCCGGCCACCGCCTCGATGATCTCGTCCAGGCCCTGCCCCTTGTTGCCCACCGCCGAAACCACCGGCACGCCCAGGCGCCGCGACAGCCGCGCCGTGTCGATGATCAACCCCTGGGAGCGCGCCACGTCGCTCATGTTCAGCACCAGCACCAGGGGCAGGCCGGTCTCCAGCAGTTCGGTGGTCAGGAACAGGTTGCGCTCGAGGTTGCCCGCATCGACCACGTCGATGATCACGTCGGGCCGGCCGTTGAGCAGGTAGTCGCGGGCCACCAGCTCCTCTTCCGAGTACGGGGTCAGGCTGTAGGTGCCCGGCAGGTCCACCAGGTCGATGCTCAGGCCGCCGCGGCGCGCGGTGCCGCGCTTCCACTCGACGGTCACGCCCGGGTAGTTGCCCACGTGCTGGCGCGCGCCGGTCAGGGCGTTGAAAATGGTCGTCTTGCCCGAGTTGGGATTGCCGGCGACCGCCACGGTCAGGGTGTCGGTGCGAGCGCTGGTCTTTGCCATGCCTGGTGCCACCTCAAAAAAAACGGGCCCGCCGCAGTGAGCGACGGGCCCGGCAAATCGCTACTCCACCTCGATCCGCGCGGCCATCCCGCGCCCGATCACGATGCGGCTGCCCCGGACTCCGACGATGAACGGCCCCTTGCCCGAGTTCTGGATCACTTCCAGCTCGGTCCCCGGCAGCAGGCCCAGCGCTGCCAGGCGCCCGCGCATCTGCCGCCCGCCCTCGATCGAGCGCAGCACGGCCGTCGTGCCTTCATGCACCATCGTCAGCGGCATCACGCCTCCTCCCGGGAGGCCGGCTTCTTCAGGTCCGGCAGATGAAGCTCCAGGTCGTGGCCGCAGGAATCCCGCCCGCAGGTGCCGGTGTGGTCGTGCTTGTGGCCACAGAAGTACCCCGCACTGGGGTCCCACTGGATGTCGTTGGCGGGGCAGTTCTTGAAGTACTCCACGAACTTGACGATGCGATCGAGGATCGGCCCGCTGACCGCGTGCTCCATGCGGCAGGCACCCTCGTCGGCCTCGGTGTAGGGCAGTCCCAGCACCTGGCCCAGGAAGGCGCGCAGCGTCTCATGGCGCTTGACCACGTCCCGCGCGATGACCTCGCCGGCCTCGGTCAGGGTGATGGTGTCGTAGGGCGCGTAATTGACCAATTCCTTCTCGGCCAACGACTTCAGGGCCTGCGTGACCGACGAGTTGTGCACGCCCAGGCGCATCACGATGTCCTTGGCCCGGGCGGCACCCTTGGCCTCAACCGTGTGGAAGATGGCCTCGAGATAGTCCTCGAGACTGGCGCTCAACTGCATGATCTCGGCCATGGCCCGTCCCTTCCCCTGCCGCCGCTTTGGGTCACGGCGCAAACTTTTTGTACTGCCAAAAACAATAGGTCCCGGTGAGGATTTCGTCCAGAAAAATCCGCCGGCCGTGCAACCATTTGTTCAACCCGGGTATCTTGGGGGGTGGAAGCCGCAGAATGCCGCCGGAACCGACCGGGAGAGCCCCTTGACCGACGCCGACCTCATCACCCGCATCCTGGCCGGAGACGCCGCCGCCGAGCGGCAGCTCTACGACCAGCACGTGGAGCGGATCTGGCGCCTGGCCTGCCGCATGACCGGCGATCCGGCCCTGGCCGAGGACGCGGTCCAGGACACCTTTGTGCGGGCCTTCGACCGCCTGGCCGACTTCCGGGGCGACGGTTCGCTGGAGGGCTGGCTGCACCGCATCGCCACCACGGTGGTGCTGGGGCACCTGCGGCGGCGCAAGCGGACCTGGAGCCGCGAGACGGTACCCGACGATCTGACCATCCTGCCCGACACCGCGCCGCCCCGCGACCCGGACCTGCGCCGCCAACTGGACCGGGCCGTGGCCGCCCTGGACGAGAACCACCGCCTGGTGTTCGTGATGCACGATCTCGAAGGCTTCACCCACCACGAGATCGCCGCGGCCATGGGCACCCCCGTGGGCACGGCCAAGGCGCGGCTCTCGCGGGCCCGGACCCGGCTGCGCGAGCTGCTGCAGGGGCCCGGCCGGCTGGCCGCCCAAACCGACTAGACGCGAAGGACACGCCATGGACGACCGCGAATTCGCAGAACTGGTGGACGAGATGAAGACCAGCCACCACACCCCGCCGCCGGTGCCGGCCGAACGCCTGTGGGCCCGCATCGACGCCGCCCGCAGCGCGCGTCCGGTGCGGCGCCGTGCCTGGCCCCTGTGGCAGGTTGGCCTGGCCGCGGCCGCGGTGCTGGTGCTGGGCATCGCCCTGGGCCGTCTGGGCACGCGGCCGGACACGGGCCCGGTGGTGGCCGAGCGGACCGAGCCCGATCCGCAGCAGGAGCAGCCCATCAGCGACACGCCGCCGGATCCGCATACCGTGCAGCCCCTGGTGCGCTACGCCGCCGTCAGCCTTTTCAACCGCGCCGACGCGCTGCTGACGGATCTGCAGACCGGCGACTGCGCCCAGCGCGACCTGTCGCCGCTGCCGGTCTGGGCCGGCGGCATGCTGACCCAGACCCGCCTGCTGCTGGATTCGAACCTGGCGCGGGACCCGGACACCCGGTTCCTGCTGCAGGACCTGGAAATGCTGCTGGTGCGCATCGCCAGCCTCTCGACGCAGGATTGCGCCGCCGATGTGGACCGCATCCGGCAGGACCTGAAGGACAAGTCGACCCTCGACCGGCTGCGCCTGGCCGGCGGCACCGATCCCCGTTCGCTCTGACCGAGGAAGGATGACACCATGAAGACGCTGACCACCGTTGCCCTGCTGCTGGTCTTGATCGCCGGCAACGCGCTGGCCGACCAGCCCACCGACGCCAAGCTGGAGGCGGCCCGCAAGGCCCTCAACGCCGAGCGCTACAAGGAGGCCGCCGGCCTCTACGCCGAGGCGTACAAGCTGGCGGGGGAGCAGACCGTCGCCGGCGACGCCCTCTACTGGGAGGCATTCTCGCGCTACCGCCTGCAGCAGACCGCCGAACTGAAGGCCGCGCTGGCCCTGCTGCAGGTGCAGCAGTCGCGCTACCAGGCCGCCGCCACCGCCGCCGAGGGCGAGGCCCTGGCCGCGCGCATCGCCGGCGAGTTGGCCGCCCGCGGCGAGGCCCAGGCCGCCCAGGACATCTACAACCTCTCGGCCGCGGACCAGCAGCGCGAGGAGACCCGCATCGCCGCCCTGCACGCCCTGATGCAGATGAACCCGGAAAAGGCGAGGCCCATGCTGGCGAAGATCGTCCGCGGCGAGACCGAGGCCTCGTCCGAGCTGCGCCAGAACGCGGTGTTCATCCTCTGTCAGGACGACGCAGAGGGCCTGGAGATCGTGCTGGAGGCCCTGCCCACCACCACCGATCCCGAACTGCTGCAGGCCATGGCCATGTGCCTGGCCCAGGACGAGTCCGACCGTTCGCTGGACGCGCTGACCGAGTTGATGCTCCGCAGCAACGACCCCGAGCTGCAGCAGACCATCCTGATGGCCATCGGCCACCGCGACGACGCCCGCGCCTTCGACCTGCTGGCCGACCTCGCCAGCGACCGCAGCAAGGATGCCGAACTGCGCACCCACGCCATGTTCGGCCTCATGCAGTCGGACGACGAGCGGGTGGTGGACATCGCCCTGGACCTGATGAGCAGCCCCGACGAACCCGCCGAGGTCCAGGAGATGGCCCTGATGATCCTGGCCCAAAGCGACAGCCCGCGCGCCATCGACGCCCTGCTGGAGCTGGCCGACAACGCCGCCGCCGACCCCGAGGTGCGCGCCATGGCCCTGTTCAACGCCGGCATGCACGGCAAGGTCGACGTGGGCCGCCTGCGCTCCATCTACCAGAACACCGACAGCCCCGAGCTGAAGGTGCAGGTCTGCCACGTGCTCTCGCAGATGAGCGACCAGCCGGGCGCCCTGGACCTGCTGCTGGAGATCGTACGCACCGAGACCGACCCGGAGATCCGCCAGAACGCGATCTTCTGGATCGGCCAGTTCGACGACCAGCGGGCGGCCGATGCGCTGATGGAGATCATCGAGGGGAAGTAGGGCGGTGGGAAAGCAGCGGGCCCGTGGTGGGTGCCACGGGCCCGCGGTTCGTTCAGGTCTGAGCCGCTTCCCGCCCCAACACCTTCCGGAACTGGACGAACAGCAGCGCCAGGCCGACCACGGCCATCGGCGTCATGATCCAGGCCGGCAGATCCCAGCCGCAAGCAGCGAAGCCGAGGGGCATCAGGATGAAGTACATCCCCAGGTATTGCTTGCCCTTGAATTGCGGGACATAACGCCCGGCGGCCCAGGAGAGCAGCCAGATGACGAGATGGACGACGAGAATGTGCAGGTATCGTTGATCCATGGGTTCTCCGTATCGATCGGGGTATTGATCCCCAGCCGTCCACCTGGACGGACCGACGCATCACTGGGCCAAGCGGTGCAGAGCGTCCTTACGCTTCTTCAGGACGTACTCGATCTTTTCGTCCATGTCCTTGGCTCTGACCGGGGGCGTCCGGCCCGGGCTCTTCGTGTGGTCGGACATTGCCCTCCCTCCGTGCCTGCCTAGGGCGCGTCTGCGCCAACCCGCCCCAACAACCCCCGCGCCGCCTGGGCCTGCTCCGCAAACCGCGTCGCTGCCGTCAGGTGCCGCCGCGCCTCGGTCGTGCGGCCCGCTTCCAGCGCGCACCATCCGGCCATCAATTGGGCGCGTCCGTTGTCCGGGGCCGCGGCCGCCGCCCGGGCGTAGGCTTCGTACGCGCCGTCGAAGTCCTGCTCCGAAAGCGCAGTGTCCCCCAGCAGCATCAGCAGCCCCGCGTCGTCGCCGCGTGCGGACATGGCCGCCGCGATCACGGCCCGCGCCTGCTCCGGCCGATGCGCCGCCAACCAGGCCCGCGCCAGACGCGCGGCGTCGGCCACCGAAGTCGACTCCGCCGGCGCCTGCAATTCCGCCGCCCGGGCCCAGGCCCGTGCCGCCTCCAGGGGGGTGCCGACCGCGGCGAACAGCTCGCCCAGCTGCTCCAGTTCGTTGGCGTCCAACGCGTCCAGGAAGCCGACGGATTTCAGCAGCACCGCCGCGTCCCGGTACTCGCCGCTGCCGGCGGCGAAGCGCCAGGCCAGATCCCACACCGCCGGATCGTCGGGCCGGGCCGCGACCAGGCGTGCCAGGTGGGGCCGCGCCCGCGCGGGCGAGCCCGCCTCCAGCGCCGCCGAGGCCAACGCCTGATGCCAGGCGAAGGGCGCACCACCGGGATCGGCCGCCACCAGCGGCTCCAGCAGGTCGCAGGCGCCGGCCGCGTCGCCGGCCTGCAGGCGGCAGACCGCCGCGTAGTGCAGCACCTCGGCCGGGGGATCGGGCAGCAGGTCGTAGGCGCGGGCGAACGCTTCGGCCGCAGCCCCATACTCGGCGTTTTCGTAGGCGGCCTCGCCCAGGCGCAGCCAGGCACGGGCGAAGCCCGGCTCCAGCGCGACGGACTTGCGCAGCTCCACCTGCGCCGCCTCCGCGCGGCCATCGGCCAGCAGGGCCACGCCCAGCTCGAAGCGCATGAGATGGTTGTCGCGACTCGCGTCGCCGGCCAGCCAGCCTTCGAGAATACCGGCCGCGCCGGCAGCATCGCCTTCGTCCAATTGGGTGCGCGCACGGAACAGCACGGCGCGGGCGCGCTCGGGCAGGGAGGCGTCGGATTCGAGGGTGGCTTGGCGGGCGGCGCGGTCGGAGGTGTCGGCGGCCGGGGACGCCGTAGCGCCCAGACTCAGCCCCAGCATCAGCATGCAAAGCAGCGTCTTCATCACCGCCCCCCACCCCCCAACTCGAAATGCACCGTAGTCACGACCCATGAAGCCACCGCCCGCCCCCCGATCTTCCCCGGCGTGAACGACCAGCGGGGCACCGTCTGCAGCACTGCATCCTCGAACACACCGGTCGGTTCGGCCGAGAGGATCTCCACGTTGTCCACGCTGCCGTCGGCCTTCACCAGCAGGCGCACCCGCACCTCGCCCTCGATGCCGCGCTGCCGTGCGCGATAGGGGTACGGCGGTTCCGAACGCACCTGCGCCGCCGGCGGGGAGTCCAGGGCGCCGGCCTCGAACACCAGGTCGCCGCGGGGCGGCCCACCTCCGAACAAAGAGGGATCCAGGTCCAGCTTGATGGCGATGGCGGGCGCGCCGCCGGGCACGGCCACCGCCAGCTCGGGCACGAATTGGGGCCGCGGCCGGGGCTCCGGCGGCGGCGGCTCCTCGCGACGGCGCTCGGGTGGCGGGGCGTCCTCGGGCGCGATGGTCACCAGGTCGACCGCCACCGGCGGGCCGTAGTCGCGCACCACCGGCTTCTGCCGCGCCAGGTGGCCAGCGCCGAACAGCAGGACCAGGTTCAGCACCACCGCCAGCAGCGCCGCCGGCAGCAGCGTGCCCATGCGGCGCAGGTTCACGGCCCTTCCTCGCGGTTGGCGGCCAGGCTGACCCGGGTGGCGCCGGCCAGGCGGCACTGGTCCATGGCCTGGACCACGACGCCGGTGGCCGAGTCCTTGTCCGCCACCACCACCACCGCGGCCTCGGGATCCTCGGCCAGGGCGCGCTCGACCAGGCTGCGCACGCTGCGCACGTCGACCCGGCGGCCGTCGTAGAACACTTCGCCTGCGGCGCTGACGCCCAGCAGGATGTTGCCGCGCTCGACGGTCTGGGCCGTGGCCGCAGTCGAGCGCTGCACCTCGATGCCCGTCTCCTTGACGAAGCTGGTGGTGACCACGAAGAAGATCAGCAGCAGGAAGACCATGTCCACCAGCGGGCCCATGTTGATGTCCACGTTGCCGCTGCCGCCGCGCAGGGTCTTGCGCACGTCGATCACGATGCCACCGTCCTTCCGCTGCGGCCCAGGTAGCGGGCCAGGGCCGCCGTCGCCTCATCCAGCCCCGTGCGCAGCGCTTCGGCGCGCCGGGCCAGCCGGTTGGCCATGATCAGGCCGGGGATGGCCACCAGCAGCCCGGTCTGGGTGGTGATCAGGGCCACCGAGATGCCGCCGGCCAGGGCGCGCGCATTGCCGGTGCCGAACACCGCGATCACGTCGAAGGTCTCGATCATGCCCAGCACCGTGCCCAGCAGGCCCAGCAGCGGCGCCACCGCCGCCAGCACCGTGATCGGCTGCCAGCCCCCGGTCCAGCTGCCGGCGCTGGCGCAGGGCGCACTCGGCCAGGATGTCGCGGTCCAGCGGCGCGCGGCCCGTGCGCTCGGCCAGGAACTCCCGCACCAGGCGCACCTTCAGGCCTTCGCGCCCGTCCAGCGCCGCGCCGTCGCCCGCGGCCACCGCCGCCACCGCGGCGCGGCCGTCCAGGTCGCCGACCGTCAGGCTGCGGAAGTCCCGCAACCGGTCGATGATCAGAGTCCACATCACCACCGACACCACCACCAGGGGGCCCATGATCCAGCCGCCCTGGCGCAGGTACTCGGCGATCTCCAGCAGCGGCGCCACCCTAGGCCCCGGCCCGCTGCCGCTGGATGATGTTGACCAGACGCACGGCCTTCTCCTCCATGTCGCCGATCAGGTGCTCCACCCGCCGCGACAGCCAGGTGTGCAGCAGCATGATGGGGATGGCCACGGCCAGGCCCAGTTCGGTGGTGATCAGCGCCTCGCTGATGCCGCCGGACATGAGCCGCGGATCGCCGGTGCCGAACAGGGTGATCACCCGGAAGGTGTCGATCATGCCGGTCACCGTGCCCAGCAGGCCCAACAGCGGCGCCACCGCCCCCAGCACCGCCAGCATGGCGATGCCCTTGGTGATGCCCGGCAGCTCGCGCAGGATGGCCTCCTGCAGCGAACTCTCGAGGGTCTCGCGGTCGTCGCCGCGGGCCTCCAGGCCGGCGCGCAGCACCGTCACCACCGGGTTGCGGCGCGATTCCTCCCGCGCCACCAGCTGATCGCAGGCCGCCCAGTCGCCGGCCGCGGCGCGCTCGTTCACCTCGCCCATCAGGCGGTCGGTGTTGCCGTGCACCCGCTGCAGCACCAAGGCCTTGACCACCACGATGACCAGGGCCACCACCGCGATCAGCAGGATCGGCCAGACCACGGGTCCACCTGGCGCAGCTGCTCGCCCACGCCCAGGCGATGGGTGACCTGGCGCAGGGCCGCGCCGCCGCTGAGATCGACCGGCACGTCGGCAATGGCGCCGTCCAGGTAGCGGTCCAGGGCCCGGCGCACGTTGCGCGGCGGCAGGTCGGGCAGGGCGTGCAGCCTGCCGCCTTCGGGCGACCAGACCAGAAAGCCGGTCTCGTCGGCGGTGCGGTAGGCGGTGGTGAACTTGCCCACCTGCAGCACCGTGCCGCGGGTCTCGCGACCGTCACGGCCGATGAAGGCGCCCTCGGCCAGGGTCACCTGGCCGCTGCGGGCGATCTCGGCGAAGCCCACGTCGGCCATGCCGGTGATGTCGTCCATGTCCGGGAAGTAGCCCGTGTCCAGCAGGCGGCCCACCTGCTCGATGCGCTGCGGATCGGCCGCGCTCAGGGGCGAGGCCTTCAGCAGCGACTCGAGGTCGCGGGCGGCCAGGCGCACGTTGCCGCTGATCTCGCGGAAGCCCAGCTCGCGCCCGGCCCAGCGGGCGCCCAGGGCCTCGCGGCGGATCTCCAGGTCGGCGTGCTCGCGCTCCAGCGCGGCCAGCCCCGCATCGAGCTCCCGCTGGCGGGACTCCAGGGCCGTGACCGCCGCCAGCAGCGAGTCGCGGTCGGCGGCGATGCGCTCCTCGGCCTGGCGCGCCTCGAGCAGCGCCTCCTGGCGGTCGGCCTCGGCCTTCTTCACCGCGGCGCGCATGTCCTGGGCCGACGCCGGCAGCGCAATCGTCAAAAGCAGAGCGATCAGGCAGAGGATCCTCATGGCTCGATCCTCCCCAGCGGCAGCTCGAGCACCTCGACCGCGCGCAGGCGCGAGGCCATCTCCATGGCCAGGCCGATGCGGCGGCGTTCGCCGGCACCCAGCTCGACCCAGGCGGCCTCGCCCGGATCGTAGACCCCGGCCCGGTCGCCGTCAGGAGTGCGCCACAGCAGCGCGACCCGGCCCAGGCGCAGCACGTCGGCGTGGATGACCTCGCCCTCCACCGTCAGCTGGTCCTGGGCCACCTCCACGCTGCCGCCGTAGCCGGCTTCGACCTGCAGCGCCTCCAGCACCCGGCGCAGCTTCTCGGCCGCGGCCACGTCCGGGCGCGCCAGCACTTCGTCCAGGGCCGCCAGGCGCGCGGCGCGCTCCTCGGCCAGGAAGGGCAGGCTGCGCGCCACCGACTGTTCGAGGCGGCCGACCAGCACCAGCAGCGTGTCCTGCAGGCTGCCCTCGAGGCGATCGGCCTCGGCCAGGCGGCGCTCCAGCTCGGCCACGCGGCCGGCGGTGGCCGTGACCCGGGCCTGGGCGGCGTCCCGGCGCTGCTCCAGCCAGGCCAGGTTGGCGGCGGCGGCCCGGTAGCGGGCCAGGAGGTCGTTCTTCTCGGCGGACCAGGCGTCCTGGCGCTGCTGGGTGTCCGTGCGGGTGGTGACCGCCTGATCGACGGTCTCCTTCAGCGGCGGGTCGGCGGTCTGCGCGGCGGCCAGCGCCGGCAGCAGGGCCAACACGAAGACGGCCGCCGCGCGCGCGACGGCCCTGCGCACTGGCGTGGGCCGGACCTCGATCATGATGCCTCGTTCCTTCCGCCCGGGCGGACGGGGTCAGGGGGTCCGCGGTTCGAAGGAGTTGAAGAAGGTCAGGAACTCGGGGTCGGCGAAGAGGCCCCCGCTCATGTTCCAGGCCGACAGCAGGTAGACGTCGCCATCGTGCAGCAGGCCGCGCATCCAGGCCTCGCCCGCACCCTCCGGCTCGCGGGCCCGGATCTCCAGGCCCTCGATCACGGTGCCGTCGGGCATGGCCCGGCGGATGGGCTGCTGCTGCTCGATGTTCACGCCGAGGAGCTTCATGTGCTCCTCCAGGCGCTTGACCACCTCCGCGGGCCCGGCCGGGCCCCCGTCGGCGCCCTTGAGATTGAAGATGGCCGCGACCGCGCAGCCGACGCCGTGCTGGCCGCGCTGGTCGCAGTAGACGTTGTAGACGAAGACCTCCTCGAAGGGGTCGACGTCCGGATCGTCCTCCTTCTCGCGCCGGGTCAGCTCGCCGCAGCCGCTGGGCCAGGTGACCTTGAACTCGCCCTTGTCGCTGACGTACTCGTAGGGCTCGGTGATCAACTCCGGCTTGTTCTCGCCGGCGCCGCCGATCTGGGGCGCGGAGCCGGTCGTAGCCAGCAGCAGGACGGCCGGCAGCATCAGGCGGAGGAGGCGGGCTTTCATGACGGATCCTTCGGGTTGGCGGGGCCGACCTCGTCGAGCAGGGTCTCGACCCGGTCGATCAGTTCGCCGAAGAGGGCGACCACGTCCTCGATCGGCTTGGCGGTGGCCGTGTCGACGCCGCCCAGGGCGACGGTTTCCACGGGGTAGCGGCTCGACCCGGAACGCAGGATGTCCAGGTATTGTTCCCGCTCGGCCGCGCCGCCCTGCAGCACCCGCCGCGACAGGGCGACCGCCGCCGCGTAGGCCGTGGCGTACTGGTAGACATAGTAGTTGTAGAAGAAGTGGGGGATGCGCGACCAGGTCAAGGGGCTGCGCTCGGGATCGAAGGTCACCGCGGGACCCCAGTACTTGACCAGCAGCTCCCGGTACAGCTCGCCCAGCTGCTCGGCGGTCAGGGTGCCGCCTTCCTCGCCCACCTGGTGCACCCGGTGCTCGAACTCGGCGAACATGGTCTGCCGGAACACCGTGTTGTTGATCTGCGAGAGGTGGTAGTCCAGCAGGTAGAGCAGCCGCTGGCGGTCGGTGCCCTGCTTCAGCAGGTGGTCCATCAGCAGCAGCTCGTTGAAGGTCGAGGCCACCTCCGCCGTGAAGATGGGGTAGTCGCCGTACACGTAGGGCTGGTGCTTCGCCGCCAGCCAGCTGTGCATGGAGTGGCCCAGCTCGTGGGCCAGGGTGAAGCTGTCGCCCAGCTGGTCCGACCAGTTCAGCAGGATGAACGGCGGCGTGTCGTAGACGCCGTTGCTGTAGCCGCCGCTGCGTTTGCCCGCGTTCTCGTGCACGTCGATCCAGCCGCCGGCGATGCCCTCGCCCACCGTCGCCACGTAGTCCGGGCCCAGGGGCGCGAACGCCGCCAGCATCACCCGGCAGGCCTCGTCGTATTCGAACTTGAACTCGCCGGCCGGGAACAGGGGCACCGCCAGGTCATGCTCGTGCAGGGGATCGAGCCCCAGCACGCGCTGCTTCAGGGCCGTGTAGCGGTGGATCGTCGCCTGGTGTGCCGACACGGTCTCGATCAGCGAATGGAACACCGCCGGCGGCACCGCGTCCGGATGCAGGGCGGCCTCCAGGGTGCCCTCGTGGCGCCGGGCCTCGGCGAAGAAGACGTGGTTCTTCACGTTGGCGTCCATGTTGGCCGCCAGGGTGTTCTTCATGGCGCCGTAGGCATCCAGGAACGCGATGTAGGCGTCGCGGCGCACCCGCGGATCGCGGGACTTCATCAGCTTCTGGTAGCGGGCCTTGGTCAGGGCCACGGGCCGGCCGTCCTCGCCGGTGATCGTCGGCAGCACCAGGTCGGCGTTGTCGAAGGCGTTGAAGACCTGGCTGGCGCCCCGGGCCATGAGCCCGGCCGCCGCCAGCAGCGCCTCCTGCTCGGCGGGCAGGGTGTGGGCCCGGGCGCGGTGGATGTCGTCGAAGTGATGGGCGTAGGGCGCGAGCCCGGTCTCGGCGGCCTGCAGCGCGGCCAGGCGCTCGGCCGGGATCTCCAGCACCTCCGAGTCGTACCAGGACACGGCCTCGCTGAAGCGCACCGCCAGGCTGGAGACGCGGCCGCGGCGGGCGATGTTCTCGCTGATGCGCGTGTCCTCGTCGTTCTTCATGCCGGCGTAGACCAGCGCCTGCTCCAGCTTGCGCTGGGCGGTGTGGATGGCCTCGATCGCCTGCAGCAGGGCGGCGCCGGAAGCGGCCAGGGTGCCCTGCCGGGCGGCCAGGCCGGGCAGGGCGGCCTCCACCTCGGCGTAGCAGGCCTCCCAGGCCGACCAGTCGGGGAAGATGCGGTCCAGGCGCCACTTGAAGCGGTCGTCGATGTCGGCGCGTTCGACCGGGGCACCGCCGGGGGCGGCCTCGGCGGTGTCCATGAGGCCGCGCAGGGCATGGCGATGGGCATGGCGATGGGGAGTCGTCATCGGGCTCAAAGGTCCTTTCCGGCCGGCGCCGGGACGCGCCGCACCAAGGGGCAGGATAGGGCAAGGCAGGGGGGAATGCCAATGGTTCGGGGGAGATCGCGCAGCGCTGTCGGCGCCGGGATCACACCGCCGGCGTCGCCATCCCGAACAGGCAGGCCGAGGCGTCGCTGCGCACGGCGGCCAGGTTCAGCGGCTTGGCCAGGAACCCGCACACGCCCGCGTGCAGCAGGTCGGCGATGTCGCGGCCGCAGGCGATGCCCGAGGTCACCAGGATGGGCATGGCGCACAGGTCGGGATCGCCCAGCACGGTGGTCACCAGCTGGCGGCCGTTCATCACCGGCATGGCGAGGTCGGTGATCAGCAGGTCGAAGCGCCCGGCGCTGCGCAGCAGATCCAGCGCATCCAGGCCGTCGTGGCAGACCTGGACGTCGGCGCCCAGGGAGGCCAGGGCCCCGACCAGGAGGCGACGGCTGGTGGCGTCGTCGTCGGCGATGAGGATGCGCTTCACGGGGTGTCCTCCCGGCCCGCGGTCAGGCCAGCCTGGTCGGCTCCAGTCCCAGCTCCCTGATGGTCTCGACGAAGCGGCGCTTGTCCACCGGCTTGGTCACGTAACCGTCGGCCTGGGCCGCGAAGGCCTTGGCCACCGATTCCTTGTCCTCCAGCGCGGTGGTCATGATGACCTTGGTCCCGCTGGCCAGGCTCCGCGCGGTCTCCAGCTTGCGCAGCTCCTGCAGGGTCTCCTGGCCGGACAGGCCCGGCATCATGATGTCCAGGCAGACCAGGTCGTAGGGCTCGCCGGCGTCGAGGGCCTGGCGCAGGACCGCCAGCGCCTCGTTGCCGTTGACGGCCACGTCACACTCGCCGAACGTTTCGAGATAACGGCACAGCAGCCGGCGGCTGATGAAATCGTCCTCGACGACCAGGATGCGCATCGTGTCATTCCTCGGTTGGCACCGGAAGCCCCGGCGAAACTGTTCGCGGCTTGAACCCGCTTATTCGATCGGCCGTTGCAGGCGCTCCTTGAATATTTCATGGGTCCGCAGGTAACTTTCGGGTCGCGGCGGCGTTGCACGCCGGATGCCGGTGCCCGCAGGCGGGTGCGGTGGCACCGGTTTCTCACCAATACAGGGACGGGACATGGGTCTTCTGGGCACGATCATCGGGGGCGTGTTGGGCTGGGGCTTCGGCGGCCCCCTGGGCGCGATCCTGGGCGGGGCCATCGGCTCCAACTTCGGCGAGGGCTCCGGTCCGGCCGGCGTCCACCCGGGTGTCCGCGGCCGGGCGCGGCCGGCCTTCGGGCCCGGCGCGGCCCCGGGGACGGACCCCGGCCAGGCCCAGCGCGCCTTCCTGACCGCGGTCATCAGCCTGGCGGCCAAGGTGGCCAAGGCCGACGGCCGGGTCTCGGCGGCCGAGGTGCAGCGCTTCGACGAATTCCTGGCCCGCAGCCTAAGGATGCCGGTCGAAGAGCGCCGCCTGGCGGCAAAAATCTTCAACCAGGCTCGCGATTCCGACATCCCTGCTGAGGATTTCGCCCGCCAGATCCGCCAGATCCTCGGCCACCAGCCGGCGCGCATGCGGGACATCGTCTCGCTGCTGGCCGCGGTCGCCATGGCCGACGGCAGCCTGCACCACGCGGAAGAGCGGCTGATCCGCTCCATCGCCCGCGAGCTGGGCCTCTCGACCCGCGACTACGACGAGGCCATGGCCATGTTCAACCCCACCGCCAGCATCGACGCGGCCTACGCCACCCTGGGCATCGACCCCTCGGTCAGCGACGTCGAGGTCAAGAAGGCCTACCGCAAGCTGGCCAAGGAGTACCACCCGGACGTGCTGGCCTCCAAGGGCATGAGCGACGACTTCAAGCAGTTCGCCGAGGACAAGATGAAGGCCATCAACACCGCCTACGCCGCGGTGGAAACAGCCCGGGGGATGTAGCGGTGCCCGAACTGCCCGAGGTCGAGAACGTCGCCAGGTCCCTGCGCCATCACCTGACCGGGCGGCGCCTGACCGGCCTGGCCGCGCCCTGGCCCGGGGTGCTGGACCAGTCCCTGCGCGCCACCCGCGGGGCCCTGGTGGGCAAGACCCTGGTCGCGGTGCACCGCCGCGGCAAGTACATGATCCTGACCTTCGCCGGCAATACGCTCGCCGACGCGGCACACCTCATGATCCACCTGCGCATGACCGGGCAGGTCTTCATCATGGACGGCTACGTGCCCGACCAGCATGTCCACGTCAGCTTCGACTTCGACGGCCTGCCGGTGCATTACCGCGACGTGCGCAAGTTCGGCCGCCTGACCCTGGTCGAGGACTCGCTCGCGCCGGCGGCCCTGGCCCACGTGGGGCCGGACATGCTGACGGTGCGCTGGCCCGAGTGGCGGGCGCGGCTCGGGCGCCGCACCGCGCCCATCAAGGCGGCGCTGCTGGATCAGGGTGTGGCCAGCGGGCTGGGCAACATCTACGTGGACGAGTGCCTGTTCCTGGCGGGGGTGCGGCCCACCACTTCGGTGGCCGACCTGGACGACGACACCCTGCGCGAGGTGCTGCGGCGGGCCAAGCAGGTGCTGCGCCTGGCCGTGCGCCACGGCGGCACCACCTTCCTGAACTTCACCGACTTCTACGGCAAGCCCGGCAACTTCCGGCGCAAGCTGCGGGTGTACGGGCGGGCGGGCCAGCCCTGCCGCACCTGCGGTGGCGAGCTGGAAAAGACCACCGTGGCCGGGCGCACCAGCGTGTTCTGCGCGGCCTGCCAGCGCTAGGCAGGGCCTCTACAGCCCCATCAACTCCTGCGCGTACTTCGGCGCCGGCGAGCCATAGCTCAGCAGCTGATCATGGAAGGCCTTGAGGTCGAAGCGGGCGCCGTCGCGCTCCTCGGCCGCCTTGCGGATGGCGTTGAGCTCGAGGTTGCCCACGTAGTAGGTGGAGAGCTGGGTGCTGCTGAGGCAGGCCCGCGTCCACTTGCCGACGGCCTCGGCCTCCTCCTGGAAACCCTCGTCCATCATCTTGGCCACGGCCTCGGCCTCGGTCATGCCCTCGCAGTGGATCTTCTGGTCGATGATCGCGTTGATCAGCAGGCGCAGGCGCATCTTCAGCTGCTGCATCTGCAGCTCGGGGCCCGCGTAGCCGGCCTCGACCATCAGCTGCTCGGCGTAGGTGGCCCAGCCCTCGACGAAGGTGCCGCTGGAGTAGATGGCGCGCAGGGGCGTGGGCGCCGTGAAGGCGTTGGCGTGGGCGATCTGCAGGTAGTGGCCGGGCATGGCCTCGTGGATGGTCAGGTCCTGCAGCATCCAGTCGTTGTACTCGCGGTAGAAGGTCTCGGCACGCTCGGGCGACCAGGCAGCGGGCGTGGGGCTGATGGCGTAGAAGGTGGTGCCGTTCTCTTCCAGCGGACCGGGCGAGTCGCAGTAGGCCACCGAGAAGCCGCGCTGATGCTCGGGCATGACGATGATCTCGACCGCGTCGTCGGGCACCGTGACCAGGCCGTGCTCGCGCACGAAGGCCGTGGTCAGCTCCAGGCCGCGCCTCGCCTCGGGCATGATGGTCTCGTTGTCGGGGCGGTCCTCGGCCAGGCGATCGAGCACGGCGCGGATCACCGCGTTCTTGTCGGGGGCCTTCTCGACGTCGCCCAGGCTGTACTTGGCGTACAGCGGCACGGCCACCCGGTACAGCTCGTCGCGGGTCTCCAGCAGGTCCATCTCGGCGGCGGCCAGGATCTCCGTCGGCGTCAGGTCCGACGACAGGGCGTAGTGCAGCTTGCGCCGGAACTTCTCGCAGCCGATGCGGAAGTCACCGGTCGAGCGCGGCAGCAGGTCCTCTTCCAGCCAGCGCCCGAACTCCTCCAGGGCGGCCACGGCCTCCTCGCGGATCGGCGGGTAGGCAGCCTGCAGCTGCGGCGCCTGGGCCAGCTCGCGATCCATCACCTCGGTCACCAGGTTGATGACGCCGGGCAGCCGGTCGATGGCCGTCTGCGTCATCACCGCCGGCGGCGCCTGCAGGTTCTGCTGCGCCGCGGCGATGGTGCGCGGGATCTGCCGGATGCGCGAGATGGCCGCCGCCAGGCGTTCCTGCGGCGGCGCGAAGTCGCGGGCCAGCAGGTTGTAGATGCCGTCGCCGGGGTTGTACCAGGTGGGGTTCCAGGTGTGCTCGCGCAGCTCGCTGATCGCGAACACGTCGCCCTCGCAGGCGGCAGTCAGGATCTCCGCGTCGATGCGGTTGACCTGGCTCAGCCGGCTCGTGTCCAGCCGCGCCAGGCTGTCGAGGGTCGTGCGTGCCAACTCGAGCCGCGCCGCGAAGCCGTCGGCCGAGAGGTCGCTGACCTGGTGGTCGAAGCGGTGGTCGCCCAGGTTGGTGGCCCACTCGGGATTCTGGTCCAGCATGCGGTCCAGGTAGCGGGTGGCCAGGCCGACGAAGGCCTGGTCGGCATCCGGGGAGCGGCTGCAGCCGGCCGCCGCCACGAGGATCAGGACGGCGGCGAACACGGTCACGCGAACGGCGCTCATGGGACTTCCCTCCGGGATCAGACGCACGAATCGGGCCTGGGCAGCCCGGCGATCCGGCAGGCGCACTTGGCGGGCCCGCCGGGAAAAAGGTCGTAGATCTTCTGCAGATTCATGTCCACGCCCGCGCAGAGCACCCGGATCATGGGCGCGGCGCCCTTCTGCTCCTGGTGCTCGCGCAGGAAGTCGATCACCAGCCAGTGGTCGTCCGTCAGGTTCTCGATGCCCTCGTCGGCAGCCAGCGCCGTGGCGACGCGGTCGGTCCACTGATCGAAGTTGAGCAGGTAGCCCTTCTCGTCCACTTCGATGCGGGTCCTGCCGCTTTCGAACACGGGCATGGGCAACTCCAAGGCTTGGCGAGGCGTGGGTGGCACTGCAAGTCATGATGGCACATGGTCAATGAAGGCGCCAGCACTGGTGAGGTGGGCGAGCTTATATTACCGAAAATATAGCGATCATTTGGAAAATTTCCTTCCCCCGGGGGAAGTCGGACCTTTGATGTCCAGTTGCAGCACCGAACCCGATCCCCGCCTTGAACCATCGCTGCAATTGGGAGTACATTCATCTTTTACGCTGGCAAGCCAAGCCGCCGGGAGGGAACGGACCATGATCCGCAGCCGCACATTCATTTCAAAATCCGCCCGACGAACCTGGGCCCCGCTACTCGCCACGATGATCCTGTCGTCCGCCTCCCCAGGAGCCGAACCGGAACCGACGGATTTCCTGAGCTTCGCCGAAGGCGTCGTCCCCGTGGCCCTGGGCGGGATGGCCCCCGACCTGAAGGTGGGAATGGAGATGGCCCTGGCGGCCGTCGACGGCGATCCGGGCATGTTCGTGGCGACGCCCAAGCCCGGAGGACCCGAGACCTTGATCACCATGACCTACCGGCTGCCGGCCCTGACTACGTTCACGGAGTTCGGGGTGCCGACCGTGCCAGAGACGCCCAGCCCCAGCCAGACGTTTTTCCGGGAAGTCGAGATCGCCGGCAGCGATGCGGGCCCCGACGGCCCCTTCACCGTGCTGGCTGCCGCTGTCCTGCAGACCCCGGCCGGCAAGGGGCAGATCACCAAGCTCGAAGCCGCGACCAGCAAGCCCGTCCGCTGGGTGAAGCTGTCGCTGAAGGGCGGCATCGACGTCCAACGCGAGCAGACCTTCTTCGAATTCAGCGAGATCGTCGGCTGGGGCACCCGCGACACCGTGCCCATGCTGGACGCCTTCACCGGCACCTGGAAAGGGCGCGGGGTGCTGATCGAGCTGCGGCAGGACGGCCCGAACGTCTCCGGCTGCTACGACCGGGCGGGCGATCTCGCCGGCAGCGTCAGCGGCAACGTCCTGCGCGCCACCGGCAAGTCGCGCTCCGGCGGGATCCCCAGCACCTTCGTGCTGACGGTCGCCGACGACGGATCGATCATGGGCGTGCGCTCGACCAACGGGGGGCCCTTCAAACTCTACGTCGGCCCGGCCGCGCCCGGGCTGCCGGCCGAGTGCACCGACAGCCCGCCGCCGCCGCCGGGCTGCGGCGCGATCGTGCACGGCATCCGCTTCGGTTTCGATTCCGCCGTCATCACGCCCGACTCGGCACCGGTCCTGGACGCCTTGTTCACGGGGCTGAAGGATGCCCCGGCCACGGAGATCGTCATCGTGGGCCACACCTCCAGCGAGGGTGGTGAGGACTACAACCGGGACCTGTCCCGGCGGCGGGCCCTGGCGGTCATCGCGGCGCTCGTCGCGCGGGGCATCGACAAGGCACGCCTCTCGGCGCAGGGAGCCGGCGAGTACCGGCCGATCGCCGACAACGGGACCGAGGCGGGACGCTCCCTCAACCGACGGGTCGAGATCGAGTGCCGGTGACGATGCCATTGCCGCACCCCGGTCCCAGCGCCCCCACCACGCCGCAGTCCGCCCCGTCCGGATGCTGCCCCGGCAGGCAGGGCGAGGCCGCGTCCAGCCGGTAATCGCCCCCGCCGCAGAACAGCGGATCGGCGCTGAAATTGCCGCCCAGATCCTCGAATCGCGGCGGCCAGGCCGTCTCGTTGAGGTTGCCCCAGACGTCGCTGCAGCCCAGGGCGAAGCCGGCGCCGTAGTGGGAACTGAAGGCCTGGCCGCCGACGTTCCGGGCGATCAGGCTGCCGGTGATGACGGCGAAGGCGCCGGTCTCGGTGCGGCAGACCGCGCCGATCCGGCCGTCGTTGCCGGTGATGGTGCAGCGGTCGAGGGAGGCCTCGCCCAGGTCGCCGCTCAGCAGCATCGCCCCGCCGCGGCCGGAGGCCACGTTCCCGACGATGGTGACCCGCTCGCCGCGGAAGGGGGCGCCATAGGCCGCGAGGCCCGCGCCGTGGTCGGCCCGGTTGCCGCGGATCAGCACGTCGCGCAGGGTGATCAGGTGGTTGCTGTCGTTCATCAGCAGGCCGCCGCCGATATCCTCGGCCACGTTGCCCTCGATCACGCAGTCCGCAACGGTCGCGCGCAGGTTGAAGACCAGCAGGCCGCCCGCCTGCCCGCGCGCCCGGTTGTTGCGGATCGTGCAGCCGGTGATCCGCACATCGTAGAGGGAGTTGGCCACCAGCATGCCGCCGCCGTAGAGGCCGACGTTGTCCTCGATCAGCAGGTTCTCGAAGATCGGTTCGCCCTGGCCGCCGTACCACAGGCCGCCGCCCTGGGTGGCCTCGTTGCCGCGGATGATGCAGTTGCGGATGTGGGCGCTGTTGAGGTGCATGGTCAGCCCCGCGCCGGTGTAGGCGTCTTCGACCGAGCCGGGGTCGCCCAGGGACCGGCCTCCGGTCAGGGTGAAGCCGTCGACCGTGATGCCCGGCCAGTCGGCCACGTCTTCGCCCGGGCCCAGCACCACGCCCGTGATCACCATGCAGGGCCCGTGGCGCTCGGCGTCGATGATGGTGGCCTCGGCGCCGGCTTCGCTGACGATGGTGAAGCCCGTGTGGTTGCGCGGGACGTTGATCAGTCCGAAGTGGGGATCGCCGGTGCCCTGGTTGGTCCAGGTGTAGCGGCCCGGCGCCACCAGCACGATGTCGCCCACCCGCGCGGCCTGGGCGGCCTCTTCGATGGTGGGCAGGTCGCCGGTGCCCTCGACGTTCACGTACCAGATGCGCATGCTGTCGGTCAGCGCCTGCAGCGGCGTGCCCAGTCCCGAGCGCAGGCCCACGTCGTCGACGGCGCGCACGGCCACCCAGTGGTCGGTGCTGTCGGCCAGGCCGGTGATCGTGGTCTGCAGCAGGCCGGGCTTGCTGGCGGGCAGGCTGGCGCCGGCATGGATGTTGGCCTGGTCCCAGTTGGCTTCGTCGATGGGCGCGCGCGACCAGCGCACCTCGTAGCCCGCGGCCGTGCCGTGGATCGAATCGTCGCCGGCGACGGCCCAGGCCACGGTCAGCCAGGTGCGGTCGGCGGCCCACTGGCGCAGGCCGGTCACGGGGGCGGGCCGCGTGCGGTCGTGGTCGACCGCGGCGGTGGCGATCACGGGATTCGAGAGCTCGGACCAGGGGCCGGCATCCCAACGGGCGCGCAGGCCCAGCACGTAGGTGCGGCCGGGCTCGAGGCCGGTGACGGTGTGCCCGTGCACGACGCCGGCCTCGCTGTCGGTCGCGGGCGCGGGCAGGGCGGTCCAGGTCGTCCAGGGATCGTCCTCGCCGCCGGGACGCGGTCTGGCGCAGGGCGTAGCCGATGCTGCCGTCGGCCTTGGCCGGCAGCGCGGGGCTGGTCCACTGCAGGGTGAGCTCGCCGTCGGCGCCCGCGACGACCTCGAGGTCGGTCACCGGCAGCGGAGTCGGACCGGCCGGTGCGAGGGGGCCGCCGTCTTCGGACGACGAGCAGGCGGAAAGGGCGGCCGGGAGGGCGACCACCAGGGCTATCAGGAGTTTGCGCAAGGACATGAATCGTCTCCGCGAACGGAATCGAGACCGGCGCCGCGGGGGAAGCGCGCAACCGGGGCCAGAGTATTCCTCAGGAGATACGGAACGATAGCAGACATATCAACTCCTGGTGGCAGGAGCTTGCCTGGGCGAAGCGCACTCCTGACAGGCCGCCGCATCCATCCGCTCCACCTGCAGGGTGACATGACCGATGCCGAAGGTCTCCTCCAGGCCGCTGGTCATGGCCCGCAACGTGGCGTCATCGCAGCCGCCGGGCATCACCAGGTGGGCGGTCAGGGCGGCCTCGGTGGTGCTCATGGCCCAGACGTGCAGGTCGTGCACCTGGTCGACGCCGCCGCGCTCCAGCAGCCATTGCCGCACCCGGGCGGGCTCGACCCCGGCGGGCGCCGCATCCAGGGCCAGGCGCAGCGAGTCGCGCAGCAGGCCCCAGGTGCCGACCAGGATCACCACGACGATGGCCAGGCTGAGCACGGGATCGATCCACAGCCTCCCGGTCCGCATGATGGCCAGGCCGCCCGCCACCACCCCCAGCGAGACCGCGGCGTCGGCCGTCATGTGCAGGAAGGCGGCGCGGATGTTCAGGTCGTCCTTGCGGTCGGCGAAGAACAGGGCCGCCGTCACCGTGTTGATGACCACGCCGATCGCCGCCACCAGCAGCACCAGCGGGCCATCCACCGGCGCGGGCGCACGCAGCCGCGCAACCGCCTCCCAGGCGATGACGCCCAGGGCCGCCACCAGCAGCAGCGAACTGAACAGCGCGGCCAGGATGGTGCCTTTGCGCAACCGGTAGGTGAAGCGGGGCGAGGGGACCTTCTCCGCCACCAGGTACGCGCCCCAGGCCAGGGCCAGGCTCAGCACGTCGCTCAGGTTGTGGCCGGCGTCGGCGACCAGGGCCAGGGAGCCGGCCAACAGGCCCGCCGTGAACTCCACCACCACGAACCCGGCATTCAGCGCCAGGCCCACGACGAAAGCGCGGCGGTAGCGCGAGGCGCCGTGGTGATGATGGCCGTGGCTGTGGTCGTGATCGTGCATGGGCGCAATTTAAGTCAGGACCGGCGCATTCGAAAGAGCAGCCCGACTCCTTGATGGATCGTGGCGCCCAGGCGTTATATGACGCTCCGGCGGATCCAGGCATCAAGACGCCGCATCCTTCGCTCTCCTTGACCGGGCCCACCCCGGCGCGCCATCGTAGCCGTGGGCGCCACCCCTGGCGTCCCGCAGCCCCGGAGTCGCCATGACCATCCTGAACATCGTCCTGCCCGTCTTCCTGGTCATCGGCCTGGGCTGGGGCCTGCGGCGCGGCCGCTTCCTCGACGGCCCGGGCAACGCGGTGCTGACCCGCATGGTCTACTGGGTGGCGGCGCCGGCGTTGCTGTTCCGCGGTGCGGCCATCACGCCGCTGCAGGAGAGCCTCAACCCGCGCGCGCTGCTGGTGATGACCGTGGTGACGGTGGGCATGGCCGTGCTGGTCTACCTGTTGGCCTTCCGCTCGCGTCCCTCGCGGCGGGGCGTCATCGCCCAGGGCGCGTTCCGCAGCAACCAGGTCTTCCTGGGGCTGCCCCTGGTCTACAACGCCTGGGGCGCCGAGGCCGTGGGCCAGGTGGCGGTGCTGGTGGGGCTGATGGTGATCCTCTACAACGTGCTGTCGGTGCCGCTGCTGACCATGCCCCACCGGCCGGCGGGGGCGGCGCCCTGGGCCGGCGCGGTGGACGGCGCCCGGCGCATCGTCACCAATCCGCTGGCGCTGGGCAGCCTGGGCGGCATCGCCCTCTCGGCCTCGGGCCTGGGTTTTCCCCGCATGCTGGACGTGTCGCTGGACCTGGTGGGGCGCACGGCGCTGCCCCTGGCGCTGATCTCGGTGGGCGCGGCGCTGGACCTGCGGCGCATGCGCCACGAGCTGCCGGCGACCGGTCTGGTGGCCCTGCTGAAGCTCGGGGTGTATCCCGCGCTGGTCTGGCTGGGGATGTCGCAGCTGGGCGTGACCGGGCTGGCGCTGAAGGCCGTGGTGCTGATCGCGGCCACCCCCACGGCCGTGGTCAGCTACGTGATGTCGGTGGAGATGGGCGGCGACGAGCAGCTGGCCGCCTCGCTGATCATCGGCACCACGCTGGCGGCGTTGCCGGCCATCATCATCTGGCTGTTGGTGCTGGGGGTCTGAACCGGGCCGCTTGACAACTATTGCGGTCGCTCTATATTGCCGCGGTTTGCTGTATTCACGAACCAATTTCGGAGGATGCCCCATGACGAAGCTGTTGCTGCTCGTGGCCCTTGCCGCGGCACTCGTCGTCCCTGCCGCCGCCCACGCCGAGAGCCCGGTCAACCTCGCCCTGTTCAACCCCGTGCAGCTGACCAAGGAGACCGAGTCGGTCTCGGCGTTCCGCTTCAGCCTCATCTACGGCCACAACGCCGACCTCACGGGCCTGGACCTCAGTCTGGTGGGCATGAACTCGGGCAACGTCAGCGGCGTCGCCTTCACGGGCCTGAGCATGGTCGAGGGAGACTTCACCGGTGGTCAACTGAGCTGGCTGGCCTCCATCACCAACGGCAACATGCAGGGCCTGCAGTGGGCCCTCTACAACAAGGCCGGCCTGGGATCGTCGGGCGTGCAAGTGGGCTTCCTGAACATGGCCGACGACTTCAGCGGTCTCCAGCTCGGCTTCGTCAACATCGCGGAGTCCATGCGCAGCGGCCTGCAGATCGGGCTGGTCAACATCATCAACAACAAGGAAAAGCTGAAGATCTTCCCAATTGTGAACTGGAAGTTCTGAGGAACCGGAGGGCCCGGCAGCCGGCTTTCGCGCCGCTCGGCATCGCAGGTGATGGGATCGTCCGTCTGCGCCCGGCGGCCACGCCGACAGTCTCATTGACCTCGCAGATCATATATGCGACATTCGTAGTCCTGTTTTATTCCGGTTCCCCGAATGAGAAGGGCCATTTCATGCGGATCGCCAAGAATGATGTACCAGTCAAAATCGACGCCCCGGGCGCCGTCGCCCGCCAACAGACCGATTTCGGGGACGCGACCGGCTACGGCAAGATGGGCGGCGAGTACTTCTCGCTGGGCGCCGGCGCGGACATCACGCCGCTGCTGAAGGGCCTCGAAAACGACCTCTGCCAGGCTCCGCACTGGGGCTACCTGATCGAAGGCGCCCTGACCGTCACCTTCGCCGACGGCAAGGTGGACAAGGTGAACGGCGGCGATCTCTTCTATTGGCCGCCGGGGCACACGGTGCGCGCGGACGCCAACGCCGAGGTCATCCTCTTCAGCCCGCAGCACGAGCACACGCCTGTCCTGGATCACCTCAAAGCGAAGATGCTGGGTTGAGCGCGCTCACCACTCGCGCGCCACGTCCACCGAGAGCAGCGTGATGTCATCCTGGGGCTGGCCGTCGGGGCACCAGGCCTCGAGTTTGTCGATCATCGCCATCAGGCCCGCCTTGGGCGGCAGATGGTGCAGTGCGGCCAGGGCGTCGAGCAGGCGCTGCTGACCCAGTTCCTGGTCGTCCGCGTCGATGGCTTCCAACGCCCCGTCGGTGTAGACCAGCAGGCGATCGCCAGGTTCCAACTGCACGATTCTTTCCCGGTAGGTGAAGTCCGGAAGCACGCCGATGGGCACGCCGCGCGACAGCGGGCAGACGTCCGCGCCGGAGGCGGTGATGCGCACCGGAGGCGGGTGGCCGGCCGTCACGTAGCGGAAGCCGCGGCTGCGCAGGTCCAGGACGCCATAGAGGATGGTGAAGAACTTGCCCGTCGTCGGTTCGGCGCCGAACTGGCGGTTGAGCATCGTGGCCACGGCGGCGGGCCCGGCCGGTGCGAAGCCGGTGGGACTGTCGGGAGCCTCGACGAAAAGGCAGGACTGTTCCGGCACCGGCGACAGCCAGCGGTTCAGCGAGGCCGAAAGCAGCGCCGCCGGCACGCCATGGCCGCACACGTCCAGGATGTAGAGGCCGACGTGGCGTTCATCCAGGCGCACGATGTTCAGGGCGTCGCCCGCGAGCTCGGTGCAGGGCCGGAAGCTCCAGGCAAACTCGTATCCCGGCACCTGCGGCAACGCCTGGGGCAGCCAGGCCTGCTGGATGAGCGCGGCCTCCGCCAGGTCGCTGCGCATCTGCTCGTTGGCGCGGCGCAGCGCCTCCTCGGCCCGGCGGCGCGCCGTGACGTCGGACTGGACGCCGATGAAGTGGGTGACGGTGCCGTGGTCGTCGCGCACGGGCGTGATCGACAGGCGGTTCCAGAAGGGCGTGCCGTCCTTGCGCCGGTTGAGGATCTCGACCGTGCAGTCGCGCCCCTCCTCCAGCGCCCTACGGATCTCCGCCACCGTGCCGGCGTCCGCGTCCTGACCCTGCAGGAACTTGCAGTTGCGCCCCAGGGCCTCGGCCGCCGTGAAGCCGGTCAGGCGCTCGAAACCCTCGTTCACGTAGATCAGGGGACGGTCGGGCAACCGCGCGTCAGCGATGGTGATGCCCTCGGCGGCCACGGCCAGGGCCCGGTCCTGCAGGGCCAGCCAATCCTGGCGGTCCCGGTGTTCCTTGCCTGCACTCAATACGGGGAATCCTCCGGCGCGAAGGTGCCGCACGGGTTGTGCCGCCGCCTGGCGTTCGACCCATGTTACCATCACCAGGGGATATCCTCAACCTGCGGCGGAACGGCGCGCCAGGGGAGCGGTGATCTAACGTCCCGGCACGTACAGCGTGTCCCGCGACGTCTCCTTCACCACCAGCACATCCACCATCGTGCGATAGGTTGTGGTCAGCGTGTCGGCGATGGTCACCGTCAGCAGGTCCGTGCCGCCGGCGCCCTGCCCGAAGTCCAGCCAGTTGAAGTCCAGCCGCCGCGGATCGTAGCCCCAGAACTCGACGGTGGTCGTGGTGTCGTCGCGGGCGAAGTGCAGCTCCAGCCGGCCCTCTCCGTACTGCCCCTCGACCGCCCGGTGCAGCCCGCCCCAGATGGCGCGCAGGGCCTGGTCCTCGTTGGCGGCGGCGTCCAGGTCGGGCCGGGCCGCGGTCCAGTCGTCGGTCGCAGGCACTTCGAGGCCCTCCACCAACTCATCCATCCAGGCGTTCTCCCGGTGGAAGGCGCGGAAGCGCAGCTTGTCCGACATCTCCCAGCCCGCCGCCGACTCCAGGAACTCGGCGTCGAGGCCCTCCAGGATGTAGCTGTGGCCCGACGGGTGCACCACCATCATGTCGCCGTTGCTGAAGCCCGAACGGCTGACATCGTAGATCTCGATGAAGGCGATCGAGTCGGGCGCGGTCTCGTCGTAGGCGCAGCACGAGAACAGGTAGCCGATGGCCTGGCGGTCGCGGATCACCACGCGGGGGATCACCGGACGGGTCATGGCCACCGAGTCGGGCTCCACCCGGCCGCGGAAGCGGGACTCGCCCACGTACTGCTCGTACTCGGCGCGGGTGACCGGGCCGTTGACGCGGCGGGCCAGGGGCGCGGCGGTGAACTCGGTCTCGCCCTCGGCCAGGCGCGCTTCCGCCAGCTTGCGCAGGTCTTCGAGGTAGGCGGGCACGGCGGTCGCGTCGGCGGGTGCCTGGGCGTGGGCGGCTGCGCCTGCCAGCATCAGCAGCACGACGAACACAATCGTTCTCATCCCCCACCTCCGACCCGCGCCTGCCGGTCCAGCAACGCCTGCAGCTGCCGCGCCTCGTCCCGCGCCTGGGTCGCCTCCTGGAACAGGCCCAGCTCGCCGGCCAGTTCGCGCCGCAGCTCGTGCATGGCGATCAGCGTGTCCAGATCGATGCCGCCGGGATCGGCCGCCACCTCGGCCAGGGCCTCGGTGATCGCCGCGCGCACCAGCTGCAGGGCGCCCTTGCGGTTGCCGTCGGCCAGCAGCGAGGCGGCGCTGAAGCGGGCCAGCACGGCGGTGCGCCGGTCGGGTGCGTACTGCTCGGCCACGCCCAGGAAGCAGTAGAAGGCCTCCTGCCGGCGGCCCTCCTGCTGGTAGAGGGTGCCGCGGTTGTACAGGAAGACGGGATAGCCCGCGACCACGGTCGAGTCGATGGCGCCCGCGTCCGGATCCGGCGTCGGCACCGCCACCACCGCGGCGTAGAGATCGTGCAGACGCTGCAGGCCCGCGTCGTGGCGGCCCAGCTGCTGGAACTCCAGCGCACCCAGGGTCCAGGTGATGCGCCGGCGCGCGCCCTCGGTGCGGCAGGCCGCCAGCACGGCGGTGATGGAATCGGCCTTGGCCGCGGCCAGCACCATGGTCGAATCGGGCAGCGCACCCGCGCCGCTCCAGCGCTGGCGCAGCACGATGTTGCCGGCGTCCCAGGACCAGTGCTCCAGCGCCGGCTGCACCTGCGCCGGCGTCAGCGTGGTGTCCAGCAGCGCCTGGCGGGCGTAGCGGTACAGGAAGGCGTCGCCCTGGCCGGCCTCGAAGGCCATGCGCTTGCGCAGGATCTCGATGTTCAGCAGCCAGCGGCGCACCTCCGGGTCGGCGGCCGCGGGCTCGAGGGCGGCCAGGTCGGCGCCGGCCTCGGCCACGAAGCGCGCGTAGTGCCAGCCGGGTTCGGCCGGGGTGAACAGCAGGGTGCGGGCCGCCGGTCCGGCGGGGGTCGCGCCGGCTGTCGGCGTGGCCTCGCCGCCGGCCGCCGTGGTCAACTCGGTCTGCGCCTCGGCCATGCCCTGGTCGTAGGCCCAGTGCTCCAGCAGGATGCGCTCGCAGGCCTCCAGTCCGGCCGAGGCTGCGGCGCGCGCGGCGTCGGGATCGGCTTCCCAGCTCTCGCGCGACCGCGCCCAGGCCAGGCTCGCCTGCTGGAAGGGCCAGGGATGCTCGCCCGGCTGCTCGGTGCGCAGCGCGGCATACGCCTCGGCGGCGGCGGTGTAGTCGGCGGGGTCGCCCAGCACCCGTGCGCGGTTGAAGAGGTCGGCCGCGAGGCTGGCCTGCACCGTCTGCCGCAGGCGGTCGTGGGCCGTGACCTTGGCCAGCTGGCGGCGGCGCAGGACCAGCAGGCGGTCGCTGGCCGCGCGGTAGGCCGTGGCCAGGTCGGCATCGGCACGGATCCGTTCGCTGCCGCCGGCTCGGCCCACCATGGTCTCGAGCTGGTTGTAGAGCTGCTCGCGCTCGGTCTGTTCGGCGGCCACCTGGGCCAGACGCTCCTGCCAATAGGAGGCCGCCAGGTGGCCGTAGGCGGTGATCAGCGCGCGGTTGCGGCGCTTCAGCTCCATCAGGGTGGTGGCGGTCCTGCCCAGGGTCTCCTCGGCGCCGCGGCGGGCGGCCAGCTCGGCCTCGAAGCCCGCCGCGTTCGCCAGTTCGTCGGCGCGGTTGCTGCACAGCTGGGCCAGGAAACGCAGATCCTCGCCCATGCGCTCGAGCAGGCTGCTCATGCGCGCCGGATCGAAGGGATCGACGGGGTTGGCCAGCTCGAGGCTGCCGGTCAAACCGAACTGGTGCCAACGGACCGCGAACGCGTCCAGGGCCGCGCGCTGGTCCAGCAGCGAAGCTTCGAGGCCGCGCAGGGCGTCGGGCGTCAGCGTGCCCGCGGTCACGTTCTGGGCCGCGCGGCCCATGGTGTTGATGGCCGCATCCAGATCGGCGCCGTAGGCGCGCACCAGTTCGCCCACCTGCTGCTGGGTGCGGGCCGAGTCGGCGGTCAGGGAAGCCGGGCCCAGGCCGCGCTGCAGCGTCACCAGCTGCCGGCCCAGGCGGTCGCCCTGCTCGCCCAGGCCGAGCACCGCCAGCCGCAGCTCGCGGGCCTGGGCGGCCCGGGCCGGATCGTCGCCGGCCCAACCCAGGTCGGTGTTGAGCGAATCGGCCTCGGCCGCCAGACGGGTGATCGCCGCCAAAGCCGCATCCAGGTCCAGCATGCGGGCGGCCTGGGGATCGTCGCCCGCCAGCTGGCGCAGCACCAGGCTGCCCACCAGCTGGCTGTCGGCCGCGGACATGGCCCAGCGCTCGTCGCCGGTCGTGGCCAGGTTCACGAAGCGCGTGACCGCGCCCAGGGTGTCGACGGCCTGCACGCCGCGATCCAGGGCCCGGGTCTCGGCCGCCAGGGCGGCCAAAGCGTCGCGATCCAGCACCGTGCCCCAGGCGCTGTCCGCAGCCAGCACGAAGGCCGTGTCCAGACCCACCGGCACCACGGGCGGAGCCACCGCAACCGGCGCTGCAGCGCGCGGCTCGTTCGCCGCCGGCAGCGGCGCCTGTCCGGCGCAGCCGTGCAAGGCGTAGGCGGCCAGTGCGCCGGCCAGCGGCGGCAGCAGATGCTTCATCAGGTGCGTGCGTGCGTTCACCGTCACTCCTTGCCCTTGATGTCCAGCCACTGCAGCACCAGGTCGAACACCTGCGGCACCTCGGCCGGGATGGCCTCGACCGATTCGAGCGCGACCTCGATGATGGGCGCGGTGCCGCCGTCGGCGGTCGCGCGACCGCGCGCCGCATGCCCGGCCTTGACGTGGTTCGCCTCGAGGTAGAAGTCGGGCAGGTCGATGCGCCAGGCCCGGCCGTCGCAGACCACCAGGATGCGCAGCAGGTTGTTCTCGGTGCGGTGCAGGAAAAAGAACTGGTAGAGGCGGCCGTCGGCGGCCACGGCGCTGCCGGCGGCGGTGCGGTCGGCCTTCTCGCCGCTGTAGCCGAGGGCCTCCTGCACCGCCGGGCGCAGGGCGGTCTGGTTCTGCAGGATCCAGCCCGCCAGGTTGGTCTTCTCGCGGCCGGCGGGCCGGTCCAGGCCGGCGCCGCTGCCGCCGCTGCCGCCGCCGGCGGGTCGCGCCGCCAGCTGCACGGCCTCGCCCAGGCCCGGCTCGCCGCCCGCCGGGGCCGACTTGTCACCGGCCACCATGGCGCCCACCAGCGAAAGGGTGCGGCCGCTCCGGCCGTCGGCGGCCTGGCGTTCCTTGCCGGCGCGCAGCAGGGCGCCGCTGTCGGCGTTGGGCGCATCGCCGCCCACGGCGGCATCCTGCGTGCCCAGGAGCGCCGCCCCGGGATCGGCGAAGGCCTCGCTGTCGAAGGCGAAGGCATCGGTGGCGATCGCCGACTCGGTGAGGCTCACCTGCGGCGCCTCGACCTTGACCGTCGGCGTCTCCGGCGCAGGCAGATCGTCCGCCACCGCCGGCAGCGAGAACTGCTCCTTCAGGTCCACGGCGAAGTCGCCGGCGAAGCTGCTGCGGGTCGCGGTCGGCGTCGCGGCCGCGAAGTCCAGACGCTCGGCGCGGCGGGTCACCGGCGGCGTCAGCATCTTCGTGATCACCGGCGCCGTCTGCCGGCCCACCTCGTAGGTGATGCGGCCCAGCAGCAGCACCACCAGCAGCAGCGGCAGCACCGCCGCCCACATGATCCAGGCGGAGCCGCGACGGCTGAGCACCCGCTCCAGGCGGTCCCTGTCCAGCTTGAGGATCATCCCGCCGGCACCGCCTGGCCACCAACGAACCTGAAGCAGGTCAACGACTTCTGCATGCCAAGATCCTTGCAGATGTCCAGCAGGTCGACGGTGAACTGGGTCGGCGAGTTGAACTCCGCCTGGATCGCCACGGGGGCCTGGGCGCGGTTGGCCTCGGCGATCATGGCCTTCAGCTCGTCATAGCGCGCGCGCGCGGCCTGGCGGTCGCGGTTGTCCAGGGGCATGACCACCTGGTACTGGCTGTCGATCCAGCCGCACTGGATGCGCCCGTCGGCGCGGATGAAGACGTCGAACACGCTGTCCTCCACCTGGGCCACCGGGTTCTCGCCCTTGCTCTGGGGCAGGGGGATGTCCACCGTCTGCTGGATCTTCGTGATCATCAGGAACCCGAACAGGACGATCAGCACCACGTCCACCAGGCGGATGATCATGCCGTTGCTGTTGCGGTTCTTCATGGCATCCTCCGGCTAGGCGGGCTGGGCGCTGTCACGCACCAGCACGTCGCGGTAGTCCTCGATCTTCTCCAGGGCGGCCATGGTGCGGTTGCGGGTCAGCGCGCCCATCTCGGTCGACAGCCAGTTGATGATCACCGAGACCACGATGCCCATGAACGTGGTCACCAGCGCGATGCCCATGGCCGCCAGCAGATCGTCGTTGCTGGCGGCGATGGACTTGGCCGCGAACCCGCGGTAGATGCCCCACACCGTGCCCAGCAGCCCCAGGCCGCCGGCGGTGTCGGCCAGGAAGGCCATGCGCGCCTCGAAGGTGTTGAAGCGGTGCTCCTCCTTCTCCCGGTAGAAGTCCGCTTCGGAGGCGATCAGGGTCACGTTGCCCGAGCGCGTGAACAGGGTCTGCGCATCCGAGAGCAGGCGCCCCACCCGGCTGTTGGCGTACCTGGCGATGATCGCCTCGAAGGCGCCGCGGTCCAGCTTGCCCATGGGCGTGGTGTAGATCTCGCCGGCGCGCACGCGCTCCAGCAGATGCACCCGCATCTGGTCGATGACGAAGAACAGCGCCATCACCAGCAGCAGGATGATCACGTGGCCGATGGGCTTGCCCTTGTCGATGAAGGCCATCACCGACTCGGAGACCTCGGTCACGTCCTTGCCCGCGGCCATCTCGGCGGTCGCGGCCACCGCCTGCTCCTGGGCGTGGACGGGGGCGGGCGCGGCCAGCAGCACGCCGAGACCGATGCTCAGCAGCAGCAGGCCCAGGAAGAGCCAGATCCGTTTCATCGTTCGTTCCTTCCGTTGGGAGCGAGGCCGACCCGGCTGAGATCCTCGGGCGCCGGTGCGGCCTTGCGGTCGTCGTCGGTGGTCACAGGTTGCCCCGGATCGAGGATCAGCACGGGGCGCACGTCGGGCAGCGCATCGAGGGGGGCCTGGTCACGGCCGAACTCGAGGGTGCGCTGCAGGGTCTGGCGGGCGATCAGGATCTCCCGCCGCGGGGCGCGCCGGACCTGTCCGGTCCGATCGCGCCACGTGAGCTGATAGGTGTAGGTGTCGACCGCCACGGGCCGGCCGTCGGCGTCATTCCAGTCCCAGCCGATCGCGGCCGGCGGCGCGGTCATCCCGGCCCAGGCGCGCACGGGCCGCTCGCCCGAGTCGCGGATCTCCAGGGTCCAGCCGCTGATCTCGTCGGCCTCGCCCAGCACCAGGATGCGGATGGGGATGGCCGGGTACTCGCGCAGGACGATCTCCTGCACCGCAGCGATGGAGTCGCGGCCCACCGGCGCGAACAGCATTTCGCGCAGCCGCGCGTCGCCGATCGGCTGCAGGGCGCGGATCTCGACCCGGCCCAGGGAATCGTCGCCGGCCTGGGCGGCCAGGAAACGCGCGCGCTCCAGTTGCTCGGCATCGGCCATGATCACCAGGCCCGGACCGCCCTGGTCCAGGCGCTCGCGCAGGGCACCCATGCCGCTGCGGTAGTCGTCGCTGTAGGCGCCGCGGGACAGCTTCGCTTCCGGGTGGGCGGTCTGCGCCCCGGCGGTGGGATCCCAGGTCACGCACTCGCTCCAGCTGCTGTCCAGCACGCCGATGCGCCAGCGCGGCAGGCGGCGCACCTGGTTCAGGTCGACGTCCGGCGCGAAGACCCGCACCAGCCGCTTGACCCGGATCAGCGCGGTGTCGACCGCGGCCACGGCCTGCAGCTGCGGGCCGGCCACCGACGGCCGCGGCAACGAGGCCGCCGCCACCGACGGGAACGCCGGCGTCACCTGAGCAGATGTCTCGCTATAGTACGGCGCCCCATCCACCGGCCGATGCCGATAGCCCACCGGCGGCGGCTCGCGCCCCGGCGGATGCAGGCACACCACCAGGCCGTGGCTGCCCGACGCCGCCGCCGCCAGGTCGCTGCGCGGCTGGGTGAAGGTGTACTCGACCCAGATCTTCGGCGTGGCCGCCACGCGCATGCCCAGCGACCAGCGGTCGGTGTCCAGGCGCGCCAGCAGGCCGTGCTCGCCCAGCACGTTCCAGCGCCCGCCGCCGGACCAGCGCGTGCGCCAGGCGTCGTCCGCGACGCCGAGCGTCAGCTGGCCCTGGGCACCTTCCCAGGCCAGCCCCGCCCGCAAGGTCGCGGCAAGGGTGACGGCGTCGCTGTCGTCGAGGGAGATGCCGGGTTCATGGGGATTCTCCAGCACCAGGCCCGCGGTCACCCCCTGCAGGGGCAGGCTGTAGCTGGCGGCGAAGCTCAGGATCGGCACGGCCTTGGACAGCGACCCGGCCAGCAGCGGATCGTCGGTCGAGCCGCCCGAGAGATCGAACCCGTCCCGATCGAAGGCCCGCTGATCGATGCCTGCCGACACCCCCAGCGACAGCCCGGCCAGCACCCGCCGCCCGTAGCCCGCGCTCAGCTGCCGATCGGCCCAAAGCGGCGTGCCCAGCCAACTGGCGGCCAGGGTCAGCCCACCGAAGTCCTGGCGGCCGGCCCACACCACGCCGCCGGTGTTGAGGTCGGACGCATCCGGCAGCAGCCCCCAGTGCAGCACCTGGAACCCCGCCGCCACCTGGGGCCGCGTGAACTGGGCCACCGCCGGGTTCAGGGCGTAGGCGAAGGGATCGTTCAGGTCGGCCGGGTTGGCATCCGCGCCCAGGCGCGGGGTGGTGTCGGCCCGGGCGGCCGTAGCCGCGCCGAGCACAACCAACGCCAGCCATGCCGCGCGCAGCGCCCTCATCGGATCACCCCGCACACGCCCTTGGCCAGCTCGCGGCCGCCCTCGTCGATCACGTACAGGTAGCTGCCCGGCGGCACCGTGCGGCCGCTGCGGTCGGTGCCGTTCCAGGTGAGGTTGCGCAGGCCGTCCAGGCCGGACGATTCGAAGACCAGCGCGCCGGCCAATTCGTAGATGCGCACCCGCGGCTGCTGCACCGCCTGGTTGGCCAGGTGGAAGAGGATCTCGTCGTTGTGGCCGTCGCCGTTGGGCGTGGCCACGTTGGGGCTGACCACCAGCGGACCCGCGCCCACGGACAGGCACTGCACGGCCGTGTTGTTGCCCGGATCGAGGTCGCGCCCCGCGGTCACGGCGATGTGGGCGCAGTAGCGGCCCGTCAGCGTCGGCGTGTGGGTGATCGCGGGCAGATCGAAGGTCTCGCCCGGCGCCAACTGCACCAACGCGGTGGTCTGCCCCGCCACCTGCTGGTCCCGGGAGTCATCCAGCCAGAGCATGATCTCGCAGGCGCCCATGGCCACGTCGCCGATGTTCCTGACCCGGCCCGCGAACTGCATCACCTGGTTGAGTTCGCCACCGCTGGGCACCTGCACCAGCTCGACCGCGAGATCGGGCCCGTCCCACACCACGTACAGCGGCACGGCGACCGCGGTGGTTTCCGGCAGGGCCGCGGCCGTCTCGGCCGCACTCAACCGCAGCGGCCCAAAAAGCTGGCAGGCCTCGGTGACGACCGTGCCCAAGGGCGGCGCCGCCACCAGCTGCAACGCAGCGTCGGAGATCCGCACCACGCTGACGAACGCCGGCAGGCCGGCCGCGTCCAGACGCAGCGCGTCGCCCTCAAGGTCGCTGGCGGTGACGGTAACCCGCAGCCCGTTGCCCTCGCGCACACCCAACGCCGCCGGCACGCCGCCGGACAGATCGTTCCAGGTCTGGCCCGCGTCGCAGGGCGCCAAGGCCGGATCGGCCGGAGTCAGCACCAGGTCACTGAAGACGATCACCGGCGCCGCATTGGCCGCCAGCCGCGCGCCGGCGGTGAAGCAGTTGTCCACGGGATCGAACTCGAAGACCAGCCCCCCGACCGGCTCGATGCAGGCGCTGATCGGAAAGTCCAGCGGCCCCGCGCACGCGGTGACCGTGAAGCGCACCGTATCGCGCTGGTCTTCGAACAAGTCGACCGTCACCGTCGCGCCCGGTGCGACCAGGCAGAGCGATCCGCCGCCGTCGAGAGTGACCAGCGCCCCGGGCGCCGCCGCCCGCCGCGCCGTCACGATCGCCTCGGCCACGAACGCCATGCCCTCGCGGATCGTCGCCTCGCCCGGCAAGGGCACTAGGCGCAGGTCCAGCACCGCCAGGTCCGGCCGCACGGGCCGCACCAGGGTGATGGCTGCCGCCTGCCGCAGCACCGTGCCGCCGAAGCAGACGGCGGGATCCACGGGCTCGACGGTCCAGGCCAACTCGGCGGCCAGCGCAAGGGTATCGACCCCCGCGGGCAGCAGACCGAGGTGGGGTTGGGCCCGGACCGTCCAGACCGCGGTCTCGCCCGGCAGCAGGCGGCGCGTGGTCAAGGGATCGATGCTCCACGGCGCATCCGGCGCCGCGGGCGGTGTCACGTCCACCGCGAAGTGGCCCGTGTTGCGCAGGGTGACGGTGGTGTCGGCGACCGTGCCGGCCTCGGCGGGCACGAGGCCCAGGTCGAAGGCCCCGCGTGTGCCGGCGTAGCCCGCGCCGGTCCAGGCCAGCGAGCCCGGTCCCGCCGGCCCCGACCCGAGCCCGAACACGCCGCCGCGCCCGCTGAGCACCGCCCCGCAGACGAAGGTCGAGTCGCCGCCGTCGGCCGCCGCGCCGGCCCAGCGCAGGCGCACCGTCAGCATGGCCGTGAACTGCGTCGTGTCGGTCGGCGCGAAGCCCAGCTGCAGCGTGGCCGTGGCCAGGGAAACCGAGCAGCCGCCGCCGAACCAGTCGTCGGGCTGCTCGATGATGCGGAACACGCCCGCCGGGTCGCTGAGCGTGACCAGCTCCAGCCGCGCGGGCCGCAGCCCCGTGTTGGTGAAGGTGATGTCGCCCAGGGCCTCGGCGCAGCCCGGCTCGTGCACGCCGAAGTCGTAGACGCCGCCGCAGGCCAGGCCCAGCGGCCCCGGCGGCGCGCGCCGACAAACCGCCTGGTGTGCCCAGCATGACCAGCCGGCCCGCCGCCGGCAGCACCGCCAGCACATCGCTGTCGCCGTCGAAATCAAGATCGCCCACGCTGACAGCGGCCACGCCGCCGCCGAGGGCCCGCGTCTGCACGGCGCCGCCACCGGTCAGCGCCCGCGCCGTCAGCACGCCCGTCACCGGATCGGCCCACCACAGCTCGGGCACCAGCGCATCGCCGCCGGCCAGCAGATGCCCCGCCTGCGCCGCGCCCGCCGCCGCGGCCAGGCCGGGCCCGGTCAGGCAACCGAGGCTGGAACCGCCGACGGTGAACGCGCAGAGATTCGGGTCGCCGCGATCCGGCGTCGCCACCAGCAGCTGAGGCGCCGCCGCCGGCTCCAGCGCCCGCCCGAACACGAGGCCGCGCGCGAACACTTCGCGGTCGGTCAGCACCACTGCCGGCGCGAAGCTTCCGTCGCCGTGGCCCGCCGCCAGGCGCACCGGATAGCGGCCACCCTCCTGGAAATCGGCCGTCCACACCAGGTCGAGCCGGCCGTCCTCGTCCAGGTCGGCCAAGGCCATCAGCACCGGCCAGGGCAGGGCCTTGGCCTCCGGTGCTGCTCCGGACACCGTCTGCAGCGCCAAGCCGCCGCCGCCGTCGTTCAAGCCCACCAGGTAGGACGAGCCGAACAGCCCGATCACCACCAGGTCCTGGTCGCCATCCCCATCGAGGTCACCGGCCGCCAGCGCGCGCCCATGGAAGCCCGCAGGGAACGGCAGCCACCCGGCCGCACCGCCGGCTGGGCTGGCCCCCATGCCCGGCCCCGACCACACCTGCAGCCCGGCCAGACCCAGCAGCACCAGATCGCGCCGCAGGTCGCCGTCCAGGTCCACGCCCAGCAGCGCGACCGGATTGTCCAGCGTCACCGCCGTCGGCGTGCGCGTCTGCCAACGCACCGCACCGCTCAGCGGATCCAGCGTCCGCGCCACCGTCGCCAGGTAGGGCACCCCCGCGGCCTCGGCCAGCAGCACGCCGTCCAGGTCGAGGTCGCCGTCCAGATCGGACCAGGCCCAGTCGAGGTGCTCGAAGCCGCCGGCCAGGGCGCCGCCCAGGTCGATGGTCGTCTCGTCCATGGCCTGCAGCGAGGCCGCGCGCTGCTCCTCCGCCGGCGCGATGCGGCAGGTCCAGACCCGCCCCTCGCCCAGCGGCGCTCCGCCCCGGCGCAGCGATCCGCGCAGGGTGATGGTCACGGTCTCGCCCGCGGCGAAAGGCACCGCCGGCGTGAACAGCAGGGAATCGCCGGCCACCGAAACCGTCAGCGTGCCCGCGGTGCGCAGGCCGGTGGCCGAGCCGCGCACCACCAGGGCGCCGGCCGTGTCGCTCAACGCACCCGGCTGCAGCAGCACGCCGAACGGCCCGCAGCCCGAGGCGTTCAGCGAGCCGCCGGCCGGCAGCAGCGCGCGCAC
This sequence comes from Candidatus Krumholzibacteriia bacterium, assembly GCA_963848505.1. Lineage (GTDB taxonomy): Bacteria > Krumholzibacteriota > Krumholzibacteriia > LZORAL124-64-63 > LZORAL124-64-63 > JACZKN01. The sequence continues at coordinate 755,738 of CAWKEB010000002.1, read as the reverse complement.
CGGATCCTGCGCCCGCACCAGCCCCGCCGCCACGAAGAGGATGATCCCCGCCGCCAGCGCCGTCAGTCTGCGCCGGGTCCTCATGGCGCCACCTCCGCAGCGGCGACCGCCAGCAGCTGGGCCTGCTCAAGCAGCCGCCGCGCCTCGGCATCGGCCGGGGCCAGGGCCACCGCCGCCTCCGCATGGCGCAGCAGTTCGTCCCAGCGCCCGGCGCCGAACGCGGCCCGCGCCTGGCGCTTGCAGAGTTCGGCGTCGTCGCCGTTCCAGGCCGCGGCCTGGCCGTACCAGCGGGCCGCATCCTCCCAGCGCGAGCCGTTCAGGAGCACGTCGCCCAGGGCCGTGGCCACCGCGACGTCGTCGGCCGCATCGCCGCTGGGCGGTTCCAGCAGCGCCCGCAGATCGAAGGCCGCCGCATCCCAGGCACCGCGGTCTGCCAAGAGCGAAGCCCGCGCCAGCCGCGCGCGGCGGATCAACTGAGGATCGGTGCCCCGGCTGGGCATCAACAACGCGTCGCAGACGACGATCGCCTCGTCGGCGCGGCCGCGGGCGCGCAGGCGGCCAAGCCAGGCCTCGAGCCAGGCATCGTCCAGGGACGGATCGGTCAGCACCCGGGCCACGGCCTCCGGACTGTCGGCGGCGGCCAGCACCACGGCGCGGGCGCGGATCTGCGCGGCCGAATCGTCGCCGGGCCGCACCAGGTCCGCGGTGTCGAGGCAGCCCAGACACGCGGCCTGGTCGCCCGCGGACCAGGCGATCAAGGCCTCGTTCAACAGCAGTTCATGGGCCGCCGCACGGCCGGCCGCCATCGCGCCACGATGCGCGTCGTCCAGCACGCCGCCGGTGGCAGCGTACCAACGGGCCATCGCCGCATAGTCGGGTTCGCAGCGCGCCAGCTCGCCGAGGATGAACGCGCCGATGGGCAGCGTCGGCGCCGCCGCCAAGGCAGTCGCCACGCCCTCGACCGTGGTCGCCTCGACCGCCCCCGCAGCCACCGCCTCCAGCCAACGATCGGCCACGGCGGTGCGATCGGCGGCTGTCAGCACGGCCAGGTCGATGGGCGTCGGCCCATGGGCCATCACACTCGCTTCGGTGCGGCGCAGCTCGGTGTCCTCATGCCCGGGCTCGGCGTCCAGGGCGAGGGTGCAGGCCCGTTCGGCTTCGGCCCAACGCCCGGCGGCGAAATCGTCGTCGGCCTGCCGGGCCCAGCGGCGCCAATGGTCGCGGCGCAGGGCGGCCATGCGACCGTCGTAGAGATCGCCGCGCTCGGCGCAGATGGTGAACCAGTGATCCATGGCGGCGTAGTCGCCGTCGGCAGCGAAGAGCACGCCCAGGCTGTAGGCGCTCCAGGCCGCCGGCGCGGCCCGGTCCTCGGCCTCGAGGCGGCTGATGGCAGCATCCCGATCCGCCAGCTCCAGCTCCAGCAGGTCGCTGGTGCGGTCCGACTGGACGGCGCAGCCGACGGCAGCCCACAGCACGGCCCCGCCCAGGACCCCCCGCAGGAACCTGGGCACGCCCGACCAGAAACTGGCCCCGGCGGCCCCGGCGTATACAGGGACCCCATATTGAAGCGCTCGCTCAATAGAGCGCATGTCGTTGTGTTCCAATCCCTTGGACACAATGGCCTTCCTGCCCCGTCGGACGGGTCGGTGCGCGTGGATCGGTCTGACCGGACGGAAGTGCATGATCCGTTCCCTGGTGGGAAGGCTGTCGGGGCGGCCCCATTTGACACGGCCCCGCCCGTTCCCGTACCTCATGCAGCCGGATCGCAGCCGGTCCCCCACGCCACCCGCCGCCGGGCGCACCGAGCCCCGGATCGGCCCGAGGCGACCATGACCACCCATCGCACCCAGGCCGTCGCCCTCTCGGCGAACGATCAGTTCAAGCTGCGCTACCCCCGCTACCTGAAGGCCGCGACCCTGGCCGCGCTCGCGCTCAGCGCGCTCATGATCTGGTTCTCGCCCCGCTACGTGCCCCAGCCGTACGTGCTGCGTCAGACCGAGATCATCGTGCGGGACATCGAGCCCATCATCGATCTGCCGCTGCCGCCCAAGCCCACCGCCCCGCCGGTCATGCCCAAGGAGATCGAGCCGGTCGTCGGCCCGACCGAAGACCTGCCCTTCGAATTGCCCGACTACCGCTTCTGGGATCCGCCGGCCCCGCCGCCGCCGGCCCCCACCTACGACGGCTTCGTGGCCAGCAGCGCCAAGCCCGTGCTGACGTCCTTCGTGAAGGCGGACTATCCGGAGATCGCGCGGCATGCGCAGCTGGAGGGCACCGTGGTGGTGCACGTGCTGGTGGGTCCGGACGGGAAGGTGATCGATGCGGTGGTGGTGCGCAGCGTGCACCCGCTGCTCGACCGCGCGGCCGTCAGCGCGGCCCATCGCTGCGTCTTCACGCCGGCCAAACAGCGGGAGCTCCCGGTGAAGGCCTGGCTGGCGGTGCCCTACCGGTTCACGCTGAGGTAGACAGCCAAGGGGGCCTGGCCCCCCGGGGGGTATCGGCTCGTGCCTGGTCGGCGCCCCCCGCTCAGCCGCCCAGGGGCACGGTCTTCGTGCAGTCCTTGCCCTCGGCGCAGATCTTCTCCAGCACGTACAGCGAGAAGTAATCGATCAGACCTGCTTCATCCAAGGCGATGCCGAAGTAGCCCGGCATCCCGTCGGCCAAGTGGAAGACCATCGGGCTCATGGGGTACGCGCTCTCGGCGATGATCACCGCCTGGTCGCCCAGCGGGTGCAGGGACACAATGTCCCCGTGCACGCCCCGCGAAACCTCCATGAAATCGACCATGCCGTCGACCCCCGCGTCTTCGCCGCCCAGGCCGTGGGCGTTGAACAGGGCCTTGAAGGCCGGCTTCTTGGCGTTGTTCAGCGCCGCGATCAGGCTGCCGGCGGTCGCCTCCACCCTGGCCGCCTGTTCCGGGGATACGGGCGTGCGCTCGCGCTCGGCGAACGCGGAAGCGGCAAGGAGCACGGTGCAGGTGGACACGAGCACGAGGGTAGTCAGGCGGGTCATGGCGGTTCCTTCGGGTTGGGTGGGTCCGCGGGGGTCCCGCCCAGTACGTCCGGCCGGCTCCCGGTGTTGCCGAATAGGGAGCCGCCAAACCAAGAAAGACGGCCTCGTTGCGGCCGAACGGTTCAAGGCGCGGAGGCCGGCGCCCTGGATGCCGTCCACCGGCTGCGTCCCGCGGCGACCCGCGCTACCGGATCTCCTCGAGGCAGTTTTCCACCACCACGATGTGCGCCGGCTCGGCGACCTTGGCGGCCGTCTCGTGCCAGCGGATCACCAGGAACGTTTGCCCGTCGGGCGTCATGTCGTAGCCGTCGGTCAGGCCCGTGAGCAGAGACTTGTTGGTGCCGGGGAACGGGAACAGCCTCTGCGGCGTGCCGATGTGCATACGTTCGCCCAGCTCGATGTCCACCGCCGCCAGGGAGTCGACGGCCACGTAGCAGAGCTCGCGCCCATCGGAGCGCCAGCGCGGCCACGTGCCCCCGTCCACCGACACCACCGGGCAATCGTCGTCGGCGGGGTCGTCGGTCAGGCGTACGGCGGCCCCACGCTCATCGCAGAGCCACAGGTCCCAGACGCTCGTCCGCGGGCCGAGCACACGGCGAAGTCCAGGTCCGGGGACAGGGTCGGGAAGGGCCAGAAGCTGGGCTGACGACCCAGGACCTTCACCAGCTCGCCCCGGCGGTCGACCAGCACCATCTCCTCGTCGGCGGCCTCGCTGCCGCCGGCCAGGTAGACCAGCGTGCCGTCGGCCGAGACGCTGGGCGAATCGGCCATGGGCGCCACGAAGAACGGCTCGCCGTCGCGCCACACGCCCAGCGCGTTGATGCCGTCCAGGTTGTGGCGCACGAAGACCACGCCGCTCCCCGGCAGGGGCGCGGCGTTGTGCAGGTCCTGCTCCTGCTCCAGATCCCTGGTCACGAACTCCTCGATCCTGCCGCCGCCCGAGGCGACCGCGTAGATGCCCGCATCGCCGGTGGTCAGGAAGATGCGACCGTCCTTGAGCCAGGCGCCGCTTGCGTCCGGGCTGATGGCCACGCCGTTCTCCCGGGGATTGAGCATGCGGCCGGGGCCCGCACTCAACTCCAGCTTGCGCAGGGGCCGGTCATGGCCGCGGTGATGGTGGGCGAGTTGGACATGTCGTCCACGCCGGCGCCGTCGCCCAGGAAGGCGCGGGCCAGGCCGAAGTCGAGGATCTTGGCGCGTCCGTCGGTCGGCAGCGCGCCCCGCGTTCGGGGTCGTCGGCGAATTCGATGGGCAGCAGCTTAGCGCCACCTCGCGGCCCAGGCGGGTGTCGCGGGCGCGCACCACCTCGCCCATGCCGCCCTGGCCCAGCAGCGAAGAAACTTAGTAATGAGCAAGGGACTTGGGCAGATCCATGGGGCCGTCCTGGGCTCGGGGGAATGAATACAGGACGACAGGATGCCGGATTGTGGGGTTGGGCGCCCCCGGAATCATCACCGGGAACTACTCATCGCGATCACGTGCGCCACCAGCTGATCAACCGCGATTTCGGTGCCCTGATAGAAGCCGGACGCCTTGTTGTTCTCCAGGTCCGCCTCATTCCGATGCAGCGCCGTGAAGACGTAACGGGTGCCGGATTCCACGGCTGCCATCGTCACGATGGCGGTGATCGGGATGTCATCGAAGACCGCCGGGCGATAGCCGGGGAACAGCATCGAGGTCCAGACCAGCCGCTCCAGCGGGACGACCTCCAGGTAGCAGCCGAGGTTGGGAACCTCCGGACCATTGGCCAGGGCGATGTCGATGCTGAAGATGCCGCCCGGGCGCACGTCCATTTCGGCTCGCGTCACCCGCCCCCAGGGCTTGGGCATGTACCACTGCTGGAGATGCTCCGGTTGCGTCAACGCCGCCCAGACGAACCGCACGGGCGCGTCGATGAACCGTTCGATGGCGAAATCGAGTTTCGGATCGAATGCGAACTGCTTGCTCATGAGTCGGACTCCTCCGCCTTGATTCGCTGGACGCACTGGTCGAAGCGGTCCAGCCGTGCTTCCCATAGCTGACGGCGTGCAGTCAGCCAGTCTTCAACGACCTTGAAGTTTTCCGTGGCGATCTCGTACGTCCGCACGCGCCCCTGCTTCTGCGACTTCACCAATCGGCTTCGTTCGAGCACCGCGAGGTGCTGCGCGAACGAGGGGAGCTTCATATGGAACGGTGCGGCAAGCTCGCTGACGCTGGCGGGTCCGGCTGAAAGCCGCTCCAGGACCTCCCGCCGGGTGGCATTGGACAGGGCATTGAACACCTCGTCGGCGACTGCGGATGGAATCATGGCGACACCATTCGATGGGTTGGGCGACTCGATCCTATCGAGAGATCCTGTCTCCGGACATTACTAAGGTAACTTCCTTAGCGTTATCTGTCACGCCAATATTCAGCTAGGTCGCCGAAACCGCCCCCCGGGGGAAGTCTTTTTGCTCCTAGGCTCTAAAAATTCACCTTCCGCCATCCCTGGATCCATTCCCCCGATCGTTCGGATCCGAACCAAAAACACTTTTGCATGGTCCCCACCACACGCAAAACGGCCGGCCCGCAACGTAGCAGGCCGGCCGCCGTGATATCTTGCCGAAAATGCCCCCCGGGGGGCAATGATATGCCGCGCAACACATTGCGCTACGCAGCGCTGAAACCTAGTGCTTCTTCACCCCAGCCCCAGCCGCCTCCAACCGCGCCGAAGCCCGATCCTTGGCCAACCGAGCCCGCTCCCGGTCGATATCCGCCTGCATCGAAGCCAGCCGCTCCCGCGCCCGCTCCAAGGCCTTGCGCGCCCGGTCCACGTCGATCTCGCCGGCAGCCTCGCAGGTGTCGGTCATCAGGTTCACCACGTTGTCCGAGACCTCGACGAAGCCCAGTCCCACGGCCATCATCTTCTCGTTGCCCGCGTCGTCCAGGCGCAGGGTGACCACGCCGGGCGTCACCGCCGCCACCAGCGGCGCATGGTCGGCCCACACGCCCAGGTAGCCCGCCAGGCCGGGCACGGTCACCGAAACCACCGACCCTTCCCAGGCCACGTCGTCGGGCGTCGTGATCACGACCTTGAAGCTCTTGGCCATGGTCTAGCCTTCCGCCTGGATCTTCTCGTAGTTCTCCAGCACTTCCTCGATGGCGCCGCACATGTAGAACGCCTGCTCGGGGATGTGGTCGTACTCGCCGGCGACCAGGCCCTGGAACGAGCGGATCGTGTCCTCCAGCTTGACGTAGCGGCCGGCCTTGCCGGTGAACGTCTCCGCGACGAAGAACGGCTGCGACAGGAACTTCTGGATCTTGCGGGCGCGCCCCACGACGATCTTGTCGTCGTCCGAGAGCTCGTCCATGCCCAGGATCGCGATGATGTCCTGCAGATCCTTGTAGCGCTGCAGGATGGTCTGCACCTGGCGCGCCAGGTTGTAGTGCACCTCGCCGATGATGCCCGGCTGCAGGATGCGGCTGGTCGAGTCCAGCGGATCGACGGCCGGGTAGATGCCCAATTCCGCGATCTGCCGCGACAGCACCGTCGTCGCATCCAGATGCGAAAACGCCGCGGCCGGCGCCGGGTCGGTCAAGTCGTCGGCCGGCACGTAGATGGCCTGCACCGAGGTGATCGACCCCGAACGCGTCGAGGTGATCCGCTCCTGCAGCTGGCCCATCTCCGTGGCCAGGGTCGGCTGGTAGCCCACCGCCGACGGCATGCGCCCCAGCAGCGCCGACACTTCCGAGCCCGCCTGGGTGAAACGGAAGATGTTGTCGATGAACAGCAGCACGTCCTGGTTCAGCACGTCGCGGAAGTGCTCGGCCATGGTCAGGCCCGAGAGGGCCACGCGCAGACGGGCGCCCGGCGGCTCGTTCATCTGCCCGAAGACCAGCGCAGTGTTCTTGATCACACCCGACTCTTTCATTTCCAGCCAGAGGTCGTTGCCCTCGCGGGTGCGCTCGCCCACGCCGCAGAACACGGAGTAGCCGCCGTGCTGGGTGGCGATGGCGTGGATCAGCTCCTGCACGATGACGGTCTTGCCCACGCCGGCGCCGCCGAACAGCCCGATCTTGCCGCCCTTGGCGTAGGGCGCCAGCAGGTCGACGACCTTGATGCCGGTCTCGAAGATCTCGTTGGCCTCGCCCTGGTTGGTCAGCTCCGGCGGCGAAGCGTGGATGGGCGAGGTCTTGTCCGGCTCGGCCAGGTCGCCCTCGCCGTCGAGCGTCTTGCCCAGCAGGTTGAACAGCCGGCCCAGGCACTGCTTGCCCACGGGCACGGAGATGGGCAGGCCCGTATCGAGGCCCTTCATGCCGCGCACCAGGCCGTCGGTCGAGTCCATGGCGATCGTGCGCACCACGTTGTTGCCGATGTGCTGGGCGACCTCGGTGATCAGGTCGATGCCCTTGCTCTCGTCCACGATGTGGATCGCGTTGAGCATCTGGGGCAGGTGATCCGAATCGAACTCGAGATCGACCGTGGGCCCGATGACCTGCTGGACTTTGCCGTAGTTCCCGGCCATGTGCGTCTCCTTGTTCTCACGTCGTTGGGGCAACGCCCCGGTCCATCAATCCAAAATTCCTAGATCGCGTTCGCCCCGCCCACGATGTCCAGCAGCTCGCTGGTGATGGCGGCCTGGCGCTCGCGGTTGCGCCGCAGGGTCAGCGCGCTGATCATCTCGCCCGCGTTCTCGGTCGCGGCGCTCATGCTGGTCATGCGCGCGGCGTGCTCGCTGGTGAAGGCCTCGCTCAGGGTCATGAACACCCGGTTGCGCAGGTACAAAGGCAGCAGCACCGCGAACAGATCTTCCTGGCTGGGCTCCCAGATGTAGTCCTGGTCGCTCTTCTTGGCCTCGTCGCCGGCGGCGGCCTCCGGCGCGATCGGCAGCAGCCCCAGATCCACCGGCCGCTGGGTCATCACCGAATGGAACTGCGGGTACACCACCCGCACCTCGTCGAAGGTCAGGTCCAGGAACGAGCCGACGATCCTGTCGCCCACCAGCTTGCCCCGCTCGGCGTTCGCCTCGCCCCCGAAGTCGGTGTGGGTCGCGAACATGGTGTAGCCCCGCTTGCGGAAGTACTCGGCGCCCTTGCGCCCGATGGCGTAGACCGAGGTCTCGACCCCGGCGGCCACCGACTCGTCGATCACCTTGTGGGCCAGCTTCAAGAGGTTGGTGTTGTACGAGCCGCACAGCCCCTTGTCCGAGCTGATGACCACGTACAGCCGCTTCCTGACTGGCCGCACCGCGAACAGCGGGTGCTCGATGTCGGCCTTGGCGGCCAGCTGGCCCATGAGCTCGGCCAGCTTGCGCGAGTAGGGCCGCGCGGCCAGCATCTTGCCCTGGGAGCGCTGCAGCTTCGACGCCGCGACCATCTTCATGGCCTTGGTGATCTGCTGCGTGCTCTTGACCGAGCGGATCCGCTTGTTGAGTAGTTTGACCCCGGCTCCCGCCACGGGTGACCTCCTGCTTGCCTATGCGTAACGCGCCGCCGCTACTTGCCGAACGTCGCGCCGTATTCCTTGATGGCCGCGGTCAACGACTCGACCGTGTTGTCCTCCAGCTTGCCGCTGGTGGCGATGGCCTGCAGCACGGCCGAGTGCTTCTGTTCCATGAACGCGTGGAAGCCCTTCTCCCAGGCGTGCACCTGGTCGACGGGCACCGTGTCCAGGAAGCCCTTGCCGGCGGCGAAGATGATCGAAACCTGCTTCTCCATGGGCATGGGCACGTACTGGTCCTGCTTGAGGATCTCGACCATGCGCTCGCCACGGGTCAGCTGCCGCTGGGTCGACTTGTCCAGGTCCGAACCGAACTGGGCGAACGCCGCCAGCTCGCGGTACTGGGCCAGGTCCAGGCGCAGCGAGCCCGCGACCTTCTTCATGGCCTTGGTCTGGGCGGCGCCACCCACGCGCGACACCGAGATGCCCACGTTGATGGCCGGCCGGATGCCCTGGTAGAACAGGTCGTTCTCCAGGAAGATCTGCCCGTCGGTGATGGAGATCACGTTGGTCGGGATGTAGGCCGACACGTCCGACGCCTGGGTCTCGATGATCGGCAGCGCGGTCAGCGAGCCGCCGCCGTTCTCCTTCGACAGCTTCACCGCGCGCTCCAGCAGGCGGCTATGCAGGTAGAACACGTCGCCGGGGTAGGCTTCGCGGCCCGGCGGGCGGCGCAGCAGCAGCGACATCTGGCGGTAGGCGTTGGCCTGCTTGGAAAGGTCGTCGTAGACCACGAGCGTGTCCTTGCCCTGCCACATCATGTGCTCGGCCATGGTGCAGCCCGTGTAGGGCGCCAGGTAGAGCATCGGGGCGGGGTCAGAGGCGTTGGCGGCGATGATCGTGGTGTACTCCATCGCGCCGTGTTCCTTGAGCTTGCGCGCCACCGAGGCCACGGTCGACTGCTTCTGGCCGATGGCCACGTAGAAGCAGTGCACGCCCTTGCCCTTCTGGTTGATGATGGCGTCGATGGCGATGGCCGTCTTGCCGGTGCCGCGGTCGCCGATGATCAGCTCGCGCTGGCCGCGGCCGATGGGGATCATCGAGTCGACGGCCTTCAGGCCGGTCATCAGCGGCTGGCCCACCGGCTGGCGCGCGGTGACGCCGGGCGCCTTGATCTCGATGTTGCGGGTCTCGGTGGAGACCACCGGGCCCTCGCCGTCCAGCGGCTCGCCCACGGCGCTCAGCACGCGGCCCACCACGCCGGCGCCCACGGGCACCGAGGCGATGGTGCCGGTGCGCGAGACCTGGTCGCCTTCCTTGATCTGCGTGTCCGGCCCCATGATCGCCACACCGACCGAATCCTCCTCGAGGTTCAGCACGATGCCGTAGATGTCGCCGGGGAACTTGACCATCTCGCCGGCCATCACGTCCTGCAGGCCGTAGACGCGGGCGATGCCGTCGCCCACCTGCAGGATGGTGCCCACGCTCTCGACCGCCAGGTCGCGGTCGTATTTGTTGAGCTCCTGGGACAGGACGGAGCTGATCTCTTCGGGCCGAAGTTTCAAAGCCGTTCTCCTTGGTGACGCGGCCGTGCCGCGCTCGCCTGTGCCGTCGGTCTAGCGGACCGGGGCCTTCTCCAGCGTCTTGCGCAGCAGATCGAGGTTGGTGCGCACGGTGCCGTCGAGGATCTTGTCCTCCATGACCACCTTCACGCCCCCGATCACCGCGGGATCCACGCGCTTGTCCAGAATCATGGTCTTGCCGGTGAGCCGGGCCAGCCGGGTCCGCAGCTGGTCCTCCAGGTCGGACGGCAGCGCGATCGCGGTGGTGACCCGCGCGCGCAACACGCCCTGCTCCTGCTCCACCAGGAAGGCAAAGGCCTCGCCGATGTCGCGGAAATTCTCCATGCGGTACTTGTCGATCAGCAGGTAGGTGAAGTTCAGCAGCAGAGGCTCGATGCGGCCGGCGAAGACCTTCTGCAGCAGTTCCTTCTTCTCCGCGGTCGGCACCTGGGGGCTGTCCAGGAAGACCCGCAACTCGCTCTGGCCCAGGTGCATCTCCATGAGCGAGGCGTAGCTCTCGGCCACACCGGCCAGAACACCGGCCTCTTTGGCAGAAGCCAACAGCGCGCCGGCATAGCGGGTGGCGACCTTGCGATCACGCATCGGCCGCGCTCCCCATGGCGTCGATGTACTCCTGGATCAGCTGGCGATGCTTGGCATCGTCCAGCCGCTCGCCGATGACCTTCTCCGCAGCGCCGATGGCCATGGCGACCACCGAGTCGCGCAGGATCAGCTGGGCCTGGTGGGCCTCCAGCTCGATGTCCTGCTCGGCCTTGGCCACCTTGGTGGCGGCGTCGTCGTTGGCCTTCGAGACGATGGAAGCGGCCAGGCCCTCGCCGCGCTTGACGGCCTCCTGGACCTTCTCGCGCTCGATGACCTTGATGTCCTGCAGCTTCGATTCGAACTCGCCGCGCAGCTGTCTCCGCGTCGGCCAGGTTCTTCTCGGCCGCGTCGTAGTCGCCCTGGATGGTGTCCCGCCGCTGGTCCAGCAGCGTCAGGATCGGCCCCCAGGCGAACTTGGCCAGCACCCACACGAAGAGGATGAACCCCACCGCGGTGGTCAGCAGGTTGGTGATGTTTGGCGTCACGAATTCCATGATGGGTTCCCTTCAGTCAGCCCGGTCCGGCGTGCGCCGCTGGGTTCGGCGGAGGGCGGCCAAGGCCACCCCCCGCGTCACCGCATGCGCGCGCAGGTCACGTCCAACTCGACTTAAGCAACCTTGCCCATCAACAGGATGGTCGCGACCAGGGCGTAGATCGTCAGGGCCTCGATGAAGGCGCAGCCGATGATCATGGCCGTCTGGATCTGGCCGATGGCCTCAGGCTGACGACCCATGGCGTTCATGCCGCCCTCGATGGCGCGGCCGAGACCGAGGCCCGAGCCGATGGCGGCCAGGCCGAGACCGATGGGGAGAGCAAGTCCGAGCAGGTCCATTGTTCCTCCTAGACGCGTGCGCGCGTGTCAGGTTTGCGGGCCGTGCCCGCCGTGGTTCCGGACGCCGTCTGGTCCGGTTCTAATGCCCGTGAGCCTCGTCGTGATGTCCGTGAGGCAGCCACAGGGCGATGTAAACGGTAGCCAGGAGCGTGAAGACCAGCGCCTGGATGGTGCAGGACAACAGTCCCAGGAAATAGAACGGGAACTGCAGGGGCAGGCCGGGCACGAACCAGGCGCCGCCGCTGAGGCTGTAGCTGATGCCGGCGCCGAGCAGGACCATGGTCGCGACCAGGGTGTCCTCGCCGAAGATGTTGCCGAACAGACGCAGGGACAGGCTGATGGGCTTGATCAGCTCGCCGACCAGGTGCAGCGGGAAGAACAGCGGGATCAGCGCCCACTCCACGCCCGACTTGGGCGAGCCGGCCAGGTGGAACAGGTAGCCCTTCACACCGTTGAGCCGCAGGGCGATGAACTGCACGTACAGGAACGTGAGCAGGCCCAGGGCGAAGGTGGTGTTGGCGAAGCTGGCGGTGGCGGCGTGGCCCAGCGGCATCAGGCCGAACAGGTTGTTGAACCAGGATGAAGATGAACAGGCTGCCCAGGAAGGGCGTGTACCTGCGGGCGTCGTCACCGATGATCGTGCGGAACAGGGAGTACAGCCCGCCGAAGAGCATCTCGGCGGCCATCTGGGCGCGGCCGGGCTTGCGGGGGTCGAGCTGCTTGGACAGGGCGACGAACAGGGCGGCCAGGACCAGGGCCATGAAGAGGGAGAAGATGGGGTCCTTGAAGGCGTCCAGTTTCTGCGGCGACGGGGGCGGGGACCCATTGTTCGATGAAGGTGAGGGCCGACGGGAGGTGGGGCATGGTGCCGTGGCCTTCGCCGTGGTCTCGCCGTGTTCGGCCGTGGGCGTCCTCGCCGCCGGGCGGCCTGCTCGCCGTGGCCGGCCGGGTCGGCGTGGGTGACGGCGGGATCGTGGCCCGAGGGGTCGTCGGGGTAGGCTTCGCCGTGGGTCTGGTGCTCGGGCTGGGCGGGGGTGTCGTGGTCGCGGCCGTGCCGTGGTCCTGGGCGAGGGCGCCGGCGGCGAACAGGGCGATGCCCAGCGCGAGGGCGAGGGTCGCGTGCGGTGCCTTAAAGGTCTTGCGCATCGTCTTCCTGTCGGGGCAGGGCCCGGGGACGGCAGAGCGCAGGCGCGCGCCGCCGACCACCAGGACCCCCATCATCAGGGTGAAGCCCACGGCGTGGCTCAGAGCGGGAAACGGTCGGGAAAATAACACCCAGACCGCCAATCCGTAAACAGCCAATTTGACGGCCCCCCAGCCCAGGAGCGCCCGTTCGTTGCGGGGCTGGCCCTTGGGGCGGGCGGCGGCGCGGATCAGGCCCTCGGTGCTGCGGAACCAGACTACGGCCCAGAGGGCGGTGGCGAAGGTCCCGTAGGCGAAATCATGGCGAAACCCAGTGGTAGAGGGCCAGGGAGACGGCTGCGGCGACTAAGATAGTCTTTGCTGCGGGGCTGGCCCTTGGGGCGGGCGGCGGTGCGGATCAGGCCCTCGGTGCTGCGGAACCAGACCACGGCCCAGAGGGCGGTGAGGAAGGTGCCGAGGGCGAAATCCTGCGAAACCCAGTGCCAGAGGGCCAGGGAGACGGCTGCGGCGACTAAGATAGTCTTTGATTGGAGGGGGGCAAGGGGGGATTGGGGCATGGGGGCTCATTTCGTGGATCACGATCTGCCGATACGAGGCGGCACTCTACAGTCTCGCGATTGCTGGGGCCAAGGTCAACTAGGTAGCTGATACGGCCCACTGGTTCCAGTGAGATCCGACGTTGAAATATTGTCGCCTTCGAGCAACCATGGCTGCGCGCTAATGAAAAATTTGATGCGGCTCAAGTCCCGGCCGACGAGCCGGAAATTCGGGCTAAGAAAAGCTACTTGGGACGTGGCACAACGAGGGGCCTGCCAATTCTCCGCGGCGCGGTTTGTAGCGGGTTCGGCCGGTTGGCAAATCGCCTTTTCCAATACAGTGGCCCTGAACCCCCGCTTAAGCAATTACCAGATCAACCGATAATTCATTGGCAAACTGCATCTATGGCCGGGTCGGACGCTTCGGCTTGGGCTTGCCCTGGTTTCGTAGACACCACTGGATCCCTAAGTCGCTTGCCACGTCCCGTGCAGAGCGGACGGGGAGCGCCAGTCGCCTTCGCAGCTTAAGCCAACGATCCTCTTATAGCATCAAATAGGTCCGTCAGCCGCCAACACCAGGAGAGAAGCGTCGTGTACCGTATTCTCGCGATTCTGGTTCTGATTTCAACACTCAGCACTTCAAGCTGCGCGCCGCGGTTCACATACGTCGACCGGTTGGAGCACCGTGTTGCCGTAGGAGCGGGAAGCGACGCATACTGGTCAAGCGAGCTTGACGACTTGTTCCCATTTCGGTGCAAATTCACTGATAAACATGGCCGGGTTGCCCGTGTCCGCGTAGCGCGCTATAATGAGGAGAATAGGGACTATTTTCTCTCTATTGAATCCCCGTATATTCCTGAGGTCGTTGCGTATCTCGACAATTGGAAGTACGAAGAAAATAGCACCGGCACCGATATTGCAGAATTCAGCGGTACTTGCGGAGAGCTTTTGGTCAAGGGAACCCAGAACGACCCGCGTAGCTTTTTGTATCTAACACTTCCGAGCCAGCCAACTACGATGTTCGTTTCAAAAGATTGATATTTTTTCCGCCTCTCGTGCTGGTCCAGTGTTCCGGCGAGCTCTACCTAGATCCCGTCTGAAAGCCCCTGTTTCTAACGCCCCCACCTCATGACTACCTTGGAATTGCTCACCCGCGTCGCCCGGCTCGCACTATGGGTTCGTGATCGCATACACCATGTCGCCCACGAAGCGCTTGAACGACTCGTTCTCGACGAACTGCTTGTAGACCTGCGTGTCGTCCTTCAGCAGGTGCTGCATCACCTTCGCCAGTGCCTGGTCGTGCGCCATGCGCGCGGTGTGCGGGGTGTTCTCCTTCGCATTCTGGTAGGCCGCGTCGGCGGCGACCTTCGGCGCGATGTCGTCGCGGATGCGCTTCGCCACCCGGTCGGTGTCGGTGAACAGGGTGCCGAACTGCTCGTTGAACGACTTCAGGATGTTGCTCAGCCGATCCAGCTCGGGCTCGCGCTTGCGCCCGCCGCGCATCCGTCGGTACCGGCTCGATCTCCGCGTCCTCGTCCGCCAGCGCGATCTTCATCGCCGCCTTCTTCTCGACGCGGTAGCTGTCCATGTCGATGGCTTCGAGGATGCCCTTGGCGAGGTCCTCCTCCTTCGGCGCCGGCAGTTTGGGCGTGAGCAGGTCGAGGAAGATCGAGAGCTTCTCCCACTCGGCGTTGCTGTAGGGGATCACCGACGACGAGGAAGGCGTAGGTGCGGCAGAACACCTTGGCCTTGCCCTTGAAGTCCACCTGGCCGTCCTCGTCGAGCCGATCTACGTAGACCGCCACACAGGCATCGAGGATCGGGTCGAGCTGGTCGCGGTCCGCGCCGCCGAGGAACAGATCCACCACCTGCTGCACCTGCTCCGGCGAGTAGACCTGGGCGTCATCGAGCGCCGCCTTGAGGTCGTGCAGCTTGTTGGGGTCGGTCTCGTCGGCGAGCAGCGTGGTGCGGTAGTAGTCCTGGAAGGCGAAGGTGATCGCCTCGCTGTTGTTCTGGAAGTCGAGCACGAAGCAGTCGTGCTTCTGCGGGTGGGCGCGGTTGAGGCGCGACAGCGTCTGCACCGCCTTGATGCCGGAGAGCGGCTTGTCCACGTACATCGTGTGCAGCAGCGGCTCGTCGTAGCCGGTCTGGAACTTGTCGGCGCAGATCAGGAAGCGGTACGGGTCGGTCTGGATCTTGCCGGCGATGTCGCCGCTCGAAAAGCCGTTGAGCGACGCCTCGCTGACCTTCGCGCCGCCGTAGTCGTGCTCGCCGGAGAAGGCGACGATGGCCTGGTACGGGCTCTTGCGCTCCACCAGGTACGCCTTGAAGGCGTGGAAGTACTGGATGGCCCGCTCGATGCCGCTGGTGACCACCATCGCCCGGGCCTGGCCGCCGATCTTGCCGGCCGCCATCACCTGCTCGTGGAAGTGGTCCACCATGATCTCGGCCTTGAGCCGGATCGCGTGGTCGTGGCTCTCGACGTAGCGGCGCAGCTTCTTCTGCGCCTTCTTGGTGTCGAACTCCGGGTCGTCCTCGGTCTTCTTGACCAGCTTGTAGTAGCTGTCCACCGGCGTGTAGGCCTTGAGCACGTCGAGGATGAAGCCCTCCTCGACCGCCTGCTTCATCGTGTAGCTGTGGAAGGGCCGGTGCTTGACCTTGCCCTCGGCGTCGGGCGGCAGCGGCTCGCCGAACATCTCCAGCGTCTTGTTCTTGGGCGTGGCGGTGAAGGCGAAGTAGCTGGCGTTGGTCAGCATCTTGCGCGCCGCCATGCGCTTCTCGAGGGCGTCGTTCACCGTGTCCTCGGGGTCGGTCCCGCGTCCTCGTCCTCCGCCGCAGCGCCGAGCGCCTGGCTCATCGCCGCCGAGGTCTTGCCGCCCTGGCTCGAGTGCGCCTCGTCGATGACGATGGCGAAGGTCTTGCCGCCCTCGGTGGCGATCTCGTCGAGGATGAAGGGGAACTTCTGCACCGTCGAGACGATGATCTTCTTCCCCTCCTCGATGAACCGGCGCAGGTCGCCGGAGCGCTCGGCGTGGCCCACGGTCGCGCCGACCTGCATGAACTGCTTGATGGTCGTCTGGATCTGGTCGTCGAGGATGCGCCGGTCGGTCACCACGATGACCGAGTCGAAGACCTCCTTGCTCGTCGCGCTTCAGGCCGATGAGCTGGTGCGCGAGCCAGGCGATGGAGTTCGACTTGCCGCTGCCCGCCGAGTGCTGGATGAGGTAGCGCCTGCCCGCACCATGGGCGCGCACATCGGCCAGCGCCTGCCGCACCACGTCGAGCTGGTGGTAGCGCGGCCACACCTGCTTGCGCTTCTTCTTGCCGGTGCGCGGGTCCTTCTCCTCGACGATCTGCGCGTAGTTCTCGAGGATGTTGGTCAGCCCCGCCGGCGTGAGCACCTCTTTCCACAGGTAGTCGGTCTTGAGGCCGTGCGGGTTGGGCGGGTTGCCCGCGCCGTCGTTGTAGCCCTTGTTGAAGGGCAGGAACCACGAGCCCTTGCCGCGCAGCTCGGTGCACATCCGCACCTCGCTGTCGTCCACCGCGAAGTGCACCACGCAGCGGCCGAACTCGAACAGCCGCTCGCGCGGGTCGCGGTCGCGCTTGTACTGCTCGACGGCGTCCTCGACCGTCTGCTTGGTGAGGCTGTTCTTCAGCTCGAAGGTGGCGATGGGCAGGCCGTTGATGAACAGGCACAGGTCGAGCGCGCGGCGCGTCTCGTCCATGCTGTAGGCGAGCTGGCGCGTGATCGAGAAGCGGTTCTCGGCGTGCAGCGTCTCGGCCTTGGCGTTGCCCGGCGACGGCGTGCCGTAGAAGAGGTCGAAGTGCAGCGGCCCGTGCGTCGACGCCCTTGCGCAGCACGTCGATGACGCCGCGCTTGCCGATCTCGCCGGAGAGCCGGGCGAGGAACTTGAGGCGGTTGATGTCCTTGGCGTCGTTCGCGTCGGCCATCGCCAGCTTCTTGAACGCCTCCGGCTGCGTGGCGCGCAGGAAGGCGAAGAGCTGCGGCACGTCGAGCGCGTGGGCGCGGTCGTAGTCCTGCGCGCTGCCGGCGGTGTAGCCGGTGCCGCCGTACGGCGGCGGCCGTTCGGCGACTCTGTTCGGCGCGACGGCGAGACCGTCCGTGCCGGTCATGTGCCGCATGATCAGGGTTTCGAGGCCTTTCTCGCTGGTGTCGGTGGTCATCGAACAACTCCCGTCGCGATCGTCAGGCGTAGGCCGCGGAGCCGCCCCGTGCCTCCGATCAAGTACCCATCAAGCATCGCGACCCCGGCCGCCTGGGAACGGGCCGCCAGCCTCCCTTTGCTAAAACCTTTGCTAACTCCTTTGCTAAACGGAACCCTTCCGCGCAAACCCAGCAAAGGCCACAACCCGTTTATCGACAGGCAGTTGGTGGCGCCGATGGGGTTCATAAAAAGCCCAAGGACCCCCGATCGCGCGCGATTCCATTGCTCAACCATCTGCGGACTCCTCAGTGAAATACCATGCCGGCTGGCCGCGGGAGCCGCGATTGTCAATCTTCCCCGCACGCCGCAGCTCTTGCAGAAGGTTGTGGACCTTGCGCTGCTTCTGCTCTTGCGTCAGGCGGTCTGAGAGTTTCGGGATCACGGCCTGATCGACCTCGCCCCGGGTGACCGGCTCGTGCTCGCGGACCAGAGCCAGGATCAGATCCAGATAGTACTGCTTGTCGAATCCCCGCTCACGAATGTGCCGCCCCGCCTCGCCCGTGGCCTTGGCAACTGCGCCAGCCACAATGAGGTTGGGATAGCGGCCCTCGACCAGCCCGGCGGACTTCAGGCGTCGGTGCTCGTCCGGCCCGATCCGAAGCCGCTTCTGTACCCGGTCGAGCAGCACGACCAGCGCAAGGTCGAGGTCGGTCCGCTCCATCAAGAGGCGCGTGTAGCGCTCGTCAAGGATTTGGCCGGTGATGCTCACCGACACCTGCCCGGGATCGCTCAGGTCGTAGTCCGGCAGCGGGAACGAGCGGCGCCGTTGCGTCTCGAACATGCGCTTGATGCCGCCGCCCTGCGTGTCGATCAGGTTCAGCTCGACCATCGCGTCGGCCAGGAAGGGGTTGCGGTAGATGGCCTGCGGCGCGTCCTGACGGATGATGGTCTCGACGTCTCCCGGCAGGAAGTCCCCGACATTGGTGACCAGCACGCGAGCGGGAAACTCGACCACGACGATGCGTCCGTGGCGACGGTAGTCCTGGTGCGCGATGGCGTTGTGCAGCGCCTCGCGCACCACCCACGGGTCGTACTGGGTGATCTCCTGGGGAAAGAGCGTGCCGCTAGGCAACGCACGTACGATGAGGTTGCGGATACGCTTGAGCAGGCGGTCGCCGGCGAGCAGGAAGGGCGGCCCGATATGTTCGTAGTCGAGTTCGTGGTTGGCGGCGTCCTGGAGGATCCAGGAGAGCTTCGCCACGGCCGGCGCTAGCAGTGTTGTCGATTCGCTGCGGCCGAGCAGCAGCAGCGCGGCGTTCGTGACGGCCCCCTGCTTCAAAACGCGGGCCTTGTTGAGGAAGGTCCGATCGTCCCAATCGTTGACCGTGGCGGCCTGGCCCGGATGCTTCACGACGAACTGCTCGCGGGCCTTGGCAATCGCCTCCGGATCGAGATCGGCCAGGCTCGCGCTGTCGCAGAGCTCGGCGGACCAGTCGCTGCCACGCGTCCACAGCGCGCGCTCCTTCTCCGGGTGTCGCAACAGTCCGGTCTTGCTGGTACCGACCCGGCAATAGGCCTTGCCCGAGAACACAACCGGACGATCGCGCGCCGGGCTCACGGCCAGCAGCACGACACGCCCGGACGGATGATCAACCGCCAGAACCTCTACACCGGGGTTGGGCTGCAGCAGGGCGCCCAACCAGGGGAGAAGGTCCTGATTGCCTCGGGCCTTCGCCACGTAGAGGTCGAAGCGGGTGCCGACGACCTCGTGGCTGGCGTCGTCGACGCCGAATACCAGGTAGCCCCGCGGCTGGTTGCATAGGCTGGCCTCGTTCGCCAGTGCCGACAGGTACTCGCCAATCTGTTGTGGTTCGGCATGATTGCCCTTGAACTCCAGCCACTCGGTTTCCGTGGGGAGCGCGCGCAAGCGGTCGACGAGGGCGATAAGGTCCCGGGTGTTCACGAGATCTCCGCCTCCTCATCGTCGACTTCGAGCAATTCGTCGTCCGGGTAGGAGTCGAAAGCGGGCTCACACGAAGACGCGAGGTCGCGAATAGAATCTTGATCCGGCAACCGCGCCGCCGCCTCGCGCACATCGAGCTTGCCGGTCACGACGTCGGCGACAAGGCGCGTACGGTATTCGCGGAGGAGGTCGATCTCACGTTCGAGCCGGCAGATCGAGTGCATCAAGCCCACAGTCGCTGTTTCCAGATGCTGGGCGATCATCCTCTGTTCTTCCGTTGTCGGAAGCGGCACTTGAACCATACGGAGAAATGGCCAGAAGACTTGACGCTGAATGTCTCCAACACCCTTGGACGCAGCAACGAACTGGTCGACTAGCGCCCTTGATCGCAGCAGGTAGTTGGCGAAACTCGAATCCAGGCGCTTTGAAAGCGATAGCACTATGTAGGCCGGGCTGATGATGCCTTCATGGCGAGACACCCCTACGGAACCACGCCACGCCTGCTGGTTGTTGAGGACAAAATCGCCGGCGCGAACCACCTGATAGTTTGAGAGATCCAGACTTGGTGCGTGTACCTGGCCGCCGCCTTCTTCGTACCTGATCACTCCTCGATCGAGAAACACCGAGAGCAACGGCAAGTTGCCTGGATTTCGCTCTGTCCGGAGGCTGCTGAGCGTCCAGAGTGCCTGTTGGCGCCCAATGCTCAGGAATCTCTCCGAGCCAGGGGACGCCGGAGGGCTTGAGGGGGGCGGAGGGGTCGAGGCCGCGGGTGACGGCGCGGTGGATGATGGCCTGCTTCTGCTCGTCGAGCAGCGCGATCACCTTCCGCTTCGCCCGGATCGCCCGCTCCAACCGCCCGTTCGCCCAGTCCAGAAACCGCACAATCGCCGCCTGCTCGTCGGGCGGGGGCACGGCGATCGGTCATTCGTTGAAGTGTTCCGGATAGAGGCGCAGCCTTGACTGACGCCTGTCGTAGGCCGGAGATACGCCTCCTGCGTAGACTGGGGGTGCTCAAGAGGTGGTGGCGTAACTCGGCAAGTCACTGCCGGTGCGCAGGGCGCATACACACGTATGCCGGGCTGATGATTCCGCATGTGCCGAAACTCCCGATCGCCCCCTGCCACGCCCGCAGTCTGTTGATAGACAATGTCGCTTGGTCGGCACAAGCTTGTAGGCCAACGTTCGACTTGGCGATCCATCCTGCTTCGAACGTCTTCGAGGGGTTCGCTGACGATCCCCCCGCTTAGCGTGAGCTGATAGCATTTCCTCTCATCCTGGTTGAACGCTCCTTCACCTCACGAAAGAAGGCGCGGTTCGGCAACTGCGATCCAATGCGCTGGTATTTGTCCAAGCCACTCCTGCCCCGAGGCCTTGTACTCCGCATACGGCTTGAGGTCGGCAATCATTCTTGGTTTCTCCGGACTCTCCCGTCCGACCGTTGTGCCGCTGCCAGTCGGCGGCAAGCCATGCCAGTCGATCGCCCGTGATACCGGCTCGCCCCTTCATCCTTACCGACCCATACTCCCCAGAACTCGGGATCGTCGGAGCGGGGCTGTTGCGACTTCGGCAGGTCGTTCATCTTCACCAGAACCGGCAGCTCCGACGCCCAGCCGAGTAGAATGGCCCGTTGCGAGGGCAGCGAGGGCAGCTCGCGAAGCAGTCCGCGGAGGTTGTCCGGGACGAGCCGGTGGACCAATTCCTGGTCGCGGTCGTTGCTGATGCGGTGGAGCAGGAAGGTGTTGCACTGCGACAGCACCGTGGGCGAGAGCTCGGATGGCCGTTGCGACGACAGGACCAAGCCGAGTCCGAACTTGCGCCCTTCGCGGGCGATGCGCTCGAAGACCTGACAGCAGATGCTGGCGGCATCCTGATTCTCGACGTCCTCCTTGTAGCGCTTGATGAAGGTGTGCGCCTCCTCCATCACCAAGACAGTGGGCAGCGCGGAACCATTCAGTTTCACGTACCGTTGCGATGCTTCGAACACCATGCGCGCTATTACGGCGGTGACGACATGAACGACCTCGGTTGGCACAAGGGACAGGTCAATCACCGACATACAACCGCATTCGGCGTTGGCGCTGCCAATGTAGTCGCTGAGCCACATCTCAAGCGTAACTTCGTCTGCGTTCCCGATGATCGCCTTCATCTTCGGGTCAGACAAGAACGTCCGGATACGGGCCACCAGAAAATCGAGGAACTGGCTGACGTTCTCCTGCTCCGCGAGGGTCTCAAGATGATCCGCGAGGTCGGTGCCACTGAACGCCAGCGGAACATCCTCGTCCGGACCCTCCTGATAGATGATCCCACCGAGACCATCGAGGGAGGCGTGGAGCGCAGTCACTATCGGGGTGACCTGATCTTCCGAGAAGGCGCGGTAGTACTCATTGGTCTTCCCGTCCTTCTGATAGATGTTGTGCGTTGCACTCAACGCCTTATCGAGGGCGCCTCGAACCGCATCGAGCTGATTGTCCGGGAGCTCCGCACTCTTCGCTTCGATGTCGCTGTCCATTGCTTTCAGGCGGAAGCCGAACTTGGTTGCTTCCGTCTGGATCGCACCCGACCGAAGATCGCGCTGGATGGTGATCAATCGCGACGAAAGATACCGGCGAAGAGCGAGCTTCCTCTCCTTGTCAGTCGGGTCGTCGATGCCGATCCGGCCAGCCTTCACTTCTCGCAGCGCGCGCCGGAGCAGCGGCCGCTGCGTCCTCGCGCTGGCCTGCGTGAACGAACACCACTCCGCGCTGTTCCAGAACCAAAGCGGCACCTTGAGCGCAGTTTCACCTTCACTCGGATTCACCTTGAAGATCCGTGCCTTGAGCGCGTCGTCACCGCTGAAGGCCCGTGAGTACTCGCCGTTCGGGTCGAGCACTATAAACCGGGCATTGGGTCGCCCCGCTGCGCCTGCTTGCGTACGAACATGCGTCGCCTGCTCAAGGCACCAGCGGATCAAGCCGGCGACCGAGCACGACTTGCCACTGCCCGTATTTCCCAGTACCGCGAGGTGACGCCCGAACAGGCGGTTGGGGTCGATCGAGACCTCCGCATCACCGGCGAGCGGGCTGGTGCCGATCTTCACCCGACGTCGTTCTCCCGACTCGACGATCGAGCGAAGCTGAGCATCCGTGGGCAAGAGTACCGCGGCGCCAATCGAAGGCAAGCCGTCCGCGCCGCGGCGAAAGTCGTATGCCTCGTCTTGTGAGCTCCTGCGGAGCGTGCCGAGTGGATTGAGCCGCAACTTGCGCAGCGGATACGGGAGATCCACAAGTCCGAAGTCCTGCATCCCGCGCCGTTTCGGGAAGGCGGAACGCTCGACGGTGAGCCACTCGACCTGGCCGACGAGGAACGCTTCATCCACCGGAATCAGTAGGTAGCCATTGACCCTGGGAAACGGCCGGGGGCCGCCGGCGTTTAGCGCGACAGACTCGGGGGCCTCAATGTCCAGCGCGACCTTGATCTCGTCCGGCGAGACAAAGTCCACAGCACCGATCCGTAGACTACCGGCTTGCTCGAACGGTGCTTGGCTCATGACGTCGGGCCTCCGTCGCCCTCCGCCGGGCTCTCGTCATCACTACTGGTGCGCGGTTCGGTGCCCCAGCGCGCCTTGAGCAGTTCCGCCATCCGGAAAGTAGTCCGGTCGATCGCGGGCTTCGGCAGGTAGTGGCCGACCAGTGTGTGCAAATCGCCGAGGTGGTTGCCGATGAGCAGCGTGACCTGCGCCTGTCTGCCCAATCGCTCGTAGGTTCGCATGATGCGCCCCAACGGATCGTCGTAAGCGATGATGACCAAGTGCGCCGACGGAATCGTGAGCATGTCCTCGATCACGCGATTGATGTGCTCGTCGCCGAAACTGTAGCCGTAGCAAACCACAGTGCTGTTCGGTCGGCAGATGGCGGCAGCGAAGTCGCGGAACAACTCGACGTAGGGGTACGCCGACGTCTCGCGATCCTTGGCTGCGTTGGGATAAATCATCAGGCTCGACGCATCGACGCCCGTCAGACCCGGCGCCTTGAGGTACGGCGCAGCATCGTCCGCGCCGAATGGCAGGCCGATCCGGCGGATCGATCCATCGCAATCGAGCCAATCGACCGACCCGTGCAGTTTGGTGAAACGCGCGACACCTTCGAGGTAGCGTGGCTCCCCACGGATGCCGGGCGGGTTGTAGTGCAGGTCTACATCAAGGCGCGAAGCACTGAAAACTGGCGCCAGCGTGCCCGTGAATTGGTCGATGAGACGCAGCCCCGCCGCGTCCGCACCGGCTTCGATGAAACGGTCGTAGTTGGTGGTAAAGAGCTGCAAGCGCTCACGAGTACCGGCACGGCTCGCAAAACTCATCAAGAAGCTGATGAGGTAGTTGAATGCTTCTTCACGTCATTGCCGCCTCGGCTTTCGCGAGGCTCTCTTCGCCCTGCAGGATGGACTCTGCGAATGACTCAATGATCCCCTTCAGGTCACTTCGCAGTGTGGCAACTTGCTCCTGCTCCGCAGAGCCAACCTCCTTCGCCGCAGCCAGGATCTCAAGGCCGCGCAGCAACTCATTTGCGACTCGGATCTGGTCCTCGAAGTTCCCCTCTTCGCGCCCAGCTACATCGGATGTACGTTTTGCTTCCTGTGTGATCTCGGCGTTCAGGTTCTGGAAGGTAACTGCGTTCATTCCGGGCAGGGCCGCGCCCTTCCCGGCGAGGTGCACGGCGTGCGTAAGTCCTTCGCCGACCAGCAAGCGACATATGCTCGGATGAACGCGAGGCGTCAACCATGGTCGAGGGCGTAGCGTAGCTTCTCTGCGCCGAACGCCTCTCCGCGTTTCGCCCAAGAGCACTGCGAGTCGTCGGGCAAGATAACCTGATCGACCGCCGTCGAATTCGCAGCGCGATTCAGAAAGACAGGAGCATGGTCGTCGCGTGTCTTCAGTACCTGGCCGCCGTTCTTCAGGTGTGTTGCGTCAGCTCCTCGCCATCATTGCTTCTCTCCCCTCGGAGTATTCCTTCCAGCAGCCCCTCGGCTTCCTTCTCGATGGCGAGGATGTCGGCGCTGATCTCCTCCAGCGTGCGCAGCGGCTGCGGCTTGTAGAAGTGGCGCGTGAAGCTGACCTCGTAGCCGATCTTGGTGGCGTCTTCCTTGATCCAGGCGTCGGGCGTGTAGGGCAGCACCTCGCGGCGGATGAAGGCCTCGATGCCACCCTCCTCGAGCAGCGGCACCTGCTCGGTGTCGCGCAGGTCGGAGTCCGGCTCGTACTCGACGATCGACGGGCTTGCCGTCCACGGTCGCCTCGAACAGCCGCGCAGCGGGTCGGCCTTGGCCTTGCCGGGCTTGTGCACCTTGGCGATGACGGGCGGCGCCGTCTCGACGCGCCAGCTCACGGCCTTGAGGATCTGCTTCAGGTCGGCGGCGGCGAGCTTGATGTCGGCCTGCTTGAGTGCCGCGTCCACGCGGTCGCGGAAGAGGTTGTGGTCCTCGAACAGCGCGTCGCCCAGCGCCGCGCGCAGCTGCGTGGCGACCTCGACCAGGCGGCCGTCGCGCTCCCAGGTCTTGGGATCGAGCAGCTTCTTGCGCTTCTTCTCGGATAGACCCTTCTTCGGCTGCTCCCCTCTTCGTCATCACCCTCGTCCTCGTCGTTGCCCCAGTCGGCCAGACGTTTCTCCAGCTCGGCGGCGATCTTGGCGAAGTTGCTGAAGAGGTCGTCGCCGAACTCATCGTAGAGCGCCGCGCGAATCTCCTCATCACCCGAGGTAAAGCGCAGCGTCTCGATGGCCTTGATCGTGAGCTGGCTGTGCAGGCGCAGCGGGCGCTCGACGGTGACCTTCCAGTAGCCGAAGGCGGCGTTGGGGAAGATCTTCGACTCCGGCGTTTCCTTGAAGTCAAGAAAGGTGTGGCTGATGCGCTTGATGTCCTCAGGGGAGAGCTCGCAGTTCTTCTTGCCCAGATTCTTGCGCAGCGGCTTGAACCACTGGCTGGCGTCGATCAGCTGCACCTGCCCCTTGCGGTGTGCCGGCTTGCGATTGGACAGCACCCAGATGTAGGTGGCGATGCCGGTGTTGTAGAACAGGTTGAGCGGCAAGGCGACGATGGCCTCGAGCCAGTCATTCTCGATGATCCAGCGGCGGATATTGCTCTCGCCCTGGCCGGCATCACCGGTGAACAGCGACGAGCCGTTGTGGACCTCGGCAATACGGCTGCCCAGCGCCGACTTGTCGTTCATCTTGGAGACCATGTTGGCGAGGAACAGCATCTGCCCGTCGCTGGAGCGGGTCACCAGCGAGAGTTCGCTCTCCCTCATGCATCACCTTGAAGCGCGGATCGCGCATGCCGTCCTTGCCCCCCATCGCTTCGAGATCCTTTTTCCAGCTCTTGCCATAGGGCGGATTCGAGAGCATGAAGTCGAACTCTTGGGCCGGGAAGGCGTCGTGGGACAGCGTAGACCATTCGGCGCCACCGACGATGTGGTCGGCACTCTCGCCTTCACCCTTGAGCAGCATGTCGGCCTTGCAGACGGCATAGGTCTCGGGGTTGATCTCCTGGCCGTAGAGGAGGCCTTGACCTGCTTGCCGCGTTTGTCGGCGAGTTGCGGCGAGCGTCTCTTCCGCCACCGTCAGCATTCCGCCCGTGCCGCAGGCGCAGTCATAAAGCAGATAGGTGCCGGATTTGATCTCGTCGCGATCGGCAGGAACACGAGGTTGGCCATCAGCTGAACCGCATCGCGCGGCGTCCAGTGCTCCCCGGCCTCCTCGTTGTTCTCCTCGTTGAACTTGCGCACCAGCTCCTCGAAGACCGTGCCCATCGAATGATTGTCCATGCCGGGTGCTTCACGGCGCAGTCAGGTCGGACTGCTCCGGGATCGAGAAACTTTGCTGATCAGAGTGCCGATCGCAGTCGGCCTTGAGAGCGTCGGCATCTGGTTGCGGAACTTGAAGTTCTCGAGGATGTCCTGCACGTTGCGGAGAGAAGCCATCCAGATAGGCCTCAAAGTCCGCCAGAGCTGCTGCTGACTGCCCCGGGAGCGAGATCGCGCAGGGTAAACTTCGAGGTGTTATAAAATGCCTGTCCGGCTGCCTCGCACAAGGCAGCACGCTGCTCGGTGATACGCGCCTCATCGAGCACCTTCTTGGTGTCCAGCACCTTCTTTTTGGTCGGCTCCAGCACCGCGTCCAGGCGTCGCATGACACACATCGGCAGGATGACATCCGGGTACTTGCCGCGCTTGAAGAGGTCACGCAGGACATCGTCGGCGATGCCCCAGATGAACGAGACAATTTTGTTGTGTGTCGCTTGATCCATTAGCTAGCTGTCTCCTTCACCTTCGTGGACGCATAGGTACGCCACGTTCGCCAGCAATGCGCTTGCGCTCTGCTCTATCATTACAACAGTCTTACACGGTTCGATCAAATCACAGATCCCCCAAACGACAAAACCAACCCACCACCTCCGGCTCCGAAGTAGCCCAAAACTCCAGCTTCGTTCCCCCGGCCTTCATCTTCGTGATCCTCTGATCCGACTTCGAACCCGCTGGCGTGAAATCCGCCGTCCACCGCGTCAGCTTGAGCTCCGCCCGGAACCGCATCTGGTTCCAGAACCCGAAACCCTAGTTCATGGCCTTCTCGAAATCGTAACCGGCCGGCCGCCGAAGCGGCGTTTCGGTCAACTTGGCACCCTTGAACCGCTGAACCGCTAGGAGGGGATCGCAACTGGGCGTCGTGCACTGCTCCAGCATCCTCGCCAGCCGGCCTGCACTTCTCGCTCTCCGGGTGCACGAACACCTTCAAGGGCTTGATGCGGAACGTCTTGGCCGCCTCCCCCGCCTCCAGCCCCGGCGGCAGGTACACGCTCTATAATGACCCGCCAAACCGCAACCTACAACTCCCGCTCTCTTGGCACGCCATTGGCGCCTCGTGTCAAACCGTGGGCTATCGGGCCTACCGCGCCACCACCAGCCTTGTAACAGCGGCGAGCAAAACCCGATCCATGACCTCCCTGTCCAACGACATCCTGGTCGTAGGCACGATCGCATCCGTTTCCAGTCCAGATTTGCCCCGAATCAATTCATCCAGCACCTCTTCGACCGACTTCTCCCCGGCTTCTGGCCAAGTCGCAATCGGAAGGAAGACATATACCTCTTTTCTCCTGCCCGATCCTATAAACTCAGTCCATGCACCTGGTTCTGGATTCCGGGGTTCCACGGCCTCATATAGTGGTGCACATGGTTGGCTGACGTGATGTTCAGCCCAGTTCGCCGACCCTCGGCGACAGATGAGGACCTGGAACCCTTCCTGGCCATTGAATGAGTCCACAATCTGCTGCCGGCCTGATGTGATCTCTCCGTTGATGATCCTGGCATGGATCCCATATTGGTGCCGCAATACGTTCTTCAGCATTGCTTGAACTGCGAGTCTCTGCCACGAAGATCGATGCCTTTCACCTTGACCTGGATTGCGGACGAATTATCGAGAACCGCCTTGAGTTTTACGACATTGATTCAGCTCATCGGGAGAGCCCTTGATTCCGTAGGCTTCTTCATCTGGCCAAGGGCAGGCACACATCTTCCAGCAATTGCTCCGGCGCCCCAAGCATGGCCCCCCGGCCGGCGATCCTCGCGGCCGCAATGTCGGTCCAGGTACGCCTTCAGCTGTGAGCCGGTCAAAGGACAATCGATCCGAATCGGTTCGTGTTTCTTGGGTAGCCCCTCCAACGCCTCCGTCTTCATTCGGCGGAGGTAGTAGTCAATGAGTGCTCCCTTGCGGAATTCGCCGACCCTTGATCGACGGGAGGCTTCGTCCGAGGCCTCGACGATCGGCTTCTCGTAATTTGTCCGGAAGTCCTGGCGGGATCGGGCGGCCCCGGGCTGCACCCAGTCCATGATTGACCAGAGCTCACTCAAGCCGTTCTCGACCGGCGTCCCGGTCATGGCAACTCGCATCCCAGACTTGACCCCTTGACCGCCGTCGTCCGTCCTGTCGTCGGGTTCTTGATGGCCTGCGCCTCGTCGCATACCACGACCTTCCAGTCGACCCGGGCAAGATGGATCTGATTTTGATCCGCAGGGTGTCATAGGTCGTAGACCAGATCCACCTGGTCGAACACTCCCACATCATCGATGCGCCCTCCGCTGTATTGCGCCAGCCCGGAGGTCCGGGCAAAACTTCCCTATCTCGTTGAACCAGTTGTTGATCAGGGTCTTGGGCAGGATGGCCAAGGACGGCGACTCTTCGCCTGCCTCGCTCAGGGCCGCCAGGAAGCTGATCACCTGGAGCGTCTTTGCCCAGCCCCATGTCGGTCGGCCAACAGCCCCGCGCTTGCGTTTGTCGAGAGTCCGCAACCAGTTGTACCCGGTCACCTGGAGAAGGCACAGCGTTTGCAAATCGATTCTAGTGGGAACTCGAGGATCTCCCTTTGGGGCCCGGCTCCTTCTTCGCCCTCTTCCTCACTGTCGATCAGAACTCGGGGCACCGTGGGATCTTTATCGAAAATGTCGAGGATGTATCTTCTCGTCCCGGGAATCCCCTGGTCGGCATTGGGACCAATGATCTTCTCGATCTCCGAGAACGCAGTTTCCGTATTGGGGTCGATGCGAACAATTGTCGCCATCCTTGGAAATGTGAGTCTTCCCTTCCGCGAGCGCCTTGTTGACCAGATCCCGGTATTCATGGTCTGTGAATTGTGGAGGGGTAGGCGAATCCTGACCCTCGTTCTGAGATCCGTCGTCTCGCGGCGTCAGTTCGATCTTCGTCTCCGGAAACCAGTTGAGCTCGCCTTTTCGAGATATGCACATAGGGCCGGGAGTCATAGACGCGAATCTTTGAGTCCTTTGACGCGCTCGGAGAAATCGGCGAGTTCGATTCCCGGCGGCAGAAATGCCTCCGGGTTGTCGATGAAATCGGGCACGTCGGCCGGCGCAATTGTCTTACCGCGCTCGTGCAGACCGGCGAGCACTGTACGATGTTCAGGGCGCAGGATAGCCCTGATTCGCTCTCGCCCGGCGCCTCTCCGAGACGACCGGCGGCCCCTCGTTCTCTTCGATCAGTGACTGAATCTCGTCGTCATCGACGCCCGAGGCGCGGGGGTGTAGCTGTATGCCGGTCTCGATGCCCCCTTCCAACTCGACATGGATTCCTTCAGGATACTCGTAGTGCTCCCGCTCGAGCCACGGCTCGACAATTGCGCCGGCCATCGCCGCAAGCCTCTTCGCATCAGCGTGATATACCTGCTGGGCGGCGACGGCCGATTCGTACTTTGCGACGTCCGGTCCTGCCGACAACTGGTCCTGCAGGTCCCGGATCTTCTTCTCCGGGAGAATGACCCGACCATCCCCTAGGTGAATAAACGGGCCCCGGCGTTCGCAATCGTTGAGAATCCCGGCGGACTCGCTGCGCAGATCCAGGGCAAGCCGCTTCAGCCTGGCGTCCCCGGTACGCTCGGTATAGACCTTGGCGACGAGGGGCTCCGGGTGAGGCAACCCGAGAAGCTCGTGCGCTTCCGCCGCCAATCCGTCGATAGCCTCATATCCCATCGACCATGCGCCGGCAGATATCGGTGTGATCGTCCCATCCAACTCCAGCTCGCGGAGCTGAAGCCAGGTCCTTCGCTCCCTGGCACTGAGCCCAGTTGGCTCTTGTCGCCACCCTCGGATGGGCCACCCAGCCATTCGATCACGACATCGCCAATATTCAAGCTGACTCGAATTGGCTCGCTCATTATGCCTCATTCAGTTCATGTTGCGGTCCAGGGCCGCCTTGGTGTTCCGCTGCCAATTTTGATTGTGGATGATACGGTGCAACGCAAGTTCTCGGTGAATTCCTGCAGGATGCGTGGGAACCGGGACCGGTGACGCGGCGGGGAAACAGCATCGCGCGCGGACTCCTCGTAGACATATCCCGCGTTCCCTATCTCCTGGAATTCCACGATGATGAACCCCCGGAAGTGGAGCATGACGCGCTCTCTATTCAGGGGATAGGCAATGCTAATAAGCCGATCCACGTAGTTCTGCCAGAACCGGAAGCGTCCTGACGGGTCATCCACATCCCGGAAGAATTCCGCAATCAGACGACCGGCAATGAGCCTCTGAATCGCCATGCGCTTGGGTTCATCAATTCGCAGCCAGAAGGCATCACCTGCCGCCGGTAGCCCATGCCTGTCGACAGCACACCGCTCGAGAATCTTCAGGGACCATTTTCGCTCGTCCAATTGCTGGATATAGTTCGCCGCCGCGGCGTCGAACAGCGATTCCGGCGCATCGACGAACCATTCGGCCAAGTCCTCGCCAGGGTAGAGTCCAAGCAGCCGACGGGAACCGTAGGCCAACGCCGCGGCCTGCATGCGGTGGAAAAGCGGCATGGCCGGGTCCAGCGCAAGATGGTCAGGCCACGCCGTCCGGCTCCAACCCTCCAGAGATTCCGTCGTCTTCTCGATGCTTTCGATAAGGCCTCTGTCGAAGTCGACAGCCGACCAAAGCGCTGCCAAGAGGTCGATTGCGGGATCTTTGCTCGCCTCTTGCCTCGCGAAGTTGAACGCGATTCGTCTCATGGCCGACTTCAGGGGTGTCAGATCCGGATGGTTACGAACTATTATCCACGCCTGTGTCAATTGCCGGGGCAACGGCCTCAATACGAGCACTTCCGTGATTGCCCCGTGTTGCTCCGGGGTCAATCGGCGCTGATAGGCATGGACGAGGATCGTGGCCTCGCGCCGGGTCAGTTCACCGGCAATCTCAGGGTATTCGCTCGGAGGTGCGCCTAGAATTCGCTCGATCAGCTTGCTGAGATCCGTCTGCGGTACGACTCCGAGCGGCTCGGACGCGCGGGGGTGCTCCTGCCGTATCTGCTCCACGGCCTTCTCGACCCTCAGAAACCGGAAAAGGGGCTCTGTCATCGCGGCAGCTTTCGCTGCAGACTTATCTCGCCCATCAACTCATCAACGAGTTCCCCGTCCTTCATCAGAAAATCGATCTGGATGCGCCGAGAGCGGGCAGAGTCTACGGTACTCGTCGCCATATTCATCACCAAGTCGGTACTCGACCTACCGCTCGCCATGAAGTAGGCCTCCATGAACGCCCTGTACTCGGCAAGCTCAGTAGCGGACATCAGGAAGGCCACGACGCTGGCCGCCCTGCGCTGCGACAGACCTAGGTTGTAGAGATATCCGGCGAGAGGATCGACTCCGGCGAAACTCGGGTCGGCGTGTCCCTCAACCAGGATTCGAGAGAGTTGGCTGGCGAATTTTTCTCGTGACGTAACCACGGACAAGTACTGTGGCATGATATCCAACAGAATACTCCGGCCGGTTGCACTCAAGCTGTCGGCATTCGAACTAAATAGTACCTCGCCCTTCAACCGGATCGAACCCGCTTCGGTGATCTCGATGCGCTCGTCCGCGGCGAAGTTCGCCCGGAGTTCCTCGACAACCTGGCGTCGCTCTTTCAGAAGGTCTTGGACATCCTTAATCGGCTCTCCCATTTTGTAGATCGTCACAATCAACAATAAGGCAAAGACGCCGAGCAGTGCGGCCATCAAATCGCTGTACGGGATCCAGAATCCCGAGAAATCGGAGGCGCCACGCGCGCCGAACGTCTTGCGCCCGAACATCATCGGCTCCCCCTTAAGCCGCTGAGCCACCCTCCCCGTCGATCGCTATTTGCTTCATCCTCGACCCGGGCGGCGATACGACCCACGTCGCCCTGCAGCTTATCCAGGCTCCGCGAAATTCCGCCGGCGGCCGCTTCCAGCCTGCCGATGACCGCGTTGCTTGCCGTCAAACCGCCTTCAAGGTTTGCCACGTAGGCTTCGGATAGCTCCTTGATGCGCTCATGCGCCTTGGTGGAAGCGTCGCCGACCTCCACGAGATTGGCCGCAATCTGAGTCGACGCCATCTCCACACCGTCCTTCAGCGCCTGACTATGCTTGTTCAGCGCGTCGTACTGCTCCTTCAGGTCAGCCAGGGTACCGCTGAACCGCTCCAGGATGTCTCCAAGGACGCTATCGAATGAATTGAGCGATTGGATAAGGCCGTCTTTGATTCCGCGCTCGAACGACTCAAGCGCTTCTCGATAGGCCGCCTCCATCCTTTCCTGGGTCTCCTTTTGGGCCTGTGCGGTCGAGTTTACCAACGCGGCGGAGCTATCGAGGCGGTCGAGCAATTCCTTGAATCGCTCTCCGCTTGCGCCTTGCGCCGCAATCAACTGCTCCATGCCGGTGGTCAAAGCCCGGTCTAGCCCCGCAAGCCCCTCAATCGCCTCGTTGAATCGCACGCTGGCCCGATCGAGCTTCTCGCCGAACGAGAGCAAATGCGGCAATTGGCGTTCTAGGACTTCGGCTGTTTGCGACGTGCGCTCCATGATCGCTGCCTGGCTGGCGGATGCCGCCTACAAACGGTCCGCCGAGTCCGCCGAGATTCGTGGAGGCCGTTTCAATCGTCGAGCCAAGCTGCTCGAAGCTGCCGCCGCGAGTTGCTCGTTCATACCCGACATGAAGCGGTCGATAATCGTCTGCAGGCCTTCAATTTGCACCTGGGCGCTTGCGTCGGTCGCGCGGGATACTGTTTCGCGTATCTGATCAATTAACGGCGCCAGGTGTTCCTCCACCGCACCGCCAAACGACTCAGAAAGCGTGGCGCCAAGATCGTTTTCAAGCGTCCTCAAGGAATCGACTTGTTCAGCCGCCGCGCGGGCAATGCGGCCAAGCGCAACTTCCGGCTCCAAAACAGGATAGAGACTTCTTGCTGCAGCCTGAAATTCGAGCACAGCCGCGGTTGCGCGGCCAACGAGTGCTTTTTCGGTAACGAGGAATATCAATGAGTAGATGATACCGAAAATCGAAGTTACGAATGCTGTCTTTAGACCGCTGATCAATTCAAATGTATTCCAATAACTTGTTCCTGATTGCCCGTGGTCGGTAGACCGTAGGCCAATCCGATGAAAGTACCCAGAATACCCAAAGAAAGTAGCCGGCCAGGAATACTCCCAAGCTTACGGAAATATGAGTCATTCCCGAGAGTCTGATCCGGCTCGAAGTACCGGCCTACATCGACGCTTCCTTCTTCACTCTCGCCGTCGCCGACGGTCCGCGTCCAGTCCGCGACAAATCTAGTCCATTGCTGCTGCAGACGCGGCGACTGGGGGAACAGCCGCAAACCCGATACTGGGTCTGCCGTTCTCGCCGCCCCATCCGCGCTGGCGACGTTCTTTGCCTTGAGGATATTGGCCGCCCTGCCGAAGCGGGCACGCGCGCGCTCTACTCCGAAGAGAAGGTGTCGGCAATACCACCACAAGAAGAGCAACGTGATGACTATGGTTGCATAGAGCGTAATTGGCGAAACGAAGGCGTTTTGGAGGAAGTGAAGGATTTCGGTCAATGCTATGCCCTCTCTTCAAGCACTATTAGTTAGTATCGTTCAACGAAGCCGGCTCTTAGTGACCCGTGGTCCGGCTATCAGTTTACCGAGTCATTTCGGCCTCTAGCTCACATCAAGTGCAATCGCCTGTTAATCGCGTTAGCCCTCTTCGAAGTAATCGGTATCGAGCCGTTTTACCTCGTAGTTTGTGACGGGGCTAACTCCGAGGTTGAGCTCGAACATCAGCCGGGCCAACTCCGGGCCGTCGACAAGCACTATGCGCTTTTCTATCTGCCCCACGTATTCTCGCGCATCCTTCGAGTAACCGGACGTTGTTATCATGACGCCTTTTCGCGCACGAAAGCCCTCAAGGCTTCCGGCAAATGCCTGGACAATTGGGGGCCCCCAACAGTGTGTTCCCAGCGCTTCGCCTGGATGTAGACGACATCAAGACCCAGCCGATCTTCCTTGATTATCCCGTCAATGCCACCGTCGCCCGATCGGCCGACAGTTTGGCCGGCGTCCTCACGCGACCCGCCGTAACCCATTCGAAGCAGCAACTCAACCACGAGCGACTCGAAGAACGCTGGCGGCGCATGAACCCACTCCAATAGCTCTTGCATAACTGTATCTCGTAGTTCCCTGTGCGCTTTTTCAAGAATCTCTTCGGGCGTTGATGAGCTTCTCTGGTCAAAGACCACATAGTCGACGTGTTCACCAGGGACATAGGTGTGAAATTCTACAAAAGCAGGAAACTTCTTGAGGTACCTGACATTGAGTGGCTCCGGGTCCTCTAGAAGGACAGACTTTCCGCGGTCCGTAATTTGGCAGTGACCTCGACGCGGAGAGTCCATCAGCCCGGCTTTCATCATGTACGTGCGAGCCCAACCAATTCGATTTTGGTATGTACGTTGTTTGCCACTGGGCAGCAGTTCCTCTCGATCAACTTCATTCAGTTCATCTCGTCTGCGAGAACGGTGTACAGCGCCGCGAGCTTGTAAACCTCGCCATCGTCTAGTGACCTTAGGAGCGGCTTAAACCACTCTTGGAATCCCGGTACTGGCAAAGCGACTCCTTTGTCGTTCTAGCGGTGGCAGAAAGGCCTTGTTGGCTGATTGTCACGATCCATCTACTTCGGCATTGCTTTCAGGTGTCGGCTGACCATCTCGTACACTCTGGAGCCGGCTTCCCCAACGATGCGAGCGATCTCTGACCACATAAGCTCGTCGCCATCCACTGTGAGCGTAGTCAACTCGGTTCGCTTCTGCGATAGCGCTGGGATTACGGCCGCTCCGAGCCTCAGATATCTCTCTGAGTCTGTATCTGATCATAGCCGTTCTCGCTGGAGCCGAAGCCGCTCTCTACCTTGATTTCTATAAAAACAATATTGTCCGGATCTTCTATCATGACATCTGGTTTGGCGTTGCAAGCCCAACGAATTCGCCACAGTTCCTTTTTTACTAGACCGTGTGCGTTTTCTGCCGAGTTAATCTTGTCCTTGCTCCATTTGCCCGGATAGAAAGCTTCGACTCTCCAGTCGTCCAGTCCAGAACACGGGCTCCGTGTCGATTAGACCAGGATCCAGCCCCATTTCATCGAGCATCGCGCGGAAAATCTGCAACCTCGCATCGTGTGTCTCGTGCGAGTACCCCTGCGGGACCGCCAAGTGCGCGCCAATAATCGCGAAACAGGCAGACTTCCGCGTATACGTCGATACGATCAGGATCAAGATCAATCGCGATTACGGAGTTGATGTACTCGACTAGACGATTGCGAGTCTCGGAAGCAGTCGCGAGTGCCGCCATAAAGAGAAAGCCAAAATGGCGCTCCTCACGATTGACGATGTAGTACGGCTCATTCGGAAACATGACCCCTCATTCTTATAACACCGGAAGTTGAGCTGCGTGCTGCTCTGCCATGGCCATGACAGAGCCGACTGTCATCTTGAACGGCTTGCCAAACAACCAATCCCGCTCGGCGCCCAGATCCATCCTTCTACGCGAGCCAATTCTAAGTCTTCGGGTCCCTGCGATACGCCTTGGACGAAATCTGCTGCCGCCAATACGCAAACCGCGGCATCGATCGCGTCCACTGATAGTTTATCTACGACGACCCTTGGGCTAAATCCGATCCAAGGTGAGAGGCCTTCACGACTTCCGCCCTTATCCGGCGCTCCGCGTGCGAGTCGTGTCACAGCAGGGTAGACTTCTATCGCCGAAATCGGCTCTAGATTCCCTGAATCCCACCCGAGTTGGATCGATTGCTCTGCATCCTCTGACAGATCCCGCAACAACAAGAGCTGCCACAGCAGTTCGGGAAATCAGGTTGGCGCCAACTTCGAGCGGCGATTTCCGAACCTATTCCGTATTGAAACGTCTGTTGCGCGCTTGAATAGTGCATCCGAAGAATATTCAATTGAACGACCAGCACTATGGTTGTTGAGCGCCTGGCCAAGTGGCGCGGCCCAGCCAAGTGGCGCGTCGAGCGCGATTACGACATTATCGGCGTTTGAAATCCAATGCCGAATGATTGACCTAGGTGATTCCGCTGCCGATCCTGTGCGGCACTCTGTGATCACTACTTCTCCGTTAGAAATAGAGCCTAAAGCCAATCCAACCTTCTTCGGCTGAGTTGCGCAATCAATCCCGATCAGTACCGCCACCGGCACTCCATTTCTTGTTTACCATTTGTTTCACCTGCAAAGCTGTTTGGCGCGGACCGTGCGCAAGCACGGTGCGTGACGAACGGCTTTGTCTGGTGCAAACTCTTGCGAAGCGATCTACCGTCCAACCTTTTTCAGTTCAATCAAAGTCAAACAGCCAGGTAGATCTAGTGAGAGCCCGCTCAACTCGATCTGTTTTGGCGCCAACCGCGGATCTCACATCAGCCAGGAAAGACCCAAC
The DNA here is from genome assembly GCA_963848505.1 of Candidatus Krumholzibacteriia bacterium. Lineage (GTDB taxonomy): Bacteria > Krumholzibacteriota > Krumholzibacteriia > LZORAL124-64-63 > LZORAL124-64-63 > JACZKN01. The sequence continues at coordinate 719,307 of CAWKEB010000002.1, read as the reverse complement.
CTCTAGGGGCGTCATCAGTTGATGATCACTCTTCTTTAGCCAAGCGTTCCCTGTTGTCGCTTTTGCGGATATCGGTTCACTACACCAAAGGGGACCTGGGTCTTGCGCGGCTTGGAATATGATGTAATGCGGTTCATCTGTATTCCAGCCCTGTGGCGCTGAACGTATGTCGATCAAACGTAGCTTCTCCAACTCAACCGGGTCCTCGTGAAGATCGTCCGAGGTGAAAAGCATCGGGCAAGCATAGTACACCTGGGCACGAGGAACCTCGCCCAACCGAACGAGAGTCTCATGCTGAGAGATTCGAGTCGTTCTATTGGGCTTAAGCGACAGCTTCGCGCGAAAATATGGCGCCGTATAGTGGTCGGGCGATCGGCGACTCGTTTTTAGAGCTCGCTCAATGACCTTAAACTGGAGAAAGTATCCGAAGTACATGCTTTCGGCCTCGTCACTGCCTTCGTGAATCGTTGCCCGCAGCTCACTCATGAATGTACGGTCATCTACTTCGTTGCGACGCCAGCCCTCATCAAAACCAACCCACGCCTCTTGACGCTGAGACGGCTTCAAGCAACGTACAGCCTTCCGCCCAAAGCAATAGGCGAACGCATCTACTATTGGGCGATAGTAGTGCATTTCGAGAAGCGCTTCGCCAATTCCGTCATTCACCGTCACTCGATTCGCTTAACTGTGATTGGCTCGCAACGCCTCCGCATGTAGAATTACGCCGGCGATAAGACCGACGGGGGCGACAAGTACTACCTCTCTGCCGAACGAAAGCACAAGCCCCACCACCTCCGGCTCCGAAGTAGCCCAAAACTCCAGCCGAATCCCCCCACCCTTCATCTCGGTGATCCTCTGATCCGGACTCCAAACCCGCTCCCGCGCGAAATCCGCCGCCCATCCCGTCAGCTCGAGCACCACCCGGAACCGCTTCTGGTTCCAGACCCCGAACCCCTGGTTCATGGCCTTCTCGAAATCGTAGCCCGCCGGCCGCCGAAACGGCGTGTCGGTCAGCTTGGCGCCCACGAACCGCTGGACCGCCAGCAGGGGATCGTAACTGGGCGCCTTCCAGGGCTTGCCCGGCGTCTTGGCCAGCCGGGCGTGCACGTAGACGCTCTCCCGATGCGAGAAGATCTTCAACGGCTTGATGCGAAACGTCTTGGCCGCCTCGCCGCCCAGCTTGCGGTACGTGGCCTCGACCACCCGCCGCCGATCCATCCCCTCGATCAGCGTCCGCAGCACCCCCTCGTGCGCCGTGTAGTCGATCACCCCGCTGCGCACCACCCCGAACGCCGCCTCGCCCGCGGCGACCCCCGGCGGCAGGTGCTGCCCGCTCTTCTCCACCGCCCGCTCCACCTCCCGGAACGTGTCCCGCCCCAGCAGGTGCTCGGCGAACGCCCGGCACATCTGCAGCGTCCGATGCTCCGACTCCGACAGCAGCGCCGCCGGCTCCAGCGCCGCCTGCCGCTCGATCCACACGTACTTGCGCCGCCCCACCAGCTCCTCGCTGATCGGCACCGCATAAGCCATTGAAATATCGTCGATTAGGCGCAGAACCGTCTGCTTCGAGCAGCCCAGGCTGCGCGCCAGGTCGGTCAGGCAGTAGCGGCGCCCCGTGAACAACAGCTTCGCAAACAGTGCCCACCAGCTCCTCGCTGATCGGCACGGCATAAGCCAGGGAAATATCGTCGATGAGGCGCAGAACCGTCTGCTTCGAGCAGCCCAGGCTGCGCGCCAGGTCGGTCAGGCAGTAGCGGCGCCCCGTGAACAGCAGCTTGGCGAACAGCGAGATGAGCTTCTCGCCGTAGCTGCGGTCGGGGCTTTGGCGGGCGTGCGTCACGCCGGGGACCATAAAGGCTATCCATTCCGCGGGACGGAATGATATCACGGGTTGTTGTTCTGGATCAATAGGGTTGTGGGGTTTTGCTCGGGTATTTTCGACTTGCCCGGCCTGCGGTATTTGTTGTTTTATCGGCATCCGCCCTCACGTGCGGGGATTGCCGGGGGTAGACATCAAATTCCTGGCGGCAGCGCGGGTGGCGCGCGCTCCGCGCGGTCGCCCCGACCGGACCGCAGGCGGCCACCACAAAGTGTCTAATCCGTTGTCCAAAGACACCTTAACAAACTAGACAAGACTAGACACCGCGTGTTAAGGCCTGTTTAGTTTGTAAAGGAGCCCCCGATCATGGACCCCAGGAAGAACCCTGACGCTACCGGCGCTCCCTGCCCCTGACCCTGGTCGGCGCCGGACTGCCGCAGATCCCCCGATTGGCCGGCGAGGCCAAATCGTACAGCGAGCGCCTGTTCCGCTTCCCCCGCATCGGCGAGCTCGACCCGGACACTGACGCCCGGGACGCCCTGGTGCTTCCGGCCCGGGCGCACGGGATCGAGTTCGAGCCCGGCGCCGTGGACTACGTCGTCGCGTACACCGAAGGGTACCCCTACTTCATCCAGGAGTACGGCAAGTTCCTGTGGGACGAAGCGCTGACCTCGCCCATCGCGCGGGACGACGCGGCCCGGGTCAAACCTCTGGTCGAGGTTGTCGTGCACGATGACGCGGAAGGCATTCCTGGCGCCTTCGCGGTGAACTATTCGGAATTTCCGAATAGTTGCTCCCGGATCCAGACCGGCAGCTCGCGGCGAGGATCTGGAGCCAGGACCGGCTCGAAGTGGAACTCGCAAAGCACGCCTGACATACTCAACGTATTGAGTAAAAATACTCAAAACTATGAGTAATGCATTGAACCCCTTCTGCCGTTCTCACGCCGCCGAACTGGCCCGACGGCTCGCCGAGCCGGGTCGGTGAAGCGGCTCTGGGACGAAGACTCACGGGCTGGGCGCGATCTGAAGGTAGTGCTGCTGGGCGCGGCGCCGCTCGCGGGGGAGCCGGAGCGCTGGCGACGCTACATCCTCGACGCGCTGCTCGAGACCACCATCGCCCGGGACGTGCTGTTGCTCACCCGGGTGGACAAGCCGGCGCGGACGCTCCTCGTCGTGGCGACGGCATCGCCGTGGCAGAGTTCCTTCTGAAGCCGGTCTCTCACTGGGTGGCAACATGAGCGGGTATCTCACCGGCTTCCTTCAGGTAAACCGCTCTATTGTCCGGAAGGCCCCCCAAGAAGCTCCGCAAAGCTCGCAAACTTCATGATGAAGCGCCGCGAGGCCAACTGTTCTTTGATGCTGTCGGCTTCCGCGACCGTCAAGCACCCGCTCCGAATACAACCAAGCAGGATCCCCGGTGTATTCAGCGACCTGTTGGATCCGAGCTTGCGCTCGCACTCCTTGCGCGCCCGGCGGTCATCAGTGGCCACGATCCACCCACGGCAGGCGGCCACCGCAATCGCCGCGGATTCACCACGGCCCAGGAACTCGTTCAACGCAGCAAACAGGGCCAATTCTCTCGGTTCCGTCAGCGCAACCGCTTCCAGCCCGCCGGCTGCGATCGCCTTTTCGACCTCGGCCGCCTGCAAGGGATCGGTCAGTTCGCCGGGCATGCCGGAGGCACCCAGCAGATGCTCCGTGACGACGAACCGCCAGGCACTAAGCTCGCACAGGAGATCCAGCCGCCGGACGTGCAGGAAATTGATCACGACATCCGTGTCGGCAGCAACGATGGTCCGTTCTTCCTTGATACGCTCCAAGGCCATCACTCCGGCATGACGACGTCCACCGCCGCTGCGGCGCCCCCATCGGCATCGAGGATCTGTTCAATATCCTCTCTTGCGACCTCGACCTCGTCTGCCATCTCCAGAAGCTTGCGCCGCGAGATCTCGTCGCGCCGGTACGCTTCCAGACCCAGGGCAAGGATCTGCTCCGTCAGCGACCAGTGCGCTTCTTCGTTCCATGACTTGTTTCGCAGCGCTCTTCCGACTTGTGCGCCGACCGCACGCTGGTTCATGAGGGCTTCGAATCTGTCATTCTGGATCAGCTTGAGATTCAGCAGGTGATAGAGCGCCGCCTCGTAGCTCACCCCGAAGTGGTGAGCCAGACGAACCGCATCGTGAACCTGCACGGTCTGGCTCCCCGGCGGCATGCGCTTCTGGACCAGGATCTGCTCCGCGTCCGCAAAGACGGCGGCTTCGTCGAAGACCTCGACCGTCTGGCGGGTCGCCTCTCCCTTGCCCAGGGCATGCATGAATGCGTGCACGCCGGCTGCCGGCATCAGGAAGTGGGCGGCAAACGCGTTCGCCCTGATCTCCACGAGTTCATCGCGATTCGCGGCCCGGCTTACGGTACCGGCCCCACGGCGGTCTGCCAGAACGTGACAATATTCGTGGGCGTACGAGAACAGACGCCGGCTCCTGGGGTGGCTGTGATTCACGACGATGATCAGCCCAAGCTCGCGGCTGTGCATGAACAGGCCCGAGATGTCGCTTGGCATGGAGTATTCCGCCACGCGCACACCCTGGCTGCGGATGATTTCCGCAATCTCCCAAACCGGCGAGTTGCCCAGACCGAGTCGATTCCGCTCCTGTTCGGCCAGCGATCGGCCCTGGCAGATGGCATCCCATTTCGTGGATGGCGACTTGAGCGAATAGCTCACCTCCATCGCGACGCCGCCGGCAGGACGGCCTAGTAGTTGCTCGAGGCGAGTCGCCTCCCGACAGAGATTCGCGCACTTTCGCAGCTCGGCCCCCAGGCGCGAATCTTCGGCGACTCCCGGGGCCGACCGGAAGAGCGCCGGGATCGGGTCATCTTCGAAAGCATCCTCGCTGACGAATTCGCTGACTCCGCGGCCGTACAGGCGCGCCATCGCGTCGAGCTCAAGGCTGCTGACAGAGCGCTTTCCGGCTTCGATCTGGACCACGGCCGTGCGCGTGAGCTCCAGGGCCTCCGCCACCTGCTTCTGCGTCATGCCGCAATTTTCCCGGGCGGCCTTCAGTCTGCGCGCGAGTTCGTTTTGGGTCATGGCCATCTGGACCGCCTCCTTTCCGCGTGTGGTGCCGGAACCCACGAACCGGATCGTCAGGTTCACGCAATGACTTTAGGAAAATCGCACACAACCGTCAATCACATAAAAATTGTGTTTGATTATCCAACTAGTCGGATGTGTGTCCGGTAGCCAATTAACTCATTGTTAAACAACAAGTAAGGATGGCTGCGGTGCGGCTTGGCGCCCCGGCGGCCCAACGTCTGCGGGCCCCCCGGGGGGCCTTTTTCGCTTCGATATGATTTATCAATGCTGGCCCTGCCGCACCAGGCAAATGCTTGGTTCGTTCGGATCCGAACCGATCAAGCTTTTCGAACCCATGCACGCGAGACCCTTGACGATCTATCGCGCCGAGCCTCGCGCGGGCGGCCGATCCTTCCCGCCTCCCTTGCCTCCGCCCGAGCCACCCCCCGCCCGATCCCCCAGCAACTCCTCCCGCAACTCCGCCAACCGCCGCAACGCATCCTCCCCGCGCCCGCGAAAAACCAGCGGGCCGTCGATCCGCTCCCAACGGTAGACGGTCCCCGCCGACACGCCCAGGACGTCGGCCAGCTCCGCGACCTCGAGGCCGAAATCCTCCCGCAACCCCCGGACCAGTTCCCCGGTCGGTGCGAACCGCTTCTTGCCCCGCGGCGACGCCTTCTTGCGGACCTGGCCCCCGCGACGGCGCGCGGCAGGCTTGGGCTCCGGCTCCGGCTGCGCCACCGCCGCCACCGGCGCCAAGTCCACCTCGATCCCGAAAATCCCTCCCAAATCCTCATCCGCCAGCGTGGTCCCCAGGGCGGCCTCGCCCCCGGCGATGACCACCGCGCCCCCGGCGACCAGGTCCCCCGGATCCAGCCCGCGCAGCCGGAACAGCAGCTCCGGTTCCTGGTCCAGGCGCAGCCCGACCGCGGTGATCGCCGCCACCAGGTGCTTGCACATCACCGCCCAGTCGGGGCAACTGCACTTCAACTCCAGTTCCTGCCTCTGGGGCATCAGGCCGTCGCGGGGGTCGGTGACCTGATCCATGACGCCCGCGTCCAGGCGCCCGGACAGCAGCTCCAGCAATGAATCGATGCGCCCCGCGCAGGTCTCGCGGATCCGCCGGCGCCGCGCTTCGGGCAAAGGGGCCACCGTGATGGCGACCTCGTACAGGTCGGTGCCCGCGACCAGGGCGACGATCTTGCCCGCCGACAGCTCCAGGTGCAGCACACCGCCGTGGCGGACGTAGCTGCGGCCGCGGGACAGGCGGTTGTGGAAGTCGGCAAAGAGGTTGAAGTGGGCGCACCAGCGCCGGCCCCAGACGCTGCCCGGCTTGGCCTGCCCCGCTGGCACCGGATGCAGCTCGTGCCCCGCCGCGCGCAGATCGCGCAGCATCCGTTCGTTGGCGACCCGCCGCTGGGCGACCGTCCGTTGGTGTGGGAACCAGTCCCAGTCTCGGCTCACGTTGCTTGCCTCCTGCGGCGCCGCGTCACGAAGCAGCCCGCGTCACGTCCAGCCGCACCAGCTCCAGCAACTCGTCGTCGGGCAGTTCGGTCAGGCGGACCCCGTCGCCCGCCAGGACCGCGGCCGCCAGCTCCTGCTTGCTGCGGATCAGCGCATCGATCTTCTCCTCGACCGTACCGCGGGTCACGAACTTGTGCACCAGGACGTTGCGCATCTGCCCGATGCGGAAGGCGCGGTCGGTGGCCTGGTCCTCCACCGCGGGATTCCACCAGCGGTCGAAGTGGATCACGTGGCAGGCCTCGGTCAGGTTCAGGCCCGTGCCGCCGGCCTTCAGGGAGATCACGAAGAAGGGCGGACCGTCCGGCTCCTGGAACCGCGCCACCAGATCCTGCCGCCGCCGCACCGCCGTGCCGCCGTGCAGGGTCAGCCCCGGCCGCCCGAAGATCCGCGCCAGGTGGTCCTCCAAGGCGGGGATGATCTCCCGGTACTGGGTGAACACCAGCGCCTTCTCCTGGCGCGCGGCCAGCTCCGCGGCGATCTCGCCCAGCTGGGCGAACTTGCCGCTGGTCCGGGGCTCCCAGGCGCCGTCGCCCGTCAGCTGGCTCGGGTGGTTGCACACCTGCTTCAGTCGCAAGAGCACCTGCAGCACCAGGCCGCGCCGCTCGATGCCGACCTCGGTCCGCTGCAGGCCCCGGGCCAGCTCGTCCACGACGCCCTGGTACAGCTTCAGCTGCTCCCGGCCGAGTGTGCACCAGCGCACGACTTCGGTCTTGTCCGGCAGGTCAGCGATCACCCGCCGATCCGTCTTCAGGCGCCGCAGGATGTACGGCCCGGCCAGCCGCCTCAGGGGCTCGAAGTTGCCGGCCTCCTCCAGCCCCTTGACGAAGTCCTTGAACACCCGCGCCGAGCCCAGCAGGCCCGGGTTCAGGAAGTCGAACAGCGCCCACAGGTCGCCCAGGCTGTTCTCCACCGGCGTGCCCGTCAGGACCACCCGCGCCCCGCCGCGCAGCGCCCGCACGGCGCGGCTCTGTTTGGTGTGGGGGTTTTTGATGGCCTGCGCCTCGTCCAGGATCACCAGGCGCCACTTCTGCTGCGCCAACCACGCCTGACGGTGCGCCATGCCATAGGTGGTGACCACCAGATCGTAGGGAACCAACTCCGCCTCCGGGTCCGCCGCCACCTGATCCAGGCGTTCACGCGGGGCCTCGGACGGGTGCAGGAACAGCAGCTCCAGCTCCGGCGTGAAGCGCGCGGCCTCGGCCCGCCAGTTCCCCAGCAGCGAGGCCGGCACCACCAGCAGCGCCGGCGGCTCGCCTTGGCGCCGAGGGGTCGCCGCCAGCAGGGACAGCACCTGCAGGGTCTTGCCCAGACCCATGTCGTCGGCCAGGCAGGCGCCCAGGCCCAGCCCCGTCAGCAGGTGCAACCAGGCTACTCCCTCGCGCTGATAGGGCCGCAGCGTCGCGGCCAACTGGGCCGGCAACTGTGGCCCGCGCTCGTGCGAGGGATCCCGCAGGCGGGCCAACAGCTCGCGCAGTTTCTTGCCGGCGATGACTTCCGACCAATCGCGCCGATCTTCGGCCGCGCCGCGCAGGTCCGGGGTGGCGCCGGCCAGCAGCCGCATCGCCTCGTGGAACGAAAGCCCCTGCTCCGCCGCGTCGCTGACACCGTCCCAGTGGTCGAGGACCGCCTGCAGCCGTTGCTGGTCCACCTCCACCCAGCGCCCCTTCAGCAGCACCAGCCCGTCGCCGGCCCGACGCAGGGCCGCCAGCTCGGCCGGGCTGAGCCGCTCCCCGCCCAGCACAACGTCCACCTGCAGCTCCAGCAGGGCCTCGGCCGACAACAGGCCGCGACCCGCGCTGTCGATGGTCGCCCGGACGGTCGGGCGGGGCCGCTCGTGCCACCAGTCGGGGATCCGCACGATCAGCCCGGCCGCCTCCAGCTCCGCCAGCGAGCCCAGCAGCCGGTGGGCCTGCTCCGCCGTCCAGGCGGCCGGACGGTAGATCTCGCCGCTGTCCACCAGCTCGCGCACCCAGGGCAGCTGTTCGGCCGCATCCCGCACCGGCGTCAGCAGCTTGACCAGGGCGCCCCGATCGGCGTGCCCGGCATGAGTTTCCAGCGCCTGCCTCAGCGGCACATGGCGGTCGCGACCCGCCGCACCCAGGCCGGTGGTGCAGGTGGCCAGGAATGCGAAGGGCAGCTCCGCGCCGGCCTTGTTCTCGGCCAGATGGAAGGTCACGCGGCCGACCCGGTGCCAGGCGGGTGCCCGTTCGGCCAGGAAGGCCGGGAAGCCGCCTGCGGCCGTGGCGGCCTCCCTGGTCCAGGCGTCCAGGTGCTGCCAGATCACCGCGAGGCTGGCGGGCCCGAGATACTCGCCACCGGCCAGGGGCGGCGCCTTGTCGACCCAGCTGGCCAAGACTGCGGTGTCCGGTATGGGCAGGGCCGGCGCCCCCGCGTCGGTCACCGGTCGATGGCAGAGCCGCGCCAGATAATCGGCGCCGAAATCGCGCCAGTAGCGGGCCGACAGGGGCAGATCCGTCAACCCGGCACCCTGCGCCGCCAGGGTGAACAGGCCGGCGCGCCAATCGTCGGCGAAGGCCTGGCCGATGGCGCGCAGGGGAGCGGGCGCGTCGAGCGGCATCGCGCCACCAGCGGTGGCCAGCGCGAGGCGGCCGGAGGGGTGCAGGCTGATGTCCAGCAAATCAGGGCTCCTGGGGCGGTGGATCAAGTCGACTATGCTAGCCGGTTGGGGGGGTGGGGGCAAGGGGTGGGCCGGAGTGGTTGTGGTGCTCGCTGACGTGGGAGACGTTCCGGGCGCCTTCGCGGCGAACTATTCGGAATTTCCGAACAGTTGCCCCTGTAGTCTGTCCGGAGAAAGCGCCCCATGCATCACCCTAACATCCGGCAGATCGAGGGCCCGACCGCCGCGGACAAGACCACCCGCGTCGAAGTGCCACTGCGCCGCGACGACGGGGCAGCTAATGTAAAAGCTTTTATCTTAGGTCCAAAAATAACGTAAAGGTCTATATAGTATCAAGTTGCGCCATTCATGTGGTCTGTTTTCCGCACGTCGCATGCGCGCATAGACTGCCGGTGAGACTATTGGTCCGAGCTCTTGGCTACAAACATTATCTAGGTATATATACCTAGATACCTAATCTCACGACTTGACGACATCCGCGACTTGGCATAAGGTATATATACCTAATGCCAGTGCGAGGGACTGCCGATGAAATCAGCACCCGACGAGGTGAAAGACAGGATCGTCCAAGTCATCGACGGAACCAGGCGCTCCGTCTTCCGGCGCCGTGAGTTGGACGCCCTGTTCGCGGCCGCCCAGGCGGACCTCGGCCTGCAGAAGTTCCCCACCGCAAGGCAGTGCATCCGTTCCCTCGAGGTCCAGGGCAAGCTCCGCAGATTCGAGATCAAGTCCCTCAAGTACCGCAGCGAATCCCGCTATGCCTGGGGAGCGCCGTCTCCCTACGATGTGGCGCTGTCCCTGCGCCCCGGCGCCTACCTCTCTCACGGCACGGCTCTCGCTCTGCACGGGCTCCTGGACCAAGCGCCCAAGATCTTCCATGTGAACAAGGAGCAATCCCCCAAGCCGCGCCCGTCCGGTGCCTTGACCCAGGAACGTCTGAACTTCGCGTTCTCGCGCCGGCAGCGGGAATCGGGCTACGTCTTCGCGTGGGACGGCGGCAAGGCGGTCATTCTCAGCGGCAAGAACACCAACGGCCTGCAGGTGGTCGACGTGGAGGGGCCGTCCGGCGAACTCCTGGCGGTGACGGGGCTGGAACGCACGTTGATCGATGTTGTCGTCCGCCCGACCTACGCGGGTGGGATCTTCGCGGTCTTCGACGCCTACCGTGAGGCCGTGGACCGGGTCTCGGTACCGAAGCTCGTCGAGATCCTGGCCGCGCTCGACTACGTCTACCCCTACCATCAGGCCATCGGCTTCCTCATGGAGCGCGCCGGCTACCCGGCGGCGGCCTACGAAGCCCTACGCACCCGTGGGTTGGACATCGACTTCTATCTGCAGCATGGGCTCACCGAGCCCGAGTACGACGCCGGCTGGCGCCTATTCTACCCAAAGGGCCTTTAGTTTCGGCACCACCAGCCGGACGACATAATCGAAGTAGTAGTCGAAGTCCATGACCCGCCCCGGAACCGTCAGGCGCACCTGGTCCCAATCGGGCCGGTGGAATTCCCGGGCTTCGGCGATCTTGCCCATCAAGCCAAGAGGCACGTCCTTCGCGGCGAAGATCAGACGGCACAGATCACGGTTGGATTCCGAGCCCAAATCGACTCCCGCCCGTTCCACGATGGCCTGGAGGTCATAGAAGTCCCGTGCCCGCGCGCGTCTCGTGCCTTCGGTGTACGGATATTCATCCATCTGTTGGCACAAGGCGCGGAGCTTCTCCAGCGCACACATCTCCAACGTATACGCCCTAACCGTACACCCGCTGACTTCGGCCAAGGTGCCGGCAGCACAGTACTCGAATTTGCTGATCTCGATGCGAAACACCCGCTGCTGGACCGGTCCGATGGTGTGGGCCTGGCGCCTCATCTTCTCGACGTCGCCGCCCAATCCGTGGGCATCGGTCGCCCCGATCAGCTTGAACTCCGCCAGGTAACCGCCCCAGGTCGGCGGCTTGTGAGGGCCGGGGGTTTTCGGACGAGGCCCGAAGCGCTGGTCGAACAGTTCGTACCCGAGCACCGCGAAGCGCGAACCAAGTACGGCAAACAGGCGTCGCTCAACTTCTTCTGTGTCATCCAGGTCCGCCGCGGTCGCCAGGTCGATATCGAGCGAACCCCGGTGGATCACGTCGTAGACCAATTCGAGAGCATTGCCGCCTTTGAGCACGAGCAAGTCGAGCAGCATCGCGTCCGAGAATATGGCAGTCACGATGGCGCGCCGGATCTCAACGAAATCCATGACCCTTGCTTCTTCCTATGGCCTTACCGCACTGGTTCCTCCCCGGCTGATGGCGGCAATTCCCGTTCCGGCCTCACGCTCCATCTAAAAACCGGCGATACCGCTCCTCCAACCGCCCCGGCTCCGGCTTCCACTCCGGCCGTCGTGGCGGGATGATCCGCGTGTGGTGCAGCCCCTGCAAACCATGCTTCAGCGTCGGCCCGTCCGACTCGGCCAGGATGTCCGGCCGCACCTCCAGCACCAGGTCCGGCCGCAGGCCGATGAACCCGTGGTCGAACGCCGCATGGTGCAGCTTGCACAGCGAGAGCCCGTTGCTGACCACGGGCTCGCCCTCCTCGTGGCTGTCGGGCGTGATGTGCGCCGCATCCAGCAGTTCGTCGTGCCTGAACCGGCAGAACGCGCACTCGTGCTTGTAGGCGTCCAGCACCCGCTCGCGGAAAGCGCCCTGGTGCAGGCGCCGGCGCACGGTGGACGTCACGTAACGGCGACGGATGTCCGTGGATTCGTCGCCGACCGCCGCACCGGGCGCCGTGGCCGTGCCCATGGCCCGGAAGTCATCGGCCGCGACCTGGAAGGTCAGCCGCGCTGCGTCGTCGCCCACCACGAACACCGGCCAGATCGCTGCGTAGCGGCTGGGGGCGAGGCCGTGGAAGTAGATCAGGGGCAGCCGGCGTCGCCCCACCTCGCGCAGGCCGATGTTGTCGCGGTGGAACGGGTCTTTGCCGCGATAGCGGTAGCAGAGCAGGTCGTTGCCCTCGAAGGCGTCGTTGTACGGACTCTTGGGCGAGGTCGTGATCGACAGCGGCAACTCCATCACCGCGGGCTTGAAAATGCCCTGGGCGCTGAGCAGGGGGACGCGGCGGCCGTTGATCTCCAGGCCCTGCAGCAGGAGCTCGCGCGGCAGGGCGTGGGGGAACTTCTCGATCTGCCGGCCGAGCCAGTTGAAGACGGTGCTGCGAATCTGGGCGTCGGCATGCGGGTCGAACACGCTGGGCACCTCAGGACAAAGGCAGACAAGCGGCGTTGCTCGTTGGCCAGGCTAGTCGATCGTTGTCCGGCGGTCACTTGTTTGGTGCGGCGGTCCGTGCTTGCCCCGCAAGAGAAATGCTCTGAATCCACGGCCTTTTGTTCCGGAGGCAGACAACCTATTGGGATAGACCGCAGTTCTTTCCCCCGGGGGGCAGTGCGGCCTCATTCTGTTATACAACAACATGTTACCAGGCTCAATGTTATCGGTATTCTGAATACATTACTTGTTCGGACGCGATTCTCGACTCCCGCGGCCCGCCCTATTCCCCCATCAGCAAAGCCTCCAACTCCCCCCTCCCCACCACCACAAACTCATCGCAGACCTTCCTCAACGCCCACCCCGGATTCTGCATATCCCAGAACGCATGCCGCACCACCCGCCCCGTCCGCTTCACGGCCTCGACCAATGGAATATAATCCTCATCCGCCGCAAAAATGACCGCGGCATCGTACGCGTCATCCATGCACTGTTCCAGCATCTCGACGGTGAGTCGGGTGTCCACGCCCTTCTCGGTGAAGTCCAGCTGCTCGTCCACCAGCTCGGCCATCCGCCAGCTGTAGGAGGACATCAGGGCGCTGGGCACGCGCCCCTGCTCCCGCAGGTCGATGAGGTGGCGGCTGAGGCGATCGCGCGCCTCCCGCGCCTCGCTGTTGACGCGCGCGGCGCGTTCGAACCGTTCCCGGTCCTCCGGTGTCATGGTGCCGCCGCCGTCGGCCATGAGGATCTGCTGGGCCCATTCGAAGGCCGGGCCGTGGCGTATCTCCACCCGCCGCGCCACCATCCGCCCGGTGACCAGGCGGGTGAAATTGCAACGCGTTTCCACATGCTCCTGCAGGCGCACGAACGACCGCATCACGCTGCGCGCCTTGTAGGCCTCGTGCTCGTGGAGTTCGAGGTTGCCCACCCGCGCGCCGCCGTCCCAGTCCTCGACCGCCACCGGCACGGCCGTGTACAGGTTCGTGCGCACGAACTCCAGGTCCGCGCCGCACAGCAGGCGTCCCAGCCGCTCGTAGTCGAGGGCCCAGCTCGGATCGAACCGCGCCGCCTGCTCGCCGGTGATCCACTTGCGCAGGTTGTCGCGCAGCGCGCTGTAGTCGATGAACACGGCGGCACGGCGCAGGGGGCCTCGGGACATGATGGGGTCCTTTGCGGGGTTGGGGATATGGCGGCGATGGTAGCACGCGGGATCGCTGGGGGCCAATGATCGGGGTAGCCTCGCCTCACAGAGGTGGTCGCAGATTGCGCCCACCCCGGGCACCTCAATTGACGCCGGGTATAACCACTGTTATACCAAAAGCCCCATGATAGCCGCCATCTCCAGCCCCGACACCCCCTTCGCCGGCGTCGCCACCGGCGAAGCGCAGGCCGCCATCGACGAGGGCCTGCTACTGGCCATGGGACTGACGGGAGCCTGACCATGCACTTCTTCACCGCCGACCAGCACTACGGCCACGCCAACATCAATGGCCGACCGGCCGGACAATCCGGGGATGGTCAGCGGCTCGTCGGGCGGGCAAGTCGGGGGCCGGCTGGGGTCACCCCCCGGGGGGTGAAAATGACATAAACGTTATAACCACAACGAGTTAACGTCTGTTCTCGTAATTGTGTACTGTATACAATGCCGCCGTGGGCCCGCCAGACGATTCCCGTCCCGGTGTGCAGCAGCAGACCCGTGCGCGCGGCTTCGCCGTACTCGTTGCGGAACAAGAGCAGGCGGCGGGCGTCGGGAAGCCGCCACTGTTCATCCGCCGCCGCCAGCAGGTTGTCCCAGATACCCGCACCCAACCGCCCTCTCCATGACCCCCGCCGCCTCCCCATCCCTTCCCAAAGCCACCAACGCCCCCGCCTGCTCGACCAGGATGTCCGCGTCCGCCCCCGACCACAAGCTGCAGAAATCCAGCCGCGTGCGGGTCGTGAAGAGTTCATGGGCATCGCGGCAGGCGGCTTCGGCCTCGTCGCGCCGGCCCGCCCGCGCCAGCGCGGCCGCCAACGCGAAGCCGATGCGCGCCACGACCCGGCCCATGCCCAGGCTGCGGGGGTGCCGGTCGCCCAGTCGTAGCGCCTGCTGCAGCAGCTCGACCGCCTCGTCGTCCGCCTGGCGGCCGGCGGCCAGCCGCGCTTCGCCCAGCAGCGTCAGGGCCAGGAACTGGGGGGCGTAGACGTGGGTGCTGGCCTCGAGCCGCACTCGCGAGTCGGCCAGGTGCCGCGCGGCCGCTTCGGTGTGCCCCTCCGCCAGGTCCAGGCTGGCGAGTTGGGTGTCCGCGCCGATGAACCGGGCGCCTTCGCCGGCCCCCGTGGTCTCCAGCGCCACCGCCTGCTGCAGGGCCTGCCGCGCCTCGGCGCGCCGTCCGAGGCGGACCAGGGCATCGGCCAGGACCATCCAGCCGGGCTGGTAGGTGGGCTGCAGCTGGACCGCCCGCTTGACGAAACGCACGGTGGCTTCCCAGTCGCCTTCCACGTAGGCCGCTCCGCCGCGCACCCAGTAGGTCGCGCCCGCGAAGTAGTGGGCCTGGGGCCGGTCGCGGTCGTGGGCGACGGCCCGCTCGCCGGCGGCGATGGCCTCCTCGTAGCGGCCGAGCCGGGCCAGGCAGTAGGCCATCCACATGTGGGGCTCGCCCAGCTCCGGATCGATGGCCAGCGCGCGGTTCAGGTGATCCATCGCCTCGTGCAGGTCGCGGACGTCGGTCGAGGCGATGAAGCCCATGGCCCGCATCTGCGCGAACGCCACATGGGCCAGGGCGTAGTCGGGGTCGATCTTCAGCGCGTCGCGCAGGTGGCGCTCGGCCTCGCGGAAGGCCGGGGCGCCCATGTGCAGCAGCATCCCGCGCCCCTTGGCGTAGTTCTCGTAGGCCAGCAGCGTCACCGTCTCCGGCCGGGCGATGCGGGCGATGTCGCTCTCGGCCAGGTCCAGCTGGATGCTGCCCAGCAGGCGGGACAGGACCTCGTCCTGCAGTTCGAAAATCCTCGCCATAGTGCCGTCGATCTTCGCCGAGCCGGCGACCTGCCCCGAGGCCACGTCCAGCACATGCCCGGTGATGCGGATGCGCTCGCCCAGCTGCTGGTAGGCACCGTGGATCAGGTAGCGGACCCGCAGCCGCCGCCCCATCCGCAGGCGCGAATCCTGGTCGCCGGCGCCGCCTGCCCGCGCCGCCGCCACCACCAGGTCGCGGGAAGCCACGCTCAGGCCGGGCAGGCGCTCCACGTCCGTGGTCACCGTCTCGGCGATGCCGGTGGCCAGCCAGTCGGCGGCCGGATCCTTGGCCAGGTTTTCGAAATCGAGCACCGCGAAGCGGATGCTCGCCGCGCCCTCGCTCCGCTCGCCCGGCGTGCTCCCGTCGGCCTTTTCGCCGGGCACCAGCTCCAGCAGGTCGCGGTGCAGGGCATCGGCGTCCGCGTAGCGCCGGGACGGCTCCTTGTGCAGGCACCGGGCGATGATGCGGACCGTGCCCGGCCCGAAGTCCGCCCGCAGTTCGGACAGCGGCGCCGGTACGCTGCCCAGGATGGCCGCGGTCAGATCGGCCGGGGTCCGGCCCTGGAACACGCGGATCCCGGTGGCCAGTTCATGGAAGAGCACGCCGAGCGCGAAGACGTCCGAAGCGGGCGAGACCTCGTCGCCGCGGACCTGTTCGGGGCTCATGTAGGGCAGGGTTCCGGTCAGGGCGCCGGGCAGCGAGGCGGTCAGGGTGTCGTCGGCCGGATCGTCGGGCGCGGTCGGGCGGATCTTGGCGAGCCCGAAGTCGAGCACGCGCACCTCCCCGTCGTCGGACAGCATGACGTTCGCCGGCTTGAGGTCCCGGTGCACGATGCCGGCGCGATGGGCCGCGGCCACGGCCCCGGCCACCGTGCGGAACAGTTCCAGCCACCGGTCCGGATCGAACCCGCCGGCCGGGACCGCCTCCTTCAGGGACCGTCCGCGCACGTGCTCCATGGTGATGAACGGCGTGCCGTCGGCCTCCTCGACCGCGTGGATGGTCACGACGTTGCGGTGGTTCAGGGCGGCCAGGGTGCGGGCCTCGGCGCGGAAGCGGGCCAGCAGGCCGGGGTCGGGCCGGCGGTCAGGGCGCAGCGTCTTGAGGGCGACCTCGCGTCCGAGCCGCAGGTCGCGGGCCAGATAGACCTCGCCCATGCCTCCGGCGCCGAGGATCGCCAGGATCTCGTAGTGGGCGAGACGGTCTCCCGGTTGCATCGTGGACTCCGAGGCACTGAGGGACGAGGGCCATGGCCCGCCGCAGCTTGGCCGACAGGATAGCGACACGGCGGCCCGTCGTCCATCCGCGCGCGGGCCGGCCCGGGTTTGCGCGCTTGCGGGAATCCCCACGCCGCGACATCCTGAAGGCAGCAGCAGGCACACGAACCTGGGACCATCGCCCCCGGAGCCCCATGACCGCCCTGGAAGGCCCCACCCTCCGCCGCGCCCTCCGCCTGTCCGTCCTCGACGGCTGCGCCTGGGCGCTGATGGTGGGCCTGGCCGAGACCTACTTCATCGCCATCGCCGTGCACCTGGGCGCGAGCCCGGTGCAGCTGGGCCTGGTGGTGACCCTGCCCTTGGCCCTGGGCGGCCTGGGCCCCCTGGTCACGATCGGCCTCCTGCGCTGGCTGCCCAAACGCCGGCTGTTGGCGGTGGCCGCGGTCATGCTGCAGATCGCGGTGCTGTTGCGCCTGTCGTTCCTGCTGCGCCAGGGCACCCTCGTGCTGCCCGAGCTGATCGCCGCCATCTGCCTCTACCAGATGTCCGGTCAGGGCGCGGGCACGGCCTGGGCCTCGTGGTACGGCGACGTGGTGGCGGCCGAGATGCGCGGGCGCTGGTTCAGCTACCGCAACCGGTTCATCTACCTCTTGATGTGCGTGGGGCTGATCGGCGGCGGCGCGACCATGCAGCACCTGGCCCCCGACGGTGTGGCCGGCGCCGGCAGCGCGCCCGCCTTCGCGCTGCTGCTGGGCCTGGCCGCGCTGTTTCGCGTGGTGTCGGCCGCGCTGTTGCTCGCTTCGCCCGAGCCCGAGTTCCGCGGCCTGCTGCCTCGCCGCCAGGCGCTGAAGGCCGCGCGCACGCGCCAGGGCGGGCAGGCCCTGCGCATCCTCATGCTGGGCGCGCTGATGCAGTTCACCGTGTACTGGGGCTCGCCCTACTTCGCGCCGTTCATGCTCGAGGAGCTGAACTTCACCTACCTGCAGTACATGATCGCCTCGTTGTGCGCCATCCTGGCCAAGATGGCCGCCAGCCTGGGCTGGGGCCGGCTCATCGATCGCCACGGGGCGCGCGGCGTTTTCCTGGTCTGCATCGTCTGCACCGGCCTGATTCCCATTCCCTGGCTGTGGGCCCACGGGCTGGGCCTGGTGATCTTCGCCCAGATGATCTCGGGCGCCTCGTGGTCGGGGTACGAGGTCGGCTACATGTCGATGCTGCTGGAGAACAGCCGCAGCCGCGAGCGACCTTACCTGTTCGCCCTGCAGAGCCTCGGTAATGGTTGGATGCAGTTGGCAGGTGCTTTGACCGCATCGTTGGTGATCCTGCCCCAGGTCGACGGGTTCCGGCAGGTCTTTGCCGTCAGCATGGTCGGGCGGCTGCTGGTGGCGCTGAGTGCGCCGTTGGTCCTGGCCGGAGTCGCGCGCGGCTCGCGCGCAACGCTGTCGCAGGTGGGATGGCGGGTGTTTGGGCTGCGGGTGCACGGAGGGTTCTCGGTGCGGCCGGTGTTGCCGAGTGAGGACCAGGAGGAGCCCGGCGCTACTTCTTGAGGATCCGCACGTTTTCGTGCCCCCGGGGACACGGTTTTGGTCTTCTAGTCAAAACACATCACGAACCGGAGCGCAGCCAATCCAGTCGCTTGCCGATGACTCTGGTCACTTTGACCAACGTCGGCTGCCCGCCCGCAACCGCCTCCGCCTTCGCCTCCACCTGTTCGGCCAGTTCGAACCCCACCTCGCGCAGATACCGCGGCTTGACCTCGATCGCCTCGGCGAAGCGCCCCCAATGCCGGCCTGCGACGTACCTGGGCCGGTACTCGCCGCCGATCTTCTGGGCCTGTTTCGTCGCCAGGGCCTCATAGGCCGCCGTGCACACCAGGTCGTAGAACGGCGCCAGCTGCGGCCCGGGGCTGCCGCCCTGGCGGCCCCACAGGAAGGCCACGTTCTTCGCGTGCGCGTCGGCGTTGCCGATCAGGAAGTTGAAGAACACCCAGCGCAACAGGTCCCGCTTGTCCGGCAGCGGCGTGCTGCTGCCGCGGGCCAGCACGGTGAACAACTCGGCCAGCGACGGACCGCCTTCGCTCTCGTACTTCGCCTCCGGCGGTCGGCCCAGCGCCTGGCAGAAGTCCTCCTGGTGCAACCGCATGATGGTGCCATCGGCCTGCAGTTGCCGGTCGAAGCGCTCGACGAGCAGGATCGGTGTCCTGGTCGGCGCCAACTCCGCATGCGGCGCCGGCAGGCCGACTTCTCGCGCGAGGGTCAGGCAGAACAGTTCGTTCTGGACGAGATCGGGGAAGCTGGGGCTGCCGACCTTCAGCAGATGCGTGCTGGGCGTGGTGCCGCTTGGCAAGGCCAGCTTGCCCAGGGCGTAGTGGACCGGCAGCTTGTCCTGCGCACCGGCCAGCGAGAGGCGCAGGTTCCCATCCTGGATCATCAGCGCCAGCAGCGAGGGGCGGGGAATGACGGCGATCCTGGCTTCGAGTTCGTCCCAGGGCAGAGGTACCGGTTCCCCAGTCGCGCTCGCGTCGCTCCCCTCCGGAACCAACCGCAGCGCGCCGGCGCAGTCCCCACCCACGCGCTCGAGCAGCGCGAACTCGTTGCGCTCGGACACCCCCAGGGCGCGCGCCGCCTGGCCGCGCATTTCGCCCTCGGGCAGCAGATTGGCGAACCAGGTGGTCCCGTTGAACGGCTCTGACTGCAGGGGCAGCGACAGGGAGATCGGGCGGGCACCGTCAGTCTGCAGGTAGTTCGCGGCGTAGCGGAACGCCAGGTCCCGGTCACCGCACTTGGACAGGTACCCCACGAGCGCCGATTCCCAAAGGACATCGAGTTCACTCATGGCTGGCCCTGCCCTTCACGCCCGGACAGATGCAGTTGCAGGCCGAGAGCCGCCAGCACCTGCATCAGCTTGTCCAGGCGCACGGTCGGCTTACCGTTCTCAAGCTCGGACAGGAAGCGGACGCCGACGTTGGTCAGGCCGGCGGCCTCGCTCAAGGTCAGACCGTCGCGCTTGCGGCAGGCGCGGATGGCTTGGCCGAGGTCCTCGGCGGTCTGGATCTGGGTCATGGGGCCTCCTTGTGACATTCCCGTTCGGGATGATTATCGCCAAGGAGTCCAGAACCTTCAATAGATTTTCCCTATCGGGATAATTTTTCCGCCGGGGCCGCCCGCCCAACCGTTCCGCCCCCCGGAACGCTCCCGTGGCATCCTTCAGCCCATCAAGAGCGTTGTCTGGCAGAATTTTACGGGACCACAGGCATCCTGAATCACATCGCGGGCCCCGGGGCGCATCCTGCATGCGCTCCGGGGAGTGGGGGGTCGCTCCGGACGGGGGATGGCGCGGCCCCCCTTTTTCATGCCCGGCTTGCGACCCGCCGCCGATCGTTCCTTATTGCCAAGCGACCCCCAGCCCAAGGAGAGCGCCCGCATGAGCGAACTGATCCACGAGAAGCAGCGCCGCAAGGAACTGCTCGAGCACATGATCCGCCAGCTGCACGCCGGCGAGGCCCCCGAGCAGGTGCGGGCCAAGCTGATCCACCTGCTGGGGCGGGTGCCCTACGACGAGGTCGTCGAGGTCGAGCAGAAGCTGATCGCCGACGGCATGCCGATGGAGGAGATCCTCCGCCTCTGCGACATCCACAAGCAGGCCCTCGACGGTTCGCTCGATCAGGGCGAGGCGCGCGAGCTGCCCGCCGGCCATCCGGCCCAGGTCATGCGCGAGGAGAACAAGGCCCTCGACTGGGAGCTGCAGGCCCTGGACCGGATCTTCAAGCGCCTGGGCGAAGCCGATCCCGCGGACCCGGTGGGCGATCTGCTCCACGAGATCCGCCAGCGCTTCAACTCGCTGATGGACGTGGAGAAGCACTACCTGCGCAAGGAGCACCTGCTGTTCCCGTTCCTGGAGAAGCGCGGCATCACCGGACCGCCGACGGTGATGTGGGGCAAGCACGACGAGACGCGCGCCCTGCTGGCCGGCGCGGGCGAGGCCCTGGCCGCCGCCCACGACGCCACCATCGGCGAGCTGCTGATCGCCATCGAATTGGTGGTGCAGCCGGCGCTTGATTCAGTCGCCGGCATGATCGACAAGGAGGAGCAGATCCTGCTGCCCATGTGCCTGGACACCCTGGACGACGCCGACTGGTTCGCCGTCGCCGAGGGCAGCGACGAGATCGGCTGGTGCCTGGTGGTGCCGGAGACGCGCTGGGTGCCCGCAGGGCGTCGCAGCGGCCGAACGACCCGCGACCGCCGACAGCGGCCGCATCAAGCTGCCCACCGGCTCGTTCAACCTCACCCAGCTCGAGGCCGTGCTCAACGCCATCCCCTTCGACGTGACCTTCGTCGACGCCGACGACACCGTGCGCTACTTCAGCCACGGGCGCGAGCGCATCTTCGCCCGCACCAAGGCCATCATCGGGCGCAAGGTGCAGTACTGCCATCCGCCCAAGAGCGTCGACACGGTGCAGCGGATCCTCGACGACTTCCACGCCGGCCGCCAGGACCACGCCCGCTTCTGGATCTCCATGGGCGGCCGCTTCATCTGCATCGAGTACTTCGCGCTGAAGGACGACGCGGGCGCCTACCAGGGCTGCCTCGAGGTGAGCCAGGATCTGACCGCCAAGCGCGCCCTGACCGGCGAGCAGCGTCTCCTGAACTACGTAGCCGGGGAGGGCCAGCATGGCTGAGCGCACCGACATCACGCCCGAGACGACCGTCGCCGCGCTGCTGGAGGCCTGGCCCCAGCTGGAGGACGAACTGATCGCCGCGGCGCCGCCGTTCGCCAAACTGCGCAATCCGGTGCTGCGCCGCACCCTGGCCAAGGTCGCGACCCTGCGCCAGGCGGCGCGGGTCGGCGGCGTTCCCCTGGCCGATCTGATCGCGCGGCTGCGGCAGACCGCGGGGCTGGCGCCGATGGCTGTGGCCGCCGAGGCCGGCGACAGCGGACGCCCGGCCTGGCTCGACACCGCCCAGGTGATCGAACGCTACGACGCCCGCGCCGACATCGAAGCGGGGCAGCATCCGGTGGCGATCGTGCTGGGCAAGGTGAAGTCCCTGGCCGCCGGCCAGGCTTATCAGCTGGTGACCGGGTTCGAGCCCACGCCGCTGATCGACAAGGCCCGCGGCCTGGGTGCCGAAGCCTGGACCGCCTGCGAGGCTGACGGCGTGTTCGTGACCACGTTCCGGAGTCCGGCGGGCTAGGCCTTCAGCACCTCGACCAGCACCAAGGTCACATCGTCCTCGATCACGCGACCCCGCTCGGTGCCCACCCAGGCCTTCACGTCGGCCACGATGCGCTCGGCGCAGGCTTCGACCGGCAGGTCCATGGTCGCTGCCAGCAGCGCCTGCAGGCGCTCGTCGCCGTAGTCCTCTTCCTTCTCGTTGAACGCCTCGACGATACCGTCGGTGTGCAGCAGCAGGCGGTCGCCCGGTTCGATGGTGACCGTGACGGCCTGGTAGGGCGCGTCTTCCAGCACGCCCATCATCAGCCCGTTGGACTTCACCGCCTCGACCCCGCCGCGCCCCCGCGCCACCACCAGGGGCGGATGCCCCGCGCCGGCGTACGACAACGTCCCGCCCGCCGCATCGAGGCAGATGTAGGCCGCGGTGACGAACTTGCCGTCCAGCCGCGTGCCCAGCATGCGGTTCATGCCCGCCAGCACCCGCACCGGGTCGTCGTGGTGGGCGGCCTGGGCCTGGAACGCCACCTTGGTCATGCCCGAGACCAGGGCAGCGGCCACGCCGTGGCCCGAGACGTCGGCGATCAGCACGCCGGTGCGGCCATCCTCCAGTTCGGCGTAGTCGTAGAGATCGCCGGCCACCTCGATCATGGGCAGGTAGCGTGCGGCCACCGCCAGCTGCGGCGCCTTGGGCGGTCCCGACGGCAGGGTCGATTCCTGGAGGCGACGGGCCAGGTCCAGCTCCTGACGCAACGCCGCCAGCGACAGCTCGGCTCCCATCACGTGCCTGGCCGCCAGGTAACCGAGCGTCCCGTACAGCACGACGGCAGCCATCCATTCGATGTCGCCGGAGTGGGCGGTCAGGCCCAGGCTGCGCAGGTTCTCCCGCACGATGAGCGCCAGGCTGATCAGGCAGCCCACCATCAGCACCCGCAGATCGCGCCGGCGGCGATGCTCCGGCTGCAGGACCGCGGCCGCGACCGCCGCACCGCCGACCAGCACCATCACATTGAAGGGATGGATCATCAGGTTCGGGTCGGGCCTGAGCACCAGCAGCGTGCAGGCGATCAGCGCGAAGGCCGCACTGATCCAGATGAACAGGCGCAGCGTGCCGCGCCAACCGGACCCGAAGATCAGCCACATGACCGCCACGCCCGCCGGCGCGCTGGCGTAGGTCAGGCCGCGTGCGAACAGGGGCCAGAAGTCCTGGTCCCCGCCCACCAGCAGCGGCACCAGCGGCACCCGACACAGGAAGCGCAGGCCCCAGAGCAGGGACATGACGCCGAACAGGATGAGCACGCCATAGCGCGGACCCCGGCGCGCCAGGGCCACCGGGACCGTGACCAGGCCCAGCGAGAGGAAGATCGCACCCAGGATCAGGTAGCCGATCCGCTCCAGCAGCAGCAGGCGAAGGCTTTCGATGTCCATGGCACGACTCTAGCGGCCGGCGGTCGGCGGCGCAATCGCCTTTGCGGGAAGGCTTTGATATCCGCCTGAGAGGACATTATCGTTGGGTTTCACCGCCTGCCGACAAGGACGGTTCCCATGGACCACGTGATCTGGTACCCCGGCCATCAGCTCATCCTCAGGGACATCGTGCGGGCCGAGGGCGCCCGCGTGTTCGACGCGGCCGGTCGCAGCTGGCTCGACCTGGAATCGGGCGTGTGGGCCGCCTCGGTGGGGCAGACCCACCCGCGCCTGGGTGCCGCCCTGCGCGACCAGTTCGCGGCCATCGCCCACACCGGGTTCAACTATTCGGCGCCGATCGTCGGCGAGGCGGCGGCCGCGGCCTTGCGGGTGCTGGATCTGGGCGACGGCGCGCGCTGCACGTTGCTGTGCTCGGGATCCGAAGCGGTTGAATACTGTGTGCGGGTCGTGGGCGGCATGCTGCCCCGGCCGCGGCTGTTGACCATGGCCGACTCCTACTTCGGCGCCTACGGCGCAGCCCACGGGCGGCCCGCCGACCGCTGGACCACCTTCGACTGGTTCGGCTGCGAGGGCTGCCCCGACGCCAAGCCCTGCGACGCTTCCTGCGAGCGCTTCGCCACCATCCCCTTGGCCGAAGTCGGCGCCTTCGTGTTCGAGCCCGGCAGCTCGTCCGGGTTCGTACGCTTCCCGCCGGCCAAGCTGGTGGAGTCGCTCGCCACCCACGTGCAGGCGGGCGGCGGCTTCGTGATCGTCAACGAGGTCACCACCGGCGTCGGCCGCACCGGCCGCTGGTTCGGGTTTCAGCACTACGCCATCGCACCGGACGCGGTGGCCCTGGGCAAGGGCGTCGGCGGCGGGTACCCGGTGGCGGTGGCGGCGCTGGGTCCGCGGGTGTGCTCACGGATGACGGGGCCGCCGGCCTATGCGCAGTCCCACCAGAACGATCCCCTGGGCGCGGCGGTGCTGCTTGCGGTGATCGGGGTGATCGAGGACGAGGGGCTGATTGCGCGGGGATACGAGATAGGGGCGCGGCTGGTCGCGGGGTTGGAGCAGGCAAAAGCCGATTCGGTTCGGATCCGAACCGTCCGGGCGAGGGGGGCCATGATCGCGGTGGACTGCGCCGGCGGGCCGGAGGACGCGGCACGGATCCATCGGGCCCTCGTGGAGGCCGGATATCTGGTTGGCTTGCGGCCCGGGACGGCGACCCTGCGCCTGGATCCGCCGCTGTGTTTGACCGATATCGACGTCGATAATTTTCTTGCGGCGTTTGCCGATACGCTGCGCGGTTTGGACTTCCCCCGGGGGAAGAAACAACTATAAGGCGCAGTTTTATAATGCCTTAGTTCGACTAGAATACTGTATATAGCAATCTAGTGCCGTCACATATCTACCTCTTGACATTCGCCACTGTCTAGTGTATATTCCCTCCATGAGCACGCCCGAGCACACCCTCGACGACCTGGCCCAGGCCACCGGCTTCAGCAAGCGCCAGATCCGCTTCTACATCACGAAGAAGCTGGTCCCCGGCGCCGGCGACAGCCGCGGACCCAACGCCACCTACGGCGAGGAGACCCTGCGCCGCCTGCAGCTGCTCGGGGTGCTGAAGGACCTGAAGATCGAGCCCACCGGCCGCACCATGACCCTCGACGAGATCGGCCACGCGCTGGACACGCTGTCGGCCGACGGGATCGAGGCACTGCTGTCGGGACGTGCCGAGTTGGCGATCCTCGACACCGACAGCCGGGCCAACCTCGCGCCGGCCGCGGCGTCGCAGCTGGAGCCGCTTGCCCATATCGTGCCCATCAGGGAATGGGAAGCGCCGCCGGCCATGGCCAGCGCGGAATGCATCCAACCGCGCATGTTTGTCAAAGAGGAGGAAGACGGCCACCCCGACCTCGCCACCCTGCTGCTCCAGCTGCACGACCAACTCGCCGAACTGGGCTCGGACACCCGGTTCACCGGGGCGAGCGGTCACCCGCAGTGGCGCCGCATCGGCACCCCCCTGGTCGAGTTCCACGTCCGGCAGCCGGACACACCGGCGGACCGGGCGCGCCTGCAAGCAATGGCACGCGCGCTGGGCCGCCTACTCACACAGGAGGATGACCATGATCTCGATCCGTGAGGACAGCCTCGTGATCCGTTGCCCCGAAGTGCACGCCGAAGCCAGCCTGCGCATCAACTTCCACCGCACGCTGCGGATTCCCGACGATGGCACAGTCCACTTCCTGCCGCCGGGACTGGGGGCGTTTCCCCTGCGCAACGTCGACGAGTTCGCCGACACCGTGCCGGCTCAATGGCGCGAACGGGGCGGCATCATGCTGCCCATGTTCCAGAGCGAAGCCCTGTGGATGTCGTTCGGTCCATGCAGCGAAGACCTGTTCGCGCGGGAAGACGACTATCCGTTCCTGCTGAAGATCGCCGCCGGCGGCATCAACGCGGTCACCGGCGAGACCTGGACCGAAAGTGTGGGCCGTGCCCCCCAGAACTACGTGGTGAGCGCCGAGCAGCCCTGGCTCGATGGATTCTGCGTAGCGAAGGGGGAAATCCGCCAGTTCGTGGCCATGCCCTTGGGCGCGGGCTACACCGCCGAAGAGCAGATCACCGGCAAGGCCGAGGTCGGCGGATTGCAGATCGTGGCCTACCCCATGAAAGCGAAAGCCTGGAAGAAGCTGCAGGCGAAGCGGGAGGCCGAACGCCAGCAATGGCGCGGGCATGGAGATGCGGCTTTGTACTGCTGCCTGATGAGCGACAACTCGTTCGACATGGGCCTGGCCCCCGGCGGCCGCATGCGCCAGGAGATCTACGAGGATCCCCACTCCTTCGAGGTCTGGGATCTGGAGCACCCCTGCCGTTGCTTCGTGCACATCGCCAACTCCCTGACCTGGCGCGCGGTCACCGGCGAGGCGCCGCCGACGCTGCCGCCCACGGCCAAGCAGTACACCGCAGCCGGTCTGCCTTGGTTCGACTGGTACGACGACAGCGCCACCGCCGTGGCCGGCAGCGCCGTCCTGGCCGGCCTGAAGAGCGTCAAGGCGATGGGCGAGCACAAGGGTGAGCAGCCGCTTCCGGAGAACTCGCCCGTCGGCAAGGTGAAACTCAGGCCGCTGGGTCCCGGGCAGGTGCGCGAGTGGCAACCCTGATTCGCTGATCGACGGCGGGACGGCACCTGCACGCCGTCCGGTCCGGGGGGAGGAGCGGCACCGGTTGTCCGATCGGCGCCGCTCCTCAAATCACCACGGTCCCGATCAGTGCCGCGGTCTCTCTCACCACCGACGCCGGAGCCGCCTCCACCCGCTCGACCCGCCGCGCCCGCCAGGCCACCGACTCCACGCGATCGGCCAGCACCGCCCCCACCGTCCGCCCGTCCACCTTCAGCACCACTTCGAAAGGATAGCCTTTGATGCGCTTCTCCACCGGGCAGGCCAAGGCCAGGCCGGTGCGGGCGTTGTAGGCCACAGGCGAGAGGATGAGGTACGCCGACCGGGAGTCCGGGTCGGCGCCGTCCAGCCACACCAGGTCGCCGCGATCCGGGGGAGACACCGCGGGCTCGGTGCCGGCAGGGCTGTGTATATTGTATTCCGATATCTCCGCGACCAGGTCCGCAAGCGACGGCAACGGCCCCGCAGGGCCGCGAACGAGCAGATGCGCCCCTTCCCGGACCAACTGCACTTTGCTGCCGTCGGCCCAGCCGAGGCCCCGGGCCAGAGCCATCGGCACGCGCAGCCCCAGGCTGTTGCCCCACTGCCGGATCGTCGTTTCCATGGGCACCTCCGTATATCCCCATGTATATACCATGCGACAATCAGGAGTCGATTCAAGTTTTTTTGCCCCGCGACCGATATTGCTGTGATCCGGCGCCGGAAACGGCGTCTTACAAGGTGATGGGTTCGGCGGGAGCTCTTCCTTCCCTCGCGCACCATCGCTTGACCCGCGAACGGCCCCGGCAAACCTGCCGGGGCCGTTCCGGTTATCCTGCAGGGAGGGAGGGCAGGTCGCCTTCGCTGCCGCGAATCCGTTCGGATCCGAACCGAAAAGCCTCAGGGATGGTCACCGACAGCGAGGCGGCGCAACCTATCACACTGCCATTGGCACCCCGCCACTGACCAGCAACGCCTCCGCCAACTCCAGCGCATCGCCCGCCCACATGGACATGGGCCGCGGATGCCGCACCCCCAGCGCTTCCCGCGACGGCCGGCAGGTCAGCACCTTGCGGCGCCAGCGGGCCGGCACCGCGTCGCGCCCGTGCACCGCGCCCAGCAGCGCGCCGCAGATGGCGGCGTTGGTGTCGGTGTCGCCGCCGCGGCCGACGGTGTCGACCAGCGCTTCTTCCAGCGAGGGTGCGTTCAGCAGTTGCCACAAGGCGTTGTGGAAGGCCAGCAGCACCCAGCCCATGTGGTGGCCGTAGTCGGCGGGCGGGGCGCCGGCCGCGGCCTGCACCAGATCGCGCACGGCGCGATCCACGGACCAGGCCTCGGCCCAGGCCTCGATCTGGGCGTGCAGCTGCGCGGGCTCCGGGCCGACGGCGATGGCGTGGGCCACCGCCGCGGCATACAGCGCATTCACGTCGCAGCAGACGGGATTCGGATGGGTCAGGGCCGCGTCCTCGCGGGCCCAGCCGGCCACCTGGCGCGGGTCACGACCGGCGCCGAAGATGCCCAGGGGACTGACCCGCATCAGCGCGCCGTTGGCCTGGCTCTGCTGGCTGGGCTGTCCGCCCAGGGCCTGCGCCAACGTCTGGCCCACGTCGAAGGGCCGGCTCAGCAGCCAGGACTCGTAGGCGGTCCAGGCCACCTCGGCGTGGTAGCGGTCGGCGCCCACCAGGGTGCGGGCCAGCATCAGGGCCAGCTCCGAGTCGTCGGTCACCTGGCCGGCGATCAGGTGGAAGGGGCCGCCGTCGGCCAGGTCGCGCACTCCTTCGGGATAACGCTCGGCAATTTCCAGGGGCGTCTTGAACTCGACCAGGCTTCCCAGCGAGTCGCCGCAGATCTGACCCAACAGGCAGCCCTGGGCCCGGGCCAGCAACGCGGCCGCCACCGGCCCGCGCCCCGGCACCGGCGCCGGCACCGTGCTGCGCGGCTCGGCCAGCAGGGACCAGTCGGCGGCGCGCACCTTGTCCGCCACCACCGGTGCGCCGGCGAACACGTCGCTGCGCACCGACACGTCCAGGTCCCGGGTGTATTGGATGGGCTCGCCCCAGGTATCGATCAGCACACCCCCGGCGCCGTTCAACAGGGCGTGTCCGGCCGCCAGGTCGGCGGCCATGGCGCCCTTGGTCACCAGCGCGGCATCACCCTCGCCGACCGCGACCAGGGCCAGGCGGTAGGCGACGCCCGGCGCGCAGCCGAAGCGCAGCGGCGTAGCGGCGCGCACCGTCTGCTCCTGCTGGTCGCAGGCTGCCGGCGGCAGCAGCACCACCTGGTCGCCGCCCGCCTTCTCCGGCCAGCGGCGCGTCACCGGCTTGCCGTTGCGGGTCAGCGGACCGCCCTCGGCCCAGGCTATGGTATCGCCGCCGTCGTCCGGCGCGTTGAAAGCGTAGACCACCCCCAGCACCGGCCGCGCACCTTCGAGCAGGGCGATCGACACGGCCGCGCCGCGGCGGCCGGCCAGCCAGGCGGTGGTGCCTTCGTTGGGATCGACCAGCCAGGAGCGCGGCAGTTCGCCGGGGGCCGTGCCCTCGCCCGGCATCCGCACCAGGCCCCCTTCCTCGCCCCGGAAGCCGTAGCGGGGAAAGGCGGCGCTCAGCCGCTGCAGGATCAGCTGTTCGGCCTCGTAATCGATGGCGGCCCCGCCGGCGGCCGGGGCGCCACCGGGCTCGTTGAAGGCGTCGCGCAGCAGTTCGCCCGCGGCGTGGGCCGCGGCGATTGCCGCCTGAAGCTGCTCATGCAGGGCAAACGGAAGGGTCAAGGTGTTCTCCCCGGTCCATACTTGCGAAGGATGTCGTTCAATGGTGCCAACGCACCGGATCTGTTTCAATATCCCGGTCAGGATCCCACAGCCGGCCACACCGGTCAACCGGCGTGGCGTTCCGTTACCACACCATCGGCAGGTAACCCTCACGAATGGCCTCGCTGATGGGCGCGCCCACGAACTGCACATCCAGGCCGAGATCGCGCAGGCGTCCACTGGAGCCGTCGCGATCCGAAAGGAACTTGCAGGCCAGGGGAGTCTTGGCCAGGTCCATGTACTGCTTGACCAGGTCCTGGAAATCGGGGTCTTCGAGGAAGAGCTGCTCTGCGGGGCCGAAGAGGACCAGCTTCACGTCCTCGAGCCAGCCGTGCTTCATGGCATTGAGGGCATACATGGCGCCGGTGCGGGCCTTGGCGGCCTCGGCCGTGGCGATGATGACGATGACGCGATCGTGCATGGTTCACTCCCGGGGAGGCGGGCTCTTGGCTCCCAACATAATCACGATCTGGCGAACGGCCGCTGCCAACCCGAACACGACGCCGCCGACCCCGAACCAGGGCTCGCCGCCGAAGCGGTTCTCGACCCAGTGCCCGACCAGGTAACCCATCACCGGCCCGACCACCATCATCATGGGGATCAGGGTGTAGTTGCCGATGTCCCGGGCGGCCCGGCCGCCGTCCTTGCCCAGGCGGTCGTGCAGCCTGGTGCGGTGCGGGTCGGGGCGCGCGGCCTTGTCGGTGCGCAGCCGCGTGCGCAGGGCTTCGAGCTTGGCCTGGTCCGGGCGTTCGGGGAAGCCCTCGGGCAGGGGAACCTCGTCGTCGCTGTCGTCGGCCCACCAGGGGGGCATTTTGCCGTCGTCGTCCATGGGATCAGGATGCCGGATTTTCGGAGGCGTGCCAAGGGGGAAGCGGGGGGCGGGGCTTGCATTCGCTGAGCGGGTGCCGGACAATGTGCTGTCATCCTGTTGCCCAGCCGACCGGGGTCCGCACCATGACTGACTGCCCCTTCTGCCGCCTCGACCCCGCCGCCGACCTCCTGGACGGCGGCCCCTGGGCGGCCTTGCGCGACCGCTTCCCGGTCTCCCCGGGCCACACGCTCCTGGTGCCACGGCGCCATCTCGTTTCCTTCATGGATCTTGATGAATCCGAACGTGGAAGCGTTATAGAACGCCTCCACGGCATCATGGCTCAACTGCGAGAGGAGTTCGCACCCGACGGCTTCAACGTGGGCCTCAACGACGGGGCAGCCGCCGGGCAGACGGTGATGCACCTGCACCTGCACGTGATCCCCCGCTACGCCGGCGACGTGGCTGATCCGCGGGGCGGGGTGCGCGGCGTGATTCCCGCGAAGATGGTCTACTGGGACGATGCCGGCCGGAGCGACGGGTGAGCGTGCCGGACTACAGGTTCCAGGTCGAGTTCCTCGGCTTCATCCAGCGGATCCTCGGCGAGGGCTCCTTCGTCGCCACCTACAAGTTCGCGTTGCTGATGGCGCTGGCCGATCTCGCGGTTGAGCAGGGGGACGACACGGACGCCGGGCTGGAATTGCACGTGCACGACATCGCGCGCAAGTTCCTGGGCTACTACGATCGGCAGGCGCTGCCGTTCGTCGGGGCTGGCAGCATCGGCGAGATCCACCAGAACACGGGGCCGCAGGCGGCGATCGTCAACGCCGTACGCGAGGCACAAGCGGTCTACGAGTTCCAGGGACCGGCCGGGGTCGAGCGACTGGTGCAGTCGCCGGGGCTGCTCAGTCGGGTAGCCCAGATCGTAAGGATCCAGCCGCTCTGGAAACTGCAGACCTTCGCCAACGAACGCGTCGACTTCCTCTATCCCAACCTGGATCGCGGCAACCTGATCGTCCTGCGCCCGGGCATCGCCGCCTGCTTCCGGCGCTTCCACGGCATCGTGCACCGGTTGGCCCAGGACGCCTGGATCCGCAGCATCCGGCAACTGCGGCAGAACCAGGTCCTGCTGGGCGACAAGATCGATCTGCATGCGTTCATGTTCGGGCAGGTGCGTCGGGACCTGGCTCCGTATCGCGAACTGCTCAGCGAACTGCAACAGGGCGAGTGCTTCTATTGCGGGCATCCTCATCGTCGAGGCGAGGTGGATCATTTCATTCCCTGGTCCCTTTACGGTACGGACCTGGGCCACAACTTCGTGCTCGCCTGCGGCACCTGCAATCGCCGCAAACGGGACTTCCTGGCGGGGATCGACCCACTGGACCGCTGGCTCGAACGCAACGAGGAGCACGCGGGGGTCATGGCCGAATACTTCCACCGGCGCGGCCTGCACGCCGACGTCAAAGGCACCCGCATGATCGCCCGCTGGGCCTACCAGCGCGTCGACGACGCCAAAGCGCTGGTCTGGGCCGGCGATTCGCAATATCATCGACTCGATACCAGTTGGCGCGCACGCTTCGACCCAGCCCAACCGAAAGCCGCCCCATGCCCCGGCCCCTGAGCAAGTCCCGCTACCTCGACGGCCTGCAGTGCCCCAAGCTGATGTGGGTGAAGCTGAACGGTCGTGACCGGGTCCACTCGGGCGAGGCCTGGCACGGGCAGCTGTCGACGGTGGCGCGGCAGCTGGACGATCTGGCCCGGCAGCTGTGGGAGGGTGCCGTCGAGATCCCGCCCTTCCGCGATGCGGCCGAGCGGGTGGAAGCGACCGCCAGGATCCTGCCCAAGCGGGTGCCCATCTTCGACGCCGCCTTCGAGGCGGGCGGACGCTACTGCCGCGTCGATGTGCTGGAGCCTGCAGCCGAGGGGCGCTGGGACGTGATCGAGATCAAGGCGGGGGCCCGGATCCGCAACGTCACGGTGCAGGACATCGCCTTCCAACGCGACACTCTGCTGCTGGCGGGGCTGGAGCTGGACCGCCTGTGGGTGCTGCACCTGGACACGAGCTATGTGAGGGGCGAGCACCTGCACGTGCACGAGCTCTTCAAGCGGGTCGACGTGACCGAGCGCGTGCTGCGGGTGGGACCGTACGTGGAGAAGACCGTCGCCTCGTTGCGGGAGGTGGCCGCGGGTCCGGAGCCGGACATGCCGATCGGTCCCCACTGCAACGATCCCCACGCCTGCCGGCTGATTCCCGAGTGCTGGGCGGGGCTGCCCGCGGACAACGTCACCGAACTGCACCGGGCCGGCCGCAGCGCCTTCGGGCTGATGGACCAGGGCATCTTCCGCATTCGTGACATCCCCGATGCCCAGCTGGGCGCCAACCAGCGCATCCAGAAGCAGGCCGTGGCCACGGGCGAGGTGCAGATCGAAAAGCCGGCGGTGCGCCGCTGGCTGCAGGCCCTGCGCTGGCCCCTGTGGTTCCTGGACTTCGAGACCATGGCGCCGGCGGTGCCGCCCTACCCGGGGCTGCGGCCGTACCAGCAGATCCCCTTCCAGTACTCGCTGCACGTGCAGGACGAGCCGGACGGGCCGCTGCGGCACCACGAGTTCCTGCACATCGACCAGGGGGATCCGCGGCCCTGCCTGCTGCGCGCGCTGCTGGACAACATCGGACCGACCGGGTCGGTGCTGACCTGGAACATGGACTACGAGAAGATGGTGATGAAGGACCTGGCCGCCTTCCAGCCGCGCAGGACGACGCAGCTGGCGGCCATCGCCGAGCGCGTGGTGGACCTGGCCGATCCCTGGCGCACCTTCGCCGTGCACCACCCGGGGCAGAAGGGCAGCACCTCCCTCAAAGCCGTGTTGCCGACGGTCAGCGATCTGGCCCACGGCGACCTGGCCATCGGCTCGGGGGCCGATGCCACCCACGCCTACGAGGCGGTGATGACCCGCTCCGCCTCGCCCGAGGAGCGGGAAAAGGTGTTTCGCGAGCTGCGCCGGTACTGCGCCCTGGACACCCGCGCCATGGTGGAGCTGCTGCGCTGGCTGACGGCCGCCGTCAACTGACGGCCGGTTAAGGATTTCCCTCAATTCGGGCTCATTCCGACCGAAATTACGCGCACGGGGGCGCAGTGCGCCCTCCGGTTGCCCTTGTCCGCCCGGGTGGAGGTTGCGCGTCGCCATGACCATCAGCCGCAAGATGCGCCTGATTCTGCTGGTCTCGTCGGCCCTGGCCGTAGGCCTGGTCGTGGGCACCACCCTGGTCAACGGCATTCGCATCTACAATGCCGACCTGCGCGAGCGCAGCGACGCCCTGGCTGCGGTGATCGCCGAGAACTGCGGGCCGGCCCTGCTCTTCGACGACCGGGAAGCGGCCGGCGAGATTCTGGCCTCCCTGCGCCACGATGCGAACGTCGACGGCGCCGCCCTGTTCACCAACGATGGCGCGGTCCTCGCGGCCACCGACGCGGACGCGTCCGCTCCCCACTTCGCTGACCGCGCCGGCGACCACTTCCACGGCGACCACTACGACGTGTGGCGCCCCGTGGTCTTCGCCGCCGACACCCTGGGCATCGTGCACCTGCGCATCGGTGTCGCGGCGCGGCGCGAGGCCCTGGTCTCGTTCATCGTCGTGCTGGTGCTGGCCTCGCTGGCCGGCATGGCGATGGTGATCGTGCTGTCGACGCTGCTGGGGCGCAGCATCGTCCGTCCCATCCGCCTGCTGGCGGCCGCGGCCCAGACGGTCTCCGAGCGGCAGGACTACAACGTCCGCGTGCGGCGCAGCAGCAACGACGAGACCGGCGACCTGGTGGACGCCTTCAACGCCATGCTCGACGTGATCCAGGACAAGACCGTGGCCAAGGAGAAGGCCGACGCCGCCAACCGCGCCAAGGGCGAGTTCCTGGCCAACATGAGCCACGAGATCCGCACGCCCATGAACGGCGTGCTGGGCATGTCCACGCTGCTGGCCGACACCGAGCTGGACGAGGAGCAGCGCGACTACCTGGACACCATCCTGCGCTCGGCCGATTCGCTGATGACCGTGATCAACGACATCCTCGACTTCACCAAGATCGAGGAGGGGCGGATCGAGCTGGACAACGCCCCGTTCTCCATCGAGGCCGCAGTGCGCGACGTCGTGAGCCTGATGGAGCCCACGGCCGCGGCCAAGGGGCTGGACCTGCGGGTGGCCTTCTCGCGCGCGGCTCCGGTGACGGTCTGGGGCGACGAGAGCCGCCTGCGCCAGGTGGTGGGCAACCTGCTGAACAACGCCATCAAGTTCACCGAGCGGGGATACGTCGCCGTCGACTGCGTCTGGCGCGACGCCGGCGGCGGCAAG
The DNA here is from genome assembly GCA_963848505.1 of Candidatus Krumholzibacteriia bacterium. Classification (GTDB taxonomy): domain Bacteria; phylum Krumholzibacteriota; class Krumholzibacteriia; order LZORAL124-64-63; family LZORAL124-64-63; genus JACZKN01. Next base: position 685,109 of record CAWKEB010000002.1, on the reverse strand, counting down.
GTCGAGTGGATGGTCGCGGTCGAGGACACGGGCATCGGCATCGCGCCGGCCCAGATCGAGCAGCTGTTCGAGCGCTTCAGCCAGGCCGACGGCTCGACCACCCGGCGCTACGGCGGCACGGGCCTGGGGCTGGCCATCTGCCGGCAACTGGCCGGGCTGATGGGCGGCAAGGTGTGGGCCACCAGCGAGCCCGGCCGCGGCTCGCGCTTCGTGTTCCAGGTGCCGCTGGTCCTGGCCCAGGCCAAGCAGGAACTGCGCGCCCGCAAGAGCTACGCCGCCGCGCCGTCGGGCGCCCGGCCGGCCTTCGATCCGGCGACCCGCCTGCTCCTGGTCGAGGACAACGCCGTCAACCGCACCGTGGCCCTGCGCTTCCTGGCCCGCCTGGGCCTGGAGGCGGACGTGGCCGGCGACGGCGCCGAAGCCCTGCGCAAGCTGACCGCCAACTACTACGACGTGGTGCTGATGGACTGCCAGATGCCGGGTCTCGACGGCTACGAGACGACGCGGCGGGTGCGGGCGCTGGGCGGGCCGTACGCCACGCTGCCGATCATCGCCCTGACGGCCCACGCCCTGCAGGGCGCCCGCGAGCGCTGCGAGGCCGCCGGCATGAACGACTACCTGACCAAGCCGCTGAACACCGACGAACTCGCCGCCTGTCTCGTGCGTTGGCTGCTGAAGGAAAAGGCGCCGGCCTAGGGGACGATCGTCGCCAGGCGCAGGATCTTGGAGCTGATGATGAGGCCCGCCCGCTCGGCGGCGCCGGTGCTGACGGTGAAGCGCAGGCCGTCGCCTTCGCGGCGGAGACCGATCACCCCGCCATCGACCGTGAATCCCTCGTCTTCACCGATCGTCAGCACCTGCCGGTCCGCGATCCAGGCGATGTCGCCCCATTGAGGGTGGGCGGCGCGGGGAACGCCGTCGATGGTCGCCGCGATCCAGATCAGCCGGCAGGCGTCGGCCAGCTCCCGGGCGGAGTCGGCGGCGCACACGACGAAGGGCTTGTCGTACCGGCCCGGAGTGGCGGCCCGCAGGGCCGCGGACAGCGCGTTGTCGCCGACGACTCCGATCACCAGGGTGTCGACGTCCGCTTTCGGTCCGGTCCATTGCACGAAGTTCAGGATGCGGTCGATGTAGGCGGCCTTGAGCTGGGCCTCGTCGGAGAGGCTGTCCAGGTCGGCAACCGCGAGCTCAGCCGCCCGCGCGCCGGTCAAAGCGCAGGCCGACGCCATGAGGATGGCGAGGGCCAGCATGGTCGACGGGTGGTGTCGCAGGCTCATCCGGAGCTCCGCTCCCCTGGGTTGGACATGGATTGCCAGGCCGCCGATTGCAGGTATCGGGCCACGGGCCGGAAGGTGCTTGTTTTGCGGGATGATGCGCAAACGCCCTCGCGCGTGGGCGTGGTTTTGCGTTCGGTCAGCGTTTTGGTGTCTACTTATACAGGATTCCCGAAAGGATTCCGATCGGCCGGTAAAAAGCGGCCCCCCGGAGGGGGATCCGGAGGGCCGCGCGGCGACGGGTTGCGGCGAGCAAACCCGTCACGATTTCCGGGTCGGCAGTCCCAGGCTCAGCATTCGCCGGTAGAGGGTGCTGCGGCCGAGCCCCAGCAGGCGGGCCGTCTCGAGCCGGTTGCCCTGGCAGCGTTCAAGCGCCGCCACGATCCGGGCGCGCTCGGAGCTCGCGCCGCTGGGCAGCGCCGCGCCTTCGGACGCGACCATGGCCCGCGCTGCCGCGCCGCCGCGCAGGGTCGCGCGGCGATCGCCGGCGACGATTTCCACGCCGACGTGGCCCCGGGTCTGCTTCTCCATGTGGGCCCGCCGCGCGATCATCGCGATCTCCCGCACGTTGCCGGGCCACGGCCAGGTGGCCGCGATCGCCAGGCTCTCGGGATCAAAGACCTCCGCAGGATCGACCGGCCGTCCCGCCGCCAGGCTCAGGAAGTGCCGCAGCAACGGCCTCACGTCCTCGGGGCGTTCCCTGACCGGCGGCAAGTCGAGCTCCAGGACGCGCAGACGGTACCAGAGGTCCGCGCGGAAGCGCCCGTCCGCCACGAGCTTCGCCAGGGCGGCATTGGTGGCGGCGACCAATCTTACTTCGGCGCGTCGCTCGCTGGGATCGCCGATGGCCTGGTAGGTGCCCTCCTGCAGCAGACGCAGCAGCTTGGGCTGCATCGAAAGAGGAAGGTCGCCGATCTCGTCCAGGAAGAGCGTGCCCCCGTGTGCCTGCGCCGCGTAGCCGGGCTGGTCGCGATCGGCGCCGCTGAACGCCCCGCGCACGTGCCCGAAGAACTCGCGCTCGAAGACCGTCGCCGGGATGGCGGCGACATTGACCGTGACCAGCGGACCCTTCGCCCGCGCGCTGCGCGCGTGGATGCGGCGCGCGATCAACTCCTTGCCGGTCCCGGTCTCGCCGGTCACCAGCACGGGTTCGCCGGAGCCGGCGAACATGTCCGTCAACTGCAGCAGGTCCTTCATGGCCTGGCTGGTGTGGATGATCACGTCGCCCGGCTGGTAGGTCGTACGCCCGTCGGCATCGGCGCGGTCGCGGGCGGCGCGCCGGCGTGCGATGCGGTCGACGAGTTGGCGGGCCTGCTCGGTGTACCATGAGACATCGACCTGGAGGTAGAGGTCGAGGGCCGAGGTGGCGTGGGCCCAGGCCTTGTCCAGGGCGTCGCCGGCCTTTTCGGCGGCCAGCTTCTCGGCCGCGTCCAGGGCGAGCTGCGACGAGAACTGCAGGGCGTTGGCGAGTTCGTGCTTGGCTTCGATCTCGCGGAGGATGGAGATGGATCGGTCTATGCGGAGGCGGGCGCTATTTGGGTCGTTGCTAACATTCAGAACGTCCGCCAAAACCCGCAGTGTAACGGCTTCTTCGAACCGGTCTCCCATAGCGCGCGCCATATCCAGAGCAGTATTGAGCTCTGGAATGGCGTCTTCCAGATTACCTTCGAGATAGAGGCACTCACCGACTCGTCGGTGGACCTCCATGACGATGTCACACCTGGGCGCCTGCAACTCAGCAAGTGCCTTCGCACGAGAGTAGTAGCGCCGCGCTTCTGTAGGCTTGCCTTCATCGCGGAAGACGTCACCGATAAACTCTAGGGAAAGAGCCTCTTCGCGGGCATACGATAGCTCTTGTGCTTGGTTATATGCGCTGTGGAGGTAGCGGCGCGCAGACTCGAAGTCGCGCTGCAGACGGCGAAGGTTTCCTAGGGCAATGTTGGCGAAGCACTGGCGATGGAGCCATTTGCCTCGGATGCCAATGGTGAGCGATTCCGTTAGATTTGTGTCCGCGTCAGTGTAGCGCGCCATCTTATAGTAGGTAACACCAAGGTTCATGCGAACCATAGATTGTTTGCGTTTGAGGCCCAGCCTGTCGTAATACGACAACGCGCGGTGATACCAATTCAAAGAAATTTGATATTGGCACAACAGACGGAAAAGAATCCCCAAATGATTGCAAGTGAGCGCGGCAAAATGCTCTGAACCGTATACGAGGAAGAGCGACCTGGCTGTTTCCGCATCTTGGATGGCGCTCTCAACATAGCCACTATTTAGGCAAGCAAAGCTTCTAAGAAACAAGTAGAATGGTAGATGTTCTGTTATCTCGATGTTCTTATCATCCAAAGTCTCTGCAATCTCACTGAGGACGTCCGCCCACCGGCCCAAGTTAATATCGTACCAAAGGAACCCAATTTGTATATCTGCCTCCGCCCTCACTTGATCCGCGCCAATTAGGTCCCGTATACGATCCAGCTCATCGTGTTCTTTCATGTAGACCAATGACCAAATATACAGCGCAACCACTTTCGCATATGAAATAGTCCGACCCTCGCAAAACGAGGATGGGGTGGCCGCAACCAATATTCGCCGAGCTTCGGCATAGTCTTCATGTACAAACCGCGTTTGTGCGGCTAGAAACTCGTCGTTTGTAACAAATCTATTTCCTAGGAGATTCTCCGCCAAGAGAAGCTGAAGTTTCACTTCGCTCCTCCTCTAGCAAGGGCCCGTGCCGCAGACAACTCCTGCGTAGTCTGCGGTTCAGTAATCATTACAAAGATACAGAAGCGAGAGTCGACTACGATCGATATCGGCAAATCGAACAACCGCGGCATTGGTTGGAAAGCCGTTGCGCCCTGGTCGCCATCAACCACGTCGCCGCCTCCACCACCCGAGTAGTCATGGCCATCTCCTGGTTCCCCTTCCCCCCCAACGGTCTTATACACCTTCGCAAACCCCACCCCCGGCCCCGCCAACACCAAGGCGAACGCAAGCAGCCAAACAACCAGGATGGGTCGGGCGAACGATCTGAGGAACATCATCGGCCGTGCTCCTTGTGGCGATTTCGGATCCGCGGCCCGGTTTGAGCGAGGGGCGCGGCGAAGCCATGGGATCACGTTTCCATGGTGCAAAAATTGGGCTTCGGGATGCGAACCCTTGGAGTCTAGGCGAGATTCGTGGGTGGTGTCAATAAAGTTGATAGATCGGGGGGCGCCACAAAGTCCCGCGTTTCTTGTAAACCAATGAAATATCATGACATGTGAAGGTGGGACATTCTGGGACACGGCGGGCAGAAACGGCCCGCTGGCTCGCGAATCACAGAAGAGCGGGGCCAACGACGAGCACGCCCCCACCGAATCCCCTCCAGTTCAGATCCGCACCGAATCGCGAATCGCAAGGTTTGTTCGAGCCAACTGCCTGCGCCATCATTGGTTACCACCGCACGCGTCTCGGCCCGACCCGCCCCGACGAGGGCCCCCGGGGGCCCTCACCCCGGTTCCGGGAGGTGCCCGTAGGCCGGCACCGTGCGAATCCGCGCGTCGACCACGGCGCCGCCCACCGTGAAGTGATACAGGCTCTGCCACGAATGATCGTCCAGCCCCAGCAGGCGATGCACCTCGTCGTCGAAGAAGCAGCCGATTCCCGTGCCCTGCAGCCCGGCGGCCTCGGCCTCCAGGTACAGCATCTGGCCGATCATCCCGGTTTCCCAGAACAGGCGTGGATACATGCCCGACCCGCCGGCGGCCAGGGTGCCGTCGAATCGGGCCAGCATGGCGACGGCAAAGGCTCCGTCAGCCGCGATCTCCTGGTTGCAGGACAACGCGCAGGCGTGGGCGCGCAGGTCGCCGCCGCCCAGGCGAAACAACGGCAGATCGGCGGGGCAACCTGCGACCGGTTCCCAGGCGCTTTCCGCGCGCAGGCGGGCTCGCAGCGACGGGCCGTGGTCCGGATCCCGCTCGAGCAGATACAAACCGGACGCCACCCCATCGACCCGGTGCACGAACAACACCAGCGACACCGCCGGGGGCCAGGGCAGCAGACCGAACGGACGCGGTGTGCGGTCGGGCATCAACCGGCCCAGGAGCGCGAAGAACGCTGCGGCCGGCATGCCGGTGCGGCCGTCCATCGACACGGCGCTGCGCCGCCGTCGCACCAGCGGCGTGAACCGGGCCGGGCGCAGCTCGGTCGGCGGCGCAACCGGCGACGGTGCGCCCGCAGCAGCCCAAACCCGCCCGGGGCCCGCTACCGCCTCCCGCACCTCGTCCAACAGCGGCCAGTCCTGGTGCGCCGAACTCATCGGCGCAGGGGAGCCCACCCATGGCGACGAAGCGACCCAATCACTGAAAGACGGCGTGATCACATCATCAATCGACCCCGCGGCCGACACGAGAACCAGGGCATCGGGATGATCCCGCTCGGGCCCGACCCGCCGGTCGCATCCCAGCACCTGCGCCACCACCGCATCGTCGAGCTCGTCCAACAGCCGGGTCTGCCAGCCGAGCGCCGCCGCCGCCAGGTCCAACGCGGCCAGGGCGTGCCCCGTGTCGTGGCAGCAGTAGCGGAACGAACGCTCGCCGTACTTCCAGGTCTCCCGCCACACCACCGAACTGAGCCCCAGCAGGAACCGGCCGGGCCCGAGGCTCGCCGGCCACTCGGCCGGGTCCAGTTCGCGGCAACGCTCGAGCCCGTGCCGATCGGCCCGGTAGTGGTGCAGGCCCGGCGCGTCCGCCAGACCCGGCACCTCGCCGCAGAGCAGCCAGCCTTCGGTCGGATGGAGGTTGCCGCTGGACGGGTTGACCCGCAGTGCCCAGCGGGACACCACCCGGCCATCTGGACCATCGGGTCCGTCGACCTGCTTCCAGGCCGACAGGGCGAGGCTGGTCCAGAGCAACCGACTCAAGGTTGAGGCGTCGACAGGAGCCGCCGGCAGGCTGCCGCCGGGCACCAGGTCCCAGGCCGGATCGGGACCATCAGGCGGCGCCGGCAGCTCGACCAGGGGCGCGCCGGCCAGGGTCAGGAACGGCTCGGGCTGGGTGGCCCAATCCATGTACCCAAGGGAGCGTGCATAGCGCCCCGGGTGGTGCTTGGTGGCGTCATGGTATCGGTATACTGTATACTCGGCCTTGCCAAGGTCAGTCATGGCCGCTCCTTTCTCCCTGCCGCGCAACACGATAGCATAGAACGCACAAAGCCGCCGACCCGCGTAGGGGCCGGCGGCTTCGTGATCGTCGGGCGCGGCGGCAGCTACTTGCCGTGGGGCGCCATCGCAGGCTTGGCGGGCTCGGCCGGGGTCGGGGTCGGGCGCTTGTCCGAACCCATGGAGCAGTTGCCCTCGAAGAACACGCCCTCGTCGATGACCAGGCGCTTGGTCTTGATGTCGCCCTCGACGTGGGAGCCGCTCTGCAGCTCGATCTTGTTCTCGGCGGTGATGTTGCCGAAGAGCTGCCCGCCGATGATGGCGTTCTTCACCGTCACGCTGCCGTGCACGACGCCGGTCTTGCCGATGACCAGGCTCTCGGGCGTGCCGATGTCGCCCTTGAACTCGCCCTCGATGCGCAGCGTGCCGCGCACCTGGACCTTGCCGTCGAACTTGCAGCCCTGGGCGATGATTGAGGTCTGGCCCGCAGCCATGGCCTGGTTCTCAGGTTCTTTTCCGAACATCGTGTTCCTCCTTGGGCCGGGCGGCCTGCCCGGTGTCCGTTCCGATCGTGGGGGCGGCCGGCCCTCACGGCTTCTCTCTCCGTAGTGTCGAGTCTCGCTTCCCTGCCGTCAGCGCGACGGCGGATCTCCCGGCAGCACCGAGCGCGGATCGATGGCTTCGCCCTGCTGCCAGACCTCGAAATGCAGATGCGTGGCGGTCGCTCGACCAGTGCTGCCCATGTAGGCGATGACCTGTCCCGCCTCGACTCGGGCCCCGGGCGCCACCGCCAGGCGGCTGCAATGCCCATAAACAGTTAGGTAACCCAAACCATGTTGGATTTCAACAAAGTTTCCCAGGCTCTCGTCCTGGCCGGCTCGCGCCACGGTGCCGGCACCGGCCGCCAGGATGGGCGTCGATTCGCTGCCCGCAATATCCAGGCCCAAGTGCGGCTGGATGCCGCGGGCCGCATTCCCGGCATGATACTCCTGGGTGACCGGACCCGCCGCCGGCCAGCGCGCGGGCGGGGGGCTGACGGCAATGGCCGCGGCGCGGCGCATGCCTTCGGCCGCAGACGCGGGTTCCTGGTCAAGCCACACCGCCAGCGAGTCGGCGGCCACCGGATCGATGCCCTCGACGCCCAGCATCACCAGCATCTGCTCCTGCATGCGGCGCAGCTCCTCCAGCTCGGCGGCCAGGTCGCGGGCCGTCGCGGCGCCGACCTCGGCGGCGGCCAGATCCCGTTCCAGCTGGCCGATCCTCTGCCGCTCGTCCAGGCCCCCGGCGAAGACCACCATCAGGGCCACGACCAGCGCCACGAACACGGCGCCCAGCAGCAGCAGCACCACGACCATGGCGCGCGAAATGCCATACTCGCGGGTGCGGCGGTCGTCCGGCATCATCAGGATGCGCGTATGCCTGGGAATGCCCACGAAAACCCGTTCCGTCCCTTTCAGGATCCGTCGTCCAGCAGCGCGGTGCGGGCAACGCCCTCGCGGGCCCGCGGCAACCACAGCCGGAAGGTCGCGCCCTTGCCGGGCGTGTTGTCCAGTTCGATGCGCCCGCCGTGCTCATGCACGATCCGCGCCACGATCGAGAGTCCCAACCCGGTGCCCTTGCCGTAATCCTTGGTGGTGAAGAACGGCAGGAACACGCTGTCGTGGTGGGACGCCGGGATGCCGTCGCCCGTGTCCTGGAAGGTTACCATCAGTTCGCCGGGATCGCCCCCGTCGATCAGGATGGTGATGCGTCCGCCCGCGGGCATGGCGTCCAGCGAGTTGGCCATCAGGTTGAAGAAGACCTGCGACAGTTCGTTGCGGTTGCCGTAGACCCAGGGCTCGGTCAGCGGCCGCACGTCGACGGTGACCCCGGCGACGGTCAGGTTCTTCTCCAGCAGGAAGAGCGTCTCCTCGAGGGCTTCGACCAGGCTCATGCGCGAGCGCTCGCTGCCGGTGGGCCGCGCGAAATTCAGCAGACCCTTGATGATGCCGCGGCACTGCTCGGTCTGGCGGATGATGCGGCGGATGTCGTCGGCCTGGTCCTCGTCGCAGGTCGAGTCCTCCAGCATCTGGGCCGAGAGCAGGATCGAGCCCAGCGGCGTGTTCAGCTGGTGGGCGATGCCCGCGGCCAGCTGGCCGATGCCCGCCAGCTTCTCGGTCTCGCCCATGCGCGACTCCAACTGCTTCTCCGAGGTGATGTCCCGGGCGATCACCACGAATGAGCCGGTGCTGCCGGCGGCCGGTCCCATGTCCGGACCGATGGCCGAAACCGTCAGGTTGATGGTGCGCGACGGGACCGGCGCCAGGCCCTGCTGCGCCTCGCAGGTCCGGCTGCGGCCGGTGCGGCGCACGTCGGCGAAGACCTGCTCGAAGCTCAGGTCGCGCTGGCTCTGCAGGCCCAGGTCCAGGTCTTCGAGGCTGCGGCCCAGCGCGTTGCGCCGCGGCACATGGAAGAGCTGCTCGGCCATCTTGTTCCATTCCTGCACGAGGCCGTCCTCGTCCAGCAGGAAGACGGCCTCGCCGGCGTGGTTGATGATGTTGCGGTACTTGGCCTCGCTGCGGCGCAGCCGCAGGTTCGCCAGCTCGGTCATGCGCAGGCGCAGGAACGAGCTCCAGCCCAGCACCAGCACGAAGAACTGGAAGATGCCGTCGCCCAGCAGATCGGTCAGGCCCTCAGCGCCGTTCCACTCGCGTTGCCAGAACAGGCGCCACGAACCCGCCTCGCGGAAGTGGCTGTCGAGGCCGGCGATGGTCACGACGATGAATGCGCACGAAGCCACGATCAGCAGGCCCAGGAACAGGCGCAGCCGTTGCGCCCGCCCCCTGCGCAGCCATCGCCCGGGCTGCTTCACAGGTCCGTGTCCACGCCCATCATCTTCAGCAGGCGCACGAGATCCTCGTCGCCGTAGAAGCGCAGGCCGATGGTGCCCTTGCCGGTCTTCGCGTCGCGCTCGATGCTCGCCGGCGAACCGAAGACCTGCTCGATCCGCTCGCGGAAGGCGCGGATCGCGGGGTCGGCGGCGTCGGCGGCGGCCGCGCGGGCGCGGCGCTTCTTCGGCTTGGCGCCGCCCGACTGCACGCGGCGCTCGACGTCGCGCACCGAGAGGCCGCGGCTGACGGCGAGCTTCGCCAGCTGGGTGCGGGCCGGCCCGGCGGGCAGGCCCAGCAGGGCCTTGGCGTGGCCGGCGCTCAGGCGGCGCTCCTGCACCAGGGCCACGATCTCGGCCTCGAGGGTCAGGATGCGCAGCAGGTTGGCCACGCTGCTGCGCTTCTTGCCCAGCATCTCGGCCAGCTCCTCCTGGGTCGCGCCGTAGGCGTCCATCAGGCTGCGGTAGGCTGCGGCCTCCTCGATGGTGCCCAGATCCTCGCGCTGGATGTTCTCCAGCAGCGCCACCTTCAGCGACTCGGTCTCGGCGTAGGTGCAGATCAACGCCGGCACCTCGGCCAACCCGGCCAGGCGGGCGGCGCGCACCCGGCGCTCGCCGGCCACGACACCATATTCGATGGTTCCCAGCGGGGCCGTGCTGTCGGGGTGGCGGCTGGCCGATTCGCCGTGGTCCAGGCGTCGCACCAGCACGGGCTGCAGGATACCGACCTGCTTGATAGAGGCCGCAAGTTCCTCCAGGCTATTGTCGTCAAACGTTTTACGGGGCTGGCGAGGGTTGAAGCCGATCGTCTCGAGGGGCAGGCGGCGCACAGCCTCGGTGTCCACCGGCGGCATGGGCAAGCCGCGCATGTCCGCGCCCTGGATCAGCGCCGACAGTCCCTTGCCCAACACGCGGTCCTTGCTCATGAGGTTGATCCTCCTGCGCGGGCGTGATCGGGGGCGTTGTGGGCGATGACCTCGGCCGCCAGGTCGAGGTAGCTCTTCGAGCCCAGGCATTCGACGTCGTACAGCAGGATGGGCTTGCCGAAGGACGGGGCCTCGCTGAGCCGCACGTTGCGGGGGATCTTGGTCTCGTACACCGTTTTTCCGAAGAAGTCGATGGCCTCGTCGGCCACCTGGTTCGACAGCTTCAGACGCCGGTCGTACATGGTCAGCAGCACGCCCTCGAGCCGCAGCTCCGGGTTGAGGCTGCGCTGCACCAGCTGCACCGTGCTCAGCAGTTGGCTCAGGCCTTCGAGCGCGTAGTACTCGCACTGGATGGGGATCAGCACCGAATCGGCCGCGGTCAGGGCGTTCAGGGTCAGCAGGCCCAGGCTGGGCGGCGTGTCGATGATGATATAGTCATAGTGGCTCTTCAGGGGCCGCAGGGCGCGCTTCAGGAAGTGCTCGCGCTGGTTCTCACCCACCAGTTCGATCTCGGCGCCGGCCAGGCGCCGGTCCGCCGGCATGATGTCCAGGAAGCCCAGCAGGGTCTTCTGGATGGCTTCGCTTTCGGACGCGGAACCCAACATGAACTCATAACTTGTTTCTCCATTGGGCGTTATGCCAACACCGCTGGATGCGTTGCCCTGGGGATCGAAGTCCACGATCAGGACTTTCTTTTCGGCCACGGCCAGGCTGGCGCCCAGGTTCACGGCGGTGGTGGTCTTGCCGACCCCACCCTTCTGATTGGAAATGGAGATGATCTTGTTCAAAGTGGACCTCTTCAAGGTAGAACCCAGGTCGGCGTATGGGACGGACACGGCGCCGCGCAGAAGGGCCAATGTACCGTCCGCGGGTGGGCGGCGTCAAGACGGACGGAGTTCAGATGGTGTTCAGGGAGGGGTTTGTTCCACGTGGAACAATAGGAAGCGCCGGGGACCGATGTTCCACGTGGAACAACGATCAACCCTCGCCCGCCACGTACACGGACACCACCAACCCTACCGGAGGGCAGTCCGGCGTCGGCGGGACCAGGATCGAGGCCCCCGCCCCCCGCCAGGGGCCCAGCGAAGCTCCGACCGGAGCCACGGCCAGCGCCGAAGCGAGTTTCGGGGTCCACACTTCGTCCTTCGGGTGGAAACGGACGATGACAACCCGCCGCGGCGGGCTCGCAGCGCCCGCGCGCAGGGCCGCCAACCCGTCGAGCACCTCGGGATCGGTCATACGCAGGGCCTTCAGGGACACCAGGGCCGTTTCGGCGGCCCGGACCGCGTCCCCAACGACCTCGCCCCAACGCCCGCAAAGGACTCCGTAAGGCTGTGGATCTGCCAGCCGGGCAACCCGTTGCAGGAACCAGGCCCGCTTCTCGCGGGGCTCCACCAGCCAGGACTGGACCGCCGGGGCGGCCTTCAGCAGCCTCCGGTGCCAGACGAAGCCCGGCAGCCCGGCGCCCGAGCCGAGATCCGCATAAAGGACGGGGCCGCGACCCAGCTCGGGGTGTGCGGCCAGGACCGCGTCCAGGGCGCGGTCGCACTGGCGGATCAGCCCATCCAGCTGCGCCGCCGTGTGCTGGCGGGACACGAGGTTGATCTGTCGATTCCAGCGCAGCACTTCGGCGCGGTAGGCCGCGATCAGGCGGTCGGCGTCCGGACGGCGGTCACTCATCGCCGATTGCCTCCGCCGCGGCGGCCCGATGGCGACGCACCAGGACCGAAAGCACCGCCAGGTCGCCGGCCCGCACGCCGTCGATCCGACCCGCCTGGCCCAGGGTGGCCGGCCGCACCCGCGCCAGCTTCTCCCTGGCCTCGGTGCTCAGGGCGCGCATCTGCTGGTAGTCCAAATCACTGGGCAACTGCAGGTTGTCCAGGTGCCCCTGGCTGCGCAGCAGCTTGTTGTGCTTCTGGATGTAGCCCTCGTAGCGGATCGAGTTCTCGACCTGATCGAGGGCGGCGGCGGCGTGCCGCGGGTCGCCTGTTTCTCTTGTGAGTTTCGCATATATTGTATTAAACATATTTCTGTATTCATCGCCGACGCCGGCCATCGAGCCCATTTCCACCAATCGCGCCTGGGGCTGGCGCAGCCACTCGGATGCCGGCAGGCGCGAGCCCCGCTCCCGGTCCGCCACCAGGGTGCGCTGCAGCAGGCGGGTCAGCGCCGCGACGAATTCCGCTCGCGCCCGCAAATGGCCCGCCGCCGCCGCCGGCAGCAGCCCCAACTCCAGGGCCAGCGGCGTGAGCCGCTCCTCGGCATTGTCGCAGCGCAGGTGCAGGCGGTGCTCGGCCCGCGAAGTGAACATGCGGTAGGGCTCGTCGATCTCCTTGGTGACCAGGTCGTCCACCAGCACGCCGATGTAGGCCTCGTCGCGGCCCACGGCCAGGGGCGCGCGCCCATCCAGGCTGCGCACCGCGTTCACCCCTGCCACCAGGCCCTGGGCCGCCGCCTCCTCGTAGCCCGAGGTGCCGAGGATCTGACCCGCCAGGTAGAGCCCGGCCACGGGCTTGGTCTCGAGGCTGGATTCGATCTGCCACGAGGGCACGCTGTCGTACTCCACCGCGTAACCGAAGCGCACGAGCTCCGCGCGTTCGAGCCCTTCCACCGAACGCACCATCTGCAGCTGCACGTCCGCCGGCAGGCTGGTCGAGAGGCCGTTGACGTAGACCTCGTCCGTGTCGCGACCTTCGGGCTCGAGGAAGAGCAGGTGCCGCTGCTTGTCGGCGAAGCGCACCACCTTGTCCTCGATTGACGGGCAGTAGCGCGGGCCGCGACCTTCGATCACTCCGCTGAACAGCGGCGAGCGGTCGAGCGCGGCGCCGATCAGCGCGTGGGTCCGGGTGTTGGTGTAGGCGAGCCAGCACTCGACCTGCGCGGGGGCGAAGGCACCGGTGCGGAACGAGAACGGCGTCGGGGGATCGTCACCCGGCTGGGCCTCGAGGCGCGTCGTGTCGATGCTGTCGCGGCGCAGGCGCGGCGGCGTGCCGGTCTTCAGCCGCCGCAGTTCGAAGCCGTAGTCGCGCAGGCTGCCGCTGAGGCCTTCGCTGCTGGCGGCGCCTTCGCGACCGCCGACGGTGCGACGCTCGCCCACGTGCATCAGGCCCTTCATGAAGGTGCCGGTGCAGAGCACGCAGCGCGCGCCGGCGATCCGGCGGCCGTCGGCCAGCAGCACGGCATGGAAGCGGGTGCGCCCGTCGGCCTCCGCCATCACGTCGAGACCGGCCACGTCGCCGGCGATCACCGTCAGCCCCGGCTGGTCGTGGGCGGCCGCGACCATGCGCCGCTGGTAGCGGTGCTTGTCCGCCTGGGCCCGCGGCGACTGCACCGCCGGACCCTTCTTGCGGTTGAGGATGCGGAACTGGATTCCCGTCTCGTCGATGGCGCGGCCCATCTCGCCGCCGAGCACGTCGAGCTCGCGCACCAGGTGGCCCTTGCCCAAGCCGCCGATGGCCGGGTTGCAGGGCATGCGCCCGATCTCGGCCGCGTCGTGGGTGACCAGCGCGGTGCGCGCACCCAGGCGCGCGGACGCCAATGCGGCTTCGCAGCCCGCGTGCCCGCCGCCGACCACAACGACATCGTACTTGTTGTCCACCATAGAGTTACTTCCCAATGCAGAACTTGCTGAATACAGTATTCAAGAGGTGCTCCGAGAACACGCGGCCCGACACCTCACCCAGGCGGCCCAGGATCGAGGCCAGCATCGTGCCCAGGACCTCGGTGCCCACGCCGGCCTCGCCGGCGGCCAACGCACCGAGTTCCGCCAGCTCTTCCCGGCACTCGCCCAGGCGCGCCGCGTGGCGCTCGTTGAGCACCACGCCCAGGGCCACGGCCTCACCCAGCCGCAGGGCTTCGACCTGCGCCTCGATGGCCGTCCACAACTCCGCGAGGCCCTCGCCGGTCAGGCTGCTGGTGACCGCCGCGAAGCCCGTCGCGACCGGCCCGTCCAGGTCGGCCTTGGTGCGCACGGTCAGGACGCCCGCAGAGACTGCCGCCGGCGGCTCGCCGTCCGAAACCGCGAGCACGAGGTCGGCCGCCGCCACCTGCCGGCGCGTGCGGTCGATGCCCATGCTTTCTATCCGGCCCGCGTCCGGCCGCAGGCCCGCCGTGTCGTGCAGCACATAGACCGCGCCGCCGCGCACCACCCGCGCCGACACCACGTCCCGGGTGGTGCCCGGTTCGGCGTCGACGATGGCCCGCTCGTCGCCGATCAGCGCGTTGAAGAGCGCGCTCTTGCCCGCGTTGACCGGGCCCGACAGCACCACCTGCACACCGTCGCGCAGCAGGCGTCCCGCCGGCGCCATGGCCAGCAGACGATCGATGCCAGCGACCGCGCGCGCCAGCTCGGCCGCAACCGCCGCGGCCGGCACCGAGACCTCGTCTTCGTCCAGGAACTCGAAGCTGCCTTCGATCCTCGCCAGCAGATCCAGCAGCGGAGCTTCGACTGTCGCCAGCTCCCGGGCCAACCCGCCGTGCAGCTGATTCAGCGCCCCGCGCGCGGCCTGCTCGCTGTCGGCGGCGATCAGGTCGGCCACGGCCTCGGCCTGGTCCAGGCTGAGCTTGCCGTTGAGGAAGGCCCGGCGCGTGAACTCGCCCGGGGCCGCGGGCAGGGCGCCGGCGCCGCGGCAGGCCGCCAGCGCGAGCCGGGCCACGGCGCGGCCGCCGTGCAGGTGGAACTCCACCGTATCCTCGCCCGTGTACGAGCGTGGCGCCAGCAGGGTCAGGGCCAGGCAGCGGTCGATCCCGCGGCCGGTGTCGTCCGGATGGTGCAGCAGGCCGTGGACCACGGTGTGGCTGACCGGGCCGGCGGCGAAGCGGCCGCTGCGGAAGACGCGGCGCGCCACGGCCACGGCGTCGGGACCGCTGAGGCGGACGACGGCCAGGCCGCCGGCGCCTTCGGGGGTCGCCAGGGCCACGATCGTGCGGGTGTGCATGGACCCTCCTTCGCCGGGTGGGACGCGAAAGGGGCGGCGCCGGGCGCCGCCCCTTCCGGATCCGCAGGCACGGATCGGTCAGGCGTCGGCGCCCGGCCGCTCCTGTTCCTCGTCGGGGGCGGGCGCCACGGCTTCCACCGCGGGCGCCGTCGCGGCGGCTTCGAACGCGCCCTCGTCGCGGTTCTGCTCGTCGTCGCCGTCGACCTCGACGGGGTCGTACTCCGCACCCCGCGGCCGACCGTCATCCAGGCCGATCACCACGTGCTTGCCGCCGGCACCGCCGAGGGTCCAGGTGCGCAGCCCCTTGGTCAGCGCCGCCTCCAGGTGCACGATGCGGCGATCACGTGCCTCCATCGGCTCGAGATGCACATCCTCGCCGCCGGACTTGGCCTGGGCCACCATCTGGCCCACGTAGTCCAGCAGCGAGTCCTCGCGCCGACGACGATAGTTGTTGATGTCGAGATTCATGCGCACGCGGTCGCCCGCCGCGGCACTGGCCATGCGTTCGACCAGGTGCTCGACCGCGTCGATGGCCTGGCCGTGGCGCCCGATCAGCATGCCGGCGCTGATGTCGTCGGTGATGACCTTCACCAGGCGGTACTCGCCCGGCTTCACCTCGCAGCGGCAGGGGAACCCGGCCCGCACGAGCATGCCGCCGGCCAGTTCGGTCAGGCCGGCGTCGAGGCTGCCCTCGTCCAGGTCGCGCTTGGCTTTGGCGTAGCGCGCGGCCTTGATGCCGGTGGCGATGGTCTCTTCGGTCCCGGGCGCGGACGCCGCCATGGGCGCGCGGCGCGGCGCGGGTGCCGCCTCACGCTCCTCACGCTCGTCGCGGCCGTCGCCGAGGGCTGCCGCCGCCGGAGCGGTCCGTTCGTTCCCCGGCTCCGAAGTGGGCAGGATCGGCTCGTGGTCGCCGTTGGCCGTCTCGGCCGCCGGACGGCGATCGTCCGGCCCCTCATCCCGCCGCGGGCCCCGCCCGCCACGGGAGCGGCCGCCGCGACGGCCGCGGCTGCGGCCCTCGTCCCGCTCGGCGTTGTCGTCACGCTCGACACGCACGCCTTCGGCCTGCAGATCGTCGCCGGGCAGCTCCGGCTCGCGGCCGCCGGCCCTCTGGGCCTGGATGCGCGCGAACTCGGCCTGTTCCTCGGCGATGCTGCGCCGCACATCCGGCTCGATGTGCTCCATGTTGTCGCCCAGCGGTGCCGGACGCTGCTCGCGGCTGCCGCCGGAACGACCCCGGCCGCCGCGGCGGCCCCGCCGGCGGTTGGCGCCACGCTTCTCGTCCTGGTCTGCGCCGCGGTTGCTGTCGCCGCCTGCGGCCTGGACCTGCTCGCGGTCGCTGCCCTCCGGACGATCCGGACGATCCGGGCGATCCACACGGGGCGGCCGGCCGCCCCGCTCCGAACGCGCCTGGCGCCCGGACTCGTCGCGGCTGTCGCCGCGACCGCCGCGACCGCGGCCCTCGCCCCGGTTTTCGCTGCGGCCCTCGCTGCGGCCCTCGCTGCGGCCGTCACCACGGGCGGCGTCCTGGCCTTCTGGCCGGGCCTCGTCACGCCCGCCCCGGCCACGCCCGCGGCCGCCCCGGCTGCCGCGACCACTGCGGTTCTCGCGCCCACCCTCGGCGGCACCCTCGCGGGCACCTTCGCGGGCACCTTCGCGGGCACCATCACGAGCACCGTCGCGAACGCCGTCGCGAGCGCCTTCGCGACCCCGGCCGCCGCCGGAGCGGTTGCCGCCGCGTCCGCCGCCGCCGCCGCCGCTGCCCAGCTCGTGGGCCCGGTGATCGGGATTCTCCATGCGATAGTCGTTGCTGCGCGGGCGGCGGCCACCGGCGCGACGACGGACGATCACCCTGGCCTTGCGTCCGCCCACCAGGCCGAGGAAGCCGTTCTTGGGCTCCTCGAGCACGGTCACGTCCACCTCGTCACGGCGGGCGCCCATGCGCAGCAGGGCTTCGGCGACCGCCTCGTCGACGGTCTTGCCCTGGATTTCAACCTTGTCGGTCATGCTGTCTGTGCTCCTTGGCTCGGCGCCGTCGTGTGGATTCTCCAGCTCTGGTAGCCCTGCATGATCGTGTTGATCAGCCAGTAGAGCACCAGGCCCGACGGCATGTTGTAGAAAATGAAGACCATGAACAGCGGCATCATCGTGTTCATCATGGCCATCTGGCCACCCGCACCGCCGGTCGGGGTCATCTTGGTCTGGAAGTACATGGCGACGGCCATCAGGATCGGCAGCACGTTCAGATCCGAGCCCAAAAACGGCAGCGCGAACGGCAGCTGCGTCAGGGCGTCGGGCTGGGACAGATCCTTGATCCACAGCACGAACGGCTGGCCGCGCAGGGAGATCGTGTGGTTCAGCGCCTGGTAGAGGGCGATGAACACGGGCGACTGGACGAGCAGCGGGAGGCAACCGGCCATGGGGTTGACCTTTTCCTCCCGATAGAGCTTCATGGTCGCCTCGTTCAGCTTCTCCTTGTTGTCCTTGTGCTTCTCCTGGAGGGCCTTCAGCTTGGGCTGCAGCTCCTGCATCTTCTTCATCGACTTGGTCGAGGTGCGGGTCAGCGGGTAGAATGCCAGCTTGGTCAGCACCGAGAAGATGATGATGATCACACCGTAGTTCGGGACGAACCGGTGCATCCACTCCATCCCCCAGAGGACGAACTCCGCGAGGGGACGGAAGAGCTTCCAGCCCAGGTCCATGGACCCTTCCAGACCGTGGTTGTAGACGCTGAGCAGTTCGGCCACCTGCGGGCCGACGTACAGGCCGAAGCGCGCGGTGGCGATTTCGCCGCCGACGCCGCGCCGCGCCGGAACATCGAGGGACCAGGACTGCTCGTTCAGTTCCCGGTTTCCGTCGAGCCGGATGGTGCCTTCGACCGGTTCCCCCTGCTCCCAGGGAACGATCCCCACGATGGTGAAGTAGCGGTTCTGGATGCCGGCGAAGCGGATCGATCCGCGCCGCTGCTCCCGCACCTTCTCCTCACCCTTCTTCAGGTCCATCTGCTTCTTGTTGATATATTCGTCGCCCACCCGCGCGACCGTGCGCAGGGCGGCCTGCTCCATCTTCTGGTTGCGCTCGGTGGGGCTGATGCCCTGGTTCCAGCCGAAGCGGATGTCCTCGGGACGGCCCAGCAGCTCCAGGGCCCGTCGCGTGGGGCCGCCGTCGACCGCGACCAGGGTGTAATCCACGTCGATCCCGTAGCCGTCGGCGTGGAAGGTGTAGGTCTTCCTGACCTCCATGCCGCCGGCCAGCGACACGAAGAACACCAGCGAGCCGGCGCCCTCGTTCACCGTCAGCTGCGACTGGTCGCAGCGGTAGACGGCCGAACCCAGGTCCACCTCGGCGTTGGCGAAGAGGATGGCGTCGAGACCGAACTCGGGCGTCTTGTCCGGGACGATCTGCACGTTGCCGCCCTGCCAGTGCTGGTACTGGAGGCCCTCCCAGCGGACGATGCGGCCGCCGACAGTCGCAACGGTCGCCTTGTAGAGGGGCGTCGTGACCACGATCTGCTGGGGCTGGCCCTCGTTGACCAGGCGCAGGGCGTCGGCGGGGGCGTTCAGGTCGGCGTCGGCCGCGATCTCGGCGGCCGGGTCGGCACCGGTCGGCGGCGTGCCCTGCTCGGACTGGACCAGGGCCGGGGCCAGGGGCTCGCGGGCGGGCTCTTCGCTTTGGGCCGCCGGCGGCGGGACGGTCTTCTTGCCGTAGAACTTCTCCATGAGCATCTGCGAGCCGAGCAGGATGACGAAGATCAGGACGAAGGCCAGGACGGTGCGCCTATCCATGGGCGATTTCTCCGTTGGTCGGGGATGGGGACGCGGACGACCGCGGGCTCGGGCCGCAGCAGCGGGCCGGGGGCACGGGATCGGGACCACCCGGGTGCCAGGGATGGCAGCGGGCGACGCGCCGGATCGTCAGCCAGGACCCGCGCAGCAGGCCGTGGCCCTTGAGGGCCTCCAGGCCGTAGGCCGAGCAGCTGGGATGGAAGCGGCAGGTCGACGGGAGCAACGGCGAGAGCAGGCGCCGGTACGCGAGGATCAGGAAGTATGGCAACCGCCACAGGGACATTTCGGAACGACTTCCTGCTGGTGCCCCGCCCCGGGACAGGTGGTGATGCTGGGGCGATCGGCACCGGTTCCGAGGCGATTTCCGTGCGGACAGGATCAGCCGACGGGATCGGCGCGGGGGGGCCGGCGCGGGCCGGACGGGCCTTCGGTGCCCGCGGGTCAGTGGCTCAGCAGCTCGTCCAGTTCGGCGCGCACGTCGCGGCTCGTCGAATCGAGGATGCTGTGGCGGGCCACCAGCACGACCCAGAGTCCCTCGCTGCCGACCAGGTCCGCCTGCGCAGGCGCAGTGTCCGGGTCCGGAAAGAACCTCGCTCGTAGGCCCATGACACCCTCGGGGCGGGCCAGGGCACCGGCGCGGCGGGCCTCGCGCAGCAGGCGCTTCGCCCGGTTGCGCTGCACGGCTCCTCCGACCTTGCGGCTGGCCACCACGGCCCAGGCCATGTCATCGGCTGGCAACAGGTAGACGACGAGAAGGCGTCCCACTCGTTTGACGCCTCCGTCGTAGACCTTCTGGAATTCCGTTTTTCTAGCCAAAGACCGCCAATTGGTGCGGTCCTTATCCGGCACCTCAGACCGAGATGCGCTTGCGGCCCTTGGTGCGCCGGCGCTTCAGGACCAGACGGCCCGCGCGCGTCGACATGCGCTTGCGGAAGCCGTGGGTCCGGGCTCGCTTGAGATTGCTCGGTTGGAATGTCCGCTTCACGGATCTCTCCTTTTGGGTTCTTGATTCAGCGGGCAAAGAGTAAGCCCGGGGCGGGGCAGTGTCAAGGCAAGACACCAGGTTATCCCCAGCTCAACCCCGGGGCGACCGAGGGGCTGACCGACCGGCCCGGCCGTGGCGCCCGCCCCCGGGGCGCGGCCCGCAAGATCCACCTGGGGGCCAATTCCCGCCCCGGCCTGCGGTTACGATTCGCTGAAAAAAAGCCGTTAGAAATCCCTTGATGGGCCCCAGGGTGCGTGATAACTTCGCCCACCTGACGATAACCGCGGCCAAGGGAGATGAAAGTTATCCACCGCGCTTGGGGGTTGTGGATAACTTTTCTTTCTCTGGCCCGGCGTCAGGATCAAGACGTTCGGATACTTGGTTTTATCCCGGTGTTGGCCCTGTGGAAAACAGGGGCGGCCACCGGGGCTCGCAGCCGGGAAAGGGCCGTCTTTCGTGACCAATCTCGATACCCACTGGCCGGAAATCCTCGATCGCGTTCGCCAGAACGTGGGCCAGCAGACGTTCAACACCTGGTTTGCCCCCCTGAAGCCCCTGGCCGGGGGCAACGGCAGCCTGCACGTGAGCTGCCCCAACCATTTCTTCCGGGATTGGTTCAGCGAGCACCAGCTCGAGACCCTGAACGAGGCGGGTTCGGCCTACTTCGGCCAGGACGTCGCCTTCACCCTCGACGTGAACGCCGAAGAGGCCAGCCGGCCCCTGTCGCACCATGACGCCCCGGCGGCGATCCTGGACGAGGACTTCGAGCCGGCGCGGCGGCCCGCCCCGGCGGCCCCGACCGCGGCCGTCGTCCAGCCGGGCCGCCACGGCCGCGCGGGCTCGAACCTGAACCCCGATTACACCTTCGCCAGCTTCGTGGTGGGCTCGGGCGCCGACCTGGCCTACGCCGCGGCCACCGCCGTGGCCAACAACCCCGGCGGCCACTTCAACCCGCTGTTCATCCACGGCGGGGTGGGCCTGGGCAAGACGCACCTGATGCAGGCGGTGGGCAACGCCATCGCCGCCCGCGACCCGGAGCTGCGGGTCTGCTACGTCTCGGCCGAGAACTTCATGAACGACCTGATCCTCTCCATCAAGGAGAACCGGACCCAGGACTTCAAGCTGCGCTACCGCAGCGTGGACGTGCTGCTGGTGGACGACGTGGCCTTCCTGGCGGGCAAGGAGTCCACCCAGGAGGAATTCTTCTACACCTTCAACGCGCTGTATGACCTGAAGAAGCAGATCGTGCTGACCAGCGACCGCTCCCCCAAGGAGATCACCACGCTGGAGGAACGCCTGCGTTCGCGCTTCGAGTGGGGCCTGATCACCGACGTGCAGCCCCCGAACCTCGAGACGCGCATCGCCATCCTCAAGCGCAAGGTCGAGGTCAACGCGATCTACATCCCGGACGACGTGATCGGCTACATCGCCGAGCACATCACCGACAACATCCGCCGACTCGAGGGGGCGCTGATTCGTCTGCTGGCGTTCGCGAGCTTGACCGGGCGGGAGATCACCATGGAAATGGCCTCAGAGGTCCTCTCCTCCTTTTTCCAGGTGAACTCCGCCGGACCCGTGAAGATCGCCGATGTCATGACCGTGGTCGCCAACGTCCACGACGTGACCGTCGATCAACTCAAGTCCAAACGACGCACCCAGGACCTGGCCCGGGCCCGTCAGATCGCGATGCACCTCGCCAGAGAGATGACCGGCGCCTCCCTCAACCAAATCGGCCGCGCCTTCGGCGGCCGCGACCACTCGACCGTCGCCCATGGCTGCCGCAAGATCACCCAGGACATGGAGACCGATCCCCGCTTCCGGGGCGCGGTGCGTGACCTGATGGACCGGATCCGGGCGCGGAGTTGAGCATGGGGACGGGTGCCGGCAGTCGCCCGTCCTACAGTTTTGACGCCATCCTGTTCGAACCCTCGATCCGGCACCTGATCGCCGCGGCGCGGCCCCATCCGGGCGAGTCGGTGCTCGACCTGGCCTGCGGCAGCGGCATCGCCGCCTGCAAGGCCGGCGCCCTGACCGGGCCCCTGGGCCGGGTCTGCGGGGTGGACATCGGGCCCAACGTGCTGAAGAAGGCCTCCGGCTTCTACACCGGCCAGGCACCCGCGGCCTGGGTGCGGGCCGACATGGCCGACCTGCCCTTCATCGACGGCTCCTTCCGGCTGGTGCTCAACCACCAGGGTCTGCAGTTCGCCCGCGATCGCGCCGCCGTCGTCGGGGAGATGCGACGGGTCACCGCTCCCGGCGGCCGGCTGGTGCTCATGTGCTGGGCCCACATCGCCGACTGTCCCTTCTTCCTGGCCCTGCGCGACGTGCTGGGCGCCCACCTGGGCGAGGCGGCGGCGGCTTTCGCCGGCGCCCCGTTCGCCCTGCCGGACGAAGACGACCTGCACACCGTGCTGGCGACCGGCTTCGCCAAGGTCTCGATCACCCGCATCAGCGTGCGCACTGCCCACCCCTCGGCCGGCGCCTTCGCCTCGGCCTTCCTGCGCTACCTGCCGGCCGGCCTGGTGTCCGCCGGGAACCGCGACGCCCACGAGCCGGCCATCGTCGCGGAGATGGATCGCCGGCTCGGGCCCTGGCAGGTGGATGGTCCGCTGCTGGCACCCATCGTCTCGCACCTGGCCGTCTGCCGGTGAGGTCGGGCACGAACCCTGCGGGGGCCCGTGGGCACTCCGGCGGCCCGCGATCCCCTTGGGATAACCCGGTGGAGAACCGTGGACAACCGGGTCACAAGCGAGGCGGCGTGGGGAACAAGATCCGGGTCGGGGACAACGCGGGGATTGCGGGGCGGTTTTCGGGTCGGGTTATCCCCGCCCCCTCGGGCCGGGAAATCCATGGTGTCACGGAGCTTTCGACGACCCGGCACGGTTGTGCCGGATATCCCCAGCCCCAGCAGCAACGACAAGTTTTCTATAAATCCAAGATACTTGATCAGAGGCGGGGGATCTCCTATCATGGCGATCCTTGCAAGACATCCTGATTCCACCCTGGCCGGAGGACCCCCCAGTGAAGTTCGTGATCCAGCAGGATGACCTGCAGAAGGCCCTGGACATCATCGCCAACGTGGTGCCCGCCAAGACCACGCTGCCGATCCTGACCTGCGTGCTGATGGAAGCCAAGGGCGGCCGTCTGACCCTGTCGGCGACGAACCTGGACATCTCCATCACCACCAGCACGGCCAAGGTCGAGATCAAGGACGAGGGTCGCATCGCCATCCCGGCCGTCAAGTTCGTGCCCTTCGTGCGCAGCCTGCGCCCGGGCCAGGTGACGATCGCCCAGAAGGGGCAGCAGATCCTCCTGAACTGCGGCAAGGCCAAGCTGACCGAGAACACGATGAACGTCGAGGAGTACCCGAAGCTCAAGCCGCTGACGGAGAAGGACGGCCTGGAGATCGAGGCCGCCGTGCTGATCGACATGATCAACGAGACCAGCTACGCCGTGTCCCGCGACGAGACGCGCCCCGCGCTGATGGGCATCCTCTGGGAGATCCGCGCCGACAAGCTGACCCTGGTCGCCACCGATGCCCATCGCCTGGCCCGCAGCGAGCGCGCCATGGGCTGGGACGTGTCCGCCGACCGCAACGTCATCGTCGACACCGCGGGCCTGCGCCAGCTGCCGCGCATCGTCGCCTCGCTCGAGGAGGATGACTCGCCCAACGTGACCATGTTCATGGGCGACAACCAGCTTTCCTTCCGCGCCGGCAGCACCGTGCTGCACGCGCGGCTGCTCGAGGGGCCCTTCCCCGACTACAACGCGGTCATCCCCAAGGACAACGACAAGGACGTGACCGTCGACAAGGCCGAGTTCGCCCAGGCCATCCGCCGGGTCTCGATCACTGCCGACCGCATCACCAGCCAGATCCGCCTGGGCATCGAGAAGGGCCGCATGGAGCTGACCGCGCGCGGCACCGAGGGCAGCCAGTCCGAGGACGAAGTCGCCGTCTCCTACGCCGGCGCGGCCATGGAGATCGGCTTCAACTTCAGCTACCTGCAGGACATCCTGAAGAACCTGCGCTCGGAGACCGTGGCCCTGTCCCTGCGCGACGCCCAGAGCGCGGCGCTGATCCGCCCGGTCACCGAGCAGGGTGACGACACCGGCGTGCTCTGCCTGCTGATGCCGTTGCGCCTGGCCGGCGACTAGCGGCGGCCGATGCGCATCGTCTCGGCCCGGATCAGCGGGTTCCGCAATCTCGCCGAGGCCGACTTCGTCTTTGCGCCCCACGTGAACCTGATCCAGGGGCGCAACGGCGAGGGCAAGACCAACCTGCTGGAAGCCCTCAACTGGCTGGCCCTGGGCCGCAGCCACCGCGGCGCCCGCAACGAGGACCTGATCGCCTTCGACCGCGACGACCTGCACGTGGGCCTCGATCTGGAAGAGGACTCGGGCGCGCGCCTGACCTGCGAGTTCGGGCTCGACCGCGGCGGCGGGCGGCGGCTGCGCATCGACGGCGAGCCGGTGCGGCGCCGCGCCGACCTGGTGGGGCGCCTGGCCACGGTCTTCTTCAACCCCGACAGCATCCGCCTGGTGCAGGGCGGGCCCGAGCGGCGGCGCCAGTTCGCCGATCAGGGCATGGCCGAGATCGATCCCTCCTACCTGACCCACCTGGCGGCCTTCCAGCGTGCGCTGAAGCAGAAGACGGGGCTGCTGCGCGACCTCAAGCGGGGGTTGGTGCAGGCGGGCGCCGGGCGGGCCGAGCTGGCGGCCTGGAACGCGGAACTGGCCCACCACGCGGCGCCCGTGTGCCTGGGCCGGGCCGAGTACGCCGCCCTGGTGACGCCGTTCGCCGACCGCATCCACCGCGACCTCGCCGACACGGACCGGCCCCTGGTCCTGACCTACCGTCCCCGGCTGGAGTCGGCGGCCCGCCGGGTGTCCGCCGGGGGTGACGGAGCCCAGGAAAAACATTCGGAAATAACCGCCCTGGAGCAGGATATTTCGGCGGAATTCGACTATATTGTGGGGCTGGAAACCAGGCGGGGGCGACCCCTGATCGGACCCCAGCTGGACGACTTCGAAGTGCGGCTCGGGGGGGTCGACGGACTGGACCTGCGCACCTTCGGATCCCAGGGCGAGACCCGCTCGGCGGCCATCGCCCTGATCCTCGCGCGCAGCGATGCGCTGGATCGGCGGCGCGGGGTCCGCCCGGTGCTCTTCCTGGACGACATCTTCAGCGAGCTGGACCGGGAACGCACCCGGCGGCTGCAGGAGATGGCGGCCCGGCTGCACCAGGTGTTCGTCGCCACCGCCCGGCCGGGCGACCTGGCGGGCTGGCGGCCGACGGGGCTGCGCGCCCTGCAGGTGGCGGCCGGAGCCTTCACTGAAATCCCGGCGGAACCGGGCGCCGACTGACTCGGCGGCCCGCCCCGCCGTTCACCGCGGCAGGGGGGGCGACCGGCATGGCGGCACGGCGCGAGAAGACCGGACCCCAGCCCGTATCCCGCATCCTCGAGGGCATGCTGCGCGAAAGCGGACTGCGGGACCGGCTGCAGGGGCGCGCGGCCCTGCTGGGCTGGCGCGAGATCGTCGGTGCCGAGATCGCCGACCATTCGCACGCGATCGACCTGGTCGACGGCGTGCTGACCCTCGACGCGGACCACGGCGCCTGGCGCCAGGAAGTGACCATGCTGGTCCCGGAGATCATGCGGAAGTTCAACGCCAGGTACGGCGAGGGCACCGTCACCACCATCGCGTGGGTCGATCGACCCCGCCGCGGCAGGAGGCCGGAAAGCAAACCATGAGTGAAGCCAAGACCAACGGCGAGACGCCGCGGCGCAACGGTGCGGCCGCCGCCAAGGAATACACGGCCCAGGGCATCCAGGTGCTCAAGGGCCTCGAGGCGGTGCGCAAGCGGCCGGCCATGTACATCGGCGACACCGGCGTGCGCGGCCTGCACCACCTGGTCTACGAGGTGGTCGACAACTCCATCGACGAGGCCATGGCCGGCTTCTGCGACCGCATCCGCGTGGAGATCGGCAAGGGCGACATCGTCACCGTGACCGACAACGGCCGCGGCATCCCCGTGGACATGCACAAGACCGAGGGCAAGCCCGCGCTGGAGGTGGTGCTGACCAGCCTGCACGCCGGCGGCAAGTTCGACAAGGGCAGCTACAAGGTGTCCGGCGGCCTGCACGGCGTGGGCGTCAGCTGCGTCAACGCCCTCTCGGAGTGGCTGAAGGTCGAGGTCAGGCGCGACGGCAAGATCTACCTGATGGAGTTCGACCGCGGCCGGCCGCGCGCCCCGCTGCGGGTCGAGGGCGAGTGCCCGCCCGAACAGAGCGGCACCATCATCACCTTCAAGCCCGACCACGAGATCTTCCCCGAGCTGGTCTACAGCTACGAGACCCTGCGCGGGCGCCTGCGCGAGCTGGCCTTCCTCAACCGGGGCCTGCAGATCACCATCGCCGACGTCCGCGGCGAGAAGCTGCGCGAGGAAAACTTCCACTTCGAGGGCGGCATCGTCGAGTACGTGCGCTGGCTGAACGAGGGGCGCACGGTGATCTGCCCCGCGCCCGTCTACTACGAGGGCGAGAAGGACGGCGTGCAGATCGAGATCGCGATGGACTACAACGACGGCTACAGCGAGGCGCTGTTCACCTTCGCCAACAACATCAACACCACCGAGGGCGGCAGCCACCTGTCGGGCTTCCGTGCCGGGCTGACGCGCACGCTGAACGTCTACGCCACCGCCTCGGGCCTGCTCAAGAAGGACCTCAAGGCCCTGACCGGCGACGACGTGCGCGAGGGCCTGACCGCCATCATCGCCGTCAAGCTCCCGGAGCCCCAGTTCGAGGGCCAGACCAAGACCAAGCTGGGCAACACCGAGGTCAAGGGGCAGGTCGAGGCCCTGGTCAACACCTACCTGGCCGAGTACCTGGACGAGCACCCGCGCGAGGCCAAGGCGATCATCGGCAAGTGCATCACCGCGGCCCAGGGCCGCGAGGCGGCGCGCAAGGCCCGCGACCTGACCCGGCGCAAGTCCGCGCTGGATTCGGCTGCGCTGCCGGGCAAGCTGGCCGACTGCTCCAGCCGCGACCCCCGGGAGTGCGAGATCTACCTGGTCGAGGGCGACTCGGCCGGCGGTTCGGCCAAGCAGGGCCGCGACCGGCGCTTCCAGGCCATCCTGCCCCTGAAGGGCAAGATCCTCAACGTGGAGAAGGCGCGCCTGGACAAGATGCTGGGCAACGACGAGATCCGGACCATCATCACCGCCCTGGGCGCCGGCATCGGTTCGGGCATCTTCGACATCGAGAAGCTGCGCTACCACCGCGTCATCATCATGACCGACGCGGACGTCGACGGCAGCCACATCCGCACCCTGATCCTGACCCTGTTCTTCCGGCACTTCCGCGAGATCATCGACCGCGGGCACATGTACATCGCCGAGCCGCCCCTGTACCGGGTCAAGAAGGGCAAGACCGAGATCTACGCCTTCAGCGACGCCCAGAAGGACCGGCTGGTGGAGGAGATGGGCGGCCAGAAGGGCGTCTACGTGCAGCGCTACAAGGGCCTGGGCGAAATGAACCCGGACCAGCTGTGGGAGACGACCATGGATCCGGACACGCGGACCATGACCCGGGTGACGGTGGAGGATGCGGCCGAGGCCGACCACATCTTCACCATCCTGATGGGTGACGACGTCGAGCCGCGGCGCCGCTTCATCGAGGAGAACGCGGCCCTGGTCAACGTGGACAACCTGGACATCTGAGCGGCGCCCGGCGTCCGCGACCACAAATCCCGAAGAGGCGAGGCATGTCCGACGACAAGCGCAACGACGACGAGATCGACGACCTGGTGCCCGGCGACGACGGGGCCGACGACGGCGACGACGAGGCGACCGGCCCCGAGGGCCGCGCCGTGCCCTCGGCCGGCGGCGAGACCATCCTCAGGGTGAGCATCGACGAGAAGATGCGCACCAGCTACCTCGAGTACTCCATGTCGGTGATCATCAGCCGCGCCCTGCCCGACGTGCGCGACGGCCTGAAGCCGGTGCACCGCCGCGTGCTGACGGCCATGAACGACCTGAACCTGCAGCCGGGGCGGCCCTACCGCAAGAGCGCCAAGATCACCGGCGACACCACCGGCAACTACCATCCCCACGGCACCGTGGCGGTGTACGACACCATGGTGCGCATGGCGCAGGACTTCTCCATGCGCTACCCCCTGGTCGACGGCCAGGGCAACTTCGGGTCGGTGGACGGCGACTCGGCGGCGGCCGAGCGGTACACCGAGGCCCGCCTGACCAAGTACGCGACGGATCTGCTGGCGGACCTGGACAAGGAAACCGTCGACTTCGTCCCCAACTACGACGGCTCGCGCCTGATGCCCGCGGTGATGCCCTCGCGGGTGCCCAACCTGCTGGTCAACGGCGCCGACGGCATCGCCGTCGGCATGGCCACCAAGATCCCGCCCCACAACCTGGGCGAGATCAGCGACGGCCTGCTGGCGCTGCTGGACAATCCCGACCTGCAGCTCCACGAGATGCTGGAGTACGTGCAGGGCCCGGACTTCCCCACCGGCGGCATCATCCATGGCCGCCGCGGCATCTACGACTACGTCACCACCGGTCGCGGCCGGGTGGTGGTGCGCGCCCGCACGGACATCGAGGTCGAGGACGGCGGCCGCGCCAAGATCATCGTCAGCGAGATCCCCTACCAGGTGAACAAGTCGACGCTGATCGAGAAGATCGCCGCCCTGGTGCGCGGCGGCGTGATCGAGGGCATCAGCGACCTGCGTGACGAGTCCGACCGCGACGGCATGCGCATCGTGGTGGTGCTCAAGCGCGACGCCTTCCCCCAGGTGGTGCTGAACAAGCTGTACGCCCACACGACGATGCAGACGACCTTCGGCGTGATCAACCTGGCGCTGGTGGACAACCGGCCCCAGGTCATGAGCATGAAGGAGACGATGCAGGAGTTCCTGAACTTCCGCGAGGAGATCGTGGTGCGGCGCACGCGCTACGAGCTGCGCAAGGCCGAGGAGCGCGCCCACATCCTCGAGGGCTA
The DNA here is from genome assembly GCA_963848505.1 of Candidatus Krumholzibacteriia bacterium. GTDB lineage: Bacteria > Krumholzibacteriota > Krumholzibacteriia > LZORAL124-64-63 > LZORAL124-64-63 > JACZKN01. The sequence continues at coordinate 656,185 of CAWKEB010000002.1, read as the reverse complement.
CCGCATCGCCCTGGACAACATCGACGAGATCGTGGCCATCATCCGCGGCAGCGAGTCGGTCGACACCGCGCGCACGGCCCTGATGGAGCGCTTCGGCCTGAGCGAGATCCAGGCCCAGGCCATCCTGGACCTGCGTCTGGCCCGGCTGACGGGGCTGGAGCGCCAGAAGATCGAGGACGAATACGCGGCGCTGATCCAGCGCATCAGCGAGCTGAAGGCCATCCTGGACAGCCGCGACCTGGTGCTGCAGATCATCCGCGACGAGATCGCCGAGATGCGCGCGACCTACGCGGACGACCGGCGCACCACCATCGTCGAGGACGAGGGCGAGATCGACCTGGAGGACCTGATCGCCGACGAGCCCATGGTCGTGACGATCAGCAACCAGGGCTACGCCAAGCGCATCCCCCTGGACACCTATCGCCAGCAGGGCCGCGGCGGCAAGGGCATCACCGCGATGCAGACCAAGGACGAGGACTTCGTCGACAACCTGTTCATCGCCTCGACCCACCAGTACCTGCTGGTGCTGACGGAGAAGGGCCAGCTCTACTGGTTGAAGGTGCACCGCATCCCCAAGGCCGCGCGCTCGGCCCGGGGCAAGCCGCTGGTGAACCTGATCCAGATCCAGCCCGGCGACAAGATCCACGCCATCGTCCCGGTGCGCGAGTTCGACGAGAACCACTTCCTGGCCTTCGCCACCAACCTGGGCGTGGTCAAGCGCACGCCGCTGACCGACTTCTCGCGGCCGCGGCAGGCGGGCATCCGTGCCATCAACCTGGTCGAGGGCGAGCATCTGGTCGCGGTGCGCGAGACCGACGGCAACAGCGACATCATCATCGCCTCGAGCAGCGGCCTGGCGATCCGCTTCAACGAGTCGGACGCGCGGCCCATGGGCCGCACGGCCCGCGGCGTGCGCGGCATCAGCCTGGGCAAGGGCCAGGAGGCCGTCGGCATGGTGGTCGTGGGCCAGGGCCCGCAGGACGGCACGCTGCTGGTGCTGACCCAGAACGGCTACGGCAAGCGCACCCCGCTGGACGACTACCGCCTGCAGCGGCGCGGCGGCAAGGGCCTGATCACCGTCAAGTGCAGCGAGCGCAACGGGTCGCTGATCGGCATCCGCGAAGCCCTCGAGGGCGAGGAGCTGATGGTCATCACCCGGGGCGGCATCATGATCCGCATCGCCCTGGCCGGGGTCAGCGAGCAGAGCCGCAACACCCAGGGCGTGCGCATCATCAACCTGAACCAGGGCGACACCGTGGGCGGTCTGGCCAAGATCAGCCAGGACATCGCCATCGAGACCGATGAAGCCGACGAAGCCGAAGGCACCGAAGAGGACGCCGTCGACACGCCGGACGAGGACCAGGAGGAGCCGTCGGGCGAGTGAGCCACGGGCGGGCGGGGCGCCGGGGTCGCAGCGGCCCTGGCGCCCTGCACCGTTCCGGGCCAACCGGGCGCGTCTGCGGACGATGCGCGCGGCCGGCCCCCGGGGGCTTGCTTCCGACTCGAGAACATGCCTAGTATCAATGCCATGCAGACCGTCGTCACAACCGAATCCGTCCGGATTCCGCGCCGAATGTGCGCCACCTGGACCGCCCTGCTGGGAGCGGCCCTCTGGCTGGCTTGCGCAGCGGCGGCCACGAACGCGGCCGAGCCCGCGCCCACACCCGCGCCCGCGCGCAGCGGTGAGCTGCTGCCGGGCTTGACCCTGGTGATCGGGGCCGACGGCTCGCTACGGATCCTGGGCGGAGCCGCCACCGAGGAGTCACTGCTGACGGCGGACCTGGTGACGCCGGAGCCGAACCTGCGGACCCGTGCCCCGCGCCCCGGCGATCCGACCGGCCCGCGGCCGCACCTGGGCCGCGCCGCCGAGGGCTGCCCCGGCGGCCAGCGCGGCTTCTCGGCCCGGGCCGACGACGACGGCGACTCCAGCATCGACGAGGACCCCCTCGACGGCCGCGACAACGACGAGGACGGCCTGATCGACGAGGACTTCGCCGCCATCAGCGACGCCATGATCGCCATCACGCGGCCCGGCACCGCCGGCGACGACCGCTTCGAGTACTACCACTGGGCCCATGCGCGCCTGCAGGGGGCGGTCTTCGCCTCCGTCGGCGGCCCGGCCGGGTCGCGCTGGCAGCTGACCACCGGCGGCACTCCCTGGGTCGATGTGCGCCTCGGCAGCAGCGGGCACTCGGTGACCGGCAGGCTGTTGCCCCAGGCCGTGACCGCGTTCGTCTCCCAGGTCGATCCCGCAGGCGACTGCCGCCACGGCAACCGCTGGCTGGGCGTCGCCGTGCTGGACGAGCCGCAGGGCGGCCAGGTCGGCCGCGCGGTGCTGGACGGGCGCGAGCTCTCGGTGGCGACCGACGGCGCGAGCGTCGCCGTCGTGGTGTGCGCGGCGGAATCGTGGCTGCAGTTGGCCCGCCTGCTGAACGACGCGAAGCGCGTGCGCGCCGGTGTGACCGATCCGGTGACCGGCTCACAGGCCCCGTGGATCGTCGCGCCCGCCTGCCCGGCCTGCCGCAACGCCGTGCCCCCGGCCTACACCTGGCGCACCGATCGCCAGGGCAACCTGATCGTCACCGCCGCCCGCAGCCCGGCGGCGACGGCGCTCCCGGATCCGGACCTGCTGCGGATCGGCGATCTGCCGCTGGGTTCCCCGGACCACATCACCTGGCGACCCCGCGGCGGCCCGGAGCAGGGTGTGTCCTGGTCCTGCGCCACAGCCGACGGCCTGCAGCGCGGCGGCAGCCACGGATCCGATCCCTACGCCGCGCTGGACGGCGTGCGGGCCCATGACGCGAACGGCCAGCTGGAATTCCGCTTCGTGGATCCGGCCCCGGCGGTGCTGCACGCCATGGGCGCGGGCACGGCGCTGGGCCTGCCGTCAGCGCCGTTGACCCAGGTCACCCTCGACGGGCGGCGCCAGACCTGCGAATTGGCCCAGGACATCGGCAGCGGCGATCCCATGCGCGCCGCCATGGCCCTGGTGCGCACGGGCGCGGCCGAGGAGCCGTCCTCGCCCGCCCGCCAATCGCAGCTGCTGCGCAGTGGCCGGACCCAGGCGCAGCTCTCGCCCGAGCTGCTGCAGGGCTGGCCCAACCCGTTCCAGGACGTGATCTCCCTGGGCTTCCGGGTGCCGGCGACCATCGGCGAGGCTTTCGCCTGGGATGATCCCGAGGACCAGCCGACGGGCCTGGACCTTGACGCCCCGGTGCCCTGGCAGCAGGGCGCGCCCGAGGCGACGGTGAAGATCTACACCATGAGCGGCCAGGAGCTGATGACGCTCTACGCGGGGCAGACCGGTGGCGGCGAGACGGTCGTGAACTGGAACGGGACCGATGTCTTCGGGCGGAAAGTGGCCTCGGGAACCTATTTTTGTAAGCTCCAACTGGATGAGTGGAGCGTGACGCGGCGGCTGGTCTACCTGCGCTGAGACGGTTTTTCGATCAGTATTTGCATTTTTAGGGCATCGACCCCAGCTTGTTAAACGACATTCACTGCGACAGATCTCACGGTATACGAACAGGATGGGACAGTCGGTGACACCCTGTTTGGCGGGGATGCTAAAAAAATGTCAATAATCTTTGTTTTTTGATAGACACATGAAGAAGCGGCACCTTATTATAGATAACGTCAGGAGCGGAATTTTGAACTTATGTAACACCTTTGCGCTGCCCAACATGACTTCCATGCTGGGGGGTATCTAACGTGGAAGAACGATTGCAAGCAGTACGGGAGCCGTGGACCAGCTTCCTGGTCGAGTTTCCGACCATGCCGAAGCATGTGGTCCAGGGTCGGGAGGAGGTCCAGAAAATTCTGTTCCTCTGCCCGCAGACGGAGCCCAACCCGACGGAACTCTGCCTTGCGCTGTTCGGATCCCAGATCCTCATGCAGAAACTTCAGAACGGCGATGCATCGGCCACGATCGCGGACACGTCCATGGTCTTCCTCTATGCGGCCGAGACGCCTGGTGCGCTGCAGCGCGCTCTCGGCTCGTTCGAGGGGGTCCTGAACGCACCGGTGATCGTCGCCCGCAAGACCAACGTGGTGAAGACCGCGCATTTCGTGACCGCGTATCTGGCCGGATCCCAGGCGCAGGCTGCGCAGGCCAACGCTTCCCCCTTCGGCCTGGCCGAAGAGGCGGCGTCGGGCATGGATCCCGCGCTGGTTTCGCTGCCCGGTGACGCCGAGCTGTGGGCGGAGAACCTGCCCGACATCACGCTCGTCGATCCGGACGGCAACACGGTCCACGCGGCCCATTCGCTGCAGGACTACCGCGCCGAGTACGCGTGCCGGTACGTCCTGGCCCATTTCCACGAGAACATCAACCGCGACAAGATGGCCGAGATGGTCAACCTGTCGCCGGGTTACTTCTCGAACCTCTTCCGCTCGGAAGTGGCGATGAGCTTCAGCGACTACCTGATCCAGGTGCGGGTCGAGAACGCCAAGTGCCTGCTGAAACGCTTCGACCTCTCGGTCGAGGCCATCAGCAAGAAGTGCGGCTTCAACAGCCTGGCGCACTTCTCGCGCACGTTCAAGGACAGGTGCGGCCAGTCGCCGCTGAAGTATCGCAAGAGTCCGCAGCCGGTGAACTAGTCGGCTGCTTTGAGCTGAGTGTAAAGGTCCCCTCGACGAGCCCGAGGGGGCCTTTTATTTTGTTGGTTCCTGGGGAGGGGTGGGTGTGGAGGCGTGGGCAGGGGGATGGGCTCAGCGCTCGGCGCTGCGCGCCTCGCTCGGGCCTGCGGCCCGATTCGCCCATCCCCCTGCCCACGCCTCCGCACCCACCCCGGAACCAACAATAGGAAAGGCGGGCGGGGCGGAGGGGGGAGGTGCGCATTGCCGCTTCGCGGCTCGCTGAACAGAGGGGTGTGGTGTGCTATGATTGGGCTTGGATGTTTGCGACGGGTGGGTGACCGGCAAATGAACCGGGGATCAGGGGCGCGGTAACACCTTGAAACGTATTGCAATGGCGGTATTGTGCGCAGGACTCTGCGCGGCTTCGGCACGAGCCGCCGATTTCCCGCTGTATGGCCCGCTGGACAGTATCCGGATTCAGATGGAGATCCGCGCGGGTATGGGCGGTGGCCTGAAGGAGGTCACACTGTCGGGGAACAACCATGGCAGCTATCGGGTGCATCCTGGAATATTCGACCGGGCGGCGCAGGATACCATTTATGCCTTCTCCTATCGTCCGCAGGAGTTGTTGGACCTGATCAACGACGCGTTCGCGAACCGCTTCTTCGACCTTCCACCGAAGGTCAACGAGCGACTCGTGTTCGAGTCCCGGGGCGATTCGACCTATGCGGCAATCGGGGGAGGAGCGGTGGATGTCGGGTCGTCGACGATCACGGTCACAATCGGGGATTACCAGAAATCGGTGGAATACTCCAACGGCCTGGGGATTGCGCCGTTGTGGCTGATCGAATCCGGGAACCGCATCCATTTGCTGGCGGAATACCATACGATCCTGGGCGGGCGTGGCGGGAGAGACGGCGACGCCGGGGGCGACTAGCCGGACCAAGGCATCTAAAGATTCGCATCCGAAGCGGAAAGCGGCTGCCTGCAACGTTCCAGGGTGCAGCCCCGATGTCACGGGGTCGGGATTATCGTTGATGCCAGAGGTCGTAGAACTCTACTAGTAGAGTTCTACGGATGAATTCATCAAACCCGACGGGCTGACCCGAACGCCGGGATCGACTCTGCGATCGTTCCCCTGTTCCCACCCCCCTCGCCGCATTAGATTGTACCCCCGCCCCCGGATCCGCGGCGGAGCCACATCCGCCCTTGCCCGAAGGGTCGGCCGGGCCGGGATGCCCAGCCACGCCTTCTGCCACCCGCCCGTCGGGAAAGGACGCGACCTTGTCCCTGGTCTCGCTCCAGGACGCCCATTTCGACTACGGCCGCGAGCGCATCCTGCGCGGGGCGACCGTGGCCATCAACCCGGGCGTCAAATGCGCCCTGGTGGGCGCCAATGGGGCCGGCAAGACGACGCTGCTGGCGATCCTGGCCGGGGAGATCGCCGCCCAGGGGGGCACGCGGCAGATCGCCGGGCGCACCCGCATCAAGGTGCTGCGCCAGGATTCGACCCTCGAGACCGCCGGCGGTGTAGCGCGGCCGCTGCTGGAGACGGTGGGGGCGCTGGCCTTCGCCCGCGAGCGTGAGATCGAACACGAGCTGGCCGACCTGGCCCGGCGCATCGCCGCCACCACCGACCATGCCGAGCAAACCGCCCTGGTCCGCGAGCAGGGCCGGCTGCAGGACGAGTTCGAGCGGCGGGACGGCTACGCGGCCCAGTCGCGGTTGGAGACGGCGCTGCGCGGGGTGGGCCTGGTGCCGCGCACCTGGACCACGCCGGTGGACCGGCTCAGCGGCGGCGAGCGGCGACGGGCGGCCCTGGCGGCGGTGCTGCTGGCGGACTCGGACCTGCTGCTCCTGGACGAGCCCACCAACCACCTGGACCTCGAGAGCTGCGAGTGGCTGGAGGCCTTCCTGCTGCAGAGCGACACCGCGGCGGTGATCGTCTCCCACGACCGCCACTTCCTGGATCGGGTCACCACCCGCACCCTGCACCTGGACCGGGGCCGGGTGGTCAGCTACAGCGGCAACTACTCATTCTTCGACGAGCAGAGCCTCCTGCGCCACGACCAGGACCTGGCGGCCTGGGAGCGCCAGCAGACGAAGTTCCGCCAGACCGAGGAGTACATCCGCCGCAACATCGAGGGCCAGAAGACCAAGCAGGCCCAGTCGCGGCGCAAGCAGCTGGAGAAGGAAGAGAAGCTGGAGCGGCCGAGCACCGAGCCTGGCCTGTTCCGCTTCCACCTGCAGCCGGTCAGGCCCAGCGGCGGCACCGTGCTGGAGGCCCACGGCCTGGGCAAGGGCTACGGCGGGCGCGCGCTGCTGGACGGCCTCGATCTGCACGTCTCCCGGGGCGAGCGCCTGGGCATCGTCGGGCCCAACGGCTGCGGCAAGTCGACCCTGCTGAAGATGCTCGCCGGCAAGGTGGTGCCCGACGCCGGGCGCGTGGTCATCGGCCACAACGTGGATCTGGGTTATTATGACCAGGAGCTGGCCAGCGTCGCGGACCACAACACGGTGATCCAGGAGATGGCCTCGGTCGATCCGTTGGCCTCGCTGGGGGAGCTGCGCTCGTTCCTGGCGGCGTTCGGCTTCGGCGAGGATCTCTTCGACCGGCCGGTGGGCAGCCTTTCGGGCGGCGAGCGCGGGCGGCTGGCCCTGCTGCGCCTGATCAAGGAGGGGCACAACACCCTGCTGCTGGACGAGCCGACCAACCACCTGGACATCCGCAGCCGCGAATCGCTGGAGGCGGCCCTGGCCGAGTACACCGGCACCATGATCGTCGTCAGCCACGACCGGCGCTTCCTGGACAAGATCGTCGAGAAGCTGGTGGTGTTCCCGGCGGCGGAGCAGCCGGGCCAGCCGCGGCTGGTGCTGGGCAACTGGGCCGAGTGGGTGCGGCGCCGGGCCGAGGAAAAGGCCGCCGCCGCGCCGGTGCGGCCCGCCGAGGCCCGGGCCGAGCGCCCGCCGGCCGCCGGCGCCGGCCAGGTGCGCGAGACCGCGGGCCGCACGCCCTTGAGCAAGAACGAGCAGAAGCGGCGGCAACAGTGGATCGCCGAGGTCGAGGCGAAGATCCTTGCCCTTGAGACCGAGAAGGACGAGGCGGTGGCACGGATGGGTTCGGGCTCGGCCAGGCCCGAGCAGCTGGCTGAACTGGGCCGCCGCTGCCTGGCCATCGAGTCCGAGCTGGCCGAGTCCATCGCCAGCTGGGAACAGTGGAATCTGGAGATCGAGGAAGGCCTCGGGGGAGACTGAAATGAGCACGCGCAACGACGAGCAGCAGGGATTCACCACCGAGCAGCCGCGCGAGCGGGCGATCGTGGTCGGGGTGCACCTGCCCGAGGCCTGGGCCGGCGGCAAGGGCGGCGACGCCGACCTGGCCGAACTGGCCCTGCTGGCCGACACCGCCGGCGCCGACGTGGTGGGCCAACTGGAGCAGCGGCGCGCCCGGCCCGAACCGGCCACCTTCCTGGGCACCGGCAAGCTGGAGGAACTGAAGGAGCTGGTCGCCGAGCACGAGGCGACGCTGGTGGTGTTCGACAACGACCTCTCGCCGGCCCAGGGCCGCAACCTGGAGAAGGTCCTCGACGTGAAGGTGCTGGACCGCACCGAGCTGATCCTGGACATCTTCGCCGCCCACGCCCGCACCCGGCAGGCCCGCCTGCAGGTGGAGCTGGCCCAGCTCCAGTACCTGCTGCCGCGCCTGACCCGCCTGTGGTCCCACCTGGAGCGGCAGGCCGGCGGCATCGGCACCCGGGGTCCCGGCGAGACCCAGCTGGAGACGGACCGTCGCATCCTGGGCCGGCGCCTGGCCCAACTGCGGCGTGAACTGGTGGAGATCGAGACCACCCGGCAGACCCAGGTGCGCTCGCGCGAGGGCCTGTACCGGGCGACACTGATCGGCTACACCAACGCCGGCAAGTCGACCCTGATGAACGGCATCACCGGCGCCGAGGTCTACGTCAAGGATCAGCTCTTCGCCACCCTCGACGCCACCACCCGCCGGGTCGATGCCGACGAGCGGCGGCGCTTCCTGCTGACCGATACCGTCGGCTTCATCCGCCGGCTGCCCCACCACCTGGTAGAGAGCTTCAAGGCCACGCTGCAGGAGGTGCGCGAGGCCGACCTGATGGTGCACGTGGTGGACGCCTCGGCCGAGGACCCGGAGCAGCAGATCGCCGCGGTCAACCGGGTGCTGCGCGAGCTCGTGCCCGAGGACAAGCCGATGCTGATGGTCTTCAACAAGATGGACCTGGTGGACCGCGAGCTGTTCCGCAACCGCTGGGACCGGCTCTACCCGGACTCGGTGTTCGTTTCGGGCCGCGAGCCCGACGGCGCCGCCGAGCTGCGCGAGGTGCTCACGGTGCGCCTGCTGGGCCGCGAGCTGGTGCGCACCGTGCGCCTGCCCATCACCAACCTGCACGCCATCAGCTCCTTCCACCGCACCGGGGCCGTGCTGGAGCAGACCTTCGCCGGCGACACGTGCGACGCCACCCTGCGCCTGACGGCCGAGGAGCTGGGGCGCCTGCTCTCGCGGGAGGGCGCGCAGCTGGTGGAGCCGGACAACGACCAGGACTGATCCGGCGGCACGCTCCCTGCATCGGAGTTCTCCGGAACCCGGAACCCGTGCCAATTCGTGCAGCCCGCCCGCGCTCGCCGGGGCGCGGGTTGCATTTTGCACCCCCCCGGCAATCCCTGCCGGTTCAACCCCAGCAAAACCAAGGATTTGTGCGGCCAGTGGCCGTCCTGCCCCCGGCATGACGATTGCTAGAATTCCCTTGAGTCAGTGGGCCCGCCGGCCGATAGGAGAGCCGACGCGGCGGATTTCGTGAACGATTCCGAACCTCTCGGGGGGTTGAAACCGATGGTGGGCAACGCGGCAAGGACGCGCCGGCAGCAGCGGCGGCAAGGGTTCACCCTGGTCGAGATGATGATCGTCATCTCGCTGATGGGGCTGATGGCGGCCATCAGCGCGCCGCCCCTGTTCCGCTACATCCAGTCCAATCGCCTGCAGGCGGGCACCGACCGCCTGGTGGCGGACATGCAGTACGCCCGCTCGGTGGCCATCAGCAGCGGCCGCATCCTGCGTTTCACCGCCACCCCGGCCGGCTACACCCTGACCGATCCGGTCAACGGCACCGTGATGCGCACCAAGAACTTCGAGCACGGAATGGTCCTGGACGCGGCCGTGACCGTGGACTTCTTCCCCTGGGGCATGGCCGACAACGCGGTGCTGAACATCACGAACCCCGCCGGGACCGCGCGCGTGGACGTGCTGCCCACCGGCATCGTGGAGGTGCACTGATGCTGCGCCAATTGAACCGGCGCCTGCAGCGCCTGCGCCGCGCCGCCCGCGGCAACCGCCCCGGGCGCGAGGGCTTCTCCCTGGTGGAGATCATGATCGTGCTGATGATCCTCTCGGTGGGCGTGATTCCCATCGCGGTGGTCCAGCACCAGGCCCGGCGCGAGGTCGCCGAGGCCGACCGCTTCACCGAGGCCATGACCATCGCCCAGGCCCAGCTCGAGCGGGTCAAGGGCCTGGGCTTCGGCAACGTGGTGGCCGAGAACGGGGTCCAGGGTTCGTTCGCCTGGCAGATCCAGGTGGTCAACGTGGCCTTCGGGCTGGACCGCCTCGACGTCACCGTGAACTGGAACACGTCCAACACCGCCGAGACGATGACGGTCTCGAACCTGGTGTCCATGCGCTGACCCGGCCGGCCGCGCCGCGGCCGACGGGTAGGGGAGACGAGATGCACGCCAAGACATTCGCCGAGTGGAGCCGCGATCGCCGGGGCATGACCCTGGTCGAGATGATGATCGCCGTGTCCGCCTTCGGCCTGATCATGACCGTGGTCATGGGCTTCCTGGTGGACTCGCGCAACAGCTACACCGAGACCCGCGACCGGGCCCAGACCCAGCAGAGCATGCGCGCGGTGCTGTCGTTGCTGACGGCGGAGGTCCGTTCGGCCGGCTGCGATCCGTCCGCCAACGGCTTCGACACCTTCGGTCTGGCCGACAACTCGACCCTGCAGGCCCGCATGGACCTCAACGGCGACGCGGACGTCACCGACAACGATCCCGACGAGACGGTGACCTACACCTTCAACGCCGGGGCCGGCGAGCTGTCGCGCGACGACGGCGGCGGCGCGCAGGTGATCCTGCGCGGGCTGACCGGTGTGACCTTCACCTACTTCGACGTCGACGGCAACGCGCTGGGCGGCACGCCGCTGAGCGCGGCGGACCGGGCGCGGGTGCGCTCGGTGCAGATCCTGCTGCAGGGCGAGACGGACCGGGGCGAACCGGTGGACTACACGACGCGGGTCGCGCTGCGCAACATCTAGCGGCGGCCGCGGGAAAAGGAACGACGATGCCCAAGACCATGAACACCGACGGGATCCGCCGCGATGGACGCGAGGGCTTCGCCCTGGTAACGGCCGTGCTGGTCGTGCTGGTGCTGAGCGTGCTTGCGGTGGGTGTGGCCTGGATCGCCGCCACGGAGAAGAAGACCACCTTCTCCGAGAGCGTCCACGTGCGCTCGCTGTTCTCGGCGGACGCCGGCGGCGAGGCCGGCATCAACTTCGTGCGCGTCGCCGACTCGCCGCCGAAGATCATCGACTTCGGCGACAACACCGTGCGCGACCAGGGCCAGACCGCCCTGGACGGCAGCCAGACCTACGGCTACGACGCCCGCTTCCTGCGCCGCGTGGCCAAGCCGGGCTGGGGCATCGAGTACAAGGACTACGACTACCGCATCGGCGCCGACGGACGGGCGGCCCAGCAGGGGCGCGCCAGCGTCGACGTGGTGGTCTCGCGACTGTTCAAGGAAGGTTATTGAGAGCAAGAGGCAGACGGGGGACGGCATGAACGGCCGGCGTCGTCCTGGAAACAAGCCGGCGGGAGATGAAGCCATGAAGACCCAGAACAGAATGCACGAACTCTGCGCCCCGGCCGCCCTGGCGGCGGTGCTGGCGGTGGCACTGGCCGTGATCCCGGCCCTGCCGGGCGCGCTGGCCCAGGACACCTGCGAGATTCCGCTTTTCGTGAAGCAGAACCTCGTGGGCGCCAACGTCATGATCCTGGCGGACAACTCCGGATCCATGAACGAGGTGATCTACCACCTGGACTACAACCCGAACGTGGCGTACACGGGCGGGTTCAACCGGACGTCGACCTATTTCGTCAGCAGCGACGGCCCGCGCGAGCCCAACGACTTCTCCTGGAGCCTGCCCAGCACGCCGTCGGTGTACCTGGTGAACTCGGACAGCGAGGACGGCCGCTACCTGGGCAACTACCTCAACTGGGTCTACTACCATGCCACCGCGGCCCAGCGGGCGGCGGTGCCCACGATTACCCGCATCCAGATCCTCAAGCAGGTGGTGATCAACCTGATCAACCGCTCGAACCGCCTGAATATCGGTCTCTCGGTGTTCACCTACGACAGCGGTTCGACGGTCGTCGGCGGCTGCGGGACTCCCTACGCCACGCTGGTCAGCCGGATCTCCACCCTGCGCGCCAACACCTGGACGCCGCTGGGCGAGGCGATGGAAGACATCCTGGACTACTTCGCCGACCCGAACGGGCCGATCACCGTGCCCTGCCAGTACAGCTTCAACATCGTCGTCACCGACGGCCTGCCGACCATGGACCGCGACGTCAGCGCCTACCTGCGCGACACCGACGGCGACGGCCGTGAGCCGGGCACCTGCGCCAGCATCGGCGCGCCCTATCCGGAGAGCAACTACTGCAGCGACTACTTCGACGATGTGACCTACTACATGGCCCACAGCGACCTGCGCTCGGACCTCGACGGCGACCAGAACGTGTCGACCTACGTCGTGGGCTTCCACGAGGGTGGCCGCCTGCTGCAGGAAGCCGCCGACAACGGCAAGGGACTGTTCTTCGTGGCCGAGAACGCGGTCGAACTGGTGATGAGCATCGAGTACGCCATCCAGGACATCCTGCGGCGCATCTCGGCCGGTTCGGCCGTGGCCGTGGTTTCGACCGAGCGCGGCGTCGACGACCGCCTGTACCGCGGCAAGTTCATGCCCATCGACTGGGACGGCTACCTCGAGTGCTACGCCTTGCCGTACACCAACGGCGATCCCGCCATCTGGGAGGCCGGCTCGTTCCTGCAGAACCGCGACCCGGACACCCGCGAGATCTTCACCGCCGTCGGCAGCAACGTCTACGCCTTCACGGAGGCCTCTGCGCCGGCGCTGCGCTCTTCCCTGGGCGTGGGCACCGACGTCCAGGCCCAGATCCTGATCCGCTGGGCCCGCGGCGAACCGACTGCCGGCCTGCGCAACCGCCAGGGCTGGTACCTGGGCGACATCGTGCATTCGACGCCGGTGGTGGTGGGGGCGCCCTCGAACTACCAGGTGACCCAGGAATACCAGAACTACTACGACAACTACGAGCATCGCACCAAGATGGTGTACGTGGGCGCCAACGACGGCATGGTCCACGCCTTCGATGCACAGACCGGCCAGGAAGAGTGGGCGTTCGTGCCCCAGTTCGCCCTGCCCAAGTACATGGCCATGGCCGACTCCGGCTATTGCCACACCTACAGCTGCGACCAGACCGTGGCGGTGAAGGACATCATCCTCAGCGGCGGCTGGCGCACCGTGATGGTCGGCAACGGCCGCGAGGGCGGCGCCGCCATGTTCGCGCTGGACATCACCGACCCCCACAACCCGCAGTTCCTCTGGCAGAAGACGGTGCCCAACGGCGTCAGCTACCTGTCCGAGGTGGAGATCACCGAGATCGGCGGGCTGCCGATGGCCCTGGTCGGCAGCGGCCTGGACGCCGTCGACGGCAAGGCCTGGATCTACGCCTTCAACCTGGAGACCGGAGCCCTGGTCGGTTCCGGCGAGCGCCTGCTGAACGACATCGGCAGCCGCAACAAGGCCGCCAAGCCGATTGCGGTCGACGTGGACCTGGACGGTGACGCCGACCTGGTGTACGCCGCCGACATGGCCGGCGACGTGTGGCGGTTCGCCACCAACGGCAACGCCGATCCCGCGGGCTGGAGCGCCAGCCGCCTCTTCGACGGCTCGCGCGAGATCACCGCGAACCCCGTGGCGGCCTACGGCGCCACCGGCGAGGTGTGGGTGTACTTCGGCACCGGCGCCTACGTCGAGGACGACGACATGGTCACCGACAACCAGCAGTACTTCTATGCCGTGGCCGACCGTCACGACGGCGGCACCGCGACCGCAGGCAGCCTGACCGACCAGACCAACAGCCCGGGCGAGCTCGACACGGGCGACCGCGGCTGGTTCGTGGAGCTGTGGGGCGGCGAAGGCGAGCGCGTCGTGGAGCAGGCCGTGGTCGTGGCCGAGAACGTGATCTTCACCTCGTTCGCACCCTCGCTCGACGCCTGCGTGGCCGGTGGCCGGTCCTGGCTCTACCAGATGGCCTACGACAGCGGGCGCAACCCGCAGTCCGAGTCCGAGAGCACCAGCGACGAGCGTCAGACTTCCCTGGGCGACGGCGTGGCCTCCTACCCGGTGGTCGACCTGAGCCAGGGCAAGGTCGTGGTCCAGTCCAGCGACGCCAGCATCAAGGTCGAGGACATCGCCGCGACCATCAACCGCATGCTCGTGCGCTCGTGGCAGGAGAACTGGGACAACGTCGTCGACGCGCCGCCCGCGCAGTAGACATACCGACGCCGGGCCGCTAGCGCGGCCCGGCGACGAGAGGAGCAGCCATGAAGCGCACGATGATCATCCTGGCCCTGTTTGCCGCGGCGGCCCTGCTGACCGCCCCGGCCGAGGCGGGCCTGTTCAAGAAATCGCGACAGAAGACCAAGGCCCAGGAGACGGAGCTGGCCGAGTCCTGGCGGTATGACCGGCTGCCGGCCATGAGCTTCCACAAGGGCGTGCTGCAGAACGTGGGCAAGGACCTCTGGATGCTCGGTGGCGTGACCGTGCAGCTGGCCCCCGGCTGCCGGATCGACGGCGGGGCCTCGGCACTGCAGACCGGCCGCACGGCCGTGGTCATGGGCCCGCGCGCCGGCAACACCATCATCGCCTGGAGCATCGACTTCCAGAAGCCGCGGGCTTCGGTCCAGACCCCGCGCACGCCGGGTACGGAGATCGTGTGGAGCGACGCGGATCCCACGGTCGGCGAGGGCCACGCGCCGAACTAGACGGCGGCACCGTTTGGCTGACGAACGCCGGGTCCCCGCGGGGGCCCGGCGTTTCCGCGTTCAACCGACGCGGTCGATGGCCTGGCGCAGGCGGGCGACCTGGGCGCGCTCGTCGGCGCTGAGGGTGTGCAGCCGTGCCGCCTGGGCCGCGGCGGCCCGCGCGGCCCCGACGTCGCCGGCCTGCAGCTCCAGCAGGGCCAGGTTGAACCAGCCGTTGACGTAGACCGGGTAATCGCCCACCAGCGCTGTCAGCACCGCGCGGGCCTCTTCGACCTGTCCGGTCTCGGCCAGGAGCGAACCCAGGTTGGCGCGGATGCGCCGGTTGCCGGGGGAGCGGGCGTAGGCCTCGCGCATGGCGGCCAGGGCCTCGTCGACCCGTTCCAGGCGCCGCAGCACCAGACCGCGGCGCAGCCAGGGGTAGGCCCAGTCGGGCGAGACGGTGGAGGCGTGGGCGTAGGCGGCCAGGGCCTCCTCCAGCCGGTCCGCGTTTTCGGCGACGCGCCCCACCCGGTACTGGACCAGACGATTGCTCGGGTCACGCACCGCCGCCTGGGCGATGGCCGCGCGCGCCTCGGGCCAGGCCTCGAGGTCCTCCAGGTGCCGGGCCACCAGGTATGAAGTCTCGGCCAGGCCGGGCCGCGCCTCCTCGGCCTCGCGGGCCCGGATCAGGGTGGTGCGCAGGTCCCCCAGCTTGGCGGCCCGGGACGACTCGTGCAGCTTCACCTGCCAGACGATCTTCTCGGCCGGCAGAGCCGTCCAGGCGGGCCATAGCACCGCCGCCAGGGCGGCGACGACCAGGCCCGACACGATCCGCGGTCGCTGCGAGGTCCAGGCCGGCCAGCCGCCGCGCGCGCCGACCATCGCCACCAGCCAGGTCGCCGCGCTGATCGCCAGCAGCGGCGCGATGGGCTGGCGGTAGCGCGAGGTGGGGAAGAACGGCAGCAGCGACAGGAAGTAGCTGAACACCAGGATCAGCAGCACCGGCCGCGTCCGCCGTGGCAGGAAGGCCAACCCCGCCAGGCCCAGGGCGCTGAGCAGCAGGTAAGGCACCGGCAGCAGCTTCAAGCCCAGGAACTCGTGGCGCCACCAGATGAAGGCGTCGATCTGCGGCAGCTCGTAGCCGCTCCAGAAGCGCCAGGTCTTCAGCAGGTAGAGCCGGGGCATGGCGCCCAGGTTGTCCCGGAAGGTCTGCCAGGCCCGGTCCGCCAGGATGCGCGAGATCTCCGAGCCCTTGAGGTCGCGGCCCAGCTCCCACTCCAGGGACATCTCCAGGGAAGGATCGTGCTCGGCCTGGGGCCGCTCCACTGCGGCGGTGAACGTGCCCTGGCCGTGGGGCTGCTGGCCGATCAGCAGGTTGACGCCGCCGTTGCTCGTCAGCAGGGTGAAATCGTGGGCGATCAGCACGTTGCGCACCGTGGCCGGCACCACCATCGCCAGCGCACCGGCCGCCAGCAGCGCCGCCAGGCGCAGACGGGCCAGCTTGCCCGGGCCGGTGGTCCCGCGCAGCAGCAGCGGCAGTGTGGCCACCAGCAGCAGCACGTTGCCGCGGGCCAGGCCGGTCAACCCCACCAGCAGGCCCAGGCCCAGCCAGTGGCGCGGTGTCGGCGCCAGCAGGGCGCGCAGGGCCTGCCGGGCCACCAGCAGCACCAGCGTGGTGACCAGCGTGGTCATCAGCAGGTAGCCCGCGTAGAAGACCGGCGCACCGTAGAAGGCGTAGAGGGCGGCGGCGCACAGGGCGATGTTGGGGGCCGCGGCCGCGTGGTCGCCGGCCCGCAGCAACGCCAGCGCCAGGCGGTGCACGAGGAAGACGTTCAGCACCGTCATCAGCAGTTGGATGGCCTGGGCCGCCACGCCGTCGGGACCGAACACCCAGTACACCAGCGCCAGCAGGTGCGGGTAGAGCGGGCCCATCCAGTAGGTCTCTTCCCAGCCGGGATCGCCGGCGACCAGGCGCAGGGCCCAGGTGTGGTAGGTGTCCGCATCCAGCAGGTGCACCGCCACCAGATCGGTGCGGGCGATCTCCAGCAGGAAGACCAGGCGGATGGCCGCCGCCACCGCCAGCAGCGCCGCCAACAGCCAGTCGTGCCGGGTCCAGCGGGCCATGGTCTACGGCTCCCGGTCCAGGGGCGCCGGCAGCCGCAGGCGGATGAACTCGTTGTCGTCGGGAACGCCGGGGCGGCGGCCGCTGCTCAGCGGGTAGTTGTTGTCGCAGGCCACCAGCAGGGTGCGGGCGTCGAGCACCGCCAGACACTCGGGGGTCACGTAGGGGAAGGTGTAGCGGGGGCCGAGGCCGACGGTGCCATCCTCGGTGGCGGTGAAGCCGTCGGGGTCGGCGATGTCCAGCAGGTCCGCCACCAGCGTCTTGGGCAGCACGCCGCCCGGCCCGGTGCCGCGCAGGTCCACCCGGTAGATGCGCTTGACGGCGGCCTCGCGGCCCTCCCGGCCGTCGCGCTCGGTCAGGATCAACACGTGCCCGTCGACGGCTTCGAGGGCGGCGATGGACACGCCCACCTGGTCGACCCGGTGCAGCCAGGAGCGGCCGCTGAAGACGCCGCGCGCCGGCTCGAACTCGAGGATCAGCCGGTGCAGGGGATCGGGGTCGTCGAGCAGGGCCTTCTCGACCGCCACGTACAGGCGGCTGCCGTCGGGCGTGCGCGCCAGGCCTTCGAGCCCGCCGCTGCGGGGCAGGTTGGCTGCGGACTCGGCCGCGGCCGCGGTGAGGCTTTGCAGGTCGGGGTGGTCGGGCGTGCGCAGGAACTCCTGGTCGCGGGCGAATGGTCGCAGCCCGGTGGGCACCGGCACCGACACCGGCTCGCCCAGCAGCGTGCCGTCGGCACCGAAGTGCAGCAGGAAGGGGCCGAACTCCTCGCCCACCCAGAAGCTGCCGTCGTCGAGGCGGACGAAGCTCTCGGGATCGTACTCGTCGCCGCGCAGGACCCGGCCATCGGGCGCGCGCAGCGGCGTCACCTCCAGCACCTCGACCCGTCCGCCGTGGCGGGGCGGAAAATCCAGGTGCAGGCGCAGGCGGTACCAGCGCAGGGGGCAGTCGCCGCTGTTGGCGCGGGTGCCGAAGCCGTTGTCCTGCAGGGCGAGCACCGTGCCGTCGGCGGCGTCCAGCACGATCAGCGAGCTGAAACCCTGCACGGGCACCGAGGCGAACGGCGCCTCGCGGCCGTTGGATACGGGCGGGAGCGCTGCGCCCACCGGCGGTCCGGGGCTGAAGGTGTCCGCGGGCAGGACGGCGCGCCCGGACAGGGTCACCCGCTCCACGCCGTCCGGGCCGCAGGCGGTCAGCGCGATCAGCAACAGCAGGGCAACCGCTGACGGGCGGCAGGTCATGGGCCTCGGGATCCTCTCCAGTTGACGGTGTGCCGCGAGCTTAACACCGGTGCGGAGGGTGGCGAGCGCCAAAATCATGTAAAACAGACTTGACGTACACTCGGCTTTACATTATCCTCTGAATGTCAAGTCAACTTAACCTGGGGTCGGGCATGAAGGAAACGATCGTCAACCTGGTGAAGGAGCGCCGTGCGGAGCGGGGCCTGACCCAGGAAGAGCTGGCCAGGCTGGCCGGAGTCTCGCGCCAGAGCCTGATCTCCATCGAGCGGGGCCGCTACGTGCCCAGCCTGCCGCTGGCGTTGCGCCTGGCCCGCATCTTCGACTGCCCGACCGACGCATTGTTCCGGCTGGAGGAGAAGCCATGAGCCCGATGGACGAGCGGACGATCCTGCACCGCTACAAGTCGACCAGCTTTGCCGGGGTGGCCTGCGCCCTGATGGTGACGGGCTGGTACCGCCTGCGGGACTGACCGCGGCAAGGGTGACGTGCAATCGGCCCCGCGGGGCCGGGGAAGTGGAGTGTGAGCATGGAACGCAGGACCGCACCGATGCTGTGGGCGCTGCTGGCGGGGCTCGTGGCGCTCTTTGGGACGATCGACGCCCGGTGGGCCGAGGCCGCCGTGACGCCGTCGGCCGACGGCACGCCCATCCACTACGAAGTGCGCGGCGAAGGCGAGCCCACCCTGGTCTTCATCCACGGCTGGAGCTGCGACGGCAGCTACTGGCGCGAGCAGATCGGGCCGTTTGCCGCGGCGCACCGCGTGGTCGTGCTGGATCTGGCCGGGCACGGCGCCTCGGGCCAGGAGCGCGTCGACTACACCATGGCCGCGTTCGGCGCGGATGTGGCGGCCGTGCTCGCGGCCGAGCGCATCGACGACGCCATCCTCGTCGGCCACTCCATGGGCGGGCCGGTGGCGGTCGAGGCCGCCCTGGCCGCACCGGAGCGGGTGCGCGGCCTGATCGGCATCGACAACTTCCAGGACCTGCACGCAACCTTGAGCGCGGAGCAGATCGCCGGGTTTGTCGGGGCCATGCGGGCCGATTTCGCCGGCACCGTCGTGCCCTGGGTGCGCAGCATGTTCCCGGCCGACGCCGATTCGGCGCTGGTCGCGCAGGTGGCCGCCGACATGGCGAGCGCGCCGCCTGCGGTGGGCATCAGCGCCATCTCCCACACCCTGGCCTGGATGGGCGGAGGCGGCAGCGAGCGCCTGCCGCAGCTGCAGGTGAACCTGACCACCATCAGCGGCGACCGGCATCCCACCGACGTGGCCCGCAACCGCGAACTGGTGCCGGGCTTCGCCGTGCGCCTGATGACCGGCACGGGCCACTTCCCCATGCTGGAGAAGCCGGCGGCGTTCAACGGGCTGCTGGCGGAGGCCATGGCCGACTTCGCCGGCGGAGTGGATCTGCCCGGGGCGGCGGAGGTCCCGCAGCGGAAGAACTAGGCGGGTCTAGAAGACGAGGACCAGCCGGGCCGGCCGATCCGTGTCGCCGGTGACGTAGGCCCCGGTGTCGGCCAGCATGCCGATCAGGTCCAGGCCCAGCTGGCGGTCGCGCCGCCACAGCACATGGTTGTGGGCCTGCTCGAAGAGGCGGCGGGCGCCCACCGGACGGTCGGTGGCGGTCTTGAGCTGGGCCGCGGCGCATTGGATGATGGCCTGCAGCACGTGGGCGGCCGGCGTGCCGATGCCCGCGGCGTGCCACAGACCCTCGAGCACCTCGTGGGACTCCCACCAGTAGCCGGCGTTGAAGAGGTCGATGCCGTAGAGGTAGTGCTCGCAGCGCCGCCAGTCGCTGGCGTTGAGATCCGGCAGCGGGGGCACGGGCTCGCCGAAGGAATGGCCTGCCGGGTCGCGCGTCGGGTGCGGCGTGCAGCCTGGCAGGTGCTTATAGGCAGGCAGGGGCCTGTCGGTGTAGCGGCGAAAGACAGCAGGTTCGAACATCATCCCTTCCCCGTGGCGGCCGGCCGCAGCGACGGCACCCGGACAGGATATACCATTGCGACCGCGGGAGCCAGTGCCGCGACCGGTCGATTCCTGCTGACCCGACGATGCCCATCGGGTATGCTCCCGGCAACTTCCACCTCGATCCCCGCAACTGCTCGCCCGCCCGCTACCGGGCCCGAAAGGACCCGCTCCGATGACCCACGAGACACCGACCGCCGACATGGCCGGCCGCAGCAAGGTCCTGGGCTTCACCTGGGGCTACTGGATGCTCAACGGCATCGAGATGTTCGAGCGCCTGTCCTACTACCTGGTGCGCAGCGTGGTGGCCGTCTACATCATGCAGGCCGACGAGGTGCACGGCCTGCACTTCTCGGCCGCCCAGAAGGGCACCATCTACAGCCTGTGGTTCATCTTCCAGAGCCTGCTGCCCACCTTCACCGGGGGCTACGCCGACCGCTACGGCTACAAGAAGACCTTGGCCTTCGCCATCACGCTGAACGTGATCGGCTACATCCTGATGGGCACCATGACCAGCTACGTCGGCTTCTCGCTGGCGGTGATCGTGCTGGCCACGGGCACGGCCTTCTTCAAGCCCAGCCTGCAGGGCTCGCTGGCCCAGAACGTGAGCAAGGCCAACTCGTCCCTGGGCTGGGGCATCTTCTACTGGGTCGTGAACATCGGCGCGTTCATCGGACCGTTCGTCGCGAACCAACTGCGCTTCGGCTACAGCTGGAAGGCGGTGTTCTTCGCTTCAGCCGGCTTCATGGCCTTGAACTACCTGATGTTGTTCACCTTCAAGGACTTCGAGTCCGGGGCGGACAAGACCGAGGGGCCGCTGAAGGTCTTCCTGCGCACCATCCGCAACCTGGCCGACCCGCGTCTGGTCGCCTGGCTGCTGATCATGAGCTGCTTCTGGCTGATGATGTATACGCTGTGGGACCTGCAGCCCAACTTCCTGACCGACTGGAACGACTCGGGCGACGTGGCCGGGCTCCTTGCCGGTCTGCCGATCGTGCAGGACGGCTGGATCGTGGAGACCACGCGCGGACCGCAGGTGGCGCAGGAATTGTTGCTGAATCTCAACGCGTTCCTGATCGTGGCGCTGATGATTCCCGTGTCCTGGCTGGTGCGCAAGCTCAAGACCCTCGAGTCGATGGTCATCGGCATGGCCATGGCCACGGCGGGCGTGCTGGTGGCCGGCCTCTCCAACGTGGGCTTCATGTTCCTGCTGGGCGTGGTCGGCTTCTCGCTGGGCGAGATGCTGACCGGCCCCAAGAAGAACGAGTACCTGGGCCTGATCTCGCCGCCGGGCAAGAAGGGGCTCTACCTGGGCTACGTGAACATCCCGGTGGGCCTGGGCGGCTGGTTAGGCTCCTGGCTGCAGGGCTTCGTCTACGGGCACTGGGGCGAGAAGGCGGTGCTGGCCCAGAAGTACCTGGTGCAGAAGACCGATTTCGCCGGCGGGCGGGTCTGGGATGGCGGCATCGGCAGCCTGGATGCGGCTGCGGGCGTGGCGCGGCCCGAGGCCTTCGCCAAGTTGATGGAAGTGACGGGGCTGGATGCCGCCGGGGCGACGCAGGTGCTGTGGGACACCTACTCGCCCCAGTACGCGGTGTGGATCCCCTTCGCGCTGATCGGTTTCGTGGCCATCATCGCGCTGATGATCTTCGCGCGGATGGCGCGGCGGTGGAGCGACATGAACGCCTAGGAGGATGGTCATGACGGCTGCGCACTGGCGACGTCGTCCTGATGGTGCTGCTGGTGGCGACCTGCGCCCTGCTGGTCGCCTGCGGCGGCGGCAAGAGCGAACCTCCCGCCGCCCTGACTCCCGCCCAGCGGGACAGCGTGCTGTCGGAGTCGGCGCTGCCCGGCGCCGGGGCGGTCAAGGGGGCGCTGGGCGTGGCGGATTCGGCCAAGGTGCGGGCCGAGCGGGCCGATCAGGCCAGCGGGCGCTAGGAGCGCATCCTTCCGGCACCGGATCCGTATCTTCATCCGGGCCCGCTTCTTGATCCTGGAGTCCGGAGGTCGAACCATGGACAACGCGAGCTTCCTCTGGATCCGCTTCTGCCCAGAGGTCGGCACCACGGCCGAGGTCCTGCGCGCCCGCCGCGAGGCCGGGCGGGTGGTGGTGCGCTCGACGACCACGGTGCCGGTCAGCCCGCCCGAGGAATTCGAGATCGCGGTCGAAAGCGCCATCAAGTCGGAGATCATGGCCGGTCCCTGCCGATGCGTGGTCGACCTGGCCCATTGCCCGTGGCTGAACAGCCAGGGCATCGGCGCACTCATCGCCTGGTATCAGGTGGTGGCCAGGGCGGAGGGCCACCTGGTGCTGGCGCGGCCCAGCGAGCGGGTGCGCAACGTGCTGGCGGTGACCCGCCTGGACCAGGTCTTCAGCATTTTCGAGGATTTCGAGCGGGCGCTGGACGACCTGGTGCCGACGGGCTGAACCCACCCGCCCCCTTGCGCTTCCGGGCTTTCCGCGTGACCATGGGAGGGAGCACGGCGGCCGAACGCGACCGCACGCTGCGCCACCCGACCCCCGGAGTCCGGCCATGGCCCCACCCCCGACCATGCTGGTGCGCCCGGTCACGACCCTCGGCGTGTCCCAGCTGCTGCTGCTGCTGCGCGACTCGACCGGCGGCGAGACCGAAGCGCTGCGCTGCCCGGGCACGGCCGCCACGCAGATCACCGCCGAGATCAAGCGGCGCGTGAGCGCGGACGAGGCCGGGGTGCCCGGCGTGCTGGTGGACCTGGAGTTCTGCGAGTGGGTCGACAGCGGCGTGCTCGGGGTCTGGGTGTCCTGGCACCACGCGTTGACCAGGCAGGGCGGCCGTGTGGTCATCTGCCGGGCCAACGACCGCATCCGCAACATCCTGCGGGTTTCCCAGCTCGATCATCTCTTCACGCTTTGCGGCACCCTGGAGGAAGGTCTGGCCGACCTCGGGGTCTGACCGGGTCACGGCCCGGCTGACGGAGCAGATCGACGCGCCGGCGCGTCCCGCCAGGCCGTAGCCAGGGCCAGCAGCGACAGCACGCTGATCGCCGCCAGGGCCAGGCGCATGGCCCGCACGAAGGCCGGCAGCGAATCGGCTCCCAGCGCCTCGGTGCCCAGCAGCACGGCCAGGGACAGGGTGATCAGCGTCATGCTCGAGACCATGCCCAGGGTGCGCATCTGCGCGGCCAGGGCCGAGGCCATGGCGGTCCGCTCGCGGGGTGCACCGGCCATGATCACCGTCATGTTGGGTGTCGAGAAGAGGGCGAAGCCCACCCCGTGCAGGGCCAGCGAGGTCACGATCAGCGCCAGGGGTCCGTCGGCGTCGACCAGCGCGGCGGCCACGGTGCCGGCGACGATCAGGCTCACCCCCAGGGCGGCCAGCAGCTGCGGGCGCATGCGGTCGGTCAGGCGTCCGCAGACCGGTGCCAGCAGGGCCATCAGCACCGGCGAGACCATCAGCAGGCGGCCGGCGGCGCTGGCGGTCCAGCCGAAGGCCTCCTGCAGGTGCAGGCTGAACAGGAACGAGGTGCCGAAGGCCCCGGCGTAGGTCAGGAACTGCACGCCCAGGGCGCGCGCGAGCACCGGGTTGCCCCGCAGCGCCTTCAGGTCCACCAGCGGTGAAGCGGCTCGCCGCTCGACCCGCAGGAACAGCAGCAGCAGCGCGAGGCCTGCGCCGATCAGCAACCAGCCGCGAACCGAGGCGCCCACCTCGGCCGCCCCCACGATGATCGCCACGATGGCCGCCGAACTCAGCACGGCGCCGGTCCAGTCGAAGGCGAAGCGCGGCCAGCGCCAGCGGCGGGGCAGGACGATGGCGCCCAGGGCCGTCGACACCAGCATCAGCAACCCGCTGAGGTGGAACACGTAGCGCCAGCCCAGGTGGGTGGTGATCAGACCCGCGACGAAGGGCCCGGCCGAGAGCCCGGCATATACCGCGCCGATGGTCAGGCCGATGGCTCCGCCCAGGCGCGCGCGCGGCACCGACTCGGTGAGGATGGCCATGTTGGTGGCGGCGACCAGGGCCGCGCCGACGCCCTGCACCGCACGCAGGGCGATGAACACCGCCACTGACGGCGCGAAGCCCAGGGCCAGGGTCGCGGCCGTGAACACGGCCATGCCCAGGGTGAAGAGGCTGTTCTTGTCGCCGGCGTCGCCCAGGCGGCCCGCGGGCAGCAGCAGGGCCGCGGCGGTGCCCAGGTAGAGCCCTTCGATCAGGCCCAGGCCCGCGCCGCTGACGGACAGCTCGCGGCCCACCGCCGGCAGGGCGATGCCCACCCCCGAGAACATGAACGGACCGGCGAACTGGGAGACGGCCACGGTCCAGGTGACGATGGCGCTGCGATCGGTGTCGGCGCTCAGGGCGGGCTCCAGGCGGACGGGGTTGACGCTGCGATCGGTGCCGTGCCACGATACCCGTCCGCCGGGTCGGGGGCAAGCAACGGGCCAGAGGAGCAAGCGTATGCGTCGCCGCGTCATGGTCGTCGTGCTGGTGCTGATCGTCCTGCTGGCCCTGAAGGTCGGCTGCGGCGGCCGCGACGAGTCGGGCCCGCCGCCGCCGGTTGCGCTGCGCGCCATCAGCCCGGAGCAGATCCTCAACCTGACGGCCAGCCGCGGCCAACCGCGGCGGTTCCGCAGCGCGCGGGACGTGCTGCCGGGCGGGCTGGCCGCGGCGATGCTGCCCATGCTCATCGACTGGCAGGCGAGTGACCCCCACGGACCGCAGCCGTACGCGGTGATCAACAACGTGAACTACGGGGGCAACCCCTTCGACGGCACGACCGTGCTGCAGGCGGTGCGGGTGCCGCTGGACGGGATCGAGCGCGTGGAGTTCACGCTGGTGCCCATGGGCCGCGGCGGGGCCCGCGCGGCGATGCACCACGGGCAGTTGCGCTTCGTCTTCGCTGCCGATCATCCGGTCCAGCTGCTGGACAGCGTTCCGCCCACAGCCGGCGGCGACATCGACCTGGGTGACCTGGTCTTCAGCTGGGAGGCCTGGCGGCAGCCGGGCGAGGGGTACAACGCGATGACCGGCATGGATCCGGCCGCCTACCGCCTGGGGCTGCGGGTCTACGCCGGTCCGCAGCGCTTCCTGGTGGACGCGCTCGACGGCCGCGACTGGTTCAGCACCCCGCTGCGCCTGCCCGGCGGGGCGGCGGGGCGGACCGAACTGCTGAAGGTCCTGCTGGCCATGGGCGACGGCGCGGCCCGCCAGACCATCAGCGGGATGCTGCAGGAGGCCGAGGGTGCCTGGCTGGCCGTGGCTCCCACCGGCGCGGACCAGGGCGAATTGGCCCGGCAGTGGGAGACGCTGCGGGGGCTGGCCAAGCCCCGCGAGGCCTACGGCGATGCCCGCCTGGACCTGCCGCCGGAGGATCTGCACTACCAGACGGTGGTCCGCTCCTGCGCCACCCTGGCCTACTACTGCGTGACCGTGGCGGTGGACCGGCTGGGCGAGCGGGGGCTGACCGATGGCGTCGACCAGCAGAATCTCGTGCGCCTGCATCTGGACGGCGACGAGCCCTGGATGAGTGAAGTGGCCGCGACCGACCTGGGCGGGCTCTTCGTGCGGGCGCCGGTGATCGTGCGCTGGCTGCTGGACAATCCGCTGGCGGTGCCGCGCAACATCCCCGGCCGACTCGACGCAGCCGGCCTGGCCGAGCGCGCCGACGGCAAGCCGGTGCAGATCCACTACTCGTCGTCGGGCCTGACGCCGTACGCGCCTTCTCCATAAGGACTGGAGCGATAACCATGGCTTTGTTCCGTGTGCGGCGCCGCCTGCTGGTGGGCCTGATGGTCGCCGCGGCGTTGCTGGTGGTGGGGGCGGTGATCGGCCGCATCGTCTGGCTTCAGCCGCGCTTCGCGGTGGAGGGGCTGGCCGACCTGAACCCCGAAGTGCTGATCCGGGTCGAGACCACCCAGCCGCTGGTGGCGCTGACCATCGACGACGGACCCCACGCCACCATCACGCCGCGGGCCCTGGACGTGCTGGCGGCCCATGGCGCCCACGCCACCTTCTTCCTGCTGGGCGACAACATCCCCGGCAACGAGGGCCTGCTCGGGCGCATGCGTACCGAGGGCCACGAACTGGGCAACCACCTGGTGGAGGACCGGCCCTCGATCCTGCTGCCGGAGGAAGAGTTCATTCGCCAGCTGCTGCAGGTGGATCCCTGGGTGGACAAGGCGGCGCGCTGGCGCTGGCTGCGTCCGGGATCCGGCTGGTTCTCGCCCGGCATGGTGGAGTCGGCGGCGGAGCACGGCTACCGCCTGTGCCTGGGTTCGATCTTTCCCCACGACGACCGGATCCACGACGCGGAGCGCCTGGCCGCCATGGTGCTGGAGCGCGTGCAGCCAGGCGACGTGATCATCCTGCATGACGGGTCCGACGAGCGCGCGGTCCTGGGCGAGACCCTCGACCTGGTGTTGGCGGGGCTGGCCGCGCGGGGGCTGCGGGCCGTGACGGTGTCCGAACTCGTGGCGGCCGGGAACTAGGGAGCCCGATCGAGGACCTCGCGCACCCGCTGCAGCAGATCCTCGAGGCGGTAGGGCTTGCCCAGGAACACGGCGTCGCCGCCGCCGACATCCTGTTGCAGGTCTTCCCCGGGCGCATAGCCGGAAGCGAAGATGAAGCCGACGCCGGGAACGAGGGTGCGGATGAGCCGGGCCGCCGCCGGCCCTCCCAGCTTGGGCATGACCACGTCCAGCACGGCCAGGCCGATCTCGTCGGCGTGCAGGCGGGCCAGTTCGACGGCCTCCTCGCCGTCGTCGGCGGTGATCACGCGGTAGCCGGCGCGGGTCAGCGTGCGCCGGGTGAACTCGCGCACCGCATCGTCGTCCTCGGCCAGCAGGATGGTTTCGTGGCCGTGCCGTGCCGTCGGCACCGTGCCCATTTCGTCGGCTTCGACCTCGCCCTCGGAGCGGGGCAGGCAGACGGTGAAGGTGCTGCCGACGCCGGGGCTGCTGTCGACCTCGATGAACCCGCCGTGCTGGCGCACGATGCCGTAGGCGGTGGCCAGGCCCAGTCCCGTGCCATGGCCGACTCCCTTGGTCGTGAAGAAGGGATCAAAGATGCGCCCCAGCAGGTCCGCCTCCATGCCGCAGCCGTCGTCGCTGACGCTGATGGTCACGTAGCGGCCCGGCTGGGCCGCCGGATTGTCCGGCCGGGTCTCGGTCAGGTCGCGTTCGCCGGTGGTGAGCTGGATGCGCCCGCTGGCCCCGCTCGCGCCGATGGCGTCGCGGGCGTTCACGCAGAGGTTCATCAGGACCTGCTCCAGCTGGCCGTGGTCGACCAGGATCGGCCCCACGGTCGCGTCCGGCGCGAACTCCAGGGCGATGCCCTCGCCGATGATGCGGCGCAGCATGCGCAGGTGGTCCCGGACCAGGCGGTTCACGTCCAGCAGGGTCCGGCTGAGCACCTGCTGCCGGCTGAACACCAGCAGCTGCCGGGTCAGCTGGGCCGCCCGCTCGGCGCCCTGCTGCACCAGGTCCAGTTCGGCCCGGGCCGGGTGCGCCGGCTCCAGCTCTTCCTGGGCGAAGTGCAGGTTGCCCAGCACCGCCTGCAGGATGTTGTTGAAGTCGTGGGCGATGCCCCCGGCCAGTTGGCCCACGGCCTGCAGCTTCTGGGCCTGGCGCAGCTGGTCCTCCAGCTCCCGGCGGGCGGTGATGTCCCGGCCGACGCCGATGATCGACTCGATCGTCCCGTCCGGACCGGGGATCGCCTTGTCTGACCAGGAAAGCCAACGCCAGCCTTCGCGGGTCAGGGCCCGATGTTCGCTGTAGCAGATGTGGGGCGGCCGCTCCAGCTTGGTCATCTCCCGGGCGGTCGCGGCCCGGTCGTCCTCGTGCACCAGCGGCATGAAGTCGCGCCCCAGGAGCTCCTGTTCGGACTGGCCGAAGGTCGCGCAGTAGCTGGGGCTGACGTAGAGGAAATGACCGCGGGCATCGACCTTGACGATCATGTCGCCGCTGTGTTCGACCAGCATCCGGTAGCGCGCCTGGCTTTCGGCCAGGCGCTCCAGGCCGGCGAAGTGGGCCTGCAGCAGCCAGGAGAAGAGCAGCACGAGGATGACACCGACCACGGCCGAGATCTCGTCGGCGACCGAGTTCGAGGCCTTCACCAGATCCGGCGACGGGCTCAGTTCCAGGTGCCAGGACTGGCCGAAGAGCTCGACCGGCGTCGTGTGCATGTAGTTCCAGCGGTCATCCGCCCCGGCCGCGGCATGCCGGTAGACCTCCTGTCCCGAGGGGTCGACGAGGCGGAACCGGTAGTTCCGCCGCAGCGACGGCTCGGCCAGGCAGGAATCCACCAGGGTGTCGATGCGGAAGACGCCGTTGATGAAGCCGTCGACCTCGCCCGTCGGCCCGTGCGCCGGCAGGTAGGAGGTCACGCCCAGGCCGCCCTGGAACAGGGTGATCACCGGGCCGAAGGCCAGTTCGCCGGTGGCGGCCGCGCGGTCGAAGGCCTGCCCCACGCCGGCGACGTGGTCGTGGATGTCGCGGCCCAGGGCCGCCTCGTTGCCAGCGCCGGGCACCACGATGCGGATCACCCCGCCGGTGTCCAGGAAGTTCAGGGCCTGGAAGCCGGGGAAGAGCTCGATCAGGCGCAGGGCCACCTGCTCGTAGCTGCCGTCGGCGCGGCTGTCGACATCATGCTGTCCGGCGAAGTGGCGCATGGCGGCGATGCGGGCGGCGCCCCACGACTCCAGGCGCAGATGGACCTGTTCGGCCGTCAGCGCCGTGTCCTGACGGATGTTGCGGCGCTCGGCGGATTCGCTGGCGGCCCAGACGCCCAGCACCACGAAGGAGGCGGCCAGGGCGAAGGCCCAGGGCAGCAGTCGGCGCGCACGGCGCGGCATGAGGGCGAAGTCTGGCAAACGGGTACTCCACAGAAACAGAAGCGGAATCGGCGGTCCGATGAAAATTAACCTACGAGGTCAGGTTTGTCCAAAACAGGCCTCGTTTCAGAACGCCTCGCCGAGGGAGAGATAGAACCCCGAGTCGTCCTTGCCGAAGCCGAAATCCATGCGCACGTTCACCTTCTCGCCGCGGTTGATCAGCCAGCGCAGACCCAGGCCCCAGGTGGTCAGCCCGGCGGCCGTGGTCAGGTCACCGACTCCCGGCGCCACGTCGCCCATGCCGGCGAACACGGCCGCACCGAAGCGCTTCCAGACCGGACCGGTGCGCCACTCGGCGCGGACCATGACCATCGTGTTGTCGATGAACCGTCCGCCGCTGTAGCCGCGCAGACCGCGGTCACCGCCCAGCCGCGGCAGGTGGAAGAAGGGAGCCTGGCCGTCGAGGTTGCGGCCCGCGGCCTGCACCGCCAGCGCCGAGCGCTCGCCCGTGGGCCAGTACTTGCGCAGGTCGACGAACGACTCAGTGAAGTCGTAGTCGCTGCCCCAGCCGTTGCGATAGATGGAGAGGCCGGTCTGCAGCCAGAGGCCGCGCTGCGGCGACCAGGTGTGGTCGCGGGAGTCCCAGCCGGCCAGCAGGCCGGGAGCCGAGAGCATCGCCGTCCCGGTGCCCGGTACCTGGCCGCCGGCCAGCTCGCCGTCAGGCGCGATCTCCAGCAGCTGGTGCTTGGCCACCTGGTAGCCGACGCCCACCCGCAGGTCCCCGGCAATCCGGCGTTCGATCATGCCCTCGAAGGCGAACTGCTCGGGCGTGTAGCTCTCCAGCGGGTCGACGGGGGTGTCGCGGCCGATGCCGTAGTAGTCGTCGGGGAATTTCTGGTAGCTGGGCTGCAGGCCCGCGTGCCAGCGGCCCTCGTCCCAGTTGAAGTCCGTGCCCAGGAAGATCATCACCTGGTTCTTGAGGGTGAAGATGACGACGGGGCTGATCACCGACGGCCGGGCGTCCTCGCCGGGCGGGTCAAGGTGGAAGAAGCGCAGGGCCAGGCCGCCCAGCAGCAGGCCGGTGTCCGGAGTGTAGCCGAGCACCGGCAGCAGGATCAGCTGGTCGCGATTGTCCGGGGTCCCGGCGGTGTCGGCCAGGGCCTCGGCGGCGGCCCCGTCGCGGGGGCCGTCGTGGGGATCCTGGGCCGCGGCACCGGCAGCG
This sequence comes from Candidatus Krumholzibacteriia bacterium, assembly GCA_963848505.1. Taxonomy (GTDB): domain Bacteria; phylum Krumholzibacteriota; class Krumholzibacteriia; order LZORAL124-64-63; family LZORAL124-64-63; genus JACZKN01. The sequence continues at coordinate 626,125 of CAWKEB010000002.1, read as the reverse complement.
CAGGAGCCGAGGAGCAGGCAGATCGCGAGGGTGCGCAGCATCATGAGCCTCGACGGTGCGGAGCCGGAAACGGGGGGCGACCGCGCCGAGACTAACCCCTTGCCGCGGACGACGCAACGACCACACCCTCGAGGGCCAGCAGTGTCCGCTTGGCTTCCAGCCCGCCCGCATACCCGGTCAGCGCCCCGTTGCTGCCGATCACCCGATGGCAGGGCACGATGATGGGCAGGGGGTTGCGCCCGTTGGCCGCCCCCACGGCCCGGCTCGCGGACGGGTTGCCGCTGCGCCGGGCCAGCTCGCCGTAGCTGATGGTCCGGCCCCAGGGGATCTCGCGCAGCAGCATCCACACCCGCTGCTGGAACGGCGTGCCGGCCGGGGCCAGGGGCAGGTCGAACTTGCGGCGGATGCCGGCGAAGTACTCGTCCAGTTGGGCGATCACCGCAGTGAAGGCCCGCGGGTCGGGGCGGCGCGGCCGGTCGTCGGCCGGAACCGGGCGCTCGCCCGGCAGCCTGATGCGCAGCAGCGCCGCGCCGTCGCTCTCCAGTTCCAGGCGGCCGAGAGGCGAAGGGCAGCTGCCGGTGAGGATGGTCGTCATGCGTCGTCTCCCAGGGAGGCCCACAGGTGCAGGGCGGCGTAGGCGCGCCAGGGCCGCCAGGATTCGGCGCGCGCCGCCAGGTCGATGCCGGGAGCGGCCTTGATCAGGCCGAGGTCGCCGGCGGGAAACGCATCGGGCTCACCCAGGGCGCGCATGGCCACGTACTGGGCCGTCCAGGGGCCGATGCCCGGCAGCGCCACCAGCCGGGCGATCAGGTCGTCCGGCCCGTGCGGCGCGGTCAGGTCGACTTCGCCGGAGGCCACGGCGTCGGCCAACGCATTGATGGTGGCCTCGCGCCGGGCGTTGAGCCCCAGCCCGCCGAGGTCAGCGGTGGCCAGGGTCGCCGGGTCGGGAAACAGGTGGGTCAGCCCGCCGCGCGGCGCGGGCAGCGGTGTGCCTGTCCGTAGGGCGATGCGCCCGGTCACCGTCGTGGCCGCCGCCACCGAGACCTGCTGCCCCACCACCGCGCGCACCGCCAACTCGAAGGGATCCCAACTGCTGGGCAGGCGCAGGCCCGGCCGTCGGCGCAGCGAGCCGGCCAGCAGCGGGTCGCCGCCCAGGTGGGTCGCGATCACCTGGGGTTCGGCCGCGCAGTCGAACATGCGCCGCACCCGCGCCACCAGGGCGATGGCACCGTGGCTGCCGGCCAGGTCGGCCTGCAGCCGCAGGTGGTCCGGACCGCCGGGCGAGACGGCGATCACTCCGGGCTGGCCGCCCCAGACGACGGTGCGGCGGTAGGTGTCGCCGTCGACCTCCTCCACGCCGGCGATGGCGCGCGCGCGCAGGTAGGCCAGCAGTTCGGCCCAGGCGTAGGGCGGCCGCACCGGCAGGCGCGCCGTCAGCAGGGGGTCGGCGGCGCGCCGCCCGGCGCGGGTGCGCAGTTCACCCGGCGTGGCCCCGAAGGTCTCCTGCACCAGGGCGTTGAAGCGGCGCAGCGACCCGAAGCCCGCGGCCAGGGCCACCTGGGTCATGGGCAGCGCGCTCTGCTCCAGCAGGTTGCGGGCGAAGTGGATCCGCCGGGTCTGGGCCACCGCCACCGGGGTGGTGCCCAGGTGCTCGCGGAACAGGCGCCCCAACTGGCGGGAGCCCAGACCCAGCCGCGCGGCCAGCCCGGCGACCGAACCGCCGTCGAGGGCGCCCTCGTCGATCAGGCGCAGGGCGCGCGACACGGTGGCAGAGGTGCCGTGCCAGGCCGGGGTGCCGGGCGCGGTCTCGGGCCGGCAGCGCTTGCAGGGGCGGAAGCCGGCCTGCTCGGCGGCGGCGGCGCAGGCGAAGAACTCCACGTTGCGGGCCAGCGGCGTCACCGCCGGGCACACGGACCGGCAGTAGATGCCGGTGGTGCGCACGCCGGTGAAGAAGCGCCCGTCGAAGCGGGGGTCGCGACTCTGCACGGCGCGGTAGCAGGTGTCGTGGTCGAGGTTCATGTCCGGCATGATAACAGGCGCGCGCGCCCGCGCTCGCCGTTTTCGGACCTGGACGCGATCGGGCCTAGAGCCAGCGGCGGCGGCGGAAGAAGACCAGCATGCCCAGCCCCACGCCGACGATCACGCACCAGAACAGCGGATAGGCCCACTTCCAGCCCAGCTCCGGCATGTGCTCGAAGTTCATGCCGTAGATGCCGGCCACGAAGGTCAGGGGCACGAACAGGGTGGAGATGATGGTCAGCACCTTCATCACCTCGTTGAGGCGCTGCCCGGCGATGGACTGGTAGAAGTCGTGCATGCCGACCAGCAGCTCGTTGTAGGAGTCGATGGCGTCGCTGGTCTGGATCGCGTGGTCGTGCAGGTCGCCCAGGAAGTTGCGGTTGGCCCCGCCGAAATGGTCGGTGTCCAGGCGCAGCAGGGCGGCGGTCATGTCGCGCACGGGCCGGATCGCCTTGCGCAGCAGGACCAGCTCGCGCTTGAGCTCGTGGATCTCGGTGAAGTGGGAGGGATCGGGGTCATCGTTCAGTTCGGCTTCGACGGTCTCGATCCGCTCGCCGAAGTGCGACAGCGCCAGCAGGTGGCCATCGACCACGGCGTCGAGCAGGGCGTAGGCAAGGTAGCCGGCGCCCGAGGTGCGCAGACGTCCGCGCCCCTGGTGCAACCGCTCACGCACCGCCGCGAAGACGTCGGGCTCGCGCTCCTGCAGCGAGAGCACGAAGCCGGTCCCGAGCAGGATGCTGACCTGCTCGGTCTCGGCCCGGCCGCCCTCGGTGCTGTAGATCGACGAGCGGCAGACCGTGAACAGCAGGTCGGGGCGCTCCTCGATCTTGGTGCGCTGGGTGGTGGACAGGATGTCCTCCAGCAGCAGGGTGTCGATGCCGAACCGCTGGCCCAGGCGGGTGACGAGCTGGGTGTCGTGCAGGCCGAGCACATCGACCCACAGGGTCTCGCCGCTGGACGGGCCGGCCCCGGCCAGAACCGCTTCGAGGTCGAGTTCCTCGCAGCGGTCGGGACCATAGACCCGCACCTGGACCGAGACGTTCTCGACCTTGCGGGCGCCCAGGTACTCGACGGTGCCGGGCGAGCGGCCGATGCGGTCGCGGTGGACGGAAAACACTCTGGCCATGGGGTCCTCCCTGTCGGCGGCGCGGGTTCCTCCCTTCATTGTGGGACGGAGGTCCGGGACGGTCAACGGCGATCCTGCCGCGGACATCTCCGCTCCCCTTGCCCCCGCACTTGGGCTACAGTGGAGCCGTGAACCACCTGTCGCGCCCGCTACCGGAGGCCCGCCATGCCGGATAAACCCACGCAAGTCGAGATCGGTCTGCGCCAGCCGCCGCCGCACCCGGGCCTGGGCCTGGTGCGCGCCACCGAGGCCGCCGCCCTGGCCGCGGGCCGCTGGATGGGCCTGGGCGACCGCCACGCCGCCGACCACGCCGCCCAGGGCGCCATGGCCGAGGCCCTGAACCTGATGCCCATGCAGGGCTGCATCGTCAGCGGCGAGGAGCTGCGCAGCGGCGAGCACTCGCCCCTGGACAGCGGCGCGGCCGTGGGCACAAGCAAGGGCCCGAAGCTGGACGTCGAGGTCAACGCCATCGACGGCGCCGGCCTGGTGGCCGAGGGGCGTCCCGGCAGCATGTCGGTGGCGGCCTTCGCCTCGCCGGGGGCCATGTGGAAACCGGCGCCGGCGGTGTACATGGAGAAGATCGTGGTCGACCGCCGGGCCGCCGCCGCCCTGGGCCCCGAGGCCTTGGACGCGCCGCCGGGCTGGGTGCTGGCCATGGTCGCCCGGCAGATGGGCAAGGAGATCCGCGACCTGGTGGTCTTCATCCTCGAGCGCCCGCGGCACCAGCAGCTGGTGCACGAGGTGCGCAAGGCCGGGGCCCGGGTCTACCTGCGCACCGCCGGCGACATCGGCGGGGCCATCATGACGGCCGATCCCAGCGGCGGCATCGACCTGCTGCTGGGCACCGGCGGGGCCTCGGAGGGCCTGCTCGCGGCCTGCGCCGTCAAGGCCCTGGGCGGCGGCATGCTGGGCCGGGTGCACACCCGCGACGCGGCCGAACGCCAGGCCTGCCTCGACGCCGGCCTGGACCTGCAGCGCGTGCTCGACTGCGGCGACATGGTGGCCGGCAACGACGTCTTCTTCACCGCCACCGGCATCACCGACACGCCGCTGCTGCGGGGCGTGCGCTACCACGGCGACAGCGTGGACACCCAGTCCCTGGTGCTGCGCATGGACACCGGGACGCGGCGACTGATCAGCACGGAGCACCGGCTCAGGTGAACGAACGACCGGCAGCCGACCCGCGCGTCCTGAAGAAGGCCGGCGCGTACCTGGCCAAGGGGGCGGACTACGTCCTGCGGCCGGCGCGCATCCTGTCGACGGTCCACCGTGCCGACCTGATACCGGATGCGCTGACCGGCCTGACCGTCGCCGTGGTGCTGCTGCCCCAGGCCATCGCCTACGCCTCCATCGCCGAGCTGCCGCCCCAGACCGGCCTCTACGCCGCCGTCGTGGCGGCGATCGCCGGCGCCTTCTGGGGCTCGTCCATCCATCTGCAGACCGGGCCCACCAACGGGTCGTCGATGCTGGTGCTGGCCACGCTGCTGACGGTGGCCCAGCCGGGCACCCCCGAGTTCCTGGCCGCCGCGGGCTACCTGGCCGTGCTGGCGGGCGTCATCCGCCTGGTGATGGGCCTGGCCCGCATGGGCGTGCTGGTGAACTTCGTGGCCGACAGCGTGGTGATCGGATTCACCGCCGGCGCGGGGGTGCTGATCGCGGCGAACCAGACGCGGCACCTGCTGCGGCTGGAGATGGGCAACACGCCCGAGTTCGTGCTCACGGTGAAGGCCATCGTCGGGAGCATCGGGACGATCCACCCGATCAGCCTGGCGGTCGGGGCCGGGACCACGCTGATCCTGGTCCTGGTGCGCGTCCTGCGGCCCCGCTGGCCGGCGGCGCTGATCGCCGTGGTGGCGGCCTGCGCCGCCACGGCCGCCCTGCGCCTGGACCACCAGGGCGTCGTGGTCCTGGGCACGCTGCCCCGCTCGCTGCCGCCCTTGACCGACCTGCCCCTGATCTCGGGCGACCTGCTGTTCCGGCTGGCGGCCGGCGCCCTGGCCATCGCGGCCATCGGACTGGTCGAGGCCACCTCCAGCGCGCGCGCGGTCGCGGCCCGCAGCGGCCAGCGCCTGGACACCAACCAGGAGTTCTTCGGCCAGGGCGTGGCCAACGTGCTGTCGGGCTTCCTGTCCGGCTACCCGGTCAGCGGATCGCCGACGCGCTCGGCCCTGAGCTACTCTGCCGGCGGCCGCACGCCCCTGGCCAACGTGTTCTCGGGGGTGTGGGTGCTGGTCGCCATGCTCGCCCTGGCGCCGATGGTGCGCTTCCTGCCCCGCGCGGCCCTGGCCGGCGTGGTGCTGGTCACCGCCTGGGGGCTGATCGATCGCCGGGAGATGGGCCGCGTCCTGCGCTCGAGCAAGGGCGACAGCACCATCATGCTGGCCACCCTGGCCGGCACCCTGCTGCTGCCCCTGGAGATCGCGGTGCTCGCGGGCATGCTGGTCAGCTTCGGGCGCTTCCTGATCAAGACCTCGACCCCCGGCGTCTACGCCGTGGTCCCGGACGAGAACTTCCGCCACTTCCTACGCGCGGAGAAGCAGACGGTGTGCCCGCAGCTGGGCGTGATGAAGATCGAGGGCTCGCTCTACTTCGGCGCGGTCAACCACGTCGAGGAGGCGATCTTCGCCAACCAGGCGACCAACCCGCGCCAGATGTTCCTGCTGTTGAAGATGCACATGGTCGACCACTGCGACGTCAGCGGCATCCATATGCTGGAGAGCGTGGTGCGCGCCTACCGCAAGCGCGGCGGCGACGTCTTCCTGGACGGCGTGCGCCCCATGGTGCGGCACATGATGAACCTGGCCGGGTTCGACCGCTTCCTGGGCGAGGCCAACATCCTGGACCAGGACGACACCATCGGGCACCTGTTCCACCGCAAGCTGCACCCGGGCATCTGCATCTACGAGTGCAAGGTGCGGGTGTTTGCCGAGTGCCAGGCGCTGCCGAAGGATGACCATGCGTCGGCGCTGCCGGGGGCGGCGGAGATCCCGGAGCATGAGATTGATTTTTTGTCGCCGAGCACGTTGCGGCTGTTGATGGCTGATCCGGAGACGGAGATCCTGCTGGTGGATGTGGGCGAGCCGGGGGAGTACCGGAATTGGCATATCGCCGGGGCCAAGTCGATTCCTTTGCGGCAGCTGACGGCGCGGGGGGCGGAGTTGATGAACCGGCCGAGTGTGTGCTTTGTCAGCCGGATGGGGCGGCGGGCTTCGCTGGCGGTGACGATCATGAAGGACTTTGGGCATGAGAGGGTTTTTGTGTTGAAGGGGGGGATGTTGGCTTGGGAGGCGGCGGGGTATCCTATTGCGGTGGAATAGGGGTGGACTTCCCCTGGATTCGTAGACACTATTCGGGCCAGCGGTAACCATCCTGCAAATCCCAACCTACGGATGCAACCGAAACCCAACCCTCAAAAAGAACCCACTATAATCCAACTCCGCATCAGCCGGATCCCCCGCCAAAGTCACATCCGTAATCGTCGCCACCCGATACCCGAAATGCCCCTGAAACGAAACCGTCCGCGTCCCCGGAAAATCGAGAATCAGGTACCCCGCCCCCGCCGGCGCCGACCCCCCGAACTCGCCCGTGTCGACGCCCACGGCGGGAATCGCCAGGTTGATATCCCCTGTGGTGGAGATCATGCCCAGGTCCAGGCCCGCACCCCACGACATGCCGCTGTCCATCGTTGGCACATAGTGTACGTAGCCGAGCCAGAGGTTGGCGCCGACGCTCAGTTCGAGGGCGCCGGTAGGATTGGGGTAGTCAGTGGACCCGTCGAGGTGGGTGTAGCCCAGCCCCACGGTCACCAGCGACGAAACCCGCCGGTCCACCGTCAGCCCGAACTCCATGCCGCCGTTGATGTCGCTAAGCACGTCCTCGCCATACTCGTTGTTGATGACGCCGATCACCCCGTTGATGTCCTCCATGGCGAACTTCGACCAGCCCAGCTCGATGCCCACCGTCCAGGGCGAGCGGTCGGGATACTGCTCGGCCGCGCCCGCAGGCGGGGCGCAAACGACAGCAGCCAGGCACAGGGCGGCAACGGACAGGCGGCAAACAGCGGTCTTCATCACAAGCCATCTCCAGGATTCAGGCCATAGGCAAAGTCGTCCCGCGACGATACGGCCGCCCGCCGCCCCGGTCAACCGGCGCGGCAAGCGGTGCGCGCTGGCCGCCGCCCCGCCCAAGCGCTACACTGCCGCCCATGTTCGTGCCCACCCAAAGCAACGACCGCCGCGCGGTCCTCTTCGGCCTGGCCACCGTCCTGGCCTGGTCCACCGCCGCCACGGCCTTCAAGCTGGGGCTGCGGCGCATGGACCCCCTGCAGCTGCTGCTGGTGGCCAACGCGGTGTCCCTGCTGGCCCTGGGCGCAGTGATGCTGGTCAAAGGCAGCTGGCGCACCCTGCGCACCGCGCCGCGCCGGCAGGTGCTGCTGACCGCGTCGCTGGGCCTCCTGAACCCCTTCGCCTACTACATCATCCTGTTCAAGGCCTACGACCTGCTGCCGGCCCAGGTGGCCCAGCCGCTGAACTACACCTGGGCCCTGACCCTGGCCTGGCTGTCGGTGCCGCTGCTGGGCCAGAAGCTGCGCCTGCGCGACGCCATCGCCGGGGTGGTCTGCTACAGCGGGGTGGTGATCATCTCCACCGGCGGCGACCTGGCGGGTTTCAGCGTCAACTCGCCCCTGGGCGTGGGGCTGGCCCTGGTCAGCACCATCATCTGGGCCCTGTATTGGATCGGCAACCGGCGCAGCGAGCTCGAGCCCGTGGCCGGACTGTTCCTGGGCTTCCTGACCGCGCTGCCGTGCACGCTGGCCGTGACCCTGATGTTCAGCGACCTGCAGATCAGCGCCGGCGGCCTGCTGGCCGGCGCCTACGTGGGCTGCTTCGAGATGGGCTTCACCTTCGTGCTCTGGCTGACGGCCCTGAAACTGACCTCGTCCACGGCCAAGGTGGCCAACCTGATCTTCCTGTCGCCGTTCCTGTCGCTGGTGTTCATCCGCTTCGTGCTGGGAGAGCGCATCGTGCCGGCCACGCTGATCGGGCTGGTGCTGATCGTGGGCGGGTTGTGGTGGCAGAGCGGTCGCCGCCGGCCCGCCGCGGCCTGACAACAACCGATACTGTTCAGATCCGAACCGAGCCAAGCAAAGGACATCTGATGCGCCCGATCCTGTTCGCCATCCTGCTGGTCATCTCCGCCGGCGCGGCCACCGCCGCCGACAGCCTCCCGTCCTGGAACGAGGGCCCGGTCAAGGCCGCCATCCTCGACTGGCTGGCCGCCGTCACCGACACCGCCGGCTCCGACTTCATCCCCGTGCCCGAACGCATCGCCACCCTGGACAACGACGGCACCGCCTGGTGCGAACGCCCCGACGGCGCCCCGGGCGACTTCCAGGTCGACCTGGCCCGCAGCCTGGCCGCCCGGGGACTGGTCGACACGGAAGCGATGCCCTTCAAGGCCTGGTTCGCCGACGACCGCGACGCCCTGCGCAAGTACGGCTGGAACGAGTCCTACATCCAGCTGACCGCCGCCTTCGCCGGCATGCCGGTGACCGCCTACCGCGACTCGGCCCTGGTCTGGCTCGACCGCCACCGGCACGTCGATTTCGGCGTGCCCTACACCGAGCTCTACTACCAGCCCATGCTCGAGCTGATGAGCCTGCTCGAGCAGCACGGCTTCCAGGTCTGGATCGTGACCGCCGCCGCACAGGACTTCGTGCGCGCCTACAGTGAAGAAGTCATCGGCATTCCGCCCGAGCGGGTCATCGGCACCTGGACCCAGCCCGTCTACGTCGAGCACCCCGACGGCACCGCCTCCCTGGTCCGCGGCGACACCCAGGTCTACAACGGCCACGAGCACAAGCCGGCCACCATCGAGACCCGCATCGGCCGCCGCCCCGTCTTCGCCGCCGGCAACAGCAACAACGACGAGCCCATGTGCCGCTACGCCGTCACCGGCGCCCGGCGCGGCCTGGCCATCTGGATCCATCACGACGACGAAGAGCGGGAATACGACTACGGCAGTCCCGGCAAGATCGGCGAGCTGTGCGACGACCACCCCGCCGCCCACGAGGTGAGCATGAAGCGGGACTGGGCGCGGGTCTTCGCCATCGACACCGGGGACCGGAAGGCGCGCTAGGGTGCCTACTCCTCGGCGCCGTCGTTGATGACGGCCTCGAGTTCGGCCAACCGCGCCCGGGCCGCCGCCAGCTCCCGCGCGAGCCGGGCGACGTCGGCCTCCTCCGCCGCAGCTGCGTCCTTCTCCAGGGCTTGGATCGTCTTCTCGAGCTCCGCATGCTCGATGCGGGCCGTGTCCAGGGTCTCGGCCTCGTCGGCCTTGTCGAAGACCACGTCCTCGGGTGCGGTCTTTTTCACCGAGGCGACCGGCACGGCCACTGCGGGCGGGACGAAGGTGCGCTCCGCCTCCACCATCCGCGTGTTCATGAAGTTCGGCGAGACGATCTCGATGCCGCCCTCGTGCAGGGCGTCGAGCACCGCGCCGCGCAGCTTCGAGCGCGCGGTCACGTAGCGCTTCACGTCCTCGAGGATGCCGGCGACCCGGTAGCTGACCGAGAAATCCCCCAGGTCGGTGATCTGCACGAACGGGTCGCTCAGCTCGCAGCGCGTGGCCGCGTCCAGCAGCCTCTCCTCGATCTGCCGTCGCGGCACATCGTAGCCCAGGGAAACCGTGGCGGCGATCACCGTGCCGCTGCGGCGGAGCGTGGTCACGGGGTTGGTCACCAGGAGCAGGTTCGGCAGCATGGTCAGCTCCCGGTCCTCGGTCTGGATCTCGGTGTGGAACAGCCCGCGGTCGGAGACCCGGCCGAAGTGCTCGCCGATGCGGATGAAGTCGCCGATGTGGAAGTTGCGCACCGCCCGCAGCATCAGCCCCGCCAGGGCGTTGCCCAGGAATGTGGTGGAAGAGAGGGCGAAAGCGGCGCTCATCACGATGCCGAGGAAGCCCAGCAGCTGCCCGCGGGTCTCCGTGCCCAGGGGCAGGCTCAGCACCAGCACGATCAGGCAGGCGGCCGAGAGGGCGAACATGACCAGCTGGTTGCGCAGGCGGTGGCTCGAGGCGGCCAGGCCCCGGGCCAGCAGGCGATTGACCAGCCCCAGGGCGATGATCGCCGCCAGCAGGAACACGGCCGGGGGAATGTAGTCGTACAGGCGCGCCATGGTGGAACCTCCGGCGGGAGTATCGGGCACCTGCGGACCGGCGGCAAGCGGCACCATCGGCCAGGGGCGGCATTCGCGAAGCGTGCTATACTGCCGGAAACCTTGGAAGGAGACCCGCCCATGTCCACGATCAAGCCCAAGCAGCTGCGCGAGTTCCTGGCCCCCTACCGCATCGCCGACGGCAAGGGCTTCCGCCTCGCGGACCACGATCCCGCTGACACGGGCGACCTCGAGTCCGAGGACAAGAAGAAGGCCAAGGAGCTGCTGGCCCGCGGCGTCGAGTGGCTGGCCGAGGAGCAGGGCAAGCTCTACGCCCAGGACCGGCGCGGCGTGCTGCTGATCTTCCAGGCCATGGACGCCGCCGGCAAGGACGGCACCATCAAGCACGTGATGTCCGGCGTGAATCCCCAGGGCGTGCAGGTGATGTCGTTCAAGGCCCCCTCGGCCGAGGACATGGACCACGACTTCATGTGGCGCTGCCTGAAGGTTCTGCCCGAACGCGGGCGCATCGGCATCTTCAACCGCAGCTACTACGAGGAACTGCTGGTGGTGCGGGTGCACGAGGAGATCCTGGCCAGGCAGAAGCTCCCGCCCGAACTGGTCACCGACAAGATCTGGGCCGAGCGCAGCGAGGACATCGTCAACATCGAGCGCTACCTGGCCCGCAACGGCTACCTGATCCTGAAGTTCTTCCTGAACCTGTCCCACGGCGAGCAGAAGAAGCGCTTCCTGGCGCGCCTGGAGACCCCCGAGAAGAACTGGAAGTTCTCCACCGCCGACGCCCGGGAGCGCGGCCACTGGTCGGCCTACATGAAGGCCTACGAGTCGACGATCCGGCGCACCGCCAGCGAGCACGCCCCCTGGTACGTGGTGCCGGCGGACAACAAGTGGTTCTCACGGTTGGTGGTGGCCGCGGCGGTGGTCGAGGCGCTGGAGGGACTGGACCTGGCCTACCCCGAGGTGGACAAGGATCGGCTCAAGGAGCTGGCCGAGGCGGAGCGACTACTGAAGGAAGAGCGCGACTAGCGCCCGTCGTCCGGGTCAGTCCCAGATCCCCAACGCCGCCTTGCCGTCCTCCGTGGCGTCCTTCCGGGGATCCCAGGGCGGGGCGAAGACCAGGTCCACATGGGCGGCCGTCACGCCGGGCGTCTGCATCGCCGCGCGGGTGGTGGCCGCCATGATCTGCGGCCCCATGGGGCACATGGGGCTGGTCAGGGTCAGGTCGATGTCCACCTTGCCGTCGTCGGCGATCGAGATGCCGCGGATCAGGCCCAGGTCGACGATGGAGATGTTCAGCTCCGGGTCGATGACCGGCTTGATGCGGTCCAGCACCTGGTCGAAGGTGGGCTTGGCGTCGCTCATGCGTCCTTCTCCTTGACGTTCACGTCCATGGCGGCGCCGTTGGCGCCGGTGCCGTCGGTCGAGACCGGCCGCGGTGCGCGGCCCTGCTTGTGGGCGATGATCGCATCGAGCATGGTGACCCAGGGCAGCACCGCGCACTTGACCCGCACCGGGAACTGCTGCACCCCCTGCAGGGCCTCCAGGTCGCCCAGGTCCAGGTCCGTCGGCAGTTCCTCGCCGTGCAGCACCCTGCGGAAAGCCTCGGCCACCTGCTCGGCCTCGGCCACGGTCATGCCCATGATCAGGTCGGCCAGCATCGAGCCGCTGCTGGTGCTGATGGCGCAGCCGCGGGCGTCCACGCCCACGGCGCTGATGCGGTCGCCCTCGAAGTTCAGCTGCAGGGTGACCTCGTCGCCGCAGGAGGGGTTGCGCCCCTCGGCGGTCACGTCCGGATCGACCAGCCGCTCGCGGCCACGGGGATGGCGATGGTGATCGAGGATCACCTCGCGGTAGAGATCGTCGATGGGTCCCAGGCTCACAGCGCGAACACCTTCCGGGCTTCGAGGATGCCGGCGACCAGGGCGTCGATCTCCGACCGCATCGTGTAGACGCCGAAGGAGGCCCGGGTCGTCGCGACCACGCCCAGGCGCCGGTGCAGGGGCTGGGCGCAGTGGTGGCCCGCCCTGACGGCAATGCCGAGCTGGTCGAGGATCGTGCTCAGGTCGTGGGGGTGAACCTGCGGATCGTGGAAGCTGACCAGCCCGCCACGGTGCGCCGCGTCCCCCGGACCGAAGATAACCAGCCCGTCGAGTCCCGCCAATTTCTCCAGCGCGTAGCCGGTGAGTTCCTCTTCGTGGGCCCGCACCTTGGCCAGCCCGATCTCCTCTAGCAGCGCGATCGCCGCCGGGAACGCCGCCGCCGCCGCCACGTTGGGCGTGCCCGCCTCGAAGCGGTGGGGCACCTCGGCCCAGGTGGTGCCCTCGGTGCGCACCCACTCGATCATCTCGCCGCCGCCCTCGACCGGCTCCAGCCGCGCCAGCACCTCGGCGCGACCCACCAGGAAGCCCAGGCCCATGGGCCCGTAGCACTTGTGGGCGCTGAAAACCAGCAGGTCGGCACCCGTCTCCGCAAAAGTCAGGGGCCGGTGGCCCGCCGATTGGGCGGCGTCCACCAGGGTCAGCGCGCCCACGCTCCGCGCCCGCGCGCAGATCTCGGCGACCGGGTTGACCGTGCCCAGCACGTTGGAGATGTGGTTGACCGCCACGATCTTCACCCGCGCATCGAGCAGATCGTCCAGGCGCGCCAGGTCCAGCTCGCCGCCGTCGGTGACCGGCAGCACGCGCAGCTCCAGCTTGCGCCGGCCGGCCAGCATCTGCCAGGGCACGAAGTTGGCGTGGTGCTCCATCTCGGTCACCAGGATGGCGTCGCCCTCGGCCAGGTGCTGCTCCCAGCCCCGCGCCACCAGGTTGATGGCCGCGGTGGCCGAGCGCTGCATCGTCACCTGCGCGGGCGCGACTTCCAGCCAGCGGGCGACCGCCGTGCGGCAGCCCTCGTACAGGCGGGTGGCCTCGTCGCCCAGGGTGTGCAGGCCGCGGTGGACGTTGGCGTTGGAATGGCGGTAGTAGTCGGCTTCGGCCTCGATCACCGCGTCTGGCTTCTGGGTGGTGGCGGCGGAGTCGAGATAGACCAGCGGGCGGCCGTGGATCGACCGCCCGAGGATGGGGAAGCGCTCGCGCAGCAGCCCTGCAGTCGCGGCGCGGTCCGCGGCGGCAACGTGATCCGCGGCGCCAAACCGGGGATCCATCACACGTCCTTGCCCAGGGCGGCCAGCCGCGCCGAGATCAGCGACTCGAGGTTTTCGCGCACCGACGCCGGCACCTGTTCGAGGGTGGTCTCGACGAACCCGCGCACCACCAGGCGCACGGCCTCGTCGCGGGCGATGCCGCGGCTCTGCAGGTAGAAGACCTGCTCGGGATCGATGGGCGCCGCGGTGGCGCCGTGGCTGCAGGACACGTCGTCGGTCAGGATCTCCAGCTCGGGGATCGTGTCCGCGCGCGCGCTGTCCGAGAGCAGCAGGTTGCGGTTCTCCTGGAAGGCCTCGCTGCGGGCCGCCTGCTCCTCGATGCGGATCAGGCCGGTGTACGACGAGCGCGACTTCCCGGTCAGCGCCACCTTGAAGTCGATGTTGCTCCAGGTGTCGCCCGAAACGTGGCGATGGGTGGTGTGGTGGTCGAAGCGCTGGGCGTCGCCGCCCAGGACCACGCCGATCAGCTCGCTGCGCGCGCCCTTGCCCACCAGCTCGGCACCGGTCTCCAGCTTCAGGCGCTCGCCGCCGAGGGAGGCGTTGACGCCCTGGTACGAGCCGTCGCGCTCGACCCGGGCCTTGACCGACAGGAAGCCGTTGACGCCGGCCTCCCAGCGCTCCACCAGCACGTGGCGCACGTGGGCGTTCTGGCCCACCAGCACCTCCGAGACGCCGATCACCCGGTGGCCGTCCCGGCCGCCGAAGTGCTCCTCGACCACGGTCACCTCGGCGCCGCGGCCGGCCACCACCAGCACCCGGGGCAGGGTGGTCTCGGCGAAGGCGGGCACCAGCAGCCGCAGGGGCTGCTCGAGGGCCTTGCCGGCCGGCACATAGATGGCCACGCCGGCGTTCCAGGCCGCGGAATTGAGGGCCGCGAAGAAGCCCGAGGTGCCGGGCGAGGCGGTCCCCAGCAGCTCCGCGTCCCCATCGTCATGCAGCAGCGGCGTCACCTGCAGGCCGGCGGCGCGGGCCGCCGCATTCAGTTCGGGCAGGCGGCCGGGCACCAGCAGCACGGCCGGCTCGCCCTCGGGCAGTTCGGCTGCGGCCAGGTCGCGCGGCGGCATGGCCGCGGGCAGGACCTCCAGCGGCATCAGGTGCGCCGGGTCGGTGTAGCGCCAAAGGTGCTGCACGCGGTCGGGCAGCGGCTCGTTGCGGTAGGCGGTCAGCGCAGCCAGGCGCCAGGCCAGGCCGTTGTCGGTCTCGCCCAGCTCGGCCGAGAGCCGGCGGATATCCTCCTTGGCGAGGGCCGGGCGGCCCTCGGTGCTCATCAGCGCCAGGTCAGCCAACGGACCCCTCCATCTCCAGGGCGATCAGCCGGTTCAGCTCGACCGCGTACTCCATGGGCAACTCGCGCACGAACGGCTCGATGAAGCCGTTGACGATCATCAGGCGCGCCTGCTCCGGGTCGATGCCCCGGCTCTGCAGGTAGAAGATCTGCTCGTCCGCCAGCTTGGAGACGCGGGCCTCGTGCTCCAGGCGCACGTTCTGCTCGCCGACCTCCATGGTGGGGAAGGTGTCGCTGCGGGCCTGGTCGCCGATCAGCAGCGCGTCGCACTCGACGCTGGTGCGGCAGTCGGCCTTGCCCTTGAGCACCTTGACCAGGCCGCGGTAGCTGGTGCGGCCGGTGCCCTTGCTGATGGACTTGCTGATGATGCGGCTGCTGGTGTTGGGCGCCGCGTGCACCATCTTGGCGCCGGCGTCCTGGTGCTGGCCGTCGCCGGCGTAGGCGATGGACAGGACCTCGCCGTGGGCGCGCTCGCCCAGCAGGTAGACCGCCGGGTACTTCATGGTCAGCTTGGAGCCGATGTTGCCGTCCACCCACTCGATGACCGCGTCCTCGTGGGCGTGGGCCCGCTTGGTCACCAGGTTGTAGATGTTGTTGGACCAGTTCTGGATGGTGGTGTAGCGGATGCGGGCGCCCTTGAGCGCCACCAGTTCCACCACCGCCGAGTGCAGGCTGTTGGTCGAGTACACCGGCGCCGTGCAGCCCTCGATGTAGTGCACCGAGGCGCCCTCGTCGCAGATGATCAGGGTGCGCTCGAACTGGCCCATGTTCTGGGCGTTGATGCGGAAGTAGGCCTGCAGCGGGATCTCCACCGTGGTGTTGGGCGGCACGTAGATGAACGAGCCGCCGGACCAGACCGCGCTGTTGAGCGCGGAGAACTTGTTGTCGCGGGACGGGATCACCGTGGCCCAGTACTTCCGGACGATCTCCGGATGCTCGCGCAGCGCCGTGTCCATGTCCGTGAACAGCACGCCCTGCTTGGCCACGGCCTCGTGCATGCTGTGGTAGACCACCTCGGACTCGTACTGGGCGGTCACGCCGGCCAGGAACTTCTGCTCGGCCTCGGGGATGCCCAGCTTGTCGAAGGTGTTCTTGATGTTCTCGGGCACGTCGTCCCAGTCGGTGGCCGCGCCCGCGGACGACTTCAGGTAGTAGTGGATGTCGTCGAAGTCGATGGCGTCCAGCAGCGCGCTGTTGCCCCAGCGCGGCATGGGCTTGGCGTAGAAGATGTCCAGGGCCTCGTGCCGGTACTCGCGCATCCAGTCGGGTTCGTTCTTGTAGCGGGAGATCATCTCCACGACTTCGTGGCTGAGGCCCTTGGGGGCCTTCATCAGGAACTCTTCCGGGTCGGCGAAGCCGTACTTGGCCTTGTAGTCCAGATTGAGATCCTCGATGCGGCTGGCGCTCATGGTCCTCAACTCCCTTTGCCGGCGGCCGTGGCCTCGCCGGCGATCCAGTCATACCCGCGCGCTTCCAGTTCGACCGCCAGTTCGGGGCCGCCGGTGCGCACGATGCGCCCGTCCATGAAGACGTGCACCACGTCGGGCTTCACGTAGTCGAGAATCCGCTGGTAGTGGGTCACCAGCAGGACGGCGTTGTCCGCGGTGCCGGCCAGGTTCACGCCCTCGCTGACGATCTTCAGGGCGTCGATGTCCAGGCCGCTGTCCGTCTCGTCCAGCAGGGCGAACGACGGCTTCAGCAGCAGCATCTGCAGGATCTCGAGGCGCTTCTTTTCGCCCCCGCTGAAGCCGTCGTTGAGATAGCGCCCCGCGAAGTCCTTGCGGACGTCGAGCTTCTCGAAACCTTCCATCATCAGCTGGCGGAATTCGCGCACCGGAACCTCTTCGCCGCGCCGCGCGCCCAGGGCCGCGCGCAGGAAGTTGGCCACCGACACGCCCGGCACCGCCACCGGGTACTGGAAGCCCAGGAACATGCCCAGGCGCGCCCGCTCATGGGGCTCGAGCTCGGCGACGGACTGACCCTTGAGCATGATCTCGCCCTCGACCCGGTAGGCGGGGTGGCCCATCAGGGCGGCCGCCAGGGTCGACTTGCCGGAGCCGTTGGGGCCCATCAGGGCGTGCTTCTGGCCGGCGAAGATCTCCAGGTTCGCGCCCTTGACGATCTCCTTCTCGCTGTCGCCGCTGCGGATGAAGACCCGCAGGTTCTTGCAGGAGAAGAGGGGCTGGGTACGGTCGCTCATCGCTCGAGGCTCCTTGAATTCGTTTCTGTTGCGCAATCGGCGCGGCCCGGAGGCTGATTCGGGCCGCGCCGATGCTCACCACTTGCGGGGCCCGCAGGGGCTGCCACACACCCTGCGTCCACCCACAGGATAATATCTTGACGGAATCAGTCAAGAATAAAAGAAGACATTTTTGGCCTGACTTAAATTTTGCCCACCCGCTGAGATTTGTGTTATGATAATGTGTCCGTCGCCGCGTTCCCACTCCCTGCGAACTGAAGGAATGACAACCAGATGCGCCGATTCCTGCTTTCCGCCCTGCTGGTCGCCGCCTGCGCCGCTCCCTCCGCCGCCGACCTGGTCCCCGTGGTCCTGGACGGCTGGTTCGACGATTGGGCCGCCCTGGCGCCCCTGGCGACCGACCCGGCGGGCGACGACGGCGCCACGGGCATCGATTTCGGCGGCGTGTGGGCCGCCAACGACCAGGACTGGTTCTTCCTGCGCTTCGCCACCGGCGCCGAGGTGCAGCCGGACGAGCAGCAGGACATCCGGCTCTACCTGGACACGGACATGAACGCGGGCACGGGCACCGCCTTTGGCGGCATCGGCGCCGACCTGGTCTGGAACCTGGGCGCGCGCAACGGGAACTTCCGCGGCACCTCCATCTACCATCCGGCCATCGGCCTGCAGGTGGGGCCCACGGTCAGCAGCACCGAGTTCGAGCTGGCCCTGCGGCGCGATGCCATGCCGGCGGGCCAGCCGCTCTTTCCCGGCGCCACACTGCGCGTCGTGCTGCGCGATGGCGCCTCGGGCGGCGACGTGACCGCACCCGTGACCTACACCTTCGCCGCGGGCAGCGAGCCCATCCCCAGCCTGGACCTGGGCCGCGCCGACCCCGGGCACCTGCGCCTGGCCACCTGGAACGTGGAGAACGACGGGCTCTTCGACGGCGGCAGCGCCGAGGCCGCCCAGAATCGCCTGCTGGACGCGATGGATCCGGACCTGCTGGTGATCTGCGAAGTCTGGGGCCATACGGCCAGCGAGGTGCGGGCCAAGATCGAGCAGCACCTGCCCAGCGGCCCGGGGCAGCAGTGGTACGCCGTGGGCCTGGACGGCGGCAACGTCATCTGCAGCCGCCTGCCCATCCTGCAGAGCTGGCGCATCACCCTCAGCTACCGCAACACCGCGGCCCTGCTGGACCTGGGCCCGGGTGCGGACACGGACCTGCTGCTGATCGCCAGCCACTGGCGCTGCTGCACCGCCGACGACGACCGCCAGAACGAGGCCGACGCCGTCGTCGCCTTCCTGCGCGACGCCAAGACCACCGGCGGCACCATCACCCTGCCTGCGGGCACGCCCTTCCTGATGGCCGGCGACCTGAACCTGGTGGGCTGGAAGCAGCAGCTGGCCACGCTTGTGACCGGCGACATCCAGGACCAGGGCACCTACGGTGCCGACGCGGCCATCGACTGGGACGGCGGCGACTTCACGCCGGTGATCTCGCGGCACGCGGACCAGCGCTCGGCCTACACCTGGTTCGCCGAATACAGCAGCTTCTATCCGGGCATGCTGGATTGGATCCTCTACACCGACAGTGCGCTGATCCTGCACAACCACGTGGTGATGGAGACGCGCACCATGAGCACCGCGACCCTGGCGGCCTACGGCCTGCAGGCCTTCGACACCACCGCCGCCAGCGACCACGCCGCGCGGGTGGCCGACTTCAGCCTGGCCTCGGGGCTGTCGGCGGTGCCGGGCGCCGTGCCTGGGACGGGGGCCTGGGCGCGGCTGCTGCCCAATGCGCCCAACCCGTTCAACCCGAGCACCCGTCTGCGCTTCGCGTTGGCGCACGAAGCCGTGGTGGCGCTGGCGGTCTACGACCCGCGGGGGCGCCTGGTGCGCGACCTGGGTGCGGACACCTGGACGGCCGGCGAGCACGCCGTGACCTGGGACGGGCGCGACGACGCCGGACGGGCCGCGGCTTCGGGGGTGTACTACGTGCGCCTGGTCGGCGAGGGCGGCACCGGGAGCATCGTCGCGACCCGCGCGGTGACGCTGCTGGAATAGCGGCCATTCCGGGCCGGGAAAACCGACCGGCGAACTCGCCGAAGCGATTCCACCCCAAGGGCTCCCGGTGTCCGCAGTGTCCCACCACCGGCGCGGGTGGGACACTATTGCGGGACACAATCCCCGGTTTTCAAGCGACGTTTCGTATGTCAAAAATCTGACAATACAGCATAACTCTTTCTATAACAATGTCTTGACAAACGGGACATGCCCGCGGCATATTCGTTGCAACACCTTGGGCGTGACGCCTCCTGAACCCGGTCAATTGAGCGAGGGACCGGGTCACATGCGGCGGGACCGGCCGGGCGAACCCGGTCCCGCTGCCCCCCTCCCGGACGGTGCTTTTGAGCGAGGGCACCGTCCGGGTTCTTTTTGCGCCGCGGCGAACAGGCTCCGCCGGTCCAGGTTGGACCCGCGCCCCGCTAGCCTTGATTTCGCTCCCCCGATCCGCCACATTTGCGGCAGGCCTCACCCCCCGATACCGGGCCTGACCACCCCCTTTACAGGGCTGGAGCGCACTCGCCCGCGCGCTCCCCAAGACGAGGAGGACGGGATGAGCATCACGGTCACCAGGAACAACAACCCGCCAAGCATCCCCACCGGCGACTTCGGCTTCGGCCAGAAGTTCACGCCGCATATGTTCCTGATGGAATGGAAGGACGGCCTCTGGCACGACCCGCGCATCGTGCCCTACGGGCCCTTCAGCCTCGACCCGGCGTCCAAGGTGCTGCACTACGGGCAGGAGATCTTCGAGGGCATGAAGGCCTACAGGAACAGCGCCGACGGCTCGGTGCACATGTTCCGGCCCGACCGCAACGTCGAACGCTTCAACATCAGCTGCGAGCGCATGTGCATGCCCAAGGTGGATCCCGAGCTGTTCATGGAGGCGCTCGAGACGCTGATCAACCTGGACCGCAAGTGGGTGCCCGAGAGCCCCAACGCCCTGTACATCCGGCCCACGATGATCGCGACCCAGCGCGGGCTGGGCGTCAAGGCCAGCACCGAGTACTGCTTCTTCATCATCATCGGCCCGGTGGGCAGCTACTTCACCGGCGGCATCAATCCCCTGCGCCTGCGCGTGGAGGAGAAGTACGTGCGCTCGGCGCCCGGCGGCACCGGCTACGCCAAGACCGGCGGCAACTACTCGGCCTCGCTGCTGCCCATCGCCCAGGCCCAGAAAGAGGGCTACGACAACATCATCTGGCTCGACGCCTGCAAGCGGGAATACGTCGAGGAGATGGGCGCCATGAACATCATGTTCGTCTACGCGGACAAGGTGGTCACCGCGCCGGCGGGCAACACCATCCTGCGCGGCGTGACTCGAGAGTCGGTGGGCACCCTGCTGGGCGACCTGGACATCAAGTGGGTCGAGGAGCATCCGGCCATCGCCCAGGTGATCGCCGACGCCCACAACGGCAAGCTGCAGGAGGTGTTCGCCTGCGGCACCGCCGCGGTGGTCACCCCCGTGGGGGTCATCCACTTCAAGGGCGAGGACCACACCATCGGCGAGGGCCGGGAGGGTCCGCTGACCCGCCAGCTGCGCGAGATCCTGACCGGCATCCACGCCCGGGGCAGCAAGGCGCACCCCGAGTGGATCCACGTCGTGCCGAGCTAGAAAACGTCTGATCCCCCGGGATCATTCGGTTTTCCCTGGAGCCTGTCCGCCTCGGCGGGCAGGCTCCTTGATTTCCGCACCACGGCGCAAATCCCAGTGAATCCGTCGGAACATATTCCGCTTGGCAGGACTCTCATCCTCGCGAATCATATGCTCGACATTGCCCCACCCCGACTCGTGAGGTCACCATGCCCCGCTTCCGTCCTTTCGCCGCGGCGCCGGCGCTGGCGGCGCTGCTCTGCCTGGCCGGCGCGGCCCTCGCCGCCGACGCCCCGGCACCGCGCCCGATCCTGGCGCCCGCCGACTTCGTCCTGGCCGACCACGCCGGCCAGGTGCTGGTGGTGGACTTCTGGGCCTCCTGGTGCAAGCCCTGCGGCAAGTCCCTGCCCTGGCTGTCGCAGCTGGCGGCCGCCCACGGCGCCGCGGGCCTGACCGTGGTGGCGGTGAACCTGGACAAGGACCTGGCTGCGGCCCAGGCTATGCTCGACGCCCTCGATCCGGCCATCATCGTGGTGCATGATCCCGAGGGCGCCCTGGCCGGCCGCTACGAGCTGGAGGGCATGCCCAGCGCCTACGTCTATGACCGCCAGGGCGAGCTGCGCGCCCGCCACGTGGGGTTCCTGCCCGCCGAAGCCGCGGCCAAGGAGCAGGAGATCCTGACCCTGATGAACGAGGAGGCCAAAGCCGATGCGCCCTAGGACCCGTGCGACGATCGCCCTGCTGAACGTCCTGCTGCTGCTGGCGGCGGGCCTGCTGCTGGGCGGCTGCTCCAGCCTGGGCGTCGAGCCCTGGGAGCGGGCCGTGCTGGCCGAGCCGGGCATGCAGATCGACCCGGACCTCGTCGTGACCGCGCTGGACGAGCACATCTTCTTCAGCAAGGAAGCCTCGACCGGCGGCCTGGGCACGGCGGGAGGCGGCTGTGGCTGCAACTAGCCGGGGCCGCGGGCCCATGCGCGCCGGACTGGTCTCGGCCTGCGGGCTGTTGGGCGTCACCGGCGCGGCTGCCCGCGCCACCGAGGTGCAGACCGCGGTCCTGGGCTACACCGAGCCCGGCCGGGTGTCGGCCTTCGAGGCCATCGGCGACGTGAACCACGAGTTCACCAACGGCCGCTCGGCCCACTTCCGCCTGGTCTTCGACGCCCTGACCGGCGCCTCAGCCAGCGGCGCCACGCCCGCCTCGACGGTGCAGACCTTCACCCGCCCCTCGGGGCAGGGCTCGTACACCACCGCTCCCGGGGACACGCCCCTGGACGACACCTTCCGCGACACCCGGGTGGCCGTCAGCGCGGGCGGCGCCACGCCCCTGGGGCGGATGTCCAGCCTCTCGGCCGGGCTCTACGGCTCGACCGAGCACGACTACGCCTCCCTGGGCGCCAACGCCGCCTTCAGCCATGACTTCAACAAGCGCAACACCTCCGTGGCCCTGCGCGGCTCGTACTTCGACGACAGCATCAACCCCGAGGGGGGCATGCCGGTCGCCTTCGCGTCCATGGCGCCGGTGGGCAGCGCGCAGCCCAAGCTCAAGGGCGACGGCAGCAAGCAGACCCTCGACCTGGGGCTGGGCCTGACCCAGGTGATCGACCAGAAGACGATCGTCTATGCCGGCTACACCTTCAGCGACGTCAGCGGCTACCAGACCGATCCCTACAAGATCCTCAGCCAGGTCGACGGCAGCAGCGGCGAGCCCGCCGACTACCTGTACGAGAGCCGCCCCGACGCCCGCACCAAGCACGTCTTCTACACCCGGCTGGTGCGCGCCCTGGGCCGCGACAACCTGCAGCTGTCCTACCGCTGGATGGGCGACGACTGGGGCATCGGCTCGCACACCGTCGAGGCCCGCTATCGCTGGAACCTGGGCGGCGGCAAATACCTGCAGCCGCACCTGCGCTGGTACACCCAGACCGCGGCCGACTTCTACCGCCGCTACCTGGTCGACGGCGAGGCCCTGCCCGACCACGCCTCGGCCGACTACCGCCTGGGCGACATGCAGACCTGGACCTTCGGCCTGATGCACGGCCGCCCCCTGGGCAAGGACCGCGAGCTCACCGTGCGCGCCGAGTACTACATGCAGACCGGCGAGAGCCACCCGGCCGACGCCATCGGCGTGCTGCGCACCTACGACCTGTTCCCCACCGTGGACGCGTTCATCGTCCAGGTGGGGTTCAACTTCCACCTCTAGCGGTGGACCTGCAGCTGCAGCGTTGCGGCGACCACCACCGGGCCCGCTTCACGGCCATGGCCTCGCCCTGCGAGGTGCTGGTCGACAGCGGCGATCCCCTCGAATCCCGCCTGCTGGCCGAGGCCGCCAGCGCCGAGGCCCTGCGCATCGAGCACAAGTTCAGCCGCTACCGCGCCGACGGGGCGGTGGCCGCCCTGAACGCCGGCGGCGGCGGGCCGGTCACGGTCGACGACGAGACCGCCGACCTGCTGGACTTCGCCGACCGCTGCCACCGGCTCAGCGACGGGCGCTTCGACGTCACCACCGGCGTGCTGCGGCGGGTCTGGCGCTTCGACGGCGGCGACCGGGTGCCGACCGCGGCGGCGGTGCGCGCGCTGCTGCCGCTGGTCGGCTGGCAGCAGCTCAGCTGGCGCCGGCCCGCGCTCACCCTGCCCGTGGGCATGGAGATCGATCTGGGCGGCATCGGCAAGGAGTACGCGGTCGACCGGGTGGCGGCGCTGCTGGGCGAGGGCACCTCGGCCGCAGTGCTGGTGAACTTCGGCGGCGACCTGCGGGCCATCGGCACGCGCCGCGACGGCAACGGCTGGGAGGTGGGTGTCGAGCGGCCGGGCGCCGAGGACACCGCGGCCCTGGGCCTGCGCCTGGAGACCGGCGCCCTGGCCACCAGCGGCGATGCGCGCCGCTTCCTGCTGCGCGACGGCATCCGCTACGGCCACGTCCTGGACCCGCGCACCGGCTGGCCGGTCACCGGCGCCCCCCACGCGGTCACGGTGCTGGGCGACACCTGCCTCGAGGCCGGCCTGCTGGCCACGCTGGCCCTGCTGCACGGCGCGGGGGCCGAGGCCTTCCTCGTGGCCGAGGGCGTGCGGCATTGGGTGCTGCGCTAGGCCTGCGCCGCGGCGTGGGTCGCCGCCAGTTCCTCGTAGCGCCGTTGCCAGACCAGGGCCTCCTGCTCGGCCCGTTCCAGGTGGCGGACGTAGATGTTGGCCAGCTTGTCCTTGGCCGCGCCGACCGTGCCGGTCACCCGCGAGATGGCGGTGATCTGCGCAGGCCGCGGCATCTCCTCGATGGCCACGCGCCAGGCCCGCTCCTCGAGGATGCGCAGGGCCATGAGGATCTCGTTCAGGACGTAGCCCTCGGCGATGCGCTCCTCGGCCATCTCCTCGACATAGGCCAGGAACCGCCCCGGCCGGTCCCGCAGCGAGATCGCGAAGTTGGCCACGAGCTTCTGGATGCGGAGGTGCAGCATGTCCTGCTCGATCTCCACGTAGTGCTGCGCCGTCGACTGCTTGAGCTGGCGCATGATGTCGGCAACGAGTTCGTTCTCGTTGTCCACGAACGCCTGGTACAGCAGGTCAGTCATGACTCTTCCTTTCGTTGAGCGTTCGCCGCGCGGACGATGTCCGCCAGCGCGGGGCCGTCCGAGCGCCAGCAGCCCTGGGCGGCGAGGTCGCCGTCCTCGTCGACGCCGCGGGGGCACAGCCAGAGCAGGCCGTGCCGGTCGCGCACCAGGGTCAATTCCCCGCCGGCCCCGTCGGGGGTCGGGCTGGTCACCTTGCTGCGGTTCCGGCTCCTGCGCATCACTGGCCGTCCGTTCGGGGATCCCGGTGATTCGATCGGTCCAACTTCCGTGGACCTGCATGGATGGCGCCAGTGAGCGGCGGCGATCGAAAAACCATACAAACTGTTGTCAATGATCATGTTGTGATCGCGATGGGCGGCCGGGACGCCCGCGATGGTTGCAAATACGCATTCATCGGCTGGAGTTATCGTAGCGTAAGTGCTACGATACAGGGGCCAAGATCAGGCAACTGAGGAATCGGACCAGGGAGATGACCGCCATGCGCCCACCCGACCCGGATGCTCCCGCCGGCGCCGGCGGCTGGTCGGCGGGCCTGCCGCCGGAGTTGATCGAGCTCCTGTTCGACAGCACCAGCGACGGCGTGTACGCCGTGGACAGCAACCGCCGGATCATGGCCATCAACCACGCGGCGGCCAAGACCCTGGGCATCGATCGTGCCCAGGCCATCGGCCGGCCCTGCCACGAGGTGATCCGCAGCCCGATCTGCCGCGAGTGCTGCGCCATGACCTACACCCTGGAGACGGGCGAGCCGGTGGTGAACCTGGCGACCGACGTGCTCGACGCCCATGACCGCCGGGTGCCGGTGACCCTCTCCAGCTCCATCCTGCGCGACCGGCGCGGGCGGGTCATCGGCTGCGTCGAGACCTTCCGCAACCTGACCTGGGTGCAGGACCTGCTGCTGGACCTGGAGCAGCGCCACCCGTTCGCCGCGATCGTCTCGGACGATCCGCACATGAAGCACATCTTCGAGATCCTGCCCACGCTGGCCCGCAGCGAGAGCTCGATCCTGGTGCACGGCGAGACCGGCACCGGCAAGAGTCTCATCGCCCGGGCCGTGCACAGCCTCAGCGCCCGCCGCGACGGCCCGCTGGTGACCATCAACTGCGGCGCCCTGCCCGAGACCCTGCTGGAGTCCGAGCTTTTCGGCTACCGGGCCGGGGCGTTCACCGGGGCGGCCCGCGACCGGCAGGGGCGCATCGCCGCCGCCGAGGGCGGGACCATCTTCCTGGACGAGATCGGCGACATGTCCGCCGCCATGCAGGTGAAGCTGCTGCGCTTCCTGCAAGACCACGTATACGAGCGGCTGGGCGACACGCAGCCCGTGCGGGCCGATGTGCGGGTCCTGGCGGCCACGAACCGGAGCCTGCCCGAGCTGGTGGCCGAGGGCCGCTTTCGGCGGGATCTCTACTACCGGATCAACGTGCTGAGCATCGAACTGCCCCCGCTGCGGGAGCGCCGGCGCGACATCCCCCTGCTGGCCCAGCATTGCCTGGAACGGCTGTCCCGCGGCCGGGGCAAGCCAGTGACCGGGATCTCTCGGGAGGCCGTCGCCGCGCTGATGAACCACGACTACCCCGGCAACATCCGCGAACTGGAGAACATCGTGGAGCACGCCTTCGTGCTCTGTCCCGGCCGGGTCATCGAGCCCGGGCACCTGCCGGACCATTTCCGGGGGCACGCGCCCGCCGGCGGTCCCGGGGCCGTGCCCACCCTGGGCGACTACGAGGCCCGCTACATCCTGGACGTGCTCGAGCGCCACGCCTGGAACCGGCAGGAGGCGGCCCGGGAGATGGGTGTGCACAAGACCACGCTGCTGCGCCGGATCCGGCGGCTGCAGCTGGAACTGCCGCGCATCGACGGCCGGTCCGGCCGGCGCCGGGATCCCTGAAGCGCGCCGGCGGCGCAGGAGTGTTGCCGCCCGCGGCCGCTCAGGCCATAATGCTCCCCTGTCCCCCCTGAAAGGTGTGTGCCAGCGATGCGGAATCTCGCCCTCGATCGTCCCCTGGTCGTCTTCGACCTCGAAACCACCGGCACCGACGTGGAGAAGGACCGCATCGTCCAGATCGGCCTGATCCGCGTCGAGCCCGACGGCACCCGGCGCAGCTGGGACCAGCTGGTCAATCCCGAACGGCCCATCCCGCCGGAGGCCAGCGCGATCCACGGCATCCGCGACGAGCACGTGCGCGACCAGCCCACCATGGCCCAGCTCGGCGCCGAGCTCGAGCAGTGGCTGACCGGCGCCGACCTGGCCGGCTACAACTCGGTGCGCTTCGACCTGCCCCTGCTGCAGGCGGAGCTGCAGCGGGCCGGTCGTGAGGTCGACTTCGGCGGCGTGCGCCACCTGGACGCCATGTCCATCTTCCACCAGATGGAGCGGCGCGACCTGACCGCGGCCCTGCGCTTCTACTGCGACCAGGAGATGGAAGGCGCCCACAACGCCCTGGCCGACGTGAAGGCCACCCTCGCCGTGCTCGACGCCCAGTTGGGCCGCTACTCCGAGCTGCCCCGGGACCTGGACGGCCTGCACCGCTTCTGCAACCCGGACGAGGGCCGCTTCGTCGACCGCTCCCGCAAGCTCGTCTGGAACGACAAGGGCGAGGCCGTCTTCACCTTCGGCAAGTTCAACGGGCGCAGCCTGCAGGACACGGCCGCGCTGAGGGACGGCCGCGGCTACATGGAGTGGATGCTGAACAAGGATTTCAGCGCCGAGGTCAAGGGGATCCTGCGCGACGCGTTGGCGGGCACGTTCCCGCAGCGGGGCTGAGATGGCCGGCAGCAGCCTGTTCGCCCTGCTCGACGACATCGCCAGCGGCCTGGACGACATCGCCCTGATGAGCAAGGTGGCCGCGCACAAGACCGCCGGCGTGCTGGGCGACGACCTGGCGCTCAACGCCCAGCAGGTGGCCGGCGTGCATGCCGAGCGCGAGCTGCCGGTGGTGTGGGCGGTGGCCAAGGGCTCCCTCCTGAACAAGGCGATCCTGGTGCCGGCAGCGCTGGCGATCAGCGCCTTCCTGCCCTGGCTGATCACGCCGCTGCTGATGGTCGGCGGCACCTATCTTTGCTACGAGGGCGCCGAGAAGATCCTGCACCGGCTGCGGCACGTGTCGGGTGGGGGCCACGATGCCGAGGTCGCAGCGGCAGCCGACCTGGACCTCGACCGGTTCGAGCGCACGAAGATCCGCGGCGCCATCCGCACCGACTTCGTGCTGTCGGCCGAGATCATCGTGATCGCCCTGGGCACCGTGGCCGGGGAGCCGTTCCTGCGCCAGGTGGGGGTGCTGGTGGTGGTGGCGGTGCTGATGACGGCCGGCGTCTACGGACTGGTGGCGGGGATCGTGAAGCTGGACGATGCGGGACTGCGCCTGCAGGCGGTGCCGGGTGGACGCGGCGCGGCCCGCCTGGCCCGCGGCCTGGGCGGCGTGCTGGTGGGGGCGGCCCCGCGGCTGATGAAGGCGCTCTCGGTGGCCGGCACCGTGGCCATGTTCCTGGTGGGCGGGGGCATCCTGGTGCATGGGGTGCCGGGGTCCCACGACGCGGTGCACCACCTGGCCCACGCCGCAGGGCCGGTCGTCGGGCGCCTGGTGCCGCTGACCATCAATGCCGTGGCGGGACTCGTCGCCGGGCTGGCGGCCCTCGGGGTGGTCGCGGCCGGACGCCGGATGATCAGCCGGCGTCCCGCTTGACCACCAGCAGCGTCGCGTCGTCGGTCGGCGGCTCGCCCGCCGCGTGGCGTTTCACCTCCATCAGCACCGTTTCGGCGATCAGCGCGGCGCCTGCCGCACGGTGCCGGCCGACGGTATCCAGCAGCCGCTCCAGGCCGAACGGCTCCTGGTCGCTGTTCTCCATGTCCGTGATCCCGTCGCTGTAGACGATCATCAGGTCGCCGGGCTCAAGGCGCGCCTCGCCCCGGTCGTAGGCGTAGTCGTCCAGCATGCCGGCCGGGATGCCGCCGGCGTCGAGGTGCGCGCGCACGCGGCCGTCCGGGGCCAGGATCAGCGGGTGCTCGTGGCCGGCGTTGCAGTAGCAGATGTCGTGGCCGGCCGGCTCGAGCACACAGTAGAACAGGGTGGCGAAGCGCTCGGGCGCCGTCGAGCGGTGCAGCAGGCGGTTGCACCAGCGCAGACTCTCGTCGCAGGGCAGGCCCTGCAGGGCGACGCCGCGCAGGGTGGCCTGCAGGTTGGCCATCAGCAGCGCCGCGGGGATGCCCTTGCCCGACACGTCGCCCAGGGCCAGGCCCCAGCGGCCTTCCGCCAGCGCGATGTAGTCGAAGTAATCGCCGCCCACGTCCCAGGCCGGGCGGGTCGCGCCGGCGATGTCGTAGCCGCGCACGATCGGCGGAGCGGTCGGCAGCAGGCCGCGCTGGATCTGGGCCGCCGCCAGCAGCCCGCCCAGGATGACGTCCGACTGCTTCTGGGTGCGGATCCGCTCCAGCACCTGCGCCGACTGGCCGGCGATGATCGCCAGCAGGCGCACGTCGTCCTGGTCGAAGCCGCCGTCGCCCTGCTTGTTGCACACGGTGAGGGCGCCCACCAGGCGGTCGCCGACGATCATCGGCACGCAGGCCAGGTTGCGCAGGCCCTCGTCCAGCCGGATGCCGGCCAGGCGGGGATCCTGTCGCGGATCGTCCACCACCACGGGCCGGCGCAGCGCGCCCATCATGCCCGAAATGGCCGCGCCCAGGGTGAAGTGGCCGGCGCGCGAACCGATGTTGGTGGCCGCCAGCGTCCCGTCGGTGATCTTCTCCTCGGGCCGGATGGGGTGGATCATGGCCTGTTCGCCGCGCACCGCCCGCACCGAGCGGTGGACGATGGTGCGCATGATCTCCTGCTCGTCGAAAGTGGTGGCCACGGCCTGGGCCAGGTCGTTCAGCACGGCCAGCTCCTGGACCGCGCGGCGCAGCCGCTGGATCTCCTGCTCGTGAGCGGACGGGCGGGTGTCGGGCGGCATGATCGCTCCCCCTTGCGGATCTGCGCGACCCGCCGGCACATCCTAGCACATCGCCGCTCCGGCCGGTGTGCGCCCGAATTCGGCCGTTGGAACGCCCATTGCAACACCGCCGCGGGATCAGGGCGGCAAACGCGGCCCTGCAGCTGGGCGGGCTCCGCGGCTCCGGGCGTCCGAAAGGTCGTGCGTCGATGTTTCTGATTGGAAAAAAAGGATTTACGCGCCTCGAGCTGGCGCTCGGCCTGTGCGTCGTCGCCGGGGTGATGCTGGTCGTCCTGCCCATCGTGTGGCGGGGAACTGGCCAGGACCGGCCACGCCGCGCCGTCCACCGGGCCGAGAACCTGGCCGCCGCCGTGCTCGACTACCGGGCCGAGACCGGCCGCTGGCCGGATGCCCATGGCGGCAACCTGGACCTGGCTTGCCTGACCCGGGGCTCGGTCGCCGCCGCGGTCCCCCTGACCGGTGCGGCCATGAGCGCCACGCTGCGCGACGAGGACAGCAGCGCCCGCCCCTGGCTCCAGGAGATCCCCGTCGACCCCTGGGGCCGGCCTTTCCGGGTGCACCTGGCTGCGGCTGCCGCCCGTGAGCCGGCCGTCGCGGTGGTCTCGGCCGGACCCGACGGCATCTTCCAGACCGATCCCGGCCGCGCCGTGCGCGGCTTCGCCGGCGACGACGTCGGCATCGTCCTGATCGACCAGACCGAGGGAGGCAATCGCCCATGACCCCCCAGGCCACGGCCAAGACCCAGAAGTGGCGCACCGTGCGCTTCGACGTGCTCGAGCGCATCGAGGAGATGCCCAGCCTCAGCCGGGTGGTGACCGAGTTCCTGGCCCTGGCCCGGCGCGACGTCTACTCGGCCCGCGATTTCGAGGCCGTGCTGAGCAAGGACCAGGCGCTGGTGGCGCGGCTGCTGAAGCTGGCCAACAGCGGCATCTACGGCCGCTCGCGCACCGTGCGCACCATCCCCGAGGCGGTGGTGCTGATCGGGCTCGAGCACCTCAAGAAGATCGTCTATGCGGTCAGCGCCGCCGGGCTGATCCGCCACGCCATGCGCCACTACGGCTACCATCCGGACCAGGGTTTCTGGCTGCACGGCATGGGCGTGGCCCAGGCCGCGGGCGTGGTGGCGGAGGCCTCGCGGGCCTGCCCCCTGCGCGGCGACGAGGCCTACGTGGCCGGCCTGCTGCATGACGTGGGCAAGCTGATCATCGACGAGTTCCTGGACCTGCCGCCGGGCCACGCCGTGACCCTGGCCGAGGAGCGCGAGGCCGTCGGCCTGGACCACGCCGAGCTGGCCGAGTACGTCCTGCACCAGTGGAACCTGCCCGAGGCCATCACCGCTTCGGTTCGCTACCACCATTCCTATGCCGAAGGCGGCGAGTGGGCCCTGGGTGCGGCCGCCCTGGACCTGGGCGAGCTCATCTGCCGCAACTGGCGGCTGGGCTACGAGCGACCCATCGACCTGGGCGAGGACGTGCCGATGGTCGAGTGCGCCGGGATCATGGCCGCCCTCGGCATCACCGAAGCGGACTGGGGCCAGATCATCTGGGACATCCGGCAGCGCCTGGTCAGCCTCGAAGACATCTACGCAGGAGTGTGACGTGCCGCTGAGCTTCACGTTTCTCATGTGTTCGGAGCGGTCGGGATCCAACCTGATCACCCGCATGTTCGATGCCCATCCCGACTGCTGCGGTCCGTCGCCGACCCACCTGGTGCGGATCCTGGCGGAGAACCGCGGCCGCTACGGCGACCTCCGCGACGACGGGCCGTGGCGCGAGCTGTGCGCGGACGCCGCCGACATCCTGGCCACCAAGGTCGGCTGCTGGCGGCGCGACTGGACAGCCGCCGGGCTGCAGCGGGAAGTGCCGCGCCGCAGCCTGGCCGACCTGCTGCGCACGGTGTTCGCCGCCGAGGCCAAGGCCGCGGGCAAGTCGCACCTGTTCATCAAGGAGAACCACCTCCATCGGTATCTGCCGCTGGTGCAGCGGGCCTTTCCCGGGGCGCGGATCGTGGCAATGGTGCGCGACCCGCGGGACATGGCGCTGTCCTGGCAGCAGAGCGACATCCTGCGCGGCGGCGTGGTGCGGGCTGCCCGCGTCTGGCGTGCCGACCAGGATGCGCTGCTGCAGGTGTTGAACTGCCTCGTGCGCGACCATGACATCCACCTGCTGCGCTACGAGGACCTCGTATCGATGCCGGGCCCGACCCTGGCGGCGGCCTGCGCGTTCGTCGGTCTGCCGGCCGACCCGGCGATGCTCGCCTTCCATCGCGAGGAACGGGCGACGGCGCAGGCGTCGTCGTCCGGGGCCTGGCGCAACCTGGATCAGCCGCTGCTGAGTGCCAACTTCGACAAGTGGCGCGACGGGTTGAACCCCGAGCAGGCCAGCTGGATCGAGGCCGCGTGCACCGGGACCATGGAAGTGTTCGGCTACCATCCCGAAGCGACACCGCCCGCCGATCCGGCCGGGCTGGAGGCCCGGCTGGCGGCGGCCGAGCCCTGGGACAAACCGGGCTGGGCCCGCGTGCCGGCGGAAGAGCAGGCCGTGCGCCGCCGCCGTGAAGCCGTCGTGGGCCGCATCGCGGCGCGCCCATTCGTTCCCATCTTCGACCGGGAGCCCGCCCATGCGTGACGAGACCCGTCGTGCCGAACACCGGCGCAACACCAGTTTGGAGGCGGCGTTGGCCGCCTTGGCGGCCGACCTGGCGCCGGCGGCGGCCGAGTTGCGGGCCCCGACGGATGCGCCGCAGCTGCCGCCGGTGTTCGTCGTCGGCTGCCCGCGCAGCGGCACCACCCTGGCCTACCAGTGGCTGGCCTCGTCGGGATTGTTCACCTATCCGACCAACTTCACGGCCCGCTTTCCCAGCGCGCCCTGGATCGGCGAGCGCATCCAGCAGCTGCTGCGCGATCCGGCCTGCGACTTCCGCGGCGAACTGGCCCTGGAGCCGGCGGCCCACACCGAGAGCTTCCATTCGCGGTTGGGCAAGACCAAGGGTCCGTTCGCGCCCCACGAGTTCTGGTACTGGTGGCGGCGCTTCCTGCCCGAGGGCGAGACCCACGCCCTGGACGCCGGCCAGCTGGCGCGCGTTGACGCGGCGCGCCTGCTGCGCGAACTGGCGGCCTGGGAGGCGGTGCTGGCCAGGCCCTTCCTGCTGAAGGGCATGATCCTGAACTGGAACCTGCCCTGGCTGGCCCGGCTGCTGCCCCAGGCGGTGTTCGTGCACGTGCGCCGCGATCCGTTCTGCACCATGCAGTCGCTGCTGGCGGCGCGCATGGACTTCTTCGGCAACACGCGGGAGTGGTACAGCTTCCGGCCCGCCGAGTATCCGCTCTTGAAGAACCGGCCGGCGGCGGTGCAGGTGGCGGCCCAGATCCACCTGACCGACAGCGCGGTCAGCGCCGGCCTGGCCGGCCTGCCGGCCTCGCGGCGCCTGGACGTGGCGTACGAGGATCTCTGCAGCGACCCGGCGGCGGTGCATCGCCAGGTGGTCGAGCGTCTGGCGGCGCGCGGACTCGCGGTGCCTGCGGTCTACGCCGGCCCGGCGTCGTTTCCGGTGCGCGACACGGTGCGGGTCCCGCCGGCCGAGGCCGAGGCCCTGCGCGCGGCCTGGCAAGAGGTGGCCGGCGGCGCGCCGGTCCGCGAGCTGCAGCCGGCCTGAGGGGTCACCAGGCGATGTAGCCCAGGCCGACGTGCGCGCCGGCGATGAAGCCGCTGGTCTCGTATTCGTCGAACATACCCGGCTTGAACGCCAGGTCCACGCCCAGATCCAGCCCGAAGTTCTCGTCCAGGGCGATCAGGCCGCCCATCTGCAACACCAGCCCCAGCTTGGACTCCGAGACCCCGCCCGATCCGTAACCGTCGATCTCGGCCGTGGCCTTGTGGTTCAGCCACACGACCCCGAACTCCGCATAGCCGATGTTGCGGGTGGCGGTCGACGGGTTGATGCGGTTGCCCACCATCACGAGGTACTCGTCCACGCGGACGTCGACCGTGACCGAGCGGTAGTCTTCGATGGAGTAGTCGTAGATGCTGCCGGATTCCGAGCCTCCACCCTGGCGGCGGTAGCCCAGGGTCATCCAGGAGTTTCCCCCGAGGCTGAAGCGCGCGAGCGCGTGCAGGCTGGCGGCGGCGTCGAAGCCCCCGTACCAGTCACCCGCGAACATGGCGTAGCCACCGCCCGCGGTGATCGCGAAGCGGAAGGGCGAAAGCGGTTCCGGGCCGACGCCGAGCCCGGAGGCCGGGACCAGGGCGGCTGTGCCGACTTCATCGTAGGAGCCCGGAGTGCCGGGCAGCGGGGGCGTGGGCCGCACGCCGCCCGGGCGCGCCGCGGCGATGATCGCGGTCAGGTCCGTGCCGTCGGCGGCGAACACCGAGGTCACAGTCCAGGGCAGGTAGTCCCGCCAACTGCCGTCGGCGCGGGTCACCCGCACGCGCGAGCCGTCGTCCAGCCAGCGCAGGGAGCAGTCGGGCAGATGCCAGCCCTCGTCGGTCACCACCTGCACCTGCGGCCAGGCCTGGCCGGGAATCGGCTGTGCGGGTGCCGGCGCAGGTGCGAGTCCGGTCACCGGCGGCGGGACGGTGCTGTCGGCTTCGGCTGCTGGGGTCTGGGTCAGGATTTCCTGGCCAGTGGCGCCGGCAGCGGTCAGCAGGCAGATCGCGGCAAGGCAGATGGCTGCGCGTGTGGGCACGATCGACTCTCCCTCCACGAGTGGATGATGGAGAAAGGGTCTCATACCGGCGCGCTGCGGATCAAGGGCCGAATCGAGAACCCGGATTCAATGCTGTGCGGCCGTCCTGCTGCCGCCGGCGACGAACGCCGCAACCGCACGGGCTTGCTCGCCGCGGCCGAGGGCTTCGAGCATCTCGCGCAGGTTCAGCGCGGCCGTGGCGTCAGGCTCGGGGCAGGCCAGGGCCAGCAGCGCACCGAGCACGGCCTCGTCGTGGCGGCCGGCCTCCCAGGCCAGGCAGGCCAGGTCGGCGCGGGCGCGGGAACGAGTCGGTTCGACGGCCAGGGCCAGGGCCAGGTGCGCCGCAGCGGTCTCCGCCTCGCCTGCCGCGTGGGCGGCCTCGGCGCGCACGACCAGCGCGGCCGGGTCCTGCCCTCCGGCCAGCGGCGTCGGCACAATGGCCGGACCCGAGGGCGAGATCAGCCCCGTGTCGCGGGCATCGGCCACCAGCTCGACCCAGGCCAGCCGCGCCTCGCGCAGGAAGGTCTCCCCGTGCTGCACCTGGTCGGCGTGCTGGCGGAAGCTGCTGAGGGGTTCGGCGATCCAGGCCACGTCGCCGCGGGACATCAGCATGGTCCAGATGGACATGTCGCCGTTGCGGCGCGCGCTGCGTCCGGCATAGCTCATCAGGTGGGGCCGGTTGTCCTGGGCGTCGTCCTTGCGGAACATGGTGGTCGTCGGCTCGCCCACGAAGTTGGTCAGGCGCGACAGGGTCAGCGTGGCCAGGGCGCGTCCGTCGATGATGCCGTCGGCCGCGAGCACCGGCCGGTTGAAGGCCTGGTCCGGCAAGGGGCTGCCCTGGTCGTCGATCAGCCGGCGGTAGCTGGTCACCAAGGTCACCTGCGGATGTTCCGTCAGCACCCGCGACATGCGCGCCACGCAGTCGGGCGCCAGCAGGTCGTCGTCGTTGAGGTACTTCACATACTGCCCGCGGGCCTCGGCGAATAGCTGCAGGTAGTTGGCGCGTCCGCCGAGGGTGCCCGGGTTGCGGATCAGGCGCAGCTCGTGGCCCGGCCGCAGCTGCGGCCGGGCCGCCGTCACCAGGGGGGCGATGGCGTCGCCGCCGCTGTCGTCGGCGACGAGGATCTCCAGGCGCGGCCAGGTCTGGGCCAGGGCGCTGGCCAGGGCCGCGGCGAAATGGCGGGGCTTGTAGGCCGGGATCAGCACGCTGACCAGCGGCGCCCTGGGCGCCGCGCGCCGGGGCACCGACAGCACCGCGCCGCCGGCCACGTAGCGCACGTAGGCTTCGAAGCCGCAGGACCAGGCGGCGTGCTCCAGGTCGTCGCGGGGGTACTGGTCCGATTGCGGGCCCACGCCCACGGTCAGGCTGCCGCCCGGCAGCAGCAGGCGGCGCGCCCGGCGCAGCAGGCGGCGGCGCACGGCCTCGGGCACGTGGCGCAGGCGTGCGCCCTCCAGCTCGATGCCGCCCAGGCAGCCCCCGGGCACCGGCAACTCCACTTCGCTGCCGCCGCTGACGACCACGCCGCAGGGGGCGATCAGCTGCACTTCGGGCAGGGCGTCGTGGCCCGAGACGATCATGCGCAGGGTGTTGGTGTGGCGGCTCATGATTTCACCTCGTGATTGCGACGGGCCGCCAGTGCGGCGGTCACCTCGGGGCCCCGCGCGGCGATCGCGGCGATCAGTTCGCCGGTGCGGGCGATGTCCGCCGGCGTGACGGCCGTGCCCGTGGGCAGGACCATCACCCTCGAGGCCACCCGCTCGGTGGCCGGCAGATTCCAGCCCCCGGCCGGCGGCTGCGAACGGTACGGCTCCATGCGATGGCAGCCGGGATGGAAATAACGGCGGGCCAGCACGTTCTCGGCACGCAGGGCCTCGACCAGGGCATCGCGGCCGATGCCCGCGACGACCGCGTCCACCTCGCAGACCACATACTGTTCGTTGCGCTTCTCGCCGTGGCCCCAGCGCAGCAGCTCGACCCCGGGCACCGGCGCCAGCGCCTCGGCCCACAGCTCGCGGTTGCGCCGATTCACGGCGATCCACTCGTCCAGGTGCTCCAGCGAGGTCAGCCCGACCGCCGCCGAGAGCTCGTTCATCTTGCCGTTGATGCCCAGGGCCTCGACCTGGTCCAGGCCTGTGAAGCCGAAGTTGTGCATCAGGCGCACGCGCTCGGCCACCTGGTCGCTGTTGGTGACCACGGCGCCGCCCTCGGCCGTGTTCAGGAACTTGGTGGCGTGGAAGCTGAAGACCTCCAGGTCGCCGAAGCCGCCGATCATGCGTCCGCGGTGGCTGCAGCCGAAGGCGTGGGCCGCGTCGTACATCAGGCGCAGGCCGTGGCGCTCGGCGATGGCGGCCAGCCGCGACGCCGGCGCGGGCCGGCCCCACAGGTGCACCGCCAGGATGCCGGTGGTGCGCGGGGTGATCAGGGCCTCGATGCGATCCGGGTCGATGTTGTGGGTGTGCGGATCCACGTCGCAGAACACCGGCGTGATGCCCTGCCAGGCCAGGGCGTGGGCCGTGGCCACGAAGGTGAAGGCGGGCACGATCACCTCGCCCGACAGGCCGAGGGCCCGTGCGCCGATCTCCAGGGCCACCGTGCCGTTGCACATGGCGATGCAGTGGCGCACGCCCACCAGTTCGGCCACGCGCTGCTCGAACAGCCGCACGAAGGGACCGAAGTTGGACAGGCGCCGGCCCTCGAACAGGGCGTCCAGGCGCCGATGCAGCGCCGCGCGGTCGCCGATGTTGGGCGCGCCCACGTGCAGGGGGCTGGCAAACGCGGGCTCGCCGCCCAGCGCGGCCAGCCGCAAGCCCCGGACCGGTCCAGCGGGTGCGGCAGTGGGCATGACTTCAAGCATGGTCGGCATGAACGGCCTCCGGAACGATGGCGGCGCGCGGAGCGCGGTAGGCGGGGAAGAACGCGGTCGGCCCGTCGGCGCCCAGTTGCGCGTAGGCCTTGGCATCAAGCACGGCGCCGCAGAGCCAGGCCGTCGCGGTGCGGGTGGCCCAGCCGGCCTTGAAGCGGCTCAGTCCGTCGTCCGGGTCGTCGGCCAGCCCGGCGCCGGCACCCAGGTCGACCACCCGGACCCCGGCCTCGCGCAGCAGGTCGAAGGCGGCGGCGAACAGACCGAACGACACCCCGGCCCGTTGCCCGGCGGCGCCGTGCGCCCCCAGGTGGTACCAGGCGAGATCGCCCTCGACGAACCACATCTGCAGACCCAGGACTTCGCCGTCGGCCGCGACGGCGTGCAGCAGGCGGACCGTGGGCAGGGCCAGCTGCCGCGCGAACGCCTCGCGCGAGAAGCGCGCCGGCCCGGTCATGGCGTGGCGTGCGGCCAGTTCGGCGTACAGGCGGCACCAGCTGTCGAGGTGCCGGAGCGGTTCGGCGCAGACCTCGATCGTCGCCAGGCGGGCGCAGCGGCGCGCATAGCGGCGATGATGGGCGCAGGTCGCTTCGACAAAGGGCACGGCCAGATCCACCAGGTGATGCCGCTTGTAGGGCAGCACGATACCGTCGAACCATTGGCCCAGGCGCTCGGGCGGCGGCACGGACAGGGGGTCGGCCACCAGGGTCAGGCTCACCAGCTTGTCCCGGCGCAGGGCCGCCAGATCATCGCCCAATCCTGACCAGTCGGCGCAGCGGAACAGGGGGTAGCAGCCGGCCGCGTCGCGCCGCCGGGGCAGCCCCGGAACAGGGCGCTCCAACACCCAGCCGCCGCAGCCGGGCAGATGCCGGGGTGACCCGAAATCAGCCAGGGACTGCGCATATTGGGCGTGGGCGTAGCTCACGGAATCCTCCGCGGCCGTCGAGGCCGATGGAAGTCATTATTCGGCAATTGCTTGGGGGATAGGCGACGGAAGTCGTCCGGGCCGCGTCATCCCGCCGGTCCCACATCGCAAGGACCGGACCGCGGCCGCAACGGGCCAAAGGAAACGGCCCTGCTCCCGGAGGAAGCAGGGCCGTCAGGCCGAACCGATAAGAGCCGCTACCGCCGCGAGGACAGCAGCCTCAGGATGTACCAGAACATCAGCGCCACCGAGGCGAACAGCTCCAGCGCCGCGCCCACGTAACGGTCATCGGGCCAGTTGTTGATGATCTTCGAGGTGTCGTAGAGGATGGCCGCTCCGGCCAGCCCCACCATCGCCAGCGAGAACCAGGTGCCCAGCTCCCAGCCGAAGAACACGCCGCCGGCGATGGCCACCAGGGCCAGGACTCCGCCCCAGCGCAGCAGGCCGCCCAGGAAGCTGAAGTCGCGGCGGGTCTGGATCACGATCAGGGTCAGCCCGGTGAAGCCCAGGACGGTCAGGATCGCCGCGCTGCCGATCACGCCGCCGCCGGCCTGGTGGTCGGCGATCACCAGCAGCGGAACGAAGATCACCGCTTGCGCCACCACGTACAGCCCCAACCCCAGGTA
This sequence comes from Candidatus Krumholzibacteriia bacterium, assembly GCA_963848505.1. GTDB lineage: Bacteria > Krumholzibacteriota > Krumholzibacteriia > LZORAL124-64-63 > LZORAL124-64-63 > JACZKN01. The sequence goes on along the minus strand of CAWKEB010000002.1, from coordinate 587,929 downwards.
CTGCGTGCCCAGGCCGCCGGCCCGCGACGCCAGCCCGCGGGCCAGCCAGCCCGCGACCATGAACCCGCCCAGCACCAGCATCCAGTTGACGCCCAGCAGGGCCTGCGCGATCGCCACCGCCCGGCCGCTCTGGAACAGCCAGGTCTCGATCAGCACGAACAGCGCGACCGCCCCCAGCAGGTGCCCGTACACCCGCAGCAGGAAGGCCGAGCGGTCGATGGCGGCCTCGCCCGAGTAGATGGCCTCGGCGGCTACGGCCCGGGTGTCCGGGCCGGGATCACGATCGTTGCGCATCACATCACCTCACCGGGTTGGAAGCTCCCCGCTACTTCTTGGGCGGGAAGCTCGCCATGATCGAGTTCACGATCTCCGCGACCTTGGCCTGCATCTGCTCGGGGTCCAGCTGGGAGTTCTCGATGACCTTCGAGCCGGAGCCGCGCCAGACCAGGCTCTTGGTCGTGGCGTCGACCAGGTCGATGATCAGCGAACCCTCCTGGTACTGGTAGACGTCGATCTGGCGCCCGCCGCCGCCCCAGTAGTAGGGGCTGTACGAGTAGCCGTAGTCGGAGACCTGGACCTTGTCCTGCACACCCAGGTGGTAGACCACCAGCAGATCCGGGGCTTCGGCGTTGCTGCTCAGCCCGCGCGCGTTGAGCTCCGCCTCGACCGAGGCGCGGATGCGGCGGTCCAGCAGGTCGCTGTTCTGGGGCGTGCTGGTCGGGTCGGACGGCAGGCTCGAGGGCTTGGCCATCCAGGTGTAGCTCTTGAATTTCGCGAAGTCGGCGGTGTTGTCGTAGTCGTAGTTGACGCTCAGGGGCGAGCAGGCGACCAGCAGGGCCAGCGTCGCCAGGGTCAGCATGATGCGCGCTGTACGGATCACAATCGTTCCTCCTGTTGCCGGCAGCCGCATCGTGGCCGGCCCGGCGGGTTTGAGTCTGCTCAATCTACGCGAAAAAGGCGCCGGGACCAATCCCGGCGCTCAGGAACTTCCGGTCAGCACCGCCAGATCGAACCCGAACAGCAGCTTGAGGCGGTCGTAATCGACCCCGGCCGTCCGGCCGGCGGCCTCGATGGCGTCGCTGCCGTCGCCCGAGTAGTCGCCCCAGGAGGTGGTCGTGCCGCTGCCGAAGGAATACTCCAGGCCCGAGGTCAACTCGATGCCCAGGAACCGGAACGAGGAGCCGACCGTCGCGTGCCACAGGTTCCAGGTGGTCATCAGCACATCCGAAGCGGGCGGGCTGTTCTGGGCAGCATAGTCGGAGCGGAAGGCGCCGTAGAGCGCGAACTCCTCGCTGAACCGGTGGTCGATGCCGAAGCCGAAGTTGATCAGGCTGCGCAGCGCCACGTCCCGCTCGATGACCAGGGTCTCCCCGTCGGACTGGGCCTGGTAGGGCGCCGTGGTGATCACCTCGTAGCCGGGAACGGCGTTGAACCACTCGGCGGTGGCGTAGAGGCCGGTCCGGCCGAACCGCACGCCGGCGCCGACCGCCACCGACAGCGCCGATTTCCAACGCGCATCCAGGTCCTTCTGCTCGGTGGCGGCCAGGTAGGTGTCGGGCAGGTCGTCGCCATCGAGGTCCAGCCCGTCGGAGGAGAGCTGACGGTAGACCTCGCCGCTGCCCATGATGGGCAGCGACGGCGTGGTCACGGTCAGGCCGAAGCTCACCGGCTTGTAGTCGCAGGCGAGGCCGATCTTGGCCAGGCCCCGGGCGTGCCAGTAGTCGAACTGGTCCACCACGTAGATGTCGGCGAACTGGCCGTCCGCGCCCATGGCCTGCACCGCGACCTGGATGCGCTGGTTCTGGGACCGGTACGACACGCCGGGCGTGAAGCCGATCGCCGTCCGCTCGCCGATGCGGTGGGAGAAGCTGGCGCCGTACAGGTAGTCGTGGGTCTCGGTCTGGCGGAACACCTCGCCGGAGAACCAGAGGGTGCCGTCGGGCGACGGCGCCGGATTCGCATTGATGTAGCGGGCGGTGGCGTCGTAGCGGAAGCGGGTCTGCTCCAGGTACGCCCAGGTCATGGTCCAGCCGTCGCCGCCGCCCTTGAGGCGTCCGCCCAGGAACCGCGGCGAGGGCCGGAACTGGGTGTAGGACGCGTCGTCGCCGGTGCCGACGGGATCCGCGACGCGGAGAGTCGTGTATTCCAGGGCCTGGGTGGTCACCAGCAGCGAGGTGTCCAGGCGCAGGGCCAGCCAGCCGGGGTTGTAGTAGCTGGCGCTGAGGTCACCGGCGCTGCCGACCACCAGGCCGCCCAGCATCTCGGCCCTGGTGCCGTACTGGTTGCTCCAGTAGTTGGCGTCCTGGGCGCGGGCCTCGCCGGCCGCCAGCAGCACGATCAGGACAAGCAGGCGACGGCGGCTCATGGCGCGGGGGTCCTCCCGGTGCGTTTCACGTTCCGGCGAGACTACGCCAGGCCCACGGCGATTGCAAGACGCCCCGCCGGGCGCTACCATTTCTGCCGAACCAACGCCTGACCTCCGGCTGCGGCCGGCCCCAACCGACGGGAGCACCACCCTATGACCCGCCCGAATCGCCGCCTCCTGGCCGCCCTGCTGACCGGCCTGCTGCTGATCGCCGCCTGCGCCACCGTGCCGTTGACCGGCCGCAAGCAGCTGAGCCTGATCCCCGACAGCCAGATGAACGCCATGAGCTTCCAGCAGTACGACCAGGTGCTGGCCGAGAGCAAGCTCAGCAGCGACGCCGCGGCCACGGCGATGATCAAGCGCGTGGGCGCGGACATCCAGGGGGCGGTCGAGCGGTACTTCCAGCAGACGGGCCAGTCCCACCTGCTGGACGGCTACCAGTGGGCCTTCAACCTGATCGAGAGCGACCAGGTCAACGCCTGGTGCATGCCCGGGGGCAAGGTCGCCTTCTACACCGGCATCCTGCCGGTCTGCAAGGACGACACGGGCGTGGCCGTGGTCATGGGCCACGAGGTGGCCCACGCCATCGCCCGCCACGGCGGCGAACGCATGAGCCAGGAGATGGCCGTGCAGATGGGCGGCATGGCCCTGTCCGAGGCGGTCAAGAGCCAGCCCGAGAAGACCCAGTCCCTCTACATGACGGCCTTCGCCGTCGGCGCCCAGTACGGCGCCCTGCTGCCCTACAGCCGCACCCACGAGAGCGAGGCCGACCACCTGGGCCTGATCTTCATGGCCATGGCCGGCTACGATCCCCGCGAGGCGCCGCGCTTCTGGGAGCGCATGAGCGCCGGCGGCGGCGGCGCCCCGCCGGAGTTCATGAGCACCCACCCGTCGGACGAGACGCGCATCCGCCAGCTGAACGAGTGGATGCCCGAGGCGCTGGGGCACTACAAGCCCTAGCTGGGCAGATCCGCCCGGCGCCACCAGCGTCGACGCAGCAGCAGCGCGGTCGCGAACACGACGGCCGACAGCGCGCCGTAGATCGGCACCGACACCGTGTAGGGCAGCTCGCTCATCAGCCCGTGGCCGATGAAGAAGCCGATGACCACGGCCGCGTTCGACAGCGTGCACTGGGCGCGGGGGCGCAGGCCCACCGCCAGCCAGGCGAACGGCGCGGCCATGGGCACCAGCCAGACTCCGTGCAGCGGGGCGGCCGCGAAGGTGCGCGCGGTCCCGTTCCAGGTCACCGCCGGCAGCGTGGCCGCGAGCAGTTCGGACATGAGCTTGAAAGCGACCGCAAGCAAAGCCGCAGCCCAAATGGCGCCCAGGACGGCCGCCAGTTCGGCCCGGAAGCCGGACCGCCGGGACACGCCGGCCATGGGGGCCGCCAGCAGCACCATCGCCAGGCTGTACATGGGCGACAGGCCGATCTGGTAGACGATGCCGATGTACCAGGTCGGGCCCAACGTGCCGCTGTCGTGCATGTAGCCGAAGACAGTCATCATGGCCAGGATCCCCAGGCCCAGCAGGGGCGCCACCCACGGCCGCGGGCTGACGTTCACCGTGAAATCGGCCGCCAGCAGCTGCCAGCGGCGCGCCCCGACGGCATCGCCCCGGAGCTCCGCGGCGGCCGCCCGACCCACGAGCCCGGCCAGGAAACGCGACCGCCAGGCCGGCCCGGCTCCGCCGCCGGCGACGCGGCGGCTCTGCTGCTTGTAGGCCTGCACCCGGCTGGGGCTGAAGATGGCCCCCGGTCCGAGCACGATGGTGTCATGCAGCCGCCGCTGCAGGTTGCGCGAAGATGCGTACCGCACCAGCAGCGCGAGGGCAACAGCGCCGACCGCCAGCCAGGGCACCGGGTACTGCGCCACGTCCAGCAGCAGGCCGGCGATGGCGGCCTTGCGGATGGCCAGCGGCACGAAGAAGAAATAGAACGCCCAGGCCGGCAGCTGGAAGGCCCACCACAGCCGCAGGGTGGCCCAGGACATCAGCGCGTGGATCACCATGGCCAGGCCGAAGATCGATCCCAACAGGGGCGCGGTGGCGACCGGGGTGATGGCGCCATAGACCGCCACCGTCACCGCCGGCAGCGCCAGCCCCCAGAACAGCTGGGCCTGGCCCACCCGTCGGCCCAGGCCGGGCCGGAAGTACGAGGCGGTGGCCGCCAGCATCTCCTTCTGGCCCTGGGTGACGGCCAGGGAGACCTGGCTGCCGATCATCAGCAGCACGACCAGCGTGAACTGGGGGGGCACGCCCTGCATCAGCAGCGCGACGAACATGATGATCGGCAGGATCGTGCTGACGAAGATGCGCAGCAGCGTCCACTCGGGCCGCGGCAGCAGGTCGCGGGGCACGATGTTGGAGATGCTCATACCTTCCTCCCGTCGGCCGTGGCGATCAGCCGGTAGATCTCCTCGAAGGCAAGGCCGCGCACCTGCGCATCGGCGCCCAGGGTGCGCACCGCCGCTTCGACCTCGCGCCGCGGCACGTGGCCGCACACCGCCATGGCCCGGCGGCGGTCGCCGGTCACCGTCAGCAGGCCGGGCAGCGGCAGCGGGTCGGGCAGCTCGCCGCCCACGGCCGTCAGGTCGACCAGGTGGTAGGTCTCGCGCAGCTCGTCCAGCGGCTGGTGGCAGTGCAGCTGCCCGTTGTTGATGACCAGCACCGTGTCGACCACCTTCTCCACGTCGCTCAGCACGTGGGACGAGATCAGGATGGTGCGGTCCCCGTCCTGGATCAGCTCCATCACCAGCTGCAGGAAGTCGTGGCGGGCGACGGGATCCAGCGAGGCCGCCGGTTCGTCCAGCAGCAGCAGGTCCGGCCGCGGCGCCACCGCCAGCAGGATGGCCAGGCGCTGACGCAGGCCCGGGCTGAGGGCGGCGACGCGCTTGTCCGGGTCCAGCCCGAAGTCCTTCTGCAGCCTCGTGGCCAGGGTGTCGTCCCAGCCCGGCCGGCCGGCGCGCACGAAGTCGATGGATTCGGCCACCGTCAGCCAGTCCATCATCCGCGGCTCCTGGCTGACGTAGCCGATGCGCGCCAACGAGGCGTCGTCCAGCTTCGCCGCCGGCTGGCCGAAGGTCTCGACCGTGCCGGCCGTCGGCAGCAGCAGCCCCGGCAGATGCCCCATCAGCGTGGTCTTGCCGCTGCCGTTGGGCCCCAGCACGCCGACGATGGTGCCGGGCATGATGTCCAGGCTCACGTCGTTGAGGGCGACGGTGCTGCCGTAACGCTTGCTGACGCCGCGCAGGCGGACGACGGGCTGCTCACTCATGATCGTTCCCTTCCTCTTGCCGGAATGTCTGCATGTGCGCGCGCAGACGGCGCGCAGCTTCGTCCTCGTCGATGCCCAGCTGCACCAGCAGGGCCGCGGCGCTGCGCAGCTCACGGTCCAGCAGTTCTTCGCGGTCGTCCCGGGTGGTGGTGGCGACCGCCTCGGCCACGAACAGCCCCACGCCCCGCCGCCGCTCCAGCACGCCCCCGTCCACCAGCGCGCTGTAGGCCTTGCTGACGGTCATGGGGTTGACGTGCACCCGCGCCGCGAGGCTGGCCACCGACTCGAGCTGCTCGCCCGGGGCCAGGCTGCCGGTCATGACCATCCGCTTCACCTGATCGATGATCTGGCGGTAGATGGGCGTGCCGTCGCGGGGGTCGATGTGGATCACGGTCGGGATCCTGTCCGTCGGGTTTTGGGTCCCAAGGCATATTAGTAGACTAATATACTCGATGCGGAGGGGAATGTTGCGGGGAATTTTGGGGGCATCGGAAATTTCCGCCGGGGCCGGGCGGTCAGCCTACGGACTGCGCCAACCGCCGTGCACAGGACCAACCAACGAACCGTTCTTCTGCATCCCCTGCTCATGCATCAACCGATGGCACGCCGAACAAAGCGTGACCAGATTTTCCGCTTTGTTGCTGCCACCCATCTCGCGTGCAACCACATGATGCACCTCCAGATAGCGCAGCCGCCCGCACCCCGGCGCCTGGCAGCGATGCCCGTCACGGGCCAGCACCTCGCGCCGCGTTCGCGGCGGGATTGTCGTGGTGTTGCGCCTGCCTGGTTCGGCGACCGCCGCATCGCACTGCAACCGCTCCGCATCGGCGCGCGAAACCGCGCGTCCGTCCACCTCCACGCGACGGCATTCGGGACACAGATGTGCATGGATCTGCACCGGTGGGCGCAGGCCCCCCGGGGGGCACTCGCGCGCAACTCCACCCGCACTTGACGTTGTCGCTTCCAATGTTCCCGCCAACGCATCCAACGCATCCAGCAACACCTCGACCCGCTCAGCCGGCAATCCGCGCTGCTTGCGCAACCGTTCCCAAGCCGCCTCCCACCGCGCGTGCTGCTCCGGCGTGAACACGAAGCCCACGCGCACGGGCACTTCGCGAGCCAAGGCCTCGACCTCGGGCGCGGTCGGCGTCAGTTCCAGCTGCGCGGACGCCCGCCGCTTCGCCTTCGCCTGCACGGCCTTCACGCGTTGCGTCAATTCCTCCCGGCTGCGCGTGCGGGCCGCCTCGTCCCAATCCGCATCCGTATGGGGCGTCGCCACCTTCACCACCTCGCGCGCCTTGGTGTAGCCGATGCGGCCGGCGGCCAGGGACGCGCGCACCACCGGCAGCGCCTCGAGCTTCTGCGCCAGGGTCATGAAGTCGGTGGTCTTCGAGGCCGAGAAGCCCAGCGCGACCTTCGCGTATTGGGGCATCGAGGCGTAGCCCAGGTCGCGGTGCAACCCGCGGCGCAGGATCTCGCCGAACCACAGCACCGCGCAGTGGCGGGCGCAGTCGGCGGCGGCATCGGCCGCGAGCATGGCGGCGTGGGCCTCGGGAGCGGGGCGATCGGCGACGAAATCGGGGACGGTGAGCACGGCCATGGCGGCATCCCTCCAGCGGGCCTGACATGGGAGGAATTTATAGCGAAAATATAGCGAAAAATAAGGGTCGGCCGCAAGGCCTTTTCCGAAGAAAATAAAGAAATTAGCCCATTTTCCGCGCCCCTCAGCCGACCTGCGTCATCTCGTGCAGCACGAACTCCGCCACTGCCCCCTCGGTCGCAGCCTTGTAATCCTGCAGGTGCCGGCTGCCCATGTGTGCCTGCCAGAGCTCACGCGAGGTCCAGTTCTCGTAGAACAGGAAAACAGCGGGATCCTCGTTGTCCTGGTGCAGGTCGTACTGCAGGCAACCCTGCTCGGCGCGAGTGGGGGCGATGAGCGTCCCGAGTTCCGCCTTCACCAGCGCGACCCGATCCGGCCTGGCCTTGATCCGCGCCACGATCGTCAGCTTGGGCATGATGTTCTCCTTCGCATCGGTGTCATGAACCAGGTGTCGCCGCTGCCAGCACCCGCAGTCCGCGGGCCGCTCGCGCGCCGTACCAGCCGAGATCCTTGCCGTCGCAGCACAGCGCCGTCGGCGCGACCTTGGCCGCCACCAGCGCTGCCGCGTCCTTCTCGCCGAACCGCCAGGGCTCATCCGGCAGCAGCACCAGGTCCAGGTCCAGCGCGGCCAGCTCCTCCAGCGAGACCGCCGGATACCCCGCCCGATCGCCCAGCCCGTTGACCAGCCCCAGCTCCCGCATCATGCCGTCCATGTGGCAGCCGCCACCGACGGCCATCCAGGGATCCTTCCAGATCAGCGCGGCCACGCGCCGCGGGGGCCGGCCGGCCAGCAGCGCGCCCATCTCCCGCCGCGCCGCGGCCAACTCCGCGCACGCCAGCGCCGCCGCCGCGGGCACGCCCAGCAGCACGCCGTACTCGCGCAGCAGCGCCGCGACATCGTCCAGCGACCGCGGCATCACCGTGTGCACCGTCACCCCGGCGCTGGCCAGGGCGTGCCGATGCTCGGGCTTGTTCTCCTCATCGCAGCACAGGGCCAGGTCCGGCTTCAGGGTGAGGATGCGGGCGAGATCGGGGTTCTTGGTGCCGCCGCAGGCGGGCACCGTCGCCAGCGCAGCCCTGGGCTCCACGCAATAGATGGTGCGCGCCACCAGTCGATCGCCCGCGCCCAGGGCGCACACGGTCTGGGTCAGGCTGGGCACGAGGGAAACGATGCGCTGGTGCAGCAACCGCGGGCACTCCTGGCTGGGGTCGGCCCCCAGGATAGCACATGTGCTGCGGTCGTCGCCGCCGCCGAACGCGCTTTGCCGCGCGGCGCCGGCCCGCTATGCTGGGACCCGCCGCCGAAGGCAACGATCTCCACTCCAGACGTCGAGGTCCAACCATGCCGACTTGTGCCCGCATCACCATCGTGGCGGTCCTGCTGCTGGCAGCCGCCGTCGCCGCCGCCCAGTCCCCCGCCGGTCATTGGGAAGGCGCCATCGACCTGCCGAACGCCAGCCTCACCGTCAAGATCGACCTGGCCCAGGGCGACGACGGCGCCTGGCGCGGCACCATCGACATCCCCCAGCAGGGCGCGACGGGCCTGAGGCTGGTCGGCATCCGCGCCGCCGCCGACTCGGTGATCTTCGCCATCGACGGGATCCCCGGCGAGCCCACCTTCGGCGGCGTCCTGGCCGACGACAAGCTCAGCGGCCGCTTCAGCCAGAACGGCATGACCTTCCCGTTCCACCTGGGTCGCGAGGCCGTCGCGCCGCCCAACCGGCCGCAGGAGCCGCACCCGCCCTATCCGTACACCGTCGAGGACGTGGGCTATGCCAGCGGAGAGGTGCACCTGGCGGCCACCTTGACCATACCCGCCGGCGACGGCCCGTTCCCCGCCGTGGTGCTGCTCACCGGCAGCGGCTCCCAGAACCGCGACGAGGAGATCTTCGGCCACAAGCCCTTCCTCGTGCTGGCGGACCACCTGACCCGCCACGGCATCGCCGTGCTGCGGGCCGACGACCGCGGCGTCGGCGGCTCGACCGGCTCGCCGGCCACCGCCACCACCAGCGACTTCGCCGACGACGCCGTGGCCGGCGTGCGCTTCCTGGGTGCGCGCCCGGAGATCGCCGCCGACCGGATCGGGCTGATCGGCCACAGCGAGGGCGGCATCATCGGTCCGATGGCCGCGAGCCGCGCCCCCGCAGAGGTGGCCTTCGTGGTGATGATGGCCGGCACCGGCGTGCCCCTGGGCGAAGTGGTCGAGCGCCAGATGGCGCTGATCGCCGCCGCCTCCGGCGCCGACTCGGCGACGGTGGCCCGCGAGGTGGCGACCACCGCCCTGGTGCTCGACCTGATCGCCGCCGGTGCGGACAGCGTCACGGTCCGGCGCGAACTGGAGGCCGCGATCCGTGCCGCCGAGCCCACATCCACTGACGCGCAGCTGAACGGCGCCGTCGACGGGCAGTTGGCCGGCGTCCTCACCCCCTGGTTCCGCTACGCCCTGACCCTGGACCCGCGCACGGCCCTGCGCCAGCTGACCTGCCCAGTGTTGGCGCTCAATGGCGAACTCGACCTGCAGGTCGAGCCGCAGCAGAATCTGCCCGAGATCGGACAGGCCCTGGCCGAGGCCCACAATCCCGACGTCACGGTGCTGCGCCTGCCCGGCTTGAACCATCTGTTCCAGACCGCGACCACCGGCTCGCCCAGCGAATACGGCCAGATCGAAGAAACCATTGCCCCGGAGGTGCTTACGGCGATCAGCGACTGGATCAGCGCTCGTTTCGGCGCCCATTGATCGGCTGGATTTTCGTCTTGTTTTCGCCGCGAGATGGTGCTATCGTGCCCGTCCGTCCCCGACTCAACCGGCACGCCGAAAACAAGGAGATCGCCCATGCAATGGACCCCGCTGCTCAAAGGAGCCATCGAAGCGAACTACAAGACGGCCGACGGCCTGATGGCCATGGTCGGGGACGCGGACCTGGGCTGGAAGCCCGCCACCGGCAGCAACTGGATGACCACCGGCCAGCTGCTGATGCACCTGACCACCGCCTGCGGCTTCTGCTGCAAGGGCTTCGTCACCGGCGACTGGGGCATGCCCGAGGGCATGGAGATGGGCGACTGCCCCGATCAGCCGGATGGCGAATCCATGCTGCCGCCCGCCGAAGCCCTGCCCAGCGTCGGCACCGTGGCCGAGGCCCGCGAGCTGCTGGCCAAGGACAAGCAGCTGGCCCTGGCGATGATCGCCCAGGCCGGCGAGAAGGACCTGGAGAACAAGAAGATGGCCGCCCCCTGGGACCAGGCCCATGTCCTGCCTCTGGGCGAGCACATGCTGGGCATGGTCATGCACCTGCAGTCGCACAAGTCGCAGCTCTTCTACTACCTCAAGTTGATGGGGCGAGACATTAACACCATGCATCTTTGGGGGATGTAGGCTGGCGGGAGATGGGAGACGGCCTTGCGGGGGACGCGGGCCGGCACCCTCGTGGTGCCGGCCCGCTCGGCTTCCGGTCCGCTCCGCCATCCATGGCTACGCGAACCTGCAGACGCCCCCGCAAGGCCGTCTCCCATCTCCCGCCAGGCAGCATCACCCGAAGAGCATCGTTCTATTTGTTGGTCTTGGGGAGGACTGCGACCAGCAGCCCCATCCCCAGCACTGCCGCCAGGGCCGAGGCGCCCAGCACGCCGACCTTGGCCGCGTTCAGGGCCGAGCCGTCCAGGGCCAGACCTGCGATGAACAGGGCCATCGTGAAGCCGATGCCCGACAGGAAGCCGCCGCCGACCAGCGAGGGCCAGGTCAGGCCCTCGGGCAGGCCCTTGGTGACGAGCTTCACCGCCAGCAGGCTCATCAGCAGGATGCCCACCGGCTTGCCGACCACCAGGCCGGCCATGATCGCCAGCGCCACCGGGTCGACGAAGTCCGCCGCCGCGAAGGCCACGCCCGCGTTGGCCAACGCGAACACCGGCATGATCACGAAGCTGGACCAGGGATGCAGCGTGCCCTCGAGGTACTCCAGGGGCGAGATCACTTCGCGCATCGCCCCGGTGAAGCCGCGCACCGCGTCCGAACGGTGGCTCATGCCGCCCCAGGCGCCGCCGTGCAGGGTGTCGTCGGCCCGCCGCAGCAGCCCGCTCACCGTACTGCTGGGCAGGTAGGTGCCCGCCGGCGTCAGCAGGCCCAGCAGCACTCCGGCGATGGTGGCGTGCACGCCCGACTCGTGGAACCCGAACCAGATCACCACGCCGATCAGCACGTAGACCGCGAAGCTGCGCACGCCCAGGCGGCCCAGGCCCCACACCAGCACCAGCCCCGCGCCGGCCAAACCCAGCATGCGCAGATCCAGCGACTCGGTGTAGCCCACGGCGATCACCAGGATGGCGCCGATGTCGTCGACGATGGCCAGCGACAGCAGCAGCACCCGCAGGATCTTCGGCACCCGCGGTCCCAGCACCGCCATGCAGCCCACCACGAAGGCGATGTCCGTGGCCATGGGGATGCCCCAGCCGCGGGCCGCCGCGCCGCCGCCCTGCAGCAGCAGGTAGACGGCCGCCGGCACGATCATGCCGCCCAGGGCCGCAGCCACCGGCAAGGCGGCGCGGCGCGGGTCGCGCAGCTCGCCGTGCACCAGCTCGCGCTTGACCTCCAGGCCCACCACGAAGAAGAACACGGCCATCAGGCCGTCGTTGATCCAGTGCTTCAGCGAATGCATCATGCTGAAGTCGCCGATGGCGAAGCCCACCTGGGTCTTCCAGATGGAGGCGTACCAGCCGCCGGCGGCGCTGTTGGCCAGCACCAGCGCGACGGCGGTGCAGACCAGCAGCAGCACGCCGCTGGCGGCCTCCACGTGCATGAAACGCACCACCGGCTCCACCAGGCGGTGGATGGGCTCGCGCGGCAGCAGGTCGTTGTCGGTGGGCTTGGCCACGGGGGTCCTCCGGGTTCGGTGTGGTCTTCAGTGTCGAGGTTTACCCGATCCTCGGTGCCGACCGCAAGGCAAGAAGAAGCCCCGGGCACCAGCCGCCCGGGGCTTCCGTCGCGCACGCAGGTCCGATCTCAGCACTTGGCCGCGATCGCCTCCGCCATCCCGGTGGTCGTGGTCTTGCCGCCCATGTCGTAGGTGCGGGCCTTGCCCTCGGCGATGACCGCGGCCACGGCGTCCTCCAGCCGCTTGGCCATCGCCGTCTCGCCCAGGTAGTCCAGCATCATCTTGGCCGACAGGATCATGGCGATGGGGTTGACCTTGTTCATGCCCACGTACTTGGGCGCCGAGCCGTGGGACTGGGCTCGAACACGGCCAGCTTGTCGCCGATGTTGCCGCTGCAGGCGAAGCCCAGGCCGCCCACCAGCTGGGCGCAGAGGTCGCTCAGGATGTCGCCGAACATGTTGCTCGAGACCATCACACCGTACTGCTCGGGATTCTTGATCAGCCACATGCACATGGCGTCGATGTTGGTCTCCCACAGTTCGATGCCCGGGTACTCCTTGGCGATCTTGCGGGCCTCGCGCACCATCAGGCCGCTGGTCTCGCGCACCACGTTGGGCTTTTCGACGATGGTGACGTTCTTGTAGCCGAACTTCTTGGCGTACTCGAAGGCGTCGCGCACGATCTGCTGGCAGCCCTTGCGGGTGAAGATGCGCGTGGAGACCGCGATGTCCTCGTTGGCCGTGGCCTCGCAGCACCTTCATCTGGGCGGGGTGGGTGCGCTTCATGACGTCGCGCACTTCCTGCGGCAGCGGGTGCCACTCGACACCCATGTACAGGCCCTCGGTGTTCTGGCGGAACACCACCATGTCCAGGCCTTCCTGAAGTTCAGCGGGTTGCCGGCGTAGCCCTTGCAGGGCCGCAGGTTGGTGCGCAGGTTGAACTCCTGGCGCAGCCGCACGATGGGGCTGCGGTAGACCTTGCCCGGTGCCCCTGCAGCCCGGGGATCAGCTGCGGCTTCGGCCTCCTCCTTGGGCTGGCTGGTGATGGCGCCGAACAGGGCGGCGTCCACGGTCTTGCAGCATCCCGATGGTGCGGTCGGGCAGCGGGTTGGCCTCGGTCTTCCAGATCTCCCAGCCGATGTCGCCCTGCACGTAGTCGGCGTCGAAACCCAACTTGTCGAGCACGGTCCTGGTGGCGTCCATCACGTCCACGCCCACGCCGTCGCCCGGCATCCAACCGATCTTGTACTTGGCCATCTCAGGTCTCCTTGGGTCAGGCTCGGCCCGGCGCCCGCGGGGGCGCGACTCGCACGCTCGCTGTGGCGGACTAAGATACTGTCGGGGCGGGGGGATTTCCAGCCCAACCGGTCAGGTCAGCGCCGACAGGTCTGCGCCGTCTCCATCCGCAGCGCGATCCCCTCCGGGCTCTCCGCCTCGTGGGTGCTGCGGTGGTGCAGCCGATCACCCAGCGCCAGGGCCACCAGCACGAAGGCCAGCGGCACCACGTAGGGCACCCACTTGCGGGAGGGCCGGGCCGCCAGCAGGCCCGCCGTGCCCACGGTGCCGGCCGCCAGGACGACGCAGAATCCCACCGAGGTCAGGTAGAGATGGCTGAGGTTCAGCCAGGCGCCCGACGCCGACTGGTCGGTGAAGGGCAGCACCGTGATGTAGGTCCAGGCGATGAAGAAGCGGATGGCCCGGCTGCCGAACACGAAGCCGAAGAAGCTGTACGAGACGATGGCCAGGGACAGCAGCGTGCGGATCACCGTGCGGGCCTCGAAGGCCCAGACCATATAGAACGGCGCATCTTCCAGCAGGGGGCTGCGCTGCATGGGGAAGAACATCATGTTCAGGTAGCGGAACAGGTTCTTGACCGACATCAGGGAGAAGCGCTCGAGCTGGTGGCTGTCGGTGAACACGGTCGGCGCCCGGTATCCCCACTGGCCCTGGGCCCAGTAGAAGGCCAGGGCCACCGCCAGGAAGATCAGGATGTCCGCCGTCACGATCCGGCGGCCGCGGAAGCCGTGGAAGAAGACCTTGTAGGCGATCAGCACCCCCACCAGCGAGAACGAAGTGGCCCGGGTCAGGCCCGTCACCAGGAACAGGCCCAGGCCCAGCAGGTAAAGCCGTGAGACCACCTTCCCGCCGTGCCGGAAATCGTTGCGGATGAACACGTACAGCACCAGCAGGTGCAGCCCCGCCAGCAGCAGGTTCTCCAGCTGGTGGATCGAGGTCAGCACCCGGCCGTAGCTGCCGACGCCGAAGGCGAACAGCAGCGCCGCCAGCACCGCCAGCTGTCGCCGCGGAAAGAGCATGTTGACCAGCATGTAGACGATCAGCGCGTTGGTGGCGTGGATGGCCAGGTTCACCGCCAGGTAGCCGCCGGGTTCGAGCCCGAACAGCCGGTACTCGCCCAGGAAAAGCAGCTGCAGCACCGGCTGGCTGAAATAGAAGCCGATGTGCCCGAACATGCTGGTCGGGTCGCGGCTCAGCTCGTGGGCATCGCAGAGGATGCGGGCGTCGGTCTCGTCCCACAGGGGCACGCCCATGTTGCGGCCGTAGGCGGTGAAGACCACCAGCAGCAGCAGCAGGTAGATGGGTCCATGGATGCGCAGCGTCTTCATGGAGTGCGTGATTCCACCCGGCGGGGCGTCCCCGACCGCCTGTCCGGTTGCCTGTCGGGCCGCGGCCCGTTATCAATAGCGGGGTCCGCGGCCGTCGCCCGCCCCTTTTCGATCCCGAACATGATAACACGTGGGAGCGCCTCGCATGAGCTTCGATTCGGTCCGACGCCTCGCCTGCCTGGTTCCGGCCCTGCTGATGGCCCTGATCCTGCCCGCGGCCGCCGCCCTGCCCGACGGGGACGCCCCCGCGGCCGGGCCGGCCTGGAACCTGACCATCTTCCACACCAACGACACCCACAGCGCCTTCCTGCCGCGCCCGGCCTCCTGGCGGGACGACGGCCGGCTGGTGGGTGGCGTGGCTGCCCTCTCGGCGCACCTGGCGGACGAGCGCCGCCACGCG
The DNA here is from genome assembly GCA_963848505.1 of Candidatus Krumholzibacteriia bacterium. GTDB lineage: Bacteria > Krumholzibacteriota > Krumholzibacteriia > LZORAL124-64-63 > LZORAL124-64-63 > JACZKN01. Next base: position 572,805 of record CAWKEB010000002.1, on the reverse strand, counting down.
GCGCCCGACCTGTTCCTGGACGCCGGCGATTTCATGACCGGCAACCCGGTCAGCCGCCTGCAGGAGGACGGGGTGCCCGGCGGCGCGGTGGCCCGGATGCTCAACGCCCTGGGCTACGACGCCGGCACCATCGGCAACCACGAGTTCGACCTGGGCCACGCCGACCTGGTGCGGCTGGTGCCGCTGGTCCATTTCCCCCTGCTGGCGGCGGACCTGCGCACGCCCGCCGGCGAACCGGCCTTCGGCGCCGAAACGCTGATTCTCGAGCGCGGCGGCCTCAAGGTGGGCATCATCGGCGTCTCCTGCGCCGGCATGACCGAGGTGGTCACCCCCGAGCGCCTGGGCCCGGTGGTCCTGGTCGACCAGGTGCCCCTGGTGCGGGAGTTGGCGGCGCGGATCGACCCGCAGACCGACCTGATCGTGCTGATCACCCACGATGGCGTCGAGACCGATCGCACCCTGGCCCAGGCCCTGGAGGGTTCCGGCGTCGACGTCATCGTCGGCGGCCACAGCCACACCCGCCTGAAGGAGCCGGAGCTGGAGGCGGGCATCCTGATCGTGCAGGCCGGCGGCAACCTGACCAACCTGGGCCGGCTGGACCTGCGGGTCGAGGACGACCGGATCGTCGCCCACCAGGGCCGCCTGGTCGACCTCTGGACCGACGACGGCACCGCGCCCCTGGCCGACCCGCAGGTGGTGGCCCTGGCCGACGAGTACGGCGCCCGGGTCCAGGCCGAGTTCGGCCAGGTGATCGGCACCCTGGCCAGCGAGCTGCGCAAGGGCGGGGGCGAGACCAACATCGGCAACTTCCTGGCCGATGCCCTGCGCGCCCAGGCCGGCACCGACGTGGGGCTGATCAACTCGGGCGGCATCCGCAAGAACGTGCCCGCCGGGCCGGTCACCGCCCTGGATGTGCAGGAGGTGCTGCCGTTCGGCAACGCCGTGGTCACCGCGCAGCTGACGGGCGCCCAGGTGCAGCAGGTCGTCCAGACCAACGCCGACGGCGCCGTGGGCGGCAATCACGGCATCCTGCAAATATCCGGGCTGGCCTACGTGTACAGGCAGGCGGCGGACGGGCCCGGGGCCCAGGTGATCGAAATCACGATCGACGGGCAACCCCTGGCGACCGATCGCGTCTACACCGTGGCGATGCCCGACTTCGTGGCCCAGATGACCGATGTCTACCTGGGCATCGGCCCGGTCACCGCCCACGACACCGGCGTGACCCTGGACCAGGCCGTGGTCGCGGAGTTCGCCCGGCAGGGCACCGTCGATGCGGCCATCGAGGGCCGCATCGTGCGCATCCAGTAGCAGGTCCGGCGCCCGCCGCCGGCCGGCAGGAAGGAAGACACCATGGCCCACGAGATCGACTACGAGATCCTCGGCGACGACATGCAGGCGGTTGTGATCGCCCTGGACCCGGGCGAGGCCGTGCAGGCCGAAGCCGGCGCCATGCTCTACATGGAGGAGGCCATCCGCATGAACACGGGCGCCGACGGCGGCCTGTTCGGCGGCCTGAAGCGCATCATCACCGGCGAGAGCTTCTTCATCACCAGCTTCCTGCACGCCGGCAGCACGGGCCGGTCCCGGGTGGCGTTCTCGGCGCCGTTTCCGGGCAAGATCGTGCCCCTGAACCTGCGCGACCTCGGCGGCACCATGCTCTGCCAGAAGGACGCCTTCCTCTGCGCGGCCAAGGGCATCGACATCTCCGTGGCCTTCACCAAGCGGCTGGGCGCGGGGCTCTTCGGCGGCGAGGGCTTCATCCTGCAGAAGCTGAGCGGCGACGGCCTGTGCTTCGCCCACGCCGGCGGCACGGTGGTCGACCGGGTCCTGGCCCCCGGCGAGTCGGTGCGGGTGGACACCGGTTGCCTGGTGGCCTTCCAGCCCTCGGTGGACTACGATATCCAATTCGTGGGCGGCTTCACCAACGCCCTCTTCGGCGGCGAGGGCCTGTTCCTGGCCACCCTGCGCGGACCGGGCCGGGTCTACCTGCAGACCCTGCCCTTCAGCCGCCTGGCCGACCGCATGAAGGCGGCCATCACCATCAACAGCGAGCAGCACCGGGGAGCGGCCGGCCTGGGCAGCGGCATCCTCAAGAACATCATCAGCGGGAAGTGAGCACGTGAACCGGGACTACGACGACGCCTATCGCACGGCCGCCTGGTTCGGAGTCGAGCCGTCGCCGCTGCTGACCGATCACCAGGACCTGCTGCCGGCCGGGGCGCGGGTGCTGGACCTGGGCATGGGGCAGGGGCGTCACGCCCTGCCCCTGGCCCGCCGCGGCTGCCGGGTCACCGGCGTCGACTCCTCCGCGGTCGCGGTGCAGACGGTGGCCGACGTGGCCGCCGCCGAGGGCCTGCCCCTGGAAACCAGGCACCTGGACTACCGCTTCCTGGACGATCCCGAGCAGCCCTACGACGCCGTGCTCTGCTTCGGCCTGGTGCCCATGCTGCCGGTGGCGGCGGTGGGTCCGCTGACCGAGCGCCTGCGCCGCTGGGTGCGCAAGGGCGGGCTGCTGTTCATCACCGCCTGGCACACCGACGATCCGGCCTTCGGCAACCTGCCCTCCGGCTGGGAGCCCACCGGGCCGCGCTCCTGGAGCGAGCCCGCCGCCGACCGCCATCGTTTCTACCTGCACCCGGACGAGATCATCGACCTGTTCGCCGGCTGGGAGGTCCTGCACCACCGCGAGGGCCTGGGCGAATCCCACCGACACGGGGACGGGCCGGTCGAGCAGCACGGCACCGTCGAGGCCCTGTTCCGGTGCCCCGCAGGCATCCTGGTGGACGTGCCGACAGTGCTTTACGGCTGAGCGGCGATTTTTCCGCCCGGGGACCACGGCTTCGTGCTAGACTTTAGCTGTGGATCCAGGTCGGATCGCTGAATCGGTCCGGATCCACGCGAACCTTTTTCCGGTGCACTCGTAAGTCTGGAATGTCCCCGATTCCCGATGGCCGCAGGCCACGGCGCTCAGACCAGCGAGACGGACTCCGAAGAGGGTTGGTGGGCCCGGAACCGGTAAGCCGGGACCTCCTTCCCGCGAGCTGCCAAGGCCGACGGCGCGAGGCGCCAAGTCCGGAGCCGCCCCCACGCGGTTCCAGTCGGCACGACGGCATGCCGCGAAGCGAAGGAGGGCAGTCATGTCTGCCACGATCTATTCCGTCGACTACTACTACGCCACCGTCGAGGACCGTCCCGGTCAGGGCTGCCGCTTCCTGGAGATGCTGGCCTCCGAGGAGGTCAACCTCCTGGCCTTCAATGCCTTCCCCGTGGGCCGGGACCGCACCCAGCTGGTCATCTATCCCCTGAACTCCACCTGGCTGGGCGACCTGGCGCGGCACGAGGGCCTGCGCCTGATCGGCCCGCACCACGCCTTCATGGTGCACGGGGACGACGAGCTCGGCGCCCTGGTCACGATCCACCAGAGCCTGTGCGACAGCGACATCAACATTTCCAGCAGCAACGGGATCACCGACGGCCGCGGAGGCTACCGCTACATCATGCATGTGCACCCGGAGGACTACGACCGGGCCATGGCCGTGCTGGAAGTGGACCAGGCGGTGCGGCCGGCGGCGGAGTTCCACCTGGAGATCAAGCGGCGGTTCGCGGCGAAGGCCTAGACGAAGGGCGCCTGGTCAGCGTGCGTACTTGAACATCAGGTCGACCAGCTCGTCATAGGTCGCCTCGGCCTGTTCGTCGCTTTCCCGGATAGCCGCTGCTGCGCAGTGCTTCAGGTGGTTGCGCATGAGTTCACGGCCCACGGCGCGCAGGGCCTCCTGGACCGACGAGATCTGCGCCAGGATGTCCGGGCAGTAGCGGTCTGCCTCGACCATCCGTTGCAGACCACGCACCTGGCCTTCGATGCGGCGCAGCCGCTTCAGGTTGCGATCGCGGAGGCCGGGTTCGACGGCCACGGCCTTGCGCCCGGATCCGGTCGCCTCGTCGGCGCAGCCGCCACAGGCGGCGGCAGGGTCATTGTCCCCGTTGTTCTGATGATTCATCCGGGATCTCCTGTCGATCGTAGCGACGCCTGCACTCAGGCGGTCGCCGGTTCGTTCTTGCGGCGCAGCCGCAAAGAGTTGCTGACCACGCTCACCGAACTGAGAGCCATGGCGGCGCTGGCGAGGATCGGCGACAGCATGACGCCGAAGGCGGGAAACAGCACGCCGGCAGCGACCGGAATCCCCACCGTGTTGTAGAGGAAGGCCCAGAAAAGGTTCTGCTTCATGATCCGCATCGTCCGCCGCGAAAGCGAGATTGCCGCCGCGACACCTTCCAGGTCCGGGCGCATCAACGTGACGTCGCTGGCCTCGACGGCGATGTCGGTGCCGGTGCCGATGGCGATCCCCACATCGGCCTGGGCCAGGGCCGGGGCGTCGTTGATGCCGTCGCCCACCATGGCGACGACCTGCCCGGCCGCCTGCAGCCGCTTGACCTCGGCGACCTTGCCTTCGGGCAGGACGCCGGCCACGACCCGGTCGATACCGGCGCTGCGGGCCACGGCCCGGGCCGTACGCTCGTTGTCGCCGGTGAGCATGATCACCTGCAGCCCGAGCCGGCGCAAGCGCGCTACGGCCGCCGCGGAGGTGGGCCGCACGGGGTCGGCCACGGTGATCAGCCCCGCCAGCGCTCCGTCGACCGCAACGTAGACCGGTGTCCTGGCCTCGCCGGACTGCCGTTCGGCTTCGGCCTGCAGCGAATCAGTAGTCACGGCGCGGTCCCGCAGCAGGTCGGCGTTGCCCACGAGGACCTCACGACCTTCCACCAGGCCGACGGCCCCGCGACCGGTGATAGAGTCGAAGGACCCTGCTGCCGGCAGCTCCAGGCCGCGCCCGGTCGCGTGGGCGACGATCGCCTCGGCCAGGGGATGCTCCGAGGATGCTTCGATGGCCGCGGCCAGCCGGAGCAGTTCGTCCTCGCCCAGGGACGCCGTGACGACCGATGCAACCGCCGGTCGGCCCTCGGTGATGGTGCCGGTCTTGTCCAGCACCACGGTCGTGACGTCGCCGGCGCGCTGGAGGGCGACGCCGCCCTTGATCAGGATGCCGAGCCGGGCGCCCCGACCGGTGGCCACCATCAGCGCCGTGGGCACGGCCAGGCCCATCGCGCACGGGCAGGCGATGATCAACACCGCCACGGCGGCGGCGAAGCCGCGCACGAACGGCGCGGTATCGGCACCGACGAACCACACGGCGAAGGTGACGACAGCCAACTGCAGCACCACCGGCACGAACACCGCGCTGATGCGGTCGGCCAGGCGTTGGATCGGCGCCTGCGAGCCCTGGGCTTCGCGCATCAGCCGGACGATCCTGGCCAGCACACCGTCTTCCCCGACGGCGGTCACCCGGTAGCGGAAGGCGCCGGTGCGGTTAATGGTCCCGCCGAACACCGGACTGCCGGTCTCCTTGGTCACGGGCAGCGATTCGCCGGTGAGCATTGACTCGTCGATCGCGCTTGACCCCGCCACGACCTCGCCATCGACCGGAATGCGCTCGCCCGGCCGCACGAAGACCAGGTCTCCGGCGTCGACGTCCTCCACCGGGACCTCGGCTTCCCGGTCGTCACGCAGGATCCGGGCGGTCCGGGGCTGAAGGTCGACGAGAGCGCGCAGGGCCGACGACGTCTGCCGTTTTGCCCGGACCTCGAGGGCGTTGCCGGTGAGGATCAGGGCGATGATGAAGATGACGGCCTCGTAGTACACGTCGGGCTGAAGACCGCGGGCCAGGAAGAAGCCCGGCCGGACCGTGGCCACCACCGAGTACAGGAATGCCGCGCCGGTGCCGACGGCCACCAGGGTGTTCATGTCCGCGGCGTGATGACGGAAGGCGTTCAAGGCGCGTATGTAGAAGTGCCGACCGCCACGGGCCATGACGCCCACGGTCGCCGCCATCAGGGCGTAGCTGAGCAGGGTCGCCGGAATCGCATACAGCCAGGGCGCCGCGGCGCGCAAGCCGGGGGAGATCCAGGCCATGGCCCATCCCATGAACGGATCGGCGGCCGGCCCATGGCCGCCATGGCCCGGGTCCATCAGCGGCATCGAGACGAGCATTGCCAGCGCGGCCGCTGCCAGGCTTTCGGCGGCCAATCGTCGCAGGTGCCGGTACTCGGCCCCCTGCGCCCGGTCCTGGTCCTCCTGCTCGTCCAGGGCGGACCGGACTGCCGGTGCAACGGTGGGCTCGTAACCGGTTGCGCGAATGGCCTCGGCCAGGGCGGCGGGTGTGGTCGCTTCGGGGTCGTAGCTGGCCGTCGCATTGTTGAGCATCAGGTTGACCGAAGCCTCGCTGACGCCGGGCTGCCTCTGCAGCGCCTGTTGCACGTGGGCAGCGCAGGAAGCGCAGGTCATGCCCGCGACCGGGATGGTGATCCTGGTGTCCGTCATGGCTCAAACCTCCTTTTCCCGGACGATGAGCCGGCCCTGGAGCATGCCCATCCCGCAGGTGAAGGCGAAGGTGCCCGGCCCGGGCGGCGACACCTCGATCGTCGTCCGACTGAACGCGGGCAGGAACCGCTTCACCCCGAGATCCGGGAACACGACCTCCTCCGAGCACCCGGAAGACTCCTGACGGTCGAAGGTGATCCGGACCGGCATGCCGCTGTTCACCTGGAGGGATCCGGGTTCGTAGCCGCCGCGCACCACCACGGTGGCCTCCTGCACCCCGTCCCCGGCGGTGGCGGCGGTGGCGGTCTTGCGGCCCGAGAAGAAGAAGTACCAGTTTATCCAGGCGATCACGGAGAGCGCCGCCAGGATAACAAGTATCTCGTTTTTCGACATGATGTTACCTCAGCGTTGAATCTATTGCATAATACCCGCTGGGGGTATTGTTGTCCGGGTCAACATATATACCCCCATCCCCTATGTCAAGGGTTGCCCGGAAGATTTTTGGCCCCGCGGCCGCAGGCAAGTTCGCCAGGCGGGAATGCGGAACGGCCCGGTCCCCTGGGGACCGAGCCGTTCGTCGCTTGCGGAGCGCTCCGCGGAAGTTGCGACCTACTCCGCCGCCGGCAGGTCCAACTCGTCCTTGACCGACCAGCCGGTCTTCAATCCGATCACGAACCAGGCCAGGGCCAGCGTGCCGATGGCGAAGATCGTGTCGCCGATGACCCGCAGCCAGCGCACGGTGCTCAGCCAGTCCTGCTGCAGGAACTCGGCCGAGCGGGCGTACCACAGGCCGTGCTCGTGGCTGGCCACGGTCTGGGCCAGGCCTACCGGCAGCACGCTGATGAACACCATCGCCGCCAGGCCGATGTTGATGGACCAGAAGGCGAAGCGGATGGTGCCGTCCTTCCAGACCTTGCGCGCGGCCAGGCCCTTCAGCACGAACAGCAGCAGGCCGATGCCGAGCATGCCGTACACGCCGAACAGGGCGGTGTGGCCGTGCACCGGCGTCGTGTTCAGGCCCTGCATGTAGTAGAGGGCGATCGGCGGGTTGATCAGGAAGCCGAAGATCCCCGCGCCCACCAGGTTCCAGAACGCCACCGAGATGAAGCAGTAGATGGGCCACTTGTAGGCGCGGATCCACGGCTTGGCGCGGCTGAGGGTCAGGTTGTGGTAGGCCTCGAAGCCCAGCAGCACCAGGGGCACCACTTCCAGGGCGCTGAAGGTGGCGCCCAGGGCCAGCACCGCCGTGGGCGTGCCCGTGAAGTAGAGGTGGTGGAAGGTGCCGATGATGCCGCCGGCCAGGAAAACGTTGGTCGAGAACAGCGCCGCCGCACTGGCCAATTGCACCCGCAGCAGGCCCAGGCGCACGAACAGGAAGGCGATCACCACGGTGGCGAAGACCTCGAAGAAGCCCTCGACCCACAGGTGGACCACCCACCAGCGCCAGTACTCGGCGATGGCCAGGTTGGTCTGGCGGCCCCACATCAGGCCGGCGCCGTAGAAGCCGGCGATGGCCAGCGAGGAGATCACCAGCATGGTCAGCAGCGGCCGATTGGCGTCGTTGCGGCGCAGGGCCGGCCACAGGGCGCGCACCATCAGGAACAGCCACAGGAACAGGCCCACCAGCAGCAGCGTCTGCCACAGGCGCCCCAGGTCCACGTACTCGTAGCCCTGGTGGCCGAACCAGAAGTTCTGGACCAGGTCCAGGCGCTGCATGATGCCGAACCACTGGCCGGTCAGCGAGCCGCCGACCACGATCAGCAGCGCGCCGAACAGCACGTTCACGCCGAGCCGCTGCAGGCGCGGCTCGTGGCCCGAGACCGCCGGGGCGATGAACAGCCCGGTCGCCAGCCACGAGGTCGCGATCCAGAAGATGGCGATCTGCACATGCCAGGTCCGCGCCAGCGAGTAGGGCAGGATGTTGCCGAGGTCCAGGCCGTAGAAGCCGCTGCCTTCGACGCCGTAGTGGGCGGTCACGGCGCCCATCAGCACCTGCACCACGATCAGGGCGATCACGACCCACATGTACTTGAGGGTGGCGCTCATGGACGCCGTCGGGCGCAGGCCCAGCAGCGGATCGCTGGTGGGCATGATGCCCGGATCCGGCTCCTCCTCCCGGTGGGAGGCGTGGTACCAGCCCAGCAGGGCGATGCCGGCGATCAGCAGGATCACCGAGAAGCCGGTCCACAGCAGCAGGGAGGACGGCGGCCGGTTGCCCACCAGGTCGTCGGGCGGCCAGTTGTTGGTGTAGGTGACCTCCTGGCCGGGGCGCTCGGTGACGCAGGCCCAGGCGGCCCAGAAGAAGAACGCGCCCAGGTCGGCCCGCCGCTCCGGCGTGCTGACGGTGAGGTTGCGCATGGCGTAGTCCTCGCGCAGCTCGGCCTCGGACGGGTCGTCGCCGAACAGGGCGGCGTAGTGGGCCGCGACCAGGGCGATGGCGGCGGCGCGGTCGTCGCTGATGACCAGGTCACCGCTCCGCGGGTCGTAGGTGTTGCGGCGCAGGTGCTCCTGCAGCCTGGCCTCGAGTCCGGCCCGCTGCTCGGTCGAGAGCTCGTCCGACGACCGTCCCAATTCCGACCGGGACCAGCGCTTCAGCAGCGCCTCGGCCTCCCGGTGCAGCCAGTCGGCCGACCAGTCCGGGGCGACGTAGGCCCCGTGGCCCCAGACCGAGCCCAGCTCCTGGCCGCCGGTGGACTGCCAGACGTTCTGGCCGTCGCGGATCTGGGTCCCGGTGAAGACCACCTGGCCCGACTCGGTGACCACGCGGTCGGGCACCGGCGGCGCCTCGCGGTAGATCTCGCGGCCGAAGAAGCCCAGCACCGAGAACGATCCGACGATCACGATCGAGAAGACGATCCACAGTTTCCTGTAGCTCATGGGTCACCCTTTCCTGCGCCGACCCGGCCGGGTCGACCTGCTCCTGTTGCTGCTTCCGGCGTCAGCCGTGATGCCGGCCCGGCGGACCGCTGCGACGACCGCTTGTGAAGTCACAATGGATAACAATGTCCTATTAGTCCGGATTGTCAAGAGGAGCCCGATCCGGCTTGCCGGCGCGGTTGGGGATCCCGCCGATCCTCGCCCCGCTTGCCGCCCCGCGCCCACTCTGCTAAGTTTTCGCGCATCAAGGCCATCGCCGCCCGGCCCCGTAGCGGACCCCGCGGCGCCCCCGCACCGAGGACCGGTCCATGCCCCGCAGGATCCCCACGCGCAACCTCGCCTCATTCCTGGCCTTCCTCGAAGAGAGGGGCGAACTGCTGCGCATTGCCGAACTGGTCGATCCGTACCTCGAGGTCACCGAGCTGGCCGACCGCTTCGTCAAGGCGGGCGAGAATCCGGCGCTGCTGTTCGAGAACCCGGTGCCGGGCGCTGCGCGCGGCCAGGCGGCCGGCCGCTCCGCGCCGGCCCGCGGCCCCGACGGCCGCCCCGTGCCCCTGGTGATCAACCTCTTCGCCAGCCGGCAGCGCATGGCCTGGGCCCTGGGCTGCGAGAGCATCGACCAGGCCGTGGCCCGCATCGAGGAGCCCCTGGGCATGGGCCCGCCCGACGGCCTGTGGGACAAGGTGCGTATGCTGGGCAAGCTCAAGGACTGGGGCGGCGCCACGCCGAAGACCGTGGCCAAGGGCGCCTTGCCAGGAGGTCGTGATCCAGGGCGACCAGCTGCGCAAGACGCGGCCTGCTGGACCTGATGCCGGTGCTGACGACCTGGCCGAAGGACGGCGGACCCTACATCACCACGCCCCTGGTGATCACCCGCAACCCGCGAGAACGGCCGGCGCAACATCGGCATGTACCGCATGCAGGTCTTCGACGGCACGCACCACCGGCATGCACTGGCAGGTGCACAAGACCGGCGCCGCCCACCACGCCGAATACGAGAAGCGCGGCGAGCGCATGCCCGTCTGCGTGGCGATCGGCGGGCCGCCGGCGCTTGACCTACGCGGCCACGGCGCCGCTGCCGCCGGACATCGACGAGGCCCTGTTCGCCGGCTTCCTGACCGGTGCAGCCCGTGACCATGACCAGGGCCGTGACCTGCGATCTCGAGGTGCCGGCCGAGGCCGACTTCGTGATCGAAGGCTACGTCGAACCCGGCGAGCGGCGGATGGAGGGCGACTTCGGCGACCACACCGGCTGGTACAGCCTGGCCGAGGAGTTCCCGGTCTTCCACGTGACGGCCATCACCAGCCGCCGCGATCCCCATCTACCTGACCACCATCGTGGGCAAGCCGCCCATGGAGGACGGCTGGCTGGGCTGGGCCACCGAGCGCCTTTTCCTGCCGCTGCTGCGCATCCCCCTGCCCGAGGTGGTGGACTACCACCTGCCGGTGGCCGCCTGCTTCCACAACCTGGTGATCGTGGCCATCGCCAAGCGCTACCCCGGCCACGCCCGCAAGGTCTGCCAGGCCCTGTGGGGCACCGGGCAGATCATGTTCACCAAGAACGTGATCGTCGTCGACGAGGACGTGAACCTCCAGGACCTGAACGACGTGCTGTGGCGGGTGACCGGCAGCATGGACCCGGCGCGCGACGTCTTCTTCAGCGAGGGTCCGGTCGATCAGCTGGACCACGCCACCAACCTGGCCTGCTACGGCGGCAAGATGGGCATCGACGCCACGCGCAAGCTGCCGGGCGAGGCGGGTTACGGGCGGCAATGGCCCGAACTGGTGAAGATGGATCCCGCCGTCAGCGACGAGGTGGCCCGCAAATGGGTGAACCTGCTGGGCCGCCTCAAGGGCCAGGCGTGAGCGGCCTCGACGGCATCCACGCCCGCGACCGCGCCAGCTGGCAAGTGGCCGAGCCCGAGGCCCACGGCCGCGCAGGTGCGCTCCATGTTCGCGCGCATCAGCGGCGTCTACGACTTCATGAACCACTTCCTGAGCTTCAACCGGGACAGCGCCTGGCGCCGCGACGTCGTCGCGCGCCTGGACACCGACGCCTGGGAGGTGCTGGACCTCTGCGCCGGCACCGGCGACCTGGCGCTGGCGGCGGTGCGCCGGGCGCGGGGACGGGTCTGGATCGCCGCCGACTTCTGCCCCGAGATGCTGATCGGCAGCCGGCGGCAAGCGGGGCGCCGAGCGCCTCGAACTGGCCGCTGCCGACGCCATGGCCCTGCCGCTTTCGCGACCGCTGCGTCGACGCGGTGACCGTGGGCTTCGGCGTGCGCAACTTCGCCGACGTGCGCCGCGGCCTGGGCGAGATCGCGCGGGTGCTGCGCCCCGGCGGACAGCTGCTGGTGCTGGAGTTCTTCCGCGACGATCCGGCCGGCAGCGGTGCGCGGCGCGGCGTGGCCGGCCCGGTGCGGCTGGGCCTGAACACGGTGGTGCCCCTGCTGGGCCGCCTGGTGGGCCGCGACGGCTCGGCCTACCGCTACCTGCCCGGCAGCATGGGCGAGTTCCTGACCCCGACGCGAGTTCGGCGACCTGCTGGGCGAACTCGGCTTCCGCGACGTGCAGGTCGAGCGGCAGACCTTCGGCATCGCCCACCTGGTGACAGGACGGTGGCCCGCATGAGCGCCGCGGCGCAGCCGGCCATCGGCGTGGGCTGGACCGGCGCCAGCGGCATCGTCTACGGGGTGCGCCTGGTGGAGGTGCTGCTGGCCGCGGGCCGCGACGTGCACCTGATCCGCGTCGGACGCGGTGGCGCAGACGGCGCCGGTCGAGCTGGACGATACGCTCGAGGCCGTGACTGCGACCGGCTGCAGGTCCTGGGTCCGGGCCGTCTGCGGGTCTGCGGGCCGCCACGAGTTCACCGCGCCCCTGGCCAGCGGCTCGGCCCGCGGGGGCCCGTTCGTGGTCATCCCCTGTTCGATGGGCACGGCCGCGCGCATCGCCGCCGGCACCAGCGAAACCCTGCTGCTGCGGGCGGCCGACGTCTGCCTCAAGGAGCGGCGGCCCCTGATCCTGGTGCCGCGCGAGACGCCCATGGCCACCCACCACCTGGAGAACCTGGCCCGGCTGAGCGCCCTGGGTGCGCTGGTGCTGCCGGCGATGCCGGGCTTCTACCACCGGCCGCAGTCGGTGGCCGAGCTGGTGGACTTCATCGTGCAGCGGGTCTGCGACCACCTCGGGGTGGATGTGGACCTGGCGCCGCGCTGGGGTGGCTAGGACCGGGTCGCCGCGCAGGCAACTTTCCCGTTAGGCAACCGTAACACTCCGGTATCCGCTGGACCCGTCCGCCCTTCGAACCCGGAGTCTGCCATGCCTGTCCGCACGCGCCGCTCTTTCCTCTTCACCGGTGCGGCCGTCGCCCTCGGCGGCACGGCTGCCGGCCTGTTGGGGTCCCGGCCGTTGCCAGCGGCCGCCGCGTCGTTGCCGCGGTCATTCCCCAGCCAGGAACCCGCCGATGTGCAGGAGTTCGTGGCCGCAGCCCACACCGATCTGGACAAGGTCGGCAGGCTGGTGGCAGCCCGGCCCGCGCTGGCCAGGGCCGCGTGGGATTGGGGCTTCGGGGATTGGGAGACGGCGCTGGGTGCCGCCGCGCACATGGGTCGGCGCGACATCGCCGAACTGCTGATCGCCAACGGCGCAAGGCCTACGATCTTCAGTGCGGCGATGCTGGGGCAGCTGGAAGTGGTGCGGGCCTTCGTCGCCGCCTCGCCCGGGGTGCAGGGCATCGCCGGTCCCCACGGCATTCCGCTGCTGGATCACGCGCGCAAGGGAGGGGAGCGGGCTGCGGGGGTAGCCGCGTACCTGACCGGCATCGGCGGGGCCGACGCCGGCCCGCCGGCGATCGAGTTGACCACGGCGGAGCGGGCGAGCCTGGTCGGGCAATTTCGCTTCGAGGAGGGTCCGGACGGAGTACTCGAAGTCTACGAGAGCCGCGACCGGCTCATGTTGCGGCGCGGGGAGCGCAGCGGGCGGCCGTTGCACGCGCTTGGCCGTCGCGAGTTCCATCCGGCCGGGGCCGCGGCCGTGCGCATCCGCTTCGAGCCGGAGGGCGACGAGCCGGCCAGCACCCTGGCGGTCTGGGATCCCTCCCTCGTGCTGACTGCCAGGCGGATCTGAGCGGCCGAGCCTACACCGTCTGCGCCACCTTCTTCTCCATCAGGTCGAGCATCGTGTCCAGCAGCTGCCCCGCGTTGATGGGCTTGGTGACGTACTCGTCGGCGCCCGAGGCCAGGCAGCGCTCGCGGTCGCCGACCATCGCATGGGCGGTCAAGGCGATCACCGGTATGCGCGGCAGATCCTGCTCGAGCTCGCGCAAGCGCAGCAGCCGCGTGGCCTGCAGGCCGTCCATCTCCGGCATCTGCACGTCCATCAGCACCAGATCGTAGGTCGAGGCCGCCAGGGCGTCGAGGGCCTCGCGGCCGTTCTCGACGATGGTCACCGCGTGATGGTGCCGCTCCAGGATACGGCGCACCACCACCTGGTTGACCCGGTTGTCCTCGGCCACCAGCACGCGCAGGCGACCGTTCGCCTCTCCGCTGGCCGGGGCGGTCTCGCCGTCGGCCTGGGACATCTGCTGGGCGCGTCCCTGCACCAGCGCACGCATGGTGCGCAGTAGTTCCTTCTGCTTGACCGGCTTGACCAGGTGCGCCCTGACCAGGTCGTCCTCGATGCGCCGCGCCTCGGACATGCGGCTGAGGGTGGCCAGCACCACCACCGCCGCGGGGGCGAAGCTCTCGCCCTTGAGGGAGGCGGAGAGGCGCATGGCGTCGGGGCAGGGCGGCGCGTGCTCGCAGACCACGAAGTCGTAGGGCCGGCCGGCCGCCGCCGCGTCCTTGACCATGGCCAGGCCGACGTTGCAGCTGGCGGCCTCCTTGACCCGGGCACCGGCGGTCTCGAGGATCTCGGCCACACCGTGGCGGTGCCGCGAACTGCCGTCCACCACCAGGATGCGGGCCTTCAGGGGCGCAGCCTCGACCGCTTCGGCCTCGGCCGGGTCGGCCTGCAGGCGGGCCGAGAAGTGGAAGGTGGCGCCGCCGTCGACGTTGTTGGTCACGCCGATCTCGCCGCCGAACAGTTCCACCAGGCGTGTGCTGATGGTCAGGCCCAGCCCGGTGCCGCCGTGCTTGCGGGTGACCGAGGCGTCGGCCTGGGAGAAGGGCTCGAAGATGCGTTTCTGCACATCCGGCGAGATGCCGCCGCCGGTGTCGCTGACGGTCAGGCCCAGCAGCAGGCCGCGGTCGTCGCGCTCGATCTGGGTGACCTCCACCGAGACCTCGCCGCGGTCGGTGAACTTGATGCCGTTGCCGATCAGGTTGATCAGCACCTGCTTGAGCCGGTGCGAGTCGCCGATCATGCGATCCGGCACGTCGCGGGCCACGCGGCCGGTCAGGTCCAGGCCCTTCTGCTCGGCGCGCAGGGCCAGGGTGCGAATGGTGTCGTCCAGCAGGTCGCGCAGGTCGAACGGGTGCGGCGACAGCTCCAGCTTGTCGGCCTCGATCTTCGAGAAGTCCAGGATGTCGTTCAGCAGCTCCAGCAGGCCCTGGGCCGAGAGGGAGACGATGTCCAGGGACTCCTTCTGGTCCGGAGCCAGGGGCGTCTCGCGCACCAGGTCGGTCATGGCGATGATGGCGTTCATGGGCGTGCGGATCTCGTGGCTCATGTTGGCCAGGAACTCGCTCTTGGCCCGGCTGGCGGCGTCGGCGGCCTCCTTGGCGCTGGCCAGCTCGCGGGTCTTCTCGCTGACCAGGAACTCCAGCTCCTCCTGCCGCTTCTGCATCTGGCGGTAGCGCCAGGCGATGCCGCCGGCCACCACGAACAGCAGGGCCAGCACGCAGCAGAGCCGGAACCAGGTGGTTTCGTAGAAGAAGGGCAGCATGCGCAGGCGCACCGAGGCGCCGGTGCGGCTCCACACGCCGTCGGCGTTGCGCGCCGAGACGTGGAAGGTGTACTCGCCCGGGGGCAGGTTCGTGTAGTAGGCGGTCCGGCGCGCGCCGGCCTCGACCCAGTCGTCGTCGAAGCCGTCGAGGATGTAGCGGAAGCGCACGCCCTGGGGGTTGCGGAAGCTGAGACCGGTGTAGCCGATCTCCAGGTCGCGCCGGCCCGGCTTGATGCGCAGCAGGTCCTCGCCCACGATCTCGGTGCGGGCCACGACCACCGATTCGACCACCACCGACGGCGCCACCGAGTCCGGGCGCACGTGGGCCGGGTCGAACTGGATGGCGCCGCCGTTGGTGGCGAACCAGATCTGGCCGTCGCGGTCGGTCAGCACCGAGGGCTGCGAGCCGCCGTTGCACTCGGTCCCGGGGAAGCCGTTCTGGCTGCCGTACATCACGTAGGGGATGCGGTCGATCTCGCCGGCCAGGTAGCGATTGATGTCGTCGCGGCCGACGCCGTAGACGCCCTTGTCGCAGGGCATCCACAGGCGGCCCAGGCGGTCGGCGGTCACGGCGTAGTTGATGTCGGTGAACAGGCCGTCCTTCTGGCCCAGGGTGATGGCCTTGCCGTTCTCGTAGCGGATGATGCCGTTGCCGTAGGTGGCCAGCCACATGACCCCGGTCTCGTCCTCGTGCATCTGCATCGAGTACTGCTCGGACATGTCCAGGTCCGAAGCGACCGCCTGCAGCCGGCCTTCGCGCCAGACCACGGGCCCGCCCTCGGTGATGATCCAGAGATCGCCGCTGTGGTCCCGGGTGATCCAGCGCACGACGTTGTCCGGCAGGCCGTCCTCGATGGTGTAGCTGATGATGGCGCCGTCGGCGATCACCGACACGCCGCCGCCCTTGGTGCCCACCCACATGCGGCCTTCGCGGTCCTGGCAGAGGGCGCGCACCTTCTCGTGGATCAGCCCGTCGGCGGTGGTGTAGGTGGTGACCCGCCCGTCCTTGAGGTGACCCACGCCGCGGTCGGTGCCCAGCCAGACGCTGCCGTCGCGGGCGGCGCACAGGGCGTGCACCACGTTGCCCGGCAGCCCGTCCTCGGTGGTGTAGACCCGCACGATCTCGTCGTCGACGAGTTCGGCCAGGCCGCCCGAGTCCATGCCCACCCAGAGGGTGCCGTCGCGGGCGCGCTCGATCACGCGCACGTTGTTGGTCGGCAGGCCGGCCGTCTGGTCGATGGCCACGAACGGCGTGTCGCGCAGGCGGGCCACGCCGGCGTTGGTGGTGCCCACCCACAGCGAGCCGTCCCGGTCCTCGAACATGGCGTGGATCGAGTCGTCGCGCAGGAAGCCGTTCTTGTCGATGCCGACCAGGCGGTCGCCGTCCAGGCGCAGCAGGCCGGCCCCGTAGGTGCCGACCCAGAGCACGCCGTGGCGGTCGCGGTGCAGGATCTGCAGGTAGTCCCAGGCGCGGTTGACCGGCGGCGCGTACTGGATGAAGTCGTTGCCCCGCTTGACCACCAGGCTGTGCGGGGTGCCGAACCACAGCGCCGAGTCGGCGTCGAGGTACAGGGCCGAGACCTCGTGTTCCAGGCCGCAGGGCGAGGCCACCGCCGACCACAGGCCCCCGTCGTGCTTGAGCAGGCCCCGGGCCGTGGCCACCCACACGGTGCCGTCGCGGGCCTCGGCGACCGAATGGACGCCGGCATCGCGCCAGGCGTCGGGCATGCCGGCGCTGTGCAGGCTCTGGCCGTCCCAGTAGAAAAGGCCCTCGTCGTAGGTGCCGATCCACAGGCGGCCTTCCGGGCCCACGTGCAGCGAGCGCACGTTGGAGGTGGTGCCCAACAGCCCCGGCACATCCACGCGTTGGAATTCGCCGTTGATCAGGCGCAGCACGCCGCCGCCGTAGGTGCCCACCCACAGGCTGCCGTCGGCGGTCTCGGCCAGGGCCTGGATGTCGTCGTGCAGGATCTCGGGGGTGTTGACGGAATTGTGGGTGACGAAGCGCACGCCGTCGAAGCGCACCAGGCCGGCCTGGGTGCCGATCCACATGTAACCGTCGCTGGTCTGCTGCACCGCCTGGACCGTGTTCTGGGGCAGGCCCTCGAGGGATGACCACACGTCGACACCGACCTGGCGGAAACCATGTTCCGGGTCAAGCGCCGAGGCCGCGGCGGGCACGAGCAGACAGCAGGCCGCGACGATCCACAACAGGCGAGGTGATGGGGCGGTGCGCATGAAGGCTCCTGAGGATGACGGTGCGACGCGTCGGTCCCTGACGTCTTGATATCGGACATGCAGGTAGTGACTTGAGGCCCGATGGCGGGATGCGGGATCGGCGGTTGACGGCCTCCCGGACCGGGACGATCCTTGGGCCCGACCGCCTTGCAGCCCCCGCGCCAGCCCGGAGCCGTGCCCATGTCCTTGATCGGCCGCTACTTGTCCCTCATCAAATTCGAACACACCATCTTCGCGCTGCCGTTCGCGCTGATCAGCCTGCTGGTGGCCACGGGCGGGCGGCCGCCACTGGCGGTGCTGCTTTGGGTGCTGGCGGCGATGGTCGGCGCACGCAGCGCCGCCATGGCCTTCAATCGGCTGGTCGACCGCCACCTGGACGCCGCCAATCCCCGCACGGCCGACCGGCACCTGCCTGTCGGCGCGGTCTCGGCGTTCGGGGCCGGGGTGCTGACGGCCCTGGGCGCGGGGCTGCTGGTGCTGGCCGCCGGCCGGCTCAACCCCCTGTGCCTGAAGCTGTCGCCGGTGGCGTTGGCGGTGGTGCTGGGCTACTCGGCCATGAAGCGCGTGTCGGCGGCGGCCCACCTGGTGCTGGGCCTGGGCCTGGCCATCGCGCCGGTGGGGGCCTGGCTGGCGGCCACGGGCTCGGTCGCGCCGTTTCCGCTGTGGCTGGCCGCGGGGGTGATGTTCTGGGTAGCCGGCTTCGACACCATCTACGGCATCCAGGACGTGGATTTCGACCGCGGGGCGGGGCTGCACTCCCTGGCCTCGCGCCTGGGCGTGGGGCGGGCGCTGTGGTTGTCGCGCATCTTCCACGTGCTGGCGATCGCCGGTACGGCGGGCGCCTTTCGGCGGGCCGAGGTGCTGGGCCCGGTCTCCCTGGCCGGGGTCGTGATCATGGCCGGCCTGCTGGCCTGGGAGCAGGCCATCGTCCAGGGCGGGGACATGCGGCGCATCGACAAGGCCTTCTTCACCATCAACTCGTGGGTGGGGATGGTGCTGTTGGCCGTCGTGCTGCTGGACCTTTACCTGGTCTAGCCGGCGATCTTCACCAGCACCACTTCCAGCGGCTCGACGTCGCCCAGGTCGGCCGGTTCGTCGGTCGGGGCGGCTCCGTCGTCGCCGGCGTCGGCCGCCGCCTGCACCGCTTCGAGGTTGAGGATCACCAGGAAGCGCTTGCCGTCCAGCCAGACCAGGCCGTCCAGTTCGGGATCGAAACCGGGGAAGGTCAAGGTCAACTGCTCGACCAGCTTGCCGTCGGGCGAGATCACGTCGTAGCGGCCGGCGGTCCCGGGCTCGAGCCGCGCCCGCACGTCCCAGCACGAGGTGACGAACAGGCGGCCGTCGGCCGCGGCGTTCAGGTTCATGATGGCCGGGTCGCGGTCCAGGGCCTTGATCTCGGGCACCACGCGCCGGCCGTTCATCACGATCCGCATGTCCGAGCCCACTTCGGTCTTGTCCTCGGTGGTGCGCTCGCGCGGGCTGAACGGCCGCTCGTAGGTGCGCACCAGGTTGCCCTTCAGGTCGCGCAGGTTGACGGCCCAGCGATCGCGGGCCGCACTGGAGAACACCAGGCCCTGGTCGGCGGCGCACCAGGCGGAATACTCGGCCCAGTTGGCGGCCTCGTCGAACTCGAACTTCTGGAAATTCTGCTCCTGCACGTGCTCGGCGAAGGTAACTGCGAAGGTCCCCTGCATGTCCATCACGCCGATCGAGGAGGTGGTGGTCGAGGTGCCCTTCTCCATGTCGAAGGCGCCGCGTCCGGTGGCGCCGACCAGGTGGTCCTGGATGCAGTACATCTGGCGCAGGAAATGGAAGCCGCCCTCACCGGCGTCGCCGCCGATGCGGGCCTCGCCGGCGGGGGTGCCGTCGGCGGCCAGATAGATGACCTTGCCCGGGAACCCCTGCACGACCCCGATGCCCGTGGCGGTGACGAACACGCCGTGGGGCCCGCGCATCTCGCCGGGCCCCTCGCCCTCGCGGCCCAGGGTGGCGACCAGTTCGCCGTCCGGTCCGATCACCAGCACCTGCGACAGCTGGTTGTCGACCAGGTAGACGTTGCCCTGATCGTCGACAGCGCCGGCGGTGACCAGGCCCAGCAGGGGATCGTCCTCGTTGTCGCCGCCCAGGCGCCAGACCTCCTGCAGCGCGGCGCTGCGCCGGGCGGGAGCGTCGGCGGGCAGCGTCACGGTCTCGGCGACCGCGGCCGTAGCCAGGGCGCAGGTCAGGATCAGCAGGAAAGCTCGCGCAAGCAGGCGCGATGCGGCGTTGGCAACGGGCATGGTGGCTACTCCCGGCAAGGGTGGTTGGCGGCTGGTCGGGGGGACGACCGGAAAAGCGACGGTCGGCGACCCCGGAAGGCCGCCGACCCGATGCTACGCACGAGCGGGCGGGAGGTTCCCTGCCCGCCTAGAACTTGAACCGTGCCGTCAGGCCGTAGAAGGCGGTGTCCCAGTCCGCGTCCCGCGAATCGGTGACCGTCTTGGCGTCGCCCAGCAGCGTGGCGTAGCTGACGTGCGCCTCGATCGTCACCATCGGCACCACGTGCCAGGGCAGCCGAGCGGCAACGGTCAGGTCCGAGGAACCGGCAGCCGGAGCCCCGAAGTAACCCTGCATGTAGCTGTCCGAGCCCCAGCCGTAATCGCCGTCGAGCTCCAGGGCCATGGACTCGCCCAGCTTGTGGCTCCAGGTGCCGCCGAGGGCCACGTAGGTGCCCTTGATCTGATCGATGTCGCTGTAGACGTACAGACGCGGCGAGAGCAGCACGTTGGCCTTGCCGCCGATATAGAACTCGGCGGTGTCGTCGGGCCCGCTGGAGGGGAAGTCGTACATGATGAAACCGGCGCCGAAGCTGAACATGGGCAGCGAGAAGTCGTAGCCGAGGGTCCAGTTGGTCTCGCTGAGGGAAGTCTCGTAGCCGTTGACGTCGGTGAGGTCGACATTGCCCCAGACGCCGGCGGTGAAGCCCATCACGCCGAGGGTCAGGTCCGGCTGCAGCACGGCCTCGGGGGTGACGATCTGGCCGCGCCAGACGTACTTGCTGTGCACGCCGAGGCCGGCGTCGATGTCCAGGGGACCGAGGGCCAGGGCCGGGGCGGCACTGACCAGGACCAGGCTGACGAGCATGCCGGCGAACTTCCGTGTCATCGTTTTCTCCTTTTGCCCGCAGGGCGGAACTGTACAAACTGATTGAGCCGATATTATCGGCAGGGGTCAGCCGGTAGTAAAGGAAGGGTTTCCCCGGTCGATAACCACGATTGAGCCTGCGCCTTGCGCCCCGAGCCCCGAGAGGACCGACCGTGACCAGCGAACCGAGCCTGCCCGGCCCCGAGATCCCCGTCATCGACGAGAGCCGCCTGATGAGCGAGTTCGGCGGATCGCCGGAGATCCTGGCCGAACTGCGCGACCTGTTCCTCGAGCATGCGCCACCCCTGTACGAGGGCATCGGCCAGGCCATGATCGGCGGCGACCTGGGGACGATCGTGGACATGGCCCACAGCCTCAAGGGCGCCTGCGCCACCTACGGCGCCGCCCGGCTGGCGCTGGTCTGCAAGGACATCGAGTTGGCGGCCCGGGCCGGCAGCCTCGAGGTGGCCTGCCAGTGGCGGCCCGCCCTGGACCAGGAGTACGAGGCCGTCTTCGCGGCCATCGGGCGCATCCAGGTCTGAACGCGGGTCCTGCTCAGAAACTGGGCCCGCCGGGCGGGGAATCGACCGCCCACGTTCGCGACGGGGCTGGCGTGAGTCGATAGATCAAATCATCTAAAATTATTACTTACCATAATTATAAATCACGTAAATAGCGTTATTGTTGATGTTTCCGCCCATTTCCCCAAGCTGACGCCGGAGCCATATGCGGCGCGGATCCCCCTGACGCCAAGGTACGGGAATTGCCCTATGTCTCCCGGAGCAATCCGGCCGGACCACGGCCGGAGGCCTGGGAATGGAGTCGCGGGAGGGCTGTCTGCCGTCCCGACGCACCCTGCGGGAGATCCGATGCCGGCGGTCAAGACCAAACGGTTGGGGCAGATCCTCATCGAGAGCGGGCAGTTGACGCCCGAGAAGCTCGATCTGGCCCTCAGCGAGCAGCGCCAGACCGGCGAAAAGCTGGGCGTGGTGTTGCAGCGCCTGGGCATCTGCAGCGAGAAGCAGATCGCCAGGACCCTGGCCGGCCAGGCCGGCGTCGAGTGCGTCGAGCTGATCGGCCTGGAGATCGCGCCGGCGGCCCTGACCCTGGTCGAGCGGGCCTACGCCGAGAAGCGCGCCCTGCTGCCGCTGCAGGTCAAGGCCAGCTCGCTGGTCGTGGCCATGGCCAATCCCCTGGACCTGGCGACCATCGACGAGCTGACCCGCATGACCGGCAAGTACATCGAGGTGGTGCACGCGCCCGACAGCGAGGTCGCCGACGCCATCGTGCGCTACTACGGCGTCAGCGGCGACGGCGCCGACGCCATACCCAGCCTGATCGAGAAGGCCCAGCGCGCCCTGGCCAGCGGCGTCAAGCTGGACGCCGGCGACTCGCCCTTCATCCGCCTCATCGACGAGATCTTCCAGATCGGTCTGCGCGAGGGCGCCACCGACGTGCACCTGGAGCCGGAGGAGAAGGTGCTGCGTTGCCGCTACCGGGTTGACGGCCACCTGGTGCAGGGGCCGATCCTGCCCCGCGAGCTGCAGCCCATCGCCGTGACCCGCGTGAAGATCATGGCCGAGCTGGACATCTCCGAGAGCCGCGTGCCCCAGGACGGGCGCATCCTCCTGAAGTCGGGGCGCAAGAAGGTGGACCTGCGCGTGTCCACCTTCCCCACGGTGCACGGCGAGGGCATCGTCTGCCGCGTGCTGGACAAGGAGAACCTGATCGTGGGCCTGGAGCGCCTGGGCATGGACCGCGAGGTGCTGCAGATCTTCCACCGCGACATCGTCCGGCCCCACGGGATCATCCTGGTGACCGGGCCCACCGGCTCGGGCAAGACCACCACCCTCTACTCGGTGCTGACCTACCTCAACAAGCCCAACACCAAGATCATCACCCTGGAGGACCCGGTGGAGTACGAGCTGCCGGTGATCAACCAGGCCCAGATCAACACGGCCAAGGGCTTCACCTTCGCCAAGGGCCTGCGCGCCATCCTGCGCCAGGACCCGGACATCCTGCTGGTGGGCGAGATCCGCGACGCCGAAACGGCGCAGCTGGCGATCCGCGCCGCACTGACCGGGCACCTGGTGTTCAGCACCCTGCACACCAACAGCGCCGTGGGCGCGATCCCGCGGTTGATAGACATGGGCATCGAGCCCTTCCTGCTTTCGGCCACCCTGGTGGCGGTGCTGGCCCAGCGCCTGATGCGCACCGTGTGCAGCGAGTGCGGCGAGGACTGGCAGCCGGACACCGACGCCCTGGCCGCCGTGGGCCTGGAGCCGGCCGACGTGGCCGGGGCCACCCTGCGCCGGGGCAAGGGCTGCCCCGTCTGCCGGGGCACCGGCCACCGCGGGCGCACCGGAGCCTTCGAGTACCTGGGCATCACTCCGGCCATCCGGCGCCTGATCGCCGGCCGCGCCGACAGCGAGGACATCCTGGCCGCGGCCCGCGAGCAGGGCTGGCGCACCCTGGCCGGCGACGGCCTGCGCAAGCTGCGCGAGGGGTCGACCTCCCTGGGCGAATACGCGCGGGTGGTCATATGAGCGACTTTCGTTACAAGGCCCTGACGGCCTCGGGGCAGACGGTCGAGGGCATCCGCAGCGCCCCGGACGCCGAATCGCTGGCGGGCGAGCTGCTCGAGCAGGGGCTGATCGTGCTGCGCACGCGCCGGCACCTGGGCGCGCTGGGCCGCCTGCTGCGCGCGCGCAGCGGGGCGCTCAACCGCGAGCTGCGCGACTTCACCCAGCACATGGCCACCTGCCTGGCCGCCGGCATCCCGGCCCTCACCGCGCTGGAGGACTTCCAGTCCCAGAGCAAGGGCGACTTCCGGGCCGTGATCCTGGACATCCGCAACGACGTGGCCAGCGGCACGGGCCTGGACGAGGCCTTCATGCGCCATCCCGAAGTCTTCAACCCGGTCTACCTGTCGCTGATCGCGGCGGGCCAGCACTCGGGCGGGCTGGACGCGGCCTTCGACGAGCTGGTGGCGTACCTGGAGTGGAACGAGAACATGCGGGCCCAGACCACGCAGGCGCTGATCTACCCGCTGATCCTGCTGTCGGGCGTCATCGGCCTGTTCCTGCTGATGCTGCTGTTCGTGCTGCCGCGCTTCGAGGCCATCTTCAACGGCGTCGACTTCAAGCTGCCGGCGGTGACGCGCATGTCCCTGGCTGCGGCCGCGTTCCTGGGCAGCTGGTGGTGGCTGATCCTGACCTTCGTGGTGCTGCTGGGCTACGGCTACCGGCTGGCCACCCTGACCGCCCGCGGCGCGTACCTGCGCGACCGCGCGCTGCTGGCGCTGCCGGTCGTCGGCGGCTTCGTCCACAAGCTGGCGCTGTCGCGCTTCGCCAAGACCTTCTCGCTGATCTTCGCCTCGGGCGTCGACCTGCTCAAGTTGCTGGACCTGGTGCAGAACGTGGTCGGCAACTCGGTGATGGCCCGCCAGCTGGCCCTGATCCGGCAGCGCGTCGCCACCGGCGAGTCGCTGCAGCAGGCCTTCGCCGACGCCGACGTCTTCCCGCCGCTGCTGCAGCGGCTGGTGGCGGTGGGCGAGAAGACCGGCTCCCTGGATTCCTCGCTGCTGCGGGCCTCGCAGTACCTGGACCGCGAGCTGCCCCGCGATCTCAAGCGCACCTTCGCGATCTTCGAGGCCGCGGTGCTGGTGCTGCTGGGCGCATTGGTCTGCGTGGCGGCGCTGTCGCTGATCATGCCGATCATGCAGATCAGGAGTTCGATCAGATGAAGACGCAACCGGAACCGGGTCGTCGCGGGGGATTCACCCTGCTGGAAGTCATCATCGCCGTGGCGATCGTGGCGATCATCGCCGGGGCCATCACGCCGCTGGCCTTCCGCGAGCTGATGGCCGCGCGCGAGGACGCCACCCGGCTCGAGCTGAAGACCGTCTCGGACGCCCTGCTGGCCTTCTACGAGGACACGGGCCGCTTTCCCAGCGAAGCCGAGGGCCTGGGCGCGCTGCTGGCCGATCCGGGCGCGGCCGGCTGGCAGGGGCCGTACGTGGATCCCAAGGCCGGCAACCCCCTGGCCGAACTGACCACCGACTCCTTCAACCGGACCTACCTCTACGACCTGGCGCCGCTGACGGTGGCCGCCGGCGCGGCCGACCTCATCGTCGCCAGCGGCGGCCGCGACCTGGCGGTCACCGCCGGCTCGGTGGGCGCGGCCTGGACCGTGGACCCGGCGGCGGACGACCTGCTGGCGCTGGTCAGCCGCGGTCCCACCGACCGCGACAAGATCCGCGATGCCGACAGCGAACTGAATGCCCTGGCCGAGGCGGTGCGCAACTGGTTCGAGGACCACGCGGCGTTCGCCGCCAACCTCGCGCTGCTGGTGCCCTCGTACCTGGATGCGGGGGTCGACGGGGGGGGCCTGCTCGATCCCTGGAACCGGCCCTACCTGCAGACCATCACCACCGGCGGGGCCAATCCGCCACGGCTGAGCCTGCGCAGCTCCGGGCCCGACCGGCAGGACGACGCCGGCGGCGACGACGACATCGTCCTGGACGTCAGCAGCGTGCCGCCGGGCCGCAAGGCGACCCTCTGGAAGCTGGAAATCGCCCAGTCCGCCCTCAACAGCAACCCCACGCTGATCCTGACCGGCCTGTGGTCCAACGACCGCGCCCTGCTGGGCCTGACCCCCGCCTTCGAACTCGACGGCTGGGGCCGCCCCATCGCCGTCAACGCCGCCGCCCGCGCCGTGTACTCGGTCGGGCCCGACGGCAACGCCGCCCTGGTCGGCGACAACCTTCCCGCCGGAGTGGGACCATGAGCGTCAACCGAGGCCTCAGCATCGACATTCGCGGCGAGGCGATCGTCGCCGTCGCCGCCACCAGCGGCCAGGCCGGGCGTTGGCAACTGGACGCGCTGCAGACGGTCTCGACCGGGCAGCGGCCCGGCAGTGCCCTGAGCGCGGCGCTGGCCGAGGCCGACCGCAGCGCACTGCTGCTGCTGCCCAACGACCGCGCCGGCACCGCGGTCACCGCCCTGCCCCGGCTCAAGTCGGCCGAGCTGAAGCGCGCGGTCGCCGGCTGGGTGGCCCGGGAAACCGGGTCCAAGCCGGAGGAGACGGCCGTCAGCTGGCGCACCCTGCCGGCGCGCGGCGGCGGCAACGGACGGACCCAGGACGTCTTCATGGTCCACGCGCGCCGCGAGGAGCTGCGCAAGCAGGCCGCGGCGGCCCTGCCCTGGGGCCTGAAGCTGGAGCAGGCGCTGCCCTCGTGCCTGGTGCTGGACGAGTTCTTCCGCCTGGCCGGTCCCGACGCCGGGACGCTGCGGGCCTGGAACCTGGTCTTCGTCGGCGGCAGCACCAATTTCCTCTGCGTCTCCACCGCCGAGTCGCTGCTGCTGGTGCGGTCGTTGCCGGGCGATCTGTCCCAGGGCGAGCGTCCGGACGAGTACCTGGACCGGCTGGCGACCGAGGTCGAGCGTTCGGTCTTCTTCGCACGCCAGACCGAAGCCAGCCCCGAGATCGAGCGCCTGGTGGTCTGCGGCGACCCCGCCCTGGCCGGCGGCCTGGTGCAGCGGCTGGACCGCGATTCGTCCATCCCGGCAGTCCATTGGTCCCTGCCCGACCATTTCGCCTTCGAGCGCCCGCTGCCGCCGGACCTGATGCTGCCGGCTGTGGCGGCGGCCCTGGCCTGCGGCGACCTGCGCTACAACCTGCTGGGCGACACCCGGCACCGGGTGCTGGGAGCCCGCGGCCGCCGCCGCCTGCTGGTGGCCGGCGCCGCCACCGCGGCGGCGCTGCTGCCCCTGCTGCTGGTGGGCGGGCTGGTCACGACCCGCGTGCAGGAGCGCTACCTGCTGGATGCGCGCACCCACCTGGACGAGGCCCGCGAACGGGCCGATGCGGCGGCGACGGTCTACGCCCGCGAGCGCCTGCTGCTCTCGCGGGAGGACCACATCCTGCGCTTCACGACCTCCGAGCGCGATCTCGAGGGCGTGCTCAAGCGGCTGGCCGCGGCCACGCCGCCGGAGGTCGTCTACCTGGACCTGCAGGTGCTGGACCGCGGCGACCGGGTGTTCCTGCACCTGACGGGCGAGAGCGTGGCGCCGGCCCTGGCCGACGCCCAGCGCGCCTTCATGCAGTTCCAGGCCGCGCTTGACGGTAACCCGGCGCTGAAGTCGCGTGGCGAGCCGCGTCGCCTGGAAATCGTCGAGAAGGACGACAAGGGCGTCGAGCGCAAGAAGGTCGAATTCGGGCTCGAATACGAGGTCCTGCCCCGCACGACGCCGAAAGAAGGCTAGATCATGACCCTGATCCCCACCGATTGGCGCAAGCGCCTGCCCCGGCGGCCCGGGCGGCGCCGGCTGCTGACGGCGGCGGCGGCCGCGCTCTGGACCGCGGGCCTGCTGGGCCTGGCCCTGCCGGCCTGGCAGCGCTCGCTGCGCATGCACCGCGAGATCGAGACGGTGGACCGCACCTTGGACGAGCTGGAGCACTGGTCGGTGGCCGGCCTCTGGCTGGAGCAGGCGGTCCTGCAGCGCGAGCCGGCGGTGGCCGGCACCTGGGCGCGGCTGTTCCCGGCCGAACGGCGGCGCGAGCAGCTGTTCCTGGACCTGGCCGGGATCGCCGACCGCAGCGGCGTCGCGGCCTTCGCCCTGGCCGAAATCACCCGCGGGGGCATGCCCATCGACGCGGCGGGCGGCTACCAGGAGCAGGTGGACGATGCCCCGCCGCCCATGGACGACGATGCGGCGAGCGCGCAGGCGCCGGCGGCGAAGTTGGATTCCTATCGCGTGCGCGCCCGCTTCGAGGGCGGCTTCGACGACACCGCGGCTTTCCTGGGCGGCCTGCGCCGCATCGAACGGGCCGTCAACGTCACCAGTCTGGTCATCCGCCCCGCAGGGTCGCGGCTGGCCGTGGAATTGGAGCTGGACATCTATGTCGCAGAACCGACCGGGTCCTAGGCAGGCGCTGGTCATCGCCGTGGTCGTGGCCGCCCTGGCCGTGGTCACGGTGCTGAACGTGCGCACCTTCGGGCCCCGGCGCGCGGAACGGCAGGTGGCGGTGGCGACGGCCGACTTCGGGGCGTCGCGCGCCGACCTGGACCAGGCCCTGCAGGCGGCCCGCCGGGACCTGCGGCAGCCGCCGTCGGTGGCGGCGGCCGACACCTGGCCCGAGGCCGGACGGGACCCGTTCGGCGCCGCACGCCGGGCGACCGCGCCGGCCCCGGCCCCGACGAGCCCGCCGGCCGCGGCGCGCCCGCGGCCGCAGCCGAGCGCCGGCCTGGTCTGCACGGCGGTCTTCCTGGGCGGCGCCCGCCCCCTGGCCCTGATCAACGGCTCGACCTACGGCGCCGGCGACAAGGTCGCCGGCCACACGGTCGGCAGCGTCACCACCGACGGGATCACCGTCACCGACGCGGCCGGCAAGGAGACATTCCTGGCCGTCGGTCCCCTGACCGACAAGGACGGCCGGTTCCACGTCATCACGAGCACCAGGACGTCCGCCGACGCGGGCCAGACGAACCTGGAGCGGGAGTCCGCTGGCGAAAGGTCGGAACGATGAAGCGCAGGATCACCGTGATCGCGTTGATGGGGTTGCTGCTGACGGGCACGGCCGGGGCGGCGCCGCCCGCGGGCGGGCCGGCGCCCGCCTGGGACCAGGAGCGCGAGAACATCAGCATCGTGACCAACGGCTGGGTGGATGTGCGGGATATCCTGCGCACGATCGCCGCCAACGCCGACCTGGGCCTGCAGCTGGCTCCGGACGTGCAGGGCGAGGTCAACGTGCACCTGGAGAACGTGCGCATCGGACGCGCCCTGGACGCGGTGCTCGAGCCGGTGAACCTGGGCTACGAGGTGATCGGCGACATCCTGGTGGTGCACCGGCGCGGCCTGGTGACGCGCTGGTTCACCTTCGACTACCCGGTGACCGAGCGCGAAGGGCGCGGCGAACTGCAGGTCTCCGCCGGGCGCAACGAGAGCAGCGGCGGGGGCAGTTCCTCCGGCGGCAGCAGCGAGAACCAGAACCAGAGCCACGTCACCAGCACCGCCGTCATGTCGGTCTGGCCGGAGGTCATGCACGCGCTGCAGGTCGTGGTCTTCCAGGGCGTGGACAACGTCCAGAACCGGTCCGGGCGCGAGGCGGACCTGGGCCTGAGCCTGGCCGACGCCGAAGGCCGCAGCCTGGTGGTCAACCCCATGGCCTCGCTGGTCCAGGTCACCGCCGAGTGGGACCGGGTGCGCCAGGTCGACGAGCTGCTGTCCCGGCTCAAGGAGTCCCTGCAGCGGCAGGTGGCCATCGAGGTGCGCATCATGGAGGTCTACCTCGACGAGCAGCGCAAGACGGGCATCAATTGGCAGACCATCGGCGGCGGCGATTTCCAGGCGGGATTGCACACCTTCAACCCGGTCGACAACATCGACGAGAAGTTCTTCCAGTTCGTGGTCGACAGCAAGAACATCACCGCGGTGCTGCAGGCCATCGAGACCACCGGCGACGTGCGCACGGTCTCGACGCCGCGGGTGACCACGCTCAACAACCAGAAGGCCGTGGTGCGCGTGGTGACCGAGGACGTCTACTACGAGGCGCAGGTGGAGCCGGCGATCATCTCCAACGGCGTGGCCACCGAGCCGGTCGTCAACTACACGCCGCGGGTGGTGCCGGTGGGCGTGGTGCTGGACGTGACGCCCCAGGTGGGTCACGACCGGGTGGTCACCCTGAACGTCCATCCCACCATCAGCGACGTGGTGGGCATCGCCGAGAGCCCGAACGCGGATACGGCGCCCATCCTGGCCATCCGCGAGCTGGACACCGTGGGCAAGGTGCGTGCCGGCCAGACCCTGGTCATTGCCGGCCTGATCAGCCAGCGCACCCGCAAGATCCACTCGGGCGTGCCCATCCTCAAGGACATCCCCCTGTTGGGCTACCTCTTCAAGTCGACCGACGACCGCGAGGTGGACATCGAACTGGTTATGCTGCTGACGCCGATCATCATGGACGGCGACGAGGCGGCCGCCGAGGCCGCGGCCGCCCGCGCCGAGCTGGAAAAGAAGATACCGGCGCGCATGTAGCGCGCCGGCATCGCGGACGCGGACGGGTACCGCGAACCGTCAGTCGATCGTCACCACGCTGCCGACGTCGTCACCGAGGACATCCTCGGTGACGCCGTTGTTGAAGGCGGTCTCCCAGCGGCCGTTGGGCCCGGCGCTGAGCACGAACACCTTGTGCCGCACGGTGCCGTTGTAGCCGCCGCCCGGAGCGTAGTAGGTGTTGATCACGTAGGCGTGGCCCCAGGGATCGTTCACCAGGTAATTGTCCAGATAGGGCCCGCGCCAGGAGTTGGCGCCGGCGGTCGGCCAGTCCTGGGCGGCCTGGTTCTCGTTGGCGCCGGCCGGGTCGCTGTCGCCGTCGGCATTGTTGTAGTACAGGTAGTCGCCCAGCATCTTGGTGTCGCCGTAGTTGCCCCAGCGTACGGCGTTGGCGCCGGCGGCCGG
Source organism: Candidatus Krumholzibacteriia bacterium (assembly GCA_963848505.1). GTDB lineage: Bacteria > Krumholzibacteriota > Krumholzibacteriia > LZORAL124-64-63 > LZORAL124-64-63 > JACZKN01. Next base: position 542,843 of record CAWKEB010000002.1, on the reverse strand, counting down.
CCCCGCGCCCGCGGCCACGACCGGGCTGGAGATCACGCGCTCGATGCCGTTGCCGGCCGGCCCGTCCTGGTTGGTGTACGGCCAGGTGCCGGTGTCCTTGTAGTAGCTCATGACGGCCAGCGCGATGGTCTCGGTCTCGTTCTGGGCCTTGCCCACCTTGGCGTCCTCCAGGTGATGGAAGACCATGGGGCTGATGGCCGCCGCCAGGATGGCGACGATCGCCACCGCGATGACGACCTCGATCAGCGTGAATCCCTGTCGGTTGACCTTGCGGTTCATCGTACCTGCCTCCCGTCCGCTGAGATCACCGGCCTGCCGGCGGCGTGGCCCTATGGCCGACGCCACGCGGCCCCCGGCCGGCGTGGATGTGTCTGGGGCAGGTGATCGTCAGCATTCAGGGGGGCTTGAGGGAAAGTCGCAGGTCCCGGCCTGCGGGGTCTTCAGGCCGGATCGTCCCGGTCCGTGAGATCCTCGGGGATCAGCCCGTCGAACTTGGGCCGGTCCAGGGCCTTGAGCAGGCGCTTGCACAGGATATGGTAGATGTGGGTCTCCCAGTTGACGATGCCCGCCCGCAGGTGCAGCTGGCGCAGGTAGGTCAGGAACTTGCGCCGCTCGTGCTCGCTGTAGTCCACCGCGTCCATCACCGTCGCCAGGTGGGCGTACATGGTGTCCAGTTCGCGCTGGCTGGGCAGCCGCGTCGAGCGGTGGGGATGGCGCACCCGCATCTCGGGCCGGCGCACATTCGGGCCACGTGCGGCCAGCTCGGTGTTCGAGACGGTGTCCGCCCCGGCCCGCACCAGGGCCTGGCGCACCTCCCAGCTGTAGAGCATCACCGCCTGGGCCAGGTTCAGCGAGGGCTGCTCGGGCGCCGTGTCCACGGTGGACAGGTAGCGGCAGATGTCCGCCTCGTCGTTGGTCAGGCCGGTGCGCTCGGTGCCGAAGAGGATGGCCACCTTGCCGTCGCGGCTGTGGTCGGCCACGTGGTCGCTCATCTCCGCCGGGGAGAGCAAGGCGTGCTTGCGCAGCTGCCGCCGGCGGGCGGTGGTGCCGGTGACCACGATGCAGTCGCCGACGGCCTCCAGCAGGGTGCCGACCACCTCGGCCGCGTCGAGGATGTCTTCGGCCCCGTGGGCCAGGGCACGGGCGCTGCGGCCTTTGGGGTTGAGGGGGTCGATCAGCCGCAAGTGCTTCAGCCCCATGGTCTTCATGGCCCGGCAGGCGGCCCCGATGTTCATGGGTTCGCTGGTGCGCGAAAGGACCACGATCACGTTGTCGAGGCTGGGCGCAGGGCGGGAAGCGGTCACGGGTGGCGGTCTCCTTGCTGGCGGGTGCGCCCCGAAGATGCCACGTTCGCGGGGCCGGCACAAGGGCGCGAGCTGGCCCTTGACGCGGCGGATTTTCCGATTATCGTGATCGCCGTCCTCCGCTCGAGGGCTACGGAGACCAGATTCGGCCCAGACCCGCACGTGCACCCCTCGCACCCACGCGCTCGACCGCAGCCGGCGGGACGTCCTTGTCCGCCGGGTCCGGAGAGTATCACCATGGCGACCATGTCCCGTCCGTCTCCCCTGGTTCCGCGCAATCCCCTCTTCCCGAAGCTGCGGCGTCCGCGCCGAAGCCAGGCCGCCCCGGCGACCACAGCGGCCGCCGCCGGGCAGGCGCCCGTCCCCAGCACCTATACCCGCAGCGCCCTGCCGCTGGCGGTGTGCTGGTTCCTGGTACCGGCGTTGCTGCTGGTCCTTTCCCAGTACTTCAATTGGACGAAATAGGCGGGGTGGTCAGGCGGGCCGACCCAGCACGACCAGCTTGATCCGCGGGGGCAGGCAGCGGTAGAGCTCGGCCGCGCCGTCGCGGTCCAGCCCCAGCCTCACCAGCAGCCGCGGCCGGCGGGGATCCGTCAGCAGGCGCAGGCGTTCGCCCAGGCCCGGGCCGGCGGGCGCCGTGCCTGTGGGCCGGATCTCCAGGTCGAGGCCCCCGGCGAAGCGCACACGGTAGCGGTCGGGAGTGGGGATGGCGTCCTCCGGCGTCGGCGGCGGCGGCGGTGCCTCGGCCGGGGCGGCGGTGGGGTCCGGCGGCACGATCTCGGTGCGCTCCCGGCGCTGCTCGGGGTCGAGCCCGCCTTCGCGCCATACCTGGTCGGCCCAGCCGGACAGCGACGGCCCCGCCAGCAGCGCCAGCTGCGGGCCGGCGACCGAAGCTTCGGTGTAGGGCAGGGTGCGCAGGGCGACGCCGCCGAGCATCAGCCGCAGTTCGGTCCGCTCCAGGTCCAGCACCAGGTAGAACGAGTCGCTGCGGGCCAGGGCCAGGACGCTGCGCAGCTGGGCGGCCAGCGGGTCGCCTGCCGCCGCATTCCCGGCGGCCCGGACCGGCGCGCCGGCCAGCACGCAGGCCAGCACCAGCGCCGCACCGAGGCCCGCGCGGAGCCCCTCAGAAGATGTAGATGGGCGTGCCGACCGGACAGGCCCGGAACACCGCCGCCAGGTCGTCCCGACCCAGCCTGATGCAGCCATGGGTGACACTCCGTCCCAGCAGTCGCTCGTAGAGCGTGCCGTGGATCATGTAGCCGTCGCCGAAGTAGAGGGCGTATTCCCCCAGCGCTCCGTACTCGATGCGTTCGCCCGGATTCGCGGGCAGGGGCAGGCCTTCCTCGATGAAGGCCCAGTCGGGCTTCTTCCACACGGGGTTCTTCAGCTTCGAGCGCACCGTGTACAGCCCCCGCGGCGTGTCGAAGATCCATTGGCGGGCCTGGCCGCCGGTTTCGCGCAGCACCATGCCCGAGCCCGCCGAGCAGACCACCGACAGCAGGGTCTGCGCGCCGCGCCGGACCTCGAGCCGGTTGTGGGTCTGGTCGATGACGATGAAAGGCTTGGCCGGGATGCGGCCGGCAAGGGCCTTGGCCAGGCGCTGGTGCTCGGCCGGGCTGCCGGCGGCAGGCGCCGGCAGCAGCGGCCGGTCCTGCCAGCCGGTGCCCAGCAGGGTGATGGCCAGGAGCAGGGCGAGGGCTGCGATGCCGGCGATGCCCGCCTTGCCCGCCTTCCCCGCCTTGCCAAGATACCGGTTCATCAGCGGCCTCCGGCGGCGGCGTGCTCGCGCCACAGCGAAGAGAAGACGCCGTCCTTGCCGTCGCCGCCGACGATGGTCACGGGCGTGCCCACCTCGACCCGGGCGAAGACCTCGTCGATGTCGCCGTCGGCCAGGGCCACGCAGCCCAGGGTCCAGTCCTGCTCGCGGCCGCCGTGGCCGTGGACCTCGATGTGCATCCCCGCGCCGGCCCCATCGGGCACGCGGCCTTCCTTCTTGGCGCGCGCGAAGCGGGCGCGATCCTCGGCGTTGGGGTAGTCCAGCAGCAACGCCTTGTAGTACTTGGTCTGGCCGTTCTTCTTCTTGGCCACCACGTGATAGCGCCCTTCCGGCGTGGCCTTGTCACCGGCATAGCTCTTCTGCTTCAGCCTGTTGCTGCCCATGTCGGCGGTGTAGACGCCGACGGCGCGGCCGCGGTCGTAGAGCACCAGCAGGCGCTTCTCCTTGTAGACCACGATGGCGGGTTTGCCCTTGCGGGCCGACCAGGTGATGGTCTCGTCGATCCAGCCGCGCCAGGTGCGCAGCAGGTCGGCGTCGGCGAAACGGGCGGCCGAGGGCATCGCGGCGTCGCGGGACGCCTCGGCCGCGGTCAGGCTGCGCCGGGCCGCGGCGGCGGCCTCGTCGTAGTGCTTCTGCTTCAGCAGCAGGCGGCCCTCCAGCAGCGCCGTGCGCGCCTGGCGCAGTGCGGTGCGGGCCTTGCGCGGAAACGGCATCTGCTCGGCGGCGCGCTCGGTGGTCGTGACCAGGGTGTCGGCCAGGACCAGCAGGGAGCGGGCTTCGGCCGCAGCGGCGGCGGCCCGCCCGGTGGCCGCGGCGGTTGCCCGCTCGGCCGCTTCGGCCGCGGCCAGGTAGGCCGCGTCGGCGCGGCGGTAGTCACGGTTGAAGGACAGCCAGCGGGCCTGCTGGCGGGCCAGTTCCAGGTGGGCGGCGGCCAGGGCGGCTTCGGCCTCGGCCAGTTCGTCGGCGGCCAGGTTGTGGGCGCCGCCGGTGATGGCGGCGTTCAGGGCCTGCTGGGCGGCGTCACGCCGCTGGACGGGCAGGGTGTCCCAGCCGGCCAGCCAGGGTCGGGCCAGGATGATCAGGGCCAGGAGCCCTCCCACGACCACAGCCGTGGGAAGGCCCCTGGTGATCCAGCGTGAGGATGACACTCCGTCGTTCTCCCCGCGTGGGTGGGACAGGTCGTGGACGACTACCGCTTGCTCTGGGCCTTCAGGGCCTTCGCGGTCTCGACCGCTGCCGTGACTTCGTCGAGGCTCTGCGCGGCCGCGGTGGCCTTGGCGTCGGCGCTGATGAAGTCGCCGGCGGCGACGGCGGCACGGGCCTCGGCCAGGATGCCCTCGACGGCCACCAGGTCGGCCTCGAGCAGGCGCAGGTCGGCCTCGGAGCCCTTGCCCCGAGGCGCGGTGGCCAGCATCGGCCGCACGACCTCGAGCTGGGCCGTGGCGGCCTCGATGCGGGCCACGGCCGCGTCATGGGCGGCCTGCTTCGCGGCCTGGGTCTCGGCCAGGGCGTTGTCGGCGGCCACCTTGGCGGCCACGGCCAGCTCCTGGGCCGTGCCGTAGCGGCGCAGCATGGACATCTTGTCGGCCTGGACGGCCAACTCGGCGTTCAGCTTGGCCATGGCCTCGTTGGCGGCGGCCAGGCTGGCGGGCGCGTACTGGGCGGCGCCGGCGTCTTCGACCGCACGCACGGCCAGCTCGGCCTCCTGGACGGTCAGGGTGGGGGCCTTGCTGCAGCCGGCCATCAGGGCGGCCAACGCGAACACGGCGACGATCATCATGATCCTGCTGGTCTTCATCGGTTCTCTCCTCGGTTCACGGTTCGTGCGGGCGGGGTTTTGCCGGCGGATCCGGCGTGTCCCTGGGGCTGCCAGGTGCAGCGCCCGCGCGAAGGACGATGGCGCCGTGCCTAGCGCTTCGTCGGCTCCTGGTAAGGCGGACGGGCGGGCGGCGTCGGCGTTGCGGCCGGCGCCGGCCCCTTGGGCCTGGGTGCCTTGGTGGTGTCTTTCGGCTTCGCGGTCATCCTGCCACCATCCTTGCATTGGGCTGCGCGGGGGAGTCCCGGCGCAGCGTCGGCATCGGCGGAGCATGGCAAGGACAATGCCTGGATTGCCAGGTTGATTCTATATCGACCTATGTAGTTGTGTCGCAATCAGATGAAAATTCATAGTGGCGCCGGGAGCCGGCAGGTGTTATCCGTTTTCGGAGGGAAACACCCGACATAAATCGGGCGTATTCATCCGAATCGGAGAAATCATGCTGATCCGCGTCCTGGTCGCCACCCGCAGCGCCACTCTGCGCCGGCGCCTGCTGGAGATCCTCGGCCGTCTCGAACGGGTGGAGGCCAACTCGGCACTCGTGGCGGTGGCGCCGCGCCTGTGGCCCCGGCTGCACGAAGGCGACCTGGACATGGTGCTGATCGAGCGCGACCAGCTGCCGCCCGATCCGGCAGCCTGGATCGCCGACGTGCGGCGGCTGCCCGAGCAGCCGGAGCTGGTGATCTTCTCGGCGCACGAGGACGCCCAGGAGCGCGCTTCCCTGCTGGCTGCCGGCTGCCTCGCCGTGCTGAACGCCGGACTCGCTGATGCCGACCTGGAGTCGACCCTGGCCGCCTTCGTGCGCCGCCGCCGCAGCGAAGGAATGCAGATCCTCGGCGTCGAACCCCGCCTGCCCCGCAGCAGTCTGCAGGACTTCGTCTCCCGCAGCGAGGCCATGCAGCAGTTCATGGCCACCGCGCACCGGGTCGTGGGCTCGAGCAGCTCGCTGCTGATCCTGGGCGAGACCGGCGTCGGCAAGGAACGCCTGGCCCGGGCCATCCACCAGGACGGCCCCCGGGGCAGCGGGCCTTTCCTGGCGGTCAACTGCGGCGCGCTGCCGGAGACGCTGCTCGAGAGCGAGCTGTTCGGCCACGAGAAGGGCGCCTTCACCGGGGCGACGCGGGCCCGCCGCGGTTTCTTCGAGATGGCCCACGGCGGCACCATCTTCCTGGACGAGATCGCGGAGATGCCCCTGCACCTGCAGGTCAAGCTGCTGCGGGTGCTGGAGGAGCGGCGGGTGCAGCGCCTGGGCAGCGAGACCAGCCTGGCCGTGGACGTGCGCATCATGGCGGCGACCAACCGCGACCTGGAGGAGGAGGTGCGCGCCCGGCGCTTCCGCACCGACCTCTACTACCGCCTGGCCGTGGTGACCCTGACCCTGCCGGCCTTGCGCCTGCGCCGCGAGGACGTGCCGGACCTGGCGGAGAACTACCTGCGCCATTTCGCCCTCGCGCTGGGGCGGCCCGTCGTTGCGATCCGGCCCGAGGCCATGGACGCCCTGGCCCGCTACGACTGGCCGGGCAACGTGCGCGAGCTGATCAATGTGGTCGAGCGGGCGGTGCTGCTGACTTCCCACGCGGAGATCGGGCCGGCGGACCTGCCGCGGGCCATTGCCGGTTTGGGCGATGTGCCCCCGTCCGTCGGTGCTGATCCGGCGGCGCTTCGGGAGGGGTCGGCTGACCGCTGGCGCGGTCGCGCCCTGCGCGAGGCCCGTGAGGCGGCCGACACGGCGTTTATCCAAGCCTATCTCGGCGAGGTGCTGACCTCGACCGGCGGGCGGGTCGGCGCGGCGGCGGAGCTTGCCGGGGTGAATCCCCGCACGCTGTATGCGCTGATGCAGCAGGCGGGGGTGCGGAAAGAGGATTTTCGCCAGCGTCCGTGAACACGGGGGTGTTGCCGCGACGCTCTAGCCGCGGCCTCCGGTCAGGACGTAGGCCAAGCCCAAGGCGGCGACGACGAAACGCAGGATGGCCTTCACGCTGCTGCAACTCCGGGTCGAGGAAGATTCAGAAGGCCGCCGGACGGCGGTCTCAGCTGCCGGCTGGTTTCCGGCGGCGGACAGTATAGCAATAAACCAAGCTCAAAATCAAGGACGATCAAGCCCGCCCCGTGACCGGGGCCGGAGGCTGCCCGCCTCCGGCCCCTGCCCCGGTCTCCATTCCCACCGACCTAGAACTGGTTCCAGATCATCTGGTTGGTGACCTCGTGGTGGTACATGATCTCGGCCCGCTTGATGCGGGTGCCCATCTCGCGGGGGCAGCGGTGGGCCGCCATCTCCTTCAGGTCGCAGTACTTGGCGTGGGACTCGGCGCCCAGCAGATCCCGCATCCAGGTGCTGCGCCGGTAGATGCCCATGGCGTCGTAGATGTTGCCCGGCAGCAGCCGCTTGCGGATGCGCTTGGGCTTGGGCGCCTTGGGATCCGGCTGCGGACCCTCCAGGCCGGTGCGCAGCAGCGCGTAGATCAGCATGTACGGGTTCGAGTCCGGACCCACCGAGCGCACCTCGATGCGCTGCCCCGAGCGGCCGGCCATGGGGATGCGCACCATGCTGCTGCGGTTGGTGGGGCTGGCCAGGATCTCGTTGGGCGCCTCGTAGTGGGGGTCGAGGCGGCGGTAGGCGTTGACGCTGGCGTTCAGCACCAGGCACAGATCCTCGGCACTGTGCAGGATGCGCCGCGTGAAATCATCGCCTTGCCTGGACATGAAGTTCTTGCCCTTCTCGTCCCAGAACAGGTTCTGGCCGTCCTTGGCCAGGCTGATGTTGGTGTGCATGCCGCTGCCGTTGACGCCGGTCAGGGGTTTGGGCAGGAAGCAGGCGGTCATGCCCATGCTCTGGGCCACCTGGCGGCACAGCAGCTTGTAGAGCTGGATGCGGTCGGCGGCGATCAGCGCCGGCGAGTACTTGAAGTTCATCTCGAACTGGGAGGGGCCGACCTCGGGGTGGTCCTTCTCGTTCTCGAAGCCCATGGCCCGCTGGACCTCGGCCGAGGCGTCGATGAACTGGCGCAGCGGATCCTGGGGCAGGCTGTGGTAGTAGCCGCCGGTGGAGATCAGGTCGAAACGGCCGGTCTCGTGGTAGGCGCGCTCGGCGTCGCGGTTGGCGAAGAGGAAGCCCTCGATCTCGGCCGAGACGTTGGCGACCAGGCCCTGCGTGCGGTGCAGTTCCTCGGTGTAGTGCATGAGCCGGCTGCGGAAGTCCGAGGCGTAGGGCTGGTGGTCGCGGTCCAGCACGTGGCCGAAGACCAGCACCTTGCCCGGGCCGAAGACGTCGGCGGGCATCCAGTAGAAGGCCCGCCAGTCGATGCCCAGGCGCAGGTCGCTCTCGGCGATGCGGGTGAAGCCGCGGATCGACGAGCCGTCGAAGGTCAGCAGGTCGGCGCCCAGCAGGAACTTCTTGTCGTAGTCCAGCATGTGCAGACGGCCCTCGAGGTCGCTGAAGGCCACGGTGACGGCCTTGATGCGCTTCTCCTTGGCCAGGTACTCGCGCCGCTCGGCCTCGACCTGGTCCATGGGCACCCAGCGCTCCTGGTAGGACTTGGACTGCAGGTTCAGCTCCTCGAGCTTCTCGTAGGGGATCTCCAGGAATTCGCGCAGTTCGGTGCGGCTGAGGTTCATCATGGACGTTCAGGCTCCCGGGTAGAGGGTGGACGCGGCGGCAGAAGGGATGAGTATAAATCTTATTACGGCTCATGTTAAGCTAAAAATTAGAAATAATTGCGACCATGGCGCCATTGGCGGCAACAAACTCGGCAATATGGCATGTTTTATACTAATTTAGAGGATAATGTTGGTGACAAGAGGGATGGCGGCAGCCCGGACGCCACGGGCGCCAGCACGGCAGTTGGCAGGTGGAGGCGGCTGTCAGTCGTTGCGCTCCATCAGCAGCAACGCCTCGATGTGCGCCGTCTGGGGGAACATGTCCAGCACCCGCAGGCGCGTGGGCGTGTAGCCCGCCGCCGCCAGCAGCGCCGCGTCGCGGGCCAGGGTGGCCGGGTCGCAGCTCATGACCAGCACCTGCCGGGGTCGGCGGGCCAGCAGCGCGGCGGCGCCTTCCTTGCCCAGTCCGGTGCGCGGGGGGTCGATCAGGCAGCAGGCCTGGGCCCAGGTCTCGGCCGGCGCCAGGTCCGGTCCGGTCAGCAGCCTGGCCACCGGGCCGGCGTGCACGGCGACCTTGTCGCGGGCGGCGGCGTCGCGCTGGACATTGTTCTGCAGGTCGCGGCAGGCACCCTCGTCGCTGTCGATGGCCAGCACCTGCTGGAACAGGTCGGCCAGCCCCAGGCTGAACAGGCCCACACCGCAGAACAGGTCCGCCAGCAGGGGGCCCAGGCGGCCTGCCGCCGCCAGGTCGCCCAGCCAGGCCCGCGCCGTGGTGACGGCCTCGGCGGCCACGGCCTCGTTGCCCTGGAAGAAGCTCTGGGCCGACACCTTGTAGGTGTGGCCGGCCACCTCGTGCACCAGATAGTCGTGGCCCCACATGGGCAGGTTGTTGAAGAGGATGCCCACGCAGCCGGGAGCCGGGGCCTCGTCCGGGCCCAGGGCGGCCAGCATCTTCTTGAGCATCTTCAGCCGCGCCGGCGGCCCGAACAGCGAGACCAGGAAGCGCCCGCGCCGGTCCAGGCGGATCAGGATCTGCTCCACCGGCGGCAGCATGCGCAGCCAGGGCAGGATGTCCCGGTTGAACTGCTCGGGCATCAGCAGGCAGGTCTGCAGGGGCACGACCACGTTGGTGCCCCGGCGCTTGAGGCCGTAGGGACCGGTGGGGTCGGCGTACATGCGGATGCGGTTGCGGTAGCCCAGGTCGTCGCCGGTGGCGGCGGGGCCCTCCAGGATCGACGCCACGTCCAGGCCACCCAGGCGCCCGAAGCACTCCAGGACGATGGACGCCTTGGCCTCGCGCTGGGCGGCGGACTCCAGGTGCTGCAGGTCGCAGCCCCCGCAATCGCCGTAGTGGGGGCAGGGCGCCTCGCGTCGGCCCGGTCCGGGCTCAACCAGCTCCACCAGCTCGGCCTGCAGGAAGCCGCGCTTCTTCTGCATGATCCGGGCGCGCACCCGGTCGCCGGGGGCGGTCAGGGGCACGAACACGGCCTGGCCGTCGTGCCGGGCCAGGCCGGCGCCACCGGTTACCAGCTTCTCGATGGTCAGGTCCAGGGCCGCGGCCCCGGTGGTGTCCGGGGCGTTGCCTTCGGGCATGTTGTCGTTCATCATGGGGCTACAGTAGCATGCGGGGCACCGCGGGGCCAGGAACCCGTGCCCCGCCCTTCCAGGTGCAAGGATGCCATGCTCCGCCGAACCCGCGCGCCCGCCGTCCCGGTCCCGGTCGTCCTGCTGCTGGCCGCAGCGGCCGGCCTGATTGGCGGCTGCGCGCCGAAGCGGGTGGTCCAGGGCCAGGCCGTGCGCAGCGAACCGGCACCTCCGGCCCCGGCGGCGGCGCCGATCTCGACGCCGAACCCGACCGTCGGCGCGGTCCTGCAGCCGTGGTATCCGGAGCTGGGCCTGCCCGAGCCCGAGCTCCGCGGCCAGTCCGGGGCCCCGCTGCCCGAGCGCCGGCCCGAGAGCGTGAGCCTGGGGGTGGATGCGGCGACGCTGGCCCTGGCGCAGGTCGGCAAGCCCTACCAGTGGGGGGCCTCCGGCCCCGACCGCTTCGACTGCAGCGGCCTGGTGCAGCACGTCTACGGTTCGCTGGGCATCGACCTGCCCCGGGTGTCGGGCGACCAGGCCGCCTGCGGAACCGCGGTGCGCCAGGCCGACCTGCAGGCCGGCGACCTGGTCTTCTTCTCCATCAACGGCGGCGAGGTCGACCACGTGGGCATCTGCCTTGGCGCCCGCGAGTTCGTCCACGCCCCGCGCCCCAACGTGCCCGTCGGCACCGAGAGCCTGGACAACAGCTGGTGGCGGCGGCGCTACTGCACCGCCCGCCGGCTGCGCTGAGTCTCCCCCTGTTCCGTCTGGCACGCATGTTGCCCCCGCTCTGGTGTCGGCCGGTGGGTGCGGCTGCCTCCCGCAAGGGGTGGACGTCGGCGCACCGGCCCTCCGGGAAGATTGCAACGCCATGTCCGGCAAAGGATTGCAGGATCGACGCGTGCGGGCGGCTCCAGGCAGGAGCCCTGGCTTCCCGAGCATGATCGTGCGGCACCCGGGTGGCCCCGCTGCGGCGGCGGCCAGAATCCTGACGGGGCCGCCCAGGAACCCGGCCGCCTGCGGCCGCCGCGCCGGACGGCGCGCCACAGCATTACGGAGGATGTCCGCATGACCGCCGCAACCCTCGCGAGGACCGCCCAGGCCGGCAAGTACCTCGCCTTCACCCTGGCCCGCGAGGAATACGCCGTCGAGATCCTGCGCGTGCAGGAGATCAGCACTGCGGCCGGCCTGCTGCCGGTGCCCGGCCAGCCCGGCTGCGCGGCCGGGGTCATCCGCCTGCGCGGCCGCACCATCCCGGTGGTCAGCCTGCGCAAGCGCTTGGGCCTGATGGGCGAGAGGATGCAGGGCAAGTCCTGCGTGGTGGTGGTGGACATCGCCACGCCCAAGGGGCCCCTGGCGGTGGGCCTGCTGGTGGACGAGGTCACCGAGGTGCGCCACTTCGAGGCCGGGGCCATCGATGCGCCGCCGGGGCAGGGCGCCAGCCTCGAGGAAGGCGACTGGATCGCCGGCATCGGCCACGCGGGCGACCTGAGCGTCTGCCTGATCGAGGTCGACCGGCTGCTGACGCGCCAGGAGCGCGAGCAGGCCGCCCGCATCGCCGGCAACGCCGCGTCCGACTGAACGCATACGGGATCCCGCAGGAGAAGGAGCGCAAGGTGCCCGACAGGCTGATCATCCTCAAGCAGATCAAGAACGTGCCGTCGCTGCCGTCGGTGGTGATCAAGATCCGCCAGTACCTCAACGACCCGGACGTCAGCTTCGACGCCCTGGCCAAGGTGATCGAGCACGACCCCGGCCTGACCGCGAACATCCTGCAGCTGGCCAACTCGGCCTACTTCGGCTGGTCGCGCAAGATCAAGACGGTCAAGGACGCCATCACCCGGCTGGGCACCAACCGCATCTTCCAGATGGTGCTGTGCATGTCGGTGGCGCCGCTGGTGCGCAAGCCGATCAAGGGCTACGACATGGACTCGGACGCCCTGTGGGAGCACTCCTTCGCCACCGCCATCTGCGCCGAGAAGATGGTGCAGACCCTGAAGGTGCGCGGCCGCGAGGAGGCCTTCACCGCCGGCCTGCTGCACGACATGGGCAAGGTGGTGCTGGGCACCTTCGTCGAGGTGGACGACCAGCCCATCAAGGCCATCGTCGAGAATGAAGGCGTGCCCTTCAACGAAGCCGAGTACCGGGTGCTGGGCGTGGACCACGCCGAGGTGGCGGCCGAGCTGCTGGCTTCCTGGAACCTGCCCGAGGAGGTGGTGGCGGCCGCGCGCTGGCACCACGATCCGGCCGCGGCGGGCGGCGAGCATCAGCAGATCGTCGACCTGGTGCACCTGGCCGATGCGCTGGCCATGCGCGCCGGCTGGGGCGGCGGCGTCGACCTGGGCCTGTACCGGGTGGACGAGGCGGCGATGATGCGGCTGGGGCTGACGGCCGATCTGGCCGCCGAGATCACCGCCAAGGTCGAGCCGGAATTCCACGAACTGCGGGAGATGTACCTGGCCGGGCCGCGCGGGGCCGCGCGTCCGCGTCAGCCGGCCTGATCAGACGCCGCTGAAGACCCCGAGCACCTCGGCCATGTCCTCGGCGGTGAAAGGGCGGGCCAGCATGAAGATGGCCCCGGCCGCTTCGGCCTGGGCCACCATGTCCCGGGTCACGTTGGCGGTGACGAAGCCGAACGGCACCCCGATCCCCGCTTCGTTGATCTCCCGCAGCAGTTCGATCCCCGACATCTCCGGCATGTGCCAGTCCGACAGGACGAGGTCCGGCGCGCCGCTCTGGACCAGCACCAGGGCGTCGCGGCCGTTCTCGGCCTCGAGGATGTCGTGGTCGCTGTGCCCCGCCTGCCCGATGGAACGGGTCACGATGCGGCGCATGGCGCGGGAATCGTCGACGACGAGGATCTTCATCCGCTCTGTCCTGCCTGCCTTGGCGATGGCGTGCCCCGGCCTCCGTTGGGCCGAGGGCGGGGCTGACAACGCTTGATCGGCAATCGGTCCGCCCTATTGAGGATCAATGTCGGCGCCGACGATGATCTTGGTGGCGGCGGCCAGGGCCTCGGTCACGGCCCCGTCCAGGTCCATCTGCTGCGAGTAGCGCTGCACGTCCTGGACCCGGGCCCGCAGCACCGGCCGCGGCGAGCGGATGGAGCAGCAGTCGCGGTAGGGCAGGATCGAGGTGGCGAACACGCCGATCTCCTTGGACCAGGCCGTGATCTCCACCTTGTCCATGCCCACCAGCGGGCGCAGGATGGGCAGGGCCACATCGGGCGAGATGGCCGTCAGGTTCTCCAGGGTCTGGCTGGCCACCTGGCCCAGGCTGTCGCCGGTGACCAGGGCCCGGCAGCTGGCGCGACCGGCCAGCTTCTCGGCGGCCTTCACCATGAAGCGGCGGAACAGCACCATGTCGTGGTTCTCGGGCACGGCGCCGATGGCGCGCAGCTCGTAGGGCACCACCGGCACCAGCCACAGGTTCAGCGGCACCGGCGAGTACCCGGACAGGAGGCGCACCAGCTCCTCGATCTTGCCGGCCTCGGCCTCGGCGGGCGTGCGGCCGGCGTAGAAGTGGATGAACTCGGGACGCACGCCGCGGCGCATCATCAGCCAGGCGGCCACCGGCGAGTCGATGCCCCCCGAGAGCAGCACCATCACCCGGCCGCTGGCGCCGGCGGGCAGGCCGCCGTAGGCCTGCAGCTTGCGCGTGAAGACCAGCACGTTCTCCTTCAGCACCAGCACGTGCACCGTGAATTCCGGCTCGCGCATGCGCCCGGGCAGGCCGGAGTCCTCGTGCACGGCGTGCCCCACCTCGGTGCTGATCGCCAGCGAGTTGATGGGGAAGGCCTGGTCGCTGCGGCGGGTCTCGACCTTGAAGTTGGCCGCGCCGCCGCGGTCGCGGGCGGTCAGGGCGCAGGCCGCCCGGCCCAGGCGGGTCAGCTGTGGGGTGCGGCCGGCGGCCAGGTCGGCGGCCAGCTCCTCGTCGATCTCCGTGCGGGGCACCGCCACCGCCGGCGACACCCACTGCAGGCCGAAGACGCGGTGCAGCCGGGCGGCCGCCTCGTCGCTGTGGGCATCGTCCTCCAGCTCCACCACCACGCGGCTCTCCACGTGGCGGACCTCCCGCAGGGGGATGCCCTTGAGCGCCACGTGCATGTTGTTCAGCAGCCTGCGCATGAAGACGGAGCGGTTGCGCCCCTTCAGGGCGATCTCCGCGTAGGTGGCAACGAGCACGGGCGAGGCCAGATCCATGGGGTCTCCTGCCGGGAGGCGAAGGCGGTTGCTTCCTGCGGGGCGCGCCGTGCGGGAACGCCGCACGGCCGCAGGAGCCGGGGAACTGAGAATTAACCGGCTTCCGGGCGCGGCGCAAGGTCCCACTGCCAGGACCAGCGCCCGGAAGCGGCCCTCCTGGGGGCGTCGATCCGCCTCCGGAAGGGCCCAGATCACGAATCCGGATTGATCCGGACCAGTCCGCCTCCTATTTTGGGCGGACGCAGACCGAGTTCCCCGGCCGGCCCCGAGGCGGGCCCGCCGGAGCGGCCATCCCGGGAGGATCCACGTGAAGAAGCTGACCCTGATCATCGTCCTCGTCCTGGCGGGCGCCCTGCTCGTCCTGGCGGGTTGCGGCAAGAACGAAGGCACGACCCAGCAGACGGCCCAGCAGGCCGCCCCGCAGGCCGCCCCCGCCGACCACCCGGCGGCCGCCCCCGCCGATCCCAACGTCTGGCGCGGCAGCGTGGCCGAGACCATGGACGCCGGCGGCTACACCTACGTGCTGCTGGACCGGGGCAGCGACCAGATCTGGGTTGCGGGGCCGGCCACCACCATCGCCGTCGGCGACAAGGTGGTCATGGGCGCGGGCATGGCCATGCCCGATTTCGAGAGCAAGGCCCTCGGCCGCACCTTCGACGTGGTCTACTTCGTCGGCGGCATCGAGAAGGATGACGGGCACCAGCACGCCGCGGCCGGCGGGTCGGAGCATCCGACGGCCGGCGGCTCGGAGCATCCCACCGCGGCCCCGGCCATGGGCATGGGCGGCAACGACGCCAGCAGCCACACCACCGCCGGACGCGAGCAGGTCGAGGGCGTGGCCAAGGCCGCCGGCGGCCAGACCGTTGCCGAGATCTTCATCAACGCCGGCTCGCTGAAGGACAAGACCGTCAAGGTGCGCGGCCGCGTGGTCAAGTTCACCCCCAACATCATGGGCACCAATTGGATCCACATCCAGGACGGCACCGGCTCCGAAGGCACCCACGACCTGACCATCACCACCAGCGCCAAGGCCAAGGCCGGCGACGTGGTCCTGGTCGAGGGTCCGCTGTCGGTGGACCGGGACTTCGGGGCGGGCTACCACTACCCGGTGATCATCGAGGGTGCGACGGTCGTCGTCGAGTAGCCGATCGCGCAACGCATCGTGGGGGTCCGGACCGGTCCGGACCCCCACTTTCGTGTTGGCCCATCGCCGACAGGGCTTTACAGGGCAACCGATTGCCTGGATGATGGGCCAGGGGTGGACCATGACTCCAGCGGCCTGCGCTCTGCCGCCTTTCATCAGGTTGTGACCGCAACGGTCCCCGATTCCCCAAGGAGGGATCCATGTCCAAGCGTCTGACCGCCGAGTTCTTCGGCACGTTCTGGCTGGTGCTCGGCGGCTGCGGCAGCGCCGTGCTGGCGGCGGCTTTTCCCGAGGTCGGCATCGGCCTGCTAGGCGTGTCTTTGGCCTTCGGCCTGACCGTCCTGACCATGGCCTACGCCGTGGGCCACGTCTCGGGCGGCCACTTCAATCCCGCGGTGACCCTGGGCCTGGTGGCCGGCGGCCGCTTCCCCGCCAAGGATGCCCTGCCCTACATCGTCACCCAGGTGGTCGGCGGCGTCGTGGCCGGCGGCGTGCTCTACCTGATCGCCAGCGGGCAGGCGGGCTTCGACGCGGCGGCCGGCGGCTTCGCCTCCAACGGCTACGGCGCCCATTCGCCGGGCGGCTATTCCATGGTCGCGGCCGTCGTCTGCGAGATCGTCATGACCATGATGTTCCTGATGGTGATCATGGGGGCCACCGACGAGCGCGCACCCGCGGGCTTCGCGCCCCTGGCCATCGGCCTGTGCCTGACCCTGATCCACCTGATCTCCATTCCCGTGACCAACACCTCGGTCAACCCCGCGCGCAGCACGGGCGTGGCGGTGTTCCAGGGCGACTGGGCCCTGGGGCAGCTGTGGCTGTTCTGGGTGATGCCCATCGTGGGCGCGGTGCTGGGCGGGCTGATCTACGGCCGGCTGCTGGCGAAGAAGGCCTAGCGGCGGCGGCCGCAGCCGCAGGACCAACGGCGGGACGGGCGCCGGGCTGCAACGGCGCCCGTTGCCTTGCCGGGTCCAGGCGGACCGGAAATCCGCTGGCGCCGGGCCGCTTTCCGCCCCAAACTTGACCGGTAGCCATCATCCCCGGCCCCGGCACTTCCCCAAGGAGGCCTTCCCATGGCGCGCCGCTTCCTCGTGTCCCTGTTCCTGATCGTCCTGCTCGCGGTCGCCGTCGGCCAAGCCGCCGAGCTGCCGGCCTATACCCCCGACGCCAACGCCGACCGCCAGCAGGTGCCCGACGCCTACAAGTGGGACCTGACGCCGCTGTTCGTCGACGACGCGGCCTGGCAGCGGGAGCTGGACGACATCGCAGCCGCACTGCCGCAGCTGGTCGCCTACCGCGGCCGCCTGACCGATCCCGCGACCCTGGCCGCCTGCCTGGACCTCTACTTCTCGCTGCACGATCGGGCCAGCCGGGTCACCCAGCATGCCAACCTGGCGCTGGACACGAACCTGAGCGACGAGAGCCTGCAGGCCCGCCAGCAGCGCAGCCTGACCCTGATGGACGAGCTGATGGCCGCCGCCGGCTTCATCCGCGGCGAGATGCTGGTCCTGGCGGGCGGCGCCATGGACGAGGCCTACGCCTCCAGCGACGCCCTGGCCAAGTACCGGCCCTACATCGAGAACCTGCGCCGCCGGCAGAGCCGGGCGCTGTCGGCCGAGGGCGAACACCTGATGCAACTGGCCGGGGACAACCTGTGGGCGGAGATCGACCTGAACGAGATCCCCAGCGGCTTCGAGGACGCCTTCGGCGCCCTGCTCTCGAACATCGCCTGGCCGATGGTCCACGACGCCGAGGGCAACGAGGTGCAGATGACGCTGTCGAACTACAGCCGCTTCCGCGGCTCGCCCGACCGCAAGGTGCGCGACGAGGCGGTCACGGCGTTCTTCGCCACCCTGCGCCAGTTCCAGCACGCGTTCGCCGCGATCTTCGCCGGCCAGTTCGAGCTGGACGTCTTCTACGCCCGCGCCCGCGGCTACGACACCGCGCTGGAGGCCTACCTGGACAAGGACAACATCCCGGTCGCGGTGCACGACAACCTGATCGCCGCGGTCAACGCCAACCTGGAGCCCCTGCACCGCTACGTCGAGCTGCGACGCCAGGTGCTGGGCCTGGACGACCTGCACCTCTACGACCTGTACGTGCCCATGGTCGAGGCCGCCGAGATGGACGTGCCCTACACCAGGGCCATGGAGATCCTGCCCGCGGCCCTGGCGCCCCTGGGCGCCGAGTACGTGGGGCTGCTGCAGGAGGGCACCGATCCGCGCAACGGCTGGATCGACGTCTACCCCAGCAACGACAAGGACAGCGGCGCCTTCAGCGCCAGCGTCTACGGCCGGCATCCCTACGTGAAGATGAACTACCAGGACTCGCTGGACGATCTCTCGACCCTGGCCCACGAGTACGGCCACGCCCTCCACAGCCACCTGGCCATGACCCACCAGCCCTACTGGAACTACCGCTACGTGCCGTTCCTGGCGGAGATCGCCTCGACCTGCAACGAGGCGCTGCTGTCGGACTACCTGGTGCAGCAGGCCGACTCGAAGGCGGCCAAGGCGGGCATCCTGGCCGCCGAGCTGGAGAACATCCGCCACGACCATCTACCGCCAGACCCTGTTCAGCGAGTTCGAGCGCGCGGTGCACACCTTCGTCGAAGAGGGCACGCCGGTGACGGCCAACCTGCTGGACGAGACCTACGCCGATCTGGTGCAGCGCTACTACGGGCCCGGCTTCACCGTCGACGCCAACGACGGCATGGAGTGGGCCTACATCCCGCACTTCTACTACAAGTACTACGTGTACAGCTACGCCACCGGGCTGAGCTGCGGCATCGCCATCGCCGAGCAGGTCAAGGCCCAGGGCCAGCCCGCGGTCGACGGCTACCTGCAGATGCTCGAAGGCGGCTGCGCCGAGGCGCCGCTGGACCTGCTGAAGAAGGCCGGGGTCGACCTGACCCGCCCTGACGCCATCGAAGCGGCGCTCAAGCGCTTCGACCGGACGGTGACCGAGCTGGCCGAACTGCTGGGGGTGCGGATGTAGCCGCCGAATTATCGCTTGCTTGCCCGTCGGTTGTTGTATATCTAACGGCGGCTCATCGCACCAACGCAGCGATGGGCCGCCGCCGCTTTCATCCGGAACGTGGCGCGCACGCTTCGCTAAGGAGGGAAACCATGATCAGAATCGCCACGAATTCAGTCCGCCTTGCGCTCGTCCTCGCCGCCTGCTTCGTCTTGGCCGGCCAGGCGGCCGGGCAGGACCTGCGGGCGACGCTCTTCGGCGAAGTCGATGCCGTGATGGCCCAGGGCACGGCTGCCCGCGCGGACATCCTGGCCCCCAAGAGCTGGGGCAGCGGCATGGAGAAGTACGCTTCGGCCGAGCGCAAGTTCGCCGACGGCAAGAACATCGACGACATCAAGAAGGACCTGAGCGCGGCCTCCGGCTCCTTCCGGTCCGCGATCAAGGCCACGGACCTGGCCGCCCTGACCCTGGCCACCCCCCTGAAGGCCCGCGACGACGCGGCCAAGGTGGAGGCGGCCAAGAGTGCTGCGACCCTGTGGTCCCAGGCCGAGGCGAAGTTCGCCGAGGCGGGCCGCAAGCTGGAGGAAGGCAACGTCAACGACGCCCGCAAGCGCGGCACCGAGGCCGAGACCCTGTACCGCGACGCCGAGCTCTCGGCCATCAAGACCTCGTTCTTCGACGAGACCCGCAAGCTGCTGGCCAAGGCCGACCAGGAGAAGGTCGAGAAGTACGCCCCGACGACCCTGGCCCGCTCGGTGTCGCTGCTGGCCGAGGCCGAGACGGCGCTGAACGAGAACCGCTACGACATCGACCGGCCCCGCACGCTGGCCATGGAGGCCCGCTACGAAGCGCTGCACGCCCTGCAGCTGGCCAAGATGGTCAAGCTGATCGACGACAAGACCATGAGCCGCGAGGAGCTCATCCTGACGGCCGAGGCGCCGCTGATCCGCGTCGCCGGTGCCCTGGATGTGCAGGTGGGCTTCGACGAGGGGTTCAACCGCCCCACCGACCGGATCGTGACGACCATCGAGGGCCAGCAAGCGGCGCAGGACAGCCTGGCCAACGAGGTCCGCGATCGCGATGCCCGGGTCACGGCCCTGACCGACCAGGTGGCGCAGCTGGAGAAGAAGCTCGGCGGCGTGTCCGAGTCCCAGCAGGCGCTGCAGGCCCAGGTGGAGGCCCAGGCCATGGCCAGCCGCCGCTTCGCCCAGGTCGAGCAGAAGTTCACCCGCGAGGAGGCCCGCGTGCTGCGCGAAGGCGGGGACGTGGTCATCCGCCTCCTGGGCATGAGCTTCTCGTCCGGCCAGTCGGAGATCCGTCCGGACCACTTCGCCCTGCTGACCAAGGTGAAGGAAGCCATCGCCATGTACCCGGGTGCCAAGATCAGCATCGACGGCCACACCGACGCCTACGGCACCGACGAGTCCAACCTGAAGCTGTCCCAGACCCGTGCCAACGCGGTGGCCCAGTACCTGCTGGCCAACTCCAGCCTCTCGGCTGCCGACGTGCAGGCCGTGGGCTACGGCGAGACCAAGCCCATCGCCAACAACGAGACGAAGGAGGGCCGGGAGAAGAACCGGCGCATCGACGTCGTCATCACGCCGGCACCGTAGCCGACTGCGGAACGTCAGGAGCGGGCCGGTCCCCTTGGGGGGCCGGCCCGCGGCTCATTCCACCTTGGTGCTGGGAGGCCGACTGGTACCGTGCTAGCGTCAGGGCGGCGGCGGCGTGGGGCTGCCGCGAAAGGGAACGGCATGCCCGGGTTCAGGATCACCGTTGTTGCCGTGTGCACGGCGCTGATCGGCATCGTCGGTCCGGTCCGGGCCCAGGACGAGGCGCTCAGCGACAGCCTGCTCGTGTCGGATCTCGTCAACGCCGAGTCGACGGTCGACTCCCTGCGCCTGGAGATCCGCCGGTTGGATCGCCAGATCCAGGCCATGAAGCAGGACTATGCCGACGGCGGCGAGATGGGTCGGTT
Organism: Candidatus Krumholzibacteriia bacterium; assembly: GCA_963848505.1. Classification (GTDB taxonomy): domain Bacteria; phylum Krumholzibacteriota; class Krumholzibacteriia; order LZORAL124-64-63; family LZORAL124-64-63; genus JACZKN01. The sequence continues at coordinate 522,468 of CAWKEB010000002.1, read as the reverse complement.
GCTGGCGGCCCTGGCCGATGGCGGGGAGGTGCCGGATGCGGCGCCGGAGGACGTGCGTTCGCGCCGCCAGCGCGTGGACAACCTGCTGAAGGCCATCACCGCACGTCCGGGGCAGCTGCGCTTCAACGGCGGCGCCACGGTCGTGGCCCAGGACCTCGTCGGCGGCGACACCGACGGCGCGGCGGGCACCGGCTCCCTCGATCTGTACGCCCACACCAGCTTCGGCCCGAGCACCCTGCTCTTCTTCGCCTTCGAGGCCGGCGGCGGCGAAGGCCTGGACGGGCTGCTGCCGCTGACCACGCCCATCAACGGGGACGCGGCGCCGACTCCCAGCGGCTCCGGCTACGAGGAGCTGGCCCTCAACGAGGCCTGGGCCGAGTTCACCGCCCTGGACGAGGCCGTGATCCTGACCGCCGGCAAGCTCGACCTGACCAACTACTTCGACCTCAACCTGGTGGCCAACGACGAGACCGCCCAGTTCCTGTCCGGCGCGTTCGTCAACAGCGCGGCGCTGCTGGTGCCGCCCGCCGGTCCCGGCGTGCGGGCCCGCACCGTGCTGTTCCGCCGCTTCTCGGTGCAGGGCGGGTTCACCAGTTCCGATTCCACGGGCGGCACCCGCTTCCAGGACGGCTTCGCCATCGGCGCAGCCGGCATGCGGCTCTTTCCGGACTCGGACTACGACGGCAACCTGCGCGGCTACGTCTACGCGCCCGCCCATGTGGGCGGGGCCACGGGCTGGGGTCTGAGCATGGACCAGGAGATCGCCGCGGCGGTGACGGTCTTCGGGCGCTACGGACGCAACCAGGAGGCGCTGGTGACCACCGGCGGGGTGCAGCGGGCCTGGAGTGCCGGAGCGGAATGGAGCCGCCAATCGCGGAACCGCCGCTTCGCCGTCGGCGCGGCCTACGGCGAGGCGCAGTTCGGGGACGAGGCCTTCGAGACCACCTTCGAGGCCTACGCCAGCTGGCAGCTCAACACCTGGACCTTCCTGTCGCCCCACCTGCAGGTGGTGCGCAACGACCTGAGCCTGCCGCGGGCGGCGACGGCGGCCGGATTGCGGGTCCAGTTCAACTTCTGAGCGGTCGCCGCGCCCATGCCACATCTAGCCAACGCCTTGCTGCTGCTTGTGTTACATATATTTACAGATACCCGTAAACGCTTCCCGATCCCGTTCCCGTGAGATTCGCTCAATAGACGATCCGCACCCGCCGAATTGATAGGACGGAGGGACGGCGGTATCCGCCGCGGCCCGGGCCCGGCCCGTACCGAATGCGAGACGCATAGTGAGCGAACTGAAGACACCCGACCTCGAACTGGACGACGAAGGCCAGGTCGTTGACCCGCAGGCGGTGGCCGATCTCATGGCCGCCCTCGAGCGCGTCTTCAAGATCGGCGTGTACTATCCGTCCGGACATATCATGTGCGACCAGGCGGCGTCCCACTTCCTGTCTTCGCTGGAGCGCACCCTGGGCAAGTCGCCGTCACTGCGCTTCAACCTCGTCGGCGGCGTGCTGCACCTGCAGGACATGCCCCTGGACGCGGACCTGCGCGGGGTGCAGAGCTTCAGCGAGATCCTCGGCGGCCTGGGCATCTCCGGCGTGGTCATCGACAGCAACGTCACCGCCGGCGAGCTGCACCAGTTCGTGTCGCAGCTGCTGGCCTACCGCAACCGCATCAAGGGCGCCCACCGCTTCCAGCAGATCGTGATCGAGGGCATGCCCCTGAGCATCGCCATCGAGAACCTCGAATTCGTGTCCAGGGACGTGGAGGAGGAAGAGGAGGAGGGCCTGCTCAGCGGCGGGGACGCGCGCAACCCCACCATGGAATCCCTGCTGACGGCCCTGGCCCGCCACGGGCTCAGCCCCGAGGACCTCGAGCGCTGCCGCAAGCTGCTGGAGTCCATTCCCGGCTACCTGCGCGAGCAGAGCCTCGAGGGCAAGGCCCTGCCCCAGGTCAGCTGGCAGGACGTGGAAAAGCTGCTGGTGCGGGCGGTGCAATCGGCGGCCGAGCCGCTGGCCGGCCCGACCGGGGCCGCGCCGGGCGGGCGCACTTCCGGCAACGTCAACCTCGACTCGCTGACCGCCATCTTCAAGGCCCTGGGCGAGCGCGCCGAGGCCGAGAACCCGCGCCACGCCATCGACCTGCTGCTGTCCCTGTCGCGCCGTCAGGGCGCGCTGGCATCCACGGAAGACGGCAAGCCCAAGCCGCCGCCCAAGGCCAACAACCCCGCCGACAGCATGCCCATGTCCGAGCTGCGCGCGGCCATCGACGCCTGTGCGGTCCCCGACCAGGCGCCCCTCGAACTGGCCGGCGGCAGCCGCCGCGAGGAGCTCTCGATCCTGATGCAGATGCTCGGCCGCGAGCAGAAGCTGCCCATCCAGGTGCGCATCCAGAAGCGGATCCGCGACATCGCGCGCACCGGCCTGGACCACGACGAGTGGGCCATCGCCGTGGCGGGCATGCGCGAGCTGGCCGATCCCGAGCAGGAGGAGCGGTTGTTCGGGCCGCTGCTGATCCTGACCGACGCCCTGCGCGCCTCGGGCAACGCCTCGGTGCTGGCCTTCCTGCGCGACATCTGCCGCGAACTCGACGCCGCGCAGATCGCCATGCTCTGGCCGTTCCTGGTCAACGAGATCCTGCTGGAGGGGCGCCGCCACGACACCGGCGCGCTGCTGGAGGTCTGCGCCCGGGCAGCCTCCCTGGACGAGGCCACCATGCAGTCCCGCCTGCCGCGGCTGGAGTCCCTGTCCGCCCTGCGCGAACGGCGCTGCGCCCGTGACGCCTTCAGCCCGCCGCCGCGGGAGCTGTACGTGGTCTTCGCCCTGATCCTGGGCTCGACCCATGCGGATTTCGTGGGCGAGCGGCTGCTGGACGGGATGCGCCACCATCCGCCCAACTGGCTGGCCGAGGGCGTGGTGCCGCTGCTGCGGCGCTACCAGCCCAAGTACCGCCGCTTCATGATCGAAGTGCTGAAGATGCGCGACGACGAGGAGCCCAACAAGTCGCTGCTCGAGGCCGCGGGGCGCGTGGCGGCGGACCATCTGCCGGCCCTGACCTTCCAGCAGGGCGACCAGGAGTGGGTACCGCGCACCCTGCGGGCCGTGGCGGCCCTGCACGTGCCGGGCGGCGCGGCCATCCTGCACAACGTCGTCAACCAGCGCCGCTGGTTCATCATCCACGCCTGGCCCGAGCCCTGCCGTGACGCCGCCCGCGACACCCTCAGGAGCTGGCGTCAGCGGGCCACCGAAGACACGGCCGCGGACGCCGAGGCCCCGCTGCCGGAGGAGACATCGTGACCGCCAATCCCCAACTGGACCGGATCGTCATCCTGCTCAGCAGCGCGATCGCCCAGCGGAAGCTGTATTTCGCCGACCATCCCAAGGTCAAGAGCCTCGGACGCGAGTTCGTGGCGTTGCTGGTGAAGTTCCTCGAGACCGTGCAGCAGGACGAGCTGTTCATCGGCGTGGTCGACGGCAAGCTGGTGTACGACGGCCGCTTCCTGGTGGGTCCGAGCATCGCCGGCGGCCAGTTGATCCGCTTCGCGGGGCTGCTGCACGGCGGCGGCTTCGTCTTCGGCAAGCAGGTCACGCCCGAGGAGATCACCACGCTGCTGGGCCTGTCGGCCGAGCTGAAGGATCCGGTCGGCGGCCTGGCCGAGGCGCGCGCCCTGATGGCCGCCCGCGGCCTGACCCACGTGCGGGTGGCGGCCGAGTACCACGATCCCGCCTCGGTGGGCGTGGACGAGGAGAAGGTCATCTGGCAGGGCAAGGATCACGGCGGCGGCCATCTCGACTCGCCGATGCTCATCTACCAGGCTCTATACGACGTGGTGACCAATGCCCACACCAACGCGGCGCTGAACCGCATGCTGGACATCGACAGCGCCCGCTCGGTGAGCGAGTACCTGCTGCACAGCACGCGGGCCAGCTTCACCGACATCATCCAGCTGATGCACTACCCCGACTACGACAGCTACACCGTGGGCCATTCGGTGCGCGTGGCCACCCTGGCGGTGCACCTGGGCGACAAGCGGGGCCTGACCGACGAAGCCCTGCTGGAACTGGGCACCGCCGGCCTGCTGCACGACGTGGGCAAGAGCAAGATCCCCGACGAGATCCTCTTCAAGCCCGGAAAGCTGGACAAGGAGGAGTTCTCCATCATGCAGTCCCACGCCCGCCTGGGCGCGGAGATCCTGATGGAGCACAAGACGGCCACGCCCATGGACGTGGCCGCGGCCTGGGGCCATCACCGGCGCCACGACGGCGGCGGCTACCCGTCCGCCCCGGCCTGGGCCGCCCGCGACAGCGTGACGGCGCTGCTGCAGGTCTGCGACGTGTTCGAGGCCCTGACCGCGATCCGCCCCTACAAGGCGCCCATGAACCCCCGCGACGCCTTCGCCATCATGCTCAAGGACAAGGGCGCGTTCGAACCCACGGTCCTGCACGCGTTCATCAGCGCCCTGGGCCTGTACCCGCCGGGCAACCATGTGCTGCTGAACGACGGCCGCAAGGGCACGGTCATCGAGGCCGGCCTGGACATCGAGCGACCGGTGGTCCGGGTGCTGATCGACGCCCAGGGGCGCCATCTGGCCGAGGAGCACCGGGAGGTCGTGGACCTGGGAGCGGACTCCGCCACGGCGCTGAAGGTCGAGGATCTGGTGCTGGACGCGGACATCGCCCTAGTTTAGTCCAAGTTCGATAACAAATTATCAAAAACACCTGCGTTTGTGGTACACTCCCGCCGACGGGCCCCCGGCACGACGGGGGCGACGAGGATCCGTTGCCCCGCCCGGTATCGCCCTTCCGCCTATCCACGGATGGTATCTGCTTCTTCCGCCACGGGGGGTTGGTCATGTCCCATCGGTCCTCGCCCGGACTGGGCCTGCTGCTGTGTTTGATCCTGATCGTGGCCGCGGCGCCGGCCGGCGCCGCCTGGCTGCCCGGCTGGCTGCACCGGCTGCCGGTCGAACTCGAGAACACCTGTGGCGCCGAACTGCTGGATCACGAGGTGCGGATCCTGCTCGACGGGTCCTTCGACTTCGCCCAGGCCGCCGCTGACGGCGCCGACCTGAGGGTCACCGCCGCCGACGGCGTCACGGAACTGCCGTTCTGGATCGAGAGCTTCGAGCCGACCGACGGCCTGGTCTGCCTGAACATCCGCGTGCCCGTGCTGCCTACCGGCGGCTCTGCCCAGGCTTACGTCTATTGCGGCCAGGAGGGTGCGCCTGCGGCCGGCGAACCCGCAGCGGTGTTCGCCGCCTACGACGGCTTCGAGACCGCGGCGGTGGCCAACACCGGGGAATGGGCGCGCTATCCCGGCAACCCGGTGCTGACCGAAGGCGTTGCCGGCAGCTGGGACGACCACGGGGCCACCTTCGCCAGCGTCATCTGGGATGCGGCGGCCGACGAGTTCCGCATGTACTACCACGGCTTCAGCGGCAGCACCCACCAGATCGGCCTGGCCACCAGCCCCGACGGCCTGGACTGGACCAAGCACGCCGGCAATCCGATCATGACGCCCGGCCCCGGGGCCTGGGACGGCGGTTCGGTCCGGGTGCCCATGGTCTGGAAGGAGGGCACCGACTACCACATGATCTACACCGGCGCCGGCAGCGGCGGCATGCAGATCGGCTACGCGACCTCCATGGACGGCATCAGTTGGACCAAGAGCCCCGCCAACCCCGTGTTCAACGATCCGACCTGGGCCCACGGCGAGACCGAGAACTGGGGCGTGATGAAGGTCGGCAACGAGTACCAGATGTGGTACAGCGACTTCGGCGTGCGCCAGTCGGGCCTGGCCGTCTCGACCGACCTGGTCAACTGGACGCCCTACCAGACCGACCCGATCTTCGCCACCAGCGGCGATCCCGGTGACGACCGCTACTCGCAGTTCTGCCCGTCGTCCTTCAAGTACGGCGACGACTTCTACGCCCTGGTGCCGTCGTACGACGCGGGGGCCAACTACTCCAAGTACTACCTCTACAAGTCGGCCAGCCCCTACTTCCCGCCCGCGGAGCGGGAGCTGGTGCGCATCGCCCATACCGTGGGCGAAGCCGGGGCCTGGGACAGCCACGACAACGACACGCCGCTGGTGCTGACCCTGGACATCGAGCGCACCCAGTTCTACAACGACGAACTCTGGTGCTACTACGCCGCCGAAGGGGGCACCGACCACTGGAAGATGGGGCTGCTCATGGAGACGGACATCGCGGTGGCCTTGTCCACGGTGGCCCCGCCGCCTCCGGCCACCATCACCTGGACGCCGGGCGGCGACGTGACCCGGGTCGACACGCCCGTGCGCCAGGGCGAGGGCGCCATGCGCCTGGGCGACGCCTCGGCCAGCACCGCCACCCAGCTGGCTGGCAACTTCGGCGCCCGCTCTTCCGGCGTGGTCGAAGCCTGGCTGCGCCGGGACAACACCACCGTCGGCGACTTCGACCTGTACCTGTACGGCACCGGCGGTGCGCCCCTGGCCATCGTCGCCGGCTTGGGGCGCAACGGCGACTTCCACTACTGGAGCGGAGCCTTCCAGCCCACGGGCGTGACCTGGAGCGCCGACGCCTGGTACCTGGTCAGCGTGGCCTTCGACGCCGCAGCCGGCCGCTACGACTTCCTGGTGCATGACGCGGCGCTGCAGGAGATCGTGAGGGTCGAGAACATCGCCTTCGGCAACGCGGCACCGACCCTTGACCGGGCCATGGCCTACACCTCGTCCGGATTCGTGGGCCAGGGCTTCGTCGACGACGTGCGCGTGCGTTCGTGGTGCGGCGACGAGCCGGCGGTCACTTTGGGCGCGCCGGAGCTGAACCCGCTCTCGACGGTGCCCGGCGCGGCCACCGCCCGGCTGCACCAGAACGTGCCCAACCCGCTGAACCCGTCCACGCGCATCGACTACGAGGTGGCGGAGGCCTGCCGGGTCGAGATCGCCGTGTTCGACGCCCGGGGCCGCCGGGTGGCCACGCTGGTGGACCGGCACCAGGAAGCGGGCCCGGGCAGCGTGGTCTGGGACGGGCGCGACGCCACCGGGCAGGCCGTGGCGACGGGCGTCTACTTCTACCGCCTGAGCGCAGGCGCGCACCGCGAGGCGCGGTCGATGGTGCTGATGCGGTAACGGTCGCTGCGGGGGGCACCGATCTCCAGGACCGGCGCCAGGCGCCTGGCGCCGGTCATGATCGTGACAACTTGTTTCATAATAGTAACTTGAAAAATCAAATTGTGGTTTGTCCGGTATTCCGGCAAGATAGAATCAAGGACTCGGTGCCATTGTGGAGACCATTCTCCCGGCGGTGCCATGGGTTCCGCCCACCGTTTCCTCCGGCCATGATTTGTCCACGAACCGGAGGGACCCCTATGAAAGCCACCCCTCGGAATCTGCTGCGATGCCTGCCACTCCTGCTGCTGTGCACCCTGGCGCCGGCCGCAGCCCAGGCCGCCTGGCTCGGCGGCATCGACTTCTCCCATCCCACGCCCAGCCGGTTGCCCCTTGGGGAGCGCGTTTACATCGACATCGACTACAGCCACGCCGACCCGGGCGGCGTGCGCATTTTCATGCAACCACTGACCGGAGGCGCGAACACCCCCGGCTACTCGGCTTCCGGCAGCGGTCTGCTGCCGCTGGGCACGGGCACGACGTCCCGCTGGTTCACCATCAACTCCGGCGCGACGACGGTCGACCAGGTGCGCATCGTCATGACCAGCGCCGACCAGTCGGTGACCTACTTCACGTTCCTGGTGCACGTGCACTACGAGTACGGGCCGAGCGGCATCTACAATATCCAGTTCAGCCACGGCGACGGTTCGATCATGGCCAACGGGCAGAACCTGTCGGTCACCTTCGACTGGGGCACGACGGCGGCGGCTGACGTGCGGATCTTCGCGCGGCCCTGGTTCAACGGTCAGCTGGTACCGGGCTACGCCGCTTCCGGCGGCTCCGGTAGCGCGCCCAGCGGCAGCGGAACCCAGTCCTTCACCTTCCCGACCGCCGACACGAACGTCAACCAGGTGCACTTCACCATGTACAATGGTGATCTTTCGGTCCTGTTGCTGGAGTTCGATGTCGCGGTCAGCTACTGGTGGCGGGACGTGGGAATCTCCAATTTCGTGTTGTCGAAGCCGTCGCCGGGATCGCTGATGATCGACGAGAATGTCGTCGTCGCCTTCGACTACGTGAATCCCACGGGAGAGGACATCCTGATCTGGACGGAGCCATGGCTTGGCGCCGACTACACCACTACCGGCTATAACAGCGGGAGCCCGCTGCAACCGCCCGGCTCGGGTTCCACCTCACGCTATTTCGGCTTCTGGGAGACGGGTGACATGGCGTCCTTCCGGGTGCATGTCACGAACTCCACGGAAACGATCACCTACGTCGACGTGCCGATACCGGCCCTGTTCCATGGCGATCACAGCTCGTTCGACAACATCTCGATGGTCCCCGAGCGTCCGGCCATCCTGGATGTGGGTACGACCCTGGTGGCGACTTTCGACTACCACACAGATCATCCTGGCGATGTCCTTGCCTGGGTCCTGCCCTGGTTCGAAGGTTCCCGGCCGCTCTTCGATTTCGCCTACGAACCCTCCGAGGACCTGGCTTCGGGCAGCGGCACGATTTCGCGCTACATTCGCGGCCTCACCGACGGCGCGGTGGTCGACCACCTGGCATTCCAGATGAAGAATGCTGACCAGTCGCTGACGCTGCTGGAGTTCTGGCTGCCGACCACCGCCTTCTGGACCGGCACAGCAGCCACCTCGCCGGTGCCCGGCGCCGGTCCGGCCGCGCCGATCGTCCTGGGCCAGAACTACCCCAACCCCTTCAACCCGTTGACCACCATCCCGGTCGAGTTGGACGCCACGCGGCACGTGAAGCTGTCGGTGTACGACCTGCGCGGCCGCAAGGTGGCGACCCTGGTCGACGGCATGATGAGCGGCGGCCGCCACGAGGTCCCCTTCGACGGCACGAAGCTCGCCAGCGGCCAGTATGTCTACAGGCTGGAGGGTGCCGGCGGTGGTGGGCGCACAATGACGCTGGTGAAGTAGCCGCTCAGTCGGCCAGGTAGTACTCCACCGTCGAGACCACCCGCACCTTCTTGATGTGCGGCGTGTTGGCGTCGCGGTCGTTGATGGAGAACACGCCCTGCTGGGCCTGCTTGATCTTGCCCAGGCGGCTGCTGGAGTCGGCGGCGAACTTCGCGGCCACCTCGCGGGCGTTGCGCGTCGCTTCCTCGACCATGCCCGGCTTCAGCTCGTTCAGGCCCGTGAACAGGTACTCGGTGCGGCTCTGGTATTCGTTGCCGCCGATCACCAGGCCCTGCTTGCCCAGCTCGGCCAGCCCGCTCTTGGCGGTGCGCACCAGTTCGACCCGCGACGTGTAGACGGTGACGGTCTGGGTCGCGGTGTAGCGCAGGCCCACGTCGCCGCCGCCGCCCCACTGCTGGGCCAGCTTGTCCACGACAGAGGGCGGGGCCACGGTCAGCTCCTCGGCGCTGAAGCCCTGGGCCTGGAGGTAGGCGGTGAGCTTGGCCGCGGCGCCGTCCAGGTCGGCATAGACCCGGGCCAGGTCGTTGCTGGCGGCGGTGAACACCACCGGCCAGATGGCGATGTCGGCCGGCACGTCCCGCTCGGCCAGGCCCTTGACCGAGACCGTGCGCTCGAACTGCTTGAAGCGGATCAGGCTCGAACCCAGCAGCCAGCCCAGCAGGGCCAGGCCGGCCACCAGGCCCATGGCCAGGACGGCGGCTTCACGGGTGCGGGTGATGGTCATGGTGTTCTCCTCGTCATTCCTTCTCGGCGGTGAATGGTGCCGTGGCGAAGGTCAGGACCTCGCCATCGGACCGGCGCAGCTGCAGCTTGCCGCCGGTCAGCTTGAAGGTCCTGATGTCCTGCAGCGCGGCCAGGAAGGCGTCCTCGACGGCCATCACCGGCTCGGGGCACATCATCTTGGTGGCGCCGGCAGAGCCGATGCGCAGGCTGTCGCCCTTGACGGCGTAGGAGGCGAAGTACTGGTTGCAGCCGGCGCTGCCGCCGATGCGGCCGTCGGCGAAGCGTGCGGTGACCGGGATGTCGGCCGCCATGGCCTTGCCGTCCAGCTGCGCCAGGGCCCAGGCGGTGTCCGCCAGGGGATCGGCGTCCGCCTGGCCGGAGCCGCCGCAGCCGGCCAGCAGCAGGATGAGCGCGAGGCTGGAGTACGATCTCATGGGTGGGTCTCCTTGTTCGGTGGCTGGTTTCCTCCGGGGGGAGCAAGTGCCGCGCCGGGATCATCAAACCACTATTTGGCAGTCCGACAACAGATTATAACGATCGCGACCCGCGCTGTGTCCATCGGGTCACATCCGCGCCGGCCGCCCGGCCTCAATCCAGCATGTCCTCGTATCCCTCCCGATAGCTCGGGAACAGGAACGTGTAGCCCAGCTCCCGGAGGAGTTCGTTGCGGCAGCGCTTGTTGCCTGGCGCCGCCGGGTCGCGGGGCGCGGGCGGCGGCGCCGGGCAGTCCAGGAGGTCGGCGATCCAGGTCATCACCTCGGACAGCGGCGCCGGGTCGTCGTCGCTGGCCAGCAGCCGCGGCGGCAGTTCGTCCCCGGCCAGGCGCCGCGCCAGCAGCCAGGCCAGCACCCGGGCGCAGTCGTCGCGGTGGATGCGGTTGGTGTAGGAGGGTGGATCGACCTGCATCGGTTGGCCGCTGCGCACGCGATCGATCAGCCAGGTGCGCCCCGGTCCGTAGATGCCGCTGAAGCGCACGATGGTCGCGTCGGGCCGCGCGGCCAGGACCCGGTCCTCGGCCTCCAGCAGGATGCGCCCGCTGGGGGTGACGGGCGCCGGCGGTGTGTCCTCGTCGACCCATTCGCCGCCGTCCTGCCCGTAGACACCGGTGGAGGACACCAGCAGCAGCGGCAACCCTCGCCGAGGCATGGCCGCCAGCAGGTTGCCCGTGCCCTCGAGGTAGATCTCGCGGTAGGCCGCCTCGCCGCGGCCGGACGGGGCCAGGGCGCAGACCACGGCGTCCAGGTCGCCCGGCAGGGCGGCCAGGGTCTCGGGCCGGGTCACGTCGGCGGCCAGCCAGCGCAGGCCGTGATCGGCCACCGGCGGCGTGCGCTTCAGGCCGGTGACCCGGTGCCCGGCGGCGACGAGGATCTCCGCCAAGGCGAGGCCCACATAGCCTGCACCGGCGATCAACACGTGGGCCATGGGGCCCTCCCTCCGTATGCCGCCCAATCTACCACCGGCGCCCGGATGCAGAAAGGGCCCGCCTCCAGCGGAAGCGGGCCCTCGAGTGTCCTCAGGTCCGAGCTACTTGTGCTTGCTCAGGTACTTGGCCACACCCTCGGCCGTCGGCTTCATGGCTTCCTTGCCCTTGGACCAGTTGGCCGGGCAGACCTCGCCGTTCTCCTCCAGGTGCTGCAGGGCATCGACCAGGCGGATCGTCTCGTCGATGTTGCGGCCCAGGCCCAGGTTGTTGACCGTCGCGTGCTGCACGACGCCCTTCTTGTCGATCAGGAAGGTGCCGCGCAGGGCCATGCCGCCCTCCAGCAGCAGGCCGTAGTCCTGGCTGATGGTCTTGTCGAAGTCGGCGACCAGCGGGTACTGGATGTTGCCGATGCCACCCTTCTCGACCGGGGTGTTCTTCCAGGCCAGGTGGCTGAAGTGGCTGTCGGTGGAGACGCCGATGACCTCGACGTTGCGCTCCTTGAACTCGGCCAGCTGCTTGTCGAAGGCGATGATCTCGCTGGGGCAGACGAAGGTGAAGTCCAGCGGGTAGAAGAACAGCACCACGTACTTGCCGCGGAAGTCGCTGAGGCTGAAGTCGTCCTTGAACTTGTTGTCCGGCATCACGGCCTTGGCGGTGAAGTCGGGGGCCTCGGTCGAGACCAGCGGCACGGGGATGAAGTCGAAGTCCATGTTCTCCATGGTGGGTTCTCCTTTGCTTCGCGTTGACGGTTCGGCGGCCTCGGCCGCGCTGTGACGGACATTCGGGTGCGGCCGGAGCCGCGCAATTTCCTGGTTCGGGGTCAGTCCCCGCGCTGCTCCCCGGCGGTCCGGCAGTCCGGGCACAGGCCGAGGTATTCCAGACGGTAGCTGTCGAGGCGGAAGCCGGCCGCGGTCGCGGGCAGGGACCGGACCGTGAAGTCCGATCGCGGGCAGATCGCGCAGGATGCCGCAGCCGGTGCAGCGCACGTGGTCGTGGCCGTGGGTCTGCCCGTCGTAGCGGGCGTCGCCGTCGGCGAGGGCCAGCTTGCGTGCGGCCCCGTCCTCGCAGAGGACTTCGAGATTGCGGTACACTGTGCCGAGGCTGATCCGGGGCAACCGCTCGCGCACCACCGCGTACAGTTCCGCGGCGGTCGGGTGGGTGTGCAGCGCGTGCAGCTCCTCCAGGATCACCTGGCGCTGGGGCGTGTGGCGGCGCTTGCGGGTGGCGGACATGGCTCAGACCTTCCTGCGGCTGCAAGGCGGTGGCCGCCTTGGTGCGTGGGGCAAAGATAATCAGTAATGATTCCGAATGCCAATTTTTAGTGGATGCCGGGGCCAATTTCCCCGGCGATTGTCCCGCAAGGGACTAAACCCCCCGGGGGGCGCGGGACGTCTATCCGGGGAAGCGCACTCCCAGGCTGCAAGCGGACCCGAAGGGCCACGGCCATGCACGGACCCGACCGGACAGACCAGCGACCGGATTCCTCCCCGGAGGCTGCCATCGCCGCCGACCTGGCCCTCTGCGGCAGGGCCGTGGCCGGCGACCGGGCGGCCTTCGAGCAGGTCTACCGGCGCCACGCCGACCGGATCTACGGGCTCTGCCTGCGCCTGACCGCCGATCGCGGCGAGGCCGAGGGGCTGGTCCAGGACACCTTCGTCAAGGCCTGGTTCGGCCTGGCCGGGTACGCGGGGCAGGGCAGCCTGGGCGGCTGGTTGGGCCGCATTGCGGTCAACCTCTGGCGCGACCGCTTCCGCGCCGGGAAACGGGGCACGAGGATGCTGGAGGATCTGGCCGACGAGGTCGCCGGCGCCTCGGCCGGGACCGCGAGCAGCGGCAGGGTCATCCCCCTGCTCCTGGCCGTGGACCTGGAGCGCGCCGTGGCGCGCCTGCCGCAGGGCGGCCGCACGGTCTACGTCCTGCACGATGTGGAGGGCTACACCCACGCCGAGATCGCCGAGCTGCTGGGCGTGGCCGAGGGCACCTCCAAGGCCCACCTGCACCGGGCGCGCCGCCTGCTGAGAACCATGCTGAGCGAAGAAAGAGAGGCAACCCATGGAGCGTGAACGGGACAGCCGACTGGACCGTCTCGCCGGGACACTGCGCGACGAGGGCATCGCGCCGGAGCGCGACCTCTGGCCCGCCATCGACGCCGCCATCACCCGGCGCGAACAGGCCGGCCGCGCCCGCCGCGGCCTGCCCTGGTGGGGCTGGGCCGCGGCGGCGGCCGCCACTTTGGTCCTGGCCCTGGGCCTGGGCCTGGCCACCAACCGGTCCGGCCGGGGCGAGCCGGGTCGGGACCGGGCCCCGCTGCCGGTCGCGACCAGCATCGACGAGGCCCCCGTCGCAGCGTCTGGAATGCAGAGCATCGACCAGGCACTCACACAGCTCGAGGCCGCCCTGGCCGCCGATCCGGAGAACCTGAGCCTTTCGCGGCTCGTGCTGATGGTCCACAAGAGCCGCGGCGAACTGCTGCGCAAGACCCTGACTGCCGGCCTGCGGGTCGGTTGAACGAAAGGAACAACCATGCAGAACACGCGCAGACCCCTGATCCTGCTGGCGGCCGTGGTGGCCCTGGGCCTGCTGGCGGGCGGGTCGCCGGCCGCCGAGGTCCGCAAGATCGACCAGACGGTCGCCGCGGACAAGGATGGCCTGGTGCTCGTGGAGAACATCGCCGGCTCGATCCGCATCGAGGCCTGGGACAAGAGCGAGATCCGGATCACCGGCACCCTGGGCCAGGACGTGGAGGACCTGAAGGTCAAGGCGGGCGGCCGCAAGACCCTGATCGAGGTGGTCTACCCCAAGCACGCCCGCAACATCAACGAGGGGGCCGACCTGGTGATCATGGCACCCCGGGGCAGCAGCCTCGAGGCCGAGTGCATCAGCGCGCCGATCACCGTCGAGGGCCTCACCGGCGGGATCGATGCCTCGAACATCAGCGGCGAGATCCTGATCAAGGGCAAGTGCCAACGCATCGAGGCCGAGACCATCAGCGGCGATCTGACCGTCGCCGGCGGCGCGCCCGAGGTGTCGGTCCAGAGCATCAGCGGCCGGGTCCAGGCCGAGGGCGACGAGGCCGACGTTGAGGCCCAGAGCGTCAGCGGCGACATCGAGTTGACCTTCGCCAGGTTCACCGCGCTTTCGGTCGAGTCGGTCTCCGGCGACGCCGACGTCCGCGGCGCCCTGGGCAAGGAGGGCCACTTCGACTTCGACCTGCACAGCGGCGACCTGACCCTCACCCTGCCTGGCAACGTCAGCGCCGATTTCCGGGTCGAGACCTTCAGCGGCGACATCGAGAACGCCTTCGGCGGCAAGGTCGAGAAGGCGAGCAAGTACGCGCCGGGCAAGAGCCTGGAGTTCACCGCCGGTGGCGGGGAGGCCCGCGTGCGGGTCAATACGTTCTCCGGGGATGCTTCGATCCTCAAGCAGTAGCGGGCGCGGGGACGGCACCGACAGCAACGAGCCCGGGATGTCCTCGGCCTTCGGCCTGCGGATTACCCGGGCTCGCTGCTGTCGGTGCCGTCCCAGCCCCGTTGCCTTCGGGATCGAATATCCGGAGCCCACATCTACCAATGCTCCGAGTATCCCGGGCCGGGCCTCTTTCTTCGTTCCCTACGTTCCGGTCAACGAGGGATGGCTGGACCCGGAGCGCGTAATCCGCAGGCCGAAGGCCGAGGACATCGCGCTCCGGGTCCAGCCATCCCTCGTTGACCCCCCAACGCAGGGAACAAAGAAAGTGCCCGGGCCCCCTTGAGGATTCCCGGGCACTTTCAGTTGTGCCGCCCGGCATCGGTCTGCCGGAATGCTGGTGCGAAACCTCTAGAACATGACCGTGCCGCCGACTCGCAGCAGCATTGCGGTGGTGTTGCCAAAGGTCAGGATCTGGTTCAGTTCGTCCATGTGGAGCTGGCCCTCGATGCGCACATTGTCGCCCGGGGTGTAGGCCAGGCCGCCGTGGTACGAGAACATCATGCCGCGCTCGCTTTCGGTGAGTTCTCCGCCGGTGGCGGTCAGCTTGTCCTCCATGTTGGACCAGAACGCGTTGGCGCCGGCCATGAGCTCGAAGTACTTGCTCAGCGTGGTCTTGACCGCAACGCGGGTGCCGGGGATCGTGAAGGTCGACTGGGTATTCTCGTCGGTGTCATCCTCGTAACCGAGGCTGTAGTAGTTGAGGTAGAACTCGGCGGTGACGTCGGTCTGTTCGGACTGCACCAGGTGGCGTCCGGCGTTGCCGAGCAAGCCCATCGTGCTGACGTCCGTGGTCGGATCACCGAAATCCTCGACCGAGCCCGAGCCCATCAGGCCGCCGAACTGGTAGATCCAGCCGCTGTCGGTGGCCAAGCGGGCCGTCACATCGAACTGGGTGAGGCTGCCCTTGTCCTCGGCGTCGGTGTCGCCGAAGGTCGCACTCTGGCTGTTGAAGCTGCCCGCCAGGTCCAGGCCGCCGCCGTTGCCCCAGGTCACCTGTCCGCCGAAGGCGCCGGACTTGTCGTTGAACTCGTCGGCGGGGTCGGTCGCCTTCTCGCCCGCGTCGGCATAGATCAGGCCGATCGAGAACGCTCCGCCGCCGGACAGGGGCTTGGCCCAGGCCAGGTTGAGCATCTGGCCTTCGGTGTAGGCGTTGTAGTTGGAGACCCCCATCAGGTCGACCAGGGAGGCCGGGCTCATGAAGGCCCGCTCGAGCGTTCCGCCCCAGACGAAGTTGGTGTTCTGGCCGCCGAGGTCGAACTGGCGCACCCGGAACAGCAGGTGGCTGGTGTCGCTGTACTTCCAATGCAGGGTGGCCTGGCCGCGCCCGAAGTTCTCACCGGCGGTCGAGTACTCGTCGTCGCCGACGCTCAGTTCGACAAAGCTCTCGTAGTTGGTGATCCAGTGGGTCCAGGAATTGAATTGCGCCGTGGTCTCCATGAGCGTCGAGCCACCCATTGCCGAATGCGAGACTTCACCGGGCAGCCCGGCAAAGGCCTGACCGGCGAACGCCACGATCAACAAGGCGACAAAGACGCGTTCAGCGAAATACTTCACCATGAAACAGCCCTCCTAGTTTTTTCACACCGTTGTACCAGCGTCGTCTTCCGTGACACTGACGTGCTCCCTGCGGACCTCGGGCGATCCAGGAACAACGTTTGGCGACCCGAGCCTAGCAACGGGAACCGGGGGAGGCAAGAAAATGTCGTCGTCAAAATGATAATGCCTTTCTACTATGGTGGGCTTTGATTTGGCGCCAGTGGAGGCTGGGGGGGGGGGGGCGGGAAGGAAACGGGCCCCCGGCAAAGCCGGGAGCCCGTTGTGTGTCCGGTCCGGACGGGACTAGAACTTGATCGACGTACCGAAGCTGAAGCCGGAGACGGTCGCGGCATCAGTGGAGCCAGCATCATAAGCGGGGCTGGTCGGCTCGCCGAAGCCGTTGTAGTCGCCGAGACCCCAGTCGCCGTTGTCCTGGTTCATGACGCCGGCATACTGGATGTAGAACTGAATGTTCTTCACGTAGTTGTAGTCGACGCCGAAGGCCAGCAGGCTGGCGCCCTGATCGGAGTACTCGGTCGTGTCGGTCGCGTCGGTGGGGTTGATGCCATCGGTGTTCGGGTCAAGGATGTAGTAGCCGGCCTTGATGTCAAACTTCTCGTTGGCGTGGAAGATGACATCGCCACCGAAGGTGGTCGACGCCCAGTCCTTGATGCCCTCGTAGTTGGACAGCATCTGGTAGCTGAGCGCGACGCCGAACTTTTCCGCGTCGTACTTGCCGGCGACGCGCATGCGCCCCTCGGTTTCCATGCGGGCCGGAAGCCCGAATCCCCAGTAGTCGTTGCTCATCCCCTTGCTCAGGGTCTCATAGGCGACGCCGAAGTAGAACGCGTTCTTGGCGTAGGCCGCCATGCCGGCGAACGAGGTGGCAGCATCCTCCGCGCCTGCGGCGTTCTGGTCGAACTCGTAACCCAGCTGGAAATTGAAGCCGCTGAAGTCCGGCGATAAGTACATGAGGTAGTCGTCGTTCCGGTCGTCCACGTGCAGCATGACCTGACGGTTGTCACCGATCGAGTCGAAGAAGTACGTGGTCTTGCGGCCCAGGGTCTTGTACGGCGTGTCGTGGATGCCCCACAGCGCCGTGCCCCAGTTGCCCTTCAGACCCAGGAAACTGTCGCGGTTCGCGCCCCAGTCGCTGTCCTTCTGGGCCATGTTGAGAGTGCCTTCGATCTGCCAGATGAAGGTGAAGTTCTCGTTGAGCTCCTGGTCGCCCTTGAAGCCGATACGCGAGGTGTTGGAGCTGAGGCCGAGCTGGCTGTCAACATTGTCGTTGATCATGTTGATCGACGTGTGCAGCTTGCCGTAGAACGACCAGGCCATGTCGCCGGCCATGGCGGACGTCGCGGCAAGCGCGAACGCCAGGACCATCAGCGTGGTGAGCATCTTCTTCATCAGTTTGGACCTCCTTGAATTCCACTCGGGTTATTCCCGGAAAGCCAAGCTTCCGGGAATTCGACTGTTCCGCCGCGGCGGAACCTTCGCAATCATCCCCGCCAGCCCCATTGCCAGCCGGGATAATCCTCCGCCACCCCGTGTGGTGGCAACTCTCCCTGATCAGCGCCGCATTCGACCTTCCCCGCAGGGCGCCGGCCGGCTGCTGAACAGAATCCGCCGACGACCGTGCTCCTGGCAGGAGCCGGCATCGGCTGCATTCGTGTCAAACAGTGCCAGTCTGCATCTGTCCTCGTCCGGGAGTGACGGCGGCCCTGTCAGGTCGCCTTCCGCCGGATCTGGTCGGGGCCGTGTCGAGACACGACCTGTGCCCACCGCAATTCTCAGGAAATGGATGAACTTGTCAACATGTTCTTTGAAAACCCATCCCCAACGGAACGCGGTCCGGGCTGACTGAGACCGGGGAAAGATCAGGGGTGGCAGGCCGGGGGGCAATCTTTTTTTCGCCGGGAGCCGGCGCGGCCGCGGCCGGCCCCCGGGGCGATCGGGGCCGGGCCGCGGCCGGGTGGCCGGTGGGGGGGCGCTATTTTGCCAGGACCATGCGGCCGTTGAGGATCGTCCGCTCGGACTGGACCCGGTACAGGTAGATGCCGCTGCCGACGACCTGGCCGGCGCGGTCCCGGCCATCCCAGCGGACGGCATGCACGCCGGCAGCCAGAGGCGAGTCGGCCAGGGTGCGGACCAGGCGACCCTGGAGGTCGTAGACCGCGACCCGGACCTCGGCCGCAGCGTCGAGGGCGAAGCGGATTTCCGTGCTCGGGTTGAACGGATTGGGCCGGTTGCCGAGCAGGCGCAGGGGGGCGGGCAGCTCCACCGCCGCCAGGCCACCACCGGCGGCCGCGGCCACCAGGGCGTCCACGAACTGGGGGGCGATCGTCAGGCAGGCCAGCTCGTTGGGGTGGTTGTCAAATCCGGGGCGCGTGTACTCGGTGCGCAGCATGTTGCGGGTTGCCGAGCCGTCATCGGGGTTGGCCAGCCGGTCGAAAAGGTCAAAAAAGCGCAGGTTCCGGTGGCCGGACTGGAACTCCGGGCTGCCCAGCCAGGTGGCGAACGCCCGGGCGCGGTCCGACTGCTCGGGGCTGGTCAGCACCGGCAGCAGCGGCGGCGGGGACACGATCACGAAGGTCTTGTCCGGGTGCTGGTCCAGCACGTCGCGGATCTCCAGGTACCAGTCCTTGTACTGCTGCAGCTGCGCCTCCGAGCTGATCATGTTGGTCGGCTCGTAGCAGCTCTTGAAGGCGATGACGTCGAAGCGCGAGAGGATCGAGTCCCGCGCCGCGTTGTCGGTGGTCCACAGCTTGTGCAGGCCGACCGGATCGGTGTTGTCGTCCGGAACATTGAAGCCGTACCCGGTCTTGGCGTCCTCGGGCGTGGTCAGGCCGATGCTGTTGTAGTCGTGGTCCCAGAGGCCGTAGTCGGTAGCCTTGGCGGCATTGACACCGTCGAGGTACACACGGGCCTCGCCGTCTCCCAGGAGGTTGCGGCCGGTGGAGTTGTGCAGGAAGAACAGCCGGTTGCCGGCCGCGGCGGCGGAGCCGGGCAGGGCGATCGGCAGGATCACCAGGACAAGCGCAGCCATGCGCCAGAGCAGACGTGTCGGGGTCATGATTCCATCCTCGGTGCGGGTCCTCAGTTGCTTTGGCTCGGGGAGACCGCAAGCAGGGGGCCAACCGACGGCCGATCCGCCGGGTGAGGGCCCAGAATGTCCTTGCATATCTTGCCGATCCTAGGATGCTCCCCACGGTGGTGGAGGGCGAGGATCGGCAACGACTAAAGACTTGCCTTAGGCGGGAGCATAACACGCGAAATGCAATCAATCAAGAAAACAAATCGTTTGTCTTGCCACTTGCCAGCTCGTACGTTGTTGTGTGACATAATGATACCGATTGTTTGGCTAAAGGTATTCAGTATCGTTTTGGTGATCAAATTGCTGGCCGTGGCGCCCGGGGCCGGGATCGCCGGCGTGATTCCCCCGACGCCCTGGGCCGAATCCGATGGCCTGCGCACCCCCCGCTACGCCGAGACCGTGGCCTGGTGCGAGGCCCTGGCCGCCGCCAGCGAACAGGTGCAGGTGACCAGCTTCGGCGCCAGCGGCCAGGGGCGCGACCTGCCCCTGGTGATCTGGGATCGCCGCGGCCGCTTCACGCCGGAGCACCGGGGCGATCGCGCAGTGGTCCTGCTCCAGGCCTGCATCCACGCCGGCGAGAGCAGCGGCAAGGACGCCGGCATGGAGCTGCTGCGCGACCTGGTCGAGGGCCGCTTCGCCGGGCAGTACGGCACCGACCTGGACCGGGTCACCGTCCTGTTCATCCCCATCTTCAACACCGACGGCCACGAGCGCTTCAGCGCCTACGGGCGCATCAACCAGAACGGTCCGCTGGAGATGGGCTGGCGCACCAACGCCGCCAACCTGAACCTGAACCGCGACTACCTGAAGGCCGACACGCCGGAGATGCAGGCCTGGCTCGGCCTGTGGCAGGCCTGGCTGCCCGACTTCTTCATCGACGCCCACAGCACCGACGGGGCGGACTACCAGTACGCCATCTCCTACAGCCTGGACCCCTACCTGTGTCCCGACCCGGCACTGGCGGCCTGGGTCGGGCGGTACGAGGCCGGCATGGCGGAGCAGCTGGCCGGCGACGGCTGGCCCATCATCCCCTACGTGACCTTCAAGGAGTGGCACGACCCCCGCAGCGGCCTGCGCAAGTGGGAATCGACGCCCCGCTTCAGCCAGGCCTATGCCGCGGTGCAGAACCGGCCAGGCCTGCTGATCGAGACCCATATGCTTAAGGACTACCCTACCCGGGTGCGGGCCGCCGGTGCCATGATCGCCCGCACCCTGGCCTGGGTGGACGCGCGGGCCGCGGAGTTGACGGCTCTCAATGCCGCCACCGATCTGCGGGTCGCCGACCCGGCCTTCCGGGCCGAGCCCTTCCCCCTGCGCTTCGGGGCGACGGACGACACGACGACGGTCGATTTCCTGGGCGTGGTCTACACGGAGCAAACCAGCGCCGTCACCGGCGGCCGCTACGTCGAGTTCAGCGACCGGCCCGTGACCTGGTCGCTGCCCTACTGGGGCACGCTCGAACCCTCGGTCACCGCCCGCTTGCCCGAGGCCTACCTGGTCCCGCCCGAATGGTCGGCGGTGATCGAGCGCCTCGAATGGCACGGGGTCGTCTGCCGGCGCCTGGCCGCACCGGTCGAGTTGGAGGTGCGCACCTGGCGCCTGGACGAGCCCCGCTGGCAGGCGCAACCCTACGAGGGTCGCCACCCGGTCACCTACAAGCCCGCGCCGCTGGTCGAGACCCGGGTCTGGCCCGCTGGCACCGTGGTGGTGGACCTGAACCAGCGCGCGGCGCCCGTGGCCGCCCACCTGCTGGAGCCCGAGGGCCCGGACGCCCTGGTCCAGTGGGGGTTCTTCGACCAGGCCTTCGTCCGCACCGAATACGTGGAGAGCTACGTCATCGAGCAGATGATCCCCGGGTTGCTGGCCGAACACCCGGAGTGGGCGGAGGAACTGGCGGCGCGCAAGGCGGCCGACCCGGATTTCGCGGCCGATCCCCAGGCTATCCGGCAGTGGTTCTACGCGCGGACGCCATTCTATGACACGCGGGCCGGGATCTATCCGGTGGGATGCCTGGATGATCGCAACATATTGCAGAAATTGACGTTGGATTAGTATCGTATTCAGTATTCAGATATGTATGCTCATGCGGCCTATTATATAGTAACGATCAAACAAAAAGACTTCCCCTGGGGGAAGCCGGAAAAGGTCGTCCGCAATCTCGTTCTTCCCCGCCGGCAGCCGGGCAGGGAAAGGGGCCCCGGCCGGCCACGGCCAGGGCCCATGGAGGTTCGCTGCTCAGGCCTGCGCGGACTTCCGCCGCGAGAGGACCACCATCACCACGGCGCCGACCACCGCGATCAGCAGCGCCGCCCAGAAGAAGTCGGCGGCCAGGACCGCGGCGATGAAGGTCGCGGCCTGCACCCCGCCGACCACCGCCAGCCGCCAGTCGCCGTTGATGCCCGACAGGACGCAGGACACCGCCAGCAGCAGCAGCGCCATCAGGCCGGCCATGGTCGGGTCCAGTTGCAGGCTCCACCGCGTCAGGAAGATCAGCAGCATACCGGCCAGGACCGTCAGCCAGGACAGCAGTTGCCGGCGCACGTGGGGCGCCGCGGACTTGCCGCGTTCCCGGGCGGCGTGGCTGGTCAGGCCGATCGCCACACCGCCGAAGATCGTGGTCATCACCACCCAGTACCAGAAGCCGTATCCGGCCGAGAGGTCCATGATTGCCACGCCACCGATCGAGAGCACGATCAGGGTCACGTAGATCGTCATCCTCATCGTCAACCTCCTTGGCGGCCTACCCCGTTCCGCGTCTGGATCCGAGTGGGTCCGGATGGGGCTGAGCGAATCGGGCCGCAGGCCCGAGCGAGCGCCGCAGGCGCAAGCGCTGAGCCCAGCCCCATCCGGACCCACTCGGATCCAGACGCTACCCCCGGGTCAGCCGCCGGTACTTGATCCGGTGGGGCTGGTCCGCGTCCACGCCCAGCCGCTCCTTCTTGTCCGCCTCGTAGTCCGAGTAGTTGCCCTCGTACCAGCGCACCTCGCTGTCGCCCTCGAAGGCCAGGGTGTGGGTGCAGATGCGGTCCAGGAACCAGCGGTCGTGGCTGACCACGACCAGGCAGCCGCCGAAATCCGACAGCGCGTCCTCGAGGGCACGCAGGGTGTCCACGTCCAGGTCGTTGGTGGGCTCGTCCAGCAGGATCAGGTTGGCGCCGCTCTTGAGCAGGCGGGCCAGGTGCACCCGGTTGCGCTCGCCGCCGGACAACGTGCCCACCTTGCGCTGCTGGTCCGACCCCTTGAAGTTGAAGCCCGAGCAGTAGGCGCGGCTGTTGACCGTGACGCCGCCCAGGTCCAGCTCCTCGGCGCCGCCGGAGATGTTCTCGAAGACGGTCATTTCGGCGTCCAGGTCGTCGCGGGCCTGGTCCACGTAGGCGATCTGCACCGTGTCGCCGATGGTGAGCTGGCCCGAGTCGGGCTGCTCCTGGCCGGTGATCAGGCGCATCAGCGTGGTCTTGCCGGCGCCGTTGGGGCCGACCACGCCCACGATGCCGCCCTTGGGCAGGTGGAACTCCAGGTTGTCGAACAGCAGCTTGTCACCGTAGGCCTTCTTCAGGTGCTCGGCCTTGACCACCACGTCGCCCAGGCGCGGGCCGGCCGGGATGCGGATCTGGGCGGTCGCGCCGCGCAGGTTGCGCTCCTGGTTGACCAGCTGCTCGTACTGGGAGAGGCGGGCCTTGCTCTTCTTCTGGCGGGCCTTGGGCGAGGCGCTGACCCACTCCAGTTCGCGCTCGATGGTCTTGAGCCGGCGCTCGTCCTTCTTGGCTTCCTCCTGCAGCTTCTTCTGCTTCTGGGCCAGCCAGCTGGAGTAGTTGCCTTCCCAGGGGATGCCGTAGCCCTGGTCCAGCTCGAGGATCCAGCCGGTGACGTTGTCCAGGAAGTAGCGGTCGTGGGTGACGATCACCACGGTGCCCTCGTATTCGCGCAGGTGGCGCTCCAGCCAGGCCACGGACTCGGCGTCCAGGTGGTTGGTGGGCTCGTCCAGCAGCAGCAGGTCGGGCTTCTCCAGCAGCAGGCGGCAGAGGGCCACGCGGCGGCGCTCGCCGCCCGAGAGGGTGGCCACGTCCTGGTCGCCGGGGGGGCAGCGCAGGGCGTCCATGGCGATCTCCAGGTGCCGGTCCAGGTCCCAGCCGTCGGCGGCGTCGATCACCGTCTGCAGGTCGCCCATCTCCTCCATCAGCTTGTTCATGGCGTCGTCGTCCATGGGCTCGCACATCTCGACGGTGATGGCGTTGAAGCGGTCGATCTTCGCCTTGAGCGGCGCCACGGCCAGCTCGATGTTGCCGCGCACGTCCAGCTTCGCATCCAGCGTCGGCTCCTGGGACAGGTAACCGCGCTTGATGGACGGGTCGGGGAAGGCCTCGCCGATGAAGTCGTCGTCCACGCCGGCCATGATCTTCAGCAGCGTCGACTTGCCGGCACCGTTCAGGCCGATGACGCCGATCTTGGCGCCCGGGTAGAACGAGAGCCAGATGCCGCGCAGGATCTCGCGGTTGGGGGGGACGACCTTCTTCAGGCCCTTCATGGTGAAGATATACTGCTGAGCCATGGAAACCCTTTCCTGGGGGACGGACCGCCGTTTGCGGTTCACGAGCTGCGTTCGGGGCCCTATGATCGTAGCGAAGGGGTGCCGCGGCAACCCGAATCGCCCCCCGCGGCGAATAGGACGCGCCCCGGCGGTGTATCCGGCGCACCCCGAACGGACCGACAAGCGAAAGAGGGACGGCATGGCTTCTGGCGCGCGCAAGTGGCTGGTGGGCTGCGGCATCGGCTGCGGGCTGATGATCCTGGCGGTGGGCGGCATCGGGACCTGCGGGTTCCTGGGCATCCAGAAGATCAAGCAGCGGGCCGACAACCTGGACCAGGGCTACGAGGCCCTGGTCGACCTCTACGGCCGGGCCGAGGAGTACGCGCCGGCGGGCGACGGCGTGGTGCCGGCCGCGCGGATGGAGGTGTTCCTGGCCGTGCGCGCCGACCTGGCTCCGACGCGGGACAAGCTGGGCGCGCTGCTTGCGGATCTGGACGAGGGAGACAGCCGCGGCGGCCGCGGCGTGCTCACGAAGATCCGTGCGGGCATGTCGCTGCTGCCCTCGCTGTTCGACTTCATCGACGAGCGCAACCAGGTGCTGCTGGACCAGGGCATGGGCCTGGGCGAGTACCTCTACATCTACGGCCTGGGCTACTACGCCTGGCTGGGCAAGGACCCGGGCGATGGGCCCTCGTTCACCCTGAGCGACCACGATCAGGGCGAGGACGAGAGCAGGACGTCGTTCCGCTGGAACAGCAGCCGCGAGGACCCGGGCGATGTGCGCGAAAGCCGCCGGGACGATCTGCGGCGGTACCTGAACGGGATCCAGGCGCCGATGCTGGCGGGCCAGCTGGAGGCGGCGCGGCTGCAGGGGCTGGACGCGGCCTGGCTCGTGCAGCTGGAGGCGGAGCAGGCGGCGGTCGAGGCCTCGTCCCAGCGCCTGATGTGGCAGGACGGACTGCCCGAGCCCATCGCGGCCGGGCTGGAGCCGTTCCGCGACCGCTTGGAGGCGGCGTACAGCCCGGTGATGAACGTGGTGGAGATGGGGCTGGCGGAGAATGATTGAGCTGGTGGCCGGGAACGCGCCCCGGCCACCGCCGATCATTCGTGCCTTTTGGCCGCCATTGTGTTTCCTTGAGGGCACGTTGCGCGTGCCCGCCTCCCCTTCCTGATCCGGAGCCCGACATGACCAAATCCGCCCAGGGCTTCAGCGAGCTCGAACTGGCCGCCCCCCTCGTCAAGGCCGTCACCGAACTCGGCTACGAGTCGCCGCTGCCCATCCAGGCGGCCTGCATCCCACCGCTCTTGGCGGGGCGGGACGTGCTGGGCCTGGCCCAGACCGGCACCGGCAAGACGGCGGCCTTCGCGCTGCCGTTGATGTCGCGCATCGATCTGGCGCTGAAGAAGCCGCAGGTGCTGGTGCTGGCGCCGACCCGCGAGCTGGCGATCCAGGTGGCCGAGGCCTTCCAGGCCTACGCCCGCCATCTGCCGGGCTTCCACGTGCTGCCCATCTACGGCGGCCAGCGCTATTCCTTCCAGTTCAGCCAGCTGCACCGCGGCCCGCAGGTGATCGTGGGCACGCCCGGGCGCATCCAGGACCACCTGGATCGGGGCACCCTGAAGCTGGACGCCGTGCGCAGCGTGGTGCTGGACGAGGCCGACGAGATGCTGCGCATGGGCTTCATCGACGCGGTCGAGGCCATCCTGGCCGCCACGCCCGAGCAGCGGCAGATGGCGCTGTTCTCGGCCACCATGCCGCCGCCGATCCGGCGCATCTCGAAGAAGCACCTGGTCGATCCGGTCGAGGTGCGCATCGACGCCAAGACCATCACCGCCGACAACATCGAGCAGGTCTACCTGGTGGTGCCGGAGGCAGCGAAGTTCGAGGCCCTGGTGCGGGTGCTGGAGACCGAGTCCTACGACGGGATCCTGATCTTCGCGCGCACCCGGCTGGCCACCACCGAGCTGGCGGAGAAGCTGTCGGCCCGGGGCTACGACGTGGCCGCCCTCAACGGCGACATGGAGCAGCGGGCCCGCGAGCGCACCATCAACCGCCTCAAGAGCGGCAAGGTGGACATCGTGGTCGCCACCGACGTGGCGGCCCGCGGCCTGGACGTCGAGCGCATCTCCCTGGTGGTGAACTTCGACATCCCCGGCGACTCGGAGGCCTACATCCACCGCATCGGGCGCACCGGGCGGGTGGGGCGCTACGGCAAGGCCATCCTCTTCGCCAACCCCCGCGAACGGCGGCTGCTGCAGGCCATCGAGCGGGTCACGCGCCAGCCGCTGAAGCCCATGGAGATGCCCAGCCACGACGCGGTGACCCGCAAGCGGGTCGAGAAGTTCCGCGAGCAGCTGGTGGCGGCGATGGGCGCCGAGCCCCAGGAGTTCTTCCAGGACCTGGGCCTAGAGCTGATGGAGGAGCTGAACATAGACATCCTGCAACTGGCCGCCGGGGCGCTGTGCCTGGCCCAGCAGGATCGTCCCCTGCAGGTGAAGGAGAGCCGCGCCCTGGCCAGTCCGCGCTGGGACGAGCCCAAGCCGCCGGGCCGCGAGCGTCCGCCGGCGCGGGGGCGGCCGGGCCGGAACCAGGCCCTCTATCGCCTGGAAGTGGGCTCGGACGACGGGGTGGAGGTGCGCAACATCCTGGGCGCGGTGGCCAACGAGACCGGCCTGCGCAGCCGCTTCATCGGGCAGATCCGCATCCATCCCCGCTTCTCGACCATCGAGCTGCCGGACGACCTGCCCCACAACATGATCGAGCACCTGAAGCGGGTGTACGTGGGGCAGAAGGCGCTGAAGATCTCGCGGGCCCGGGCCGAGGATATCGACGGGGGCGGGCGCGAGCGTCCGGGGCCGCCGCCGGAGGCCAAGGGGGCCGGGAAGCCCAAGCCGAAGGCCAAGCCGAAGCCGAAGCCCAAGAAAAAGCCGAAGCCCAAGTCCTAGTTGCGACCGGCCCCGCCCCCGGGCTTCACCAGCGGATCGTGCCAGCGCTCCGGCGGCACGACCTTGGGCACGTCCGGATCCCCCTCGTAGGCCGGCGTCATGATCTGCACGCCGTTCTCGTTGAACACGTCCTGGATGCTGCGGTGCAGCGCGCTGTAGAGGTGAGCCATCCGCTGCGCCTCCGCGCAGGGCACGTTCAGCTCGTACTGCACGCAGAAATCGCCGAGACCGTTCTGCAGGACGAAGGGCGCAGGAGTGGCCGCCAGGCCTTCGGTGCGGGCGGCCGCCTGCAGCAGCATGGCCTCGATCTTGCGCCAGGGCACCTCGTAGCCGATGCCGACGGTGGTGTGCAGGAGCAGTCCGTCGCGGCGGGCCAGGGCGCTGTAGTTGATGATGGCGCTGCTGAGGATGTCCGCGTTCGGGATCACGATCTCCTCGTTCTTGGGCGTGCGCAGGGTGGTGACCAGGGGCCGCACGGCGACCACGTCGCCGAAGTGGTCGTTGACGCGGATGCGGTCGCCGACCCGGAAGGCCCGGCGGTAGATCATCGTGTAGCCGGCGATGACGTTCGAGACGACCGACGACGATCCGACCGACACCAGCAGGCCCAGCAGCAGGCTCACGCCCTTGAACGCGCCCGAGTCCGAACCCGGGATGTACGGGTAGGCCACCACCACGAAGAGCGCGATCAGCACCACGCGGACGATGCGGTAGGTGGGTTGCGCCCACTCCGGCTCGAAGTCCGGAAGCGCCACGGTGCCGTTCTCGACCAGCTTGGTGAAGGCTCCCAGCCCGCGCACGGCCCAGCGGGCGACCAGCGTCAGGACGATCAGGAAGAACAGCTCCGGCAGGAAGCCGACAAACCCGGTGACCATCGTTTGCACCGGATCGCTGACCAGGGACAGCAGCGTGCGGCCGATCAGCCGCGTCCAGGGGAACAGGGCCAGCGCCCACTGCAGGTAGAGGTAGACCAGCACCAGCACGGCCACGGTGCGGATCAAGCCGGTCGCCAGGCGCAGGATCCACCAGATCCGTTCGCGGCTGACGAACTGGAAGGCGCCCCGGGTGCTCACTTCGTCCGTGCCACGGTAATTCCGGGTGAGCCACCGCTCGAGGCGGCGGGTGGAGCGGACCACGAGCACCAGGACCAGGATCAGCGCGAGGCCGATGGCCGCCACCAGGCCGCCGCTGCGCAGGGTGCGGCCGGGTTCGCGGTCGCGCCGATAGTTGACGATGGCGTCCCGGGTGCGCAGCTGGCAGGCGATCGCGTACTCGGGCAGGGTCAAGGATTCGAGCGCGGCGTCCGACGGCAGCAGCTCGAAGATCTTGTGGCTCCCGACCATGAGGGTCATGCCCGGTTCATTCGGCACGGTGCGCACGGAATCCGGCGACACGGTGCGGTCGGCGGCGGCGTCGGCGATCCGATGCGCGATCGCCTGCGCACGCTTGTCGGCGGGGAAGGAGGTGACGCCGCGCACGCGGAACAGCTGGGTGCCGTCCAGGATGACCGGCGCGAAATCGATGGCTTCGGGCTGTCCTGCTTCGGCCTGCGCGAAGGCGCGCTCGGCGCCCGCCGCGGCGAGGAGCAGACAGACGCCCAGGACGATCGCCGGGCCCAGGCTCTGACGTGGTGCCGCCATGGGAAATCCTCTCGTGGGGTGAGATGGTCCGCGGGAAGCCGAATGCGGCCGCACTATAGATCCGCGGCGGCGATCCTGGCAAGAGGGTCCGTCACTTGAGCAGCAGCATGCGCCCGGTTCCGCGGTGCTCGCCGCTGGTGACCGCATACAGGTAGACACCCGCGGCGACGGGCCGGCCCCGTTGGCCGCGACCGTCCCAGGCCACGGCGTGGGCGCCGGCGGGCAGCGGCTCGTCGACCAGCGTGCGCACCAGGCGGCCGGCCGCGTCGTGGATCGTCACCCGGGTGGGCGCGGCTGCGGGCAGGCGGAAGCGCAGGGTGGTGGAGGGATTGAAGGGGTTGGGGTAGTTGGCTTCGACCGCGAAGTCCGTCGGCAGGGTCGGGGGCGCGGCGCTCAGCCCGCAGCCCACACCGAAGGCGCCGATGGGCTCGGGCGTGACCGCGCCAGGTGCGCAGGGCGAAGCCGCGTCCAGGTGCAGGTCGCCGTCGGCAAGCCCGCAGAACAGGGGATCGGCCGAGAAGTTGCCGTCCTCGCCCAGCAGCGGCGCCACGACGCCCGTCCAGTCGCCTCCCGTGTTCCCGAACAGGTTGCTGTTGGCACTGGTGTAGGCGAAGACCATCGACTGGTGCAGGGCGCCGCCGCTGCCGCTGAAGGCGATGATGGTGCGCTGCAGGTTGGTGAACCCGCCGGTGCCGCAGGAGATGCCGCCGCCGGCGGGCGCGTCGTTGCCGACCAGGGTGCAGCCGGTCAGCCGGAGGGTGCCGTAGGTGCCGTAGATGGCCCCACCCCGGACACCGGCCTGGTTGTCCAGGAGGACGCAGTCGAGCAGGCGGGGCCCCGAGCCTCCGCTGTTCAGGGCGCCGCCACTGCCGCTGGCGGTGTTGCCGCCGAACACGCAGGTCGTCAGTTCGGGGTAGGATTGCCAGCTGTCGATGCCGCCGCCGGTGCCGGCGCTCGCGGTGTTGGCGAGGAAGCGGACGCCGGTCAGCAGCGATCTGGTGCCGCGACCGATCAGCGCGCCGCCGCCCGAGCTGGCCGTGTTGTCCTCGATCAGGCAGTCGTTGAGACCGGTGCGGGTGTTCTCGAGGTAGATCCCGCCGCCCCACCTGGCCGTGTTGCCGCGGACCTCGCAGCGCTCGAGCAACGATTCGTCCAGGTCGACGGCGTAGAAGCCGCCGGCGCCGCCGCCGGTGCTGTTGGCGGTGAAGACGCAGTCGGTGATCGCCAGCCGCGAGGCGTTGATGAACAGGCCGCCGCCGTCGCCGGGATCGTCGGGGTTGGTCGAGTAGGCGGTGTTGTCGCTGAAGGTGCAGCGGTCGAGGGTGCCGTCGCTGTCGCGGCACCAGGCGCCGCCGCCGGCGGCCCAGAGCGTGTCGGCGGCGCTGTTGGCGTCGAAGCTGCAGTCGACGAGCTCGATCGTCGCCTGCTCGGCGCCGAAGCCGGCACCGATGACCGCGGCGTTGCCGGTGAAGCGGCAGTCGGCCACCCGCACCGCGCCGCTGCGGCAGCGGATGCCGCCGCCCAGGGCCTCGAGAAAACCGCCGGCCACCGCGCCGCCGGTGATGGTCAGACCGGTGAACGCCACCTGGCCCGCGGCGCCGTCCACGTCGAAGACCCGGCCCAGGCCCTGGCCGTCGACCACGACGCAGGCCGGGTCGCCGGTCTCGCCGCCGATGGTGAGGGCCTTGCCGACCACCAGCCCATACTCGGCGTAGGTGCCGCAGGCGAGCACGATGGTGTCGCCGACGGCGGCGGCGGCGACGGCGGCGCTGATCGACGGCTGCTGGGCCGGGACCTGCCAGGTGGCGGCCCCGGCGCTCGGCAGCCAACCCAGGGCGAAAACGGCGGCCAGGGCCGCGGCCGGCCCGGTTCTCCCTGCCCGCACCCTGCCGCTCGCGCTGTTCACGTCCCCGGTCATGGCACCCTCGCCGGCTGGTTCTTTCTGTGGGGTTATTGAATTTGACATTATAGCATGTCCGGACCCCAGCGCTCAACAGGATAGCAGCGGCCGGCCGCTCCCGCCTTGACCCCCGACGGGTGCCGGGTCTAGGCTGGGCCCATGAAATCGACACTCATTCACACCCTGGCGGTTTCGCTGATGGCGGCGCTGCTGGTGGCGGCGGTGCCCCCTCCGGCCGCGGCCGCAGCCGAGGCCTCGCGCGCCGTGACCATGCGCACCCGCACCATGGGCACCTGGGCCGCGCTGACCCTGGTCACCGCCGATTCGGCGGCGGTGGCCGATCTGGCTCGCGATGCCCTGCTGGAATTCCATCGCGTCGATTCGCTGATGACAAACTGGACCGACATCAGCGAGGTGGCGCGGCTGAATCGCGAGGCGACCGCCGGTCCGGTGGCGGTCCAGCCGGAGGTGGCCGAGGTGCTGCGCACCGCGGCACGGATCGGGCACGACTCCGGCGGCGCCTTCGACCTGAGCGTCGAGCCTCTGGTCCGGCTGTGGGGGTTCCTGGGCGGCACGCCCCAGGTACCCGACTCGGCAGCCATCGACGAGGCCCGCCGCCTGGTGGGCTGGAATCACGTGCAGGTGGACACCGTCGCCGGCACCCTGGCCTTGTCGCAGCCGGGGGTGCGCATCGACCTCGGCGGCATCGCCAAGGGCTATGGCGTCGACCTGGTGGCGGCGCGGCTGCAGGCCGCCGGAGTGCGCGACGCGCTGATCGATCTCTCAGGCAACATGATGGCCCTGGGCGCGCCCCCGGGGCGGTCGGCCTGGACCATCGGCATCCGCGACCCGGCCGATGCGGAGCGTCATCTGGCCACGCTGAAGCTGACCGGCACCGCTGTCGCCACCTCCGGCAGCTACGAGCAGTTCGTCGCCGCCGGCGGCCGCCGTTACGGCCACATCCTGGATCCGCGCACCGGCTGGCCGGCCGAGGGGCTGGTCTCGGTGACCGTGGTCACGCCCCGCGCCGTCGATGCCGACGCCTGGGCCACCGCACTCTTCGTGCTGGGCCCGGAGGCGGCCCGCGCCACCGCCGCCGCCCGCGCGGACCTGGCCGTGGTGCTGCTGGAGGAGGGCGCGGACGGCCGCCTGATCCTCTGGGTCGAGTCCGCCCTGCGCGACCGCTTCTCCCCGGCGGCGGGGCTCGAGGCCTCCCTCACCATCCGCACCTTCTAGTCCCCTTTTCCCGGACCGGCCCTTGCACGGATCAGCCTGCGGTGAAGCCGTGGGTCGGCCCCACGCACCGCAACCGGAAATCCGGAGCGGATTTGCCCCTGAAGTCGCAATGACCGGGACTCGCAATTTCAAATGGCCCCGGGCCTGAAATCGGGCAAATCGCCTCCTGTATTTTAAGACCGGGTTTTCAGTGAAGTTGGGTGATTCAGGGAATCCGCCGCTGGCCGAAGGATCGGGTCCGGTGGGGAATCGTTCCGCAGAATGGAGAGTCAGCCGTGTCCATGGTCCGTGCGCACCGCAGTTCGACGCGATCGGTCGCCTTGGCCGCGCTGGTCCTGCTGCTGGCCGGCTGCGAGGCCGCTGATCCCGGCGCGCCGACGGTGCCGACGGGCGGCCGCCGCTACGTGCTGGACGCGGCCGCCTACACCACCGACGTGGGCCCGCGCCTGACCGCCCGCGGCTGCGACAGCATCGCCTGCCACGGCGGCGGCCTGCGCGGCACCTTCGAGCTCTCGCCCGCCGACGACAAGGATCCGGACTTCGACTTCCTGCAGGTGGCGCGGCAGGTGGATCCGGCGGTGCCCGCCCTCAGCAGCATCCTGCAGAAGCCGCTGGCGCCGGCCGCGGGCGGCGCCGTGCATGCGGCCGATCCGGCCGTCTCAGGCTTCCTGTCCACCGCCGATCCCGATTACCAGCTGATCCTGGCCTGGATCGAAGCGGGGGAATACGAATGAGCGCGCGTCTGGGCATCGTCGTTATCGCCCTCCTGCTTTCGGGCACCGTCGGTGCCGTGCGGGCGGCCGAACCGGCCCCGCGCAGCGAGCAGCGCGAGTACCTGGTGCCTGCCATGAAGGACGCCGACCTGCACGTGGACGCCGGTCCGCGCCGCTTCGCCCGCCACTTCGCCGTCAGCCCCGCCGTCGGCAAGCTGGGCCAGGACGACCTGTTCACCCTGCGCCTGGCCTACAACCCGGTCTCCTGGCTGGGCTGGGAGATCGCGCTGGGCCACAACCCCGCGTCGTCGCTGCACGCGGTGATCCACACCTTCAACGCGCTCGTGCGCTATCCGCTGGACTCCCGGCTGCAGCCCTACGGCACGCTGGGCTACGGCATGATGACCGTCTACCCGGGCCAGGCCGTGAAGGCCGACCCGGTGACCAAGAACACCGTGACCGTGGGCGGCGGCCTCGAGCTCTACGTGCGCACCGATGTGGCGCTGCGGGGCGAGATGCGGCTGGCCACGGTCATCGGCCAGGATCCCGGCAAGGACAACTCGGTGGCCTACAGCTACCGCGAGTACACCGTGGGCCTGGTCTTCTATCGCGACCTGGGGGAATGACACGCACCGCACGGGCGCACAGGCGGCCGGGCAGGCGGGAGACGAGACATGAGCAAGTTCCTGACGACCCGACACCCGAGCCGCGGACCGCTGGCGGCCGTGGCGATCGCCCTGCTGGCTGCGGCCGGCTGCCGGGACAGCGCGCCCGGGGACATCATCGTGCAGGAGGAGAGCACCGAGGCCATCGTCTTCGTCAAGGCCGAGGGCGAGGAGACCCTCAACCGCAGCCTGGCCGGGGGCAACCTCTACAAGCTGTCGCCCATCGCCCCGGACGGCGTGGTGACGCCGCTGACGGACTTCGTCGGCGCGTCCATCTTCGACCCGGCGGTGTCCTTCGACGGCAAGAAGATCCTCTTCTCGATGCGCCCGCCGACCGGCGGCAACCAGAACATCTGGGAGATCAACGCCGACGGCAGCGGCCTGCGCCAGGTGACCAGCGGCGGCGGGGCGGACTTCGATCCGCTCTACCTGCCCGACGGCAGCATCATGTTCACCAGTTCGCGGCACGGCGGCATGGACGAGTACAACCACGCGCCGGCCGAGGTGCTCTACACCTGCAACTACGACGGGTCGGCCATCAAGCGGGTCAGCTTCAACATGAGCGACGACTTCGATCCCGTGCTGCTGCCCGACGGCACGGTGATGTACACGCGCTGGGAGCACTTCGGCACCTTCAACCGCTTCCCCCTGTTCTTCACCCGGCCCGACGGCACCGGGGCCTTCCACAAGTACGGGCCCCACAACCGCAATTTCTTCCACGCCCAGGTGATGCCCGACGGCCGGGTCATCGCCATCGAGTCGACGATGGTCAACGAGGACGCGGGGCCGCTGGCGGTACTGAAGCTGGAGGCCGGTCCGGCCGACCCGGTGCGCACCGGCACCGCCGACCACTGGGACGTGCTGACCACGCAGGTGAACAACGACGGCGCGCCCTGGGCCTACGGCGTTTTCAAGTACCCGATGCCCCTGGGCGACAACGCCTTCGTCGCCAGCTACACCCTGCCCGCGGCCGAGGAGTCGGACGTGGACTATGGGCTGTACACCTTCAGCCTGCGCCAGGCCGGCAGCGGCACGCCCGCCGACCCGGCGACCATCTCGCTGCACAACATGACGTTCCTGTACAACGATCCCAACACCAACGAGTACGACGCGCAGCTGCTGGCGCCCCACGATCCGCCGCCGGTACTGCCGTCGACGGTCGACGAGTCGCTGGACTACGGCATCCTGATGGCCAACGACGTGTTCAACCGCAGCACCGCCGACGGGCAGGAGGTGCCGGTGCTGGGCGTCGACGCCATCGACGAGGTGGCGATCATCGCCGGCCTGCCCACCATGCGCGGCGAGCAGAACGACTACTCGGCCAACGAATTCGAGCGGCGCGCGCTGCTGGGCTTCGTGCCGGTGGAGGCCGACGGCTCGTTCAAGGTGAAGGTGCCGGCGGAAGTGCCGCTGACCTTCGCGACCCTGGACGAACTGCGCCGCGGCCGCGTGGTCAAGCGCACCTGGATCTACCTGCAGCGCGGCGAGGAGATCAACAACTGCACCGGCTGCCACCAGGACCGCGAGTTCTCCGCCGCCCTGAGCCACAACCCGAACCCGATCGCGGCCAGCGCTGCGGCCTACGAGCTGAACCTGCAGCCGCAGGACTACACCGAGATCAACTACCGCGACCACATCGCGCCCATCGTCGAGGCCAAGTGCGCCACCTGCCACTTCCCCACCTACGTGGAGCGCGACTCGCTGGACGTGGGCACCGGCACCTTCTTCACGGTGATCGACACCATCGCGCCGCCCGGGCACCTGGACCTGACCGCGGTGCCGGACACCACCGGCCGCATGATGCAGGTCTTCCCGCGCGGCTACATCAACCTCTCGGGCGAGTCGGAGACCGCGCTGCGCCAGGCCGTCAATCCCGGCTTCGCTCGCCGCTCGCCGCTGATCGATTACGTCCACGGCACCGGCGAGGCGGCCGCGCAGGGTCCGCACCCCTCGGCCGACGCCCTGACCCCCGAGGAGCGCGAGCTGTTCACCCTGTGGGTGCTGCTGGGCGCCCTCTACCGCTAGGAGGACGGGATGAAGACCTGCACGTCCCTGCTGCTGGCGGCCCTGCTGGGCACGGCTTCCCTGGCCGCCGCCGAGCCTGACTTCCTGGGTGAGCCCATGGTCGACCTCGAGGGCGAGGCCACCAGCCTGGCGGCCTTCGCCGGCGAGGTGCTGGTGGTGAACTTCTGGGCAAGCTGGTGCGCGCCCTGCCGCGAGGAGCTGCCCGTCCTGGCCGGCTGGAACGGCGCCTGGGCCGGCCGCGGCGGCCGCGTGGTGGCCGTGTCCATCGACCGCAAGGCGGCCAACGCGGCGCGCTTCGTCGACGAGGTCGATCTCGCCCTGCCCGTGCTGGTGGACGGGCCCGACGGCCTGGCCGCCGCCCTTGACCTGTCGGCGGTGCCCAGCACCTACCTGCTGGACCGGGACGGCCGCGTGGTGATGGTGGTGCGCGGCTTCGTGGCCGCCGACCTCGAGCGCCTCAGGCAGACCGCCGAGGCACTCCTGGATCGCCCCGTGACGAAGGAGAACGCATGAACCGGCAGCGCTGCATGATCGCGGGCCTGGGCCTGGCCGCCCTGCTGCTGGCGGCGGCGGGCTGCGCCGCGGTCAAGCCCTACGAGAAGGAGCATC
Organism: Candidatus Krumholzibacteriia bacterium; assembly: GCA_963848505.1. Taxonomy (GTDB): domain Bacteria; phylum Krumholzibacteriota; class Krumholzibacteriia; order LZORAL124-64-63; family LZORAL124-64-63; genus JACZKN01. Next base: position 486,924 of record CAWKEB010000002.1, on the reverse strand, counting down.
TGGCCGATCCCCTGATGTCCGATCCCTTCGCCGCCAGCGGCGACATGCACGAGATGAAGTGGCTCGAGGCCCGCGAAGGTTCGACCGGCGGTGCCGGCGGCGCGGGCGGCGGGTGCGCCTGCCGATGAAGCGCCACCTGGCAGGCACGGGTCTGGTGTTGGCGGCGGCCCTGGTCGCGGCGGCGGCGCGGTCCGCGTCCGCCGGTCCGGCCGAGGACACCGCGGCCTACTCCCTGAACCTGTTCTCGGACGTGGACGGCGTGAACGTCTACACCCACTACCTGGACTACGGCCACCACTTCGCCGCCGAACTGCAGGCCGACCTGCAGTGGGTGCACGACGTGGTGGTGATCCCCGCCCTGGACGCGCCGCCGGGCAGCGTCGAGGCCATCGACGCCATCACCACCGCCAGCCGGCCCATCACGAACCTGGCCGACGCCTACGAGGACTTCGTCAAGGTGCGCGACTCGCTGCAGGCCTCCGTGTCCTGGCAGGGCCTCAGCGCCGGCTACTATCTCTCCAGCGAGAGCGACTACTTCGCGCAGATGATCTCGGCCGGCTACAACCGCGGCCTGCTGGGCGAGAACCTCAACCTGTCCGTGGGCGCCGCCTACAGCTGGGACCGCATCGAGCCGGTGGCCGACGGCCAGGGGCAGGCCGCGCCGGCCGAACGCAACACCGTGCACCTGAACGCGGTCGCGACCCAGGTGCTGACCCCGCTGACGGTGCTGCGGGTGGGGCTGGAACTGAACGAGGTCCAGGGCCAGCAGCACGACCCCTACCGCTCGGTCTACGTGACCGGGTCGATCGTGCCCGAACGGCATCCGACCGAGCGCTCGCGGCGCGACGCCTTCGTGCGCCTGAGCCGCTACCTGGGCGCGGAGTCGAGCCTGCAGGCGGACTTCCGCTACTACACGGACGACTGGGACATCACCTCGCAGACCTGGGGCCTGAAGCTGAACCAGCGGATCACGCGGGCGCTGACGATGCGCTACCGCTACCGCTACTACTCCCAGCTGCCGGCCTGGTTCTACCGCGACGACTACCGCAGCGCCGGCGCGGTGGACGGCTACCAGACCGGCGACTACCGCCTGGGCGACTACGGCTCGCACCTGTTCGGGGGCGAGTGCGTGATCGTGCCGGAAGGACTGATGCGCAGCATCGGCTTCATGCGCAGCGCGGAGCTGGTCTTCGCCTATGAACGGTACTTCAACAGCAACAACTTCACGGCCAACATCATCGGCACGAGTCTGCGGATTTCGTTCTGAACGCGCTGGAAAAGGAGCCGGATATGCGACACAACGCCCTGACCATCATCGCCCTGCTGTTCGCGGCCGACCAGGCCGCTGCGGCGGGCACCTTCGTGCCGCGGCCGTACCTGGCCGAGGGCGGGGTCGAGACCCTCAACCGCGACGTGACCAACCGCCTCCTGGACCGCGACCTGTTCGGCACGCCCTGGGCCACGGTGGTCCTGGGCCGGGTCGACGTCTACGCGGGCTTCCCCTACCTGGAGAGCCGCCACTACCAGGTGGTGTCGGATCCGGACTGGAACCGCCTGCTGCTGGGCGAAGTGGAGAGCGGGCTGACGGCCTTCGACGGCCGGGGCACCGCCGTGGGCCCCCTGGCCGGACCGCGCGGCCTGGCCGTGGACGACCAGGGCCTGATCTACGTGGCCGACACCGGCAACGACCGCGTGCTGGTCTTCCGCACCGTCACCGAGTTCGAGACGATCCGCCTCGAGCCGGTGCAGGTGATCGAGGACCTGGCCACGCCCTACGACCTGGACGTGTCCGACGGCGGCACGCCGTTCGAACCGGCCGACGACCGGCTCTACGTGGCCAACACCGGCGGCAACGAGGTGCGGCGCTACGTCCGCCAGGGCGCGGATTGGCAGCTGGCCGGCAGCCTGGGCGACCTGGGCAGCGGCACCGGCCGCTTCGCCGGGCCGATGGCCCTGACCGTGGGCCACGCCGACGGCGCCGGCAGCGACGACATCTACGTGGCCGACGCCCACAACGGCCGCGTGGTGCACCTGCGCGATAGCGGCAGCAGCCTGCAGTGGTCCGGCGAGTGGCACCATGAGCTGGGTATCGTGACCTCGTTGGCCAGCGATCACTGGGGCAACGTCTACGCCGCGGCGCCGCAGAAGGGCGACGTGGTGAAACTGACCCGCCAGCTGCAGCCGATCGCGGGCCTGGCCGGCCCGGCGGCCCGTCCACGCAGCTTCCACATCCCCTTCGTGACCGTCAGCGACCATCGGGCCGGCACGGTCAAGCGCGCGGGCGAGGGCCGCGGCGTGCTGGTCGAGCAGTGGACCGGCGAATCGGGCCTGCGCCTGCTGGACCTGGGTGTCGAACTGCGGGATGCGGCCGTGGTCGACGGCGATGATGTCGCGGTCAACCTGACCCTGACCGATCAGGCCCTGGTCAGCGTCGAGATCCGCCACCCGGTCAGCGGCGAAGTGGTCGCCCGCCACGAGGCGGGGCGCCTGGAGCCGGGCGCGCAGACGATCAGCTTCACCGACGCGGACCGCCTGCAGGACTGGCACGCCGGCCTCTACCGGGTGACCGTCAAGGCGGCCTCGACCTATGAGGACGGCTTCGGCGCCGAAGTCGCCCTGGACGCCGACCTGCGCGCCGCCGGGGCCGCTGACCTGCCCCGCCGCCTGGAGCTGCTGGGCAACTTCCCCAACCCGTTCAACCCGACGACCACCATCAGCTTCACCGTGCCGGCCGGCCCGGCCGTGGGGCACACCTTGACCGTGTACGACGCCCGCGGCCGCCTGGTGCGCGAGCTGGCTCGCGGCCAGGTGGGCCCGGGCCTGCACGAGGTGATCTGGGACGGCCGCGATCACGACGGCGCCGCCGTCGGCTCGGGCATGTACCTCTACCGCCTGCAGGTGGGCGAGAACAAGCAGACCGGCAAGATGGTGCTGCTGAAGTAGGAGACGACGATGACCTCGCGCCGTCAGCGCATCGCCGCCCCGGCGGCCGCGGCCCTCCTGGCCGCGGCCGCCCTGGCCGGCTGCCTGGAAGAACCCACCATCGACGAGCGCTGGACGCTGGTCGAGCTGCTGCAGACCTCGCCCGGGCCGACGGCCCTGCTGTCGTCGGCCCAGGACGTGCCGATCACGGTGCAGGGGCGCATCACCTACCGCGACATCGAGACCGGCTTCCTGGTGGCGGAAGCGCGCTACGCCGACGATCTGGACCGCCGCGGCCTGGTGCTCGACCACGACGAGCACACCCTGGCCTCGGCCCTGGAGATCGAGCGCATCCTGGACAATTCGGTGACCGCAGGACGGGCGATCAAGCCCGTCACCGGGTTCGACCATCTGCAACAGACCATCAATCTCTCGTTCACGGCGCGGGTGCCCGCCGCCATGACCGCCACCGTCGACAGCACCGGCCGGCGCGGGCTCTACCTGGTGCTCTACATGGGCTCGGGCGAGGAGATCGAACTGCAGGGCGGACGTGACTCGGTGGTGGTCACGCCGTTCCGGGTCGAGGAGACCGAGGTGCTCTTCACCGGGCACCGGCTGAACATCGCCGGCGGCGGGAGCACGCCGTGACGCGGCTGGGCAGGACCTGCGCGGCGTTGGCGCTGACGGCGGCGATCGCCGGCCGCGCCGAGGCGGGCGGTGAGCCCTGGCAGCTGGAGGTGGGCCCGGTGGCCGGCGCGACGGCCCTGGATCCGCAGCTGGCGGACTACCGCTGGGACACGGCGCCGCGCTTCGAGTCGGGGCTGGGCGCCATGGTCGGTCGCGACGGCTGGGGCCTGGGCCTGCGCCTGCGCCGCACCGACACCACCCAGGGCCTGGCCCTGGCTGCGGACCTGGCCGACCCCACGGTGCGCCTGACCAGCGCCGAACTCCTGGGGCGCCTGCGCCTGGCGCAGCCCCTGGGTGCCGAGGTCTGGGTCGGGGCGCAGGCGGGCTGGCTGCACCTGGGCTACGCCCCCGACGCGGTGTCCTTCACCACCGGCGGCGCGGGGGTGCCGGTGACGGTGGACTTCGCGCCGGTGGACGAGCCGGTGTACGGCGGCGGGCTGACCCTGCGCCGCCCGCTGGGCCCGGCCTGGGCCGCGGCCCTGGGCGCCGAGGCCTCGACCTTCGCCCTGGACACCTCGCATCGGGCGGGCCAGCAGATCGTGCAGGAACGCGAACGCTTCTGGAACTGGAGCCTGCGCCTGGCCGTGACCTGGCGCACGGCGCTCGGCTCATGACCAAGACCGGACGGGAAGGCGGAACGATGAAGACGATCGCAATGGCGCTGCTGGCGGTGCTGGTCCTGACCGTGCCGGCGGCCGCCGAGGAGCTGGAAGTCCGGCAGGAGTCCCAGCCCTACGGACCCCACGTGCTGAGCGAGCGCAGCGTGCGGCTCAAGGGCGGGGCGGCCAACGTGCTGCGCAGCGGACCGGGCGACGCCTACGCCATCGTCGGCGTGCAGCCCGACGGCACCGAGTTCCGGGTCATCGCCAAGAAGGGCGACTGGTACAACGTGCACGTCTCGGACACCGGCACCGGCTGGATCCATGCCTCGCTCTGCGAGGAGTTCGACGACATGTCCGACCTGGAGTTCCGGCCCAACCCGCGGCTCTTCTCCCGCATCGGCAGCTTCAGTGCCACGGTCTACGCCGGCGGCTACGCCTTCGACCGCAAGTCCAACTCGGTAGTCGTCGGCGGGCGCCTCGGCTACTACGTGCTCGAGTTCGTGGACCTGCAGGGCTCGCTGGGCTGGACCCACGTCTCGCGGCCGGCGGAGATCGTCGAATCCCTGTTCGGGCTGGCCCTCGAGGAGGAGGAGTTCGACATGCTCAGCTACGCGCTGAACGTGAACCTGCGCCTGCTGCCTGGTCGCCAGATGGTGCCTTATCTGACCCTGGGCACCGGCAGCTCGATCATGGAAGGCCTCAGCGAGTCCGCCCTGAACTACGGGGCGGGCATCAACTTCTTCGTCAAGCGGCAGACCGCGGTCAGCTTCGACTTCCGCACCTACGCGATGGAGACCGGCTCGGCCGACGCCCGCACCGAGAGCACCAACTTCGAGTTCACCGTCGGACTCTCGCACCTGTTCTAGGAGATGGCGTGATGGACATTCGGCGCAGCACTGCCGCTTCGGCGGCCCTCGTCCTGATGATCGCGGCCGCCGCGGCGCTGGCCGGCGAACCCGTGCCCTACGCCGCCCGCGCCGGCCTCGACCTGGCGCAGGAGGCGGCACGCATCTGGTCCGCCGATGCGCGCCTGATCTACGTGGAGAACGACGAGCCCGTGGCCGCCGACGGCACCGCCGCGCGCTGGGGCTACCTTTTCCACAGCGAGACCCGGGGTCGGGCCCGCGGCTACACCATCCGCGACGGACGGATCCTCGAGGCCGCGGACCTGGACTTCGAGCTGGACGCGCCGCCCCTGGACTCGGCCTGGGTGGACAGCGATCGCGCCCTGGCCGCGGCCGAGGACAAGGCGGGCCGCGCCTACTGCGCCGCCTACGACGGTCGCCTGGCGACCATGCTGCTGATCCGCGGCGCCTTCGACGAGCGCCGCCCCGACGCCAGCACCTGGGCCGTGGTCTACACCGCCGGGAACCAGCCGGCCCTGACCATCGTGATCGACGCGGCCGACGGCAAGGTCGTCCGCCAGTGGAAGGGATAGCGATGCTGCGCGCACTGATGCTGACGGGCCTGCTGCTGGGCACGGCGACGGCCGCGGCCGCGCCCGGGCAGGCGGCCCCCACCGTCGAGACGACCCGGGTCAAGACCCGCAAGGCCGACAAGACGGACCACCCGAGCCTGCGCTTCCTGCGGGACAACCGCGACTTCCTGCGCTCGCAGCTGGACCGCCTGCGCCTGGAGACCAACCTCGATCGCCAGGGCCGGGCCGACCCGCTGGACGAGCGCCAACTGCGCCTGCGCGAGATGGCGGCGGCCATCGCCGCGGCCCGCGACACGGTCGATCATGCGGGCGCCGAGCTGGAGCGGCGGCAGCTGCTGGCAAGCGTCGGCCAGCTGCGCGATCTCGAGCTGCAGCTGGACCTGATGGACAGCCTGGTGGCCGACCAGGGCCTCCGTCTGGGCTGGCTGGAGAACGACTTCCTGGGTCGGCAGGAGACGGCGCTGGTGGTGCTGGTGCGCGGCGACGCCGGCCAGGCCGCCCCCGACGGCCTGGTGCTGAGCGAGGACGGCGAGAACCTGCACATCGCGCTGGACGAGACCGCGAGGGCCTCGTTGGCGCAGGGCGGCATCGTGCAGATCGAGCACCGCCTGGTCGAGCCGCGCAACCACTCCCTGACCGTGGGCTTCACCGGCGCGGCCTGGGCCAAACATCCCGGCGCGGCGGTGCAGGTGGACGCGCCGCGTGACCAGCTGACCTTCCTGGAGCTGGACCTTTCGCGGCTTGATCCCCGGCAGCCTGCGGCGCAGCTGCTGGTGGGCGTGTGGCAGCGATGACCCTGCGTTCGGGCATGGCGGCCGTCTGGTTGGTGATCCTGCTGGCGGTGTCCGCGACCGCGGCGCCCCTGGAGACCGATCCCGAGGGCCGGGCGCTGGGTCGTGCCGTCGACCTGTGGCACCGGGGCGACCTGCACGGCGCGGCGGCCGAGTTGGCGCGCATCGACGTGGCGCGCGGCGCCGCCCATGGCGAAGCCGACCGTGCCGCGTTCCTGCTGACGGTGGCCTGCCTGCGCCTGGACGATCGGGACGGACTGGAGCGGGTGGTCGCGGCCGCGGGCGATCCCGCCGGCACGCAGTGGCGGCGTTGGGTAGCCTACCTGGGCCTGTTGGCGGGTGCCGGCAAGCCGGTGCCCATCGACGGCTTCGCCGATGCGACGCTGATGGCCGCAGCGCTGGACCTGGACCGCGACAACCCGCACCGAGCCTACGATCTGCTTGCCGAGCGCGGCGATCCCATCGCCCTGCAGCTGCGCGCCGTGGCGGCCGGGCGCAGTGGGCACGACACCCGGGCGGCGCAGGAGCGCCTGGCCGCAGCCGAGGCGCGCACCCCGGGCGAAGCCGATCTGGTCGGCGCCGCCATCCTGGCCCTGGCCGCGGACGACCTGGCCGCCGGCCGTGATCCCCGGCCGCGGCTGGCGACCATGCCCCGGGCCAGCCGACACGTGGCGCGCGCGGCGCACCTGGCGGCCCTGCAGACCCTGGCGGCCGGCGACACCGCCGCTGCCATGCGCGCCCTGGACGACCTGACGACCAACCAGCCCCGCTACGCCGAGCGGCGGGCGGTGCTGCTGGAGCGCACCGCCCTGGCCGGCGCCAGCGGCGAGTGGTCGACGGCCCTGGAGCTGTGCGTTGCGGCCGAAGCCGATCTGGCGGAGGCCCGCGCACACCTGGAAGCCCTGCGGGATCCGGCCGGCGCGGCCGCCGCCTGGGCCGCTTGGGAGGATCCCGCCGCCTGGTCCACCGAGATCCGCCTCGAATCCGGCGGCATGCAGCGCAGCCTGGAGGCGGCGCTGGCCCTGGCCCTGGACCTGCGCAACGCCCGGGACCCGCAGGGGCCGCAGGATGCGACGAGCCCGGCCGCGCAGGCGGTTCCGACCGCGGCGCCGGCCGCGGAACCCCGCGCCGAAGAGTGGCAGCAGGTGCGCGGTCTCCGCGGCGAACTCGCCGCGGCGCGTGCCGCCACCGCCGCGCAGGCGTGGGAGCTGGCTGACCTCGACCGCGAACTCGACCGGCGTGCCGCCTACCTGCAGCGGGGCCGGCAGCAGGCCTTCGCCTCGGCCGACACCCTGGCCGGAGCCCTGGCCCGCCTGGATCGGCTGCTGGCTCGCCTGGACCTGGCCCTGGCCGATCTGGACGGCGCGCGGGATCAGGCCCTGCTCCGCTTCGGCACGCGCTGCCGCGATCTGGGGATCGAGCTGCGCCGCAACCTGCAGTACATGGCCGCGGTGCGCCACTTCCACGTGGAGGGCCCGGCGGTCGAGCCCGCGCCTCCGGCCGGCGTGCCCAGGGTCGCCGAACTGCTGGCGACCGAAGCGAACCTGGCTCTGGCACTGGAATCGTTCCTCGACGAATTCGCCGCGCGCAGCGACGTGCTGGTGAACGAGTCCCACGCCCTGGTCTGGCGTCCGCGGTTGGAGGCGGGCACCCACGAGCTGCATACGGAGCTGGCCGTGGAGCTGGCCCGCGCCGAGCAGACCGCCGGCGGCCTCGAGCACCAGCTGGCCGGCCTGGCCGCCGATCCGCGCCGGCTGGCGGCGCAGGCCCGCCACGCGACGCTGACGGCGCGGGCCGATTCGTTGGCCGGTGCCGAACAGGACCTGCAGCTGGCCATCGCCGCCGAGGTGGCCGACCGCGGCCTGCTCCGCCTCGCCGCCGACACCGAGGTCGTGGCCCTGCACGCCGCCGACGCCGCCTACTGGCTGGCGGTGGCCGCCGATGCCGACGACGAAAGCGGCGCGGCCACCCGCACCGCGGCCCTGGGCCGCCACGCGGCCCTCCTCGCGGCCTACCCGGCCTCTGCCGCCCGCAGCGAGCTGCGCTTCCGCCTGGCCGATCTGCACCTGATGCAGGCCCGCGATGATTTCCGGACGCGGATGGCCGCCTTCCTGGGCGACAATCCTTCGGCCGATGCGCTGCAGGATCGTGGGCTTGCTCCCTTCGTCGACGCCGCGCCGGCGATCGCTCTCTACACGGCGATCCTGGCCGACGACCCCAACTATGCCCATCGCGAAGCGGTGCTCTTTTCCCTGGGCATGATCCTGGCCGATGCGGGCGAGCCCGCCGGCATCGACCACCTGACGAGCCTGGTCGGCGAGTACGCAGCCTCGCCCTACGCCCAGGAGGCCTGGTTGAGGCTGGGCGACGCGGGCTTTGACCGCCGCGACCTGGACGCCTGCCGCGAGGCCTACGCCCACGCGGCCGAGGGCGACGATCCCGACCTCAAGGCCATCGCCCTCTACAAGCTGGGTTGGGCGCGCTTCGAGGGCGACCGCTTCGCCGGCGCGGCCGACGCCTTCGGCGCGCTGCTGGACCACGGCGTGCCCGACGGCAGCACCCGGGCGCCGCAGGACCTGACCGAAGAAGCCGAGGACTACCTGGTGCGCTCGCTGGTGCGGGCCGGCGGCGCCGCCGCCTGGGCCGACCACTTCGCGCGCCACGGCGACCGGACCTACGCCGCCGACGTCCTGTACGCCATGGGCGCGGTGGAGCGGCGCTTCAGCCTGCACTCGGCAGCCGTGGCCAGCGACCGGCTCTGGCTCGAGCGCTACGGCGACGAAGCACGGGCCCTGGAAGTGGCAGCGCGCCTGGTGGACACCTACCGGGCCGACAACCGGCCCGACGCGGCCCTCGACGCACTGCTCGCGCAGGCTCCGCGCTTCCTCGGGAGCAGCTCGTGGCATCGGGCCAACCCGGATACGACCCTGCGCGCGGCCGGCAACGCGTTCAGCCAGGACGCCTACCGCACCGCCGCGCTCAGGCAGCATCACCGCGCCCGCGAGAGCGGTGACGCCGACTCATGGCGAGGTGCGCTCGGCCACTACGAGACCTGGCTCGGCCACTGGCCCGACGCCGCCGGGGCGCCGCGCCTGCACTACCAGGCGGGCGAGGCGGCCGAGCGCCTGGGCCGCCACGACGTGGCGATCGCCCACTTCACAGCGGCCGCTGCCGCCGACAGCGGCGACTTCGTCCTGGACGCCGCCTGGCAGACCGTCGCCGTGACCGACGCCTGGTACGACGAGGCTCCCGCCGATTCCCTGGCGACGCGACTGCTGGCGACCGGCGCACAATTCCTGGCCGCGCATCCGAACGACCTGCGCGCGGCGGACCTGCGCTGGCGCGCCGGCAACGTGGCTTACGCCCATCGTTGGTATGCCCGGGCCGCGGCCGGCTTCGCGGCCTTCGGTGCCGCCCATCCGGCCGATCCGCGGGCCCCCGGTGCGGCCCGCCTGGCCGGCGATGCCTGGTACCAGCAGCCGGACCTGCCCAGGGCGGCCGACGCCTACGAACGGGCCCTGGGCCTGGCCCGGGCCGCCGGCGACGACTCGCTGACGGCGGTCCTGACGGCCACGGTGCCCCTGGTCCGCTTCCAGCACGCCGAGGCTGTGGCTGCCGATTCGACCCGCGGCCCGGCCGCCGCCGCGCCCCTGTTCCTGGCCGTGGCCGATGCCTGGCCAGCCTTCACTCATGCGGACCTGGCCCTGTACCGCGCCGGCCTCGGGCTGGTCGCGCTGGATCCCGCGGCGGCCGTGGCGGCGTGGGTGCGTCTGCTGAACGAGCATCCCACCAGCAGCTACGACCGCGACGCCACCCTGCAGATCGCCCAACTCCACGAGGCGGGCGGCCGCACCACCGAGGCGGCGAGCGCGTACGAGCGCTTCGCCCAGCGTCACGCCGACGATCCCGACGCGGCCGAGGCCATGCTCACGGCCATCGATCTGTCGGCGGGCGACCCGGGCGCACAGCGGCGGCGGCAGAACGAATTCGTCTCCCGCTTCCCGTCCGAGACCGCAGCGGTGATGGCCATCCGCGCCGGCTGGGCGCGGGCGGCCCTGGCCGGCGGCGGCGGCGTGGCGTCCGACGCCGATCTCGCGGCCTACCTGGCCGCGGCCGCCGTGCACCCCGAACTGGCGGATCCGCGTGTGCTGGCCGAAGCCGACTACCGCACGGCCGAGACCGCGTCGGCGACCTACGAGGCCATCGCCCTGACCCAGCCGCTGGCCGCGTCGTTCGAGTGCAAGCAAGCCAGGCTCGAGGATGTCGTCGCCCTCTACAACCGCTGCGCCCAGCGCGGCGTGGCCGAGTTCGCCCACGCCTCGGCCTACCGCATCGGCGAGGCCATCGTCCACTTCGGCGACGCGCTGGCGGCGAGCGAACGTCCCGCGGACCTGTCCCGCGACGACCTCGCCGCCTACGACGAGGTGCTGGCCGAGCAGGGCGGTGCGTTCTACGCGCGGGGCGAGGCCGCCTGGTCCGAGCTGCTGAAGCAGAACCGCGGCCGGCAGGACGATCCCGGCGCCTGGATCGCCCGCACCCAGGAGTCCCTGTGGCCGAGGGTGGCGCTGCGCTTCCTGCATCAGCCCGAGGTGGAGTATCCGCTGGTGGTGGCCGCGGCACCGTCGCCTGCAGTCAAGGTGCAGCCGTGAGCCCGGCACGGGCTTTGCAGTTTTGCGCTGCGGAACCGGGGCCCGAAAGGGCCGAATCGCCCCTCGGCGGCCTTCCGGAGGCATAAACAGGAGAAATTGACTCGTGTACGTCGTCTTGGAAAATGCACGGTTGATGAGGACGGCCATGCGTCATGCCCCGGCGGTGGCCGTGTGCCTGCTGGTCGGCACGTTGGCCGGGTGCGGCGGGCAGCAGCCTGCGCTGACGACCGATCCCGCGGACGACCTGATCGCGACCGCCAGGACGGGGCGCGTCCAGCAGCCCGACCAGCCCTACTGGCCCTATCGCCTGGCCCAGGTCGAGGCCACGGCCGCGCGGACGGCCGCGGCCCACGCATACCTGGACACGGCGCTGACCCTGGATCCCGACTACGCGCCGGCGGTCGCGCTGCGCTCGAAGCTGCTGTACCAGGAGCGCCGCCACGACGAAGCCATCGCGCTCCTGAACGAGCACCTGGCGCGCAATCCCGCGGCCGACGACGCCCTGCGGGCCGCCCTGGCCCTGAACCTGGACGCCATCGGCGCCTGGGAGGAGTCGGATGCAGCGCTGGCCCGCTGCGGCGATGCCTCGGCCGGGGTCAGCACCGTGCGCGCCTTCCTGGGCCTGCGCGGCGAGAACCCGCGGGCCGCGGCCGACGAGGCCGCCCGAGCCCTGCGCGCCGACCCCGAGAGCGCCGTCAATCTCAACAACCAGGGCATCGCCCTGCTCTACTCCGGCCAGCCGGCCGCGGCCCGCGAGGTCTTCCTGGCCGCGCTGGAGCGCAACCCGGGCCTGCCGGGTGCCCTCTACAACCTGGCCATCGTCGACACCTACTACTTCTACGACGAGGCCGCCGGCCGCCAGTGGTTCGCCCGCTATCGTGCCCTGGCCAACGACGACCCCGACGACCTGGCCCGCGACCTGGGTGAGACCGTCACCGCCTCGGTCGGCAAGGAGCTGCCATGATCCGCGTCTGCCTGATCCTGCTGGGTGTGGCCTGGGCCGCCACGGCGGCTGCGGCTGAGCCGGCCAAGCCGGCCGCGCCGGTGCAGACCCTCGACGCCATCACCATCGAAGGCGACGTGGCCGTGCCCCAGGTGCTGTTCATCACTTCGCGCGACCACCCGCGCCATCGCGAGGACCTGGGCCGCGCCCTGCGGCCCGGCGCGCTGGCCATCGCCCGCGGCGCGTCGGCGCCGGTCCGTCTCGTTGTGCTATCGGATTGTCCCACCGCCACGATCAAGGAGCAGTGACCATGAATCCCGTTACCGCGTTTGCGAACTTCTTCACGGGCGGCGGCCCGTTCATGTACGTGATCCTGGCCGTCGGCCTGCTCTGCCTGGCCCTGGTCGCCGAGCGCTTCTGGGCCATCGGCCGCGCCGCCCGCCTCAACGCCGGCAAGTTCGGCGACGACCTGCTGCGTTGCGTCAGCAACAACGACCGTCCCCGCGCCCTGGACCTGTGCCGCCAGGTGCCGGGTCCGGTGTCCGCGGTGGCCCTGGGCATCCTGGGTCGCGGCGCCGCCGACGAGCAGACCCTGCAGGCGGCGGCCGACGCCGAGGCCTCCATCGCCCTGCCGCCGTTGTCGCGGCGCCTGCCTTTCCTGGGCATGCTGGCCAACTCGGCCACGCTGCTGGGCCTGCTGGGCACCATCTTCGGCCTGACCACGGCCTTCAGCGCCGTCGGTGCCGCCGATCCGTCCCAGCGTTCGGCGTTCCTGGCCGCGGGCATCAGCCAGGCGCTCAACACCACGGCCTTCGGCCTGATCATCGCCGTGCCGGCGATGCTGGCCCACGGCTTCCTGGTCAGCCGCGTCGACGCCGTGGTCGAGCAGGTCGACCAGGTGAGCGTGCGCCTGATCAAGGCCCTCTGCCGTCGCCAGACCGGCACCCCCGGCGCGCAGCAGAAGGCGGCCTAGGCATGTCCGCCCGCGAGAACACCCGCAGCCTGCGGGCCCATGTGGAGGACGACCTGGAGATCATGCCGCTGATGAACCTGTTCGTGGCACTGATCCCCATGCTGCTGATCTCGGCGGTGTTCCTGAACGTGACGGTGATCGACATGAAGGCGCCGCCGCCGGGAGAGATCGCCGCCGCCGACGCCGGCGAGGCCCTGGGCCTGACCGTGACCATCGACGAGGACCGCTTCCTGCTGCGCGGCCACGGGCTGCGCGACAAGTCGATCGACCGTGCGTCCGCCGATCCCTGGCAGGAGCTGGGCATGGCCCTGCAGGTGATCGTGGCCGCCCATCCGGAGAACGAGGACGTGATCATCGCGTCCCGGGACCACACCCGTTACGACGACATCATCGCCGTCATGGACGCCGCACGCGAAGCCGGGCTGCCCCGGGCCTCGCTGCTGGGCGCCGACTGAACCAACGGAGAGGCCAGTGTCACGATCCACCCGCAAGAAGGGCCGGCGCGCAAACGACGCGAAGATGCAGCTGCGGATGACCTCGATGATGGACATCCTGACCGTGCTGCTGCTGTTCCTGCTCAAGAGCTTCGTCGTCGACGGCGAGGTCATCACCCCGGTGCCGGGCGTGGACCTGCCCGAATCCAGCAGCGACCAGTCGCCCCAGTCGGCGCTGGTGGTGGCCATCTTCGATGACACCATCATGGTCGAAGGCCGCCAGGTGGCCCGGGTCTCGGAGGCCAACGCCCAGGGCGGGCTGCTGATCGGCCCGCTGGGCGAGGTGCTGCGCCAGGTGCGCGCCCAGGAGCTGGACCTGGCCCGCCGCCGCGGCACGCCCGAAGAGCCCGGCCGCATCGCCATCCAGGGCGATCAGGCCATCGAGTTCGAGATCCTCGAGCGCATCATGCACACCTGCAACCAGAGCGGCTACGGGGACATCTCCCTGGCCGTGCTCGGAGCGTCCTAGCATGAGCGCCGCGGTGAACGTGCTGGCCCGCTACGAGCAGCCCCTGATCGGGCGCATCGAGGGCGCCCTGCGCAACTGCCTGCTGGGCGCCGGCGCCCTGGGTGTGGTCGCGCTGCTGGTGATCCTGTTGGCGCCGGCCATGCCGGAGCGCGAGGTCAGCCTGGAGGAAATGCCCGAACGCTACGCCCGGCTGATCCTGGAGAAGCCCGCGCCCGTGGCCGCGCCGCCGACCGCGACGCCGGCTGCCCGCATCGAATTGCCGGCGGTCGTGCCTGACGAACCGGAGGCCGCGCCAGCTGCGGCCAAGCCCAAGGCCCTCCCCGAGCCGGTGCCCGCCCGCCGCGCCGCCGCCAAGCCCAAGGTCGCTCCCGACCAGGGCGTGCAGGGGCGGCAGCGGGCGCAGAAGGAAGTCACCGGCAATCTGACCCAGGTCACAGCCTCACTGGACAAGGCGCTGGACCAGTTGACGCAGGCGCTGCCGACTGCGGGCACCGCCGACGGCAGTGCCGACCAGGCCCCGGCCGAACGCCGCCGCCGCGGCACCCGCAGCGGCCGGGGCAGCGGCCAGCTGGCCGCTGTCGACGGGGTCGCCGACGTGCAGGCCGCCGACGTCGGTGGCAGCACCCTCAGCGCCGGTGCCGTGGTCATCGCCGGCATCGCCGACATCGACTTCGGCGGCAGCGGTGGTGCGGGATCCGGCGGCAACGGCAGCGGCGGTGGTGCCGCCGGTCCGAGCGGCCGCAGCAACGACTCCCTGCTGGCGGTGGTCCGGCGCTACGCCCCCGGCATCCAGTTCTGCTACGAGAACGAGTTGAAGCGCGATCCCGGCCTGCGCGGCAAGCTGACGGTGAGCCTGACCGTGGCCGCGGACGGGCGCGTGACCGACGTGGCGGTGGTCGAGGACACCCTCGGCGCGCCGGCGGTGGTCGGCTGCGCACTGGAGCAGATGCGCGGGTGGGTGTTCCCGGTGATCGAGTCGGGGACGAGCACCTTCAAAGCGCCGTTCGTGTTCACGCCGCCCGCCTGATCGGCCCGTCCCGTAGCGGAACAAACAACCGCGCCGGGTGCCCCCTCCGGGCTCCCGGCGCGGTTTGCTCACTGGGCCAGCCGTCGCCGGCTCAGCGGATCAGGGTCAGCTTGGCGGTTGCACTCTCGCCGCCGCCCTCGGCGCGCGCGAAGTACGTGCCCGACGCGCACCCGCGTCCCGAGTCGTCCCGTCCGTCCCACACCACCTCGACTCGCCCGGCCGGCCGCACCTCGTCCAGCAGCACGGCCACCCGGCGCCCGGCCAGGTCGAACAGTTCGATGCGCACCAATCCGTCGCGGCGCAGGTCGAAGGACAGCTGCGTGCGCGGGTTGAACGGATTCGGCGCGGCAACCAGACGCGCCGCGAGGAAGCCCGGTACCGCATCGCCGTCATCGACGCCCGACAACCAGGAAGCCAGCCGCAGGTCGGCCTCCTGCCGGCCGTTGCGGGACGGAGACTGCCACGGCGAGTGCGGGAAGTAGGGGGAGCGGCTGGCCACCCGCAGGCGCCAGTGGCCCTGCTCGCCGCCCGGCACCTCGATCGGCGGCGATACCATGTTGATGGTGGTGCCGGCGCCATAGGGTGCACTGTCGGTCCAGGTTCCCCGGGTCACGGGTCCGCCCAGGGGGGTGCCGTAAGCGGCGATCTGCCACTCCAGCCGCACGTCGGTGCGGCCGGCGGCGCTGCCGGTCCAGGCCTGCAACTTGAAGTTGCTGCCAGCGTTGGCCAGGCCGCCCAGGCCGATGGGCGTCGTGCCGTCGGTGCGCAGCTGCTGGGCACGCCGCGGCACGGTGTCCCAGGCCTGGTACCTGTTGTTGCCGTACCAGACCTGGGTCCTGCCTTCCTTGTACACGCTGCCCGTGTAACCGGCGGAACCGGCGCCGATGTCGGCGAAGCCGTCGCCATTGAGGTCGCCGACGCCGACGGCGCAGCGGCCCAGGTTCTCGTAGGCCTGGGTCCCGCTCCACTGGCGCAGCGCGGTGGTGCCGGCGGTGCCGGTCAAGGGGCCGGCGAAGACCCACACCGAGCCGCTGTCCTGCGGGCCGGTGCCTTCGTGGAACTGGGCGCCGAACACGACGTCGCTCAGCCCGTCGCCGTTGACGTCGCCCGCGGTGCCGACCCACGAGCCGAATTCGGCGAAGGCCTGGCCGGCGCTGAAGCTCCAGTGTGCCCCCGTGGCCACACCACCGGCGGAGCCGCGATAGACCGCGACCAAGCCCTGGTCGTTGGGATCGCCGTAGATGGCCGAGACGATCACGTCGCTGAACCCGTCGCCGTCGACGTCGCCCGCCGTGCCCACCACGTGGCCGAAGTTCGCGTTGCCGCTGCCCGAGAGCGTGGTTGCCGGGACAGCACCCAGACCGCCGCTGTTGCCGTGGTACACGTAGGCTCGGCCTTCGTCCGCGATTGAGAAGCCCGGGCTGAGGGGCCGGTCGTAGGCCTCCATGCCGATGATGACGTCGCCGTAGCCATCGCCGTTGACGTCACCTGCCCCGGCAACCGAGTTGCCGAGGCCGCCGTCCAACTGCCCGCCGAGTGCCGACCAGACGGTCTCGCCGAGCCCGGTCGGTGAGCCGAGATAAAGGTAAGCGCGGCCTTCGTTGGCAGGGCGGGTCTGGCCTGCGAATTCGGTGTCATCGCCGGGAGCGCCGACGATGAGGTCGGCGTAGCCGTCCCCGTTGACGTCGCCGGCCGAAGCTACCGAGGAGCCGAAGCGCGAATCGGCCTGGAAGCCGTCTGTCGCCCAGTCGGGCGCGCCGGCCCGCGGACCGTAGGGACTGCCGTACCACAGCTGCACGAAACCTTCGTTCCCGAGGTCCTGGGCGCCGATCGCGATGTCGTCGTAGCCGTCGCCGTTGACGTCGCCGGCACAGGCCGCCGACGAACCGAAGCCGCAGTTGGCGTAGGGACCGATGGCGTACCAACTGGCCTGGCTGCTCACGCCGCCTGAGTCGCCCAGGAACAGCACCACCAGGCCGTCGTTCGCGACCTGCACCGAGGCGTTGGGGGCCGTGGCCAGCATGTCGTCGTAGCCGTCGCCGTTGACATCGCCCGCTGCGGCCACCACCCAGCCGAAGAAGGAGCCCGAGATCCCGCTGCTGGCCATCGAACCGGCGGACGGCGCCGGCGCGTCCGCCGCGCCGCGGAACATCTGCACGCGGCCTTCCAGCGTCAGGGTTCCCGTGTAGCCGCTCGAGCCCACGAGGATGTCGCTGAAGCCGTCGCCGTCGACATCGCCGGCGGTGCCGACCGCGCCGCCGAAGAGCACGTTGCCCGCGTCGTAGCGGTACCAGGGCATGAAGATCGAGCCGACGCGTGAGCCCGTGACCACCGCCGCGAACCCGTGCCCGCTGCCGCCGTTGCTGACGTTGGACGAGCCCACGAGCAGGTCGCCCAAACCGTCGCCGTTGACGTCGCCGCCGGGCGCCAGCACCGCGCCGAAGCGGTCGTTGGCGATGCTGCCGAATTCCTCCCAGAGGGGTGCGCCGAAGATGCCGCCAGCCGAGCCGGGAAGCGCCAGGGCGCGCCCCCCGTCCACGGCCCAGGCGCTGTCCCAGGTGGGCGCCCCGACCCCGATGTCCGCGAAGCCGTCGCCGTTCATGTCGCCCGCGCCGCTGACCGCGGCGCCAAAGCCGGCGTTCAGTTGGGTGCCGTAGATCACGTTCGCCGGCGCCAACGCCAGGCCGGTCGCGCCGCCGTGGTAGACCGAGACCTGCCCGTAGTAGGTGTCCCAGAACGGCGGATAGATGCCGGTCGCCCCCGGCACGCCCACCACCACATCGTCGTAGCCGTCGGCGTTGACGTCGCCGGCGGCGGCGAGGCCGGAACCGAACCTGTCGCCGACGGCCGCGCCGGTCACGTCCCAGGAAGGTGCGGCGGCCAGTCCCCCGGGGCCGCCGCGAAAGAGGGCCGCCCGGCCGCGGAAACCGGAGTAGGCCAGCGGCGTGCCGACCAGGATATCGTCGTAGCCGTCGCCGTCGACGTCGCCGGCGGTGCTGACGGCGGTGCCCAGGCGCGCGCTGCCGCCGGTGAAGTCGTCGATGGTCCAGGACCAGGCGTAGGCGGTCTGGATGCCGCCGGCCGAGCCCAGGTAGACGAAGGCCGCCCCGTCGCCGCCATAGCCGGGCGCACCCACCAGCAGGTCGCCGAAGCCGTCGCCGTTGACGTCGCCCGCGGGCGAGAGGGCCGCGCCGAACTCGACGTAGTTGCTGGCGTAGTGGGGGCCGTACAGGATCACGCTCGGCGCCGCGGGCAGCCCGGTCGCCGAACCGTGGAAGATCAGCACCGCGCCCACCCGGGAGGAGCCCGGGTCGCGCATGTTGGGTGCGCCGATCGCGGCATCGCCGAAGCCGTCCCCGTTCAGGTCGCCGACGGTGCCGACCGCCGCCCCGAGCTGGCTGAAGTCGAGCCCCGGCACGTACTCCCAATTGACCACGGTGGAGACGGCCTTGTCCGTGGCGGAGGGCAACCTGGTGGGGAGCGCGACCGGTTCCGCCGGCGCCGCGGCCTCCGGCGGAGCGAACAGTGGACCAGCGGGTGTCGCCGCGGCCGGCACAGCCCTCGGCAACGCCAACATCAACAACGACATCATGATCCCGGCCAGGCGGCGGCACCGCCGGGAGCCCGGGACGTGGTCTTCGCTACGCTGCAGCATCATGGGAACCCCTCCGGATTGGCAGACGACGGCCCGACGAAACGCCGCGGCCTGCCCTCAAGGAGACAGGTTCGATCCTGAAATCACATGGGAACGATGGGAAATTTTGGGAAACCGTAAGGAGCAGGCGGGAACGGCGAGGCGA
Source organism: Candidatus Krumholzibacteriia bacterium (assembly GCA_963848505.1). Classification (GTDB taxonomy): domain Bacteria; phylum Krumholzibacteriota; class Krumholzibacteriia; order LZORAL124-64-63; family LZORAL124-64-63; genus JACZKN01. The sequence continues at coordinate 468,129 of CAWKEB010000002.1, read as the reverse complement.
CCCGCCTAGCGCACCGTCAGGGCCTGCAGCCCCGAAGTGGCGATCGCCGCGCCCGCGGCCAGCGCCCGCACCCGGCAGAAGGCGTCGTTGCTGTCAGCCAGCAGCCCGCCCGGCACCGCGACCGCCGCCGCGCCCAGGGGCCCCAGCACGGCCAGCGTATCGAGCGCGGAACTGAACACGATGACTTCGTACTGCTCGGCTCCGGCGACCGGCGCCCAGCGCACGTCAAGGCCGCCCGACTCGCCGTCCCGCGACGTGACGATCACCTCGTCGATCACCGCCGGGTTCGTCCCGCCGCCGCGCACCGTCCCGCTGGGCCCGCGCGGCTCCAGCGGCAGGTCGGTCACCAACATGAACACCAGCACGGCGGCCGCAGCCAACCCGGCACCCAGGCCCCAGCGCTGCCATGGCGCGATCCGCGCGGATGCGCCGCCGGAGCGCCTGCGCGCCGTCGGCGCCAACCGCCCGGTCACGAACGCCGTCAACTGCGCATCGGCCCGCCGCACTTCGTCGGCCGGCAGGCTGTCGTCCCCGGCCAGGAACGCGTCGAGGGCCGCCAGCAGGCTGCCGCAGCGCGGGCAGGCCGCCGTCTCGCGCCGGCGCGGATCGTCCGGCGGCAGGGCGCCGATGGCGGCCAGTTCGTTGTCGTTGCAGCAGCGGTGGGCCATGGTTCCTCCCTGGGCCTAGTCCTCGGGCGGCGCACCGCGCGCGGCCCTCAATTTGCGGCGGGCGGTCTGCAGCAGCCCTCGCGCCCCCGACGCCCCGCGGATGTCCAGCACCCGCGTGATCTCGTCCACCGGCATCCGCTCGGAGCAGCGCAGCCACAGGGCCTGCTGCTCCAGGGGATCGAGCTGCTGCACCAAGGCCAGCAGCGCATCCCTTTCCTGCCGGTCCTCCAGGGACGTGGCCGCGTCAGGCCGCGGGTCCGGCAGGTTCTCCAGCACGAACTCGTCGTCGCGCATCAGGGGCCGGGACCGCACCGCCCGCAGGCAGCAGTGGTGGGTCACGGTGAAGAGCCAGCCGCCGAACGGCGCCCGGGCCTCCCAGGAGTCCAGGGCCCGAAACGCCGCCATCAGCGCGTCCTGGGCCAGGTCCAGGGCCTGATCCGCATCCCTCACGTAGCGCCGGCACCAGGCGTACACCCGACCCTGGTAGCGCCCGAACAACTCGGCCGCGGCGGCTTCCGCCAGGGGGCCGCCGGCGCGGATCGTCGCAACCAGATCCGCATCGGCGGCCGACCCCAGCGTGCTCCATCCCTTCATGGGAGAGACCGCCCGGTCCGGGAAATCACACGACCGCGTCCACGTCGCCAAAAAACCAGGCCGCCCACGAGCAGCACCGCCGCCGCACCGCCGGCGGCCACCCAGGCGGCCACCGGGGTCCGCTTCTGCAGCGCCACCCGCAGATCGCCGTCGCCGACCACCACGAACCCGGCCCAGTAGCAGGGGGAGGCCGTGGCCGCCCGGCCGGCCAGATCGCGCCGGGCCGCCGCCAGGGCCGCGGCCACGGTGGCGCCATCGGCCAGCCGGCCGTAGAAGCGCTGCATCAGCGCCGCGGTCGTGGCGTCGTCCACATCCCACAGCGAGGCCACCACGGCCCGGGATCCGGCGGCCAGGAAGGCGCCGGTCAGCCCCAGCATGCCCTCGCCCGAGAGGGCGCGGCCGCCGGCGGACGAGCAGCCCGAGAGCACCGCCAGTTCGACGGCCAAAGGCTGGGCGAGGATGCCGCTGCAGGGCAGCCAGCAGGGCACGCCGTCCTGGTCACTGCCCAGGGCGATGCGCGAGTTCCAGGGCCGTTGGTCGAAGACCTCGGTGTGGGCCGGCACGTGCAGGACGGCCTGGCCGGCCAGACCGTCGCTCCAGGCGCCGTCCCGGTCGGTGCAGCCGGGGCTGGCCACCACCACGTCGCGGTAGCGCCGGCGCAGCGAACGCACTTCGGCCACGGTGCCGGGCAGGGCCTTGGCGGCGGCGGCACCGGCGGTCTCCAGCACGAACACTCCCGGATTGCCCGGCGGTGTGGCACGACCGCGCTGACTGGCCAGCACCGTCGCCGACGGCACCCGCGACACGTCGCGTCGCGCGCCCAGGGCCGTGGGGTCGGCCCCGCTCGGATCCCAGGGCAGCAGCTCGCAGGGCAGGCGGTTGAGTTGGCCGTCGGCGGCGATGATGATCGTCGTGCCCGTGCGCAGCTCGGCCGCCACCGGGGCCAGCAGTTCCTGACCCAGGCGCCGCGCCGCCGGCAGGTGGGCGGCGGCCGCCTGGGGCGTCGCCACCAGGTCCAGGAACAGCCAGAGCTGATCCTGCAGGGCCCGCCCGCCCGGCAGCGTGGCGGCGCGGCAGCCGGTGTCGCTGACGGCGAACACCAGCGAGTGCCGCTCTCCCACGAAGAAGTCCAGCAGCACTTCGCCCGGCCGCAGCACCTCGCGCTGCAGGATGTCCAGGGTCACCGGCGGTTCATCGGCCGCGGCCTCGCGGGGGGTGCCGTCGGGTCCCAGCATGCGCTCCAACAGGGTGCGCGCCTTGTAACCCTGCAAGGTGTCGAAAGCCGTGCGGGTGCGCTCTGCCGGCGGTGTGTCGGCCGGATGCTCCAGCAGCAGCGCGGCCAGGTCCAGGTGGATGGCGCTGCCCAGGGAGCCGCGCTGCTCGCGCCACTGGGGATCGCGCGGCACCGAGCGCAGATCCTGCCAGCGCAGCCGGGCCCGCTGCAGCCGGACCAGCGCGCTGTCGGGCCGACCCAGCGCGAGCTCGCTGCCGGCCGCCTGCACCAGGGCCGACATCTCCGTCAGCCGGAAGCCGGCGTCGCGCATGCCGTCGGCAGCCTGCAGGGTCAGGGGCACGGCCTCGGCATGGCGGCCCAGGTCGGCCAAGGCGTTGGCGGTCACGAGCGCGAGTTCCGCGCGCTGCTGCATCGTGGCGCCGCGGCTCTGCATGGCTGCCACAGTGTCGCAAAAGGCCGCCGTTCGGGCCGCCTCGCCGTCGGCCGCGTAGGTGCGGGCGATCAGCAGGGCCGCGTCGACCCTCATCTCCTGGCCTGCGTCGTCCATGGCCATCAGCAGGCGCCAGGTTGCCAGGGCGCCGCGGCGGTTGCCGCGGGCCTGATCCACCGCCGCCAGCTGGGTCAGCACCTTGGCCTCCTGCAGTCGGTAGCCGCCCGCGCGGCAGCGGTCCAGCAGCGCGGCCAAATCGGCGGCGGCCTCGTCGAAGTCGCCCAGTTCCATGCGGGCCAGCGCCAGGTTGACGGTGGGGGTGACGGACGACAGCAGATCGCCGCTCAGCTGCTTTCCCGCCAGCGCCCGCTGCCAGTAGAGGACGGCGCGGCCCGGGTCGCCGGTCTGGTACTCGTAGGTGCCCAGGTTGTTGAGGGCGAAGCCCACGGCGCGCCCCATGCCGGCGGCCTCGCCTTCGACCAGGATGCGCTCGTAGATTCGGCACATCTCCGCATAGCGGCCGTCCCGACCCAGTGTCCGCGCCAGCCCGATCAGGGCATCGAACTCCATGGCGGTCTCGCCCGTGGTGTGGAAAAGCGGCGCAGCCAGTTCATAGTCGGCGCGGGCAGCCGCCGTCTCGCCCCGGCCCAGAGCCAGGTAGGCCAGACCGGTGCGGGCGTAGGCCTCCTCGCGCAGGTCGCCGGCGGCGGTCGCGTCGGCCAGCAGCCGCTCGTAGGCGCCCTGAGCGTCGGCGCTGCGCCCCTGGCCCAGCAGGGCGTAGCCGAGCCAGCGCTGCGCCATGCGCCCGTGGCCCAGCTTGTCCAGCTGCACCGCCAGGTCCGCCGCCGCCCGGGCGGTCTGCTCGGCCTCGCGCACCCGGCCCGACATGGCGAAGGCCGCGGCCTGGTGCAGGCTGCCCACCAGGGCGCTCTCCGCCGCCCCGGCTGCGCCCGCGGCAGCCACCACGGGTGCCAGCAACACCAGTGCCGAGTCGGGATGGCCGCTCCAGATCAGGCTTTCGGCTGCCGCGTACACCGAATCCGCGAAGGCGGGCGCGAACGGGCGGGCAGACGCCGGCCCGGCGGCCGCCAGCAGGGCGACCGCGCACAGGATCCCGCAGATATACCACCTCGGCCGCCCGGGCATCGCCACCACCTCAGGTTCAGGCAGATCAACGGCTTTCATTCTAACACGAGCCGCGAAGTCGTCACGACCCGAGATTGGCGCCGGGCGGCGCCGATGGTAGATTGGACGGATCGGTCGCGCAACACCTCCTGCCCGCAGCCGGGGATTCCCATGGTCCCATTCGACCAGCTCGAACTCCGCACCGAGCGCCTGCGCCTGCGCCCGTTGACCCCGGGCGACGCCGAGGCCATGTTCGCCGTGTTCGGCGACCCGGCCGTCACCCGCTACTGGAGCACCCCGGCCTGGACCTCCGTCGCCACGGCCCGGTCCATGATCGCCGCCGACCAGCAGGCCATGGCGGCGGGCCGGTACCTGCGGCTGGGCATCGAACCGGTGGCCGCCCCCGGCGTGATCGGCATGTGCACCCTGTACGACTTCATGGTCCAGTGCCGCCGCGCGGAGATCGGCTACGCCCTGGCCAAGGCCCACTGGGGCCGCGGCTGCATGCACGAGGCCCTGAGGGCGCTGTTGGACCATGGCTTCGGCGAGCTTGACCTCAATCGAGTCGAGGCCGACATCGATCCCCGCAACGGGGCCTCGGCCCGCAGCCTGGAACGATTGGGATTCGTCCGCGAGGGCGTCATGCGCGAACGCTGGATCGTCGGCGACGAGGTTTCGGACACCGCATTCTACGGCCTGCTGCGCCGGGACTGGGCCGGGCGACGTCCTTGACGCCGACGGGGGCAGGTACTAGTCTGCGGCCGCTCCGCCCGCCCATCCGGATGCGGGCCCGTGCTCGGATGGACCTTGCAACACCTGATCGGAAGCGATGAACGAGATCATGTACGACCAGAACAGTGTCCTGATCACCTGCGTGCTATTCGTCTGCATGGTCGCGGCGGCGGAGGTCGGCTACCGGATCGCGTTGCGGTTTTCCGGATCGAGCAGCGAATCGTCCCGGGCCCACGTGGGTGCCATCCAGGCCTCCCTGCTGGGCGTGCTGGCGCTGATGCTGGGATTCACGTTCTCGCTTTCGCTGCAGCGCTTCGACTCCCGCAGCGAGGCGGTGGTCGACGAGGCGAACGCGATCGGCACGGCCTACCTGCGCGCGGACCTGCTGCCGGAGGCGCAGTCCGCGGCAGTCCGGCAGCAGATCGCCGACTACCTGGATCTTCGCGTCCAGGCCGGATCGATCACGCTCGCCGACGGCGCCGAACGCGAAGCGGTGCTGGCCCGGTCGCAGCAGCAACTCGAGCGCCTGTGGGACCTGGCCGTGCAGGCGGCCAGCCAGGACGCCGGACCCGTCACCACCGGCCTCTTCATCCAGGCTCTCAACGAGCTGATCGATTCCTTCGGACGGCGCGACGCGGCGCTGAACCGCCACGTGCCGGAGGTGGTGCTCTTCGTCCTGTTCGGCACCTTCCTGATGACCGGCACCATCGTCGGCTACGCGTCCGGCCACGCCGGGCACCGGGTGTCGCTCGTCGCGTACATCATGATCGCGCTGATCGTGCTGCTGGTGTTCATCATCATCGACCTGGACCGGCCCCGCCGCGGCCTGATCGAGGTGGACCAGCGGGCGATGGTCCAACTGCTGGAGCAGGTCCGGGCCGACCGCCTGGAGGCGGGGCGTTGAACGGCCGTGCACTATGCGGGGGACGACCTATGCGCCGACCGGTCGTGCCCGTGCTGCTGTTGTTGGGCCTGGTTGCCTGCTCCAAGCCGGCCACCGAGACCGCACCGCCCCACGAAACCATCACCCTCGAGTCGCAGGTGATGCAGGAGACCCGCCGCATCAACGTCTACCTGCCGCCTGGCTACGCGGCCGCCGACCCGATGCGCTACCCGGTCATCTACATGCCCGACGGCGGCCTGCAGGAGGATTTTCCCCATCTCGCCAACACCATCGACGCGGCCATCGCGGCCGGTGAGATGCGCCCGGTCATCCTGGTGGGCATCGAGAACACCGAGCGCCGCCGCGACGTGACCGGACCCACCGAGGTGGAGAGCGACCGGCAGATCGCCCCGCGGGTGGGGGGCTCCGCGCTCTTCCGGGCCTTCATCGCCGACGAGCTGATTCCCCACATCGACGCCCGCTACCGCACCACCGGCGAGGCGGGCATCATCGGCGAGTCGGCCGCCGGCCTTTTCATCGTCGAGACGTTCTTCCTTCAGCCGGAGCTGTTCGACACCTGGATCGCGCTGAGCCCCAGCCTCTGGTGGAACAACCACGAGCTGGTGGACAAGGCGGCCGAACGGCTGGCGGCGCGGCCCGACCTGGTCGGCACCCTCTACCTGTCGTCGGCCGAGGAGACGGACATCGTGCCCCACGTGGCGAGGCTGGGCGCCATCCTGCAGGAGTCGTCACCGGCGGGCCTCGTCTGGTACTGCGAGCCGCGGCCGGACCTGCTGCACAGCAACATCTACCGCACGGTGTCACCCGGGGTGCTGCGGCGGATGTACCCGCCTGAGGCTGCAAGCCGCTGAGTTGATGGATCAAGCCGTGGCGGCGTTATATAACGCTTGGACGGCGTGATAGATCAGGTCAGCGCGCCCGGCACAGGAACGTGCGCACGTGCGGCTCGCCGCCCGGCAGCACGGGAAAATCCAGCGGCGGCGGCAGGTCCTCGACGCTCGCGAACTGTTCCGCCAACTGGGCGCGATAGCGCGCATGATCCCCGCCGCGATGGTTGTTGGCGAACACCGCCAGCCCGCCCGGCCGCAGCAGGCCCGCCACCGCCGCCGCGAGCTGCGGCCACTCCTGTTCGACGCTGAACGCTTCGCCGTCCTCGGCCGCGGCGAACACCGGCGGATCGCACACCACCACATCCAGAGGCCGGTGCTCGGTCGGCGTGTCGTCGCGCCGCCGCAGCTGCCGGCTCAGCCAGCGCCGTGCGTCCTGCCGGATGAACTTGCCGCGGCCGCCGGCGGTCAGATCGTTCAGCGCGAAGTTGGTCTTGCCCGTCTCGAGGCAGGCCTTGGCCGTGTCCACCGAGAACACCACCTCGCAGCCGGCCGCGGCCGCCACCACGGAGAACGAGCAGGTGAAGGCGAACAGGTTCGCCATGCGCGCACCCGCCGCGACGGCCGCCACCCGGCGCCGCGTGTCGCGCTGGTCCAGGAACAGCCCCGTGTGCTGGGTGCGGGTCAGGTTCACCTCGTAGCGCAGGCCGTGCTCCTGGACGATCAGCGCCTCCGGCGGAGGCTCGCCCAGCACCCGCGTCCCGGCCACCAGACCCTGCTGATGGGGATTGCGCCGGTGCAGGCGCAGGACGGCGCCGCGGCAAGCCAGCGAATCGAGGTGCGGCCGCAACGCCGCTTCCGCCGCCTCCAGGCCGGATTCCTCGTCGTACCAGGTTGCGTTCAGCCACCCGCCGTAGACGTCGATGGCCGCCGGCAGCCCCGGGATCTCGTCCCGATGCACCCAGCGCCAGGCATCGCTGACCCGGGCCGGCCAACGGCCGCGCCGCTCCTGGGCCGCCGCCAGGTCCAGCGCAACGGCGCCTGCTGCGCTGAACGAACCCGGTTCGGCCGCCGTCGCCGTCTGCAGATCCGGCCACCGCGCCTCCAGCGCATGCAGCGCCAGCCGCGGCCACGGGGCCCCGCCGTGCTCGGCATCGCCCAGCACCGGCATCCCCGCAGCCGCTGCATGCCGCCGCACCTGCCCGGCCCGCGGCTGGGCGGCGATGGCCAGCCACGCGGTCACCCGCCGACCGGCCACCGTACTTTCGTCCAGCCGCTGGAACAACGTGCGCGCCGAGGCGCCCGCCTGAAAATCGTCGCGACGGAACTCCGCCGGCAGGCCGGCCGCAGCCGCGGCGTCGGTCAGCAAGAGGTGCGTGACCACCGCCAGCTGCCCCGCGGCCGGCTCACCCAGCCACAGGGGCAGCGCACCGGTGGCCCCGTCGTCCAGTTCGGCAGCGGGCCGCGCGACCATCCCCAGATGCAGCGCCAACCAGGCCAGGGCCGCCGGCTCGCTCATCCCCGCCGGCTTGTCCACCACCAGGCGTCCGCTGCCCTCGTGCAGAATCATGCGCCGCTGATGCGCCGCTGCAGCAGGGCGCAGAATTCCGCGTCGAGGGCCTTGCCCCGGTCACGCCCGTACCACAGGTGCAGGCGCTCGAGAATATCCGGCTTCTCCAGCTTGCCTTGCCTGGCCGCGTCGAACACCACCTGCGCCTCGGCGGGCCGCGGTCCCCAGCGCCCCACCAGCCTGCCCGCGCTGTCGAACATGGCCACGACGGGGATGCTGCGCTTCCCGTCGGTCAGGAACTGGTCCATGATGTCGAGGTTCGCGTCCCGCAGCAGCACGTGCAGGTCGATGTTGGGCTGCAGCCCGGCCATCACCGCGATGCAGGGCAGGCACTGGGCCGAGTCGCCGCACCAGGGCTCGGTCAGCACCAGCCACTGCTCGGACGAGGTGATGGTCTGCAGCAGCGTCTCCAGGGCGTCCGACGGCTGCCAGCTGCGGCCGATGCGCTCGGAACGGTGCAGGTTCAGTTTGGTATACTCGATCTTCTGGACGGCCTCCGGGTCGTCAGCCGGCGGGGTGGCCGCGGCCTGGGAGGCCATCAGGTCGAGGTAGGCCGAGTAGGTGAGGGCCGCGTGCGGACGCCGCTTCACCAGGAAATCGAAATCCACGGACGAACCTCCGGGAGGATGGCGATCGTGACCAAGGGCGAGGTCCTGCGCGGCGGTGCGATCCTGCCGCTGCTGGCCGCGGTGGTGCTGCTGGGCGCAGGCTGCGCCGGCCAGACAGGATATGCACCCGAAGCGGTCCCCGTCTACAGCGGGGACCCCCAGCAGGTCGCGCCGGCAGCCGCCGGCGACAGCTTGACCGTGGTCAGCTGGAACATCCAGTTCGGCGAAAAGCTAGACCTGGCCCTGGCCGAACTCCGTGCCTACCCGCGCCTGGCCGCGGCCGACGTGCTGCTGGTGCAGGAGATGGAGCGCGCCGGCGTCGCGGCCCTCGCCGACAGCCTGGGCCTGCACTACGTCTACGGTCTGGCCGCGGTCCATCCGCACCACGCCAAGCTCTTCGGCAACGCCGTGCTGTCGCGCTGGCCGATCGTGGCCCACGAATCGCTGGTGCTGCCCAACGACACGCCCCTGACCGGCCATCACCGCATCGCCGTGGCGGCGGACATCGACCTGGGCGGCGGCGTGCTGCTGCGTGCGATCTCGGTGCACACCGCGACCATGATCGTCGGCCAGGAGCAGCGATTGGAGCAGGCGACCGCCACCTTGGACAGCCTAGGCGGCCGCGGACCGGTGGTCGTGGCCGGCGACTTCAACACCGTCAGCGACTGGGAGGTGACGCTCCTGCGCCGCGTGGCGCGCCGGGCCGGTTTCACCCACCTGCGCCTGCCGCCGGGGCCGACCATCGCCAACCGCTACAAGAAGCTGCCGGGCAGCGACTCGGTCCTGGACCACGTGATGGTGCGCGGCCTGGCCGCGGGCTCGCGGGGCGTCGAGCGCGCCGCCGTCGCCAGCGACCACTTCCCCGTGTGGGCGGTGATCGCCCGCCCCGCCCCTCCAGTTGGGCGTTAACGGGCGCGGCCTCGTGTCGTATATTGATGCCGCCGGCCCGTCGCGCGGGCGCCCGCCGGCGCAGGCACCATCACGAACCGGACATGCGCGACCATGAATCGCCCCTCACCATTCCCGCCGCCCTTCCGCCTGGGGGACTGGACCGTCCACCCGGCCCTGAACCGGGTCACCGGTCCCGGCGGCGAGGTGCGCCTGGAGCCGCGGGTGATGGCGGTGCTGCTGCGCCTGGCCGCCGCCCGGGGCGAGGTGGTCAGCCGCAACGACCTGCTGGACGAGGTCTGGGGCGACGCGGTCGTCGGCGAGGAGATCCTGACCCGTGCCATCAGCGAGCTGCGCCGGGTGTTCCGCGACAGCGCGCGGCAGCCCCGGGTCATCGAGACCATCATCAACAACGGGTACCGGCTGATCACGGCGGTGGAGCCGGCGCCTGTGGACGCTGAACCGGCCGCGCCGGATCCTGTGCCTGTGCCCGCGCCCGCGCCGGCACCGCCGTCCCGTTCCCGCCTGCCCCGCTTCCTGTGGCTGCTGCCGTTGGCCGTGGTCGCGGTGGCACTGGCCGTGGTGCTCGGCGGCCGGACGGACCGGCAGCCCAAGCCCGCCTCGGCGCCGCAAGCCGTTGCCCGCGCCATTCCTCTGACCGCCTTTCCCGGCCACGAGCGCCAGCCGGCCCTGACCGCCGACGGCAGCCGCGTGGCCTTCGCCTGGGCCGGCCCCGAAGGTGACGCCGAAGGCATCTGGATCAAGCAGCGCAATTCCGAGTCGCCGCTGCGGCTGAGCCGGGGCCCGGGCCTCGCCGCCTGGCCCGCCTGGTCGCCCGACGGCCAGACCGTGGCCTGGGTGCAGCAGCTGGCCGGCCGGTCGGCGATCCGCGCCGTGCCCAGCATCGGCGGCGCGGCGCGCACCCTGCTGACGCTGCCCGGGGCGGTCATCGGCCTGGACTGGTCGCCCGATGCGTCGACCCTGGTGTTCGCGGCCCGGGACACCACCACCGGCCGGCATCGGCTGCGCAGCCTGGACCTGCAGAGCCTCGTGGTCACGGACTTGACCGGGCCCGACCCCCAGGGGGCGAGCGAGGTGCAGCCACGGTTTGCCCCCGACGGAACCCGCCTGGCCTGGATCCGCCTGGCCGCCGACGGCACCAGCGCCCTGTGGACCGGCGACCGGGACGGTGGCGACCGGCAGCAGGTGCTGGCCGGCCGCTCCGGCCTGGCGGGGCTGGCCTGGACGGCCGACGGCACCGGTCTGATCGTCGGCATCGACCACGCCGGCACCTTCGGCTTGTGGCGAGTGGGCAGCGACGGCAGCGGCCTGCGCCATCTGACCGAGTACGCCGAGTTCGCCTGGAACCCCGCCGTGGCCGCTGCCAGCGGTGACCTGGTCTACGAGCAGGTGCGTGTGGACCAGGATCTTTGGCGCATCCGCATCCTGGGCCGCGAACCCTGGCGCCTGGAGACGAGCCGCTTCCTGGCCTCGACCCGTTGGGAGTACGAGGCCGAATACAGCCCTGACGGCACCCGCGTGGCCCTAGTCTCGGCCCGCTCGGGCACGCCCGAAATCTGGCTGGCCGACGCCGACGGCGGCAACCTGCAGCGCCTGACCGACACGGGCGACGCCTCGGTGGCGCGGCCCCGCTGGTCCCCCGACGGCGCGCAGCTGGCTTTCGACGTGCGGGACTGGCAACGATCCTGGGTCGGGGTCGTGGCGGCGGCCGGCGGCCCGGTGCGGTCGCTGGGCGATGAGGGCGTGGACGAGAACCTGGTGGGTTGGTGGCAGGACGGGCGGATCCTGGTGCGCCGGGGCCGGGGCCCCGAGGCCGAAACGCGCTCGCGCGATCCCGCAGGCGGCGCCCTGCTGCCGGAGCTCCCGACTCCGCCGGGCATGGTCGCCGTGGCTTGGACCGTCGAACCAGGCCCGTACTTCGTTACCGCTCGTGGTGGCATAGAGCGTTGTTTGACTGAGAGTTGCGCGAGGCCTGAGCTGGTCGTGCCCGCCCTCGCGCCCGTCGATCGCGACAATTGGCGCCTGACCGGCGAGGGGATCTACTGGGTGATGCGTGCCGGCGGCCAGGTCTTCCTGATGAGCCACGATCTGGAATCCGACAACTCAAGCATCGTCACGGACTTGCCGGGATTCGCGGGCACTGGCCTCGCGGCCGCGCCCGACGGCTCGGCGGTCATCTACCCGCGCCTCGGCGCCGCCGAAGGGGACCTGATGCAGCTGGTCAACCCCTGACACCGAGCTTTTTCGCGGATTTCCGAAAAGTCGTTATTTATTGCCGCACAACGATATCCGTGATTTCGGCCATTTCTTCAGCCATCCTTAAGGCGCCCCTCAGGCGGACCCGGCGGGAATTTCGTTATCTCCCCCTTGTGAGCGCGCTCGACGGCACCCCGTCCGGCAAGATCACAAGTCGGGAGGCCGAGAATCCGCAATCCAAGGAGTCATCTGCGACGGGATCCCGTTTCACCTGGTCGCCGTCTGGATCCCGCGACAACTTGGAACCGACCGCGGTCGCACAGCAAGCCGGGTAACATGCCCCCCCGGCGCGCCGAGCGAACAAAGGCCGGCGGCGGACTCGGCCTCCTGATGACAACATCGCATCTTCCCGGTCGGCCGGCGCAGGGACAGTGGTTCCGATCCCCCTCGGCCTGAACTTCGCGCCGGCCGCCGGAAAATTCACCCCAGAAACTCCGCCAGAACCGCCCCCCGCGCACCCTCCCGGATCCGCCTGAACGCCCGGTTGCGCAACTGCCGCACCCGCTCCCGCGACAGGCGCAGGGCGCTGCCGATGTCCTCCAGCGAGGCCCGCGCCCCATCACCCAGCCCGTAGTAGCGCACGATGATGTGCCGCTCGCGCTCATCCAGCAGGTCCAGCGCCCAGGCCAGGGCCGCCTCCAGCGCCTCGCGCTCCAGCCGCGCCGCCTCGTCCTCGCGGTCCTCATCGGTCAGGGTCTCGGCCAGGGTCGGCCGATCGTCGCGTACGGTCAGGTCCAGCACCACGTTGGGCCGCGAGGCGGCACGGATGCGGGCCACGTTCGCCGGGTCCATGCCCATGACCTCGGCCAGTTCGTCGTCGGCCACGCCGCCCAGGCGCTGCTGCTCCAGACGTCGCTCCTGGCGGTTGATCTGCACCGCCTCGCGGGCGCGGTTGGCAGGCAGGCGCACCGTGCGGGTCTGCTCCTGCAGGGCGGCCTGGATGGTCTGGCGGATCCACCAGACGGCGTAGGTCACGAAGCGGAATTCGCGCCGCTCGTCGAAACGCCGGGCCGCGGTGATCAGGCCCACGTTGCCCTCGGCGATCAGGTCCATGATGCCCAACCCGCGGCCCAGGAACTTCTTGGCCACACTCACGACAAAGCGCAGGTTGCCGTTGATCAGCCGGTCGAGGGCCTCCTGGTCGCCGGCGCGAACCCGGCGGGCCAGCTCGACCTCCTCTTCGCGACTCAAAAGGGGATGGCGGCCGATGCTGCGCAGGTAGTGCTTCAGGGCGGGGTCGTTCCGCCGGTCGTGGTTCAGCTCGGTTTCGTACATCGGGCTACTCCCTCGGGGCTGGGGCCCCCTGCGGGCCGCAGGGGCAGTTGCCAGCAGGTACGACGGTGCGTGGCCCGGTGTGACCGGCCCCAACCGGGAGTTTATGAAAACAACTTGTCGAAAATTATTCAGCCGATCACTTTACGATTCGGGAACCCATCTTATACTGATGCGGTAGGAAAACCCTCCAGCCCAGTCCAGGGCGTGGATGAAGCGGGGTCACGCACCCCAGCAAACAGTTCCGGGCGTGAACCCCGGTCTCGAAAGGACGAACCATGAAGCGCATCTCCATTGCTCTGCTGACCGCCCTGGCCCTGGTGGCCGTGCTGTCCACCGCTGTCTTTGCCCAGGCCACCGCCGAGAAGGCCGCCGACAAGTCCGCCTGCTCGGCCGCCGACAAGGCCGCCTGCGCTTCCACCGCCGCCGCCGGCGACAAGGCCGCCTGCGCCACCGCCGCCGCCGCCGGCGACAAGGCCGCTTGCGCCACCGCTGCCGCTGCCGGCGACAAGGCCGCTTGCGCCACCACCGCCGTCGCCGCGACCACCTGCGCTGCCGCCGGCGACAACCCGGCCTGCCAGGCCACCTGCACCGCCGCCCAGGCTGCGGCCAAGGCCGACATGCACGAGTGCTGCGTCGCGGCCATGGCCGAGGGCAAGGGCTGCTGCGGCAAGGATGCCGAGGCTGTGAAGGCCGACTTCAACACCAAGGTCGCCACCAACGTCTCGGCCGCCGCGGTCAAGGCCGGCATGCACGAGTGCTGCGCCACGGCGATGGTTGCGGGCAAGGGCTGCTGCGGCAAGGACGCCGAGGCGCTGAAGGCCGACTACGCGGCCAAGGCCACCGCCGCCAGCGCGAAGGCCACGACCGAGAGCATGTAGTCTCACGATGAAGTGCCGGCGTTGGCCGGCACGCGAAGCGGGCGCCCTGGTGGCGCCCGCTTTCTTGTGCCCGGCAAAAGGACCGCTCCAGCCTGCCTGTTGCCACCTGCTGCGTAAGCCGCAGGCCCGGAACCCGTTGCCCGGGTGCAAGGGCTCTGCTATGCTCAATTCGCTGATCCTGTCCGCACTACAACCATCGCCCCGGACGTTCCGCGCGCCGGCCGCGACGAGAGAGGTTTCTGCATGGCACCCTCCGTCCAGCCCCGTGTGCTGCTGGTGGACGACGAGCGCGCATACGCCCAGGATCTGGCCTCCTTCCTGGCGGGCCGCTTCTCGGTGCAGGTGCTGGACAACGGCGGCGCGGCCCTGGCGGCCATCGCGGATCTCAGGCCGGACGTGGTGCTGCTGGACATCGACCTGGGCTGCGAGCCGGATGGCTTCGCGGTGCTCGAGGCGCTGCAGGCCCAGGCCGATGCGCCCCCGGTGATCATGCTGACCGGCGCCCATCGCGACAACATCAACGCGGTGGTCAGGGCCATCAAGGCCGGGGCCTACCACTACGTGGCCAAGCCGCCCAATCCCGCCGAGCTGATCAACCTGCTGGAGAAGGCCGTCGCCGACGACGACCTGCGCCGGCGTCTGGCCGATCTGCACGAGGAACTGACGGACCTGCGCGGCGAGATCGTCATCGCCGACCCGGTGTCCGAACGGCTGATGCAGGACGTGGCGCGCATCGCCAAGGTCGACGGTTCGGTGCTCATCACCGGCGAGAGCGGCACGGGCAAGGAACTGGTGGCGCGGCGCATCCACGATCTGGGCCGGCGTGCGTCCGGTCCCTTCCAGGACGTCAACTGCCCGGCCATCACCGAGTCGCTGATCGAGTCGGAGCTGTTCGGCCACGTCCGCGGCTCCTTCACCGGGGCCAGCCGCAACCGGCTGGGCAAGGTGGGCCGGGCCGATGGCGGCACCCTCTTCCTGGACGAGATCGGTTCCTGCTGCGCCGAGTTCCAGGCCAAGGTGCTGCGCTTCCTGGAGGAGCGCAGCTACGACCGGGTCGGCAGCGACGACAAGGTGGTGGTCGACGTGCGGGTGATCGCGGCCACCCGCATCGATCTGCCGCAGGCCATCGCCGACGGCGCCTTCCGCGAAGACCTCTACTATCGCCTGGCCGGGTTCCAGCTGCACCTCCCGCCGCTGCGCGATCGCCCGGCCGACATCATGGCCCAGGCGACGGCGTTCCTGCACCGCGCGGCGCGCAACCAGGCCCGGACCGTCGGCGGTTTCAGTGCCGGCGCGCAGGCCCTGCTGCGGGGCTATGCCTGGCCCGGCAACAGTCGCGAGCTGCGCAACACCATCGAGAGCGCGGTGGCCTTCTGCGACAGCGACCTGATCGGGGCGGACGACCTGCAGGTGGGCCACGCCCAGCGCTCGGCGGCGATCGGCAACTACAAGGACGCCAAGACCCGTCTGGTGGACGACTTCAAGCGGCGCTACGTGCCGGCCCAGCTCAAGGCGGCCGGCGGCGACATCCGGCGCGCGGCCGAACGGAGCGATCTGCCGATCCAGACCTTCCGGAAATTCATGAAGGACCTGGGCCTGGAGGGGGCGGAGGGGTGACGGCTACGTGAAACCCGCAAATCGAAAACATCAAAGATCATATTGTTTGAGCAAGAAGTGACGAATCTGAATATTCACGATATATATCGTTTAACAACAACTGGTTATGGCGTTTGTGGCTGGGTCGTGATAGCACGAACTCGGTTTTCAATGTGCCACGCAGAGATGCGGAGATATTATGTCTTGTTGTAAATCGTTTCATTACAGCAACTAAAGAATTGTGTTCAGTCAAGCCCACGGAGCACGCCATTTGCAATTCCGTTCGCGAGGGGGGCCTTCCGTTCATGCCGGAAGGGCCACCGGGCCGGGAGGGAGTTGCGCCGTTATCCGGGCCAGATATCGTCTGAAATATCGAACGTCCCCGCCTCCTGGCATCCGGGTTATCCGGATACCGGACGACCCGGGCAGCCGCGAAGCGGGGGATATCTCATCAATCGCGAAGGCAGGCGCACTCCCTCCCACCCGGCTCGACCAACCCGCGGGGACCCCCAGGATTTCAGTGTTCTGTGACGCGCTCCTGGGCGCGGGCGGGGGCGACATTCATCACGAGTGTCGTCCCCGTCCCTGCTTCACTGGCGGTGATCGCCAGGCTCCCGCCGTGCTTGCGCAGACGCCGCCGGCTCTCGGGCAGGCCCAGCCCGCCGCCCTTCCGTTCGGACTTGCGGGTCTCCATCACGGCTTCCCAGTCGTCGGGTGCGATGCCGCAGCCGGTGTCCGTCACCTGCAGCAGGATCCGGCCCTGGTCGCGAATCACCGTCAGCGTCAGTTCCCGCCGCCCGCTGGCGGCCATGGCGCGCAGGGCATTCTCCACCAGGTTGTCGACGACGAAGACCAGCTCGTCCTGGTCGATGCGGCACCACACCGGCCCTTCGAGCCCGCGCACGGCGACGGTTGCGCCCTGGTCCGCGGCCGTATCGGCATGGGCGGCCAACACCCGGCCGACCACCACTGCCAGGTCGGCGCGGAACTCGTCCTCCAGCCCGTGGCGCAGGGTCACCAGCGCCTGCTCGAGCAGGGAGGCCGCTGCACGCAGCTCGTCCTCGTGCCCCCGCCCGCCACTGCCCAGCACGCGGACGATGCGTTCGTGGGCGCTGCGGGCCTGGCCGGTGACGCCGCCGTCGCAGCCGGCCAACACCGCCAGTTCGAGGGTGCCGGCCAGCTCCGGCAGCATGTGGGCGGTGCACTCGCCCGTCAGATCCTGCAGGCGGGCTTCCAGTTCCGTGGCGCCGCCTTCGGTCTGCTCCAGGGCGTCCAGGATCCAGACCAGGCGCCGCAGCGAGCGCAGGGCGCCGATGGCGCCGTGGTTCGACAGCTCGAGCCTTGCCAGCAGCTGCAGCCGCAGCTCGCGGCGGGTGGCTGCGCTGGCGCCGCGCCGCCGCCGGCGCAGGTACCAGGTGCCGCCGCCGGCCACCGGCAGCAGCGACAGGGCGCCCCAGGGAATGGCGCGGGGGTTGGGGGCGAGCACCAGGTTGAGCCCGCCGGTATCCTCGCGCCCGAGGACCCGCAGTTGCGGATCGCGGCCGGCCACCGGCATGATGGCCACGCCGCCGGGCGGGCGCGGCTGCAGCGGATCGGTGAAGTAGGCCAGGGGCTCGAGGTCGCGGTCCAGGACGAGAACCTGGCCGGCATGGGTGGTGGCCAGCACCTGCAACCCGCTGTTGGGCAGCAGCGGACCCAGACCATTGACCCAGGCCAATTCGCGGATCAGCGCGACGGCGACCAACCGCAGCTCACCGGCGAAGTGGTAGCGGACGATGCCCAGGCTGTCGACACCCAGGTAGCAGTCCACGCCCGCGGGTCCGTCGACGCAGGTCAACCCACGCGGCGTGCCGCGCAGTTCGCTGGCGGCGACGACCGCGCCCGTGTCGCCGGCCAGGACCAGCAGCTGCGGCGGGTGGCCGGGCGCGCCGCTCAGCGCCGCGACAACGAACACCCCGTCGGCGGTGGTCACGGTCTGCAGAAAGCCGGCGATGACGCCCGGCAGCGTGCGGACCCATTTCCGCGTCCCGTCGGCACCGACCGCGACCACGGTGCAGACATCGTCACCCAGGCCGTTGACTGGTCCGGGCAGGTTCTTGACGGCTGAGCCCAAGTACACGACTTCGGGCCGGCCGTCGCCGTCGAGATCGGCGCAGTGCGCCTGGTTGCTGGAGGGCTTGGCCCCGCCGAAGTCCGTCCAGAGAATCTCGCCGCTGCGGGTGTCGACGGCCATGACCCCGCGCGGTTCCCAGTCGAAGCCGGCTTCAGCGACGATCAGGAAAGCTCGCCGGGGGCCATTCGAATGGGGCACGTCGGCCACCCCGACCACGCTGTACTGACCGTCCCAACGGCCGTCCTGCCGACGCTCGGGCCCGCCGGCGAGCACGAACTCCGCGCTCGCCTCGCCGCTTTCGATGTCCAGGGCCCGTAGCAGCCAGCGCCTGCGGTCGGCGTTGGGGCTGATCAGCACCAGGTCCAGGTCGCCGTCGCCGTCCACGTCCCACAGGCCGTCGAGGGAGGCGCAGGGTTCGCGGTGGCAGAACTCCGGTGGCAGGGTGTGCTGCCAGCGCACGTGGGAGAACCGTGGTCCTTCGTCGACGCGGACGATGCCGGGATTGCGGGCCATGAAGACCACGCCGGTGCCGTCGAGACTGGTGATCAACAGCGGTTGGCACCAGCCGCCATCCAGGACTCGGGACGCAGTAGGGGTGCCGTCGGTCAGGAACTTGTATGGCAGGTGTCGATTGCCGAGGTCGCGCAGATCGCTGTCGGCCCGGGCCGGCAGGGCCAGCATGAGCGCGATGATCAGCCACGCCCCCGGGCACCGCGTGACGACTGGGACATAATGGTTTAGCATGAGGACGATGATATCATGACCCGGTCCCCCGGGGAACTCCCGGATCGGTCCGCCCGCGCCCCAAGGAGCCTCGCCCATGCCCACGATCCCCGCGCGTCCCCGCCTGACCTTCCACGGCGCCGCCGGCACCGTCACCGGCAGCCGCCACCTGCTGGAGGTGCCGGGCTGCCGCCTGCTCGTGGACTGCGGCATGTTCCAGGGCCTGAAGGAGCTGCGGCAGCGGAACTGGCAGGACCCGGGCTTCGAGCCCGGCTTCCTGGACCACGTGATCCTGACCCATGCCCACATCGACCACACGGGCTGGGTGCCGCGCCTGATGCAGTACGGTTATCGGGGGCCTCTGCACTGCACGCCGGCCACGGCCGAGCTGGCCGAGCTGATGCTGATGGACGCGGCCCATCTGCAGGAGGAGGACGCGGCCTACGCCAACAAGCGCGGCTTCTCCAAGCACCAGCCGGCCGAGCCGCTGTACACGTCGATCGACGCCCTGGCGGCGCTGAAGCTGCTGGCGCCCACGGACTATGGCCACTGGCGGGACCTGGGCGCGGGGGTGCGGGCCCGCTTCCACAACGCGGGCCACATCCTGGGCGCGGCTTTCGTCGAGGTGCGCATCAAGGGTGACGGCCCGGCGCACGCCGATGCGGTCAACCCCGGCGAGACCACCATCATTTTCGGCGGCGACCTGGGACGCTACGGCGTGCCCCTGCACACCGATCCCGAGCCGCTGCCCGCCTGCGACGTGTTGCTGCTGGAATCCACCTACGGCGACCGCGACCACAGCCGCGCGCCGGTGCTCGACCAGATCCGCGAGGCCTTCGCCGAGACCATCCGCCGCCGGGGCGTGGTGCTGATCCCCAGCTTCGCCGTGGGCCGGACCCAGCTGATCGGGCTGATCCTGCGCGACCTGATGCGCGACGGCGACCTGCCCGAGGTGCCCGTCCACATCGACAGCCCCATGGCCATCGACGCCACGCTCATCTACTCGCGCCACCTCTACGACGGGAACCTCGATGCGGACATCACCGAGGACGGGCGCAGCCGCCTGTTCCCGCGCAAGGTGCACCTGCACCGCACGGTGCACGAGTCGAAGCAGCTCAACAGCCTGGACGGCCCGCGGGTGATCATCGCCTCCAGCGGCATGATGACCGGCGGCCGCATCCTGCACCACCTGGTGCACCGCCTGCCCAACCACAACAACCTGGTGCTGCTGACGGGATACCAGGCCGTCGGCACCCGTGGTCGCTCATTGCGCGACGGCGCGGAGACCCTGCGCATGCACGGCCAGAACGTGCCGGTCAACGCCCGGGTGATGACTGTCGAGGGTCTCAGCAGCCACGCCGACCGCGGCGAGATCCTGCGCTGGCTGGCCACGGCCCCGCAGCCGCCGCGGCGCATCTTCGTGGTGCACGGGGAACCCGAGTCGTCGGCGCACCTGGCGCAGAAGCTGCGCGAGATCAGCGGTGTCGAGGTCGCGGTGCCCCGGTTGGGGGAGGGGTTTGAAATTGATTGATGCGATCAAGTTGGTCCCGGCTTAACTTTCCGGGCATAATCCGTCGATTCCCAACCATGTGCCGAGTTTCCTGGAGGGCAACCCATGTCGAAGACCCGACGCCTGGTCGCGCCCGCCTGCCTGCTGGTGCTGACCGCGCTCGTGCTGGCCGCCACGGCGGCCGCCCAGACCGCAACGCCACCCCCGCCACAGCCGAACATCCTCGTCATCTGGGGCGACGACATCGGCCAGTCAAACATCAGCGCCTACACCCACGGCGTGATGGGCTACCAGACGCCCAACATCGACCGCATCTCCCGCGAAGGCATGACCTTCACCGACTACTACGGCGAGCAGAGCTGCACCGCCGGCCGAGCCTCCTTCATCATGGGCCAGAGCGTGTTCCGCACCGGCCTGTCCAAGGTCGGCCTGCCCGGCGCCAAGGAAGGCATGCAGAAGGAGGATCCGACCATCGCCACCGTGCTGAAGGCCCAGGGCTATGCCACCGGCCAGTTCGGCAAGAACCACCTGGGCGACCGCGACGAGCACCTGCCGACCATGCACGGCTTCGACGAGTTCTTCGGCAACCTCTACCACCTGAATGCCGAGGAGGAGCCCGAGAACGAGGACTACCCCGGCGACATGGTGCTGGCCGACGGCCAGACCTTCCGTGAGAAGTTCGGCCCCCGCGGCGTGATCCATTCGTGGTCCCAGCCCGGCGGCAAGCAGAGGATCGAGGACACCGGGCCGCTGACGAAGAAACGCATGGAGACCGTCGACGACGAGACCTCCGACCGCGCCCTGGCGTTCATCCGCGAGCAGGTCAAGGCCGGCAAGCCGTTCTTCGTGTGGTGGAGCGGCACGCGCATGCACTTCCGCACCCACGTGAAGCCCGAGCTGCGCGGCATCTCCGGCCAGGACGAGTACGGCGACGGCATGGTCGAGCATGACATGCACATCGGCCGGTTCCTGCAGCTGCTGGACGAACTGGGCATCGCCGACAACACGCTGGTCTTCTACTCGACCGACAACGGGCCCCACTACAACAGCTGGCCCGATGCGGCGGCCACGCCGTTCCGCGGCGAGAAGAACACCAACTGGGAAGGCGGCTGGCGCGTGCCGGCGATGGTGCGCTGGCCCGGCCACATCGCTGCCGGCAGCTGGAACAACCAGATCGTTCACCATATGGACTGGCTGCCCACCTTCGCCGCGGCGGCCGGCGCGAAGGACATCAAGGACCAGCTGCTGAAGGGCGCCAAGCTCGGCGACGGCAAGTACAAGGTGCATCTCGACGGCTACGACATGCTGCCCCTGCTGACCGGCCAGGTCGAGACCGGGCCGCGGCGCGAGGTCTTCTACTTCTCGGACGACGGCGACCTCACGGCCTTGCGCTACGAGGACTGGAAGCTGGTCTTCATGGAGCAGCGGGCCCAGGGCACACTGCGGGTGTGGGCCGAGCCGTTCACGCCCCTGCGCCTGCCCCTGATGTTCAACCTGCGCCGCGATCCCTACGAGCGGGCCCAGATCACCTCGAACACCTACTACGACTGGATGATCGACCGGGCCTACCTGCTGGTGCCGGCCCAGGCCTACGTGGGCGGCTTCCTGGCCACCTTCAAGGACTACCCGCCGCGGCAGAAGGCGGCGAGCTTCAGCCTTGAGCAGGTCATGGAGAAGCTGGTGCCGAGCGGCGGCTAGTCCGGCCGGTCGCGAACCATCACTCATGGAGCGGCCGCCGCATCGCCCGGTGCGGCGGCCGCCCGCTTCCGGGAGAATGCCATGTTCCTTCGCTCCGTCCTGGTGATCTGTACCGTCGCGCTCGCCGGCTGCAGCGCCGGGAGCGGCGACGGCCCCGCCGACCCCCTGCCCTCGTGGGCGGCCGGCCCGACCCGCGATGCCGTCACGTCGTTCGTGCAGCGGGTCAGCGATCCGGCGAGCCCTGAATTCGTCCCCGCGGCCGAGCGCATCGCCGTCTTCGACAACGACGGCACGCTGTGGGCCGAGCAGCCCTATTACGGACAGCTGGCCTTCGCCCTGGACCGCGTGCGGGAGTTGGCTCCTGAGCACCCCGAATGGGCGCAGCAGCCGCTGTTCATGGCGGCCGTGGACGGAGACCTGGACCAGGTGTTTGCCGCCGGCGAGCACGGCCTGCTGGAGCTGATCGTGGCCAGCCACGCGGGCATGACCAGCGACGAGTTCACCGGCATCGTGACCGCCTGGCTGGCCGCGGCCCGGCACCCGACCCTGGACCGTCCCTTCACCGCGACCGTCTACCAGCCCATGCTCGAGCTGCTGGCCTACCTGCGGGACCACGGCTTCAGCACCTGGATCGTCTCCGGCGGCGGTATCGAGTTCATGCGTCCGTGGACGGAGCAGGTCTACGGCATTCCACCCGAGCAGGTGATCGGCAGCAGCATCAAGACCGCATTCGAGCTGCAGGACGGCGAGCCGGTGATCGTGCGGCTGCCGGAGATCGACTTCATCGACGACAAGGCCGGCAAGCCCGTCGGCATCCACCGGTTCATCGGCCGGAGGCCCATTGCGGCCTTCGGCAACTCGGACGGCGACCTGCAGATGCTGCAGTGGGCAACCGGCGGCCCGGGCGCCCGCTTCGGCCTGATCGTGCACCACACCGACGCCGAGCGCGAGTGGGCCTACGACCGCGAGTCGAGGGTGGGCCGGCTGGACCAGGCGTTGGACGAGTCGGCCGCGCGCGGCTGGACGGTGGTGGACATGAAGCGGGACTGGACGACGGTCTTCCCGGCCGCGACCCGCTAGCCTGCCGGTCAACCGGATACGGAAAAGGGCGCCCCCAGGGGCGCCCTTTTCGTCCGGTGCCGGCGGCTGCAGCCCGCCGTTACTCCTTGTATTCCTCGCTCAGCTCGAAGCGCGCGATGCCGCGCTTGCTGTTGGGATCGCCCTCGTAGCCCAGGGCGGCCCAGTCCATGCGGCCGTCCTCGCCGTGGCAGGCCTTGCACTTCAGCGCCATTTCCTTGGGCGCCACCATGTGGTTCAGCTTCCACCAGGCCTCGGTCTCGGCGAAGCCGTACTCGCCGCTGTACTCCTGGCCCACACTCTCCATGCCCTGCTTGATGGCGTCGTTCCAGTCGAAGCTCTTCCAGTAGCCGGTCTTGCCGAACAGCTTGGGCACGACGATGACCTTGCGCACCTTGTCGTACGGCTGCTTGGCCTTCATGACCTTGAAGGGATAGATCTTCGACTGGGGGTCGGTGCGGTTGCCCTGGGGCCAGTTCAGCCGCGTGACCTGGTCGGGGTTGATGGACTCGCCCAGCAGGTACTGCCCGCTGACGCCGTCGTACCAGGTGTAGGCGGGAACCACGTTCTTGCCCCACTCGAACGAGCCCTTCTTCTGATCGTAGTCCGGCATGCCGTTGTCGTCGGTCAGGACTTCGCGCTTCTGGCCGGCGGTCGACCAGTCCCACCAGATCGTGGTGGGGGCCGAGCGGGCGAACTCGGGGATGTGGCAGGTCTGGCAGGCGATCGACTTGCCGTGCCAGTTGAGGATGCGCTTGGCGTGGACATCCGCCTCGTGGCACGAGGTGCACTCCAGATGATTGGTGCCGCCGGGCGAGGCGAACATGGCGTTGCCCTGGATGTCGTGGTTGTTGGTGGCGTGGCACTCCTGGCAGTTGAAGTTGCCGCCGTCGACGCCCATGTGCACGTCCAGCTCGCGGGCCGGCTGCAGCAGGGCCTGTTCCATGTCGCCGTGCTTGACGTTGTTGCCGCCGCCGCCGGAGAAGTGGCAGGCTCCGCAGTTGACGCGGTCGGGCACGCCCACGGCGCGGGCGATGCTGGCCAGGTCCTGGGGCTCCCAGATCTTGCCTTCCCATTCGGTGGGCTCATAGACCGGGTGCCCGGCGCCGGTGGGGAACTTGCGGTAGGTGCCGGTCTTGTCGTGGCAGACCAGGCAGTCGACCTTGGTGGCGTCGCTGAAGTCGAAGCTGCCGTCCTGCCAGCCGTAGCCGGCGTGGCAGCTGGTGCAACGCGGCCAGTTGGAATCGACCGCGATGCAGAAATTGTTCACCGTATTCTTCTTGCCCAGGGGCACCTGGCCCTTGCCCACCACGTTCTGCATGGGCTGCCAGGTCCAGTGGGAGGTCTTCATGAAGTCGTGGGCCGCGTCCTCGTGGCAATCGAGGCAGGCGGCGGTGACGGCCGGACCGTCCAGGAACGGACCCTTGAGGTCCTGGTGCTCGTCGATGGTCTTCATGGCCGCCGCGGGCACGGCCACCAGGGCGGTCGCGAGTACGAGCAACGCCAGCATCGGCAGTGACTTGCGCATGGTTCCAGCCTCCGGTCGGGTGGACGGCGGGCCGTTCATCGAGGTCCGCCGTGATCCCGGGCCGCGGTCGCCGTGCCTGTGGCGATCCACCCCGGTCTGAGGCCAATTTCGGCACAGCCTGTTAAATAATCAAGGAGTTTCGTGACAATTTAGTGACAAATCAGACGATTGTAGTGGGATATGCCGGGCCAGGCGGGGGTCAATCGCTCCCTGCCGCCGCCGATAACCACCCCAGGAAGGAGCCTTCATGCCCATGGACTTCTGCGAACACCTCGACGACTACGGCGTGCGCTACGTGCGCGCCGAGGCCGCCTACCGGGCCCTGCTGGCCCAGGTCGAGCGGGTGGCCGCCGGCGCCGCGGATGACGACGCGCTGGATCTGCTGGAGCGGATGCTGCACGACTGGCAGGACGAGGTGAAGGTGCTGCGCAAGCGGTTGGTGGCGCTGGTCAAGGCGGGCCAGGTCGAACTGCCCGAGGCCGAGGCGGACGCAGCGCCTGTGGGCCCCGCCTGCTGTGCCGACTGCGGTGCCGTGGTGCCGCGGCTGGTCTTCAACGATTTCCGTGTGGAGGCCGACAGCGCGACCTTCCGCGGCCACGCCCTGCCCCGGCCGGCGACCGCGAACGTCTGATTCCCGTCACTCCCCGCTGCGCTTGCCCTTGCCCTCTCCGCCGGAGAGGAGCGTCCAACCGAACAGTGCCCCGAACAGGATCATCAGCACCGGGTTGGACGTGATGTTTCAGCCGCCGCCGCGGCAGGTGATCCACTTGTTCAGCAGGAAGCCGGCGCCGCCGCCGAGCAGGGGGCCGGCGACGTTGCGGATTAGCGTGGTGCGGGTCATGGCGCGCTCCGGGATCGGGATGGACGGATGCATCGTTCCCCTGCAGTATCGGCCTTGGCCGCCGGAGCGGCAAGCCGTGGCCGCGTTCCTGTCGATGGGATGACCATGTTCCGTGTGTTGATCCCGCTGCTGTTGATGCTGGCCGTCGCGGCCTGCGCCGCCGACCCCGAGGTGCAGGCCGTCGATCGCGCGCTCGTGTTCAACGGGGGCGAGACGGCCGCGGCCGGACCGGTAGGCGCCCCGGTCGACCCTGATCTGCCATTGGCGGCGCGGATCGGCGCCTGGGCCCGGCGCTTCGTCGCCGCGGGCGGCGCGTCCTACTGCTTCGGCCTGGACGACGACGGCTACGCGGCCCTGGGTCGCCTGGTCCTGGACCAGCGTCAGGATTGCATCAGCCTGTTGTATCGGGTCACCGAGCTGGCCCGCGCCGCCGACGGGCGCGAAGCCGTGGCCTGGGCGTTGCGCACGCGCTTCGCCGGGGCGCCCGCGGCCGAAGTGGTCGGGCCGGACGGCCGCGTCGACTACGACCATCCCGCCCACCTGGACTACAGCCTGGACATGGTGCGCAGCGGCTGGTGGGGCCAGGACGTGACGGCGCGGCTGACCGGCGCACGGCCCGACAGCCTGGGCACGGCGCGGTATGCGGCGGGTTCGTTCACCTGGGTGCCCGAGAACTCGATGGTGCCCGGCGAGTTGCGCGAAGGCGACATCGCCTGGCTGGTGCTGGCGCCCGACGACGCCAGGGCGCGGGCGCTGCGGGACGAGCACGGCCTGGTGATCGGGCACGTGGGCATCGTCATCGTGAAGGACGGCGGGCCCTGGCTGGTGCACGCGGCCGGCAGCGGGCTGCCGGGGTGGTACCAGGGGAACGCCGTGGTGGAGGTGCCGCTGGCGGTCTACCTGGAGCGGGTCGAACGGTACGGAGGACTGATCGTGACCCGGCTAGCCGGGTAGGGTATTCTCGCGGGACGTTGCCCCGACGCACCGACCACGACCGAGGAGACCTCCCGATGAAGTTCCTTTCCGCGCTGACCTGCTGCCTTGTCCTGGCGACCGGCGCCGTCGCCGACGACGGGCCCCGGTGGCTGCGCTACCCCGCCATCTCGCCCGATGGCAGCACCGTCGTGTTCGCATACAAGGGTGATCTCTGGTCCGTGTCCGCCGCCGGCGGCGCGGCCGTCCTGCTGACCGTCGGCGACTCCTATGACTACGCGCCGGTCTGGAGCCACGACGGCCGCAGCCTGGCCTTCGCCTCGGACCGTTTCGGCAACTTCGACGTGTTCGTGATGCCGGCCGCCGGCGGCGAGGCCACCCGGCTGACCTTCCATTCGTCCAGCGAGGTGCCGGGCTCGTTCACCGCCGACGACACGGCGGTGCTGTTCGCGGCCGTGCGGCAGGATCCGGCCGCCAACGCCCAGTTCCCCACCGGCGGCATGACCGAACTGTACCAGGTGCCCACGGCCGGCGGGAGGGTGACCCGGGTGCTGCCGGTGCCCGCCCTCGACGTGGCCGTCGACGCCGCGGGCGAGCGGCTGCTCTATCACGACTACAAGGGCTACGAGAGCCCCTGGCGCAAGCACCACACCTCGTCGGTGACCCGCGACATCTGGGTCCACGAAACGGCGACCGGAACCTACCGACAGGTCACGACCGACCCGGCCGAGGACCGCGATCCCGTCTTCGGCGCCGGCGGCGACGAGTTCTACTGGTTGAGCGAGCGGGGCGGGTCCTTCAACGTGTATCGCGGCTCCCTGTCCGACTCGGCCGCCGCCGTCGCCGTGACGAGCTTCACCACCCATCCGGTGCGCTTCCTGACCCGTGCCGACGACGGCACCCTCTGCTTCGCCTACGACGGCGACCTCTACACCCTGGCGCCCGGCGGCCCGCCCGCGAAGCTGGAGGTGCGGATCGCCGTCGATGGCCTGACCGCCCCGGACCGGGTCGTGCCGGTGGACGAGGGCTTCACCGAATTCGTGCTGGCGCCCAACGACAAGGAGTTCGCCTACGTCTTCCGGGGCGAGATCTTCGTCAGCAGCGTCGAGGGCGGGGTCACCAAGCGCATCACCGACACCCCGTGGCAGGAGCGCAGCCCCCGCTGGAGCCCCGATGGGCGTACCCTGGTCTACGCGGCGGAGGTGGACGACAGCTGGAACGTCTACACGGTGGGCATCGCGCGGGAAAGCGAGCCCTACTTCTATGCCGCAACCCTGCTGAAGACCGACACGGTCGTCGCCACGGAGGCCGAGGAGTTCCAGCCCGCGTTCTCGCCCGACGGCAGGGAGGTCGCCTACCTGGAGGACCGGGTGACCCTGAAGGTGATCAACCTGAAGTCCGGGCAGGTGCGCCTGGTGCTGCCGGCGAACCTGAACTACTCGTACGCCGACGGGGACCAGTACTACGCCTGGTCGCCGGACAGCAAGTGGCTGCTGGTCCAGTACGGCCTGCCCGAGCGGGTGATGTCGCCGGAGATCGGCCTGGTCGCGGCCGACGGCAAGGGCGATGTGATCAACCTGACCCTCAGCGGCTACGACGACGTGATGCCCAAGTGGGTGCTCGACGGCAAGGCCATGATCTGGGGCACCAACCGCGACGGCGCCCTCAGACAGGGCGGCGGCGTCTTCACCTGGGACGTGCACGCCCTCTTCTTCGACAAGGCGGCCTACGACCGGTTCCGCCTGTCGAAGGAGGACTTCGCGCTGGTCAAGGACCTGGAGGAGAAGCGTGAAGAGGCCAAGGACGACGACGACAAGAAGAAGGACAAGAAGGACAAGAAGGACAAGAAGGACAAGGAGCCGGCGGTCGTCACCGTCGACCGGGACAACCTGACCGAGCGGCGGGTGAAGCTGACGACCCACACCTCGCCGGCCGCGGACTGGCTGCTGTCCCCCGACGGCGAGAAGCTGTTCTACCTGACCAATTTCGAGAAGGGCGAGGACCTGTGGGTGACCGAGACCCGCAGCGGCGACACCAGGCTGCTGGCCAAGCTGGGCGCGCGCCGTGCCGGCTTCGAGATGTCCAGCGACGGCAAGTTCCTCGTGGTCCTGGCCGACGGCAAGCTGAAGAAGATCGAGACCGAGTCGGGTGAGGTCGAGCCGCTGCCGACGAAGGGCGAGATGGTGCTCAAGCCGGCCGCCGAGCGCGAATACATCTTCGACCACATCTGGCGCCAGCTGCAGCGCAAATTCTACGTGGCCGACCTGCACGGCGTCGACTGGGACGTCTACCGGGAGTCCTACCGGAGCTTCCTGCCCGACATCAACAACAACCACGACTTCGCCGAGATGCTCAGCGAGATGCTCGGCGAGCTGAACGCCTCCCACACCGGCTGCTACTACCGGCCGACGGCGCCGAACACCGATGAGACCGCCGCCCTGGGCCTGTTCTACGACGACGGCTTCACCGGCGGCGGCCTGAAGGTGGCCGAGGTCATGACCGGCGGCCCCCTGGACAGGGCGGGCGTGCGGCTGAAGGCCGGCCAGGTCATCGAGAGGATCGACGGACAGGAGGTCGCCGCGGCCGGCGACTACGCGCGGCTGCTCAACCGCAGGGCCGGGGACCGGGTCCTGCTCTCGATCCACGATCCCGATTCGGGCAACCGCTGGGAGCAGGAAGTCAGGCCCATCGAACCCCGCCAGGAGTACGAGCTGCTCTACGAGCGCTGGGTGCGCAACCGCCGCGACGAGGTGGCGCGGCTGTCCGGCGGCCGGATCGGCTACGTCCACGTGCGCTCGATGAACGACGCCAGCATGCGCGTCGTGTTCGAGGAGGCGCTGGGCCGCCACCTGGGCACCGAGGCCCTGATCGTCGACACCCGCTTCAACGGGGGCGGCAACATCCACGACCAGCTCTCGGACTTCCTGGCCGGCGAGGCGTACTTCGACATCATCCCCCACGGCCAGTTCGTCGGCGCCGAGTCCTACGACAAGTGGACCAAGCCGTCGATCGTGCTGATGGGCGAGAGCAACTACTCGGACGCGCACCTGTTCCCGGTGGCTTACAAGATCAAGGGCGTGGGCCGGACCCTGGGCATGCCCGTGCCCGGCACCGGCACCTTCGTCTGGTGGGAGAACCAGATCGACCCGAACCTGCGCTTCGGCATCCCCATGGGCGGCTGGCGGGGCGAGGACGGGAAGTTTTGCGAGAACACCCAGCTCGAGCCGGACATCATGGTGCGGAACGAGCCCGACGTGCTGACCGCGGGTCGGGACCAGCAGATCGAAGCGGCGGTCAAGGCGCTGCTGGGGAACTGAATGCGGGGGTGCGGGTCGCCGCGCGTTGCCCCGGACAGGCCGGGCTACTCGTAGCTCAACGCCTCGACCGGGTTCAACCGCGAGGCCCGCACCGCCGGCAGCAGCCCGAAGCCGACGCCCACCACCGAGCAGAACACGAGCCCGATCACGGCCCACTCCACTGGCACGTTGACGTCGAAGGGCGCGAACAGGGTCACGACGTTGCCCAGCCCGAAGCCGACCAGGACGCCGACCACGCCGCCGATGTTGCACAGGGTGACGGCCTCCAGCAGGAACTGCAGCATGATGCTACGGGGCTTGGCGCCCAGCGACTTGCGGATCCCGATCTCCCGGGTGCGCTCGGTCACCGAGACCAGCATGATGTTCATGATGCCGATGCCCGCCACCACCAGCGCGATGATCCCGATCACGAACGCCGCCAGCTTCACGCCCCGAGTCATCTGGTTGAACTGGGTGATCAGGCTCTCGCTGCTGAAGAAGGAGAAGTTATCCTCCTCGTTGGCCTTCAGCCCGCGTTCGCGCCGCATCAGCTGCCGGGTCTCCTCGAGGGCGTCGGCGGCCAGCTCGGGGGTCATGGCGCGCACGGTGATGTTGACCGAGCGCTCGAACCCGCCGGGTCCGACCAGGCCGTAGGTGTCCAGGAAGGTGGTGACGGGGATCAACACGTACTGGTCGAAGCCGCCGCCGAAGGCCGAGTTCTTGCGGTCGAACACGCCGATCACCTGGTACTTGCGGCCGTCCACGCGCACGTCCCTGCCGACGGGGTCGGTGAAGGGGAACAGCTCCTGCGCGACGGCGAAGCCGATGACGCACACCCTGCGGTGGAACCGGACGTCGGACTGGGAGATGTTGCGGCCCTGGCCCACGTAGTGGGTGTTGTTGGCCGGGTACTCGGGCGTGCCGCCGCAGATCGAGCTGTTGGCGTTGGTGGCCTCGCCCTTGTACTCGACCGCGTGCCCGAAGTCCCAGATCTCCGCCCCCACCAGGTCCACGCCCGAGACCTGCGCGCGGATCAGGTCGGCGTTCGCGACCGTCAGCGGCGGGCGGTGCATGGCCCGGCGCCGCTCGGCGTCGGAGTTGAACCCGGCCGGCCACTTCTGCACCTGGAAGACCTGGGCGCCCAGGACGCTCATCTCCTTCTCCATGGTCGACTGCACCACCGAGATCGCGGTCATCACGGCGATGATCGAGGCCACGCCGGCCACGATCCCCACCAGGGTCAGGACCGAGCGCAGCTTGTTCCTGACGATCGCCCCCAGGGACATGGAGAAGGCGTCAAGCAGGCGCATGGTGCAGCCTCCCTGGCCGGGTGCTATTCATAGCGCAGCGCCTCGATGGGGTTGAGCCGGGCACCGCGGAAGGCCGGGACCAAGCCCGCCGCCACGCCGACCGCGATGGAAACCACGACGGCCGTCAGCAGGATGGCGAACGAGACGCTGGCCGGCATCAGCACCTTGTTGATCACCGCGGTCAGGATCGAGGCGACCAGGATGCCGATCAGTCCCCCCAGCAGGCAGATGGCGGCCGACTCGAACAGGAACTGCATCAGGATGCTGCGGGGCTTGGCCCCGATCGACTTGCGGATGCCGATCTCCCGGGTGCGCTCGGTGACCGAGACGAACATGATGTTCATCACGCCGACGCCGCCGACGAACAGCGAGATGCTCGTGACCAGCAGCCCCACCAGCAGCACCACGCCCATCACGTTGTTGAACGCGCCGACGAGGGTGTCGAGCTTGTTGATGGAGAAGTTGTCGTCCTCGGTGGGGCGCAGCTTGCGGATCTTGCGCATCTCGCCCATCACCTCGAACTCCAGATCCTCCAGGGCCTCCTTCGAGGGGGCTTTGACGGCGATGTCCACGCCCTCGCGCCCGTGCTGGCCGCCGAAGGCCTTCACGTAGGAGGTGATGGGGATGTAGATCTGGCGGTCGAAGTTGGGTCCGCCCAGGAAGCTGCCGCCCTGCTTCTCCATGACGCCGATCACCCGGAAGCGCGTGCGCCCGATGTTGATGGCCTGGTTCAGGGGGTTGGCGCTGCCGAACAGGGCGTCGCGCACGTCGGTGCCGATGACGCAGACGTTCTTCTTGTAGGTGACGTCGAACTCGTTGAGGAAGCGCCCGGTCTCCGGCTGGGCGCTCGAGACCATGGACTGCTTGTCGGTGGTGCCTATGATGCGCAGCCCCGACTGGGTCTCGGAGCGGTACTTCACGTCGCGGGACGTGTCCATGGTCGGGTTGACGACGGCGCGCCCGCGCAGCCGGGACTCCAGGTCCGCGGCCTGCTTCAGGTCGATCTCGGGCCGGTTCCGGTACAGGAAGAAGTCGCCCCTGGATCACCCAGGGCATGCGCGAGACGTAGATCACGTCGGCGCCCACCGAGGCGAAGCTCTGCCGGAAGGTGTTCTGCAGGCCGTTGGCCGCGGTCATGGTGAGGATCACCGCGACGATGCCGATGATGATGCCCAGGGTAGTCAGGACGCCGCGGGCCCGGTTGGCCCGCAGGGCGCCGAAGGCGATCCGCAGCGCCTCGGCGATGTCGCGCAGCAGCCTCATGACCGCCTGACCGCCTCGTCGCTCTCGATCAGGCCGTCCCGGAGCCGCACCGTGCGCAGGGCGTGCTGGGCGATGTAGTCCTCGTGGGTGACCAGGATGATCGTCTGGCCCTCGGCGTGCAGCCCGTCGAGGACGGCCATGATCTCGGCGCCGGTTCGGCTGTCCAGGTTGCCGGTCGGCTCGTCGGCCAGGATGATCGAGGGATTGCAGACCAGGGCCCGGGCGATGGCCACCCGCTGCCGCTGCCCGCCGGACAGCTCGTTCGGCCGGTGCTTCACGCGGTCGGCCAGGCCCACGCGCTCGATGGCGGCGGTGACTCGGTGTCGCCGCTCCCCGCGGGGCACGCCGGCGTAGACCAGCGGCAGCTCGACGTTCTGGAAGATGCTCACCCGCGGGATGAGGTTGAAGGTCTGGAACACGAAGCCGATCAGCTCGTTGCGGATCTCCGCCAGCTGGTTCTCCGAGAGCTCGGCCACCGTGCGGCCCTGCAGGGTGTAGGTGCCGGAGGTGGGCACGTCCAGGCAGCCGATCACGTGCATCAGGGTCGACTTGCCGGAGCCCGACGGCCCCATGATGGAGACGTACTCGTTCCTGGCGATGTCCAGCGAGACCCCGCGCAGGGCCTGGACCTGGACCGGTCCCATGTCGTAGGTCTTGACCACGTCCCGCAGCGAAAGGGCGACCTCGGTCGCGGTCAGGGCGGTGTCTGCGTCGGCGCGCGCCACGGGCCTAGGCCTCGCCCGACGGGACGGCATCGTTGCTGACGGTGACGGCGGCGCCGTTGACGAGGTCCTTGGAGATGGCCCGGTAGCTGCCGGTGACCACCTCTTCCCCCTCGGCGAGGCCGGTCAGGATCTCGATCAGCTCGTCGCTCTGGATCCCGGTGGTGACCTGCCTGGCCACCGCCTTCCCGTTCTCGATGCAGAAGACGATCTCCACGAAGCCGTCGCGATCGGCCGTGTAGCGCTGCTCGGCGTCGGCCCGGTCCTCGCCCGCCATCACCAGCTGGTCGACCGTGCGGACCGCGACGCTCTGGATCGGCACGCTCAGGGCGTTCTCGTTGGTCCTGGTGAAGATCTCGGCGCCGGCGGTCATCCCCGGGCGCAGGGTCCGGGGCGGGTCCGTGATGCTGATCTTGATCTCGAACTCCGTCTTCTGGTCCGAGCTCCCGGCGCCGGCGGTGTTGGCGCTGCTGGCGATCTCCGCGACGATCCCCGTCAGCACCTGGTCCAGGAGCGCGTCCACCTCGATCTCCGCGTGCTGGCCGACGGCGATGGAGATGATGTCGTTCTCGTCGACGTTGACCTGGGTCTCCATCTCCGCGAGGTCGGCGATGACCAGGATGACATCCTCCTGGAACTGGGAGCCGATGGCGATCTCCCCCTGCTCCTTGCGCAGGTCGCTGATGGTGCCGGACATTGGCGCGTAGATGGTCGTCTTGGAGAGGTCGTCGCGGGTCTGCTTGAGGGCGGCTTCGGCCTGCTCCACCTGGTGGAGGGCCGACTCGTGGCGCGCGAGTTCGACCCGGTACGCCGATTCCTTGTCCTCGAAGACCGTCGCGGATTCCAGGTTCTGGCTCACCAGCTCCCGGTACCGCTCGAATTCCTTCTGGCTGCGCCCCAGGTTCTCCTTGACCAGGGTCGCGTTGGCCTCGGCCGAGCGCACGCTGGCCTCGGCGCTCTCGACGGCGGCGAGGTAGCGCTCGCGGTCCAACTCCACCAGGAAGGCGCCCTTCTCCACCCACTGGCCCTCGACCACGGCCAGCCTGTTGATCTTGGCGCTCACGTCGGCGCTGACCTTCACCTGCACCTTGGGCTGGATCTTCCCCGTGGCGCTCACCTTCTGCACGATCTTCCGGCGCTCCACCTTGGCGGTCTGGACCTCCTGGGCCTGCTCGCCGCCGCGCTTCATCGCCATGGCGCCGAGCACGATACCCGCGACGATCACCGGGATACCGATCCACAGGAGCTTCTTCATCATCGTGGGGCGCCTCCATCATGCGGTGATTCAGGGCTTTGAACGGGGCAGGGAAACATCGATGATGTACGGAGGGAAGGGGGGAAGGTTGCCGGGTAGCCGCTATTCCCCCGGATACCGCACCCCCCACCGCCCCCGCAGCCCATCCATCGTCCGCATGATGGCCAGGCTCTCGTCCAGCGGCATCACCTCGGACTCCGTCACCCCGCCCCGGATCATCCCCATGAACGCCTCGGCCTCGTGGGTGTAGCCGCCGCCCCGATGCGGCAGGTCGATCACCTCGTCGCGCCCGGCCCGGGTCCGCAGCTCGATCCGCGTCGCTCCCCACCACGGGCGGCAGAGGGTGATGCTGCCGTCGGTGCCCAGGATGCGCGCCTCCCGCGGCGTGTCCACCCGCAGCGAACAGGAAAGGACCGACAGCTGTCCGCCCGCGTGCCGCAGCAGGATCGCGCCTTCCTCGTCCACACCGGTCGTGCCCAGGGTCGCCATGGTCTGCACCTCGACCGGCTCGCCGCAGATCAGGTAGGCCAGGTTCAACGGATAGACCCCGAGGTCGAGCAGGGCGCCGCCGCCCAACTCGGGCGCGAAGAGCCGGTTCTTCGCATCGAACGCCGCGTGGAACCCGAAGTCGGCGACGACCGCACGGACCTCGCCGATGGTCCCGTCCAAGGCCAACGCGCGCGCGCGGATCACCGCCGGCAGGAATCGGGTCCACATGGCCTCCATCAGGACCACGCCCGCCTCGCGGGCCGCGGTGATCATGCGTTCGGCCTGGCCGGCGTTCAGGGCCAGGGCCTTCTCGCAGAGCGCGTGCTTGCCCTGGCGCAGGCAGAGCAGGGTGTGTTCGCAGTGGAAGGCGTGGGGGGTGCCGATGTAGACGGCGTCGACGGTGGGATCGGCGGCCAGGTCCTCGTAGCTGCCGTGGGCGTGGGGCGCCCCGAACTCGGCCGCGAACGCCGTCGCGCGCCCCTGGTCGCGGGAGCCGACGGCGGTCAGTTCGGCCCCGGCGGCTTCGCGCAGGCCTTCGGCGAACTTGTGCGAGATCCGCCCCGGTCCCAGGATGCCCCAGCGGATGGTCTGCATGTTTGCCTTCCGGCTGCGGAAAAAAAGGCCGCCTCCCAAAGCATGGAAGGCGGCCTGCGCACAGGAGTCAAGAGTTCCTAGCGGAACAGGGACTTCACTGCGCCCCAGCTCGACTCGTCGTTGGGGATCGCGCCCTGGGACTCGAGGATCACGTTGTCCACGTGGGCCACGCAGTTGGTGCCGGTGGCGGCGCCCGTGGTGGCCACGAACTGGATCGTCAGGAAGTCCGTGGTCTCAGGAGCCATGAACGAGCCCGTGTAGGTGGTCCAGGCGTTCCACGGCCAGAAGGGGCCCATCAGGCCGCTGCCGCCGACGATGCCCGCGCCTTCCTGCTCGGCGAAGATCTGCACGAAGAGCACGCCGCCCACGTCGGCCCGGTCCAGCTTCAGGTCGAACGAGTAGGTGACCTCGCCGCCGCCGGCGGTGCCGGGCGCGGTGACCTGCTTCAGGTTCAGGCCGAGGGCCTCGGCGTAGTTGCTCATGAACGCGTTGTTCATGCCGGGCAGGGTCGGGCCGTTGTCGGGGGACTGCACGGTCACGTTGGAGGTGCCGCTGACGCCGTTGACTTCCCAGCCGGTCAGGTCACCGGTCTCGAAGTCGCCGTTGACCAGGATGTTCTGGGCCGAGGCGCCGCTCACGGCGAAGGCCAGCAGGGACACCATGCAGACCAGGACGAGACTTTTGCTATTGCTCATGATCACCCTCCAATGCTTACCGGATACCGAATCGCGAAGAACCCCATGTTCTGCGCCGGGCCGCCAAGACGGTGACCCGTAATTCAAGGCTGATTGTACCCGATCCGCGCTCGGTGTCAACATCTTTGTTCGGAAACCATACAAAGCCGTCCGGTTTTCATCATTGGTTCGGAAATTGCGAATCGGGACCAAAAACCAGCGGTTTCGTCTAAGGTCGCAGCGAAGAAATTGTGCCGAAGATGCAATTTCATTGTACGGCGACCGAATAAAGTGGTAGGGTCACCGGGTCCGAAACACCGCCGCCCGCCAACTGCGTGGTCGCCGGCGGATCGAGATCCTCCATGACGCCGAGGAGCAATGCCGTGACCAAGCCCATCCTCATCCTCGCCGTGATCGCCCTTGCCCTCGTCGCCAGCGCCGCCCAGGCCCAGGTCGGCAGCCTGATCTGGGCGGAGGACTTCGACGACCTCGACAACTGGATCAAGCTGACCGGCAACGGCAGCTGGGGCTGGGGCAACGGCGAGCTCGAGTTCTACAAGGCCGAGAACGCCGTCATCGCGGGGGTGCCGGGCGAGCCCGGGAACAACGCCCTGCTCATCACGGCCAAGCAGGAGAGCGGCCCCGGCATCGTCGACCAGTGGGGCAACCCCCTGGCCTACACCTCGGGCAAGGTGATCACCAAGTCGACGGTGTCGGTCAAGTACGGCATGATCGAGACCCGGATGCGGATCCCCAACATCGACCTGGCCGGTTGGCCCGCCTTCTGGCTGCTGGGCACCGCCAACTACGCCTGGCCCCGCTCCGGCGAGATCGACATGATGGAGATGGGCGGCAAGCAGCTCTACCGCGACCTGCACGACACCCACAACGGCGGCAACGGCCTGGACAACGCGACCGTGAACCAGTCGGTGGGCGCCAACGCCATCTACTATTCCGACGCCGCCGTCAATCCGGGCAACCCGTCCGGCGCCGCCAGCATCTCCTGGGATCCCAACGACGTCTACTGCCGGCCCTACTTCAACTACGCCAATCCGCTGATCGAGCGCTTCATGACCTACCGGCTGTACTGGGACGAGGACAGCCTGCGCCTGACGGTGGTCGACGAAGGCGTCGAGCACGACCTGTTCGAGACGCCGTTCGCCATCGACAGCGAGTCGGCCGAGCTGCAGCAGCCGTTCTACCTGATCGCAAACCTGGCGATCGGCGGCGCCTTCACCGACGCCTACAACCTGGGCGATCCCGGCAGCGGGCTGCCGGTCTCCATGCCGTTCCCGGCCAACATGTACGTGGACTACATCCGGGTCTACCAGTGGAACGGCCAGGGCGAGGTGCACCTGGGGCCGCCGGTGGCCCAGAGTCGCACCTACGGCATCTACACCGACCTGACGCCCACCAACGGCGCCCTCGAGGCCGAGGTCTCCTCGGAGATCTACGTGTGGGAAGGCACCCTGGTCGACGGCGCGATCCCGCCCTACGAGGGCGACAACGTGCTGTCCTGGCGGACGGCGGGCCGCGGCTGGTTCGGTGCGGGCATCATGTCCATGCAGCCGCTGAACCTGTTCGACTTCGGCGAGGGCCACCTCAAGTTCCGGATCAAGATCCCGGCCAACGTGACCTTCAAGATCGGCATCATCGATGCCTGGAACAACCAGTTTTACGTGTCCTTCCCCGCCAACCAGACCAAGTACGGCCTGGTGCGCGACGGCCAGTGGGGGCAGGCCGCGATCCCGGTCGCGGACATCCGCGGCACGGCCATGGACCTGCGCATGCTCAGCTACTCGTTCGTGATCCTGGAGGAGAACGGCACCGCCTGCGAGTTCGCTCTCGACGACATCTACTGGGATGCGGGCGTGGTCTCGGCCGTCGGCGACGGCGAGGCGACCCCGGGCCGCAAGCTCGCGCTGCTGCCCAACTCGCCCAACCCCTTCAACGCCCGGACGGAGATCCGCTTCGAGCTGCCGGCGGGCGGATCCTATGACGTCGAGATCTACGACGTGGCCGGGCGCCGGGTGCGGACCTTCAGCGGCGTCGGCGCCACCGGGCTCAACACCGTGCAGTGGGACGGCCGCGACGACGGCGGGGCCAACGTGGGCTCGGGCGTCTACTACTACCGCCTGCGCTCGGACGAGGGCGTGGAGTCGCGGAAGATGGTGCTTGTGAAGTAGGTCCGCGACTCTCATCGGTGTTCATTCAACCGGTCGCCGAGCCCAGGGGGTTCGGCGACCGGTCTTTGTACGGTACCGACCCCCTGTGTAGCGCCCCGCCAACCCCAGCGCTAGACTACAGCTTCGCCCTGCTGAGCCCCAGGTTGACGGTTGCCCGAAAGGCCGCCCCCATGTTCCTGCTCCCCGGTACCAGCCTCGGCCCCTACACCATCGTCGCAGCCCTGGGCGCCGGCGGCATGGGCGAGGTCTACCGGGCCCGCGACGAACGCCTGGGGCGCGAGGTGGCGGTCAAGGTGCTGCCGCGGGGGCTGCGGGACTCGGCCGAACTGGGCGCCCGCTTCCAGCGCGAGGCGCGCACCCTGTCCCGGCTCAACCACCCGCACATCTGCACCCTGCACGACGTGGGGCACAACGACGGCGTCGACTATCTGGTGATGGAGTTGATCGCCGGCGAGACGCTGGCGGCGCGGCTGGAGCGCGGAGCACTACCGGTGGACGAACTGCTGGAGATGGCGGGCCAGTTGGTCGCCGCCCTGGCCGCGGCCCACGGCGCCGGCCTCGTGCACCGGGACCTCAAGCCCGGCAACCTGATGCTGACCGCCGCGGGGATCAAGCTGCTGGACTTCGGCCTGGCGCGGCCGGCGATTGCGCCGCCGGCAGAATCGACGCGCGGCGACTCGTCGACCGTCGCGGCGCCGCTGACCGGCGCCGGCGCGCTGGTGGGCACCTTTGCCTACATGGCGCCCGAACAGCTGTCGGGGCGCGAGGCCGACGAGCGCTCGGACCTCTTCGCCCTGGGTTGCGTGCTGCACGAGATGGCCACCGGGCAGCGGCCGTTCATGGGCAACGACCTGGCCACGCGGCTGGGGTCGATGGTACGGGAACAGCCGGCGCTGCCGTCGCGCCTCAACGGCGCCATGCCCCGGGGCCTGGACCGGATCGTGTCCCGCTGCCTGGAGAAGGACCCGGCCGACCGCCCCGCCGGCGCCGCCGAAGTGGGTGCCGAGCTGACCGCCCTGCGCCGCTGGCCGCGGGACGAGGGTCTGCCCGAGCTGACCCGCCTGTGCGACCGCATCCTGGCCATGGAAGAGGGGCGTGATTCCTGGACGGCCTTCGAACTGGCCGCCGAAATCGAGAAGCTCGCCCCGGGCGATCCCCTGGTCGAACGCCTGCGGCCCGATTTCGACAACCCCATCTCCATCACTTCGGATCCGGCGGGCGCCCGGGTCTTTGCCGCCTTCTACGACGACCCGCAGGAGCGCGAACTCGACCTCGGCCCGACACCGCTGTGCAACCATCCGTTCCCCCGCGGGCTGACGCGCCTGCGGCTGGAGCTGCCGGAACACCGCACGGCGCACGACCTGGTCTGGAACCTCGGCCCGACCATGACCAACGCCTCGGACCCGACCACCTGCACCTGGCACCACGTGTTGCGACGGCCGACCGAGCTCCCCGACGAAATGGAAGAAGTGCCTGCCGGCGGCTTCCCCCTCTACATGCCGGGGCTCGACCATCTGGAGACCGAACAGGTGGGCGCCTTCCTGCTGGATCGGCATCCGGTGACCAACCGCCAGTACAAGCGCTTCCTGGACGAAGGCGGCTACGGTCGCGAGGAGTTCTGGCCCGGACCGTTCCTTGACCGCGATCGGACCTTGACCCGCGCCGAGGCCATGGCCCGCCTGGTCGACGCGGTGGGGCAGCCCGGACCCGCCGCCTGGATGATGGGCGAATACCCAGCCGGCGACGACGAACACCCGGTGGCCGGCATCAGCTGGCACGAGGCCGCGGCCTACGCGGCCTGGGCAGGCCGGATCCTGCCCACGATCTTCCACTGGAGCCGTGTTGCCTTCACCTTTTCCAGCGGGCAGATCGCACCGAAAGCCAATCTTTCGGGCCGCGGCACCGTGCCCGTGGGCACCACCCTCAGCCTCAACCGCTTCGGCGTGCACGACCTGGCGGGCAACGTGCGCGAGTGGATCCACAACCCCATCGATCGGCCGGGCGAGCATTTCATCCTCGGCGGCGGCTGGAACGATCCCGGCTACGCATTCGTTGACGCCTACGCCCAGCCGGCGTTCGATCGTTCGTTGTCCAACGGCTTCCGCTGCATGCGCACGGTCGCGGGCGATCCCGCCGCGACCGATCTGGGCCGTTTGATTCCCATCCCCTTCCGCGACTTCCGCGCCGAACAGCCGGTGCCCGACGAGGTCTTCGCCTACTTCCGGCGCCAGTTCCAGTACGACCGCAAGCCGCTGCGCACAAAGGAGATCGACGACCAGCAGATCGCCACCGGCCGTTGGCAGACCCTGGAGATAGACGCGGCCTATGGCGGCGAGCGGATGCAGCTGCATCTGTTCCTGCCGGCCCGCGGCAAGCCGCCCTACCAGACGGTGGTGGTGTTCCCGGGCTCCCTCGCCGTACACAATCGGGTGTTCAACCTCAACGAGTTCCGCCGCCTCGACTTCCTGGCCCGGGGTGGGCGGGCGCTGCTGCT
Organism: Candidatus Krumholzibacteriia bacterium; assembly: GCA_963848505.1. Lineage (GTDB taxonomy): Bacteria > Krumholzibacteriota > Krumholzibacteriia > LZORAL124-64-63 > LZORAL124-64-63 > JACZKN01. Next base: position 427,817 of record CAWKEB010000002.1, on the reverse strand, counting down.
GCCGGTCTACAAGGGCACCTACGAGCGGGGCGGCGCGATCACCTCCGACTACCCGGAGGAGACGGCGTTCTACAAGGACAACCTGGTGATGTGGGGCAAGGATCTGGCCCGGGCCATCGACTTCGTCGAATCGCGCGCGGACCTGGACGGCGAGCGCCTGGCCTACTTCGGCGTCAGCTGGGGCGGTGCGCTGGGGGCCATCCTGCCGGCGATCGAGCCGCGGCTGAAGGTCAACGTGCTGTACGTGGCGGGATTCTGCTTCCAGCGGGCGCTGCCCGAGGCCGATCAGCTGAACTACGTGACGCGGGTGACGCAGCCCACGCTGATGCTCAACGGCGAGCTGGATTTCTTCTTCCCGGCCGCCAGCTCGCAGCAGCCCATGTTCGATCTGCTGGGCACGCCGGCGGCGGACAAGAAGCGCCTGACCTACGAGCGCGGGCACACGGTGCCCAAGGCGGACCTGGTCCGCGAGTCGGTGGCCTGGCTCGACCGGTATCTCGGGCCGGTCGAGCCGTAGCCCCCATGCGGACCTAACGGTAGCTCGACTTCAGCGAGCCCCAGGTCTCGTCCCGGTTCGGCGTGCTCTCACAGGAGCCGGGAACGCCCGCGATGCGTGCACCTGTGGTCTCGGTGCGCTGGCAGCTGTCCTCGATGCCGAAGCAGTCGCCGACGTACGAGATCGCCGTGGTCGAGGTCACGGTGTAGGTCTCGCCGTTGCGGGTTCCCGCCGTATCTTGGACGAAGTTGGCGGTGCAGCCGGGGAAGAACTCGGACTCGCCCTCGCAGTGCATGGTCAGCGAGTTGGCGTCGGCCGCAGAGGTGCAGGTCAGGTCGAATTCCCCGCCGTCGGGATCCTCGAAGATCGTGCCCGGGCAGACCGTGTCCAGTTCGGCCAGCTGGAAGATCACGTCATTGGTGTCGCAGTCGTAGACGGTGATCTCGATCTGCCAGATGCCCAGCCATTCGGCGGGTACTTCGGTGCCGGCGCGGACCTGTCCGCTGCCGAACACGATCAGGCAGGCGACCAGCGCGAGCATCGTCTTGAGCGTCGTTTTCATGATTTCCCTCCAGGACACATCGGCAAACGGACCTGCTCCCGGCGGGGTGCCGGGATCCCCCAAGTCCAGACAGGAAGACAGGATATGATCAATTGGCGGACAAAGCAAGAGCGTTGATGTTTGATATCCAGGTGCGTGGCGCCGGGCTGCCTACGGCCCCTGGATCGTCACCGAAACCAGCGCCGTCGCCGTGTCCACCAGCGCGGTCAGCGTGTCGGTGGCCCAGGCCCGCGCGCGCAGGGTGCGCGGCGTGGCGGCCGTCACCTCGGGCACGCTCCACATGATGTCCCAGGACGTGGTCCCGTTGGGCGCGCGCCAGCCCAGGCCGTCGCCCAGATCGACCCGCACCGAGTCCAGGCGGTCGGAGGCCGAGCCGGCCAGGGCCGTGCCCCGCACCTGCAGCGAGGTGCCGCCGGCCAGCAGGGCGCCGGCGGCGGGGGCCAGGAAGCCGACGCCGATGGGCTGCCCGGCCACGTCCACGTACTGGGTCAGGACGGGGGAGTCGGCCCAGTCGTTGCGGTACTGGGCGTACAGCACCTTGCGGCCCTCGCCGGCCGAGAGCGTGACCATCACCGTGTCCCGGTAGGCCTGCCAGGGGACGCTGCTGAAGCCGGCGCTCTCGCCGATGCGCATCTGGTTGGCGGCCGCCTGGCTGACCGCGCGCACCGACGGGCCGGGGATCACGCGGTTCGGCGGCACGTCCAGCACGAAGGTGGCAGAGGCCAGGGTGGCGGGCGTCACGGCCAGGGCGAAGGTGGCGTTGTAGCCGAAGTCGCCCTGGTACTCGCCGTGGACCTGCTGCGGGTTGGCCGACTCGGCGAGCACGAACCCGCGCACCGTGTCGGCGGGCGCCAGCCAGGTCGCCAGGGCCAGGTCGCCGCTGCTGAGGGCGAAGCGCATGGCGGTCACGCCCTCGATCGGCACGACCAGGTCGACCACACGCGAGGCCACGGATGCGGGTTTTCCGGCCACGTAGTGGCGCGGCGCGAAGGCGGCCGTGAAATTCAGCGACGCCGACGGCGACGGATAGTTGCCGGACTCGAAGGCCTCGACATGGACCTCGAACGCCGTGTTGTTGGCGCCGGGGCCCAGGTCCCAGGGCACGGTCTGCGGCTGGCCCAGCTCGGCCACGGCGATGGTGACCGCGCCGCCGAAGGTGTCGTTGTCGGCCAGGCGCAGCGAGTCGCCCTCGTTGACGGTGATCAGCAGGTCGAGGTAGCGGCTGGCCCGGGGCCTGGTGCCGGTGAGCGGCACCATGCGCGGCGGCGCCAGGGCCGCGGCGGTGCGCCCGTAGCCCACGATCGAGAAGTCGACGTCGGTGAAGGCCTGCACCCGGAAGTAGTGGACGCGCGAGGGTTCGGCGCCGCGGTAGGGAAAGAACCCGGTGGTCGCGGTTGTCGCGTTGACCTCGCCCACCTCGTCCCACACGCCGCCGTTGTCCAGGGTGTGGCTGACCACGTACAAGATGATGCCCTGGCCCTGGGGCTGGTTCCAGATGACGTTGATGACCGTGTCCAGGGCCGTGGCCCGCACCTGCAGGGCATCGCCGCCTTCGGGCCCTTCGGGATCCCAGGGGTTGTCGTAGACCGGCTCGGCCGGATTGCTCTCGCAGCCGCCGAAGAGGACGAAGCCGGCGGCCAGGGCCAGGGTGGCCAGCAGGGCGATGATCGGGGTGCTCGCGGTGCGCATGGGGTCTCGGCTCCTCATCCCGTTCAGAAGGTCAGCTTCACGGCCGCGTGCACGGTGGTCAGGGGGTTGCCCGGCGCGGTCGGCAGCGAGGGCGCCCAGCCGGTGACCGGCGGCACCGGGCCCGGCCCGGCGTCCACCTGGGGGAAGGTGATCAGGGCATCCAGCACGCTGACGGTGATGGCCCCCAGGGCCACCAGCAGCCCGGTGTCGCGCAGCTTTGCGGCATCTTCCATGTTCGCGTAGGCCTGGTCGGCCTGCTGCTTGTAGTAGAGGGCCTCGTCGGCGTTGATGGTCGTGTCGTAGGCGTCCTGCAGCACCAGGTAATCGGAGCGGTAGTTGCTGCGCTGCAGCTCGCCGGCCAGGGCCGTCAGCAGCCCCGCGCTCTCGGCCGCCACGTAGAACCAGCCCCGCACCGGCTTGTCCAGGTAGAACTGGCCCAGGCCGGCGTAGAGCACGCTGCTGGTCCAGGCCGTCTTGCGGCTGAGCCGGTCCAGGCGCACGTACAGCGCCACGTGGTCGTTGTCGTCGGCCAGGCGCAGGGTGCGGCTGAAGGCTACGAAGCCCCGCAGTTCGCCCTCGACCAGGTAGGCCCCGGGGCCCAGGGTCAGGGGCTTGGCCAACGGCAGCGTGCCCAGGTCAAGCCCGTTGACCTTGATGGCGGTGCCGGCGGGGCCGGTCAGATCCAGGGTCGCCGCCGGTGCGGCCGCGGCCAGCAGCACGGCGCAGACCAGGGCGCAGACGGCGGCGAACCTGGTCGCGGGGGCGGAAATGGGCATCGTTGCGTCTCCTGGGGTCCGCGGGGACTCTGTCGGTCATGTCCGCCGGCCAGTATAAATCATCGTGCGGGCCCAGCCCAGCGATTCGTCGCCGCTTAAGCCCGGTGGTAGGGCCGGCCGCGCAGGATGCTCAGGCCCCGGTAGATCTGTTCGGCCAGCAGCATCCTGGCCATCTCGTGGGTCAGGGTCAGGCTGGACAGGCGCAGGGTGCGGTCGGCGCGTTCGCGGGCGGCGGGCCCCAGGCCGTCGGCGCCGCCGACCAGGAAGGCGATGCTGCCGTGCTGCCCCAGCAGCGCGGCCAGATCGGTGCTGCTGAGGTCCTCGCCGTGCTCGTCCAGGGCCACGGTCAGCTCGCTGCCCCGGGCCGAGCCCAGGCGGGCGGCCATGTCCCGACCCTCCCGGGCCGGGTCGCTGTCCTTCAACTCGATCATTTCCACGGGGGCCAGGGGGCGGATCCGCCGCAGGTAATCCTCCAGCAGATCGCCCAGACGGGCGTCCTTCATCCTTCCGACGGCGATGATCCTGAGCACCGTTCCTGCCTCCGCGTCCCTAACTCCAAGCGGGGCTTCCCGCAACCAATCATTCCTTGACACACCAGTATGCTAAATATGTAATTCGCTACGCAGTTGTCGAATTTTCGTCAACTCAATTGGTCCACTTTAACAGGTGGGCCGCATCCCGGCCGGGTGCCCTGCGGGGTGGCCCGACCTTTTCCACGCTGACGGTCCGGGGTTGCTCCGGACCAAACGGAAACCGGGATCTGCCATGACTATGACGCTCCCCTGGGGGGCCGTGGACGCGAGTGTCACCGGGCATTTCGGCACCGTCCTGGTCTTCGTCCTGGTCGGCTTCGCGTTCGCGGGCCTGGCCCTCGGCATCGCCAAGCTGCTGCGCCCCAGCGCCCCGAATCCCAACAAGCTGACCACCTATGAATGCGGCGAGCTGCCCCGGGGTTCCTCCTGGGTGCGCTTCAACGTCCGCTTCTACCTGATCGCCCTGTTCTTCATCGTCTTCGACGTGGAGACCATCTTCCTGTACCCGTGGGCGGTCGTCTTCAAGCAGCTCTTCCCGGTGCCCGGCCTGGGCGCCATCGTCTTCTGGGAGATGGTCATCTTCCTGGCGATCCTCACCCTGGGCCTGGCCTACGTGTGGGTCAAGGGTGATCTCGACTGGGTCAAGCAGCTCATCGACCGTCCGCAGGGGACCGCCCCGGTCGCCGCGCCGGTCGACGAGGAGGTCACGGCACCGTGAGCAGGGACAGCACCACGCCCCCCGAGGGCTACGACGTTTCCCGGGAGAACATGCTCTCGTTCGACGTCGACCAGCAGCTGCTGGAGGTCGTCGAGACCGACGCCAAGAACTTCATCCTGACCACCGTCGACGAGGTCTTCAACTGGGCCCGGCTGTCGAGCATCTGGCCGGTGACCTTCGGCCTGGCCTGCTGCGCCATCGAGATGATGGCCACCAGCGCAACCCGTTATGACATCGACCGTTTCGGCGCCGGAGCCTTCCGTGCGACCCCGCGCCAGGCCGACCTGATGATCGTCTCGGGCACGGTCACGGGGAAGATGGCCAAGCGGCTGAAGCTGATCTACGACCAGATGCCGGAACCGAAGTGGGTCATCGCCATGGGCAGCTGCGCCATCGGCGGCGGCCCCTACTTCAAGTACGGCTACCACGTGGTCAAGGGCGTGGACTTCATCGTCCCGGTGGACGTGTACGTGCCCGGCTGCCCGCCCCGCCCCGAGGTGCTGCTGGAGGGCCTGATGCGCCTGCAGGACAAGATCCGCGGTCGCAAGGGCCGCTTCGTGGCCCCCAAGTGGGTGCAGGACTACGCCAAGAAGATCCCCTACCGCAAGTAGCGGAAAGGCCCGGAGCGAACCATGGAGCACAAAGCCATCTACGACCTCCTTGCCGGGCACCTCGGTGCCGGGGCGATCGCCTTCCACGAGGATCCGCTCGAGCCCTGGGCCGAGATCGCCACGGCGGACATCGCCAGGGCCTGCACCTTCCTGCGCGACGACCCGCGCCTGGACTGCAACCAGCTGATGTGCCTGTCGGGCCTGGACTGGGACGGCTACGACGAGAACGGCAAGGGCAAGTCGGTGGCCATCCTGGGTTACCAGGACGACGGCACCCCCGAGGCCAGCGACCGCGTGGCCGACGGCGACCTGGGCGTGGCCTACCACCTGTTCAGCCACGGGCAGCGGCACAAGTTCACCCTGCGCGTGCGCATGCCGCGGGCCGCGAACTCCGTGCCCACGGTGTCGGGCGTGTGGGCGACCGCCAGTTGGCACGAGCGCGAGGCCTGGGACCTGCTGGGCATCCGCTTCGCCGGCCATCCCGACCTGCGGCGCATGCTGCTGGAGGAGGACTGGGTGGGCCATCCCCTGCGCAAGGACTACGTGATGCCCGGCTCCTGGTCGGGCGTGCCCCTGCAGGGCCAGCCCTACAGCAAGAACCCCTTTGCCCCGGCGGCGGACGCGCCCGCGGGCGGCGACACCCCGGCGGAGGGCTGAGCATGGCGAGCAACCTGACCAACGGCAAGCGCGGCTGGGCCGACCAGGACCAGGTGCCGGGCATCAAGAGCGAGCTGCTCGAGCTGAACATGGGCCCCCAGCACCCGGCCACCCACGGCGTGCTGCGCCTGCTGCTGCACACCGACGGCGAGATCGTCTACAAGGTCACGCCGGTGCTGGGCTACCTGCACCGCTGCGCCGAGAAGATCGCCGAGGGCGTCGACTACAAGCAGTGGGTGGTCTACACCGACCGCTTCGACTACCTGGCGCCCGTGACCTGCAACCACACCTACGTGACCGCGGTGGAGAAGCTGGGCCAGATCGAGGTCCCGGCCCGCGCCGAGCACCTGCGCATCGCCACGGCCGAGCTCTCGCGCATCGCCAGCCACCTGATCGCCCTGGCCACCTTCGGCCTGGACATGGGGGCCTGGACGCCGCTGCTGTACTGCTTCCGCGAGCGCGAGGAGATCCTCAACCTGCTGGAGCGCATCGCCGGCGGCCGCATGCTCTACAACTACATGGTGCCCGGCGGCGTGCGCTACGACCTGCCCGCCGACAACTGGGTGCACGACGTGCTCGAGTTCGTGACCATGATGGAGAAGAAGAAGCTGCCCGACTACAACACCCTGCTCACCTACAACAAGATCTTCATCGAGCGCACGGCCGACGTGGGCGTCATCTCCAGGGCTGACGCCTTCGCCTACGGCTGCACCGGACCGGTGCTGCGCGGCTCGGGCGTCAACTGGGACTGCCGCAAGGACGACCCCTACTCGCTGTACTCGAAGTTCGACTTCGAGGTGCCGGTCGGCATGGGCGAGATGGGCACCGTGGGCGACTGCTGGGACCGCTACATCGTGCGCGTGCGGGAGATCGAGCAGAGCTGCCGGCTGATCCGCCAGGTGCTGGAGCAGCTGCCGGACGGCCCCTACCAGAGCATCGAGCTGAAGAAGCCGGTGCGCGTGCCCGCCGGCGCGGCCTTCACCCGCACCGAGACCGCCAAGGGCGAGCTGGGCCACTACATCATCGCCGACGGCGGCCAGAAGCCCTTCCGCAACAAGGTTCGCTCCTGCTCATTCTGCAACCTGCAGGTGATCGAGAAGGTCGGCGTGGGCCTGATGGTGTCCGACCTGGTCGCCACCGTCGGTTCGCTGGACATCGTACTCGGGGAGATCGACCGCTGATGGAAGCCATGTACGCGTTCTTCATGGACAAGGCCGGCCTGGGCGCGACGGGCGCGCACGTCACCGTCGCCGCGATCATGGCGACCCTGATGTTCACCGTCATGGCCCTCTGCGCCATCATCTTCACCTGGATGGAGCGCAAGGTCGCGGCCTTCCTGCAGAGCCGCTGGGGGCCCATGCGCACCGGCCGCTGGCAGGGCTGGGCCCAGGCCGTGGCCGACATGCTGAAGATCCTCGGCAAGGAGGACATCATCCCCGCCGAGGCCGACAAGGGCCTGTTCGTGTTCGCGCCGATCCTGGTGCTGCTGGGCTCGCTGCTGGCCTGGGCGGCGATCCCCTGGGCGCCGGGCTTCGTGGCCGCGGACCTGGACCTGGGCCTGTTCTACATCTTCGCCGTCAGCAGCATGGTGATCATCGGCATCCTGATGGCGGGCTGGGCCAGCAACAACAAGTGGGCCCTGTACGGCGCGGCGCGCGGCGCGGCGCAGATGGTCAGCTACGAGATCCCCCTGGCCCTGGCCGCGATCCCGGTGGTCATGTACACCGGCTCGCTGAACACCCAGGACATCGTGATCGCCCAGCAGGGCGGCATCTGGAACTGGTTCGTCTTCCGCAACCCGTTCCTGTTCGTGTCCTTCTTCCTGTACTTCATCGCGTCGATCGCCGAGACCAACCGCGGCCCCTTCGACATGCCGGAGACGGAGTCGGAGCTGGTCGCCGGCTACCACACCGAGTACACGGGCATGCGCTTCGCCTTCTTCTTCCTGGCGGAGTACGCCAACCTGTTCCTGGTCTCGGTGATCGCGGTGATGCTGTTCCTGGGCGGCTGGTGGTCGCCGATCCCGGGTCTGGACTTTTTGCCGGCCGCCCTGACCTTCGTGATCAAGGGCGTGCTGATGGTCTTCCTGAACATGTGGGTCCGCTGGACGCTGCCGCGCGTGCGCGTCGACCAGCTGATGCACCTGTGCTGGAAGGTGATGATCCCCGCCGCGCTGGTCTGCACGGTGGGTGCGGGCATCTGGATGATGGCCAGCGGCGCCGCCGGTTGAGCGGCGGCGCCTCAGCATAAAGAGAGGCAGCAGATGGTCCAGTACTTCGCGGACATGGTGCAGGCGGTGGGCTCGGCCGTGCAGGGCATGGGCATCACCATCAAGCACATCTGGACGAAGCCGGTGACGCTGCAGTACCCGGACGAGCGCCAGGTCATGCCCGAGCGCTTCCGCGGTTTCGTGCACAACGACACGACCACCTGCGACGCGTGCAACATCTGCGCGAAGCTCTGCCCGGTCGACTGCATCTACATCGAGACCGAGGGCAAGGGCAAGGATCGCCTGATGATTCGCTACGCCATCGACTACAACAAGTGCATCTGGTGCTCGCTCTGCACCGAGAACTGCCACACCGGCTCGATCACCATGAGCCACGACTACGACCACTCGGTCTACGACCGCCGGTCGCTGGTCTACGAGTTCATGGACCCGAACGAGCAGAAGATCCCCTGTCACCGCCAGACCCGCATCGACCAGGGCTGGTGGGTGGAGCCGAAGGAAGACAAGCCCGACGGCAAAGGAGACGACGCGTGATCACCGACCTGATCTTCGTGGCCCTGGCCCTGCTGACGGTCGTGCCGGCGGTGTGGGTCGTGTTCAGCCCCAACATCGTGCACGCCGGCTTCGCGCTGCTGTTCACGCTGCTGGGCGCGGCGGGCCTCTATGCCTACCTGGGCGCCGACTTCATCGCCGTGACCCAGGTCATGGTCTACGTGGGCGGCGTGCTGGTGCTGGTGCTGTTCACGGTGATGATGACCCGGGTGCCGCAGCACGGCAAGCGCCGCCACGGGCTGGACCGCTACGTGCCGGCGGCGGTGTTCGCGGTCGCCGTCTTCGCGCTGCTCTACAAGGCGATCACCGCGGTGAACTGGGGCGGCCGCGCCCTGCCGGCGCAGCCGACCACGGCCGAGATCGGCACCAACTTCATGACCGACTACATCTTCCCCTTCGAGTACGTGTCGCTGGTGCTGCTGGCGGCGATGGTCGGCGCGGCGCTGCTGATCCGCGAGCGCCACAACGGTGACGTCGACGGCGAGGCCGCCGACCGGGAGGTGTCGTCGTGAACGTCGGCCTGCCCCATTTCCTGACCGTCAGCGCGGCCCTGTTCTCGCTGGGCCTGTTCGCGGTGATGTCGCGGCGCAACGCCGTCGGCATCCTGATGGGCGTCGAACTGATGCTCAACGCCTCGAACATCAACCTGGTGGCCTTCAGCCGCCATGTCGAACACGGGATCGACGGCCAGATGATGGCCGCCTTCGTCATCGTGCTGGCGGCGGCCGAGGCCGCCGTGGCCCTGGCCATCGTGCTGGCCATGTACCGCAACTTCGGGACGGTGCATGCCGACGCCGCCCAGAGCCTGAAGCGATAAGGGAGACGTACCGGTGATGAGCGACAACGCCATCCTGTATACCGCGCTGGCCATCCTCGGGCTGCCGCTCCTGAGCTACGTGCTGACCTTCTTCCTGGGGAAGAAGCTGCCGCGCCAGGGCGACTGGATCGGCGTCACGCTGATGGGCGTGGCCGAGCTGCTGGCGATCCGTATCTTCCTGGCCTTCTGGAAGATCGGCGACCCGTCCCACCGCGTGGAGGGCGCCTTCACCTGGATCGACCTGGGGGGCTTCAAGGTCGACGCGGGCATCCTGGTCGACGGCATGACTTCGGTGATGCTGATGGTGGTCTGCACCGTCAGCTTCCTGGTGCACCTCTACTCGACCGGTTACATGCACGGCGATCGCCGCTACGAGCGATTCTTCGCCTTCCTGGGCTTCTTCACCTTCTCGATGCTGGGCATCGTGCTGGCGAACAACCTGTTCTTCCTCTACGTGTTCTGGGAGCTGGTGGGCCTGGCCAGCTACCTGCTGATCGGGTTCTTCTTCCACAAGCATTCGGCCGCCAACGCCAACAAGAAGGCGTTCCTGACCAACCGCGTCGGCGACTACGGCTTCTGGCTGGGCATCCTGACCTTCTTCACCATCACGGGCACGCTCAACTACTTCGAGCTCTTCGCCCACGTGCACGCCGGCACCATCAAGGGTGCCCTGCTGTCGTGGGCGGGCGTGGGCCTGTTCCTGGGCTGCGTGGGCAAGTCGGCGCAGATGCCCCTGCACATCTGGCTGCCCGACGCCATGGAGGGCCCGACCCCGGTCTCGGCCCTGATCCACGCGGCGACCATGGTCGCGGCCGGCGTCTACATGGTGGCCCGACTGGCACCGCTGTTCGGCCCGACGGCGATGCTGGTGATCCTCTACGTGGGGGCGGTGACGGCCTTCGTCGCCGCGACCATCGCCCTGGTCAAGACCGACATCAAGCGGGTGCTGGCCTTCTCGACCCTGAGCCAGCTGGGCTACATGGTCATGTCCCTGGGCGCGGGCGACTCCACCAACGGCATGTTCCACCTGACGACCCACGCCATGTTCAAGGCCCTGCTCTTCCTGGGCGCCGGTTCGGTGATCCACGCCGTGCACAGCCAGGAGATGCCGGAAATGGGCGGGCTCAGGAAGAAGACGCCCATCACCTTCATCACCTTCCTGATCGCGACCCTGGCCATCAGCGGCGTGCCCGGGTTCGCGGGCTTCTACTCCAAGGACGGCATCCTGGGCTCGACCCTGGCCTTCGGCATGACCGACGGCCATTACCTGCCGTTCATCCTGGGCATCACCGCCGCCGCGCTGACGCCGTTCTACATGTTCCGCATCGTGTTCCTGACCTTCTTCGGCAAGCCGCGCGACCAGCACAGGTACGATCACGCCCACGAGTCGGGCTGGAGCATGACGATCCCGCTGATGATCCTGGCCGTGCTGTCCATCGTGGCCGCGGGCTGGAAGACCGCCAGCGACGGCTGGTTCTCGCGATTCGTGGCGCCCTATGATCTGGCGGCGATCAGCGCCGAGTTCCACCTCGAGGCCGCCCCGTCCGACGCCCATGTGCTGGCTCTGCCGGAGGCTGCCCACGGCGAGACCGCCTACGGCGAGCCCGCCCACGGGGCGGCGGCCGCCCACGGCGGCGGCCACGACGTGCGCCACACCGCCCACGTGCGGGCCATGACCATGTCGATCATCGTCGCGACGTTGGGCATCCTGGGCAGCTACCTGGTCTACCACCGCCGCCTGGTCGACACCGCCAAGGTGCAGGCCTCGCTCCACGGGGTCTACAAGGTGCTGCAGGGCCAGTACTTCTTCGATGAGCTCTACGCGGCCACGATCTACCGCTTCACCCTCTGGTGGGCGTCCATGTGCCGCGCCTTCGACACCTACGTCGTGGACGGCATCGTCAACGGCACCGGCTACCTGACCCGCGGCGTGTCCACGCTGGCGGGGCTGATGGACCGGTTCGTCGTCGACGGCGCCGTCAACGGCGTCGCCGCCGTGCTCCAGGGAGCCGGCGAGGGTTTCCGCCGGCTCCAGACCGGGCGGGTGCAGACGTACCTGGTGTACGCCAGCGCCTCGCTCGTCGTGCTGGTCCTGGTCTATCGAGTCCTGTGATGCAGGGATTGTTGCCAACACCCGAGAGGAGCGCCACGCATGGGTGAGCACATTCTTTCCTGGATGACCTTCTTCCCGGTCATCGGGGCGGCTGTGATCGCTTTCATTCCTTCGGAGCGGAAAGAGGTCATCAAGACGGCCGCCGCCGCCGCCGCCGCCGTCCCCCTGATCCTGGCCTTCCAGCTGTTCATGAACTTCGACCGGGGCTCGTCGGCCTTCCAGTTCGTGGAGCACTACACCTGGATCAAGAGCTTCAACATCGAGTACTTCATGGGCATCGACGGCCTGTCCGTGCCCATGGTGCTGCTGACGGCGCTGCTCTCGTTCCTGTGCATCATCGCCTCCTGGAACATCGAGAAGGCGGTCAAGGGCTACTTCGCCCTCTTCCTGCTGCTCGAGACCGGCATGTTCGGCGTGTTCATGGCGCTCGACTTCTTCCTGTTCTACGTGTTCTGGGAAGTGATGCTGCTGCCCATGTACTTCCTGATCGGCATCTGGGGCGGCCCGCGGCGCGAGTATGCGGCGATCAAGTTCTTCCTCTACACGCTGGCCGGCTCGGTGCTGATGCTGCTGGCGATGATCGCCCTCTACCTGAACGTGCAGGACCCCGTGACCGGCGGCCACACCTTCAACATGCTGCACATGTTCGACCAGGCCAACCACGGCCCCTGGCTGCAGGCCACGAACATCCGCCACCTGCTGTGGATCGGGCTGTTCATCGGCTTCGCCATCAAGGTGCCCATCTTCCCGTTCCACACCTGGTTGCCCGACGCGCACGTGGAGGCGCCCACGGCCGTGTCCGTCATCCTGGCCGGCGTGCTGCTGAAGATGGGGACCTACGGCATCCTGCGCATCAGCTACCCGATCCTGCCCGACGCGGCGCTGTGGTTCGCCTTCCCGCTGGCGATCCTGGGCGCGATCAACATCCTCTACGGCGCCTACTGCGCCATGGCCCAGACCGACATGAAGAAGCTGGTGGCCTACTCGTCGGTCAGCCACATGGGCTACGTGCTGCTGGGCATGGCGGCCTTCACCGAGGCCGGCATCAACGGCGCCGTGCTGCAGATGTTCAACCACGGCACCATCACGGCCATGATGTTCCTCTGCGTGGGCGTGATCTACGACCGCGCCCACCACCGCGACATCAACGGCTTCGGCGGCCTGGGCCTGCAGATGCCCATCTACACCAGCGTCTTCAGCTTCGCGCTGTTCGCCGCCCTGGGCCTGCCCGGCCTCAGCGGCTTCGTGGGCGAAGCCATGATCTTCATGGGCATCTTCCCGGTCTACCGGACCGTGGCCATCGTCAGCGCCCTGGGCCTGATCATCGGCGCGGCCTACGTGCTGTGGATGCTGCAGCGGGTGTTCCTGGGCCCGAAGAACGACAAGTACGACAGCCTGCCCGACATCAGCACCCGCGAGCTCTTCACCCTGGTGCCGATCGGCATCCTGGTGCTGGTGCTGGGCGTGTACCCCATGCCCGTGCTGGATCTGATGAAGGTGACCCTGAACAACCTGATCAAGGTCGTGGCCGGCTAGGCGGCGCAGCCTGAGGAGTCTTCCTCGATGGAACTGTTGAACCTGAACATCCCGGACTGGTCGGACCTGGCCTGGTGGCGTCCCGAGGCGATCCTCTGCGGCACCTTCCTGGCGGCCCTGCTGGGCGACCTGCTGGTGCGCGGCCGGCGGCCCTGGGTGCCGTTCGCGGTCACGGTGTTCGGCCTGGTCACCGCCGGGGCCTATGCCGTGGCGGCGCTGGACCCGGGCACGCACACCATCATGGGCGACCTGGTGGTTGTCGACGGCCTGGCCGCCTACTTCCGCCTGCTGTTCATCTTCGTCGGCCTGGTCACGGTGCTCTTCGCCTGGACCTCCGAGGAGATCATGGGGCCCGCCCGGGAGAACAAGGGCGAGTTCTACGCGCTGACGGTGCTGATGACCGCCGGCATGTGCGTGATGGCCGAGGCCAAGGACCTGCTGATGCTCTTCCTCTCGATGGAGGCCGTGGGCATCGTCAGCTACGTGATGGCCGGGTTCATGCGCACCAGCCTGCGCAGCACGGAGGCCAGCCTGAAGTACGTGATCTTCGGCGCCGTCAGCAGCGCGATCATGCTCTACGGCCTGACCCTGCTCTACGGCATGACCGGTTCGCTGCAGTTCGCCGGCATCCGCGAGGGGCTGATGGCCGGCGGGGTCGAGCCCTTCGGCCTGCTGGTGGCGGTGATCCTGGTCATTGCCGGCATGAGCTACAAGATCGCCGCGGTGCCCTTCCACTACTGGGCTCCGGACGTCTACGAGGGCGCGCCGACCCCGGTCAGCGCCCTGTTCTCGGTGGGGCCCAAGGCCGCGGGCTTCGCCCTGATGATCCGCTTCTTCTACACCACCCTGGCCGCGGGGCCGGACGCGGCGGCCTCGGCCTCGTTGGTGCAGCAGATCAACTGGCCGCTGCTGCTGGCGGTGATGTCCGCGGTGACCATGACCTACGGCAACCTGGTGGCCCTGCGCCAGGACAACGTCAAGCGCATGCTGGCCTACTCCAGCATCGCCCACGTGGGCTACCTGCTGATGGGCTTCGTGCTGCTGACCGATGCCGGCCTGCAGGCCATCCTCTTCTACCTGCTGGTCTACGCCCTGATGAACCTGGGCGCCTTCCTCTTCGTGGTGGCCATCAACAACCACCTCAAGAGCGAGCACCTGGACGACTACGTGGGCCTGGGCTTCCGCGCGCCCTGGGCGGGCGTGATGATGGTGATCTTCCTGGGCTCGCTGACCGGCATTCCGCCGTTCGCGGGCTTCGTCGGCAAGTGGTACCTGTTCATGGCCGTCCTGGACAAGCAGTGGTTCTGGCTGGCGATCCTCGCCGCCCTGAACAGCGTGGTCAGCCTCTACTACTACTTCCGGGTGGTGAAGGTGATGTTCCTGATGCGCCCGGCCGAGGGTGCGGACACCTCGCCGCTGAAGCTGCACTGGCTGCAGTACGCGCTGCTGGCGGTGCTGGCGCTGCCGACGGTGGGCCTGGGCCTGTTTTTCGGCCGCTTCACCGACCTGGCCGACCGGGCGATCGAGATGATGACGACGGGGTTCTAGCAGGCGACTGATCCGAAGACCAAGAGAGCGGGCCGGCTTGCACGATCCGCGCCGGATCGTATCTAGTCGGGTTCCAGCACCCGCGGCAGCACCCCGCCCGGCCGGCCGAAGTGCGGCACGGCGTCGCCACCCTCGTCCGCGGTGGGCAAAATGAATGCCCATGCCGACGGCGACCAGTACAGGCACCCTGCTTCGGCCGCCGGCCGGCTCCGGACGAACGCCTCGGCCGCCTGCTGCGCGCTGTCCCAGTCCGCCTTGAGCTGCGTCGACGTCCAGGTCCCCGGCCAGATCCAGCCGCCGCAGGTCCTCCGGCCGGACGCGCCCCCGACGGCGCAGCATCTCCAGCAGCGACAGGGGCGAATAGCCCGGATCCTTGCCGGCGGCCGCCCAGACCAGACTGCCCAGCGGCAGCAGGGTGTCGTGCACGAACAGGGTGTCGACCAGGTCCCGCGGCTCGTCGCGGCCGGCCAGGGCCAACACCTTGTTGGTGGCCAGGTCCACCGGGTGCAGCTGGTAGCCGAAGATCTCGCTGCGCATGACGGGCATGAACCGCCAGGTCGAGTCCTGCGCCCACTCGATCTTCGTCGCCTCGGCGCCCCGCCGCACCACCGTCCTGATGTAGCCCGGCTGGCTGATCTCCATGTCCACGGCGCAACCGGAATCCACCAGCAGTCGCTGGTCCGCGGCGAAGGCCGAGGCCACACGCTCGGCGCTGTCGTGGAAGTAGTCGAGATGGCGGCTGTAGCGGCGGCTGTGGGGCTCGGCGAGGATGGCGGCCCCGCCTGCCAGGTAGCTGTCCTCGCTGCGGTTGGCTGCCAGCAGCCGCCCCAGTTCGGCCTGGAATCCGGTCAGCGGCACAGGCTGGCCCCCTTCTCCCATGCGCGGCGATCGCCGTGCTTCATCAACTGCTCGGCGACCCAGGCCACGTCGTCCGGGCCGATGGCCAGGTCCGGTTGATACGACCAGAAACACCGGGCGTGGAACGTCCGGTAGGCCCGGCGTGCCTCGCGCACCCGGACCATCCGGCGGGCCTGCTCGGCGCTGAGTTCCCGGCGGCTGCGGGCACCGCCTTTCCGGCCGATGGCGGCCATGTACTTGCGGATCGCATCGTCCATGTCATTATCGTAAGCTGGTTATGATGCAACCGCAACGATATTCTTGCCCGTTGTCGATTGCGACTTCAACGGGTCCAGATGGACATCCATCACCTACGGTTTTGGCGACAATCACTGGGGCACCACCGATGAGGCGACCATCCGGTCCTGGATCACCGACCGCAGCGATAATCCGAGTATCGGAGCCACAGTTCTGTATAGTCCGTTTGCCGGCCAATCCGTCCCGTCCGAATCCACAACCTGGGGAGATCTCAAGGCGCTTTGGAAATAGAAACGTCCGATTTCTCTCTCTTTCGAGTCACGCAGCGCGCCCTACTCGGGGAGGCGGGTGGCGGGGGCGTGGAGATCGTGTCGCGAGAGGTTGACGCCGGCCGTGGTTCTGTTTGAATCGGGGCCTAATTAACTGTTTGCCACGCGGTTAGTTACGGGGGCGATATTTCGTACCTGGAATCTCGCTGGGTTGAGAGATGCGGAGAGAGGCCCGACCGTCCGCCAGAACCGCACGACGTTGCCTCTGAGTCTCGGAATCGTGCATGGGATCATTCTGGTTCACACAGGGGAAAACCCTGAGGGTGCATAAATATCGGACAAAATTTATCGTTGATATGATATGCTCTGAATCCGGTCATGCTTGCCGGAAGTAGGGAGGTTCTCCATGCGCCGTCTCGACGCTGCCCGCCGCCATGGCCCCGCCGGCTTGCCGGGTCTGGCCCTGCTGCTTCTGCTCCTGTGCGCCGCGCCCGGCTTCGCGGGCACCATTTGCGGCCTGGTCCGCGATGCCGCCACCGGGCTGCCCGTGGCCGGCGCCGGGATCTTCGTGCGCGAGCCGGCCGGCCAGTACGCCGGTGTGCTGGCCGTCAGCGGCACGGACGGCGCCTGGTGCATCGACGGACTGGCCCCCGGCACCTACACGCTAGAATTCCGCGTCGAGCGCTACCTGACGGCCTATGTGAACGGCGTGGTCGCCAGCGACGTCACCTCGGAAGTGCCGGTCGCCCTGGCGCCGGCCGCCCTCACCTTCGATCCGCCGTGGCCGAACCCCGCGTCCGGCGACGTGAAGCTGCGCCTGCAGGTGGCACGCCCGTCGCCGGTGGACCTGCGCATCTACGACGCCCGCGGTCGGCTGGTGCGGGCCTGGGCCGCCGCGTCCATCGACGCGGGCGTCCACGAATATGCCTGGGACGGTCGCAACAGCGACGGCAGGACCGCGCCGGCCGGCGTCTACCTGATCCGCGCGCGCTCGGGCGAAGCGCAAACGACCCGCTCTCTCATCGTGACCCGCTAGTCGTGACCCGCTGGCCCGGCGATTCGAAAGGATCGGACATGAGACCGCAAACGCGCCAGAAACAACGTTGGCTGCTTCTGTCGGCGGCGATCCTCGCCCTCGCCGCGCTGGCCGGTTGTTCAGGACTGGCCGATCCCGGCAATCTGCGGGACATCGAACAGCCGGGCGGCGCCGTCGTCACCGGGCAGGTCCGCGCCGTCCAGGGCGGCGCGGCGCCCGACGCCGTGGTCACGCTCGAATTCATGGTCGCCGGACGCGCCGCCTCGGTCGCCGCCCGCACGGGTCCGTGGGACGCGCTGGACGCCGCCAAGAGCGGCCGCGTGCGCACGGCGGTGGCCGACGCCGCCGGACGCTACGCGTTCGACGCCTTGGCGGCGGGGGACTACCTATTGACCACCAGCCTGCGCGACCATGCGGGCTCCAGCGACCACCTGACCATCAGCCAGGCGGCGGCGGACAAGGCCGACACGACGGTGGTGGATATCCAGCTCATGCCCACGGGCACGATCCTGGGGAGCGCCACGCGCGAGAACGCACTCGACCAGAACGGCACTCTCGTCTTCGTCGACGGCACCTCCTACGTGGCGGTCACTGACGCCGTGGGCGGTTACAGCCTGACCGGCGTGCCCATCGGCGTGCGGCCAGTGCACGCGACGTATCCCGGCCATCTCGACGACGCGACGTCGGCGATTCTCACGGCCGCCGGCGACTCGACGACGGCGAGCTCCCTGTTCCTGCGCCTGAGCGCCAACATCCCGCCGGTGGTCGACAGCCTCGGCGCCACGCTGGAAATCGAAGGGGCGCCGACCTCGTTCAGCGGCAGCGCGCATGACGTCGACGGCACCGTCGCGTTGTGGGATTGGGATTTCCAGAACGACGGCGTCTTCGACTGGTCGTCGGGCGCCGGTGCGGCAACATCCTTCACCTACCCCGCCGCGGGCCAGTATCTGGCCAAATTGCGGGTTACCGACGACCAGGGCGGCTTCGGACTGGCCGTGGTCCAGGTGACCGTGGTGACGCTGCCCACCAACGCCATCTTCGTCTCGCCGATCGGCAGCGACGACAACGAGGGCACGGCGACAGAGCCGGTGCGCTCGATCGTCAAGGGTCTGGCGCTGGCGCAGGCGGCTGAACTGGACTCGGTGCTGGTGGCCGTCGGCGAATACGACGGCGCCTTGAACCTGGTCGGCGGCATCGGGATCTACGGCGGGCGCGATGCCCTCACCTGGAGCGACACGCCCGGCTATTCTCACGTCACGGGCGGCAGGCGGCCGCTGCTCGGCATGAATCTCTCCGTGGGGACGCACATCGAAGGCCTGCACGTGGAAGCCGCCGACGGGGTCATCCCCGGGGAGGCTTCGGTTGCGGTCAGCCTGGTGGACTGCGGATCGTTCGTCGAGTTCATCGGTTGCCAGTTCACCGCCGGCGACGGCGCGCCGGGGAATGCCGGCTCGCCTGGTGCGTCGGGAGGCGCCGGCGGCAACGGCAACGTCGGCCTGGCCGGCATCTGTGGCAACGCGCCGGCCCGGATCGGCGGCAGCGGAGGCAGCGGCGCCTTCGCCGGCGGTTCAGGCGGACACGGCGGCAACGCCGGCGGCAACGGCACGGACGGGGGCTTCGGCGCCACCGGATCCGGCGGCGGCAGTGGCGGCTTCGGCGGCGACACAGATGTTCAGGGATCGAACGGCGGTGGTGGCACGAACGGCGCCGACGGCGCGAACGGTGCGGGCGGCAGCGCCAGCACCTCCCTCGGCAGCGTCGGTTTCGTCGGCGTCTGGCTGGTCCCCGTGTCCGGTTCCGGCACCGCGGGCCAGGGCGGACGGGGCGGCGGTGGCGGCGGCGGCGGCGGCGGCAAGGCCGGGGATTGGATCATCGTACCCGACGGCGTCGGCGCCTCGGGTGGTGGCGGCGGCGGCGGCGGCTTGGCGGGCCAGCCGGGCACCGGCGGGTGGGGCGGCGGCGCCTCTCTCGGCTTGCTGCTGGAAAACTCCGCGCCGGTGATCGTCGACTGCATCATCGTCACCGCCACCGGCGGCGCCGGCGGCGCCGGCGGTGCCGGCGGCAACAGTGGCGCTGGGGGCATCGGCGCCAACGGTGGCAGCCGGGACTGCTCGGACGTCGGCCTTGGCGGCAATGGCGGCAACGGCGGCGCCGGCGGCTACGGCGGCGGCGGCGGCGGCGGTCCGGGCGGCCCGAGCATCGGCATCCTCAGTACGATGACCGGCGGGGTGGCTGACGTCTCGTCGATCACCTTCATCAGTGGCGTTGGCGGCAGCGGCGGCGCCGGCGGCTCGTCGCCGGTCTCGCCGGGCCAGTCCGGACCGACGGGCGTCGTGGCCGATACCGTCGAGACATGAGCTTAGCAGAATGGTTGTGAGGATGAGGACCAGCGGGGGAACCGCGGGTCCTGACCCTATGCAAAACCCCATCCATCACGCATGCATCACGGGCGCGGCACCTCGGCTGCGCCACCGACTTGCTGCTCTTGGGAAATTGAGCCGACATGAGTCGACTGAGATCCCCCGAGACAGGACAACAGGGCAGGCGGTCGCCGGTGCCGCAACGGGTAAGCGGCGGCGGACGGAGGGGTGTGTGTGGAGAGGACGCCATGCCCCTATGATGCCTATTCGCTATTCGCCGGGAATTGTTCGATATAATGAAATCATTTGATCAATTCCGCGGTATGTGAGAGGATGGTGGTGGTGCGGCCCCTGAATGGGCCGCGTTCCAGCCGGGCCGTTCGTCGGGGGGAGGCGTGCGGTGCTGGAGAGGCCCTTAGTTAGCCTGCGGTCCGCCGAGCAGACCTTGCGCCCCGCGCAGTGCGTCCGCTGCCGTCGCGGCGTTCTTCTGAACTGCCCGTTTTCGGAGACTGCCCGCCTCGATCGTCCCGATCGCCCCGGAAAGTCGAATTGCTCCCGCTGCGTCCCATGCGAACACGGTAACCGATCCGCGCAGCCACTGGATGACACCAGCGGCGGCCGGTGCCGGCCTCGTGCTCGGTTGACCGCCGTCCCAGTCCCGAGGGGGTTGCCATGTGTATCCGCCTGATCCGGACATTCCTGCTGCTGGCGTTCCTGGGGGTCCTCGCATCCGGACCGGCGCCGGCCCTCGCGGCTCCGGAGTTCGACATCAGTTCGGTCATCGGCGCCAACACGGGCCAGACCGCCGTCGCCCGCGATCCAGCGGGCAACATCTGCATCGCCTTCATCGACCGGCCTGCCCTGGCGAACCGGCTGCGATTCGCCTGGGGCGTGCCGGGCAACTGGAACGTGACCACGATCGACACCGACGTGGGAACCTCGCTGTCCCTCGCCATCAGCAGCGACGGTGTCCCCTACATCAGCTACTACTACGAGCCGTCGGCCGACCTGCGGCTGGCCAGCCGGCCCGGGGCGACCTGGGGGCACGTCACGGTCGACGCCACGGGAGCGGTGGGGCAGTGGAGCTCCCTGGCCCTGGACTCTTCCCGCCGGCCGGTCATCAGCTACTACGGCCAGGGACATCTCAAGCTCGCCTCCTACACGGGCACCAGCTTCAGCATCATCACCGTCGATGCCACGAACAGCACGGTCGGCCAGTACACTTCGCTGAAGGTGTACGGGACCGGCGATACCCGGGGAATCAGCTACTACGATGCGGCCGGCGGCAATCTCAAGTACGCCACCAACTACGGGGGCAGCTGGACGCTCATCCCCGTGGACGTCACCGGCGACGTCGGCACCTGGACCTCGCTGGTGGTCAACAAACCGTCCGTCGGCGCCGGATTTCCCGCCATCAGCTACTACGACGCGACGAACACGGCACTCAAGCTGGCGTCGCTCGGCACGTCCGGCAGCATTGATATCCAGACCGTGGACCAGGCGGGGGACGTCGGCCAGCAGACCTGCATCCGGGGCTCGGCCATCGCCTACTACGACGCCACGAACGGGGCGGTGAAATACGCGGTCTTCACGGGACAGTGGGAGATCCATGCCGTGGAGCCCGGAGTCACGAGCCGGAACCCTTCCCTGGTCACGGATGCCGCGGGTGTTCCCCTGGTCTCCTACGTCTGCACCGCCGCCGCGGAGCTCCGGCTCGCGCGGGGCACGCGCCTGTGGTCCGACCAGACTGCGGCGACGGGCAGCTTCAGCGGTCCGACCCGAGCGGCGGCCTGGGGCGATTATGACGGCGACGGCTGGCAGGACATCTACGTGGCCAACTACGGCGCGCCCAGCCTGCTCCTGCACAACGCGTGGGGCTCCTTCACGAACGTCGCGACGGCGCCGGTGAACAGCTCGTTCGCGGAAGCCGGCCAGTGGGCCGACTACGACAATGACGGCGACCTCGACCTCTTCGTGGCCGGCGGTCCCATGCCGAACCTTCTTTGCCGCAACTCCGGCGCCGCGGGCGGGTTCTCGTTCACGGACGTGCGGGCCCTCGGCTTCTCCGAGACCACGGCAGACGCCGCCTGGGTCGACGCGAACGGGGACGGCGCCGTGGACCTGCTGCTGTCGAACTACTCCCGCCCGAACAGCCTGCTGCAGAACCAGGACGCGGCCGGCGGCTACGGCTTTTCGGACATCGCCTCCGGTGCCCTGTTGAGCGTGGGTGCCACGGTCGGCGCGCGCGTGGGCACCGTCGGGGGCGGCGTCTTCCGCGTCGCCATGATCACCCCGCAGCCGTTCACCGGCGTGGCCGTCCTCGATCAGATCGCGTCCGGCTTCATCGTCGAGGGGCCCGCCGTGACGCCCGGCGGGTATCCGACGGGCATCGCCTGGGCGGACTACAACGACGACACGGTGCAGGACCTGCTTGTCTGCCGCGGCTGGCCGGGCGACCCCACTTCCACGACGGTCCTGTACCGGGGAAGCGGGCCGAGCTACGCGGCGATGGTCGTGGCCGACCTCGCCATCCCGGCGTATGCGGCCGCCTGGGGCGACGTGGACAACGACGGAGACCAGGACGTCTACGTCGTCGGCTACGGTGTCGCCAACCGTCTGCTGCGCAATGACTCGAGCAGCGCGGTGACGGCATTCACGAACGTCACGCCGGAGATCCTGGCGGTCAGCGGCACCGGCCAGGGGGTTGCTTTTGCGGACTACGACCGCGACGGGGACCTGGACTTCTTCCTCGCCAACGACGGCTCCACCAGCCGCCTGTACCAGAACAACCAGAGAACCGGCAATTCCTGGCTGGAAGTGCAGCTCAAGGGTATCGGCTCGAACCGCGGCGGCATCGGCGCCCGGATCATGGTCAGCGCCGGGGGCCGGCAGCAGTGGCGGGAGGTCGGCGGCGGCAGCGGCACGCCGAGCCAGAACATGCTGCCGGCGCATTTCGGCCTGGGCACCGCCATGGTGATCGACGTACTGGAGATCTACTGGCCTCGCAGCGGCCAGGAGTCGCAGAGGCTGCACAACGTGGCCGTCAACCAGATCATCGATATCAACGAGCCGCAACCGTTCACCCGCACCGACGTGTCCGGTCTCCCGTCGGGCCTGGGCTACCGCGGCGTGGCCTGGGGCGACGTCGACAGTGACGGCGACCCGGACCTGGCGGCCACCAGCGACGGCTATATCGAGTCCGGACCGGTCCAGGTCTGGCGCAATGTCGGCGGGACGTTCAGCTACGACGATTCCCCCGGGGTCGCCGAAGGCCGCGGCTTGGCCTGGGGCGACCATGACAACGACGGCCGGCCCGACCTGGCGGTGAACGGGATCTACGCGTGCACCCAGGTCTCCCACAACGACGGCGGGCATCTGCGCACTTTCGCCTTAGCGCCGCCCGCGCCCCTGGACCTCCTGTCGACCTGGACCGGGCTGGCCTGGACGGATTTCGACCGCGACGGCTGGCTCGATCTCTATGCGACCAACGTCGAGGCGAGCTTCTGGCCCGATTCCGCCAACCGCCTGTACCGCAACAACGGCAGCACCTGGTTCACGGTGGCGACCTCGACGGGTCTCGGGATCGGCGGCTTGAGCGAAAACGCCGTCTGCGGGGACTACGACAACGATGGCGACGACGACGTGCTCGTGCTGAGAACGTCGTCGGCCTTCTATCCTGGCGGGAGCGTGCTGGCACGCAACGACGGCGGCACCTTCACGCCGGTTGCCGACGCCGTCTTCGGCGAGTTCACGCAGGTCTCCGCCGCCTGGGGAGACTACGACAACGACGGCGACCTGGACCTTGCCATCGGGCAGGCCCTGCTGCGTAACGACGGCGGCGACGTGTTCACCCCCGTGGTGCTGCCGGTCAACGATGGTGGCGCCTGGAGCGTGGCGTGGGTCGATTACGACCTCGACGGCGATCTGGACCTGACCTACGGCGGCTACATGCTGGCCAACACCGGGGGTGGCGGTTTCACCGTCGATCACGTGCTGGGCGTTTCCGGCAACGGAGCCGCCTGGGCGGACTGGGATCGGGACGGTGACCCCGACCTGGTCGTGGCCAACGGCGCCAACCTGACCTTCCTGCGCAACGACCAGGAGACGGGTCGCAACTGGCTCCAGGTCGAGCTGAGGGGCCGGGCCTCCAACGCCATGGCTATCGGCGTGCGGGTGACGGTCTTCGCCGCAGGGGCAGCCCAGATCCGGGAGGTCTCGGGCGGCTCCGGCTACCTGAGCCAGCCGGAGGCCGTGCTGTCGTTCGGGCTCGGGACGGCGGTGCAGGTCGATTCCGTGCAGGTGCGCTGGACCGACGGTACGGTGCAGACCCTGCCGCTGGGCGAGAAGAGCCTCGCAGTCAACCAGCGCCTGACGGTCTACGAGCCGGTCGGACCGAGCGGTGTGCCGGCGGTGCCGTCGGCCCTGTCCCTGGCTTCTCCCTGGCCCAATCCCGCCAACCCCGCGACGCAGCTGCGCTTCGAGCTGCCGGCCACGGCGACGGTGAACCTCGGCATCTACGACGTGGCGGGACGGCTCGTGGTTCAACTGGTCGACGGGCGGACCTGCGGGCCCGGCGTCCACGTGGTCCGCTGGGACGGGCGGTCGCGGTCCGGCGGTACGGCGGCGTCCGGCGTCTACTTCGTGCGCCTGGAGTCCACGCTCGGCACGCGGTTGGCGCGGATGACGCTGGTGCGGTAGGCTGCAGGCGAACTTGAACCCGGGGGAGACCCCGGCCAGGACCGCGACCGGATCGCCGGTCGCCAACGGGGACCCGACAAGGACAATGGCCGCCCCCGCGCAACGGGGGCGGCCCCGGATGCCGTCAGCCCGGCCGCCGTTGAGCGGCGAGTGCCTGGGCCGCCTCAGCGACGACCTGCTGGTCTACCGCCTGCGCAAGCCGACGGTGGACGGCCGCACCGAGCTGCTGCTGACGCGCCTGTTCGAGTGCCTGCCCCTGGTGTGCCCGCACTGCGGCGAACCCATGCGGATCATCGTGTTCGTGCTGCATCCACCGGTGATCGAGCGCATGGAATCGCTGCGCGATCCCGCCTTCGGCGATGACTGCGGCATCTCGGGGAGCCGGTGACGGCGCCGCCGGTGCTGCCGGCGCGGTCGCCGCCGCAGGGGGAGCTGGCGCTGGACCAGTCAGCGGGCCAGGCGGAGTGGCCGGAGATGGACCAGTCGGCGGGCGCCGGTGCCGCAGCGGGTCGGCGGCGGCGGACGCAGGGGTGTGTGCGGAACGGCGGGATTGAGGGGCTCCGAGGGCGGAATCAGGTGGCGCAAGATGGGCTGGAGGGCGTCCGGCTTGCCGGACGACCGCCTGGTGGGGCATGATCAGGGGGATTCGGGGGCCGGCAGGGGTGGAATGGGTGGTTGGATTTCCTATTCGCCGATCGAGATGATGACCACGGGCTTCTCGACGACGCCCGACCTGCGCCAGGAATGAACGGGCCGGCATCCCTGGGATGCCGGCCCGCTCGTTTGACGCTCGATCGCCGCGCTCAGGTCAGAAGCCCGACTCCGTGCCGAGGCTCGACTTGGCGAAGAAGGCCGGGAAGCGCCAGGCTTCCTCCGTGTACCACTCGTCGTCGATGTGATCGGTCTCGTAGTGTTTGCTGTGGACTTCGCCCAGGGTCGCGGAGTACCACACGGTGTCGACCTGCGTGAAGGCCGGCTCGCTGCCCAGCGAGACCGTCATGGTGCGCACCACCTTCCAGGCGTCCTTGTAGAAGACCGTGCCGCCCGACTGGGGAAGCGGATAGTCGACCTTGCCCAGCACCCGGCCCTGCAGCGACGCGGCATAGCTGCCTTCGCCGGGCACGGTGACCGTGGTGCTGGAGTACCAGGTGCCCACCGCGATCGGCAGCGGCAGGATGGTCAGCGGGGTGTCGAAGTCGTTCTTATCGACGGCCTTCAGGACCTGGCGGCGCGCCTTGGTGCCCCCGTCGCTCCCGAAGCCCGTCCACTGCAGGGAACTGGCGGACTTGCGGAAGTCCTCCCAGTCGCCGGTCGGGTCGATGAAATCGCTGTCGAAGTACCTGACCATGCGGAAGTCGGTGGAGGTCTGCGTGTCCAGTTGCAGGTAGACGTCCCAGGAGTCGCCGCCGTCGGGGGTCGGATTGCCGACCACGCCCCATGTGCTCTCGACCGTGTCGGCGTACCGGGCCCCGTCGACCACCGGCACGTAGTCCGCGCTGCCGGCCACCTTGGCCGTCCAGGTGTAGGGCGTGTTCTGGGCGTTGCCCGCCTCGTCGCGGAAGCCGACGAAGGTGATCTCCATGGGCAGCCCGGCCGGCAGGCCGGTCGGCAACGCCACCGTCAGCACGGTGTTGTTCACGCTCCAGGACGGGCTGATGCCCGTCTGCTCCATGATCAGCAGCAGTTCGAAATTCCAGTTGCTGGGTTCCAGCGAGTCGGGATCTATGGGCTCGCTGAAGGTCAGGCGGAAGTAGCCATGATCGGGCGAGACCGAGGTGGAGCCGTTGGCCGGAGAGGTCGACACGACCGTCGGCGGCGCGGTGTCGACGGTCACGCCGGTGGTGAACCCGATGACCACCGCCGACTGCAGGGTGGCTCCGCCGCCGGAGGCCGCCAGGCCCGCGTCGACGGTCACGTAGAGGGTCGAACTCGCCGGCAGGGTGGCGTCGGGATTCAGCAGGTACCGCCCCGACTCCAGTTCCTGGGCCGCGTAGGGATAGACGGCCTTGGTCACCACGTCGCTGATCGTGACGTGGGAGGTGAGGCTGCCCATCTGCACTTCCTGCGAGAACACCAGCAGGATGGATGCGTCGCGGTTGACCCCGGTCGCGCCGTCGGCAGGCGTCGAGGCCAGGAGCAGCAGGTCCGCGGTCTCGGTCCAGAACGAGAAGACGTGCGCGGCGGCCAGGGCGTTGCCGGCGACGTCAGCCAGGCCGGTACCCACGGTCACGGTGACCTCGGTGCCTGTGGCCCAGTCGCCGTGGCCGATCGCCAGGACCCGGTCGGTGTACCAGATCGAGCCGGTGATCGTGCCCGACGACAGGGAGACGTTGCCCGCGGCGGTGGTCGGGTCCATGGCTTCGCTGAACATGACGAACACGCTGTCATCCACCGAGACGGCGATCTCGCCGGACTCGGGGCCGGTGGCGACGATCAGGGGTGCGGTGGTGTCGGTCGCCGGCGGCGGCGTGGTGGGATCGTCGCTGCCGCAGGCGGCAAGCAGGACCGTGATCGCGAGCAGCCCGATGATGGCAGGCAGGCATCTGCGTTTGGACATGGTTGTTTCCTCCGTGATATCCGGGTCGAGGCCACCCGGTTCGTGCGCGGTTCGCCGGCGGCGAGTTCCGAGGCTCCGGCGGATCGGTTCCTGCGGGTATAGCATGGCCCGCTCTGGAGTTCAGTACTCATTTCCACGGAGCCCTACAGCCCAAGATAATACTGTACAAATATTGTCCTCTAGAATAGACTCTTGGCATCAGGCGGAATGGGACGGGGATTGCCCATTCCGCCTGGACGCCTGCCGACTGGGCTCGCCTTGCTTCGCCCGCTGAATCGATATTGGATCCCGCTCTCACTATTGTGCGATAACTCCTTGTGGATTTGCGCGTTGCAGGCCTGTATGCTGCCCGTGGACCTTGATCCGCACCGGGCCTGATCGAGCCGATCGGCGCCCGCGGACCGCATCCGCCGGCCTTTCGGGGTCGGAGGCAGCCCTCAAGGAAGCGGCACCATGGGAACCTCTTGCGCCCGTCTGCGCTGTGCGCCCCTGGCTTTGACGATTCTGCTCGCGGTCGGCTGCCCGGACCCCGCCGGCGCCAGCGGATCGGGCGCCCTCGCGCCGCCCCAGCCGTCCTGGTCATTCGGCTTGATGGCCAACGGCTACGTCTACCAGAGTGCGGATTCGACCGGCACCACCAGCGACGAGTTCCGCTTCTACCAGCACTTCGCCGGCACCGCGTCCGGCCTGGCCGGCGGCGGTCTCACCTTCCGCACCGCCGGCCGCTTCGCCAATCTGCCCGACGATGCCGGCCCGCTGTTCGAAACTTCCCGGCTGCACACCGCGCTGCTGGAACAACGCCTCGGCGCGCGCGGACGGGTCGAGGTGGGACGCCAGTTCCTGCATAGCGGCGTGGCGGGCCTGACCCTCGACGGCGTGCGGCTGGTCTACCGCGGCAGGAGCGGCCTGGAGACCTCGGTGTGGGGCGGCGGCGCCGTGCCTTCGGGGCACGCCTTCGCGTTGGCCGACTTCGATCAGGACGCCGCCGCCGGCGGCCGCGTCGTCCTCCGTCCGGCAGCGAAGCACAGCCTCGGCCTGTCGGCGGCCTACCGCGAGCGCCTCGGCGTGGTGGCCTTCCGGCCCGTCGGCGGCGAGTACTCCACCACCGCCGTGCGCAACCTGCGCGCCCTGGCCCGCGCCTCCTACGACCTGGTGGGCGAACGCTGGGCGCGCCTGGAAGCCCAGGGCCAATGGCAGCGGGGCCGCACCCGGCCGGTGCTGACGCTGCAGTACGTGGACCGCTACCCGACCGTGGACGCCGCCTCCTGGTTCTCGCGCTTCACCGACCTGGAGCGCATCCGAGTCCTGCGCACGGGGCTGCGCTGGGAGAGCGCCGCCCGCTTCGGCGGCGAGCTGGAGTACCAGGGCGCGTTCGTGGGCGACCGCAGTTCGAACCGCATCGGCCTGGCCGCCCTGCTGCCGGGCGCGCGGGTGGGCTATTCGCTGCGGGTGGGCGATGCCGGCGACGAGAACTCGCTGTACGGCGAGATCGGCTGGCAGGCCCGGCCGTGGCTGCGGCTGGAAGGCGAGGCCTCGTATCTGACCTATGCCCTGCTGGCCGATGTGCCCGAGGACCAGGAGCGCGACCTGGTCACCCTCGCGGCCCGCGCCCGCCTGAACCTGCGCTCGGGCCTGAACCTCACCGCCGAGGTGCAGGCCCTGGAGAATCCGCAATACGACAGTGACGTCCGCTTCCTGCTGGGTGTGGACCTGGCCATGGGTCGCGGCGCCTCGCCCTTCGGCCTGGACCGCGGAGGTTGGCTGTGACCAGGATCCTGATTCCGTCGGCGGCGATCCTGCTGCTGGCGTTCGCCGCCCTTGCCGAGTTGCCGGACCGCATCATCATGCCCCACCGCACCCACTTCGAGAACGACGTGGAGTGCACCGTGTGCCACGAGGGCGTCGACGCCTCGACCGCCGCCGCCGAATCCCATCGGCCGGAAATGGACGTCTGCGCCGCCTGTCACGATGTCGAGGACGACACGGCCTGCGCCATGTGCCACCTCAACGTGGACGAGGCCGGCGACTATGCGGTCCGTGCGTACGGCGCCGAGCGCTTCGCCCACGCGGCCCATGCCGCGGCCGGCATCGCCTGCGCCGCCTGCCACGGCGACCCGGCCGCCGCCGATCCCATGCTGCCGGGCAAGCCCGACTGCCGTGCCTGCCACGAGACCGCCGACGCCTACGCCGACTGCCGGGTCTGCCATGCCCCGGCGCGGGAATTGAAGCCGGCTTCGCACACCGTGGGCTGGGACGTGGGCCACGGCGGTCCGGCCCGCGACGACGCCATGCTGTGCGCGGGCTGCCACACCCAGACGACCTGCCAGGAATGCCACGCCGGCGACAACGTGCGCCCGCGCAGCCACACCCTGAACTTCGCCTACGACCATGCGAGCAAGGCCCGTGGCAACGAGCTCGACTGCGCCGTGTGCCACACCGAGGCCGAGTTCTGCACCTCGTGCCACGCCCAGTTCCGGGTCCTGCCGGACAGCCACTCGCGGGTCGGCTGGGTGCGCAGCGGCGACGGCGGACAGCACGCGGTCGACGGCGCCTTCGAGGCCGAATCCTGCATCGCCTGCCACGGCGACGGCCCGACCGCGCCCAGCTGCGCCGCATGCCACGGAGGTTGAGCACCATGAACCGCCCGGCAAACCTCGCCTGCCTCCTCGGCGCCTGGGCCCTGCTGCTCCTGGCCGGCTGCGCCGAACGCGCCGACGATCCCGGCCTCGGCGCCCATCCGGACAGCTGGATCCAGGAGAGCTCGCCCGATTTCCACGGCGAGTACGTCGCCGCGCGGGGTCTCGACTCGTGCACCGGCTGCCACGGCGACGATTGGCAGGGCAAGGACGGTACGCCGGGCTGCTACGGCTGCCACGACGGGCCCGGCGGCCATCCCGCGGGCTGGGCCGATCCTGCCGGCCACGGTGCCGAGGTCGAGGCCAACGGCGCGGCGCTCTGCGCAGCCTGCCACGGCGACGACTACCTGGGCGGCTGGAGCGGTGTGTCGTGCTACCAGTGCCACGACGGACCCAGCGGCGCCCATCCCGAAGACTGGGCCGAAGGGGCGCAGCATGGGGCGTACGTGCGGGGCAGCAGCGCATCGTCGTGCGTCGGCTGCCACGGCGCGGATTTCACCGGCGGCAGCAGCGGCGTCTCGTGCTACCAGTGCCACGACGGACCGGGCGGCCACTCCGGCAGCTGGACAACCTCGCGCCACGGCACCGAGGTGAACCGCAACTCCGCCCTGTCCTGCAAGCCCTGCCACGGGGAGGACTACCTCGGCGGCTGGAGCGGCATCTCCTGCTGGCGCTGCCATGACGGCCCCGGCGGCCACGAGCCCAACTGGGAGCTGGGCTCGAACCACGGCCCGTTCGTCGCGGAGAATTCGGCCCTCAGCTGCCGCAACTGCCACGGCGAGGACTACCAGGGCGGCTGGAGCGAGGTCTCGTGCTACGCCTGCCACGACGGGCCGGGCGGGCATCCCATCGGCTGGCGCGGTCGGAACCAGCACGGAACCTACGCCGAGGACTTCGGCACCCACTCGTGCTCGGTGTGCCACGGAGCGGATTTCCGCGGGGGATGGACCGGGGTGTCCTGCTACCAGTGCCACGACGGGCCGCGGCCCTAGCGGGACACCGGGCGGCGCGGCTAGCGGAACAGGGTCTTGATGCCGCCCCAGGTGGACTCCTCGTCGTATTGGCGGCAGAAGACGCAGAACACCGGCGCATCGAAACGGCCCGACGCGGGTACGGCCGCCGACAGGGAGAAGTCGTCGTCGGCGTCGGTCACCGCCATGGAGCCCGCGATCGACGGGTAGGTCGAAACCGGCGACAGCATGATCCGGCCGCCGCTGCCGCTGAACTCGCCCAGGGTCAGGGTCAGCAGGAGGGCCACGTCGCCGGAAACGAAGATGCTCGTGCCCACGCAGAAGTTGGGCGGATTCATGAAGTTGATCGACGACGGCTGCTGCGTGGCGTCCAGCAGGATGATGTTCGAGGGCAGTTCGAGCCGGAACTCGAAGCCCCCGACCCGGCTGATCGACGCCCCGGTGTTCTCGTTGTAGGGGTTGGTCAGCACCACGTACACCGGGAACGTGCCCGGATCGCCTTCGTACACCACCAACTGGTTCACGTTGGACAGGTCGCCGGGAACGTCGGTGTACAGGCCGATGGCGTTCTGCAGGTTCGTCAGGTCGGCGACAGCGGGCACGGCGGCCGCCAACAGAGGCACCAGGACGATCAGCGTGAGCGGGCGCATGGCATCATCCTTCGGATTCAGGGCCGGGCGCGGCCCGATTCCCAGATTCTCCTGTTATCGTATCTTACTATACGGGTGCGGCCGGTCGGGGAGCAAATCCCCCCGCCGCCGCGAAGACGGGAGGCGCAGCGGGTTTCTCCTGCGAACGACCGTGTTCCTGTTGTATCCTTTTGGTACCCGGGGCCGTCCCGGGTGTCCCGGCGCACCGACGGCAGGAGGGCCATGACCGGACGGGTCGACCCGCGCGCCGCCAAGGCGCGCCCCGAGTGGGGTCGCGATGCCGCCTATCGCGCCCTGCTGCGCCACGCCGTGCTGCGGCTGGTCTTTCTCTATTTCATTCCCCTGCTGCTGCTTACGGTGTTCTTCCATGTCCAGTACCGGATCGTCGCCCGCGACGCCGAGCGCCGCCACCTGCAGGCCATGGCCGAGCACCAGGCGGCGCTGATCGACCTCTTCCTGGGCGACCGCCTGCTGAACTTGACCGGCTTGACCGACGAGCCGCGGGCCCTGCTGGCGCCGGATCCGGCCGACCTGGCCCGCAACCTGGCCCAACTGCAGCAGGCCAGCGACGTGTTCGTGGACCTGGCGGTGCTGGACATCCGGGGCAGGGTGCTGGCCTACGCCGGGCCGCTGCCCGAACTCGCGGACCGCAGCTACGCCCAGGAGGCCTGGTTCACCCGCCTGCTGGCCGGCGCTTCGTCCCACGTGATCACCGACGTCTACCTGGGCTTTCGCGGCCAGCCCCACTACACCATGGCCTTGAAGCTGGAGCCGGCCGGCAGCACGCGCATATTGCGGGCGGTGATCTCGCCCGAGATCACGGCGGCCCACCTGCAGGCGATCGAGGGCGGCCTGCTGCCGGTGCCGGCGGCGGGTCGCGGGCTGCTGGCGGACATCGCGACGAACCTGTGGCTGGTGTCGGCGGCCTTCTGCCTGATCGGCGGCCTGGTGATCCGGCTGCAGGCGCACTGGGTCGCGGCCCAGCAGTACGCCGCGCTGCAGAAGGAGCAGGAGCTGACCCGGCAGCTGGTGCACGCGGCGCGCCTGGCCACCGTCGGCGAGCTCTCGGCCGGCATTGCCCACGAGGTGAACAACCCGTTGGCCGTGGTGGCGGAGAAGGCGGGCCTGATCAAGGACCTGCTGGACCCGCGCTTCGGGCGCGAGGCCACGCCCGAGGTGGTGCGCGAGCACCTGGCGGCGATCGAGACGGCGGTATACCGGGCCACGGGCATCACTCGTCGGCTGCTGGGCTTCGTGCGCCAGGGCGAGGTGCGGCTGGTGGAGCGGGATCCGCACGTCCTGCTGGACGAGCTGATCGAAGGCATCCTCAAGGCCGAACTGGACAACGCGGGCGTGTCGGTGGCGCGGGACTACGATCCGCAACTGGGCACGGTGGTCACCGACCCGGACCAGCTGCGGCAGGTGCTGCTGAACCTGCTGAAGAACGCCGTGGACGCCGTGGCCCATAAGGGCCTGGTGACGGTGCACACCCGGCGCGCAGGCGAACGCTTCCGCATCGAGGTCGAGGACACCGGCGTGGGCCTGACCGCCGCGCAGCTGGAGCGGGTGTTCGTGCCCTTCTTCACCACCAAGGAGCCGGGCAAGGGCACGGGCCTGGGCCTGAGCGTAAGCTACGGCATCGTCGAGGGGCTGGGCGGCCGGTTGTCGGTGGCCAGCACAGCGGGCGAAGGCAGCACCTTCACGGTGGACCTGCCGCTCAAGAGGTAGCATGGACAACCGCAAGACAGGGCATCGGCCGCGCGTGCTGCTGGTGGACGACGAGGAGGGCTTCCGCCGCTCCCTGGCCGAGCGCCTGGCGCTGCGCGGCTTCGACGTCGCCCAGGCGCAGAGCGGCGAGGAGGCCCTGCGCCTGGCCCGCGCCGACCGCGACCTGGACATGGTCGTGCTCGATTTCGTGATGCCGGGCATGGACGGCGCCGCCACCCTGGTCGAGCTGCGCCGCTACCGGCCCGAGGTGCCGGTGATCATGCTCACCGCCCACGGCTCGGTGGACATGGCCGCCGAGATGGGGCGCCTCGGCGTGTTCCGCTTCCTGGCCAAGCCGCTGCCGGTCGACGAACTCGAGCCGGTGCTGTGGGAGGCCGACCGTGAGCACGCCCACGCCCTGGCCCGCCGCGACGCGCCCCTGCGCAAGGACAAGCGTCGGCCGCCGCGGCCCCTGCGGCCGAACCGGCGCACGGTGGTGCTGACGATCATGCTGGCGGGCCTGCTGTCCCTGGTGCTGGCCGCATTCCTGCCGCCGGCGCCCCGGCTGGTGACCCTGTTGGCGACGCCGCGTGCAGCCGAGCGCGCGGACGACCCCATCGCCGGCTATGCCTCGTACGGGGAGCTGGATCCGGGCGACACGATCGCCGACCACTACCTCGACCGCTTCGCGCCCCCGGGCATCGCCACGGACCAGCCGGACCGGGCCCGCCGCGTGGCCGGCCGCACCCAGCTGATGATCGCGCTGATCGCCGTGGCGGCGATCTTCTGGGCCACCGGCGCCGTGCCCATCGGCGCGACCGCGCTGCTGGTGGCGGTGGTGCTCTACGTGGGCGGGGTGATGCGTCCGGACGCCATCGCCCAGTCCTTCGCCAAGGACGCGGTGGTGTTCATCTTCGGCGTGCTGGCGCTGTCGCGGGTGATGGCCCGCACCGGCCTGGACAAGCGCATCGCCATGCTGCTGCTGCGGCCGGTGCGCGGACCGCTGACCCTGCTTTTCGTGTTCCTGCCCGTCTTCGCCCTGGCCTGCTCGTTCATCAGCGAGACCATCCTGGTGACCCTGGTGATGCCCATGCTGATCATGGTCTGGCAGCGGCTGCCGCGGGAGCCCGGCCGTGATCCGCGAGCGATGCTGGTGCTGTTCGCGCTGCTGGTCTGCTTCGGCTCGAACCTGGGCGGGCCCGGCTCCCCGGCCGCCGGCGGCCGCAACGCCATCATGGTGGGCATCCTCTCCGACTACGGCACAGCACCGACGTTCCTGCAGTGGATGCGCTTCGGCCTGCCCTTCGTGCCGGTGGCGTCCCTGGTCCTGGGCCTGTATTTCCTGCTGGCGTTCCGGCGGCAGCTGCCCGCCCGGGGACTGAACGCGGCGCAGGTGGCCCGGGAGGAGAGCAGCCGCCTCGGCCCCCTGACCCGCGACGAGAAGCTGACCGCGGCGGTGTCCCTGCTGGTGGTGGCGGGGTGGATACTCGGCGGCGAGCGCCTGGGCATGGGCGGTCCCGTGCTGGGCGGGCTGGTGCTGCTGAACGTGCTGGGGGTGGCCGACTGGCGCGACATCACGCGGGTGCCCTGGGACGTGGTCTTCCTCTACGGCGGGGCCAGTGCCCTGGGCCGCGGCCTGGCCGAGACCGGCGGCGCCCTCTACCTGGCCCAGGGTTTCCTGGGCGCGGTGCCCGAGCCGCTGCTGCATGACCGCTTCCTGCCGGTGGCCGTCAGCCTGATCACGGGCGTGGTCACCAACTTCATGAGCGACGGGGCCACGGTGGCGGCGCTGGGTCCGATCACCGTGCCCATGGCCCAGGCGGCGGGTCTGCACCCCTGGGTCCTGGGCTTCGCGACCGCCTTCGCCTCGTCGTTCGCGCACATGCTGATCATCGGCACGCCGGCCAGCGCGCTGGTCTACATCCTTTGCCGCGATCCGCTGACGGGGCAGCAGCTGGTGACGCGGACCGACTTCCTGAAGCACGGCGCGGTGGTCTGGGTGCTGAGCTTCATCGTGCTGTGGGGGTGGGCCTTCTGGGGCTATTGGCGCTGGCTGGGACTCGGGGCCTGAACGCGGAGGTAGGCTGATGGCGGACTCGATACGCATCCTGGTGGTCGACGACGAGGCGCCGTTCGTGGCCGCCCTCAGGGAGCGGCTGGAGCTGCGGGGGTTCGCGGTCGCGACTGCGGCCGGCGGTGCCGAGGCTTTGGCCCTGTGCGTCGACGACAAGTTCGACCTGGCGCTGGTGGACCTCAAGATGCCCGGCATGGACGGCAAGGAGCTGCTCTCGCGCCTGAAGGCCGCGCACCGGTTCCTGGAGGTGATCATCCTGACCGGCCACGGTTCCCTGGGCAGCGCCGTCGAGTGCGCCAAGCTGGGCGCTTTCAGCTACCTGCCCAAGCCCTACGAGCTGGAGGAGCTGCTGGTGGTGCTGCGCGACGCCTACGCCGAGCGGCTGCGCCGGAAGTTCGTGGCGCTGGAGGCCGACCAGCAGCAGCGGCTGGAAAAGCTGATGGAAGCGGCCCGGCACGAGTCGCCCCTGGGCATCCTGCGCCGTATGCGCGAGCTGGACGACGGGCGGCGCTGAGGCGCGGTCTACGGGACGGGCTTCGCCAGTTCGGCGGCGATGACCTCGACCATGTGGGCGAACTCCGCCTCGGCGTAGCCCTGGCCCTGGAAGATGACGCGGCCCGTGCGGTCAAGCACGTAGCTGCGGGGGATGAACGCTTCCGCATAGCGCGCGAACACGCTGCGGTCCGTGTCCAGGGCGAAGGGCCAGCCCGCGCCGTGCTTCGCTACGAAGGGCGCGACCACCTCGGCATCCTCTTCCCGCGCCACCGAGACCATGGCGAAGCCGTCGCCCTTGAAGCGATCCCAGACCTCGGCCTGCAGGTGCGGCATCTCGGCGATGCAGGGCGGGCACCAGGTGGCGAAAAAATTCAGCAGCACCACCTTGCCGCGCTGGGCCTCCAGGTCGAAGCTGCCGCCGCCCAGCAGGGGGGCGGCGAAGAGCGGGGCCGGATCGCCGACGGTGGTCAGGGAGGTCTTGGCCACCTCGGCGGGATCGTCGTCCTGGTGCGGGGGCTGCCCGGCGCAGCCGACCAACAAGAGAAGCAGCAGCAACCTGATCCGCGATGCGGGCATGACCGGGGTCCTTCGGGCAGAGGTGGAGTTGGTGGTGCCGCGGCTACTATAGCGCCCGGTCGCGGCCGCGGGCAAGTCCGGGGCCGAATTGACCGGTTGGAATCGATTCAGGTATACTGATTCACAAATTACCGGACCCGCTGATGTGCCTGGAGGGTGTGACCATGCGCTGCCTGTTCGTATGCCTGTTGATGTGCATCTCATTGCCCCTGGGTGCCTCGGCCCGTCCCGTCCCCGCGGAGAGCCTGTCGCCGGGAGGCGAAGCGCGCCTGGTCGGCGGACCGATCGGCCCCGCGGCCAAGGCGGAGGTCGACACCCTGATCCTGATGGGGCCCCACGGCAGCGGGGCGCCGGCGATCGGCAGCTTCGAATCCCCTGCCGGGTCCGCCGACTGGAACGGCTGGACCAGCATCGACTACACCACCGACAACGATCCCCTCTGGCACGTGAGCACCTTCCATGCGGTCAACGGCACCTTCAGCGCCTGGTGCGGTGATGCGGGTCTTCCCTCCTGCGGGCAGGCCTGGGACGAGGTCGGCGGCTACCCGAACAATTCCGCCGACTACCTCGAATGGCGCGGCGCCGTGATCGACAACAGCCAGCCGTGCACCGTGACGGTGTCGGCGATCGTGAACCTCGACACCGAACCGGGCTACGACTACGCCTACATCTCCTGCGAGAAGAGCGGCGGGGCAACCGTCGATCTCTGGTCGGCCTCGGGCCAGCTGACCGCGTCGCCGGCCGGCGGCACGACGGTCTACACCCCGGGCGAGTACCTGGGTCCGGCCGGCGACGAGGTGCGGGTGCTGTTCCGCTTCCACTCCGACGGCGGCTTCGGGGGCAACGACTGCCTCTTCCCCAACGACGGCGCCATCCAGCTGGACGATGTGGTCATCACCCTGGACAACGGCAGAGGCGCCAGCTGCGACTTCGAGGACGGCACCCTGGGCGCGCTCGCGGTCTTCCTGCCGCCGGGTGTGGGTGACTACGCCAAGCTCTGGGCCGGTCTGGGCGACCTCGACCCCTGCCGCAACAACACCACGCCCCAGATGGCCTTCATCGACGACGGGGTGGTGGTGCCGGGCACCGGCGGCTCGACCTGCATCAGCTGGTGCTACGGGCCGAGCGGCTACGTGGTCAATTCGACCGGCGGCACCTCCGAAGCACTTTTTCCCTACTGGACAGGCCAGCAGGCCACGAAGCTGCACAACGCCGTGATCTCGCCACCGCTGGCCTGGACGGACCCGGCCCACGACGGCGCCCGGCTCTCGTTTGATGTCTATCGCCACGAGGACCTGACCGGCGACGCGCCTGGGGTGTTCTACACCTGGAAGGTTCGCTCGGTGGCCAGCGGCAATCCGGCCGACCTGGCGCGGGCCTCCTGGCGCGACCGCAGCGTCGTCTCCTACGGCGGGCCCCAGTACTTGCGGGAGACCCATGACCTGGACGATCTGCTGGTGCCCGGGCGCACGCACGTCCAGGTGCGGCTGGCCGCCATCGAGTACGGCTGGGTCTGGGGTTGGGAGGGCAACGATGCCACGCCGGCGCCGTACTTCGACAACGTGCGGGTGGCCACGTACGCAGCCGGCGGACCGTCGCTGTCGGTCGAAATCGGCAATCTCGCCGCTGACGCCTTCCCCGGCAGCGGCGAGGTGGACCTGATGGACCTCGGGGCCAACAGCGTGCCGTTCAAGGCCTCGCTCGCGGTCGATCCGCCCAGCACGCCGTCCGACGCGCTCCAGATCACCTGCAAACCGCTGGGCACCGGGGCCGTGCTCGACGGCCCGCCGCAATTGCACTACCTGCTGCGGCGCAACCCGCTGTTCGATCCCTGGCGCACGGCCGGGCTGCCGGACCAGGGCAGCGTCGCCTGCACGCCCATTGACGCCGCGCGTTGGCTCTACGATCTGCCGGACACCGGGTTCCTGTTCCCCGGCGACCGGCTGCACTACTTCTTCACGGCCTCCCAGACGATTGGCGGCACCACCGAGACGGTCATCCTGCCTGCCGACACGACGGGTTTCGCTTCGTTTGCCGATTATCCGGTGTACAACGGCGGCTACGCCCAGGCGTTCTCCGTGCGCGCGCTGCCCACGATCCGCGAGGAGGTGGGACAGCCGGGCGTGCACGTCGCGCACCCGATCCTGTTCTGGCACGACTCCGGCACCGACGCCGACTGGGACGTCTGGACCCGGGTCCTGCACGAGACGACGCTGCTGTGGCAGGGCGTGGTGGATGTCTTCCACACCCAGGGGGCCGCCTCCCGCCTGCGCAACGGACTTGGCGCCCGGGCCTCCGTCGCGCAGCTGGCCGGCTACGAGTGCATGATCTACACCAGTGGCGAGATGGCCGCCGGCACGATCGATGGCGGCAACAGTTCCGGCATCCCCTACAGCCCCGACGCCGTCCGGCTCGATGCCTGGCTGCGCCTGGGCGATCGGCGACTGCTGGCCTTCGGCAACGACCTGGCCAGCGACCTGGCGGCCGGCGTTCCCGAACGGGCGGCCCTGCTGACCGAATGGTTCGCCTGCACCGTTGATGCGCGCGATGTGGGCCCGCTGATCGACGGCCAGACCTCGCCGCGGGTCCTAATCGAGGCGGGGAATCCCGTCCTGTCTAGCATCGACTCCTGGGTGGCCTACGGCGGCGGCTGCTCGAGCGCGCCGCTGGCCGAGGGTTACGGCCACCTGGTGCGCGATCGCTTCGACGCCGTGACGACCGGTCCGGGATCGCTGCGGCTGGCCGCCTGGGCGGCCCCCGGCGGCGGTGCGGGCGCCTACCCCTACGCGGCGGCGCTGGCGACCGAAGTGCCGGTCTTCGGTTCGCGGGCGATCCTGGTGCCCATGGACCTCGCACTGATCCGCACCGATCCCGACGAGGGCCTCAAGAACCCGGCTGAACTCCCGGCCCGCACGCGCCTGATCCTGGACGCGCTGGCCTGGTTCGGTTTCCCCGACAACGGCATCGACGTCCTGCCGGTGCCGGAGGCGGCGGTCTTCGCCGCGACGGCGCGGCCCAACCCGTTCAATCCCGCCGTGACCATCACCTACACCGCACCGCGGCCGGATCATCTGACCGTGCGGGTCTACGACCTGCGCGGCCGCCTGGTGCGCACCCTGGCCGACCGGCCGGTCGACGCCGACGGCACCGTGGCCTGGGACGGCACGGGCGCCGACGGCGCGGCGGCGGCCTCGGGCGTGTACTTCTACGAGGTGCGCCTGGGCGACGAGGTGCGGATCGGCAAGATGGCCCTCGTGAAATAGCTCCGCGGCGAGGAGCGTAAAAAGGGGCCCCGGGCATCGTGCCCGGGGCCCTTGACCGTGTGGGTGGAAGGCTCAGGTCCCGTCAAGTGATGGAGGCGCGGCCCTACTTGACCAGCGCCATCTTCTGGACCTTCACCTTGTCCCCGGTCCTGGCCTCGTAGAAGTAGACACCGGACGAGACCTGCCGGCCTGCGTCGTTGGTGCCGTCCCACGTGACCCGGTCGGTGCCCTGCTCGCGCATCTCGTCGATGAGAGTGCGCACCAGTTCACCGCGGACGTTGTAGACCTTCAGGCTGAAGTGCCCGCGTCGGGGCATCGTGTACTCGATGCTCGTGGCGGGGTTGAACGGGTTCGGGTAGTTGCGCACGGCGAAGACCGCGGCGTCGGGCACGCCCGAGACATCGCCCGGCTGGCCGGTCACGCCGAAGTACGCCAGGATCTCCTCGAGCAGGTTGACGCGGCCGGTCTCGGCGGCCGGCGTGTCGGGTGCGCTCCAGATGTAGCTGAAGTCGTACGGCATCGAGATGACCCGGCTGCCCGAGAACGGTTCGTTCAGCGTGGCCGCACTGTAGACGTACTGGTCGCCGAGACCGGACGGGTTGGCGAACTGCGCCAGGCGCGTGGCCGACCCGATGGGCTCGACGGCGTCGAAGGTGTTGATCGCCACGCAGCCGCCGTAGGCCAGCCAACTGCTGGTGGTCTGGAACACCGGGTTGCCGCCCTCGGCCAGGATCCTGGGCGAGGTCTGTCCGCTGATCAACGGACGCAGGTCCGAGGAGATCACCGACAGGCCCATCTGGTCCTCGAGGAAGGTCAGCGCCTGGGAGCCCGACTGGGACAGGTCCGCGGCCAGGCCGTCACCCGAGAGGTAGAGGTCCTTGCCGCCGTCCAGCAGCCAGCTCGCCAGCAGTTGGACGTCCTGGCCCGGGTCCTTGGTGTAGTCGCCGTTGGCCAGGGTGAAGGCGGTCAGGTCACCGCTGGTGTAGAGCATGTCCTGGTACGACTCGATGTGGAAGCTCGTGGCTCGTCCGCCGAGGCCGTTGCCGACGCCGGAACTGGGGCCGTTGGTGTAGAACACGTCGAAGTCGCGCCCGGGCAGCAGGCCCAGGTTGCGGAAGGACGTGTACCACTCGTTGCGGCCGCCCCGGTCGCCGAAGTCGTTCCAGAACAGCATGCCCGGGGTGTCGTAGACGCCGGGCTCACCGACCCGCTCCTTCAGCGAGGGCAGGCCGCGCACCACGTAGGCAGGATCGTAGTTCAGCAGGTCCAGGTAGTCGCTGAACCCGGTGGTGTCCGCCGGCATGGTCGTCGACTGCACGACCCCGCCCACCGCGTCGGTGGCCTGCACGAAGTAGTGCAGCACGTCGCCGGGGAACAGGAAGCCCGTGTCCGGCAGGTCGAACGCCCAGCGGTCGGGGGTCACCGTGCCGCCGAGCGCGGCCGGCACGCCGGCCACCGACCCGACGGCCGGCAGGCCGGCGGTGCGGTAGGGGTCGAACAGCGGATTGGTCTTCAGCCGGTAGTGCAGCCGTGGCGCACCGGTCAGCACCGCGCCGGTGCGCACCGGCGTGATGTCCATGGTGATGGAATCGCCCGGATCATTGCGCAGGTGGGCCTGCAGGGAGATGTTCCGGGCCATGTCGAAGCGGATACTGTTGGAGCCCAGATCCGCCGTGTTGACCTCGCCGATGGCGGGGAAGCCGTCGTTGGCCAGGTCGATCTCGCGAGTCGCCATGCCCGGTCCCTCGTACGGGTAGGCCGCCAGCTTCACGTTGTCGAAGTAGGGAGCGGGCGTGGCATCGTTGCCCGTGTAGCCGAACGCCCAGCCCACCTCGAACACCGAGAGCTGGATCTGCACGTACTGGCGACCGGATTCCAGCAGGTCGGTGCACTCGTCGAAGAAGCGCAGGTAGTCCGGCCCGCCGATCTCGTAGAAGTTCCGGTCGTTCCAGGGCATGGTCAGGATGTCGGCCGGGTTGGCCGACGCCGTCGAACGCACGCCCCACTGGAAGGCGACGCCGGGGCTGTCGGCGCTCAGGTCCTCGTGGCGGTACACGTCGTACCAGAGCGTCGCGCCGTCGAAGTCGCCCGCCGGCCAGGCCATGATCGGGGACTCGAGGAAGTTGCGCAGGTGGCCGTCGGGTCCGGCCAGGCCGCCGGTGACGTTGATGATGAACCCGTTGGGGCCGTAGCACCAGTTGATGCAGGGGCTGCCGCCGGTGCCGGGCACCACGACGCCGTCATCGATGAACGCCGCCTGGTAGGTGGTGTTGCCGGCGCAGGGGTCGATGTCCTGCAGCCCGAACCACAGCTTGGAGAAGTCGCCGACGCCGTCGGGCAGCACGACATGGAAAGCACCCAGGGTGCCGTCCTCGAAGCCGTGGCTGTAGCCCGCGCCGTTGCTCAGGCTGATCACCACGTCGTCCAGCTGCATGGCGCCGTTGCCCTGCCAGCCGCAGTCCTCGTCCGACGCACCGCCGTCCGAGGTCACGCGGAACTGCACGACGACCTCGTTCGAGCCGGCCCCCAGGTAGTCGGCCGGGCCGTAGGTCGTCTGGACGTTGACGTTCACCCCGATGCCGACCCCGTCGGCGATCCAGGCGTTGACGACCGGCTGGTCGGCCTTGCGGAAGGAGACGAAGCAGTAGTCGTACGCGGTCTCTGTGTTGTGGTTGACCCTGGCGTTGACCGTCACGGTGCAGCTGGCGCCGTTGTTGGCGACAGTGCCCCGCCATTCGAGGATCTCCTGCCAGTCGGTGCCGTAGCCGCCCACGGGGTCACCGGGTGCGCACGAAGGGAATGCGATGTCGCCGCACCACGCGCTGTAGGTGCCGCTGACCACGTTGTAGGTGTCGACGTGCCAGTAGGCTGCGGTCGGCTGGGTGGCGTCCCAATGGGTCCAGCCGTTCCAGCTCGCGTTGCCGGACATGTCCTGGAACTGGCCGTTGTGGTCGGCCCCGCTGCCCCACGGCCCCATCACGAGGTGGGTGTCGCGGGCAGCCTTGGCCCAGCTGTCGGCAGGGGCGGGGACTTTGGCTGCAAGCCCCCGGTTGAAGCTGTCGCGGGTCGGGTCGGCATCACCTCCAAAAGCGGTTGCGGCGAGAACCAGAGTCGCGACCAGGAACATCGTTCGCATCAAAGCG
Source organism: Candidatus Krumholzibacteriia bacterium (assembly GCA_963848505.1). Classification (GTDB taxonomy): domain Bacteria; phylum Krumholzibacteriota; class Krumholzibacteriia; order LZORAL124-64-63; family LZORAL124-64-63; genus JACZKN01. The sequence continues at coordinate 385,449 of CAWKEB010000002.1, read as the reverse complement.
AATTTCATGATGACCCTCCCATGTGGAAGTTGTCGGGGGAGAGTCGCGTCGGAATGAACCTAGGGAGATGAGGTACGGTGCGCAAGAGGGTCAAACGAGAAAAATATCGGGTATCAATCCATGATATTCGCCATTATTTCGCTTTTATTGCTTGACATAGCAGACAAATGTCTGTTTTATGGAGGTTGAACGCCGACCGAGTCAATCCCTGAAGGAGGCCGCCATGCCCCGCTCCGCCCCGGGCCGCTCCCGCGACGAGATCCTGTCCTTCGTGCGGCAGCGCATCGCCGCCGGGGCGCCGCCCACGGTGCGCGAGGTGCAGCAGCACTGCGGCTTCCGGGCCGTGCAGTCGGCGCGGCAGCACCTGGAAGCCCTGGTGGCCGCGGGGCTGCTGGCCAAGGAGCCGGGCCGGGCCCGGGGGTATCGCCTGCCCCCGGGTCCTGCGGGCCCAGTGCCCCGCTTGATCCCCCGCCTGGGCCGGGTCCAGGCCGGTGCCCTGAGCGAGGCCATCGAGGATCCCGACGGGTGGATTCCGGTGGATGGTGCCATGGGCGAGCACGAGATGTTCGCCCTGACCGTTCGCGGCGAGAGCATGATCGGCGCGGGCATCCTGCCGGACGACCTGGTGATCGTCCGCCGCCAGAACATCGCCCGCGACGGGGAGATCGTCGTGGCCCTGGTCCGGGACGAGGCCACGGTCAAACGTTTGCGTCTGCGCGCGGGTCAGCTCGAACTGCACCCGGAGAACCCGGCCTTCGCGCCGATCGTCCTGCATGCGGGGGCGGAGGTCCGCATCCTGGGCAGAGTCGTGGAAGTCCGTCGCCGGCTGGCCTGAGCGCCTGCGCCGCCACCCGTGAAGGAGGTCGATCATGGCCGTTGCCATCCATGATCCGCAGTTGTCGTCCCCGCCGCCGGAACACGGCAACCTGGCCGTCGACATCTTCCATCATCCGGCCCTGGTGCGTTTGCGTGCCGAGCCCGAGCAGGACACCCAGGCGGCGCCGGCCTGGACCTGCGCCGAGCTGGCGGGCCGCCTCTGCGAACTGGCCGCCGCCGCCGACAGCGCCGCCCTCTCGGCCGCGATCAGCCTGGTGCGCGACGCCCAGCAGCACGGCGACCCGGCGGCCTGGATCACCGCGCGCGCGGCGACCTTCCATCCGCCGGACGCCGCGGCGGCCGGCGTCGACCTGGCCGCCCTGGTGGTGGTGCGCGCGCACGACGTGCGCACGGCCGGCCGCGCGGCCGACGTGCTCCTGCGCTCGGGGGCGTATGGGCTGGTGGTGCTCGATCTGGGGACGGACACCGCCATGCCCACGCCCCTGCAGGGCCGCCTTGTGCAGCTGGCCCTGAAGCACGACGCGGCGGTGCTGTGCCTGACCGAGAAGTCCGCCGACGAGCCCTCGCTCGGTTCGCTGGTCTCCCTGCGCGGCCAGGTGCAGCGGCGGCGCAGCGCCGATGGATTCGTCTGCACCCTGCGCGTGCTCAAGGACAAGCGGCGGGGGCCGGGTTGGCGCTGGCAGGAGGAGCGCCGTGGCCCGGACGGACTGCACTGAGCGTCTGGTCACCGCCGACCGCATCGCCCGCACCGACCGCGTCGCCTGCGTCGACCTGCCGGCCCTGCCGCTGCAGCTGCTGTTGCGCGACCACGCCGCCTGGCGCGACCTGCCCGCCGCCGTGGTGGCGGAGGACCATCCCCAGGCCCTGCTGCTGTGGGTGAACGAAACCGCCCGCGGCCTGGGCGTGCTGCCGGGCCAGCGCTACAGCGCGGCCCTGGCCCTGTGCCGCGACCTGCAGGCCGCGCCGGTGCCGGCGCCGCGCATCGCCGCGGCCGTCGAATCCCTGCACCGCCACCTGCTGCGCCACAGTCCCCGGGTCGAGCCAGCCCGCCACGACCCCGGCGTGTTCTGGCTCGACGCCGGGGGTCTCGAACGCGTGTCCGGCACGCCCAGCCAGTGGGCCGAACGCCTGTGGACCGGCCTGCACCGCGCGGGTTTCGTGTGCGGCGTGGTGGTGGGGTATTCGCGCTTCGGGAGCTACTGCCTGGCCCGGGTGCATCGGCAGGCGGTGGTGGTGCCCTCGCCCGCGCGCGAGACCGCCGCCTGCCGCGGCGTGCCCCTGGCCCGGCTCGAACTGGATCCCCGCAGGCGCGACGACCTGGTCCGCCTGGGCCTGCAGACCGTCGGCGACCTGATGGCCCTGCCCGCGGCCGGCCTCGCCGCCCGCTTCGGCCGCGAGACCGTGCAGCTGGTGGAGCTGGCCCGCGGCCTGCGCTTCGACCCGCTGCAGCCGGTGCTGCCGCCCGAACCGGTGCGCGCCGAAGAGGTGTTCGAGGAGGCCGCCGAGAGCGATGCGTGGCGCCTGCTGTTCGTGGTCAAGCGGCTGTTGCATCCGCTGCTGGAGAGATTGGCGGACCGCGGCCAGGCCGTGGCGCTGGTGCACCTGGACCTGGTGCTGGACGATCGCGAGCACACCGCTCGTCGCGAATCCCTGCGCCCCGCCGAGCCCACCCTCGACGCGGTGCTGCTGATGGAGCTGGTGCGGCTGCGTCTGGAGGCCGTCGATCTGGGCGCGGGGGCTGCGCGTGCGGTGCTGGAGTTGGAGCCCGCCGATGCCCCGTCCGGGGTGCTGGAGTTGTTTCGTCGCCAGCCGCGTCGGGATCCCGCGGCCGCCCTGCGCGCCGTGGCCCGCGTGCGCGCCGAGCTGGGCGACGCGGCGGTGGTGCGCGCCGAACTGGCGCCGGGGCATTTGCCCGAAGCGGCTTGGCGTTGGCAGCCGGTCACCGCGCTGGCCACGCCACAACCGACGCGACTTCCCCCGGGGGAAGTTCCGCTGGTGCGCCGGGTGCTGGGTCGGCCGCGGCCGCTGTTGACGGGGCCGGCGGATCTGGCTCGCACCGGCGGCGAGCAGCTGCTGCGGGCGGCGGCCGGGCCGGGTGGTGCGATGTTCACCCGCGAGCAGGTGCGGGGGCATGGGCCGCATCTTGTTTCGACGGGGTGGTGGTGCGGGGAGGAGCGGCGGGCGTACCATTTCGTCGAGGCGGAGGATGGGGCGGTTCTTTGGGTCTTTTATTCTGATGGGCGGTGGTATTTGCAGGGGAGGGTGGAGTGAGCGACCGTTTGCACTACTCCAATTTGTCATCATCGACTACCTCCCGCTGCTCGACTTGTCCGTGCCGGTCAGGCGCACGAGCGCCGGCGATCTGCGGGCGATATTCAGGTAGACCACCCAGGCCGGGGCGCGCATTCCGCTGTGCGTCCGATCCAGGGGCCTACTCCGCTCCAACCTGCCAAAGCGTCCGGTCGCTATACGCCCGCTCATGCATCAACCGATGGCACGCCGAGCACAGGGTGACCAGGTTCGCTGCGTCGTTGCCGCCACCCCGCTCCCGCGCCACCACATGATGCACCTCCAGATAGCGCCGCCGCCCACACCCCGGCGCCTGGCAGCGATGCCCGTCACGGGCCAGCACCTCGCGGCGCGTTCGCGGGGGGATTGTCGTGGTGTTCCGCCCGCCCGGTTCGGCGACCGCCGCATCGCACTGCAACCGCTCGGCATCCGCACGCGAAACCGCGCGTCCGTCCACCTCCACGCGACGGCATTCGGGGCACCGATGTGCATGGATCTGCACCGGTGGGCGCACGGCCCCCCGGGGGGCACTGCAAGCGCAATCCGCTGCCGCGCTTGATGTTGCAGCATCGATTATTCCCGCCAAAGCGTCCAGCAGCACCTCGACCCGCTCAGCCGGCACCCCGCCCAGCTTGCGCAACCGCTCCCAAGCCGCCTCCCACCGCGCGTGCTGCTCCGGCGTGAACACGAAGCCCCACGCGCACGGGCACCTCGCGAGCCAAGGCCTCGACCTCGGGCGCGGTCGGCGTCAGTTCCAGCTGCGCGGACGCCCGCCGCTTCGCCTTCGCCTGCACGGCCTTCACGCGTTGCGTCAATTCCTCCCGGCTGCGCGTGCGGGCCGCCTCGTCCCAATCCGCATCCGTATGGGGCGTCGCCACCTTCACCACCTCGCGGGCCTTGGTGTAGCCGATGCGGCCGGCGGCCAGGGACGCGCGCACCACCGGCAGTGCCTCGAGCTTCTGCGCCAGGGTCATGAAGTCGGTGGTCTTCGAAGCCGAGAAGCCCAACGCGACCTTCGCGTATTGGGGCATCGAGGCGTAGCCCAGGTCGCGGTGCAGGCCGCGGCGCAGGATCTCGCCGAACCACAGCACCGCGCAGTGGCGGGCGCAGTCGGCGGCGGCATCGGCCGCGAGCAAGGCGGCATGGGCCTCGGGAGCGGGGCGATCGGCGACGAAATCGGGGACGGTGAGCACGGCCATGGCGGCATCCTTCCAGTGGGCTTGACATGGGAGGAATTTATAGCGAAAATATAGCGAAAACAACAGTCGGCCACAAGGCCTTTTCCGAAGAAAATAAAGGATTTAACCCATGCCCCCCGCCCTCTGGTGCAAATCCCACTTCTCCTTCCTCGAGGGCGCCTCGGCGCCCGACGAGCTTGTCGCGCGCGCCGTCGAGCTCGAACTCCCCGCCCTGGCCCTGACCGACCGCGACGGCGTCCAGGGCATCCCCTCGGCCTTCGTCGCGGCCAGGGACCAACCGCTGAAGCTCATCACCGGCAGCCAGGTCACCATCGACGACGGCACCTCCATCGTGCTGCTGGCCGTCGACCGCGAAGGTTACGCCAACCTCTGCCGGCTGGTCACCGCGGGCAGGCTGCGCTCGCCCAAGGGCCAATGCTCCGTACGCTGGGACGAGGTCGCCCAACACGCCCCTGGCATGATCGCCCTCTGGGGCGGTCGCGAAAGCGCGCTAACCGCCGAACCCGACCCCAAACACACAGTCGACCTAATGCGCGAAGCCTTCGCCGACCGCCTCTACGCCCTGGCCGCCCGCCATCTCGACGCCGCCGAACAGCGCGCCGAACGCCGCCTGCGCGAGCGCGCTGCCCGCCACCAACTGCACGTCGCAGCCGCCGTCGAAGTCCTCTACCACCACCGTGCGCGCCGGCCCCTGCAGGACGTGCTGACCTGCATCCGCACCGGCACCACCCTCGCCGACGCCGGCACGAAGCTGCGCCCCAACGACCGCCACGCCCTCCCGTCACCCGTCCTCATGCAAAAGCTCTTCGCCGACGACCCCGCAGCCCTCGCCGCCACAAAAGAGATCGCCGACCGCTGCCACTTCGACCTGGGCGCCCTGCGCTACCGCTACCCGGCCGAGCAGCTGCCCTTCGGTATGTCCGAGGCGCGCTGGCTGGACCAACTGGTGCGCAAGGGCGCCCGCGACCGCTTCGGCACGCCGGTCCCTGCGGACATGGCCGGCCGCATCGCCCGCGAACTCGAACTGATCCACGAGTTGGATTACGAGGGCTACTTCCTGACCATGGCCGAGATCGTGCGCTTCTGCGGCGAGCAGGGGATCATCTGCCAGGGGCGCGGTTCGGCGGCCAACTCGGTGGTGTGCTACTGCCTGAAGGTCACGGCGGTGAACCCGCGCGAGGTGGACCTGCTGTTCGAGCGCTTCATCTCGCGCGAAAGGGCCGAGCCGCCGGACATCGACCTGGACATCGAGCACGACCGGCGCGAGGAAGTGATCCAGCACGTCTACGCCAAATACGGGCGCGACCGGGCGGCCATGGTCTGCAACGTGGTGCGCTTCCGGCCGCGCTCGGCGATCCGCGAGGTGGGCAAGGCGCTGGGGCTGCCGGCGGTGAACCTGGACCGGCTGGCCAAGCTGAGCAGCTACCACGGCGAGCTGGAGGCGGCCGACCTCGCCAGCGCCGGCTTCGATCCGCAGGCGCCGCTGCACACCCACTTCGCCCGGCTGGTGGACGAGATCCAGGAGTTTCCGCGCCACCTGTCGATCCACCCAGGCGGCTTCCTGCTGGGCCACGAGCCGGTGCACGACTTCGTGCCCATCGAGAACGCCAGCATGGAGGGCCGCACCGTCATCCAGTGGTCCAAGTACGATGTGGAGGCCCTCGGCCTGTTCAAGGTCGATCTGCTGGGGCTGGGCGCGCTCAACCAGCTGCACCTGGCCTTCGACCTGCTGCGCGCCCACCGCCACACCGACCTCACCCTGGCCCGCATCCCCCGCGAGGACCGCGCCACCTTCGCCATGCTGCACCGGGCCGACACCGTGGGCGTGTTCCAGGTGGAGAGCCGCGCCCAGATGGCCATGCTGCCGCGGCTGCGGCCCGAGTGCTGGTACGACCTGGTGATCCAGGTGGCGATCATCCGGCCCGGGCCCATCACCGGGGGCATGCTGCATCCGTACATCGCGCGGCGGCACGGGCAGGAACCCGTCGATCTATCCGCACCCCGACCTCGAGCCGGTGCTGCGCCGCACCCTGGGCGTGCCCCTGTTCCAGGAGCAGGTCATGCGCCTGGCCATGGAGGCGGCCGACTACACTCCCGGCGAGGCCGATCAGCTGCGCCGGGACATGGCCACCTGGCGCCGCCACGGGCCCATCGAGAGCCACCACCAGCGGCTGGTTTCGCGCATGACCGCCAAGGGCATCGCGGCCGAGTTCGCCGAGCGGGTCTTCCAGCAGATCAAGGGCTTCGGCGAGTACGGTTTTCCCGAGAGCCACGCCGCCAGCTTCGCGCTGATCGCCTACGCCACCGCCTGGCTCAAGTGCCACCACCCGGAGGTCTTCGCCTGCTCGCTGCTGAACGCCCAGCCCATGGGCTTCTACTCGGGCGGGACCATCGTCGAGGACGCGCGGCGCCACGGCATCGCCGTGCTGCCGGTGGACGTGACCGTCAGCGCCGCCGACTGCACCCTCGAGGAGGTGCCCGCCGGCGACGGTCCGCCGCCCCGCCGCCGGCCGCTGGGGGTGCGCATGGGGCTGCGCTGGGTGCAGGGGCTGCGCAGCGCGGGCATCGCCGCGCTGGTGACCGCGCGCCGGGAGCGGCTGTTCGTCTCCATCAGTGACCTGGCCCGGCGCACCCGCCTGGCCGACGACGAGCTGAAGGCCCTGGCCCGGGCCGACGCCTTCGCGGCCTTCGCGCCCGAGCGGCGCCAGGCCCTGTGGGCGGTGCACGGCCTGAGCCGGCGCGATCCGCCGGGCCAGCTGCTGCTGCCGCTGGACGATCCGGCGCCGGCGCCGCGGCTGCCTGCGCTGTCGGAGCTGGAGGAGGTCAACTGGGATTGGAGCAGCAGCGGCCACAGCACCCGCGCCCACCTGCTGGAGCCCCTGCGCGCGGTGCTGCGGGAACGGGGCTGGCCCACCGCGGCCGAGCTGAACACCCGACCCCACGGCCGCCGCGCCGACTACGTGGGCGTGGTCATCTGCCGTCAGCGGCCCCACACCGCCAAGGGCGTGACCTTCATGACCCTCGAGGACGAGACCGGCTTCGTGAACCTGGTGCTGTGGGCCCAGGTCTGGGACGAGTTCAAGGTGCTGGCCAAGACCCTGGCCCTGATGGGGGTCTCGGGACGCATCCAGTCCGAGGATTCGGTGGTGCACCTGGTGGCCGACCGGATCTGGGAGCCGCGGCTCGAAGCCCTGCCGGCGGGGGTGCGCAGCCGGGATTTTCACTGAACCTGCGAAAAGAATTCCGGGTCGCCGCGAACCCGGCAATGGCGACCTCCGCCGGCACCTCGAATCGACAACTACTTATTGAGAAACAAGATGTAACACATAGGGCCCCTTGCTGCGCAGCCGATTGACGCCCGTTTGGGGTGGCGGCGGAGGCTCGTCCGAAAATAGATCGGTTACACATGCAGGAGTTTCGCGACTTGTGCATTGTCACTTCGGAAACCACCTGCCCGACCAGCGCCCGGTCTGCGGGCCTCTCCGCTGGCGTCATGCCTGCGGCAGGGAATGATCGGGCGCCCGGGCAGGGGCTTTCCCCGGGATGATCCCCGGGCCAGAAGCGGGCCGGAGCTGTCACCTATCGCCGTCTCTATGCGCGTAGCCTGACGCTCTCGAAGAAAATAGCTCATCAATCCGGTTCGCTTCGGGTTCCCGAACGGACCGGCTCCGGCCGCCTCTCTTTCCCCGCCCGACCCCCACGCGGACTCGCGCCTTGCCGACAATGCGGATAAATTAAGTCCACTACACCGCACCACGGTTTGATCCCGGCCGGGTCGTCGCATGCCTTCGACCCGGGCCCCGCGAAAGGATCCGAACGCCATGATCCGCCTACCGATTGTCGCAGTTTCATTCCTTGTGGCCGCGGCTCCCGTTTCCGCCCAGGTCGCCGCCGAACCCTGGATCACCGGCCTGGATCACCCCGTGCGGCTGGTGGCGCCGGCTGGCGACCCACGCCTCTTCGTGGTCGAGCGCGGGGGGCGGGTGCTGGCCTTCACCTCCGCCGGCGCCTTCATCGACACCTTCCTGGACATCGGCAGCCTGACCGCCGAGTCGGGCGAGGGCGGCCTGCTGGGTCTGGCCTTCGCGCCCGACTACGCCACCACGGGCCGCTTCTACGTGAGCTACACCGACCTGGGCGGCGACTCCCGCCTGGCCCGCTACCGGGTGGGGACCGATCCCGACCGCGCCGACCCCGCCAGCGGCACCAACCTGCTGACGGTGAACCAGCCGGCCAGCAACCACAACGGCGGCCACCTCGAGTTCGGTCCCGACGGCATGCTCTACTTCGGGCTGGGCGACGGCGGAGGCAGCGGCGATCAGCAGAACAACGCCCAGAACGACCAGACCCTGCTGGGCAAGCTGCTGCGCCTGGACGTCTCGGGGCCCGGGGCCTACACCATCCCGCCCGACAACCCCCACGTGAACCGGGCGCCCCTGGACGAGATCTGGGCCAAGGGTCTGCGCAATCCCTGGTGCTGGAGCTTCGACCGCCTGACCGGCGACCTCTACATCGCCGACGTGGGCCAGTACGAACTGGAGGAGATCAATGTGCAGCCGGCCGCCGTGCAGGGCGGCGCCAACTACGGCTGGCGCCTGATGGAGGGCACGGCCTGCTACAACCCGGAGTCCGGCTGCCTCCGCCCCGGCCTGTCCCTGCCGGTGCACGAGTACACCCACGGCGGCACGCCCTTCCGCTGCTCCATCAGCGGGGGCTACGTGTACCGGGGCGCGGACATTCCCCAGCTCAAGGGCCAGTATTTCTATGCGGACTATTGCAGCGCCGAGGTGTGGTCCCTGACCTGGACCGCGGCCGAGGGCGCCACCCGCGTGCGCAACTGGACCGACCGCCTGGCCCCGGGCGGAGGGTTCGGCTCCATTGCCGCCTTCGGCCAGGATGCCGCCGGTGAACTCTATGTGCTGGACTACGACCACGGCACCGCGTACCGCCTGGTGTCCAGCGCCAGCGGCGTCCCCGCGGCATCCGTGCTGCAGCTGACCCAGAATGCGCCCAACCCGTTCAACCCCGCCACCACCATCAGCTGGGTCGCCGACCCGGAGGCCGGCCAGGTCTCGCTGCGGGTCTACGACCTGGCCGGTCGGCTGGTGCGCACCCTGGTCGCCGGCGCGGCGTCCGCAGGCCCGGACAGCGTCACCTGGGACGGCACCGATGATCTGGGCCAGCCGGTCGCCGCCGGCGTCTACCACTACCGCCTGCAGCAGGGCGGGCAGGCGGTCGCGCGCAAGATGGTCCTCCTGGAATAGCCGCCGAGGCGCTATACTGCGGCCCGGACCATCGAACCGGGAGGCCTTCCGTGGACATCGATCTCAATCTGTTGCACCGCCTGTTCCGTGCCCACCCCTGGCATGGCGTCGCCATCGGGGACGACGCCCCCCACCAGGTGACCGCCTACATCGAGATCGTGCCCACCGACACGGTGAAGTACGAGCTGGACAAGCCCACGGGCCTGCTGAAGGTGGACCGGCCCCAGAAGTTCTCCAACGTCTACCCGACCCTCTACGGGCTGGTCCCGCAGACCTACTGCGGCCGGCGCTCGGCCGAGTACTGCATGGAGAAGGCCTCGCGCACCGGCATCGTGGGCGACGGCGATCCGCTGGACATCTGCGTGCTGGCGGAGAAGACCATCACCCACGGCGACATCCTGCTGCCGGTGGTGCCCATCGGCGGGCTGCGCATGATCGACGACAACGAGGCCGACGACAAGATCATCGCCGTGATGCGCACCGACGCCATCTACGGGCACCTGCGCGACATCTACGAGTGCCCGGCGCCCATGATCGAGCGGCTGAAGCACTACTTCCTGACCTACAAGGACGCCCCCGGCAAGCACAAGCGCGAGACCGAGATCACCCACGTCTACGGCCGCGACGAGGCCCAGGAAGTGATCGAGCGCACCATGGCCGACTACGACGAGGAGTTCGGCCCGCTGAAGGCGCTGTTCGAGTCGCTGCGCACCACCTGAGCCGCGGTTGCGCCGCCGCCGCGGGGGGCGTAGGATCAGGCGAGGGAGGTCGGCCATGGCCCACCGCACCGTCAAATCCGGCTACGCCCAGCTGGTGGAGCGCCTGAACCGCGCACCCCAGGGCGCGCCGCCGTCCAAGCTGTTGAACCGCATCCTGGCCCTGCTGATGAACGAGCAGGAGGCCGGCCTGCTGGCCCTGCTGCCCATCAAGCCGTTCACCGCGCGCAAGGCGGCCCGCATCTGGAAGCTGAGCGAGGCCCAGGCCGAGCGCGTCTGCCGGGAACTGGCCGGCCGCGCCCTGCTGGTGGACATCGAGCGCCGCGGCCGCTCCATCTACGTGCTGCCGCCGCCCATGGCGGGCTTCTTCGAGTTCTCGCTGATGCGCACCCGCGGCGATCTGGACCAGAAGACCCTCAGCGAGCTCTTCCACCAGTATCTCAACGTCGAAGAGGACTTCGTGAAGGCCCTGTTCACCGAGGGCGAGACCCAGCTGGGCCGCGTCTTCGTGCAGGAGCCGGTGCTTTCGAGCGAGCATGCCGCCTACGTGCTGGACTACGAGCGCGCCTCCGAGGTGATCGCCACCGCCAGCCACATCGGCGTGGGCATGTGCTACTGCCGGCACAAGGCGTCGCACCTGGGCACCGCCTGCGACGCGCCCCTGGACATCTGCATGACCTTCAACGGTTCGGCCGAGTCGTTGACGAAGCACGGCCACGCCCGCACCGTCGAGCAGGCCGAGTGCCGCGACCTGCTGGACCAGGCCTACGCGCGCGGCCTGGTGCAGTTCGGCGAGAATGTCCAGCAGCGCGTCAGCTTCATCTGCAACTGCTGTGGCTGCTGCTGCGAGGCGCTGACCGCCCAGCGCAGGTTCGCCCACCTGCATCCGGTGCACACCACCAACTTCCTGCCGGCAATCGACACCGAGGCGTGCAACGGCTGCGCCAAGTGCGTGGACGCCTGCCCGGTCGAGGCCATGACCCTGGTCTCGGCCAACGATCCGCAGCAGCCCAAGCGCCGGGCCGCGCGCCTGGATGCGGACGTCTGCCTGGGCTGCGGCGTCTGCGTGCGGGCCTGCACGCGCGGGGCGCTGACCCTGCAGCCGCGGGCGGCCCGCGTGATCACGCCGGTCAACAACGCCCATCGTTATGTGCTGATGGCCACTGAGCGCGGCAAGCTGCAGGACCTGATCTTCGACAACCGGGTGCTGTGGAGCCATCGCGCCTTGGCCGCGCTGCTGGGTTCGGTGCTGAAACTGCCGCCGGTGAAGCGGGCGCTGGCGAGCGAGCAGTTGAAGTCGCGGTATCTGGAGGCGCTGACGGCGCGGCGGCCGGAGTAGCCCATACCCCTGGGGAGATCCATGGAAATCGCCATCCTGTTCGCGCTGGGCCTGGTGGCGCTGATCGTCATCACCTTCATCATGATGCTGGTGACGCGCAGCGAGTTGGGCCGCTTGCGCCGCGAGGTGGCGGCGCTGCGGGCGCGGCTGCAGGCGGGGGCCGGGGCCGCACCGCCGGTCGCCGCAGGCGCCGAACCTGCTGCACCCGTCGCCCCGCCGGCCCCCGCGCCGCCTCCGCGCCGCCGCCCGCCGGAGCCCCGCCCGCGCATCACCGCCGACCTGGAAAAAGTCATCGGCGGCCAGTGGCTGACCTGGCTGGGCATCATCGCCATCTTCCTGGGCACGGCGTTCTTCCTGGCCATCAAGCTGGAGAATTCGCCCCTGGCGGGCCTGCCCCAGGTGCTGATCGCCGCGGTGGTGGCGGCGGGGTTCCTGCTGATCGGGCGATTCGTGGCGCGCACCCTGCACCGCTTCCTGGGGTTGGGCCTGCTGGGCGGCGGCATCGCGCTGCTGTACCTGGTGGCCTACGGCCTGTTCGGCTTCCATCGGCTGGTGGCGGCTGAGGTCGTGTTCCCGGCCCTGCTGGCCGTCGCGTTCCTGGGGGCGCTGGTGGCCCTGGCCCAGGACTCGCGCACCATCGCCGGGCTGACGTTGATCGGCGCGCTGCTGACTCCCATGGTGCTGACGGCCGAGCAGGGCGCAGCGTACACCCTGCTGCCCTACCTGATCGGCGTCGACCTGGGTGCGGTGCTGGTGGCGCGGCGCCGGGGCTGGGCGGGGCTGGCGCTGGGCTCGTTCCTGGGCACGGCGGCGCTGGTGGCGGCGTGGTGGGAGCCGCACTTCGCGCCGGCCTGGCGCTCGCTGGTGCTGGTGACGACCACGGTGATCTGGCTGCTGTACGGCGTGGGGCCCTGGCTGGGCCGGATGCGCCCGGGCTTCTGGGGCCTGGCCCGCACGGCGCTGGTGGCGGCCAACGGCGCCTGGTACGCGGCCGTGGTGTACGCGGCGCTGGGGCCGGACCTGGACGAGGCCCGCGGTGCCGCGCTGTTCGTCATCGCCGCGGTCTACGTGGCCGCTTCGATCCTGGGTGGCCGCGGCCGCCGCGACGATCCCGCGCTGATTGCCAACTTCTACACCGGCGCCGCGCTGGCCATCCTGGCGATGCCGGTGCAGTTCGACGGCTTCACCGTCAGCCTGGCCTGGGCCCTGGTGGGCGTGCTGCTGCTGGTGATGGGCTGGCGGCTGAACGATCCGCACCATCGCCTGGCGGCCATGGCGGGCCTGCTGTTCGCCGCGGTCCGCGTGGTGGTGACGGGCCTGGACGATCTGGGACACCTGCCCGACGACTACCACCCCCTGCTGAACCTGCCGTTCGTGGCCGATGCGGCGGTGGTGGCGGCGCTGCTGGCGGCGGCCTGGATCCAGCGGCGGTCGGGCGAGGCCACTCTCGCCTGGGAACGATGGGCACGCCGCGCCGTCGAGCCCGTGGCCGCGGTCACCGCCTGGTGGGTGCTGACGGCTGAGACTGCCCGCTGGATGGAAGCCAAGGACGATGGGCAGCTGCCGGTGGTCACCGTGGCCTTGGTGTGGGTGCTGTACGCCGCGGCGGCGCAGGCGCTGGGCCTGCATCGCGGGCGGCCCTGGCTGCGCATCGCGGCGCTCGTTTCGCTGGCCTGCGCGGGGTTGGCGGCGTTCATCATCCAGGCGGTGTACGCGGTCTCGGCGAAGTCCGACTGGACCGTGCTCTGGAACGCCGGCTTCGTCGCCGGCGCCGCGGGGGTGGCGCTGCTGGCCTGGATCGCCCGGATCGGCCGCAGCGGCGATCCGCGCCTCAAGGTCTGGGAGCGCAGCGCGGGCACGCCGCTGCTGGTGGTGACCCTGGCCGCGGCCCTGCTGACGATCACCCTCGAACTGCTGGCCTGGTTCCACGCCCGTCACGGCGGCGACGTGTTCGCCGACGCGGCGGCGCTGCTGACGATCTCCCTGTTCTGGACCCTGTACGGCGGCGGCCTGGTCTGGGCCGGCTTCGCCTCGCGGGTGCGCGCGGTGCGGCTGGCAGGCATGGCGCTGCTGGGCCTGGTGATCGTCAAGGTGTTCGCCGTGGACATCCGCGCGTTGTCCGAGGGCTACCGCATCGTGTCGTTCGTGGGGGTGGGGGTGCTGCTGCTGGTGATCTCGTTGCTGTATCAGCGGGAGCGGAAGCTGGGGGCGCAGGGGTAATTCCGGATCAGCACATCCGAATTTCCCCCGGGGGAAGAGAATTTGTAACCATATGCTTTGGTTTTCGTTATAGGCCTCCCGGCGCGGCCCGGCGGCCGTTGCCGGAAATCATACGATTGCGGTATGATGCCACCCCCCGACCCACGCCCGACCCGAGAGGAAAGCATGAGCACCAAGACCCTGAAGTTCGGCGAAGACGTCGAAGGCTACGCCATCCCCGTCCTGAACGAGCGCGAGATCCGCGCCGCTTCGGGGCTGCTGTTCCTGATGATGTTCATCACGATCATGATCGTGGTGATGAAGGGCAACTTCGTGCCGCTGAAGTTCGCGGTCGTCGTCTTCCTGACCGACATCCTGATCCGCGTCGCGATCAGCCCCCGCTTCGCGCCCTCGCTGATCCTGGGCCGGCTGATCGTGCGCAACCAGACTCCCGAGTACGTGGGCGCGCAGCAGAAGAAGTTCGCCTGGATCATCGGCCTGGTGCTGGCGGCGATCATGTTCGCCCTGCAGGTGGTGGTCAACGCCTACAGCCCCATCACCGGGCTGATCTGCCTGATCTGCCTGGTGTTCCTGTTCTTCGAGACGGCCTTCGGCATCTGCATCGGCTGCAAGGTCTACAACCTGGTCTACAAGCAGAAGGCGCAGCACTGCCCGGGCGAGGTGTGCGAGGCCAAGGCCCGGCAGCCGATCCAGAAGACGTCCCTGGGCCAGCTGCTGATCGTCGGGGGCTTCGCCGCCTACATCGTGCTGACGGTGGTCCTGTTCGGGGACGCGTTCCGCAAGGAGCCCTACGACCTGTTCGGCCTCGACGGCGGGGCGCATAGCGAATCGGTTGCGGAGCCGGTGGCCCAATGATGGTGCGCGCGGTCGTGTTCGCGGCTCTGGTATGCGGTGTCCCGGCGGGCTGCACGGACGAGCCGGCCGCTCCGACCGACGAGCCCGAAGTCGTGACCTGGTCCGTGCGCTCGGATCGAGTTCGCATCGCTGAAGATCTTCGAGCGCGTGGACGGCGGGCCGATCGGCCCTGACGAAGTCCTGCATGTGGCCGCGTACTTCGATTCGACCGGATTCCGCGACTGGAACCCCGCGGTCATCGATTTCACCCGGCCGTACGTATCGGGTGCCCGTTGGCGCCGGTTGGCGGACCCGGGACTGGTGCTGGATGTCGACGGCAACCTGACGGCCGTCGATCTGGGTGCGTCCTCGCCATTCGTGAGCACGCTGGCCGTGGTGTACCGGGTGGTCGACGCGCAGGGGCAGTTGATCGCGCAGGTCGGTGACGACCCCGACCTGGGGCCTCCGAAGCAGACGATCGTGGGCCAGAGCGACAAGCTGTATTACCGGCTGAAGCTGCTCAAAAGCACCTGGTACTTCCCGAATCGTTGGCTCCATCGTTACGCGCTGCGCAACGTCTACAGCCTGGGCAGCTCGAACATCGCCCCGACGACCTTCGAGTTCTCCATCGAACGCAGGGACGGCAGCCTCGATCCGCAGCTGGACGAGCTGGGGATCAACTACTTCGAGATCTTCGGCCTGGACCGGCAGGATCTGGCGGGCAACCCGGTTGCCGACGGTGTGGCCGACATCCACGACCCGGCCATCTTCGACCTGCAGTGCGGCCTCCTGCGCTTTCCCGCGGACTTCCCGGAGCCCTTCGCCGCGACCCGCGCCCGGTATGAGGCGAACGTTCAGGATCCGTACTGGGATTGGACGCGGAGCACCTACCTGACGGACAGCCCGGTGCCGCTGTTGTACGACCCCTTGACCTCGCCGGCCTCGTTTCCGCAATACGCCCGGTTCCGGTTCGTGGTGCAGACCAGCGCCGCACCCGGCGATTGACGGTACGCGGCGAGCTCTTGCCGTTGAGATCGATTCCCCCTCTCACATTGATTCTGCGCCCACGAATTCACTCGTCAATCCGCCCGCATATCCGCTACACTGCGCACAAGCGCAACCCTGCGCCGCCAAAGCCGATCGCCTGGCCTGACCGCCCCCGGAGGACCCCGATGCGCTACCTGGACGTCCACGAACTCTCGGTCGAGAACCCCCGCTTCTTCTGGCGCCAGAAGATGAGCCTCATCGACTGGTACAAGGCGCCGGACGAGGTGCTCAGCGAGGAGAGCGACGGCAGCCACCGCTGGTTCAAGGGCGGACAGCTCAACACCTGCCACCTGGCGCTGGACTACCACGTGGACCACGGCCGCGGCCGGCAGGTGGCGCTCTTCTACGACTCCGCGTCGGCGCACCTCAAGCGCCGCTACACCTACCGTGAGCTGCGCGACGAGGTGGCCCTGTTCGCCGGCGTGCTCAAGGGGCAGGGGGTGGTCAAGGGCGACCGCGTCATCATCTACATGCCCATGGTGCCGGAGGCCGTCATCGCGATGCTGGCCTGCGCGCGGCTGGGGGCGGTGCACTCGGTGGTCTTCGGCGGCTTCGCACCCCACGAACTGGCGGTGCGCATCGACGACGCCCGGCCCAAGGTGCTGATCACCGCCAGCTGCGGCCTCGAGTTCACCCGGGTCATCCCCTACAAGCCGCTGGTCGACGCGGCGCTGGAGGAGGCCGAGCATCCGCCCGAGAAGGTGATCGTCTTCCCGCGCCCCCAGGCCGAGGCGACCATGATCCCCGGCCGCGACCTGGACTGGCACGAGCTGATGCACGCGGCCGAGCCCGCGGCCTGCGTGCCGGTCGATTCGGGCGACCCGCTCTACATCCTCTACACCTCCGGCACCACCGGCAAGCCCAAGGGCGTGGTGCGCGACAACGGCGGCCACGCGGTGGCCCTGAAGTACTCCATGAAGGCGGTCTACAACATCAACCCGGGCGAGGTGTTCTGGGCCGCCTCGGACGTGGGCTGGGTCGTCGGCCACAGCTACATCGTCTACGGGCCGCTGATCCACGGCTGCACCACCGTGCTCTACGAGGGCAAACCGGTGCGCACCCCCGACGCGGGGGCCTTCTGGCGGGTGATCCAGGAGTACCAGGTCAGCGCCTTCTTCACCGCGCCGACCGCGTTCCGGGCCATCAAGAAGGAGGACCCGGACGCCCACCTCAAGCGCAGGTACGACATCTCGTCGCTGCGCACCCTGTTCCTGGCCGGCGAACGCCTGGACCCGCCCACCTACGAGTGGTTGGCCCAGGTGCTGGACGTGCCCATCGTCGACCACTGGTGGCAGACCGAGACCGGCTGGCCCATCGTGGCCAACCCCATGGGCCTGGAGCCGCACCGGGTCAAGGCGGGCTCGGCCAGTTTCCCGGTGCCCGGCTTCAAGGTCGAGGTGCTGGACGACGAGGGCCACCCGGTGCCCCGCGGCGAGACCGGCAACATCGTGCTGCGCCTGCCCCTGCCGCCGGGCTGCCTGCCCACCCTCTGGAACGATCCGGCGGGCTTCCGGGACAGCTACCTGAAGGCCTTCCCCGGCTACTACCACACCGCCGACGGCGGCTTCATCGACGAGGACGGCTACGTCAACATCATGGGCCGCACCGACGACGTGATCAACGTGGCCGGGCACCGCCTTTCCACCGGCGAGATGGAGGAACTGATCGGCGGTCATCCCGCGGTCGCCGAGTGTGCGGTCGTCGGCATCGACGACCAGCTCAAGGGGCAGCTGCCGGTCGGCCTGGTGGTGCTCAAGGACGGCACCGCGGCGGCGGCCAGCGTGGTCGAGGCCGAACTGGTGCAGCTGATCCGGGACGAGATCGGCGCCGTGGCGGCTTTCCGCAAGGCCATCGTCGTGGGCCGGCTGCCCAAGACGCGCTCGGGCAAGATCCTGCGCAAGACCATCCGCCGCCTGGCGGTCGAGGAGCAGATCGTCACGCCGCCGACGATCGACGATCCGGCGATCATCGCCGAGATCCGCACGGCGCTGCGCCAGCACCGGGTGGGCCAGTACGCCAACCTGCCCCTGAGCGAGGATGACGCCGAGGGGATTTGATTGGTCCGGAATCCCCGGCTTCTGCTATGATGTTCGTGTCCTTGGGAGTCGCGCCGCCGGACGGCGTGGAAGGGAGAGGACATGGACAAGATCACCTTCGTGCTCAAGGGGCGACGCGCGATCATCACCGTCGAGGGCCCCATGGACGCGGATCAGACGATTGCCTTCATCGGCCGGAACTACCGGGCCGGGACTTTTGACGACACGCTGTGGGACCTGCGGCGCTGCTCGATGATCCATTTGCAGCCCGAGGAGCTGCGGCGCATCGCCGACGCGGTGCGGGCGGCCTCGGGGCGGCGCCACGACGGGCGCACGGTCTTCATCGCGACCGAGGATGCCGACTTCGGCATGTTGCGCATGTACACGGCCTACGCGGAGATGGAGGGGGTGCCGGCGACCTACCATGTCTGCCGCACCGTGGAGGACGCCGTAGCCTGGCTGGAGGGCAAGGACAAGGCCAGGCCCGCCTAGGGGTCGGCAGAGAGGCGGACCATGGCCGGGGCGGCCCACCGAACCATCCGCAACTGCCTGGTCTGGACCACCGTCGCCGCCGCCGTGGGGGCGGGTGCCCTGCTGCCATCCCTGCTGAAGGAGCAGCCGCTGCACCTGGCCTCCTGGGTGGTGGTCGTGGCCACCTGGAGCGCATCGCTGCTGCTGCTGCTGCGGGCCTGGGCGGCGTCCGCGAACCTGAGCGAGGGCCTCGAACGGGTGCGCAGCGCCGTGCTGAACCTGGTCGCCGACCGCCGCGCCGTGCTGCCCGAATCCCTGCCCCCCCGCACTCCCGCCGAGATCGCCGACCTGCTGGGTTCCCTGGCCGCCTACCAGGGGCAGGCCACGCGTGAGCGCTTCGCGCCGGACCGGCGCCTGGTGGCGGTGCTGGGGGCCCTGGCCAGCGGTGTGGTGGTGGCCACCGAGCAGGGCCAGGTCAGCCTGCTCAACGGCACGGCGCGGCAGCTGCTGGGGGCCGAGCGGGCCCGGGTCGGCACCTCGCTGTTCGCCGCCCTGGAGCGCGACACGGTGCTGGCGGCCGTGGCCCGCGCCCGCAAGGCGGGTCGCCCGGTCGAAGCCGTGTTCCTGCGCCTGGACGGGGTGGAGCTGCAGGGCCGGGTGTCGCCCCTGCCCGACGACGACGGCGCCATCCTGATCTTCCCGCCGGTGGAGCTGGACCGCCACCGGCCCGGGGTCGAGTTCGACCTCGAGCTGCACGAGGTGCCGCCGGCCGCCGAACCCCTGGACCTGGCCATGCGGCTGGAGGACCTGCCGACGGTGGTCATGGACACCGAGACCACCGGGTTGGACGCCGACCGCGACCGCATCGTCTCGTTGGGCGCGGTCTGCGCCCACGGCGTGCGCCTGTTCCGCAACCGCATGCTGGACTCGCTGCTGGATCCGGGGGTGCCCATCCCCGCGCTCTCGACCACCTTCCACGGCATCACCGACGACATGGTGCGGGGCGCGGCGGCCTTCCCCGAGGTCTGGGCCGACTTCGAGCGCATGGCCCGCAACCGCGTGGTGATCGGCCACAACGTGCCCTTCGACCTGACCATCCTGCGCCAGGAGTGCGTGCGCCACGGCCAGCCCTGGCAGCCGCCGGTCTTCATCGACACCCTGCGCCTGGCCACCCTGCTGAATCCCTCGCTCAAGGACTTCGAGCTGGAGACCCTGGCCGGCATCTACCAGGTGGACCTGCACGGCCGCCACACCGCCCTGGGCGACGCCATGGTCACGGCCGAGCTCTGGTTCCGCATGGTGCCGCGCCTGCAGCAGCAGGGGTTCGTGACCCTGGGCGACCTGCTGCGCTTCCACTGCACCGAGGCGGTGGACGTGATCGCCAGGCAGAAGGCCGCCGGCTGGATCACCACCCAGCCCGCTCATTTGGCGGCCGGGGCCCCGGATCGCTGACGGTTGCGGAGTCAACTGTAAGCGAAGATCCCTTGTCAGTTGGCGCCCGAACATGGTATAAACGCGGTCCGGCATTCGGCGCCACGAACCCAGCCAGTTCCAGGAGGAGCACACATGGCCGAGAACCCCCCCCGCGAAGTCTATGGGCCCAACCCCGACGTTGCGGCGCGCTCCCACATCGGTTCGCTGGAGGAGTACCAGCGCCTGTACCGCCTGTCGCTGGACGATCCGGCGGCCTTCTGGGGGCGCGAGGCCGAGCGCATCACCTGGTTCCACAAGTGGCGCGAGGTGATGGACAGCGACTACGAGAACGTGGACTTCTCCTGGTTCGTGGGCGGGCGGCTGAACGCCTGCTACAACTGCGTCGACCGGCACCTCAACGACAAGGGCGACCAGGCGGCCATCATCTGGGTCAAGGACGAGCCGGGCGAGTACGAGCGCATCAGCTACCGGCGCCTCAAGCACGAGGTGGCCAAGGTGGCCAATGTGCTCAAGCACCACGGCGTGCAGAAGGGCGACCGCGTCTGCATCTACATGCCGATGATCCCCGAGCTGGCCTACGCCATGCTGGCCTGCGCGCGCATCGGCGCCATCCACAACATCATCTTCGGCGGCTTCAGCAGCGAGGCCATCCGTGACCGCATCCTCGACTCCGGCTGCAGGATCGTCATCACCGCCAACGAGGGCCTGCGCGGGGGCAAGCACCTGAAGCTGAAGCAGACGGTGGACCGGGCCGTCGACGGCCTGGACCTGGTCAAGACCGTGCTGGTGGCCCGCCGCACCGCTGCCGACACCGAGATGCGCGCCGGCCGCGACTTCTGGCTGGACGAGGAGTGCCGCAAGCAGCGCTCCACCTGCTCGGTGGAATGGATGGGGGCCGAGGACCCGCTGTTCATCCTCTACACCAGCGGTTCGACCGGCAAGCCCAAGGGCGTGATGCACACCACCGGCGGCTACATGGTCTACGCCCAGATGACCCACCGCGTGGTCTTCGACTACCATCCCGGCGACGTCTACTTCTGCGCCGCGGACATCGGCTGGATCACCGGGCACAGCTACATCATCTACGGACCGCTGGCCAACGGCGCCACCACCGTGATGTTCGAGTCGATCCCCACCTACCCGGACGCCGGGCGCTACTGGCAGATCGTCGACGACCTGAAGGTGAACATCTTCTACACGGCGCCGACGGCGATCCGCGCCATCGCCCGCGAGGGGGATTCCTTCCTGAAGAACAGCACCCGCGAGAGCCTGCGCGTGCTGGGCACCGTGGGCGAGCCCATCAACCCCGACACCTGGCGCTGGTATTTCGAGAAGGTGGGCAACGCCAAGTGCTGCGTGGTGGACACCTGGTGGCAGACCGAGACCGGCGGCATCATGATCACGCCCCTGCCGGGCATCACGCCGCTGAAGCCGGGTTCGGCCACCCTGCCCTTCTTCGGGGTCAAGCCCCTGGTCATGGACGAGCAGGGCAAGCCCATCAGCGGCAACGGCGTCAGCGGCAACCTGTGCATCGCCCAGACCTGGCCGGGACAGGCCCGCACCGTCTACGGCGACCACCACCGCTTCTACGAGACCTACTTCAGCCAGTACCCGGGCTACTACTTCACCGGCGACGGCTGCCGCCGCGACGAGGATGGCTTCTACTGGATCACCGGCCGCGTCGACGACGTGATCAACGTCTCGGGGCATCGCCTGGGCACTGCCGAGGTGGAGAGCGCCCTGGTGGCGCACGAGGCTGTGGCCGAGGCCGCGGTGGTCGGCTTCCCCCACGAGATCAAGGGCCAGGGCATCTTCGCCTACGTGATCCTGACCGCCGACGCCGCCAACGGCACGGCCAGGGAGCTGGTCGGGGCGCTCAAGGAGCAGGTGCGCCACGTGATCGGGCCCATCGCCTCGCCGGACGCCATCATGATCGTGCCGGGTCTGCCCAAGACCCGCAGCGGCAAGATCATGCGGCGCATCCTGCGCAAGATCGCCGCGGGCGAGTACACCGGCCTCGGCGACGTCACCACCCTGGCCGACCCGTCGGTGGTGGAGAAGCTGATCGAGGAGCGCAAGCTGCTCAAGATCTGACCGGGGCCAATCGCCGGTTGCAGGATGCCGGAGCCGGCCCCATCATGGCTTGATGGTCAAGCAACCCGAAAAGCCCATGAGGGTGATCGTCCGCGCCCTCGACCCGGAGGACTACGAGGACCTGCACGAGGCCATGCTCGCGGCCTACGGCAGGCTCGACGACGATCCCTGGGGCCGCCGCCAGGTGGCCGACCTGCTGCGCCGCTTCCCCGAGGGGCAGCTGGCGGTCGAGGTCAACGGCAAGGTGGTCGGCTGCGCGCTGACCCTGATCGTGGACTACGCCAAATACGGCGACAACCACACCTATCAGGAGATCACCGGCAACGAGACCTTCAGCACCCACGACCCGGACGGGGACGTGCTGTACGGGATCGACGTCTTCGTGCACCCGGACTACCGCGGCCTGCGCCTGGCCCGGCGCCTGTACGACGTGCGCAAGGAGCTGTGCGAGCGCTACAACCTGCGCGCCATGGTGGCCGGCGGTCGCATCCCGGGCTACGCGCGGCACGCCGAGAGCCTGACCCCGCGCGAATACATCCACAAGGTGCGGATGAAGGAGTTCTACGACCCCATCCTGACCTTCCAGCTTTCCAACGGGTTCCACGTCAAGAAGGTGCTGAAGCAGTACCTGACCGGCGACACCGAGTCGCTGGAGTACGCGACCCTGCTGGAGTGGAGCAACATCTACCACGAGGAGAAGCCGCGCGCCCTCTTCGGCAACAAGCGCGAGGTGCGGATCGGCGTCATCCAGTGGCAGATGCGGCCCGCGAGCAACATCGACGCCATCGTCGACCAGGCCGAGTTCTTCATCGACACCCTCAGCGACTACCACTCGGACTTCATCCTCTTCCCCGAGCTCTTCAACGTGCCGCTGCTGGCCCACCACAACGAGCAGATCCAGGCCAAGGCCATGCGCCGCCTGGCCGAGTCCACCGGGCCGATCCTGGACCGCATGCGCGAGTTCGCCGTCTCCTACAACGTGAACATCATCGCCGGCAGCATGCCCGTGATCGAGCGCAAGCGCCTGTACAACGTGGCCCACCTCTGCCGGCGCGACGGATCGGTCGAGTCGGTCAAGAAGATCCACGTCACGCCCAGCGAGCGCGAGGCCTTCGGCATGTCCGGCGGCGACGTGATCAAGGCCCTGGACACCGACTGCGGCAAGATCGGCATCCTGATCTGCTACGACGTGGAGTTCCCCGAGCTGCCGCGCATCCTGCGCGACCAGGGGGCGGAGATCCTCTTCGTGCCCTTCATGACCGACCTGCAGACCGGTTACCAGCGGGTGCGCTTCTGCGCCCACGCCCGCGCGGTGGAGAACGAGTGCTACGTGGCCATCGCCGGCAGCGTGGGCAACCTGCCGCGGGTCGACAACATGGACATCCAGTACTCGCAGTCGGCCATCTTCTCGCCCAGCGATTTCTCGTTCCCCTCGACCGGCATCATGGCCGAGTCGACGCCCAACACGGAGATGGTCCTGGTCGCGGACGTGGACCTGGACCTGCTCAAGCACCTCTCGGACAAGGGCAGCGTCAACAACCTGAGGGACCGGCGGACCGACCTCTACACCCTCAAACTGAAGAAGAAGGCGGAGCCGCGCTAGCGGGCGGGCGGACAGGGGGGTGCGCGTGACCGAGCCGAGACCCAGCCGCAGGCTGACCGACGCCGCCCTGGCCCTGGCCGCCACCCTGGGCGCCACCGCGCCCCTGTGGCGCATGGGCTGGCTGCGCGACGACTGGCTGCTGCTGTGGCGCGCCCTCGATCCCGCCACCGCGCCGCCCGGCGCCGACGGCGTCTTTCCCCGCCCCGTGGCCGCCCTGCTCTGGGACGCCGCCGTCAGGATCTCCGCCGACGCCCCCTGGGGCATGCACCTGCTGATGTTCGCGGCCTGGCTGGCCCTGGTGCTGGGCGCCCTGCGCTGGCACCGCCATTTCGGCGGGACCACGGCGGGCGCCGCGGTGGCCGCGTTCGCGCTGGCCGCGCACGGGGCCCTGGTCGAACCGCGCCTGTGGGCCGCCGCGGGCAACGGCGTGCTGGCCGGAGCGCTGGGGGTTTGGGGCGCGTGGCGGCTGTTCGGCGGACCGGGCCGTGCGGCCCGCGCGCTGGGCCTGCTCCTGCTGCTGCTGGCGGTCCTGGCCCGGGCCGACGCCGTCCTGCTGCTGGTGCTGCCGATCGTCGCGCGGGGTCGCGCCAGCCGGGCCCTCGACCTGGCCTTGGCCGCCCTGGCCGCGGCCGGGGCGATGGCCCTCGGCACGATGGTGGCCGCGGGTGGCGGCTGGACCTTCCGTCCGGCCGACGGCGGACACCTGCTGCGCCTGCTGCTGGTGCCCTGGGGGCCGCCGCTGCCGGCAGCGGCGATGGTGGCCGCCGGGCTGCTGGGGACGCTGCTCTGCCTGGCCGGCGGCCGGCTGCTGACCGTGGCGGCGCCCCGCGCGGCGGCCTTCCTGCTGTCTGCCGGCGCGGTGGCCGGCGCCGGCATGCTCGTGGACTGGACCGCCGCGGGCCGCTACGTGCTGATGCCGGCGGTGCCGCTGGCCCTGCTGCTGGGCGCCTGGTGGGAGGGCGCCGGGCGCATCGCCGGTCCGCGGGGCCCACGCCACGGCCTGCGCGCGGTGATTCTCGTCTGGCTGGCGGTGTCGGCGGCGGCGATCGCCGTGGGCCGGACGGCCACGGAACTGCGGATCATCAGCACCGCCGAGACCGGGCTCTACCAGGCCCTGCGCGCCGAACCGCTGCTGCCGGGAGAGCTCCTGACAGTGCTCAACCCGCCGCCGGTGGGCTGGACCGGAGGCGCGGCCGACTTCGAGAATGTGGTCAGCGCCGCCGCCCGCCGCCCGGTCACCGTCGTGCTCGGCCGGGGCGAGAGCCACACCGTCGCCTTGCCGACGGCCGTCTGGCGCCACGGGGCCTGGATCGTCTGGACCGGTCGCGAGCAGAGCCCCACGGGCCCGGATTCACGGTGACATCCGGCGGCCGCCCGGACTAGAATGCCCCCTCACACCGTTCCCGGGAGTCGCAGACCTGATGACCGCGCATGCATCATCGTCCTGGCTCCGGCTCCTGCTCGCAGGCCTGCTGCTGACCGTCGTCGCCTGCGCCGGCAAGGTCGAGACCACCCACGAGAGCCCGGACTTCGCCCGCGCCGAGCTGGCCGCCGGGCGTCTGGCCGTCGGCGGTGTCGTGCTGTCGAGCCGGCTGCTGGCCGACCCCACCCAGGACGCGCCCGACGGGGTGCCGCCGGGCGACCTGCTGGCCCAGGCCGATGCCTGGTCGCCCCTGCTCTACGGCCAGCTGCTGGCCGCCGGCCCGGACGTGCCGACCTGGCCCTGGTCGGCGCTGCGCGATGCCTGCCCCGACAGCGTGCTGGCCGACGCCCTGGCCACCATCGCCCGGGGCGGCGTGCTGAAACCGGCACAGCTGGAGCCGGTCGCCAGGTCCCTCAGCGCGGTCCGCTACCTGGCCCTGGCCCGGGTCGAGGGGAACGAGACCAGCCTGCACCAGGGCTCGGTCGCCGCCGCGGAAAACCAGCGGGTCAAGGACGGCCGCGACCCCCATGCCAGCACCCTCGACCAGAACCTGGTCACCCGGCGCGAGGTGACCGTGACCCTCGACCTCTACGACCTGGCCACCGGTCGCTCGGTCTGGACGACCACGGCCACCCGCCGCCGCGACATGCTGTACAATGCCGCCGATTCCGGGGACGGCCTGCGTCCGCCGCTGGTGGGCGAGGGCCAGCCCGTGATCAACGCCTCCGGCAAGCCCCTGCCTGCCGTCGAATTCACTCAGGTCCTGGGCGACGCCTGCGCCGCTCTGGCCCAGCGACTGTTGACAGTATCGGCGTCCTGACGCCAACCCGGGGAGACCCAGCATGAGCTACGCCCGTTTCATTTCGACCACCCTGCTCCTGGCCTGCCTGGTCACGGCCGGCACCGCCCTGGGCGCCGCCAACCTGCCCAACGGCACCGAGCGCGTGCTCAATGGCCACGGCTTCATCCCTTCGAATTTCCTGAGTGATCCCTTCGTGGGCACCTACTTCGCCACCCAGGTGGGCGGCGGCCTCGCCATGGGCGTGGAAACGCCCTTCAAGGATCTCGACGGCAACACGCTGTTCACCCTCGAAGGGGATCTGCTCTACGGCGTGCTGGGGCTGGAGTACCAGCAGAACATCAAGTCGGTCTTCGCCGTCGGCTTCAAGGGCAGCGGCGTGGGGAGGGCCGGCATCAGCGGCCAGTCCTTCATCGCCCAGGGCGCCGACCTGCGCACCGAGAAGTTCCTGTGGGGCAAGTGGCGGGCCCTGCGCAACGAGAGCGTCCAGGCCTCCGTGGGCCTGAACTGGGGCTACCGCTCCGGGACGGCCGTCACGCCCCGCGAATTCGCCGAATTCATCGCCGCCGGCGGCAGCCTCGAGGACGCCCCCATCGTGAGCGAAGACAAGAACTGGGACTCGTCCCTCACCTACGACGTGGCCTGGGCCATTTCCCGCTGGTTCGGTCTGCGCCTGTCCGGCAACTCGGGGATGTACGAGACCCCCGGTCCCGACAGCGAGTCGAAGCTGATGAACCGCTTCGGCCTGCTGGGCAGCCTGGACCTCAACCAGGTCAAGGACGTGCCGCTGGGCTTCACCCTCGGCTACTTCTGGGGCACCCCCCAGAACGAGCCCCCGACCGCCATGCACGGCATGCTGCTGGGCTTCTGGTACACGGGGGAGACGGACCTGCAGCTGGGCGTCGAGGTGGGCCTGCTCAAGACGAAGTTCCTGGGCACCGACGAGGATGTCAGCGGCCAGTTCGCCATCCTGACCTCGCGCTACTACTTCTAGCGTGGCTTGACGATCTCGGGGCGGTTCAGCTCGGCGATGACGACCGTCGCCAGACTGCCCGCCACCAGGCAGGCCAGGAAGAGCACGATCCAGATCCAGGGCCGGTCGTAGAGCCATTTGCGCATGATCAGGGCCCCCGGAAGCGCACGGTGAGGTCCTCGCCGAGCCCGCTGGCCGAGTCACGCACCGTGAAGGCGAACTCGGCCGCGCCGGTGTAGCTCGTGCGCGGCATGCTGACGAAGATGGAGATGGGCGCGCCGCCCATGGCGGCCAGCTGGACCCGCGGCTGGGGCACGATGAACTCCACGCCCTCGTGCCCGTCCAGCGCCCCGGCGGCCGGACCCACGAAGTACACGTTGCCCCGGTCGTCCTTGTTCTCGATCTGCAGCGTGTAGAGGTTGCGGATCCGCCCCTGCTCGATGGTGAAGGGCAACCCCTGGGTGCGCAGCGCCGTGACCGAGAACGACTTGCGGTCGCTCGCGCGCATCATGAACAGCGCCAGCAGCCCCAGCATCACCACGCCGTAGATGAAGAAGCGCGGCCGCAGCAGCCGGCTCTGCCCGGTCTCGAACCCGCGCGACGAGTCGAAGCGCACCAGCCCGCGCGGCTTGCCGATCTTGTCCATGATCTCGTCGCAGGCGTCGATGCAGTTGGTGCAGCCGATGCACTCCAGCTGCAGGCCGTTGCGGATGTCGATGCCCGTGGGGCAGACGTCCACGCAGCGCCGGCAGTCGATGCAGTCGCCGCCGGTGTCGATACCCTTGCTGCGGGGCTCGCCGCGCTGGTTGTCGTAGCCGATGATCAGCGTGTCGTAGTCCACCAGCGTCGCCTGCAGCCGGCCGTAGGGGCAGATGATCAGGCAGGTCTGCTCGCGGAACCAGCTGTAGTCGAAGTAGAGCATGCCGGTCCAGAACAGGCTCCAGACCAGGGCGGTCACGCTGCCGGGGAAGAACGGGATCAGGTGCAGCATCTCGCGGGTCGGGATGAAGTAGCACATGAAGGCGATGGCCAGGTTCCAGGACAGCGCGATGAAGATGCCGTGCTTGACCACCTTGCGCCAGATCTTGTCGGGCCCACCCTTGGCATTGCGGCGCATGCGCTCGAGGCGGCGGCCCTCGACCAGCCGTTCGATCGGCCGGAACACGCCCTCCATGAACACCGTCTGCGGGCAGGCGAAACCGCACCACACCCGGCCGAAGAGGCTGGTGACCACGAACAGGCCCAGCCCCAGGCCCATCAGCACGAAGAAGAACAGGTGGAAATCCTGGTTGCTGAAGCTGGCCCCGAACAGGTAGGCGGCCCGGCCGGGGATGTCGATCAGCACCGCCGGCCGGCCGCCGATGCTGACCCAGGGCGTGGCCAGGTAGACCACGATCAGCAGGGCGTAGACCAGGTACTTGCGGGTGGTCCAGCGCCCCTTGACCTCGGCGACCTGCAGCATGTTGCGCGAGCCGTCGGGGTTGACGCTGTACAGGGAGTCCAGGTCGGGCCGCCGCTGGTCCCGCAGGCGCGCCCGGCCCTTCCGCTCCTCGGTGGTGCTCATCGCCTCTTCCTTGCCGCTAGCCGCCGCCGGCCTCGTAGGTGCAGGGCTCGCCTTCGGGGGCCTTGCCTTCGACGTTGTTGCCGCGGATCGTCAGCACGTAGGCCGTGACGGCCTGCACCCGGCTGGGGCCCAGCTGGTTCAGCCAGGCAGGCATGCCCTTGGCCGCGACGCCGTCGCTGACCGTCTTGTAGCATCTGCATCGGCTCGCAGCCGTGGACGGCGAACCCGTCCGTCAGGTTGGGACCGACCAGGCCGCGGCCATCGTCCAGGTGGCACTGCACGCAGTACTGGACGAAGACCGCGCGGCCCTCGGCCACCTTCGGCTCCATTTCGGTCATCAGCAGGAATGTCTCGTTGGAGAGCCCCAGGGCCTCGGCGCGCGCCAGCTGGGCCTCCTGGGCCGTCAGCATTTCCGACTCGAAGCGGGCCACGGGCAGGGTGCCGATGGCCAGGGTGTGGAAGACGATCCAGTACAGCAGCGCGAACACGATGCTGCCGTAGAGGATCCACAGCCACCAGTTGGGCAGGCGGTTGTCGAATTCCTGGATGCCGTCGAACTCGTGGTCCTTGATCAGGTCGTGCACGTAGCCTTCGTCGGTGACGGCGGGGTTGTCGTTGCGCTCGCTCATGTCAGCGGGCCCTCCCTTCGGCCGGGCTGTCGATTTCGTGGTCCGGTTCCAGCGGCAGGGCCGCGATGGCGTCGATGGTCTTGCGGTCGCGCAGGCCCAGGAACGTGAAGGCCAGCACGCCCAGGAAGACCGCCAGGAAGAGGATCAGTCCGGCCAGGGGCCAGATCAGCAGGTCGCTGCGGTTGTAGAACTCCTGGTACATGGCCTACTGACCTCCCGCGGCCGCGGCCGCCGTGGTCAGCGGCGCCGGCATGACCGGCTGGGGCCCGCGCCCCAGCCGCTGCAGGTAGGCGATCATCGCCACCATCTCGCTGTGCGGGTCGACCTCGATGTTCTTGGCCGCCAGGTCGTCGGCGATCAGCTGGGCCTGGCTGGCCAGGCGCTGTTCGGCCAGGGCCAGGTCCTCGTCGCTGTAGGGCACGCCCAGGCGCTGCATGGCCCGCATGCGGACCGCGACCTCGGCCGGGTCCACCGTCGCGGTCGAGAAGTGCCCGTAGGTCGGCATGTTCGAGGCCGGCGAAGTGGAGCGCGGATCCATCAGGTGCAGGTAGTGCCAGAGGTTGTCGTACTTGCCGCCGACGCGGGCCAGGTCCAGGCCCGTGCGCTTGCTGCCCCACTGGAAGGGGTGGTCGAGAGCGATTCCTCCAGGCGCGAGTACTCGCCGTAGCGCAGCACCTCGTGGCGGAAGGGCCGGATCATCTGGCTGTGGCAGTTGTAGCAGCCCTCGGCGATGTAGACGTCGCGGCCCGCCAGCTCCAGCGGGCTGTAGGGCTGCTGCACCCACTTGGCGGTTTCGGCCAGGGCCGGGTCCGCGGCGATCATCTCCTGGGTGATGACCGCCGGCACCTTGTTGCTGACGATCAGGGTGGGGATGATCTCCACAGCGCCGCCGACCAGGATCGACAGCAGCACCAGCACCGTGAACACGAAGCCGTGGCGCTCGACCAGGCCGTACCAGTGGCCCCAGCGCTTCTGCTGCAGGCCGTAGGAGATGATGCCGGCCACGCAGACCAGGATGAACAGGGCCAGGATCACCGGGCTGACCATGGGCCCGGCCACGCCGAACCAGATGCCCAGCGCCAGGATCGCGCCGATCAGCAGCATCGGCGCGCTGGTCAGCAGGGCCAGCACGCCGGCGCCCTCGCGGCGCGGGCTGCCGCGCCGGCACCTGCACGCTGACGGTGGCGGGCTTGCCCTGGCGCGCGGTCATGATCACGTTGACCACCAGCAGCAGCGAGCTCAGCAGGTAGATCAGGCCGCCGGTCAGGCGCGTGTGGTACATGGCCTTGCTGTTGGTCAGGCCCTCGATGAAGTCGGGGTAGCGCAGGAAGCCTTCGGCGTCCAGGGCGCGCCAGAACAGGCCCTGGCTGACGCCGCTGACCCACATCGACACCACGTAGAGCAGGATGCCCAGGGTGGCCAGCCAGAAGTGCGTCTCGGCCAGGCTGACCGACCACAGCTTCGTGCCGTACAGCCGCGGCCACAGCCAGTAGATCATGCCGAAGGTCATGAAGCCGTTCCAGCCCAGGGTGCCGCCGTGCACGTGGCCGATGATCCAGTCCGTGTAGTGGCCCAGGGCGTTGACGCTCTTGATCGACAGCAGCGGCCCCTCGAAGGTCGACATGCCGTAGAAGGTCACCGCGACCACGAAGAACTTGATGACCGGGTCGGTGCGCAGCTTGTCCCAGGCCCCGCGCAGGGTCAGCAGGCCGTTGAGCATGCCGCCCCAGCTGGGCGCCCACAGCATGACCGAGAAGATCATGCCCAGGGTCTGGGCCCAGTCCGGCAGCGCCGTGTACAGCAGGTGGTGCGGCCCGGCCCAGATGTAGAGGAAGATCAGCGACCAGAAGTGCACCACGCGCAGCCGGTACGAGTAGACCGGGCGCTCGGCCGCCTTGGGCATGAAGTAGTACATCAGGCCCAGGATCGGCGTGGTCAGGAAGAAGGCCACCGCGTTGTGCCCGTACCACCACTGCACCAGGCCGTCCTGCACCCCGCCGTAGATCGAATAGCGAGTGCAGCAGCGAGGTGGGCAGCTGCAGGTTGTTGACGATGTAGAGCACGGCGATGGTCACGATCGTGGCGATGTAGAACCAGATCGCCACGTACATGTTCTTCTCGTTGCGGATGGCCAGGGTCCAGAAGAAGTTGGCCGCGAAGATCACCCACACCAGCACCACCAGCAGGTCGACCGGCCAGATCAGCTCGGCGTACTCCTTGCCCTGGGTCAGGCCCAGGGGCAGGGTCACCGCCGCCAGCACGATCACCAGCTGGTAGCCCCAGAAGTGGGCCCAGCTCAGCATGTCGCTGGCCAGGCGCACCTTCAGCAGCCGCTGGGTCGAGTAGTAGATGCCCGCGAACATGCCGTTGCCCACGAAGGCGAAGATGGCCGCGTTGGTGTGCAGCGGGCGCAGGCGGCCGAAGCTCAGCCACTCGATGCCCAGGTTCGCCTGCCAGAACGACAGCTGGGCGGCGATGATCACGCCGACCAGGAACGCGACGACTCCCCACAACACCGTCACGCCGGTGAACGCCCGCACGATGGCGTCGTCGTAGGTGACCGTCTTCATTTGGCTGTTCGTTGCTTCCATGTGGGGCACTGCCTCCCTCGCTTTGACGCTGCCGACG
This sequence comes from Candidatus Krumholzibacteriia bacterium, assembly GCA_963848505.1. Lineage (GTDB taxonomy): Bacteria > Krumholzibacteriota > Krumholzibacteriia > LZORAL124-64-63 > LZORAL124-64-63 > JACZKN01. The sequence goes on along the minus strand of CAWKEB010000002.1, from coordinate 354,050 downwards.
ACCGCTTGAGCGGCGTCCGCGGGCCTACGGTTCCTGGCTCGGCGGGCCGGCGGACGCCTCCCGCGAATTAAAGTCCAACGTGTCCGATTTGTCATCACCCATTCCGTCGTCGTCCTCCAGCGGCAGCAGCGAAAGCCGCTCGCCGTGCTCGAAATCCCCCTCCACCAGGCGGGAGAAGAAGAAGACGAGCCCCGCGATCACCAGCGTCAGGCTGATGAAGACCAGGGCGATGATGATGTCCATGCGAGCCTCCGCCCCGACAGCCGCAGCGTGGTCAGGGTGACCACGGCCACCGAGCTGACGGGCATGATGATCGCCGCCACGACGGGGGTGACGAGCCCCGCCAGGCACAGGGCCACCGCCGCGGTGTTGTAGACCACGGCGAGGGCCAGGTTGTCGCGCACGACGCGGCGCAGCTGCCGCGCCGCCAGCAGGGACCGGCGGATCGCGGCGATCCCGTCCCCGAGGAAGAAGAAATCGGCCTTGCCCGGCAGCACCGGCCGGTCCACCGCCGGCGTGGCGGCGCAGAGGGCGGCCTCGAAGCTGGGGCTGTCGTTCAGGCCGTCGCCCACCATCAGGGTGTCGCGGCGGTCCACCGCGCGCACCCGGGCGGCCTTGGCCTCGGGCGTCAGCCCGCCCAGGGCGCGTCCGGCGGGCAGGCCGAGGGCCCGCGCCGCGGCGTCGACCTTGGCCTGGGCGTCGCCGCTGAGCAGCCACACCTCGCAGCCGTCGGCGAGCAGGGCGGCCACTTCGCCGGCGGCGTCGGCCTTGAAGTGCTCCTGCAGGTCGCAGGCGGCCAGGGCGATGCCGTCGCGGGAGAAGATGGTGCGCACGGCGCCGTCATCGCCGGTTGCGCCCGGGACGGCGAACGCCGCCCGGCCCAGCCGCCAGACCGCGTCCGGCAGCGCCAGCTCCAGGCCCGCGCCCGGCAGCTCGCTCAGGTCCTCGGCGGCGGCGCCGGTCACCGGCTGCTCGTCGGCGCCCGTCGGCAGGCGGCGCAGGGCGGCCGCCAGGGCCACGCTCACCGGGTGGTTGCTGCGGGCGGTCATGTGGCGCAGCACAGCACGCTCACGGGCGCCAAGAGCCACCAGTTGGGCGGTCGCGTCGGCAGTCAGGGTCAGCTGGCCCAGGGTCAGGGTGCCGGTCTTGTCCAGCAGCACCTTGCGCACCGCCAGGGCCTTCTCCAGGAAGTGCTGCTTGCGCAGGAAGACGCCGCTGCGGCGCAGCGCCCCGTGGGTCAGCTCCTCGGCCAGGGGCGTGGCCAGGCCCAGGGCGCAGGGGCAGGTCACCACCAGGATCGCGATGGTCACCTTCAGGGCCATCGTCAGGTCCACGCTCACCCAGCCGGCGAACCCGGCTGCCGCCGCGGTCAGCACCACGATCACGTACCAGCCGCTGATGCGGTGCCACCACTGGGGGCGGAACTCCTCGTCGCCGGCGCCGCTGGAGCGCAGCAGGTCCTGCAGCCGGCTGTCGGCGAAGTCCTCGCCCGCGGTCACGCTGAAGCCGTGGTGCGAGGCGTTGAAGGCGCCGGCGGGCACCGTGTCGCCCGGCGCCAGGCTCACCTGGTCGGACTCGCCGGTGATCCAGTCCAGCGAGACCTCGGTCGCGCGCCGCATGAGGATGCCCGCCACCGGCAGCAGGTCGCCCGGCGCGATCCACAGCTCGTCGCCCAGGCGGATGTCCGGCGCGCCGACGGTCTCGAGCACGCCGCCCTCGACCCGCTTGACCAGCAGGTTCTCGGCGCCCGAGGCGTCCAGCAGGCTGTTGCGGTTGCGCTCGAGGATGTGCTCCTGGGCCCAGCGGCCGACCAGCATCAGGGCGATGAACACCGTCAGCGAATCGAAGTAGGCATGTTCCGGACCGCCATGCAGGAAGCCCCAGACCGAGCCGGCCCAGGCCAGGCACATGCCCAGGGCGATGGGCACGTCCAGGTGCAGCACCCGCCGGCGCAGGCCCGCCAGCGCGCCGCGCAGGAACACGCCGCCGCCGGCGATCAGCGAGATCGTCGCCAGCCCCAGCGAGAGCCAACCGAACAGGCCGTAGAGGTTGCCGTCCTGGGGCGCCAGCCCGAAGTAGTAGCTGAGGCTGAACATCATCACGTTCAGGGCCATGGCGATGGAGATGGCCATGCGCATCAGCAGCGCCCGCGACTGGCGCCGCGGGCCCTTGCGCGCCGGCCCCAGCCGGTAGCCGAACTTCTCGACCTCGGCCAGGAAGGCGCGCAGGTCGCCGCGCGCCGTGTCCCAGGCCAGCTCAACCGTGCCCAGGGCGGGGTTGATGCGCAGCTGCACCCCCGCCGGCCGGCGCTTGAAGAGCTCCTCGATCAGCCACACGCAGGCCGCGCAGTGCACGCCCTGGATGTCCAGGTCCAGGCGCAGGGGGCCGGGCACAGGCGCGGCCTCGCGCTGGGCCAGCAGCCGGTCCAGCCAGGCGAAGCTCTCGGGACGCAGGGACGCCGCGGGTGCGGTGCTGGCGGGCTTCAGGTCGTAGAAGCGTTCGAGCCGGGCCTCGTGGATCATGGCGTGCACGCCGCGGCAGCCGCGGCAGCAGAAGGGGCCGTCGACCGGCTGCCAGAAGCGATCCAGCTCGTTGCCGCAGTGCAGGCAGACGCCCTTGTCGGCGGCGGCGCGCCAGTCGTCCGGCCAGTCCAGTCCGAGGGTGGTGGAGTTCATGATCGCGTCGCCCCGTGCCCCTGCGACGTCCCCGCCGCGGTCATGCCGATGCCGTGCCCAGCGCGAAAGTAGACAGTTTCGGTCCCCTGGTCAACCTCGCCCCGGCGGCGTAAACCCCTACCAAATAGGTATGAAGCCCCACTTGATGACCTTGATCAGCCCGAAGAGCTTGCCCGCGCGGAACAGGAACTCCAGGCCCACGATGATCACCAGGATGGCCGCCGCGCGGTTGAAGCGGCGCTGCACCGTCGGCGCCAGCCGCCCGGCGCCCAGGCCCACCGCCAGCATCACAGGGATGGTGCCCAGGCCGAACATGGCCATGGTGCCGGCGCCGTGCACCGGGGTGGGCGCGGTCAGGGCCGCGGCGGCCATGGCGTACACCGGGCCGCAGGGCAGCAGGCCGTTGGCCATGCCCAGCAGATAGCGCCCCACCAGGCTGCGGGTGCCGATCAGCTCCATGAAGCGTTCGGCGGCGAAGCGCCCCAGGCGGCTGCTCTCGACCAGGCGTGTGGTGCGCACCAGGCCCAGCAGGCCCAGGCCCAGGAACATCATCAGCAGGCCCGAGACCAGGAAGAGCCAGCCCCGCAGGGAGGTCGAGGGCACGATCGCCTGCGCCGCCGAGGCCAGCAGCCCGAAGACCAGGCCGATCAGGGCGTAGGTGTTGACGCGGCCCAGATGGTAGAGCAGGAGCGCCGGCGCCAGATTGGCCACGCGCTTGTCGGTGCGGGCCTGGGCCAGGCTGAAGGTGCTGATCAGGGGACCGCACATGCCGATGCAGTGGCCCAGGCTGGTGGTGATGCCGATGCCGAAGGCGGCCCAGGCCGTCAGCACGACGGCGTTGACCTCGGGCACGTTGCCGCAGCAGTCCATGGCATATCCTCCGGGTGCGTCGGGCGCCGGCGGGGCGGCCCGACGAAGATAGCCCACGGAGCGGTCCTGGACAATCCGCTTCGCCGACACGCTGGCCGGACGGTCGTCGATGGTCTACCCTGGAGGATCGACCGCACCTCCGCCGACCGGGAAGGAGCCCCGTGTCCTCGCACCGCCTGCGCCTCGTCCTGATCAGCCTGATCCTCGCTGCGGCCCCGTTCGCCGCCGCCGAGGTCCCCCGCGTCCCCTGGCTCGAAAACCCCGCCTGGCCCGCGGTCCTGGTCCGGGCCGCCGCCGACAGCGGCCGCTCCATCCTCATCGACTTCCACGCCCCCTGGTGCGGCCCCTGCCGCCTGATGGACGCCATGGTCTACAACGAGGCCGAGGTGATCGAGGCCTTGGCCGACGTGGTCACCGTGAAGATCGACATCGACGTGCCGGGCAACGCGGCACTGCACGACCGCTTCGCCATCGAACTGCTGCCGACCCTGGTCTGGTGCGACGCGGACGGCCGCGAGGTGAACCGATTCACCGGCTACCGCAACGCGGCCGAGTTCCTGGCCGCGGTGCAGGGCTTCCGGCAGCAGGAGGGCTCGGCCCTGACCATCGACGCGCGCCTGGCCGCGGCGCCCGCCGATCCGGCGCTGCTGTTGGAGATGGCCGGGCTGCAGGAACGGCGCGGCCAGTGGCGCGCCGCCGAGGTCACCTACCGGCGCCTGGCCAACCTGGGCACCACGGCCGAGCCCGCGGTCTACGCCCGGGGGCTGTTGGGCCTGGGCCTGGCCGAGCGCCGGGCCGGACGCGAGGACTCGGCCCGGGAGCTGGGCCGCCGCGCCGCCCTAGTCGGGGCGGTGCCCGGCGAGGTGGTGGCCTTCCAGGAGGCCATCGGCGACACGGCCGGCCTGCTGCTGACCTACCGGGCGCGGATCGAAGCCGACGACATGGACGTGCTGGCCCTGGACGGCTACGCCCGCACGGCGGCGGCCTTGGGGGTGGAGTTGGAGGAAGCGTCCCGGGCGGCGGTGCGGGCGGTGGTGCTCAGCGACCGCGAGCCGGCCACCATGGCCACCCTGGCCGAGACCTACCACCGCCGGGGGCTCAACGCCAAGGCCCTGCGCTGGATCGATGACGCCGTGGCGGCCGCCCCGGACGACCCGCTCTACCAGGAGGCCCGCCGGCGCTACCAGGCGGCCCAGGCCCAGGATCCCTGGGGGCTGCGCGGCGGCGGAAGCTAAGGGCAAGTACGTAAGGGCAAAAAGAGGACCGGCCCCGTATAACGGGGCCGGTCCAAACGGCATGCCGGTGGGGGATTGGAGGGAGATACCGACAGGCCGTGTTTTGAATCCGGGAGCCGCGGTGCAGCTCGTAGGGGTAAGACTAGGGGCCCCCGGATAGTTTTGCAATGAAAAAGTTTGTCCCGATTCTCCTTAAATACCCAGAAATTCCTTTTGGTTCCCAAGAACTACCACGAAAGTGTCGCCAAGTTGTCACGGAAGCGTGATAGTTCGGCCGCTTTCCTTGCGGCTTGGGCCGGTCGGGGATCCGTCCCCCGGTTTCACGGGCACCCTTTCATCGTCCAACTGGGGGAAAGATAAAGCTACCTTTATATCTCCGCCAGCTTTTTTTTCAACTTCCCGTCCGCACCTTGTACAGGTAGTAGGCCAGCGGGATGACCACCACCGTCAGGATCGTCGACAGCAGCGAGCCCATCATCAACGAGATGGCCAGGCCCTGGAAGATGGGGTCGAACACCATCACGAACGAACCGGTGACCACCGTGCCCGCCGTCAGGGCGATGGGCAGGAAGCGCACCGCGCCCGCCTCGATCACCGCCTCCTTCAGCTCGAGACCGTCGCGCAGCCGCGTCTCGACGAAATCGATCAACAGGACGCTGTTGCGCACCATGATGCCCGCCAGGGCGATCACCCCGATCATCGAGGTCGCGGTGAAGAAGGCGCCGAACATCAGGTGCCCCGGGATGATGCCCAGCAGGGTCAGCGGGATGGGGATCATCATCAGGATCGGCACCGTGAAGTTCTGGAACATGCCCACGATCAGCAGGTAGATGATCACCAGCACCACCGCAAACGCGATGCCGAGGTCGCGGAACACCTCGTAGGTGATGTGCCACTCCCCGTCCCACTTCATGGCGTAGCCCTCTTCTGTCAGGGGCTGCACCGTCGACAGCTGCTCGATGGTCGTGCCGTCGGGCATGGTCAGCTCGGCGATCTTCTTCTTCATGTCGGCGATGGCGTAGACCGGCGACTCCAGCTCGCCCGCCACGTCGGCCGTCACGTAGATCACCGACTTCAGGTTGCGGCGGTGGCGGCTCTTGTGGCCGGTGTTCTCCTCGACGCGCACCAGGTCCGACAGGGGCACCAGCGCGCCGTCCCGGCTGTAGACGTGGATGTCGCCCAGGGCCTCGACGCTGGAGCGGTCCACCAGGGGCAGGCGCACGTTGATGGGCACCGGCTCGGCGGCCGGGTCCAGGTGCAGGCGCCCGGCGTCGTGGCCGCTCATGGCCACGCCCAGGGTCATGCTCACCTGCTGGGTGCTGACCCCGCGCACCGCGGCGCGCTCCGAGTCCACCACCAGGTCGTAGCGGGTCTGGTCGTCCTCCACGTACCAGTCGATGTCCACCACCCCGGGGGTCGAGGCGAACACCTCCTTGATCTGGCGCGCGGCGGCCACCCGGCCCTCGAAGGTGGGCCCGTAGACCTCGGCCACCAGGGTCGACAGCACCGGCGGGCCGGGCGGGACCTCGACCACCTTGATGGCCGCGGCGTAGCGGTCGCCGATCTCCTTGATGGGCCCGCGCACGCGCTTGGCCAGGGCGTGGCTCTGGTCGTCGCGCCGGCTCTTGTCCACCAGGTTGACCTGGATGTCGGCCACGTTGGGGCCCTGGCGCATCATGTAGTGGCGCACCAGGCCGCTGAAATTCACCGGCGCCGCGGTGCCGGCGTAGATCTGGTAGTCGGTCACCTCGGGCACCGTGGCCAGGTAGTCGCCCACCTCGCGCGCCAGCTGGGTCGTGGTCTCTAGGGTGGTGCCCTCGGGCGTGTCGATGATGACCTGGAACTCGCTCTTGTTGTCGAAGGGCAGCATCTTGACCTGCACCGTGCGCGTGACGAACAGCAGGGTCGAGGCCGCCGTCAGCACCGCCACCACCAGCAGGGCCAGCACGCCCTTGCGCGGCGATTCGACCAGCGGCCGCACCAGCCGGTTGTAGGTCTTGTAGATGGGCGTCGCGTGCAGGCTGTAGCTGTCGGCGCCCTCGCCCCTGAGCGTGCCGTCGCCCACCATGTCGTCGCGCTGGTGCTGGCGGGGCTTCAGCAGCCGGATCGCCAGCCAGGGCGAGATGGTCAGGGCCACCAGCAGCGAGAAGACCATGGCCAGCGAGGCGCCCACCGGCATCGGCCGCATGTAGGGCCCCATCAGGCCGCGCACGAAGGCCATGGGCATCATCGAGGCGATCACCGTCAGGGTGGCCAGGATGGTGGGGTTGCCCACCTCCTGGATGGCGCCCAGGGCCGTGCGCAGGGAGTTGTTGCCCTTGATCTGGAAGTGCCGGTGCATGTTCTCGACCACGATGATGGTGGCGTCGATCACGATACCGGTCACCAGGATCAGGGCGAACAGGGTCACCCGGTTCAGGGTGTAGCCCAGGATGTAGTAGACGAACAGGGTCAGGCTGAAGGTGGTCGGGATCGACAGGAAGATGATGGTCGCGCCCCGCCAGCCCATGGCGAAGAAGACCACCACCACCGCCAGGAAGATGGCCAGGCCCAGGTTGGAGATCAGGCTGGAGGCCTTCTCCTTGGCCGTCTCGCCGTAGTTGCGGGTCACGGTCAGGTGCACGTCGGCGGGGATCAGGGTGCCCTCGAGGCGCTCGACCTTGGCCAGCACCTCGTTGGCCACCCGGGTGGCGTCGCTGCCGATGCGCTTGGCGATGGACAGGGTGACGGCCGGGTGCTCCGAGCCCGGGGCGTAGCCGGCGTCGATGCCGTTCTCGGTTGCGGCCGGGCCCACGCCCAGGAAGGTGTAGCTGTCGATCTCGGCGGGGCCGTCGGTGACCGTGGCCACGTCCATCAGGCGCACCGGCCGGCCGCCGAAGGCGCCGACCACCAGGTTCGCCACGTCGTCGACCGTGCGCAGGAACGCGCCGGTCTCCACCGTGAACTGGCTGTTGGCCGCGGCGAACCCGCCCGAGGGCAGCTGGCTGTTCTGCATCTGCAGGGCCGGCAGCACCGACAAGGTGGTGATGTTGAAGGCGGCCAGGCGCTGGGGATCGAGGGTGACGCTGACCGCGCGCTTGCGGCCGCCGATCACCTCGGCCACCGACACGTCGTTGACCGACATCAGCTCGTTCTTCAGCTCGACCGCCAACTGGCGCAGGTCGTAGCCCTCGTAGTCGTCGCTCCACAGGGTCAGGGTCATCATCGGCACGTCGTCGATGCTGCGCACCTTGACCAGGGGCGGGGTGATGCCGTCGGGCCAGATGTCGGCGTTGCCGTACATCTTGTTGGCCAGGCGGGTGATGGCCTCTTCCATGTCGGTGCCCACCAGGAAGCGGGCGGTGGCCAGGGAGAAGCTGGGAAAACTGGAACTGTAGACGTACTCGACGCCCTCGATCTCCCAGATCTTCTGCTCCATGGGACGGGTCACGATGTTCTCGACCTCGGCGGGCGTCGCGCCCGGGAGCATCACCATCACGTCGATCATGGGCACGACGATCTGGGGCTCCTCCTCGCGCGGCGTCAGGGCCAGGGAGAACAGGCCCAGCAGCAGGGTCGCGATGATCAGCAGCGGCGTGATCTTCGAGTTGATGAAGGTCTGCGCCAGCTTGGTCGCGCCGCCGTAGCGGGGCTCCTCGGCAGGGGGGATCTGGTTCATCACCGGTTCACCACCTTGTCGCCCTCGACCAGGGGCGTGTCCGCGGCGACGATCACGCTCTCGCCGCCGTCGAGTCCGGCCAGGACCTCGCACTGTCCGTCCCGCTCCAGGCCCAGGCGGACCCAGCGCAGGGCGGTGTTGCCCTGGTCATCGACCGTCCACACGCCGGTCAGCTGGCCGCGGCGGGCGACGGCGGCCGCGGGCACCAGCACCGCCTCGCGGCTGCCCACGGCGATGCCCACCCGCGCGAACATGCCGCTCTTGAGGCGGCCGTCGGGGTTGTCCAGATAGGCCTCCACGTCGTAGGTGCGGCTGCCGGGGTTGGCCATCGGCACGACCCGGGCGATCTCGCTGGCGTACACGGCGCCCGGCAGCGAGGTCACGTCCACCGTCAGCGGTGCGCCGGCCTGCAGGCCCGCCACGTCCTTCTCGCCCACGTGGGCGATCACCTTGATGCGCTCGGCCTGCTCGATCACCACCAGGGGCATGCCCGGGTTGGCCATGTTGCCCGGCTCGATCAGGCGGCGGGCCACCAGGCCGGACACGGGGGCGACGATGTCCAGGTAGCCCAGGTGCACGTTCACCTCGCGCAGGCCGGCCTTGGCCATCTCCAGGCCGGCGGCGGCGCGGTCGCGGCCGGTCGTGACCTCGTCGAGCTGGGCCTTGGACACGGAGTTCTCGGCGTAGAGGCGCGTGAAGCGCCCCACCATGGTCTCGGCGTTGGTCAGCACGGCCTGGGCCTCGGCGATGCCCGCCTCGGCCTGGGCCCGCTTGGCGCGCAGGTCGCCGTCGTCGACGCTGACCAGCGGGTCGCCCTTGCGCACCATCTGGCCCGCCTGCACGTGGACCTGCTTGACCCAGCCCATCATGCGGGTCGAGACCACCACCGTGGTGGCGGCCTCGAGGCCGCCGCTGGCGGTGATCAGCCGCGGCACCTGGGTGCGCTCGGCGCGCGCGACGGTGGCGCGCACCTCCTTGCCGCCGCCGGCGGTCTGGTCGCTGCCCTTGCCGCAGCCGGCCAGGACGAGGGTGGTCGCCAGCAGTGCGCCCGCAGCGATGATCGATGTGTTCCTGATTGCCATGTCCGGCGTCCTCCTGTGGATCACTGGGCGTCGGGGGCGTCCGCCGACGGCAGCGCCCCGCTGAATTCGAGATTGGCCAGGCCGACGGCCAGGTCGTGGCGGGCCTGCACGAGGTTGCCCTCGGCCATGGTGGTCGCCGCCTGGGTGTCCAGCAGGTCGACCATGGAGGCGAGGCCCTCGCGGTACTGGTTGGTCACGATGCGCAGGCCCTCGTGGGCGGCGGTCACGGCGTCCTCGGCCACGGTGGCCTTCTCCAGGGCGGCGTTGGCGCGCAGCCAGGCCTCGGTGGCCTGGACCGAGGCCTGCCGGGCCTGGAAGTCGGCCAGGTAGGCGGCGGCCCGGCTCTGGGCCTTGGCCTTCCTGATCTCGCCCACGTTGCCGATGCCGAAGCCCATGGTGGCGTAGACGCCCAGGCTCCAGCTGGTGGCATCCGAACCGAACAGGTCCTCGTGGCTGTAGTAGTCCGCTGCAGGCTCAGGTTGACCCGCGGCAGGATCGCGCCGCGGGCCACGCCCACCATCTTGCCGGCGGCGGTGGCCTGCTCGCGGCCGGCCAGCAGGTCGCTGCGCTGGGCGACCACCGTCGCGTCGACGGCGACGGGCAGCCCGGTGCTGTCGGCGGCCTGCGGCGCGGGCGCGGCCGCCAGCACCAGCGGGCTGGTGACCGCGGTCAGCAGCTTGATGTTCTCGCCGGCGATGGCCGCCAGGTTGCGCACCTCGATCAGCTGCTGCTTCAGGGCGCTGAGGAAGACGCCGGCCTGCAGCCGGTCGGCCTCGGTGGCCAGGCCCTCGACGACCATGGCGTCGGCCTGGCGCACGTGGCCCTCGGCCGAGCTCACCGCCGCCTCCATGACCTTGACGTAGGCGCCGGCCAGGGCCAGCCCCTCGTAGGCCTGCACCGCGTTGAAGCGCACGGTCTCGGCGGCGCGCCGATGGCTGTGCTCGGCGGCGCGGCTGGCCGCGTCGGCGGCCTGCTTGCCGTAGATGCCCATCCCGCCGTTGAAGATGGGCTGCAGCACCTGCAGCCGCGTGATGAAGTTGTTGGTCTCGCCCGGGTCGTTCAGCAGCACCGGGTTGAAGTCGGCCGCGGTGACCTGGCGGTTCTGCAGCTTGAAGCCGAAGCTCGACAGCGCATCGTCCGAGCGCAGGAAGAACTCGCCCAGCTGGATCTGCGGCGTGAACCCGCGCCAGGCACCCAGGGCGTCGGCGCCGGCGGCGTCGCGCATGGCGCCCGAGGCCGCGAGCATCTCGTTGCGCTCCAGGGCCAGGGCGATCACGGCGGCGCGATCCACCAGCAGGGTGTCGCCCCGGACCTCGCCGAGGCGCAGGGCGGTGGTGTCGGCCGGTGCGTCGGCGGCGATCCCGGCCAGGGGGAGCACGAGCGCCAGCCCGGCCCCCACCAGGGTCATGGACAGCAAGCGGTTCATGTCGAGACCTTTCCCATTGCGTTGATGAAGGCTGATCAGTTCTTGGCGCCCGCAGTGGCGGGCACGCCCAGCTTCTTGAGGATGGCCACCATCGGGCACCACTGCGTGAACCCGCTCTGGAACAGGTTCAACCCAACGAATGCCGTGAAGTACAACCACTTGGGGCTGACGTAATGGGCCAGGGTCAGGCTCAGCAGCACAAAGAAGCCGGCGACAATCCGCAGGATGCGATCGATGGTCATGGCAGGTTTTCCTCCGCGTCGTCCCCTCCACACCGGGGGCGAACTTTGTTTATCAGTTGCGTAGATTCGAATCCGTTGAACCACGCAATGATAATCAATGAACTCCCCGTGTCAAGGATTAGAGCCCATCGCCGGGTCCGATGCAACCGTCTCCGTAAAAAGGCACTATATTGTGCGGCCAACCGCTTGCCGAAGGAGCCCGCTTGAGCGCCAAGACCCTGCTGATCGTCAACCCCCGCGGCTTCTGCGCCGGGGTCGAGCGCGCCATCGAGGTGGTCGACCGCCTGCTCGCCAGCGGCGGCGCCCCCTTGTACGTGCGCCGCGAGATCGTGCACAACAAGTCGGTGGTGGAGGACTTCAAGGCCCGCGGCGTGGTCTTCGTCGAGGAGCTGGACGAGGTGCCCGACGGGCAGACGGTGGTCTTCAGCGCCCACGGCATCGCGCCCGCGGTGCGGGACGAGGCGGCGCGGCGCGGGCTGCGCGCCATCGACGCCACCTGCCCGCTGGTGACCAAGGTGCATCACGAAGTCGTGCGCCACGTGGACCGCGGCCATGAGATGGTGCTGATCGGCCACGCCGGCCACGACGAGGTGCTCGGCACCATGGGCGAGGCGCCCGGCCGCATCACCCTGGTCCAGGACGTCGCGGACGTGGCGGCGCTGCCCTTCGCCCCCGACACGAGGGTGGCCTACTCCACCCAGACCACGCTCGAGCGTGGACGAGACCGCGGCCATCGTCGCGGCGCTGCGCGCCCGCTTCGCGAACCTGGTCGAGCCGCGCCAGAGCGACATCTGCTACGCCACCCAGAATCGCCAGGATGCGGTCAAGGAGCTGGTGGCCCTGGGCATCGATCACCTGCTGGTCGTCGGTTCGCTCTCCAGCAGCAACAGCCGGCGCCTGTGCGAGGTGGCCCAGAACCAGGGTGTGCCCGCCAGCCTGATCGACGGCCCCGCGGACATCGACCCCGCGCGGCTGGGCGACGCCCGCACCGTGGGCCTGACCGCCGGCGCTTCGGCCCCCGAGCACCTGGTGCAGGCGGTGGTGGCCCATCTTTCTGAACATGGCTTTCAACCCCGAGAAGTTGTTGTCTCACAGGAAAATGTGAAGTTCCAGTTGCCCCGCGAACTGTTGGCCGACGGAGAATCCCATTGATTAGCGAATGCGGATCATTTATATCTATGAAACTTTGAAGAAAATGGACTTTGACAAGCGCAGGTCCGCGATTTATCCTGTTAATAGACCAACAGCCTGTTGATGTGGTCCCCTCCATGTGAAGTGCCGGGGGCTGGGGTCGTGCAACACCGAGGTATGATGATGGAAAAGAAGCTCTACGAGATGCAGGCGGAACTCTGCAAGACGCTGTCCAACCCGAAGCGGCTGGAAATCCTGGACATCCTGAAGGAGCGCGAGGAGATCTCGGTCAATCACCTCGCGGAGATCCTGGAGATCCCCAAGGCCAACACCTCGCAGCATCTGGCCGTGCTGCGCCAGGCGGGCGTGGTCAACACGCGCAAGGACGGGATCAACGTCTACTACAGCCTGCGCTCCACCAAGATCAGCGAGGCCTGCTCGCTGACGCGGCAGATCCTGCTTGAGCGGCTGCAGGACCACGTCAGCCTGTCGGATCTGATCCAGAAGGGCGACTAGCCCGCCAGCTCCTGCGGCAACGCCTGCAGCAGCCGATGCACCAGAGCGCGCACCTCTTCGCTGGAGGTGCGCGCTTCTGCTTCGGCGGTGGTCGCGGTGCGCAGCAGGACCTCGGTCACCAGTTCGTCCGGTGAGAGGGGCGTGCGCTCATCAACGCAGCCGGCTTCGGCCAGGTGCTCGCGCAACGCCTCGAGCTTGCGGGCCTGGAAGCGCGGCACGGCGCCGTCGGCGGCGGCGGCCAGGAAGCGGTCGGCGCGCCAACCCGACTCGGCCAGCACCTCCAGCACGCGTGGGCGGAACACGTCGGACACGGCGCCGCTCTTGTCCACGTCTTCGATGGTCACGGCCTGCGGCCGACCGATGCGCCAGGCGGCCACGAAGGCCGGCAGCAAGGCGAGCGCGGTGGACAGGCGCGCGCGTTGGCCGTCATCGACGATGCCGGTCGGGCCCAGCCGCGGCAGCGCATGCGCCAGCACGCCCGCGCTGCCGAGACCCGCGCTGCGCAGGCGCTGCACCAGCGCCAGGTCGGGCGCCGCGAGGTGGAAGGTGTCGGTTTGCTGCCAGGGTCGGCGCGGATCGAAGCGGGCCACGCCCAGCAGCGCGCCGTAGGCGGCGGCGTCCCGGCCGTCGGGCGCGGGCACCGGTGCCGGCAGGTTGGGCGCCAACTGATCGTGCCCTGCGGCCTTGCCCTGGTTGCGGGCCACGGCCAGGTCGAGGACCCAGGGCTCGGGCAACCCGGCCCGGTGCAGGGCGCCGCGCCAGGCGCCAATGTCGGCGGGTTGGCTGCTCATGTAGATGACCTGGCGGCCCGTGGACTCCGCCAGGCGGCCCAGACTGGTAGCCACCGCGGCCAGACGGTCGGGATCGCTGGTGGTCAGGGCCTCGTCCAGGATCAAAGGCGGCCGGACGCCGCTCTCGATCCCACCGAGGAACGCCACGCGCACCGCCAGCAGCACCTGCATGCGCGTGCCGTCCGAAAGCTGGGCCAGTTGCAGCGTGCGGCCGCCGGCCTGGCGATCCACAACCGTGAACGTGGCGCCGCCCGTGCCGCCGCCCAGGGTCAGCAGGTAGCGGCCCAGGGTGAACTCGTCGAGCAGGCGGTTGGCCTCGCGCAGGCGGGGCGGCGCGGCCAGGGCTTCGTGCTGCTGGCGCAGCTCGGCCAGCAGCGCCGCTTCGGCCAGCTGGTCACCGGCGGCGGCGCACCAGGTGGTGATGTTCTCCTGCGCGGCTTCCTCGCGGGCCAGGGCATCGGCCAGACCGTGGCCGGCCTCGGCGGTGCGCAGCTCCTGCTGCAGCGAGCCCAGCTGCTGGCTGAGGCGGCCGGCCTCGGCGGCGTCGGTGGTTACCGCGGCGATGGCGGCCTGGAGTTGGTCGTCGTCGAATTGCCGGTCGTCCAGGCCCGCGGCGCGAGCGCGGCGCTCCGCTTCCTGCTGCCGGGTGCGGTGGGTGGTCTCGGCGGCGCGCCAGGCTTCGTCGGCCCGGTGCCAGGCGGGCAGACGCTCGGCCAGCGCGCCGATGGGTGCGCCTTCGGCGGTGTCGGTCGGCAGCTGCAGGCGTTCGAGCAGCGCGGTCAGCTGCGTGCGGGCCGCCTCGGCATCCCGTTCGGCCTCGTCGCGGTCGCGCCGGGCGCGGAGCGATCGCGCCGTCAGATCGTCGCGGCTCTTGAGGCGTTGGCGCAAGTCCGCGACCGCGGCGTCGACGGCCGCGGCGGTGCCGGGCCGGGGCAGATCCCAGGCGGCGAGGGCCTGGCCGGCGGCGTCGAGATCGGCGGCGTGGCGGCGCCGCGCTTCGTCGGCTGCGGCCGCGGCTGCGGCCAGGTCGTCGGCGCGTTGGGCCAGGATGTCGCGGTTGCTGCGGGCTTCCTCGCTCAGGCGCATCAGGTGCGCGTGCTGGTCGGCCAGGGCGCGGCGGCGGGACCAGGCGGACAGGTCGAAAACACCCAGGCCGATCAGCACGATGGCGCCGGCGGCGGCCGCCACGCGCACAGCCGTCGAAGGCAGCACCGGCAGCGCGGTCAGCACCACCAGCGCCGCGCCGACGATCAGCAGCACCGCCGGGCGCAGGCGGCTGCCCGGCGCGGTGGCTTCAGCGTCGCCCAAGACCGCGCCGTAGGCGGCCAGGTTTGCGTCCAGCCCGCCGGTCGTACCGTGAAGGGCCGCCAACGTGTCACCGTCGGCCGCCGCGGTGGCCGCGCGCAGGCTCTGCTCGAGGGTGGCGCGGCGCTCGCCGGCCAGGTCGGCGGCGTGGGCGCTGCTGCGGCAGGCCTCGGCCAGGGTGGTTAGCCGGGCCAGCAGGGCTTCGCCGTCCAGGTCCGCGGCCAGCGCCAGGTCGGCCAGGCGGCGTTCGAGTTCCGCCAGTTCGGTGCCGAGTTCCGCGCGGCGGCCATGGCGTGCGGCGGCAGCATCGCGCAGCTGGGTGAAGGTCTGCAGATCATCCGGCCGCACCGCGGTCATGACCGGCGGGAAGGCAGCCCGCGCGGCTTCGGCAGCCGCCAGGACCGCCGCCGCGGTCCGCAGTTCGCGCGCCGCCTCGAGGGCGGCCAGGCGCAGGCCCGCCGTGGCGGCGGCCGTGATCTTCGCTTCCAGCTCGGCCAGGCCTTCGCGGCGGCCGGCCAGCTCGGCCTGGGCGCGCTCGACCTTGGCCGTTTCCTCGCGCGCGGCCTGCAGGCTGCGCTGCAGGTCGCCGGCGGCGCGAGCCGAGGGCAGGGGCAGCGCGGCGGCCAGGCCGTCGAGATCGTAACCGCCGGTCATCTCGGTGCGGATGGCCGCGGCCAGGCCGCGGTCGAAGCTGCGCCCGTCGCCCAGCAGGTCGGCCGCCACCAGCCGGTAACAGTCGGCCAGGTGGGCCGCAGGCAGTGGCGGTGCGGACGCGGGCTGCCCGCCGCGGGTCCAGACCGGGGGCCCGCCGTCGCAGGTGACGGTCAGTTCATTGTCGCCGTGGTGTAGCACCGCCCGCAACCAGCGCACGCCGCCGTCGTGGCGCTCGGGCCACAGCAGGTCGCGCACCGCGCGGGCCACCGAGCTCTTGCCCGAGGCGTTGGGACCCACGACCAGCGTCACGCCGGGACCCGGCTGCAGGCTGAAGGGATCGTCCAGGCCCGGCAGCTGCCGGATGTCCAATTGCCGGATCCTCATGGCCGGGCCTCGGCCAGCAGCCGGTCCAGCAAACGCCGGGCGGCCCGGGCGCCGGTGCGGCGCAAGGTGGCGTCATCGGCGGGCACGGCCGCGGTGCAGGCGTTGAAGCGCCGCGCCTCGGCCTCGGCGTCGCGCAGGTGCTGCAGCAGGCGGGCCAGGGCGTCGGCCTGTTCAGCGGATTCATTCTCCAGCAGGAGGATGCGCCGGGCCAACAGGCCCGGCGGATCGTCGCCACGCGCCAGGGCCGGCAGGTCGAGCTCCGCGCGCAGCGCGCTCTCCAGTTTGTCCACGAACACGGTCACGCCGGCGAAGGTGACCGGGGGCAGCACGAGGGCGTCGGCGGCGCGGGCAGCGGCCAGCGGCCGGTCGCAGGCACCGTCCAGCACCACGCGCACCCCGAGCACCGTGCCGGGCGCCAGGCCCAGCGCCGCGGTGCGGGTCTCCAGTTCGCGCAGCAGCAACTCCTGCAGGTCGTCGGCCGAGGCAGGGGCGACCGGGCAAGGCAGCGCCCAGCGCTCCCAGCGCAGGGGAGCCAGGGGCAGCCGTCGGCGCTCGATAGTGCCGTCGGCGGCGACGCTGACCAGCACCGGGCCGTGCTCACCGGTCTCGCTGGGGTCCAGGCCCACCAGCGAGCCGAGGTAGAAGGGCCGTGCGTCGGTGGGCACGGGGCCGGGCGTGTGGATGTGGCCCAGCATCCAGCCGTCGTAGCCCACGGCGGCCAGGGCCGCGCGGCCGACCGGTGCATAGACGCTGGTCGGCACGTCGAGATCCGCGTGCAGCAGGCCGAAGGTGGGCAGGTCGGCCCGGGCGGGCGGAGGCGGATCGGCCAGGGGGCTGCTCTCCCAGCGCTCGCGGGGGAATGACCAGCCGACCAGGCGCACCGGCGGATGGCCGTCGCCGCCGACGACATGCTCCTGCCACACGCCGCCGGCGCCCAGCAGGTGCAGCGGCGCGCCCGCCTGCAGCAGCCCGGGCAGGGCGCGGGTGTCGTGGTTGCCGGCCACGGCCAGGGTGGTGATGCCCGCGGCGTGCAGCTTCTCCAGACCGGGCCGCAGGGCCGCCGCCGCTTCGAACAGGGCGTTGCGCTTGTTCACCACGTCTCCGGCCAGGGCCACCGCCTGCACCCGGTGCTCCAGGGCGGCGTCGACGGAGCGGGCCCAGGCGCCGGCCGGCCCCAGCCGCTCGGCATCGCCCACGCCGGCCGGTAGCCGGGACGGACGGGTGCCCAGGTGCATGTCACCGACGAAGAGGATCCGGGTGTGGTTCGAGGTCATGCCACGCTCCGCATAGGGCTTTGCAGGAATCGCCGCCAGTATGGAGGGGTGGGCGCGGTTCGTCCAGAGCGGGGCTAGCCGCCGTACCCGAAACCGCGGGCCATCAGTGTCGCGAGCAGCGGGATCGCCAGCAACAGCACCAACTGGGCACCCAGGAGCCGGCCGATCACCGCGGGATAGGTGATCTGGTCGCCGTCGGCGGCCTTGCGCCGGCGGATGAACTGGATGGTCGGGTAGACGGACAACGCCAAGGCGACCACGAACAGCGTCACCTTGACGTGGAAGAGCGGATTGACGCCGTAGTAGGCGGCGGGCTTGGCGCCGGCGAACACCTTCAGCAGGCCCGTGCCCAGGGCCACCAGCGCGCTCAGCCCGTAGAGGGCGTCGATGCGGGCCAGCCGGCGGGCCGTGGCGCCGTCGGTGCGGGGCCGGAACAGGGCCAGTTCGATGGCCAGGGCCGCAAACAGGCCGGCCAGACCCAGGAAGTGGGCGTAGTTGATCAGGACCAGGGACATGGGGCTCACCTTCGGCTGGAGTGGGATCGCCCGCACAGGTTCGCTGCGGGGGCGCGGGTCCGCAAGCGCCGGCTGCTCGAGCCGATCGGATACATTCCACCTGCGGAGTTCGAAGAGGTATACTATCGGAATCAGGAGAGTCTGGCCGAGGTGGCGAGACTCACATGACGGAGGCTCCGGAGAACCCGGGGCGGTTCAATCACTCCCAATTCATCCCATCAAACTGCTTCATTTCGCCGGCATTGGTCGCTGGACCAATATCATTGATCACATGATTCATACCCCCGGCCCGCCCCGAAAAAGTCACAACATGGGTAATCCGAATACCGGGCCTATCAGGTACGCTCATGGCACTTTCCAGACGAACATTGTTCTTGGTAGTCTCTTCTCCTCTGAAGAAAGAATAAATACCGAGCCCCCAGGCCTGATGCTCTCTTACCTGACTCCCCACCTTGTAGGAAGCAAGACCCGGCGCACCCCCGTCCTGCCAAACCTCATTGCTTGGCGGCTCATAGGGAACTTCAGACTGGTAGAAGTAGGTGCGCCCCCTTTCCCCGTTCCAAAGGGTCTGATAGCCCTGGAAATGTTCATTGAACAAGCCATAGATGGTCACATCATCACCATTGACGACCAGCCCGTTGCGGCTGCGATTGATGTCCCAGCCGACCCCCGTGCCGTGATCCGCCCGCCACAACCAGAAGTGATCACCGATCACGTTATTACTGTTGATTTCGAGGCATATTCTCGCCGTCCCGGCAATGGCGCCACCAACGCGGCAGTAGATATCGTGCAAGCTGCTGGGGTTGTCCCTGTGATCACTGTCGGCGCCGGTTTCCCCGATTCGGATGAGGACTTCCGATTCCTTCAAACCGGCATCCACCATAAAGCCGGCCAGCTTGATTCCTGCCACATCTGAAGTTTCAATGACCGCGTTTCCATTGACCGGGATGAGTGTGGGCAAGCCCAAGCCCAGGACCACGGTGTTCGCGCTGGCGATCCTGATGGCTCCTGCCAATTCATAAAGACCCGGAGTGAGCAGAAGATGCTTTCCCTCGGCCAGAGCCTTATTAATCGTTTCATGGTCGTCTGTGACAGGCTGTGCGATGTGGAATTCACCGAGGGGAATGGAAGTGCCTTCTTCATGCCCGCCTTGCCAGGTGACGCCTGCGCTTTCATACGCCAGAGCCGGGACAAAGACAGCAAACTCATTGCTCTCATTGAGATACAGGAAGGGCTTATCCCGGATCACGGGCGCTTTTGCCACAACGGTGGTGGGGCTTTCCGGCCAGTTCGCTTCGGGCGCTCCCTTCACCCCGACAAAAACCCGATTCCAGGCGCCGCCTTCCCACTTTCCCAATTCGGAATTCCTGGTGAACCACTGCTGGCCCGACGTCAGCCCGGCTCTGCCGGTGACGATCGAATTGGCCAGGACGCCGCCGCTGGCCCAGCCGCCCTTGTCAAAATTGATATCCCCCATGATATGCATGCGCCGCATCGGGGCCGCCTGCGACACCGCCCAGAGCATCCACGTCTCCGTGGAATCCGGGTATACCTTGAAATTCTCGGCTCCGCGCCAGAATTGCGTGGTCACCTTGTTGTTGGTGGTCGACCAGTTGGACTGCACCATCCCCTTGATCACGACATCATCCGGCGTACGGCCCAGCCCCAGGGCCTGCACATAGAAATCGACCGTGACTTCAAGGTCATATTCACCCGGCTTGAATAAGAGGGCGTAACGATCGGCGGAGAACTCCTGCCCGGCCTGGCGGCGATGAATCTCTTCCAGCCTTTGCTGCATGGTCTTCGTGTCCAGGTCAGGCCCGAAGATCAGAACATGTTCTCCAAAAATCGACGGCGGGGGATAGGACGCAGGCTGTGCCACGGCAAAGCTCCTGGGAAAAAGCAGAAGAGCAAGAAATAGCGTCAGTCTCATGCGGGCTCAGCCCTTCTTGTTCTGTACGGACTTTTCCCGGTTTGGTGGATACCCAGACAAGGTCAACTAACCTGCAGCCCGAGGTGTCCCTGACGGCTGAGAAGAAGCGTACTGGATTTCTGCCCCTTTCAAACATCTCAAATATCTGACCGATTGTATTCAGGGCAGATACTCAACCCCGGGGGCCCAACCGGTCTACCGCCTGCGCAAGCCGACGGTGGACGGCCGCACCGAGCTGCTGCTGACGCCGCAGGACTTGCTGGACCGCCCGGCCCGGCTGGTCACTCCGCCCCGGCGGCACAAGCACCGGTACTGCGGCGTGCTGGCACCCAACGCCAAGCTGCGCGCCGCGGTGACCGCCAGCGCGGGCCCGGCCGGGTCGACGCTGCAGGTGCTGCAGGAGGCGCGGCGCAAGATGGCGCTGCCGGTCGCCGCGACCGCCCCCGACCCGCCGCCCGACGAGCTGCGCAGCGCCGTGTCCCGGGCGGCGTCCCGCTGCTGGGCTCTGCTGCTGGCGCGCCTCTTTGAGTGCCTGCCCTTGGTGTGCCCGCACTGCGGCCAGCCCATGCGCATCATCGCGTTCGCGCTCGATCCGCCGGTGATCGAGCGCATGGAATTGCTGCGCAATCCCGCCTTCGGCGATGACTGCGGCACCTCGGCGAGCCGGTGACGGCGCCGCCGGTTCTGCCTGCGCGGTCGCCGCCGCAGGGGGAGCTGGCGCTGGACCAGTCAGCGGGCCAGGCTCAGTGGCCGGACATGGACCAGACTGCGGGCGGCGGAGGCGCGGGCTGGGACTGAATCCCCGAGACAGGACAACAAGGCAGGCGGGTGCCGGTGCCGCGACGGGTCGGCAGCGCCGGACGGAGGGGTGTGTGCGGACCGGTGGGATTGAGGGGCTCCGAGGGCGGAATCAGGTGGCGAACGATGGGCTGCAGGGCGTCCGGCTTGCCGGACGACCGCCTGGTGGGGTATGGTCAGGGGGATTCGGGGGCCGGTAGGGGTGGAATGGGTGGTTGGATTTCCTATTCGCTATTCGCTGTATACTTTATCCACCTGCGGGCCGGGTCGTACGAACGGACCCGGCGAGTCGCGTTGTTGAAGTAGGAGCCAGTCCTCTTCCCATCTCCACCGATGGCGCTGACAACTCAGTCCCCCGCCCCCTCCAACCGCCTGGTCATGTCCCGCTCCCACCCCGTGACCACCACCAGCGAAGGCCGGACCACCTCGCTGTCCTTGCGCTCGAGCAGCCGCACGATGGCCCGCTTGCCGTCGGGATGGAAGTGGAGGTCGGCGATCTGCCGGCCCAGGGGATTGGAGTCCGGGTCGACCCGCGGGATGGGTGCGCCCATGGTCACGGCCTCGGCGCCCAGGGTCACCGGAATGCGGAAGATGCCCCGCTCGCCCTCGGTCAGCACGCAGCCCAGCGCGGCGTTCCACTGGAACTGCCACCAGCCCTCGTCGAGGCTGGGCAGGGACCACACCGCGCCGGTGTCGGGGAAGCGCCGGATCAGCACCTGGTTGCGATCGAGATCTCCGGAGCCGTAAAGGACGTACCGGCCGTCGCCCATGAAGCTCAGGTTGAACTGGGTCTCGGGGCCGCCGGTGAAGAAGGCGGTCACCGGGTCTGTCGCGGACAGGTCCACCGTGAACAGGTCGTTGCTGTCGCCGCCGACGAAGAACGCGCAGGCCAGCCAACGGTCGTCCGGACTGACCGCATTGACCCAGAGGCCGCCACCCTGGTTGGGCGGCGTGGCCTCGTGCTCTGCCGGCTGCGAGCCGTCCACCAGCCGGCTCCAGATCTCGTAGCGGCTGCCGTCGTTCGAGCCCTGGCTCCAGTAGAAGCGGCGCGAGTCGGACGACCAGGCCCCCAGGTACTCGACGCTGGGCCGCGTCGTCAGCAGCAGCTCGGTGCCCGCCTCCAGATCCAGCACGTAGAGGTTGGCGTCGCCGTCGCGGTCGAGGCTGGCGACCAGCCGGCGGCCGTCCGGCGCGATGCGGAAGTCGCTGTACTCGGCAAACCCTGTGATGGGCGCAAGACCCGCGTCGGCCAGGTCCAGCCAGGCCAGCTGCGACTGCTGCTGCACCGCGCCCATCAGGTCCAGGCAGAAGAGATTGCCCTGGTCGTCCAGCGCGTACTGGGCCGAGCCGTCGTCGTCCTCCTGGTTGCCCACGCTGGCGGCCACGCCCTCGCGCACCGCCAGGGGCTGGCCGCTGGCCTCCATGCTGCCCAGGTCCAGGCGCCGGGCGTAGATGGTGTGGCCGCGCACGAACAGCAGATGACCCGAGCGGCGGGCCACGGCCATCGCCCCGCCCCGGTGCACGGTGCGGCGCTGCCCCGTGTCCAGATCCAGGTACTGGATGTCCGCCTGGTCGTAGTCCCGGCCCACGTACTGGCACTCGAAGAGCACGCCGCGCTTGCCCGGCACCGCCGTCGGCCAGCGATGGCTGCGCTCGCGGCGCGTGCTGTCCCGATCGGTGACCGTGAACACCTCGCCGCTCTCCAGGTCGACCCGACTCAGGCCGGTGGATATGCCCTCGGACATGACGATGGTGCCGGCGTCGACCCAGGCCACGCCCCGGGACAACGGCGAGTCGCAGACGCGGAACGGCGCGCCGCCGTCGACGCTGATGCGGTGCAGCGCGCCCCGGGTGACGAAGGCCAGCCAGCGGCTGTCGGGCGAGAAGCAGGCGGTCAGGGACTCGGCCGTGCCCGGCAGCAACCGCGTCTCGCGGGAATCGAGCCGGCGCAGGTGGATGCCGGCCGGGGTCTGCCAGCCGTACCAGTTGCCGTCGGGCGAGATCAGCACGTTCTGGCGGCTTTGGGGGTCGATATTCTCCTCGGCCGGCACCTCGACGGCCCACTCGCTGAGCCGGGGCGGCTCCGGCTGCCGCTGCAGCACCTGCCAGCTGAGCAGGGCGGCCGCGACCACCGCGGCGCCAGCCACCAGCCAGGGCAATAGCGTGCGCCGCGGCTCGGTCAGCGCAACCCGCGCGTCCAGCAGCGAAGCCGACTCGTGGATGGTGTCCGGATCGTCGCGCCAGCGCTCGAGCCGCACCCGCGCCTCGCCGATGTCCCGCAGACGCCGCCGCGCGTCCCGCTCCAGGCAGCGCAGCAGCAGCCGGCGCACGCCGACCGGCGTGTCCTGCGGCAACTGGTCCAGGTCCAGATCCGCCCGCAGCACCGCGGCCACGGTGTCGCTGATGGTCTCGCCCGTGAACAGGCGCTGCCCGCTGAGCATCTCGTAGACGATGGCCCCGAAGGCCCAGATGTCGGTGCGATGGTCGACCTTGCGGCCGCGGGCCTGCTCGGGGCTCATGTAGGCGGCCGTGCCCAGGATCACGCCCTTCTGGGTCAGGGCCGCGGTCAGGGTGGGCGAGTCGAGCATGTTGCCGGACTCGCCCGTGTCCTCGACGAACGCACGGGCCAGGCCGAAGTCCAGGATCTTGAGCTGACCCTCGGGGGTGACCTTGAGGTTGGCCGGCTTCAGATCGCGGTGCACGATGCCGCGCTCGTGGGCGGCCTCCAGCCCCTCGGTGAACTGGCGGGCCAGCTCCAGGGCCTCGTCCCGCTCCAGGGGGCCGCGGCGCACGCGCTGGGCCAGCTCCTCGCCGCCCACGTACTCCATGGCCAGGAAGAGCTTGCCGTCGGCCTCCTCGAGCCCGTAGATGGCCGCGATGTTGGCGTGGCTGAGCGCGGCCAGCAGCTTGGCCTCGTTGCGGAAGCGGGCCAGCCGCTCGGGGTCGGCCGCGAACTCCGGCGGCAGGAACTTCAGGGCCACGTCGCGCTCGAGGCGGGTGTCGCGGGCGCGGAAGACCTCGCCCATGCCGCCCTGGCCGATCTTCTCGACGATCTCGTAGTGGGCGAAGCGGCGGCCGATCATGGCTTCAGCCGCTGCGGCCAGCCGATCACCACCTCGCAGAAGGCCGGCGGGTCGGTGGCTGCCGAGTTCACGGCCAGGAAGCGTTCGCCGTCGCGGGCCCAGTCCAGGAAGGGTCCGTCGAACGAGACCGGGGCGTGGTCGAACAGCGTCTGCGGCGCGCCGATGCGCATCTCCCCGTCCTGCGGCGTCAGGTCGACCTTCAGGAGGCGCCCGCCCCCCTCCGAGTACACGAGGCTGCGCGAGTCGGCGTGCCAATAGCTCCAGGTACCGGAGGTCGTCGACACCTGCGTCAAGGGGGACATCGCCGGCCACGGCGCCAGGTAGACCTGGCCGCGGCCGGACTCCTCGGACCAGAAGACGATCCACCGGCCGTCGGGGGAGACCTGGGCCGCACCGTCGCTCTCGGGGCTGCGCCGCAGCAGCCGCGGCTCGGATTGTCCCGTGAGGTCGGCGGCCCACAGGTCCAGCTGCGATTCTCCGCCATCGATGGAATAGAGGATGGTGTGGCCGTCGTCCACGCAGTCCCAGAGGATGATGGGTTCGGGCAGCTCCAGCAGCCGTTCCTCGTCGCCGGTGCCGCCAAGCTCCTTGCGGTAGACCGCATGCTTGCCCGTGCGGTCGGAAACAAAGAGCAGCGCCCGCCCGTCGGGCTGCCAGACGGGATAGGCCTCGTCGGCGGGATTGCTGGTGAAACGCGTGCGGAAGTTGCGCTCGATCTCCAGGATCCAGATGTCGCCGGTGCCGGCGACGCGGTCCATGACCGTGACGGCGGCCCGCCGGTTGTCCGGCGAGAGGACGACCGTATCGTAGGCCCCGCGGTCACCGACCGTGCCCAGATCGTTGCCCTTGAGGTCGAGCCAGTTGAGGGTGGCGTCGACCTCGGCCTTGCCGCGCAGGTAGACCAGGGTGCCCTCGTTCGAGGCCGCGAACGCACCCTTGGCGGCACCTGCGATGATCATCACGTCCTCGGCCACGGGCACCGGCGTGCCGCTGAGAGAGCCGTTCGTCGGGTCGAAGGGCTGGGCCATCAGCGTCTGCTGGTTCAGATACAGCAGATGGCCCGAGGCGTACTGGGCCCCGGTGTCCAGCTTCATGATGGTCCGCACCGCGCCGCCGTCCAGGTCGGCCAGGCGCAGCTCGGTGTCCTGCCCGCCGGCGCCGCGGGCCATGTACAGGAAGTGGTGCCCGTCCGGCATGAACTGGGGGTGCCGGTGGGAATCGAAGCCTGCGTCCTGCTCCACCTCTGTGATGGTGCGCGGCGTGCCGCCGACGGCGGCGACCACCTGCAGGGACGCGTTGTACTCGGGGGCGAAGATGATCTCGCCGGCCTCGTTCCAGCTGCCGCCCTTGCCGTTGCCCGCGGCGCAGATGGTCTGGGTGGGGCCGCCGCCCACGGGGATCTTCTTCAGACCCTCGTTGCGGTCGAAGAAGGCGATCCACTGGCCGTCCGGCGACCAGAACGGGTACTGGGCGTCGACGGTCCCGTCCAGGGCCACGGCCCGGCCCGAGTCCAGCGCCCGCACGTAGAGCTGCACCGTGGCGTCGCTGACGGCCTTGGCGGAAAAGACGATGTGCGTGCCCGTGGGCGAGACCACCGGCAGGCCGGGATACGAACCGTTGACGGCAAAGTCGGCCGTCGGCGGCGCCGGCATGGCCAGGTGGGTGACCGGCCGCTCGACGGCGGCGGGGCCGCGCCCCAACACGAACCAGGTCGCCGTCGCCAGGCCCAGCGCCGCCAGCGCCCAGGGCAGCAGGCGCAGGGGGCTGCGGGCCGAGTCCGAGACCGCGGACACCGCGCCGCTGAACATGCCCGACTCGGAGTAGGGATCCTCCAGCCTGACCCGCGCCTCGCCGATGTCCCGCAGCCGCTGGCGCGGATCCTTCGAAAGGCAGCGCCGCAGCACCTGCTCCACCTGGGGCGGCAGGCCCGCCGGCAGCTTGCTCCATTCGGGCTCGGTCTTGAGGATGCCCGCCATGCTGTCGCTGGCGGTCTCGCCGGCAAACAGCTGCTTGCCCGTCAGCATCTCGAAGAGGATCACGCCGAAGGCCCAGATGTCGGTGCGCCGGTCCATCTCCTTGCCGCGCGCCTGCTCGGGGCTCATGTAGGCGGCGGTGCCCATCACGGTGCCGGCCAGGGTCATGGCCGCGGTCATGGTCGGGGCGCTGGAGACGTGGCCCTCGCCCGCGGTCTGGCCCGCGTAGGCCCGGGCCAGGCCGAAGTCCAGCACCTTGACCCTGCCGTCGGGGCTGCGCTTGACGTTGGCGGGCTTCAGGTCGCGATGGATGATGCCCTTTTCGTGGGCCTCCTCGAGGCCCTCGGCGATCTGGCGGGCCACGTCCACGGCCTCGTCCACCGCCAGGGGGCCGCGCTTGAGGATCTCGGCCAGGTCCTCGCCCTCGACCAGCTCCATCACCAGGTAGGTGCAGTCGGCGGTGTGCTCGAAGCCGAAGATCGACGCGATGTTGGGATGGTGCAGAGAGGCCAGCACCTTGGCCTCGCGCTGGAAGCGGGCCAGGCGCTCGCCGTCGACGGCGAACTCCGGCGGCAGGATCTTCACGGCCACGTCGCGGTCCAGGACCGTGTCGCTGGCGCGGTAGACGGCGCCCATGCCGCCCTGGCCGATCTTCTCCTCGATCCGGTAGTGGGCGAGCATCGTTCCCGGCTGCATGGGGGCTCCCGAGGCTATGGCCTGACAAAACGAAGGCGCGGGCTGGGGCCCGCGGCCGATGATCGGGGCAGAATACACTAATTCATAGCCAATTGCTCGGATTTTGATGGAGAGAGGTCAGCAAAAAGGGCCGGGAGCGCCAACTCCCGGCCCCTGTGGAAGTTGTCAGGCCGGGCTCAGCCCTTGGCCGTGTGCCAGGCCGCCAGCGCCGCCGCCTCCCGCTCCGCACTCAGCCCCGCCCGCGCCGTCACGCCCTCGCGCTTGTCCTGGGGCAGCTCGTCGTACCATGTCAGGGTGTCGCGCACGGTCCCGGCCAGGGGCCGGAACATCAGGCCGGCGGCCAGGGCCCGGGCGATGCTGCGGGTGCCGAAGCCCGCGTATTCGCCCTCGGCGGGGATCCAGCAGGGCATGTCCATCCAGGCGCCGATCTCCTGCTCCTCCAGGAACGCGTTGTCGGCCCAGACGAAGGTGGCGTCGCTGCCGGTGGCTTCCTTGCAGCCCTCGAGCAGGCCGCGCATGGTCAGCGGCTGATCCGGCGCCGGGCCGGTGACGTTGAAGGTGCCGCCCGTGCGCTGCTCCATGCAATGCACCTGGAAGGCCGTCAGGTCGCGGCCGTCGATGATCTGGATCGGGTCGCTGCCGTCGCCGGGAGCCAGCACCTCGCCGCCCTTGCGCACCCGCACCGGCCAGTAGCCGCCGCGGAAGCTGGCGTCGCGGGGGCCGACGATCAGGCCGGGCCTGAAGATGGTGTGGTTGTCCGGGAAGATGCGGCGCACCCGGTTCTCGCACTCGGCCTTGAAGGGGCCGAAGAGCTCGCCCGTGTACTCCAGCTCGTCGGCGTTGGGCGCTTCGCCCACGGGCGTGTCCTCGTCGCCGCCGGGCTGGGAGAAGTCGGTGTACACGCTGATGGACGACACGTACATGAAGTGGCCCACGCTGCCCTTCAGCAGCAGCGCCGTGTTCTCCACCAATTTCGGGATGTGGGGCCAGATGTCGATGCAGATGTCCCAGGTGCGCTCGCCCGCGACGGCCTCCTGCAGGGCCTCCAGCCCCGTCGACGGGTCGGGCTGGCGGTCGCCGATCAGGCACTCCACCTGGGGGAAGATCTCCTCGGAGCGGTTGCCCCGGTTGAAGAGGGTCACCGTGTGCCCGCCGTCGAGCAGGGCGCGCACCAGGTGCGGCCCGGTCTGGCCGGTGCCGCCCAGGATCAGCACCTTCAGGCGCTCGGCGCCGGGTTCGCGGGCCCACACCGGTCCCACCAGGGGCGAGGCGTAGCCGGCCAGGCCGACGGCGGCACCGGTCAGGGCGGCGGTCTTCAGGAATTCGCGGCGGGTGGCTCCGTGGCTCATCGGTCTCTCCCTGTGGGCTGGGCGTGGGTGCGCGGCAAGCGGCGGCGATCGCCACCTTACGCGACAGGTGCGCTCCGGGTTGCGCCGGGACCGATGCTACTGGATCAGGGTCAGGATCTCCAGCGCCTGCTGGATCTCGTCCTTGACGGCGGGCTGGAAAGCGCGGCTGCCGGCCGCGTCCAGGCCCAGCAGGTCCAGGGCGCCCTTGCTGCACTTGGCCGGGGGGAAGGCGCCCGGCGCCCCGTGGCCGAGTTCGTAGGCCATGAAGTCGGCCACGTGGACCAGCGCGGTGAGCTGCGGATGGGCGTGGGAGGTTTCCGGCATATGGTGCAGGTGGATGGCCTCGACCACGCTGGGCGGGAAGTTCCAGCCGCGGAACACCGCCTTGGCGATGGTGGCGTGGTTGACCTGGAAGAGCTGGCACTCGCAGTCGTACCAGGACAGGTGCTGCTCGGTGGCGACGGTGCACAGCTCGGTGAAATCGTCGGCGAAGTGGCGCTTCTCGATCAGCTTGCCCACGTCGTGGAGCAGGCCGACGACGAAGGCCTCCTCCTGCTGCTTGAGACCCTGGCTGGCGGCGATCACCTTGCAGGCCGCGGCCACCGCCACGCTGTGGGTCCAGAACTTCGTCATGTCCACGCCGCCGGCGCCCGGCTCGTCCTTGAAGTAGTCGAAGACACTGGTCGCCAGGGCCGCGCTGCGCACCGCCTGGAAGCCCAGGATCACCACCGCCCGGGCGATGGTCTTGATCTCCTGCTTGTGGCCGTAGAAGGCCGAGTTCACCAGGTGCAGGATCTTGACGGCCAGGGCCTGGTCCTGGGCGATGATCTCGGCGATCTCCGGCACCGCCGCCTGCGGATCCTGCATCCTGCGGAACAGTTCCTGGTAGACCACCGGCAGGGTGGGGATGTCGACCATCATCCCCTTCAGCTCGCGGGGATGGATGTCCATCAACGATTTTTTAAGGATGGCACCCACGCGGTCTCCTCGCCTGGTTCCGGGGCATTCCGGTGCAAATAGGGGTCTCTGGGGGGTGTATCGTCCCTGGAAGGGCCGGATTGATCCTTATTCGGCCGATCAGCCGGGGAACACCAGCCGGGGCTGGTCGGGGCCGCCGGCCCGGACTTCGCCGATCTCCACGGCGCAGGGGGCGCCGGCGGCCAGGGCCGCCTGCGCCAGTTCGGCCGCCCGGTCGGCCGGGACGGCGATCAGCAGGCCGCCGCTGGTCTGGGGGTCGTTCAAGAGGCCGATCATGGCCTCGCCCAGACCCTTGCCGAAGCTGATGCCGCCGGCGGTGAAGGCCGCGTTGGCCTTGGTGCCGCCGCAGGTGAAGCCCTCGCCGCACAGTTCGACCGCCTCCGGCAGCAACGGCAGGCGGGCCGGATCGATCACCAGCTGCATTCCCGAGCCGGTGGCCATCTCCAGGGCGTGGCCGGTCAGGCCGAAGCCCGTGACGTCGGTGACGGAGGTGGCGCCGTGCTCCCAGAGCACGGTGCCGCAGCGATTGAGCGTGGTCATGCAGGCCACCAGGGCGGCGTAGCCGGCGGCATCGACGCGCCCCTTCTTCAGGGCCGCGACCAGGGCGCCGGTGCCCAGGGGTTTGGTCAGGAGCAGACGGTCGCCGGGCCGGGCGGTGCTGTTGCGCAGGATGCGCTCCGGATGCACGACGCCGGTGACGCTGAGGCCGAACTTCACCTCGTCGTCGCGCACGGTGTGGCCGCCGCCCACGGCGCAGCCCGCCTCGGCGCAGACCTCGGCGGCGCCGACGAGGATTGCCGCCAGCGCGGCGTTGGGCAGGCCCACCGGCGGGAAGCCCAGCAGGTTCAGGGCCACCAGGGGCACGCCGCCCATGGCGTAGACGTCGCTCAGGGAGTTGGCCGCGGCGATGCGGCCGAAGGTGCGCGGGTCGTCCACCACCGGGGTGATGAAGTCGGCGGTGGCGACCAGGGCCCGCTCGGCGTCCAGACGATAGACGGCGGCGTCGTCCGCCGTCTCGAATCCCACCAGGAGGTCGGACGGGGCGGCGGCGCGGATGGCCGACAGGATCTGCGACAAGTCCCCCGGACTGAGCTTGGCCGCTCAGCCGGCGCTCTTGGCGAACCTGGTCAGGAAGATCTTCTCGTCGTTGGGCATGGTCACCTCCCTTCCCGCTGGGCACAGTCTCGGCAGGAGCCGGTCCACTGTCAACGTCGTCCGTCAGTACGCCTCGCCGATGGAGAAGTACACCGCCTGGTCGTCCTTGCCCCAACCGTAGTCGATGCGGGCGTTGATGCGGTAGGCATCGATCATGCGAAAGCGCAGGCCGATGCCGGAGCCGGGCAGGGTGTCCGCCAGGGTCATCTGCGAGACCTCGTCGGCCGACCAGGCCAGCCCGGCGAAGACGACGGCGCCCCAGCGGTGATAGAAGTTCCAGCGGTACTCGGTTTCGACCATCAGCAGCTGGTCGGCCCGGTGGCTGCCGTTGGCGTAGCCGCGCAGGTTGCGGTTGCCGTTGACGATGGTCTCGGCGCTGAAGGGCACGTCGCCATAGGCGGATTCGTACATGAAGCGCCCGGCCAGGACCCGCTCGGGGCCGCTCAGTTCGCGGTAGCTGCTGACCGCGAGGCTCAGGGCCTGGAAATTCGCGTCGGAGCCGAAGCTGTCGTCGTAGAAGATCATGCGCCCCGAGACGGCGTAGCCGTCGGTCGGCGTCATGACGTCGTTGCGCTTGTCCCAGTCGGCGACGACGCCCGGGCCGGTGTAGCGCTCCGCCGAGGTGGAGGGGACATCAGCATCGGCGCTGACCTCCGCCGACCAGGACACGGCCGCCAGCCCCAGGTAGAGGTCGTTCCAGGTCTGCCGCTGCCCCTGCAGGAACAGGAACCCGGTGGCCGTGGTGTAGTCGATGAAGCCGTCGGGAAAGCCCGGCCCGACGCTGGCGGGATCGAACTGGTACTTGACCGAGCCGGTACCGCCGGCGGCCATCAGGCGCCAGCGGTCCCCGTCCAGGTAGAACTGCTGGAAGGCCGCACCGATCCACGAGTTGTTCTCGCTGTAGAAACCGAAGATGCCGGTGCTCGAGGGCGGCAGGGTTTCGTCGTCGCGGTCCATCTTGTAGAAAGCCATGCCCACGAGGCCCAGGTTGGCGCCCAGGACTTCGCTGTACCCGGGCACGGGGATGCCGGCGAACTTGAGGTTCCGCTCGCCCTCTTCCAGGATGTAGCTGCCCTGGCCGCCGCCGGCGCCGCCGCCCATGCCGAGCTGGGCTCGGGCCGAGCCCGCGGCGAAGATCGCGGCCAGCAGCACCGCCGCCGGCAGCAGCCGGCGTGTGTGGTCCTGGCTAGGCATCCTTGGCCTCGACCTTGGCCCAGGTGTCCTTCAGGGTGACGGTGCGGTTGAACACCGGCGCCCCCGGCCGCGAGTCCGCCGGGTCGGCGAAGAAGTAGCCGTGGCGCATGAACTGCACCCGGTCGCCGGGCTTGGTCTCGGCCAGCCCCGGCTCCAGCTTGCAGCCCTTGAGCACCTCCAGCGAATCCGGGTTGAGGTTGGCCAGGAAGCCGCTCGCCCTCCTCGGGGAAGGGGTCGCGGAAGAGGTGGTCGTAGAGGCGCACCTCGGCGTCCAGCGGCGTGCTGCGCGCTCGACGACCCAGTGCAAGGTGCCCTTGACCTTGCGACCGTCGTGGCGAGTCGCCGCCGCGGGTGGCGGGATCGTAGGTGCAGCGCAATTCGGTCACCTTGCCGGCGGCGTCCTTGATCACCTCGTCGCAGGTGATGAAGTAGGCGTGCTTGAGCCGCACCTCGCCGCCCGGTTTCAGGCGGAAGAACTTGCGGGGCGCGTCCTCGCGGAAGTCGTCCTGCTCGATCCAGATCTCGCGGGAGAACGGGACCTTGCGGGTGCCGCGGGTCGGATCCTCGGGGTTGTTCTCGCACTCGATCCGCTCGACCTGGCCCTCGGGGTAGTTGGTGATCACCACCTTCAAGGGCTGCAGCACGGCCATCACCCGGTCGGCGCTCGCGGTTCAGCTCGTCGCGGATGCACCACTTCGAGCAGGGCGAGTCCACCGTCGAGTCGCGCTTGGCCACGCCCACGCGCTCGCTGAAGCTGGCGGATGGCCGACGGCGTGTAGCCCCGGCGGCGCAGGCCGCAGACCGTGGGCATGCGCGGATCGTCCCAGCCCGAGACGTGACTTGTCCTTGACCAGCTGCAGCAGCTTGCGCTTGCTCATCACCGTGTAGGTCAGGTTCAGGCGCGCGAACTCGATCTGCTGGGGCTGGTGGGGCACCGGCAGGTTCTGGATGAACCAGTCGTACAGCGGCCGGTTGACCTCGAACTCCAGGGTGCAGATGCGAGTGGGTGATGCCCTCGATGGCGTCGCACTGGCCGTGGGCGTAGTCGTACATGGGGTAGATGTTCCAGGTGTCGCCGGTGCGGTGGTGGGGCACCCGCCGGATGCGGTACAGCAGGGGGTCGCGCATCTTCATGTTCGGCGTGCGCCATGTCGATCTTGGCGCGCAGGGTGTAGGTGCCCTCGGCGAACTCGCCGGTCTTCATGCGCTCGAGCAGGTCCAGGCTCTCGGCGGCCGGGCGTTCGCGGTCCGGGCTGGGTCGGCCGGCGTCGTTCACCGTGCCGCGCCACTCGCGCATCTGCGTCCTCGGTCAGGGAGCAGACGTAGGCCTTGCCCTGGCGGATCAGGTGCTGCGCCCACTCGTACAGCTGGTGCCGAAGTAGTCCGAGGCGTAGAACTCGCGCTCCTGCCAGTCGGCGCCCAGCCAGCGGATGTCGTCCTTGATGGCGTCGACGTACTCCACGTCCTCCTTCTCGGGGTTCGTGTCGTCGAAGCGCAGGTTGAACTTGCCGCCGAACTCCTGGGCGATGCCGTAGTTCAGCAGGATGGCCTTGGTGTGCCCGATGTGCAGGTAGCCGTTGGGCTCGGGCGGGAAGCGCGTGTGGACCCGGCCCTCGTTGCGCCCGGCGGCCAGGTCGTCGCGGACGCGGCTGCGGATGAAGTCGAGGTTCTCGCCGTCGCCGGCGGCTTCGGGGGGCGTCAGGTCGTCGCTCATGGGGCCGTTCCGCTCGTCCGGGTTCGGGGCCGGGGCCGGAGGCGGCCCGTGGGAGGTTCCAAGCTAATCGGCGCGGGGGGGCTTGTAAACCTCGCGCCGCCAACGATCGGCCGCTGACAAACCGCGATCGGTGTGGTATCAAGATGCGGGGACCGCAAGGAACTAACCGGGCAACAACTCGAGTCGGGGAGCGCGCACGTGGCCAAACGCGACGACGTGGTGCATGGCACCGTCCTTTGGACGCTGGGCCTGGCGACGGCCGTGCTGGTGGCCTGGGTGGTCTGGGAGGGCCGCGACTACTACCTGACGCCCCTGGCCGATCGTCCCCACCACGAGGACTTCCGCGACTTCCGCCCTGCCGGCCGCATCGGCCACGGAATCGGCATCCTGGGCAGCGCCATGGTGCTGCTGATGCAGTTCTACTCCTTGCGCAAGCGCTGGAAGCCCCTGGCCCGGGCCGGCCAGCTGCGACACTGGCTGCGCTACCACATCTTCCTGGGGGTGGCCGGGCCCATCCTCATCACCCTGCACACCTCGTTCAAGGTCGAGGGCCTGGTGGCCATCAGCTACTGGTCCATGGTGGCGGTGGCCCTCAGCGGCGTCTTCGGCCGTTACCTTTATCAGCAGATCCCCCGCAACATGCTGGGCGAGGCGCTGGCGCCGGCGGCGGTGGAGGAGCGCAACGAGGCCATCCTGGTGGACCTGTCCGACCGCTTCGGCGCCGACCAGAAGGCCCTCGACGCCCTGGACCGCCTGGCCCTGGGCCCGCTGGCAGGACGGCCGGCGCCGGTGGCGCTGCTGGCCCTGCCCCTGGTGAACCTGATTCTGGCGCGTCGCTTGCAGAAATGGACCCTGGAATACGGTCTGTCCGAGGCGCCGGAGCTGACCCGCCTGGCCCGACAATGGGCCCTGGCGGCCCGCCGGCTGCAGCTCTTCCACTTGGTGCGGGACCTCTTCCACTGGTGGCACGTGTTCCATAAACCCTTTGCCATCATCATGATCCTGGTGATGGTGGTGCATGTGGCCGTGGCCCTGGCCCTCGGCTACACCTGGAAGTTCTAGCTGCGAAAGCTGAGCCATGAACCGCCGGAACCGGCTGCCGGGAAATCGTGCAAAAAAAGAGGCGATCCGTCTCTTTTTGATCATGACAGGGCTCATGATGGCGGTTCCTGCGACCGCCCAGCTTTCGCCGGGACCCCTCAGCCAAGCCCACGAAAAGCTCGACGGCCTGCGCAAGTGCGGCAGCTGCCACGCCCTGGGTGATCGCCAGGTCCAGGACAAGTGCCTGGAGTGCCACCGGGAGATCGCTGCGATGCGCGACACCGGAAAAGGCCTGCACGCCCGGGCCGAGTACGGCCGCTGCGTGGACTGCCACGTCGAACACCAGGGCCGTGACTACGATCTGGTGCACTGGGCCGAGAGCCAGCAGGCCTTCGACCACACCGCCACCGGCTTCGCCCTCGAGGGCAGCCACGCCGCCAAGGACTGCCGGGTCTGCCACACCACCAAGTACGTGGGCGATCCCGGCGGGCTCAAGGGCGCGGGCAAGGACCTCAACCGCACCTTCCTGAACCTGGACCCGGCCTGCCAGGCGTGCCACCAGGATCCTCACGCGGGGCAGTTCCGGCAGGATTGCACCGGCTGCCACGACGCGTCGGTCTGGAAGCCGGCGCCGCGGTTCGACCACGCGGTCACGCCGTATCCGCTGGCGGGCAAACACCAGCAGGTGGCCTGCGCGTCCTGCCACAAGCCGGTCGAGCCGCCGCGCGCGGTGGTCTTTGCCGGCCTGCCCTTCGCCAACTGCACCGACTGCCACCGCGATCCCCACGCCGGGGCCCTGGGCCCGCGCTGCACCGACTGCCACAGCACCGAGGGCTGGAAGCAGATCCGCGGCGCCGGCTTCGACCACGACAAGACCCGCTATCCCCTGCGGGGGCGCCACGCGGCCACGGCCTGCGCCGGCTGCCACCAGGACAAGGGACCGAAGCCGGCCTTCGCCCGCTGCGTCGATTGCCACCGGGACGAGCACGGCGGCGCCGCCCGCAGGCGCCCGGGCTGGACCGCCTGCGAGCGCTGCCACACGGTCGAGGGCTACCGGCCGGCGGCCTTCGGACTCGCGGCCCACGACACCACGGCGTTCCCCTTGGCCGGCGCCCACCGGGCCGTGCCCTGCGGCCTGTGCCATGACCCGGCCGGGGCGCGCACCGGCGGGGCCAGGAAGGTGCCCGTCGACCTGGCGCCGGCGGCGGCCACCTGCAACGCCTGCCACGCCGACCCGCACCGGTGGACCGCCGCCACGCCGCCGGCCTGCACCGTCTGCCACACCGCCGACACCTGGCGCGCGCCGACCTTCGCCCACGAGGGCACGCGCTTCGCCCTGAGCGGGCGCCACACGGCCACCGCCTGCGCGGCCTGCCACAAGCCCGTCGCCGGGGCCAAGCGCCCCGCCCCCGCCTTCGGCGGCGAGCCGCAGACCTGCGCCGGCTGCCATCGCGACGTCCACGACGGCACCATGACCCGCGCCGCGGCCGAGACCGCGTCCATTGATTGCGCCCGCTGCCACGTGACCGTGGACTGGCTGGCCGAGAATTTCGTCCACGACCGGGACAGCCGCTTCGCCCTGGCCGGCGCCCACGCCAAGGTGGCCTGCCGGGCCTGCCACAAGGCGCCCGAGGGCCAGCCGTTGGTGGTGTTCCGGCCCCTGGCCACCGAATGCGTGTCCTGCCACGCCGTGGTGCCGGTCACCCCGAAGGAGAAGCCATGATGCGCCGCGTTCTCTGCCTGCTCCTGCTGGTGGCCGCGCCCGCGTGGGCACAGACGGCCGCCACCCCGGCCAACCCCCACGGCAACGCCGACCTGGACTGCGCATCCTGCCACGCCGAAGCCGTCGGGCCCGGCGACCAGGTCGGCAGCGGCTTCGACCATGCGACCACCGGGTTCGCCCTCGAGGGCGCCCACGCCCGGGCCCTGTGCCGCGACTGCCACGACGATCCCGACTTCGCCCGGGTGGGCACAGCCTGCGCCGACTGCCACAGCGATGCCCACCGCGGCCGCCAGGGTCCGGCCTGCGGCGAGTGCCACTCTCCGGCCGGCTGGCTCGACCACCAGGACATGCGCCGCCGCCACGACGCCACGGCCCTGCCCCTGGTGGGCGCCCACGCCGCCGTGGACTGCGACGCCTGCCACGAAGGTGCGGTCACCAGCCAGTACGTGGGCACGCCGACCGACTGCTACGCCTGCCACGCGCAGACCTGGACCGCGACCGTCAATCCTCCCCACCAGACTTCGGGGTTCGGCACCGATTGCGTGCGCTGCCACGGCGTCTATGCCACCGGCTGGAGCGCCGGCGACTTCCGCCATCCGCCCAGCTTCCCGCTGACCGGCGGGCACGCCCTGCCCGAATGCTCGGCCTGCCACAGCGGTGGATTCACCAACACGCCGACCGACTGCGTGGCCTGCCACCAGGACGATTACGACGGCACCAACGACCCGGACCACGGGGCGGCGCTGTTCCCGTTGGACTGTCGGATCTGCCACAACACGACCAGCTGGGACGACGCGAATTTCGACCACGCGCGCACAGCCTTCCCCTTGACCGGGGCGCACCGCACCACCGACTGCAACCAGTGCCACGCGACCGGCTACGTCGGCACGCCCACCGACTGCGTGGCCTGCCACCGCACCGAGTACGACGCCACCAACGATCCGAACCACCTGGCCGCGGGCTTCCCCGTCGAATGCGCCACCTGCCACACCACGACCGCCTGGGAGCCCTCGACCTGGAACCACGACGCGCTGTTCCCCATCTACAGCGGGAAGCACCGCGACGAGTGGAACACCTGCACCGACTGCCACCTGGTCCCCACCAACTACGCGGCCTTCGAGTGCATTTTCTGCCATGAGCACAACCAGAACGATACCGACGACCACCACACCGACGTCCGCAACTACCTGTACCTGAGCAGCGAATGCTTCCGCTGCCATCCGCGGGGGGAGGCCGACTGATGCGCGCCCTGCTGGTCCTGGTCGTGCTGACCATCGCGACGACGGCCCTGGCCCAGGACGACGCCTCCTGTGGCGTGCGCTACCTGTCGGCGGAGAACGTGTACCTGGACGCTGGGCGCCTGGCCGGGATCGAGGTGGGGGCCACCGTGCGCGTCGTGCGCGACGGCACCCAGGTGGCCGAGCTGCTGGTGGAGTACGTGGCCGATCATTCGGCGTCGTGCAGCATCGTGCAGCAGGTCGGCGCGATCGAGGTGGGCGACCGGGTCTTCTTCACCGCCGCCGAGCTGCCGGCGGAGATCGCGGTGGCCGCCCCCGACACGCTGGTCAGCCGCGAGCGCGACCTGCGCGCCCCGGTGACGGGCACCGCCCGCGCCGTGACCCCGGGCCCGCGCCTGACCGGCGCCGCGGCCCTGCGCTGGGAGCACAGTGAAGAGGGCGGCGGCACCGACGTGACCAGCGATGTGCTGACCGTGCCCTTCCGCCTGAGGGCGCGCGACCTGGGCAAGGGCTGGGAATTCCGCGCCCGCGGCAACCTGCGCCGCATCGAGCGCGGCGGCGGAGCCGACCAGCGCAGCGAACAGGAATGGCGCAACCGCATCCACGAGGTGGCCCTGGTCCGGGACGGGCGCCGCGAGGCCTGGCACCTGGCCGTAGGTCGCATCGGCGTGCGGGCGGCGGCGGCAGCCGGGCCTTTCGACGGCCTGTTCTGCGACCGTCGCCTGGCGCCGGGTCTGCGCCTGGGGGCGTTCGGCGGCTGGGCGCCGGCCTGGCAGGACATGGACTTCTCCACCGAGGACCAGCTGGCCGGCGTGGCGTTGCAGCTGGATCCGACCGGCGCTGGGGGCCTGGGCCTGATCGTGGCAGGCATCGGCCGCTACCACCAGGGCGAGGTCAGCCGCGAGAACATCGCCATGACCACCACCTGGCGGGGCGGTCCGGGCCTGTCGCTGCTGCAGGCGGCGGAGATCGACTTCAACCGCGGCTGGAAGGCCGACACCGGCGCCGACGCGGTGCGCCTGACCTCGTTCGCCCTGATGGGCCGCTGGGAGGCCGACCGCCGCCTGGCCTTCAGCGCCGGCTACGACGACCGCGAGCCGGTGCGCACCTGGGAGAGCCGCGAACTCCCGGACAGCCTGTTCCAGGACGCGGGCCGGCGCGGCCTGCGCGGCGGTGTCGAGCTGCGCGGCGGTGCGGGCCGGCGCCTGAACCTGGACGCCAGCGTGCGCACCCCCGAGAATGGCGGCGTCGACACCAAGTCGTGGAGCGCGCGGCTGTGGCTGCCCGCGGTGTCGGGCCTGGACCTGGACCTGTCGGTGCGCGGCTTCACCGGGCCGATCCTGGGGGGCCTGGCGCCGACCGTCGGTGTGTCCCACCGTACCGGTTCGGGCTGGTACCTGCGGGGCACCGCCGGCCTGTACAGCTACTCCGACCAGGTGGGGGACGACGACCGCACCTCCACCTGGCTGAGCGCCGCCGTGGAGAAGGACCTTGATCGCAATTGGTCGGCGGCGGCCGAACTCCGCGGCGACTGGGGCGACGCCAGCGACCTGCGCAGCCTGGGCCTGGAGGCCCGCTGCCGATTCTAGCCATCCGGGGGGAGACGAGTCCGTGGAATCCCTGCTGATCTGGGCCTTGGTGCTGGCCGTGGGCGTGTACACGGTGATCCGCTACACCCGCGGCTTCCGTCGCCGCCGTCAGGACGACACCCGCCGCCTGGGCATGACCCGCGAGCTGGGCATGGACCGGCCCATGGGCCAGTACCCTCTGATCGACGCGGGCCAGTGCATCGGCTGCGGCACCTGCGTGTCCGCCTGCCCCGAGGGCGACGTGCTGGGCATCGTCATGGGCAAGGCCGTGGTGATCAACGGCGCCCGCTGCATCGGCCACGGCCGCTGCGGCGAGGCCTGCCCGGTGGGCGCCATCAAGGTGGGCCTGGGCGACATCACCAAGCGCGACGACATCCCCCTGATGGACGAGCACAACCAGACCACCGTGCCGGGGGTGTGGATCGCCGGCGAGCTGAGCGGCTTCGCCCTGATCAACAACGCGGTCGAGCAGGGCCGGCGCGTGATGGAGCGCATCGCGGCGACCGGCGGCCAGCGGGCCGAGACCGGCGTCTTCGACGTCGTGGTGGTGGGTGCCGGGCCCGCGGGCATGAGCGCGGCCCTGGTGGCCGGCCAGCGGGGCCTGTCCTGCGTGGTGCTGGACCAGCAGGGCGCCGGCGGCACCATCCTGCAGTACCCGCGCCGGAAGCTGGTGATGGTGCAGCCGGTGGAGATCCCCACGCTGGGCCGCCTGCCCAAGCACGAATACACCAAGGAAGAGCTGCTGGAGATCTGGGAGGGCCTGCACCGGGACCACGAGCTGGACATCCGCACCGGCGTGCGGGTGACCGGGGTCAAGGGCCGGCTCGGTGACTTCACGGTCGAGACCACCGGCGAGCCCTTCCGCGGCCGCCACGTGGTGCTGGCCCTGGGCCGGCGCGGCACGCCGCGGCGCCTGAACGTGCCGGGCGAGGACACCGCCAAGGTGGCCTACAAGCTGATCGACGCCGAGGCCTACAAGGGGCGCCGGGTGCTGGTGGTCGGCGGCGGCGACTCGGCGGTCGAAGCGGCCATTGGGCCTGGCCCACCAGGAGGGCTGCAAGGTCACCATCAGCTACCGCAAACCCGAGCTGATGCGCATCAAGCAGCGCAACAGCGAGCGCATCACGCCGCTGATCGAGGCGGGCCGCATCGATTTCCGGGGCGGCACCACCGTCGCGGCGATCCACGCCGACCGGGTCGAGCTGGACGGCCCGGGCGGCCGCGTGGCCATCCGCAACGACGACGTGTTCGTGCTGGCCGGCGGCATCCCGCCCTTCGGGCTGCTGAAGGAGGTCGGCGTGCGCTTCGGCGGCGAGCAGAAGGATCCGCTGCCGGTCTGAGTGGCCGCCGGGGCGGCCGCGGGGTATGCTGGACGGCGCACCCGCATCCCGGAGGTATCGCCGCCGTGTCCGTCCCCGAGAATCCCCTGCTGATCACCGCCCACGAGCACTGGACCGAGCTGCGCCTGGCCCGCCCACCGCGCAACGTGCTGGATCGTCCCATGCTCGAAGCCCTGGCCGCCGCCCTGGACGACCTGGCCGCCGACGAGGCGCCGCCGCTTTTGCTGAGCGCCGAGGGCAAGCACTTCTCCACCGGCTACGCCATCGGCCAGATCCCCGAGGAGATCTTCCACCGCGACCCCGCAGTGCGCGCGGCCCATCCCTTCGAGCAGGTGATGGCGCGGCTGGTGCACTATCCGTCGCCCATCGTGGCGGCGGTGCAGGGCGACGCCTGGGGCGGCGCGGTCGAGCTGCTGGCCTGCGCCGACCTGCGTGTGGCGACGACCAAGGTGCGCCTGGGCGTGCCGCCGGTGCGGTTGGGCCTGGTCTACAGCCACACGGGGCTGCGTCGGCTGCTGCGCGGCTTCGGCTCGCCGCTGGTGCGCGAGATGCTGCTGACCGGCGAGGCCATCGGCGCCGAGCGCGCGCGGCAGGCGGGCTTCTTCAACCGCGTGGTGCCGGCCGGCGACCTGGGCACCGCCGCCGATTCGCTGCTGGAGCTGGTGGCCCGCGGCGGGCCGCAGGCGCTGCGGGGGACGCGGCGGATCCTGACCCTGCTGGAGGAGGCCGAGGTGCTGCCCGACGCGGTGATCCAGGAGATCGCCGAACTGCGCCATGCCTCGTGGTCGAGTGACGAGTTCAGGGTGGCGCGGGAGGCGTTTCTGGAGGGGCGGCCTTCGCCGTTTGGGGGGAGCTGACTACCAGGAAACCCGGCGCTCACTTCCGATCCAGCAACGCCACGGTCTCCGCACATTCCTGCGGCGAGAAGTCCCGTCGGTAGAAGCGAAGAAAGATGCGTGCGCACAGGGACAGGCCGTCCGGGTCGGCTTCGTCCGCCAACTGCGCCGCGGCGAGGGCTTTGGCGGCGTCGAACATGCCGCAGCAGGCGGCCAGGCGCTCTTCCGGCGCCATGGCGGCCAGCAGGGCGCGGTGCTTGTCCCGCATGGCCGGTGTCGTGTCGCTCTTCATCCCCTGAGCTCCTTGAGGCGGTCGCGTGTTCAGCGGATCATCCCGTGGAAGCGTCATATAACGCTTCCACAGCAGGATGGATCAAGCGGCCGCGCGGCCAGTCCGGGTTGCCCACGGCCATTTTGGCTCCCGCAGCCATTCGAACCGGGCCGCGTCCCGCAGTCGGGTCCGCACCCCACGGATGCCGATTCGTGGTATACTTCTGCATGATAGTCGACAACCTTCGATCATGGGGAACTGCCATGAAACCTTTGCTGTCCTTATCCGCCCTGCTGCTAACCGTCGCCCTGACCTTCACCTCGGCGGCCCTCGCCCAGGACGACACCATCGCCCAGATCCTCATGGACACCGAATGCGTCGGCGGCGGCACCAACACGGTGATGCTGACGGCCGACGTGAACATCGTCACAGCCCTGCCCACGGACGCCGTCGGCTGGGTCATCGAGCGCACTGTCCTTGGCTATTGCTGGCCGGTCGCAGACGTGGGCGAGGTGCAGCCGTTCCCCGCCGAGCGGCAGACCTTCGTCCTCTACGACGCGCCGCCCCTGGT
Organism: Candidatus Krumholzibacteriia bacterium; assembly: GCA_963848505.1. Classification (GTDB taxonomy): domain Bacteria; phylum Krumholzibacteriota; class Krumholzibacteriia; order LZORAL124-64-63; family LZORAL124-64-63; genus JACZKN01. Next base: position 312,810 of record CAWKEB010000002.1, on the reverse strand, counting down.
GGGCTACAACACGATCTACCAGGCCTTCGCGGTCATGGCGTCCGGTGCCCGCGAGCCCATCCTCCAGGCCTACCGCACCCACTTCGCCCAGGCCGATTGCGCCGGCGGCCCGGCCGCACGGGGCGTCATCGTCGAGTACATGCCCGGCTATTACCACCTGGACGTGTGTCCCGACGAATGCTGGTGGGAGCTGTCCTACTTCGACGGGGACCTGCCCGCCGAGGCGCCGGAGCTGGTCGGCCAGACCATCAACCTCTACGGGACGCTCGAGGGGGGCATGGAGGGGCCGTTCATCAACATGACGGGGTGGGAGGTCAGTTCGACGCCCTGCTTCGTGGTGCCGGCGGACGCGACTGATTGGAGCGGCTTGAAGGCGCTTTACCGCTAGAAGTTGAACTTGTCCATGAATTCGAAGACCCAGTCGCCGTCGCGCGACTTGGCCGCCTCGAACCGCAGCTGCAGCGTGTCCAGATTGATGTGCACGCCCCCGCCGAAGCTCTGGCTGGGCCGATGCGGGTCGGCGCCGTAATACCAGGCGTCGCCCGCGTCCGCGAACGCATGCAGCCCCAGCCCCACCAGCTCGCCCTTGGGGCTGATGGGCATCAGGAACAGCGGCGCACGGTACTCCACCGACAGCAGCCAGCCCTCGTCGCCTTCGAGCGAAGCATAGCGGTAGCCGCGGATGTTCTCGGGGCCGCCCAGGTAGAGGGCGTTGTCCAGCTGGGTGGGGCCGTCGGTGCGTCGGCCCCAGGCGCGCGCCGCCAGCACGTGCTTCTTGATGGGCACCGGCAGGAAGATGCGCAGGTCGCCGCTGGCCTGGGCGTAGCTGTCGAACTGGTCGCTGAGCCAGCGCTGTCCCTTGAGCTCGGCCAGTCCGCCCTGGCGCGGGTAGTAGGGGTTGTCGCGGGTGTCGGCGCCGATGCCGCCGGTCAGCACCCAGTGGTCGCTGGTGCCGGCGGCGTAGAAGGCGCTGCCGGTGGGCGAGCCCTCGCCGCGGTCGGGCAGCTCCCAGCTGAAGTCGTCGCGCTGGCGGAACTGGCCGTAGTCGGCCGAGCCCAGCAGGTACACCGGGCCGGCGAACTTCCAGCGCAACTCCAGGCCCAGGTCCCACTTGGTGTAGTCGGTGGGGCGGTAGACGAAGTTGGCGTTCTCGCCGGTGCCGCGGAAGCGCCCCTCGAGTCCCGACACGCCGAACAGCCAGGGCCGCTTCCAGCCCAGCTCAGCGCGCTGGATGTAGTAGACCGAGAGCGCCGCCTCGATGGTCTCGCCGCGGCCGCGGAAGTTGTTCTCCTTCATGCGCCCGCCCAGCAGGTACTTGTGGCGGCGGTCGTAGCGCACCAGCGGCCCGTACTCGGCGGTCAGATCCTCTTCCACCTGCACCCGCAAAACCACGCCCGCGCTGTCGGCGTCGTCGTACTCCATATCCACGAACGCGAAGTAGCCCGTGTCCTCGAGGTGGTCCCAGGCCTCGTCCATGTCGTCGAAGCTGAAGGGCTGGCCGATCACCAGGCCCAGTTCGCGCCGGATCAATGTCTCGTCGGTGCGGGTGTTGCCGCTGATCTCGATGGAGGCCAGGGCCGGGACGGCGGGGGCCGGGACGGCGGATTCCTGGGCGAGGGCAGCGCCGGCCGCCACGAAAAGGGCCGCCAGGGCGGCGGTCAGCAGCAGGCGCAGCAGGGCGACGGAGCGGGCTTCCATGCGGTCGGCCTTCCGGGACGGAGGTGCCTGGCGACAGCGAACCGATGAGGTCGGCAGGTGCCGACCTCTGGGTTCAATTATGCCGCACCGCCTTGAATTGTCCAGTCCCGGCGGCCGCGCCGTCCTCCACCGGCGGCGTCGCCGTGTAGAACGCGGCGCCCACGCAGGACAGGCCGCAGGGGGCCAGTTCCTCGTCCAGTTCGGTCGGATCAAGCGCCGTCAGGCGGGTCTGCAGCTGGCCGGGATCGGGGTCGGCGCCGTCCAGCACGCCGGCCAGGGCCGAGTGCACCGTCTGGCGCATCATGCGCAGCAGGAAGGGCTCGTCCCAGGCGTCGAGGCTGGCCAGGAAGGTCTCGTAGAACCGGCGCGGGCCGGTCACGGCCAGGGTGCAGCGGCCGATGACGGTCGCCTCGTGCTCGAGGTCCAGGGGCTCGCGGCGGGACCAGGCGACGTCGAGGCCGCGGGACTGGGCCATGAACACCAGCTTGCACTCGGGCGGGATCTGCCCGTCGCCGCCGCCGATGTCCAGCACGTGCCCGCCGTCGAGGAAGACCGCCTGCAGCAGGCGTCCCCGCACCAGCAGGGCGATCTGGCCCTCGCCCAGGTTCAGGGCCACCCGGTGGCCGCGCAGGAATTCCAGATCAAGGGGTCCCTGGATCAGGCCCTGGGCAGGATCGATGCTCCACTCGTAGGCCTCGCCGTCGGCGGGCATGACCGTCCAGTCGCGTCCGTTCCTGAGCCCGCTGTTCACCGCGCTGTTCATGCTCCGCTCCTTCCGGGCCAGGAGAATTCCGATTCCCAGCCCAGCCCCAACAGGTAATTGCGTTCTTCGGCCATTTCGCTGAAAGAGTCGAGATCGTGGCACAGGCGGCCGGCGTCGCTGGTGAACCAGGCGGCAGCCGGCACCTCGGGGCCCAGGTTGCGGGCCAGGGTCAGCGCCTCCTCCACCATCAGGATCAGCCGCGTGTCCAGGTCCTCGAGCTCGACGATGGTGGCCTGGCAGTTGCCCACCAGGCAGACGGTGCCTTCGCGGTCGAGCCGCCGGAAGATGCGTGCGATGCGCTCGACCAGGCCCCCGATCAGCCGCTCCTGCTCCGAGCTCAGGACCTGCGACTTGCGCTCCAGCACGTGCATCAGGTGGCTGCCGCAGTCGCGCAGCACTGCGCCCAGGGCATGCCGGTAGATGCGCTCGGCCTCGGCGGCCTCCTGCTCGGTGCGGTAGTGGACGTAGGACGGCATCTTGGCCAGGAGCAGAGTCATCACGGGGAAGCTGATGCTGGCGGTGCTGGCCATGCTGCGGCTCCGATGGTGCGGGTGCGGTATTCCTGGTGCTCGGCATCGCCGGTCTATTCGGACTTGCATTGCGACCTGCCCGCCGCGACGGGGAGTCAGGCAGGGAACGGCAAGGAGCATTCCACCGTGCCGGGAAACCGCCGGCCACGGCCGGGCGGCACCGGAACTCACGCTCCGTCAATGATATAGGGAGTCAGGAAAATCGTCGGGCAAGGCGGCGGCAGCCCGCGCGGCGGGCCGGTGCCTCGCATTCCGCAAGATCATCCGGGGCAGCGGCTTGCCTTGGCTGAGGTCAGCCGCGGGGAGGCTCCCAGCGCACCACCGGGTTGGTGAGGGTGCCGATGCCCTGCACTTGGACCTCGACCGTGTCGCCGGGCTTCAGGAACACCGGCGGCTCGCGGAACACGCCCACCCCGCCCGGCGTGCCGGTGGAGATGATGTCGCCCGGCATCAGGGTCATGTTCAGGCTGGCGTGGGCGATCAGCTCGTCGATGGGAAAAATGAGCTGCTCGGTGTTGCTGTGCTGCATCACCGCGCCGTTCCAGCGGCAGGTGACGTCCAGGCCGTGGGCCAGGTCCGGCAGCTCGTCGGGGGTGACGATCCACGGTCCGCAGGGGCCGCCGGTGTCGATGCTCTTGCCCCGGAAGAACTGCTTGTCCGCGTACTGGGCCGCGCGGTCGGACACGTCGTTGAAGCAGGTGTAGCCGGCGATGTGCTCCCGCGCCCGCGCACGCGCGATGCGCCGCCCCGGCTTGCCGATCACCACGGCGATCTCGGCCTCGGCGTCCACCTGGTCCAGGTCGTCGGGCAGTTCGATCGGCCCGCCCTGCATCTGCAGGCACGACGGCGCCTTGCTGAACAGCATGGGCCGCTGGGGCAGCGGCTTGTTCTGCTCCTGGGCGTGGTCCCGGTAGTTCAGGCCCACGCAGATGATCTTCGAAGGCAGGACGATGGGCGCCAGCAGCTGCGCCCGGGTCAGGTCCACCCAGGGCAGGGTCAGCGTGCTGCCAGGCGCGGGAGGCCGGGCCGCCAGCTTGTCGTGCACCGCCCGCACCGCGTCCATGACGCCGAAGAGGCCGTGCCAGTTCGGAGGCAGGGTGGGGTCGGCCGCCAGCAGGTCGATCCCCAGGAGGTCGCTCAGGGCCAGCCCGGGACGCGGGCCCGACCCCTGCGTGTAGGTGATGAGTTTCATGGGGGCATTATGGCAGGTGGGGGGCTGGTGGCAAGGGGTGGATGGCGCTACCTAAAAGTGGCCTTCAGCGACCCCCATGCGGTTGGCTCGGTCGGAACGGGCTGCCCCACAAACGGAACATAGTCCACGACATAGTCACACGCATGAATCGACGCTTCGATGTCCTTGGCGAGGGTCGTCCCCCAATCGTTGTTCCTGAAGTCCAGATGCCGGAGAGCCGAAGCGTCCTTGTCGCAGAAGGAATATTGATCAACGACATAGCGTGCTCCGCGGTCCAGCACGCAGTTCGTAACGCGCAGATTGCGGATCGACGAGAACGCGACCGATCCATCGACGGCATCCTCGACAACCGAGTCATCCATGCTCACCGTCGACGTTTGCCCCTGGCCGATCGCCAGGGCATAGCCGCTGCCGGTAAAGCTGGAGCCGGCGATCTCCATGAATGGGCACGAGCCACAGTGGACGCTCTCGTACCGGTGGGCGCTGAAGGTGCACGCTCGTATGGCGATCGAGCCGCCGCCGACCACATTGAGCCCATGCGCACCGTTCGCGAATTCCGACGATTCGAACAGGGCGTTCGATGTTCCCTGGACTTGCACTGCTGTTTGCGCCCATTGATGCTCTGTATCCAGCCAGAACAGGCAATCGCTGACCAGCAGCGCCGAATTTCCAGACGAATAGAGCAGCATTCCGTTGCGCGGCATTCCCCGAAATTCCGACCGCTGCACGTTCACCGTCACCGGGCCGACTGAAAACACGCTGTTGTGATTGCCGGCGAATTCGCAGGAATCCACCTCGAGATCCGGCCCGGGGTGCCCGGAGATCGCAAACGCGATGTTCTCGAACCGAATGCCCTCTACGTAAAGGCGGTTGCTTCCCCAGTCGGTGCCCGCCTCGATGCCGCGCGTCCACGGTTGCGAAGCGTCCCAGGCACCCGCTTGACCGATGATCGTCTGACCGCCTCCGGCTCCGATCAGCGACAACCCATCCTTCTGCACGAGCACGTAGACGGGCACCGACCACCCGGGTGTCGTGACGACGGCCCTCTCGTCGTAGCGACCCGGTCCGATCAGGATCCGGTCGCCATCGGCCGCCGCATCGACCGCCGCCTGGATGGTGGCATGGTCCCCGGTTCCATCGCGCTCGACACGTAGGTCCGCGCCGCTGGAATTCCCGACGGCACACGCGATCAGGAGCGATACGAGCCCAGTTCTAATGAGGCCAGCGTTCCCCAGCGTGTCGCTCAGGGCCAGCCCGGGACGCGGGCCGGACCCCTTCGTGTAGGTGATGAGTTTCATGGGGGCATTGTGGCAGGTGGGGAGCTGGTGGCAAGAGGTGAATGACGGGAGCCGACGGGGAGTCTGAGGGCCCCCCGGGGGGCCTTCCCTGCGACGAAAACCTGTATCAATGCGGGCTCGGCGCCACTCACCTGGCATTTTCTTTTTTCCGTTCGGATCCGAACCGAACAAGCTCCTAGAACCTACTCACGCGCGACCTTCGGCGATCTATCGCGACCAACCTTGCGCCGCCGCGCGTCAACAAGGAAACGGGGCCGAGGATCACTCCCCGGCCCCAGGCCGTCCGTTCCGTCGGTCAGCCGGTCAGGCTGCCCGGCCTCTACTTCACCTCGATGCGCCGCGGCAGGCTCTGCTCGGTCTTCGGCAGGGTCAGCGTCAGCACCCCGTCCAGCAGCTTGGCCTGGACGTTGCCGGGGTCCACGCCGGCGCCCAGGCGGAAGGTGCGGGTGAAGCCCACGTTGCCGGCCCGCTCGCGCCGCCGCGGCTCGAAGCCCTCGGGAACCTCCAGCTTGCGCTCGGCCTTGACCGACAGCGTCTGGCTCTCGACGCTGATCTCCAGGTCGGCCGCCGCGATGCCGGGCAGGTCCATCAGGATGCGGAACTCCTGCTCGCCTTCGAGGATGTCCGCACGGGGGGTGGCCGCGGCCGGAACGGTCCGGTCCATGGCGTCGAGATTGCAGAGGGCCGCATCCAGCATCCGGGTCACGGGAATCAGGGTATTCATCGTTGGTCCTCCTGGGACTGCTGTGTTATGTGTTGGGCCGCTTGGGCGGCCGGGTTGCTCACGTCGCGTGCCCACCCATTACAATGGTCGTGCCGAATCCCGCCGCGAGGTGCCGGAAAATTTTCAAGCCATTATATATTAACGAATTACACAAACAACGGCCTTGCCGCAGGGGCCTTCCCCTGCCCCGCCGGGCGCGGGCCCTGGCAGAGCCGTGGCGCCAAAATGGCATATCTGCCACGCCGCTCCGCCGCCTTGTCCTGACAGCCCTGACGCTCCTGGCCGCCACCGCCTCGACCGCCCCGGCCGAACCCACGACCGATCTGCGCTTCGGCCAGGTCCGCTTCGTGACCAACTCCATCTTCTCGCCCGACGAAGTCGAGCACGCCGCCGGCCCCTTGGGCCTGATGCGCCGGGTCATGAACGGCGTGCACGTGGACACCCGCGAGCAGGTGCTGCGCCGCGAGCTGCTCTTCGCTCCCGGCGACGTCTACGATCCCGCCCTGCTGGACGAGACCGCGCGCAACCTGCGCAGCCTGGGCTACCTCAACAACATCGAGGTGATTGCCGTCGACACCACCGCCGCCGGTGTGGTCAACGTGCTGGTGACGACCCGCGAGTCGTGGACCCTGAGCACCTCCTTCGGCTACAGCCTGGCCTCGGGCGGCGATCAGCGCTGGAACGTGAAGTTCGCCGAGCGCAACTTCCTGGGCTACGGCGTGACCATGGGCGCGGGCGTCGGCGCCGACGAGGACCGCGATTGGTGGAACCTCTGGTACCGCCAGCGCCGCCTCTTCGACCGCGCCCTGTGGTTCGGCCTGGACTGGTCCGAGACCGGCGACGGCCACGTGCGCAGCTTCTTCCTGAGCCGCCCGCTGTTCGCCCTGGACGACGCGCGGGGCATCGACGCCGCCGCCTGGGACTACGAGGCCGAGCCGCGCTGGTACCTGTCCAACGGGGGCGAGGCCGGCATCGACCCCGCGGCCCAGGCCAGCCTCTACAGCCGGCTGCCCCGGCGCGAGAAGGGCGCCGAGTTGCGCAGCATCTGGCGGGCGAGCGAGCGGGGGCAGCGCCGCATCTGGCGCCTGGGCGGCGGCGCCAAGGTGACCGAGACCAACTGGCGCCTGGGCCCTGACGAGGAGCTGTCCGATGGCCGCACCGCCGACCTGCAGTGGCTGGCGGACCCCGGCAGCCCCATGGCCCGCCAGCAGGGCATCGAGGTCTTTCCCTTCGCCTGGCTGCAGACCGTCGGACGGCGCTGGACCGAGGCGCGCTTCGTGCTGCAGTATGGGCCGGTCGAGGATCTGCCCCTGGACGGCACCTTCGACCTGAAGGTGGGTCCGGGCGGCGGCGTGCTGGGCTCGACCAACGCCGACGGCGCCGCTTCGCTGCGGGTCGAGGGCGTGGCCGAGAAGTGGCTGCGGCCCGGCCGCAGCTTCACCCTGCTGCGGCTGGTCGGCGTGGCCCAGGCGGGCAGTGCCGAGGTGCGCACCCACCGCCTGGAAGCGCTCGGAGCCTGGATCGGCCAGGCCGGCCGGGCCGACGCGCCCTGGATCAGCCGCGCCTACCTGGAGGCGGCCCACGGCTCGGCCCTGGTGGGCGACCAGGCCCTGGTGCTGGGCCTGGACCGGGGCCTGCGCACCCTGGACTTCGACGGCATGGCCGGCGATCGTCTGGTGCGCTGGAACCTGGAGCAGGGCAAGGTCATCCCCGGCGAGATGCTGGGGCTGTTCCGCCTGGGCGGCGCCGTCTTCTACGATGGCGGCTGCGCCTGGTGGAACGACGAGACCAGGGACCTGGGCGACGCGCGCCACGAGGTCGGCTTCGGTGTGCGCCTGGGCCCGACCCGCTCGGCCAACTCCCAGGTGGCCCGCATCGACCTGACCTGGGCCCTGGACGGTTCGTCCGGGCCCGTGCTGACCGCCATCACGCGCGGCCTGTTCTAGGGCCCGCGAAGGAGCCGCCTTGGGCGCCACCCGCACCGTCGCCAAGAACACCATCCTGCTGACGGTGGGCGTGCTGTTCGGCCGCGCCCTCAGCGCCCTGCTGATCCGCTTCATGACCCCGGAGCTGGGCACCGAGGGCGTCGGCATCTGGGGCACGGCCACCGATCTGACCGCGATCCTGCTGGTGGTCACCAACTGGGGCCTGGGCACCCTGCTGACCCGCGAGGTCACCCGCAACCGCGGCCTGACGCCGTCGCTGCTGTGGGCGACCCTGCGCATCCGCTGGGTGCTGGGCGCGTTGTGCTACGGCCTGATGTGGGTGTTCGTGCGCGCCTCGGGCTACGCGGCCCTGGACACGGCGGCGGTGCTGATCACCGGCCTGGCCATCTTCATCGAGGCCACGGCCATGGCCTGCGATGCGGTGCTGCAGGCCCACGAGAAGGTCGAGCACCAATCGACCAGCCAGATCGTCTCGGCCCTGGTCTACTTCGGGCTGGGCTGGCTGTGGCTGGAGCAGGGCCACGGCCTGATGGGCGTGGTCTGGGCCAACGTGGTCAGCCGTGTGGTGCGCCTGGCGGTGGCGGCGCCCCTGATGTTCCGCTGCTGTGGGCCCTGGCGCAGCGGGCCTGAGGCCGGCCCCGCGCCCGGCATGCTGTGGATGCTGCGCCTGGGCCTGCCCATGTTCATGGCCACGACCTTCGGCATCATCTACAACAAGGTCGACACGGTCATGCTCAAGAACATCCTGGGCAACGACGCGGCGGGGGTCTACGTGCTGGGGCACCGGGCCCTTGACGTGATGATCCTGATCCCCAGCCTGTTCGGGTTCGCGCTCTTTCCGGCCATGGCCCGCTACGGCATGGAGAGCGCCGCCTCCGCCGCGCGCATGGGCGAGCGGGCGCTGCGCTTCATGCTGGTGGCGGTGGTGCCGCTGACCCTCTTCCTGACCTTCACCGCCGGTCCCCTGATCCGCTTCTTCGACAAGGACGGGCAGTTCCCCGACTCGGTGCCGGTGCTGATGATCGTGATCTGGGCCCTGCCCCTGCAGTCGGCCAACACGATCTTCGGACGGCTGCTGATCACCGCCAACCGCGAGCGCGCGTTCGTGACCATCGGCCTGGTGGCGATGCTGGCCAACGTGGTCCTCAACAGCCTGTGGATCCCGCGGCACAGCTACTTCGGCGCCTCCTGGGCCACGTTCATCAGCGTGGGCGTCAGCCTGCTCATGCATCTGCGCTGGCTGCAGCCGACCGAGTACCGGGTGCCGCTGGTGCGGGCGTTGCTGGGGCCGGTGGCTGCCACGGCGGCGGCCTGGGCGGCCACCGTCGGCATCCTGGCCCTGGTTGCTCCCGGCTGGGGTGCGGGTTGGACCCGGCTGCCGTTGCAGGCCTGGATCCCGTTCCTGGGCACGACGGCGCTGATGACCGGCCTCTACGCCGCCGCCGTGCTGCTCATGCGGGTGATCCGGCGCGGCGACCTCGATCTGCTGCGGGAACTGCGGCCGCCGGTGGCGGGGCGCGGCCGCTGATTGCGCAGTCTTTAATCGACAATACAGAAAACACCAAGTCGGAATCGGTACCGGCCGAACCCGTTGGTGATGGCAACGGGGCCGGTCAGCCCCGTCCCGCCTTGCGGGATCGGTTTGCGATGGATCGGGAGGAACGATGATGATGACCCACTGGCCTGTTCGGACAGAGCAAAGCCGATGGTGGTGAAGGGACTGAACGGGTTGGTGGCGATCTGGAAGACGTTCTAATCCCGAGGAGTAGGCATTTCCTCGGGTGATCACGCAACACCCCCTGACACCCGGACCGGCCTTCGCACCGCACAGCAACCGACCCCGGGGCATTGCCCCGGGGCCGGTTCGACTAGCCGTGCGACCGCACGACCTATTTCAGGAGAAGCATCTTACGGGTCTCCGTAAAACCATCCGACGTCAGCCGGTAGAAGTACGCCCCCGATGCCAGGTGCGTCGCATCGAAGCGGACCTCGTACGTGCCGGCGGCCCTGTGGCCCTCGTCGAGGGTCACGACTTTCTGGCCGCGGACGTTGTAAACCGTCAGGGACATCCGGCCAGGCTGGGCCAACGAGTACCTGATCGTCGTCGTCGGATTGAACGGGTTGGGGAAGTTGTTGCCCAGGGTCGAGACTCGGGGCAGTTGGCCGTCGTCCACGCCCGTCACTTCGATGACACTGACCGGCGCGCTTTCGCGTAGACCGGCGTTCACCGCGGACAGCTTGTAGTTCGAGCGCCAGCCCGGATGATGTACGTCGGCGTACGACATAGTCTGGACCATGGCGATCCGATTGCCAAGGTCGGGCAGGAAGTCCGGATCAATGCTCGAGAACACGCTGATCCATTCGTAGTTCGTGGCAGGATTGACCCAGGTCAGCACCGGCGGGTCGGCCGTATAGTCCACGCGCAGGAATTCGGGGGCGTCCGGCGTGTCGGTAGGTGCGCCGAGCACCTGCACGTCGTCGACGAACCAGCCGGGGGCCACGCTTCCGTCGTTGTTGTCCTTGAGATGGAAAGCAAAGCGCACCTCCTGCCCGGCGTACGCCGCAAGGCTCGGGATCACGCCCGGCGACCAGGCGCCCGAGTTCAGGACGTACGACGTCAAGGTCCGCCACGGGCCGTCTGCCACGCTGATCTCGACGAGGCCCGAGTCACCACTCGCGAGCGAGAACCACTGGCGCCAGCGCAGCTGCGACACGGCGGGCAGCGTGATCGCGGGCGTCACGAGTCGCGAGTCCGTGTAACGACCGTAGTTCCCGTGCAGGTTCGTGCCGTAGCACAACTCGCCGCCCCAGCCGCTGGACGTGCCGTGCGTCGGTGTGCCCAGCTGCCAGGCGCCGGCGTCCGAGTGCCAGCCGCGGGTGCCGCTCTCGAAGCCCTCGGGGTTGTTGAACGGCTGCGGACCCTCGACCAGTGCCACCTTGTCGATGTACCAGCCGGCCGAGACATATGGCGTGTAACTCGAGAAGCCGCTGTTGGCGCCGTCGTCCGTGAAGTGGAAGCCGATGCGGACACGCTGGCCAGCATAAGCCGACACGTCGATGATGGTGTTGGACCACGAGTTGTTGCCTTGGATCGGAGGCGATATGGCCTGCCAGGCGCCGCCGTCCACCTTGATCTCGACCGTAGCGTGGTCGTTGAGATTGTAGGCCTGCAGGTAGTGGTGGAAGCCGAACCAGATCTTGCCGCCCATGGGCGTGGAGTTCAGGTTCAGCGGCGGCGTGACCAGGCGCGAATCGCAGCGGAGGTTGTAGTTGCCGTCCAGCACGGTGGCAGCGCAGTACTTGCCGTCGAGCGGTGCGCCCGGCCCGGAGGTGGGCTCGCCGACGGCCCACAGGCCGTTGTCCGCGCTCCAGCCCCAGACGTCCGGCAGGTAGGCCCATGCGCTGGTCTCGAAGCTCTTCTCTCCCACCAAAGTGAAATCTCCCTCGATGATTTCGAGATCATCGAGATACCAGCCGGCCGCAATATACGGGGTGTAGCTCGAGAAGCCCGAATCCGCGCCGTCGTCGCGCAGGTAGAAGCCGAGTTGCACGACCTGGCCGGCATAGGCCGAAAGGTCGACCAGCGCACGTGTCCATCCCATGCTCGTGCCGTAGTGGTTGTTGCCAACGATCTCCCAGTCGCCGCCCAGGGGCCGCACCTGTACACTGGCAATGTCGTTGGCGTTGTAGATGGCGAACCACTGCCAGTAGCCCAGGAAAATGGCTCCATCGGCCGGGTCCGAGGGCATCTGCAGATACGGGCTGACAAGTCGCGACTCGCAGTACTTGTTGTAGTTGCCGCCAAGGACGGTCGCCGCGCACTGCATACCCCCGTGCGCCTCGTTCGGTCCGCTGCCGGGGTCGCCGACCTGCCAGATGCCGCGGGAGGCCGACCAGTTGCCGAGTCCGGCCTCGAAGCCCTCGGACTCCATGGCCAACGGCTGGATAACTTCGCAGGAGATATCGTCAATGTACCAACCCGCGGAAATGTAAGGCGAGTAGCTCGAGAATCCCGAGTCCGCGCCGTCGTCGCGCAGATAGAACGCGAATTGCACGTGCTGTCCCGCGTAGGCTGAGACATCGAGCGATGCCTTCGTCCAGGCGCCGCTGGAATAGTAATAGTTCTCGGAGATCGTCTCCCACGGGCCCTCGTCCACCCGGATCTCGACGTGGGCGATGTCGTTACCGTTGTAGACCGCAAACCAGTGGCGGAAGTTGAACGTCAGGATCTCCGCGCCGCCGATTGTCGGCAACGTGGTGTACGGGCTCAGAAGGCGTGAATCCGCATACTTCGCGTAGTTGCCCGTCAGGTTCGTGGCCGCGCAGCGGCTGCCCGTGTACGCGGCACCCGGCCCGGAGGTCGGTTCACCGATGTCCCAGGTGCCGTTCGTCGTGTACCAGTCGCCGAAACCGTCCTCGAAATTCTCCGGCAACCAGTTCTCGGCCGGCTGGGAGACCAGCGACAAATCGTCGATGTACCAGCCGCTGCTGATGTAGGGTGTGTAGCTGGAGAATCCGGAATTGGCGCCGTCATCGAGCAGACGGAAAGCGAACTGCACGGTCTGGCCGACGTAGTTGGAGATGTCGACCATGCCGCGCACCCAGCCCGCGCTGGTTTGGTCGAAGTTTTCCGATAGCACGGTCCACTCGCCACCCGGCGTCCGGATTTCCACCTGGGCGGTGTCGCCCCCCCACACCGAGTACCAGTGCCAGAAGCTAAGGTACAAGTCGTTGTAGGCCTTGTTAGCCGGCAGCGCCACCGGCGGGCTGATCAGGCGTGTGTCGCAGCGGAAGGCGTAGCTGGTGCCAAGCATGGTCGCCGCGCAGCCGTTGCCGGCGTGGGCGGAAGCTGGACCGCTAGTCGGCGCACCGATCTCCCACGTGCCCCCGTCGGCGTACCAACCTTCCATGCCGTCCTCGAAATCGTCCGGTAGCAGAGGTGTCGCTGGATCCTCCGTGAGGCTGACGGCGTCCAGGTACCAGCCCGTCGTCACATACGGGGTGTAGCTTGAGAAGCCTGAGTTGGCCCCATCATCCTGCAGGTGGAATGCGAAACGCACATTCTGCCCGATGTAGTCGGAGACGTCGATCTCGCACCGCGTCCACGTCCCGCCGGTGTGCTGGTAGTTGCGGGAGATCGCGACCCATTCGCTGCCATCCACGCTGATCTCCACCCTGGCGTAATCGCCGCCGTAAATGCTGAACCACTGCCAATAGCTCAGGTGTAGGGTTCCGCTGGTGGACTGGAGTATGACCTCCGGGCTGATTAGACGGGAGTTCCCCCAGTAGGTGTAGTTGCCGTTCAAAATAGTCGCGGCACACCGCACGCCCTCGTAGGCGGCGCCTGGGCCTGCCCCGGGTTCGCCGACCTGCCATACGCCGCCCTCGGCGTACCAGTCGCTCCAGCCGTCCTCGAAGAATTCACCGGCATACAGCGAACCGATGTTGCCTTCGAGGATCTTCACGTCGTCGACGAAGATCCCCTGCGCGTTTCCGGTGGCGCTACCGTTGTCCGCGAAATGGACGGCCAGGCGCACGTCCTGGCCCGCATAGTCCGAGATGTCGCAGATCATGTGCGACCAGGCGGATGCGGGTCCGGTGATGCCGGTTGATATCCGCGTCCAGGTGCCGCCCGCCGCTGAGATCTCGGCGAAGCAGGAATCGGCCGATGCCATAGCGTTCCAGTACATGAAATCGAACCAGAGCTGGCCGTCGACCGGAGCGGCCGGCAGCGCGACCGACGGGCTGATGAGGCGCGAGTCGGAGGTGGCCGGGTAGTTCGCGCCGAGCACGGTTCCTGCGCAGGTCGCATCTCCGTAGCCGCCGCCCGGGCCGGTGGTCGGTGTGCCGATCTCCCACAGCCCGCCATCGGTGGACCAACAGCCCCAGCCCTGGTCAAAGGACTCGATTGCGGCCAGGCCCGGCTCGCAGGTGCCGGCGAACACGCGCACTTCGTCCAGGAACCAACCGTACGATGTGCCCGAGCCGGTGTAGTCCAGAAGGTGGAAGGCCAAGTAGACCGTCGTGCCCGCCTGGGGGGTCAGATCGGTAGCGTGCCGGCTCCAGCCCTGGCCGAGACCACGGATCGTGTCGCCCAGGGCCGACCAGTTCAGCAGGTCGGTGCTGAACTCGAGAAATCCGATGTCTCCGCTCTGCAGCGACGTCCAACCCAGAAAATCGAGAGTCAGCACGCCGCCTTCCGGCGCGGCCGGCAGGTCGATGGGCCCGCTGATCAGCCGGCTGTTCGTCCCGCTGGCGTAATTGGCGCCGAGGTCCGTGCCGGCACACGCAGTGCCGGCGAAGGCGGCGGCCGGCCCGGCCGTCGGCGTCCCCAGCGACCAGGACCCGTTGTCCGCATACCACCAACCCCAACCATTTTCGAAGCCCTCGTTGTAAACCTCCGTCTCGGCCGCGGCCGCGGACACGACGAGCACCAGCAGAATCATCGCGCCTGCGATCTGCTGGCTTATATTTGATGTATTGTGCGATGACAGCATGGTCTGCCTCCTGATGCAGGACTCTCGCGGGCGAACGATGTTCGCGATCCACAGGGCCGCAAAATCTGCGGAGCGGTGGCACGATCCCGTACAGTGGTGGAAACGGGATGGAAAGACGCTTCCGGCCTCCGGCCTGGACACCCCATTGTGCGGCGTCGCCTGCCCCGGCTCCCCGGACCGTAACCAGCGGGTGCATTCCGGGGTCCCGCGTCAGGAGCGGCCACTTGGCCTTCATCATCTAGAGCGGGAAATGGTGGCGAAGTGGGACAAGGAATTTCGGCGAAGGCGGTGTGATCCGCGTCGCCGCTTCCGGAAACGGGTCTCTGGGCTTCAGTATTCCAAGCGGGAGTTTGTAGGGGAGCTATCGCCGGTCCATCCCCTCAATACCCCATCGGTACGTCCACCCATTGCTCTTCCCCGTAGCGCAGGTAAAGGAACGGCAGGTTCTGCGCATGGCCCGCCTGCAGAAGCTTCTCCACCGTGGAGTCCACTCCCACCATGGATTTGAGGGGAAACAGATTCCTGTCCAGGGTAACGACCCGGCCGTCGGCCACGAAGACCGTGTAGGCGACATTGCCCGCGCCGGGCTCGCTGGCCACGACGTCCACGACCTTGCTGCTGGTGGCGGCGTTGAGCGGTGGGATCAGCAGGTAGGCCCTTTCCTTGGCCTGGGGCATGCCCGGCCAATCGCGTTCCTCGGGCAGGTCTAGGGAATAGGGGTAGGCCTGCCCGGAGATGTCGGCGGGTTCGAGTTGCACGATGCACCCCGGGTGCTGCTCGGTCTCGAAAGGGATCAGGCTCCGGTCGAACCGGGCGCTGCTGTTGGACCCATAGAAGACGGGCCCGCCGCCGGGACCGATTCCCTTGGGGCTGGCCGAAAGAGGGGTGAGTCCGCCGGGATGATGATAGATGCCGAGCACCTGACCCTCGATGTCGCGGCACTCGATGGCGAAGCCGTACCAGGGCCCGTCCCTGATGCCTGCGATCAGGATTTCCGATACCTGCTCCGGCCAACTGGCGCCGATCAGCCAACGGTACTGGAAGGGACCATGGGCGTTGACCGGAACGTCCCAGGCCGGCAGCTTGGTCCACAGGGTTCGGCCGTCAGAAAGGGAAAAGAACTCCAGGCTTCCCGTGTACTTGGCCAGGTCGACGATGGCGGCACAACCGGTGACTTTTCGCTGTCCGTTAACGTCATCGATGGGCTCCGTATTCCTCAACACAACCGGGTAACCGACTTGGTACTTGTCGAACTGTCTGGACCAGAGGGTTTCCCCTTCGGCGTTGGTGGCGACCAGGGTCTGTTGGTCCCGGTTCTGCAGCTGGACCACGGGTCCCGCCGGTCCCATCAGCACCAGGAACCACGCGGCGGCCGCCGCCAGAACCAGACCGGAGACGACCAGCGCCAGCCACTGCCGTGCCGGTCCGCCGCGGCGCAACATGGCCTCCAGTACCGCCCGGGCAAGGGTTGCGGAGGCCACCCGTCGGCCCGGATCGGGCTCCAGGCAGGTCTGCATGAGGGCGACCAAATTGCGCGGTGTATGTTTCGGAAGCTTTGCTTGCCAGCCGCCGGCAAGCCCGGACGCCTGCCGGGGAATCGCTTCCCCGGTTAGGCATTCGTAAAGGACAACGCCGAAGGCCCACAGGTCCGAACGCTCGTCCACCGCCTTGCCCGTGGCCTGCTCGGGCGCCATGTAGCCGGGTGTTCCTGAGGGCAGGGTGAGGGCGGCCAGAGGCGCGCCCAGCTGGGCAGGGGCAGCCCGCAACTGGCCGAAGGCCCGGGCAATGCCGAAATCCAACAATGAAACCTTGCCGTTCGGCGTCACCATGATGTTGGCCGGCTTGAGGTCGCAGTGGCAAATGCCCTCAGCGTGGGCCGATTCCAGAGCCAGGGCCACCTGCAGAGCCAGGGCAAGCGTTTCCCCGGGTGCCAGGCTTCGGTCGGCGAGGATCTCGGCCAGGGTCACCCCCTCGACGAATTCCATGGTCAGGAAGTGGAAGCCACTGCTTTCGTCCAGGGAGTGCAGGGTGGCGATGTTGGGGTGGTTCAAGCGGGCCAGGGTCTGGGCTTCCCGGGTGAAGCGTCGGAGGTTCCGGGCTTCCTGGCCCAGGTACTGGGGCAGCACCTTCAACGCCACGGTGCGCAGCAAACGGCTGTCCCGGGCCTTGAACACGATGCCCATGCCGCCGCGACCCAGTTCGGACAGGATCTCATAGCGCCCCAGCTGTTGGGGGATCAGGCCGATCTCGGGAGGCGTCAGCAGTTCGGGGCTGGCTGTGGCGATCTTCAGTAGGGATTCGATTTCGGCCCGCAACTCCTCGTTACCGCCGCAGGCTCTGTCGAGGAAGGCAGGACGTTCAGGCGGGGGGAGGTCAAGGGCTGCCAGAAACAGGTCGTCCGTGTTGCCGTCGAAACCTGGGCCCGTGCACTCAGACACCGACCATTTCCTTTTCCAGCCACACGCGGGCAAAGGTCCAGTCGCGGTGGGCCTGCCGCCGACTCACGCCGGTGGCCTCGGCGGCCTCGGTCATGCTCATGCCACCCAGCCAGACAAGTTCGATGATCCGGGCCTGGCGGTTGCCGTTGGGCTCGCGGGCGGCCAACTGAGTCAGGGCCTGGTCCAGGGTGATGAAGTCCTCGGCCGCCATGGGCCGTGGCGCGGCAAGGGAAGAAACCGTCCAGTTGACCCTTTCGCCGTGTCTCTTGGCAGCCGTCGTCCTACGGGCGAAGTCGATCAGCACCTGCCGCATGACATGGGCAGCGCAGCCCACAAATTGGGTCTGGCTTTCCCATTGGTGGGAATCGGAGCGCGCCATCTTTAGGTAGGCTTCGTGCACCAGGGCGGTGGGTTGGAGCACGTGGGTAGCTTTTTCTCGCCTCATGAAGGAGGCAGCGATGCCCCTGAGTTGCTGGTAGACAGCGGATATGACTTCATCGTCATAGTTGCAGGCAAGCAGCCTGCTACTGTTGATAGGCATGTGAATCCCCCAAGTCGACCAAGAGGATGCAGGAGCGTCATTATAGGTTATAGGATTATTTTTTCAAGACCAATTGGACCCCTTCCCGGTAGGGAATACCCTGGACCGCTGCCCGGAATCAGGAGGGCATGACATGAGGCAAATCCAGGGTTGATCCCAGTAGGGCATGTCGTGTATTGAGTAGGGCCGGTCGCGCCGCCAGGCGCCGACCCGAGGTGACGACGTGCAGCCCCAGTCGATGGCCGCCCCGCGCGGCTGAAGAGGATTCCATGCCCCAGACCAACCAGCGTGGCGCTGCTGCCAAGCGCCCAGCCCGGACGGTCGCGCCGTCCGGCACCGTCCGCGAGAAGATGCAGGCCCTGGCCGATGCCGGCCGCCTGACCGCCCGCAACGCCGATCGCCACTGGCTCTACGAGAAGTCGGTGCAGAACCCCGCGGCCGAGGTGCCCTTCGTGCGGCGCGCCTTCACCCGCGAGTACGGGAGCAAGCCGCTGTCCCTGCGCGAGGACTTCTGCGGCACCGCCCTCTTGAGCGCGGCCTGGGTCAAGGCCCACCCGCAGCACACGGCCCTGGGCGTCGACTTCGACGGCCCGACCCTGGACTGGGGCCGGACCAACAACCTGGCGCCCCTGGGTCAGGCCGCCGCGCGCGTGACCCTGGTCCAGGCCGACGTGCGCGCGGTGCGCAAGCCCCGCTGCCACATCCTGATGGCCTCGAACTTCAGCTGGTGGGGCCTGAAGACCCGGACCGAACTGGGCGCCTACTTCCGCAGCTGCCGGGCCGGGCTGCAGGACCAGGGCATGCTGGTGCTGGACTGCTACGGCGGTCCCGAGGCCCAGCAGGCCCAGCTCGAGGAGCGCGACCAGGACGGCTTCGTCTACACCTGGGACCAGGACGAGTTCAACCCCATCACCGGCGAGACCCGCTGCTACATCCACTTCAAGTTTTCCGACGGCAGCCGAATGCAGAAGGCGTTCTCCTACGACTGGCGCCTGTGGTCCCTGCCCGAGACCTGCGACCTGCTGACCGAGTGCGGGTTCCGCAAGGTGGTGGTGTACTGGGAAGGAACGTCCCGGGACGGCGAGCCCAATGGGGTTTTCCGCCCCAGCCGCAAGGGCGACCTGGCCCCGGCCTGGGTGGCCTACATCCTGGCCTTCCGCTAGGGCGCGGCGGCCAAGAATTCGCTTGCCAGCGGGGTGCGAAATTGGCTTCAATCCCCGGGCAGGAGGGCGTCGGCGAGGGGTGCCGCGCCATGGACGACACCGGTGACCCGCAGGCCGGGACCGGTATCCCTGGGAGCGAACGGCGATGAAACCGAAGACCTGCACACATTGCGCCAGCGAGATCGAAGCCAAGCCGGTTTCCTACCGCGGCCACGTCTTCTGCAGCGACGAATGCTGCGAGGAATACGATCTGGTATTCGCCGCCAAGGGCGGACCGGCCGACGACGACCTGGACGACGACTCGGACAAGGATCTCGCGGACGCGGAGTTCGACGAGGACGACTTCGAAGACGAGGATGTGGGCTACAAGGACGACGAGGACGACGACGACTTCGACGACGACGACTACGACATCAAGCCCGATGATTTCTAGCCGGCGCCGCGGCCGGCCCGGAACGAAGGAAGGAGCCCCGTGGGGGGCTCCTTCCGCTTCGGTCCAGGTCCGGCAGCGCGTGGGCTAGCCGCAGCCGCCGCTGCTGCAGCCGCCGCTGCTGCAGTCGCCGCCGGCCGACCCCAGCTTCAGCATGTAGCCGCGCCGGTAGGCCTCGTCGATGTAGTCGATGGTCAGGCCGCCGCTCTGCCGCAGGATGTCCACGGTCTGGCTGTCCATGACGAAGGTGATGCCGTTGTTGTCCAGGACGTCGTCGTCCGCCTTTGGCTCATCCAGAGCCATGCCGATTGACGGCCCGCCTCAGCCGAAGCCCTGGACGAAGAGCCGCACGCCCTTGCCCGCGTGCTCGGTCCAGTCGAACGTGCCGAAGGCCGCGCTCGCGCTGTCCGAGAGGTTGATCAGTTCCAGGTTGTTCACTTCCGCCCGTCCTCTGCTGGGGTCGCCATCCGCACTCGGGAGAACCTGGGCCGGGGCCCGCTCCCGTCACTGTTTCGTCTCCAAAGGAAGCATCTTCCGCGGACTTTCGCAACTGTCGCCGCGGTTGCCAAGGTCATGGCTGCCGATCGTAGACCAGGCGCAGGATCACCGGCTCCTTGCTCCCGGGCGGCGTGAACTGTTCCATGACAAGGAGTTGGCTGCCGTCGGGGGAGAGCTGGAAGCGGGTCAGGCGGCCGGCTTTGTCCCCCGTCGCCTGGACCTCCAGGGCGGTGCCGTGCCAGTTCGCCGTGGCCTGGGTCTCGCCTGCGTCGGTCCAGACGGTCTCGCTGCGGCCGTCGGTGTGCAGCAGGCGGAAGATGTCCAGGCCGTCGGAAACGGAGAACTCGTCGCCCCCGGTGAAGACCTCCAGGCGGCTGAACCGCTGCCGCAGGCGCTGGGCCTGGTCGGCCACGGCTTCCTCGCGGTTCTTGGCCTGGGACTCGCGGTTGGGATCCACGGTGTCCTCCCGGCCGTAGCCGCCCCGGGGCTGGCCGGCCTCGGCGGCCTGGCCCAGCACCGCGGCCGGATCGTCGCTGGCCTTGGCGTTCAGGATCCAGAGGCCGCTCAGGTCGGGGTGGGCCTGGTCGGCCGCCGCCGCGGCACCGGCCAGCAGCAGCAGCGCCAAGAGGGCGGGCAGGGTCATCCGGTTCATGCGGCTTCCTCCTCGATCCCCACCTCGTCGCCCATCCCCAGCCGCACCTTCAGGTCCGACAGCAGGGTGTACGAGACCGGGACCATGATCAGGGTGATGAAGGTCGAGAATACCACACCGAAGCCCAGGCTGGTGGCCATCGGCACCAGGAACCTGGCCTGCAGGCTCTTCTCCAGCAGCAGCGGCGTCAGGCCGGCGAACGTGGTCAGCGAGGTCAGCATGATCGGCCGGAAGCGCCGGGTGCCCGAGCCGATCACGGCCTCGCGCACGTCCTGGCCCTCGCGCCGCGCGCGGTTGACGAAGTCGATCATGATCAGCGAATCGTTGACCACCACGCCCGACAGCGCCACCACGCCGAACATGGAGATCAGGGTCAGGTCCAGGCCCATCAGGATGTGGCCCCAGGCCGCGCCCACCAGGCCGAAGGGGATCGCCGTCATGATGATCACCGGCTGGCTGTAGGAGCGGAACTGCACCGCCAGCAGCACGAAGATCATCAGGATGGCCAGCACGAAGCCGCGCTTGAGGCTGCCCATGGACTCGGCCTGCTGCTTCTGCTCGCCCTCCATGGACCAGCGCAGGCCCGGGTGGGAGGCGACCATGGCCGGCAGGATCTCCTGGCGCAGGATGCCGTTGAGCTCGTCGGCGTTGGCGGTCTCCTGCTCGACGTCGGCGGTGACCGCGACCACGCGCTGGCGGTCGGCCCGCTCGATGGTGGCGAAGCCGCGGCCGATCTCCACCGTGGCCACGCGGCCGAAGGGCACCTCGTCGCCGCCGGGGGTGCGGATGCGCATGGACTCGATGTTGCCCAGGGAGCGCCGTTCGTCCTCGGGGTAGCGCACCATGACCTTCACCTCGTCGCGGCCGCGCAGGATGCGCATGGCCTCGTCGCCGTAGAAGCCGGCCCGCACCTGGCGCGCCAGGTCGGCCAGGGTGATGCCCAGGGTGCGCGCCTCGGGCCTAAGACCCAGCTTCATCTCCACCTTGCCCTCGCGGAAGCTGTCGGCGATGTCGATGACGCCGGGGAACTCGGCCAGCTGCTCCTTCAGTTCGCGGGCCGCGGCCAGCAGGTCGCCGGTGTCGGGCGACGAGAGCTGCACGTAGACCGGCGAGCCGCCCTGGAAGAGGTTGGCGCTGAAGGCCAGCGAGACCGCGCCGGTGATGGGGCCGCACAGCTCGCGCCAGCGGCGGGCCATGTCCGGGCTGGGGGCGTCGCGCTCCTCGGCCTTCAGCAGCTCGGCGTTGACCTCGACCAGGTGGGCGCCGCCGGCTGCGCTGCCGCCGCCGCCGGACATGGGCCGGCCCTGGCTGGAGCGCGGCTGCGAGCCGATGGCGGTCGACACGTGCTGGATCACCGAGGGGGCCCCGGGCGCGCGCTTGCCGTCGAATTCGACGCGCACCTGCTCCAGCGACGACTCCAGCTGCAGGACCGCGCGCTCGGCCTCCTCGACCGTCGTGCCCTGGGGCAGGGTCAGGGTGGCCACCAGGTTGTCGGCGTCGACCTTGGGCATGAAGGTGAACTTGAGGTGGCCGCCGGCCACGAAGCCGGCGGTGATCATCAGGGTCGCGATCGCCAGCGCCACCACCATCGGCCGGTGGGCGAGGGCGAAGTCCAGGCTGGGGCGGTAGGCGCGGTCCACGAAGGCCGTCAGCGCGCGGTCGATGCGGTCCTTCAGGCTGCCGTACCAGCGCGTGGTGCGGTCCTTCTCCTGCTCGTCGAAGGACTTCATGGTGGCCAGGTGCGCCGGCAGGATCAGCAGCGACTCGACCAGCGAGAACAGCAGGATCGAGATCACCACCACCGGGATGTTGAACATGAACTTGCCCATGGTGCCCTCGACGAAGGCCAGCGGCAGGAAGGCCACCACCGTGGTCAGCACCGCCAGGATCACCGGCTGAGCCACCTCGAGGGTGCCCAGGGTGGCGGCCACCTGGGGGCTCTTGCCGCGCTCGCGCCAGGCGTGCACGTTCTCGCCCACGACGATGGCGTCGTCGACCACGATGCCCAGCGAGACGATGAACGCGAACATCGAGATCATGTTCAGCGAGACCCCGAACTGGGGGATGGCCCAGAAGGCGCCCAGGAAGCTGATGACGATGCCCAGGCTGACCCACAGCGCCAGCCGGAACTGCAGGGTCAGGGCCAGGCAGAGGAAGACCAGCACCAGGCCCATGAAGCCGTTGCGCAGCAGCAGGTCCATGCGGCTCTTGTAGATCAGCGAGCGGTCGTTGAAGGTGGCGATGCCGATGCCGGGCGGCATGCCCTCCTTCGTCCCCGCCACGTACTGCTTGGCGGCGTCGGTGACCCGCAGCACGCCCTGGTCGCCGGTGCGGTAGACCTGGATGGTGGCCGAGGCCCGACCGTTGAGGAACGAGGCCGCGTCCACGTCCTCGAAGCCGTCGCGCACCGTGGCGATGCGGTCGAGGGTGACTTCGGTGCCGTCGGGCGCGGTGATCACCACGATGCGCCCGAACTCCTGGCCGGTGTAGCGCTGGCCCTTGGTGCGCACCAGGATCTCGCCGCCGTCGGTCTTGACCGAGCCGCCGGGCAGGTCCAGGCTGCCGGCCTGCACGGCGCGGGTCACCTGCTCGAGGGTCAGGCCGTAGGCCTGCAGGTCGCGCTCGCTGACCTCGATCGAGATCTCGAAGGGCCGCGTGCCGGCGATGGACACGTAGGTGATGTCGGGGTTGGTCAGCAGGTCGTCGCGGATCTTGTCCGCCAGCAGTTTCAGGGTGCGCTCGGGCACGTCGCCGTAGATCACCACGTCGATCACCTGCTGGCGCGGCTCCAGCAGCGAGACGATGGGCTTCTCCGTCTCGGCCGGGAAGGTGACGATGCGGTCCACCTCGGACTTCACGTCGTCCAGGGCCTTGCGCTTGTCGGCGCCGCGGTCCAGTTCGATGGTGACCGAGCCCAGGCCCTCGGTCGCCGAAGAGGTGATCTTCTTGATGCCGTCGACGCCCTGCACGGCCTCCTCGACCCGGATGCAGACCGCCTCCTCCACCTCGGTGGGGGTGGCGCCCAGGTAGGGCACGCTGACGGTGACCATGTCCATGGTGATCTCGGGGAAGACCTCCTGCTTGATCACCGCCGCGCTCATCAGGCCCGCGGCGCAGATGGTGACCATCAGGAGGTTGGCCGCCACGTGGTTGCCGGCGAACCAGCGGACCAGGCCGTTCATCGCCCACCGTCCCTGGCTCCGGCGACGCGCACCGGCAGGCCGTCGGTCACGTACTGCAGGTTGCTGACGCAGACCCGCTCGCCGACGGCGAGGCCGCCGGTGATGACGGCCTGCTCGACCCCGGCCCGGGCCACCCGCACGTCGCGGATGCGCAGGCGGTCCTCGGCGTCGACGATCCAGACCTGGTCTCCCGGCCGCAGCGCGCTGCGCGGCACGACCACCGCGCCGTCGGGCGGCGGGGCATTGAATTCGACCTGGACGAAGGCGCCCTCGATCAGGGCCGGCCGGTCGCCCTGGCGGCGGTAGGGATCGGGGATCTCCACCACCACCGGCACCTGGCGGCTGCGCTGGTCCACGGCGCCGCCCAGGCGCACGGCGCGGCCCGGCCAGACGTGGCGGGCGCCGGCCAGTTCGGCGCTGACCTCGACCGGCACGCCCTCGCCCCGGCTGCCGACGGTGATCCAGGCCAGGTCGGCATCGGCGACCGGCACCGTGACCTCGGCCATGGCCGTGGCGTAGAGCGCGCCGACGGCCATGCCGGCGGCCAGGAACTGGCCCTCGTCCACGTCGGCACGCAGCACGCGCCCGTCGAAGGGAGCCTTCATGGTGCAGCGGTCCAGGTTCACCTCGGCCTGGTGCAGGGCGGCCTTGGCGGCGGCGAGGCCGGCCCGGGCCAGGTTCAGCTGGGGCTCGCGCAGCACCAGGGGCGTGGGCTCGGCGCCTGCTTCGGTCCCGATGCCGGCGGAGCCCAGCTGCTCCCACTCGCGGCGGGCCACCGCCACTTCCTCTTCGGCCTGGGCCAGGGTGACCTCGGCCTGGGCCACGGTGGCGCGGGCCTGTTCGGCGGCCAGCACGTAGTCGGTGTCGTCGATCCTCAGCAGCACCTCGCCGGCCGTGATGGCGGCACCGGGCTCCAGGCGGGGCGACTTGCTGACGACGCGCCCACGCACCTCCGGCACCAGGTCCACCGAGCGCTTGGCCTTGACCGAGCCGTAGCCCAGCACCCGCACCGGCTCGTTGTCCGGCGAGACTTCGTGCACTGCGACCACCGGCCGCGAGGGGGGCGGGGTCTGGCGTTCGGGCTGCTTGGCGGTCTTGATCAGGACCACCGTGACCACGAGCCCCAGCACGATGATCACGAAGGCCGTCAGCAGGTTGCGCAGGGTCTTGGGGGTCACGGGCGGACTCCTTCGTCGGCAGAGGTGTTGAGGCTGAGGTCACGGGTCG
Source organism: Candidatus Krumholzibacteriia bacterium (assembly GCA_963848505.1). Lineage (GTDB taxonomy): Bacteria > Krumholzibacteriota > Krumholzibacteriia > LZORAL124-64-63 > LZORAL124-64-63 > JACZKN01. Next base: position 288,031 of record CAWKEB010000002.1, on the reverse strand, counting down.
CCGGGTCGGTTTCCCAGGGACCGCCCAGGGCCTGGATCAGGTCGACGCGCGCGGCGCGGCGCTCGCGTTCGGTGGCCAGCAGGCTGCTTTCGGCGGTGAACAGCCGCCGCTGGGCTTCGAGGGTGGTCAGCAGTCCGTCCAGGCCGCGGCGGTAACGGTCTTCCGCCAGCTGCACCGAACTGCGGGCGCGCTCCACCGACTCGCCGAGGCGGGCCTCGCGCTCCTGCTGGTAGAGGTCGCGGTCCAGGGCGTTCTCCACCTCGGCGAAGGCCTGCAGCACGGCGCCGCGGTAGGCGGCGGCGGCTTCGCGGGCGCGGGCCTCGGCGGCCTGGATCTGGGCCTGGGTGGCGCCGCGGTTGATCAGCGGCATCACCAGGTTGCCCAGCAGGGACCAGGCGTCGCTGCCCTGGGTGAAGAGGTCGCCCAACTCGCGCGAGCGCGTGCCGCTGTCGGCGGTCAGGGCCAGGCGGGGGAAGAGGGCGGCCTTGGCCTGCCCGATGCGGGCCACCGACGCGGCCAGGTTGGCCTCGGCCGCCAGCAGGTCGGGGCGGCGGTCCAGCAGCGACGACGGCAGGCCGATGGGCACCGGGTCCAGGGGCGCGGGCATGGTGCCGGCGGCCAGGTCCGAGGCGTCGATCGTGCCGGCGGGATAGCGGCCGGCCAGGATCTCCATGGTGCGCCGGGCGGCGCCCAGCTGCTGCCGGAACTGGGGCAGCTGGGCCTGGGCGGCGGCCAGGTTCTGCCCGGCCAGGTGCAGGTCCAGGGGCCCGACCAGGCCGCGCCGGTAGCGCTCCTGCACCATGGCGAGGCTGCTTTCAAGGCTGCCGATGGTGCGTTCGGTCAGCGCCACCTGCAGCTGCAGTTCGTGGATCATCAGCCAGGTGCGCACCACATCGGCGATCAAGCCCTGGGCCACGGCGCGGCGGTTCTCCTCGCTGGCCAGCAGGGCCGCCACCGAGGCCTCCTTGCCCCGGGACAGCCGGCCCCACAGATCCAGCTCCCAGCGCGCGGTCGCCGACACGCTGTAGGCGTTGCTGTAGAGGGGTCCGAAGAACAGCACCTTCTCGCTCGACTTGTTGCGCGCCGCCGACCCGCCCACCTCGACGGCCGGCCACTGGGCCGACGAGGCGGCGGTCACGCCCGAGCGGGCCTCGAGCACCCGGGCCACGGCCTGCTCGAGCCTGGTGTTGTGGGCCAGCGCGGCGTCGACCAGCCCGTCGAGGGTGGTGTCGCCGAAGGCCTCCCACCAGCGCCAGGCCGCGCCCGCGGTCGAATCCGGCAGCGCGTCGGCCAGGGTGGGGCCCGCGGCCGGGTTCACGTAGGCGTCCGGGACCGGGGTGTCCAGGTCCGGCCGCTGGTAGTCGGGCCCCACGGCGCAGCCGGCCACCAGGGCCAGGAGCGCGACGGGGACCAGGAGCGGGGTGACCCGCGTCATGGCGTGACCTCCGGATGCAGGCCGTCGATGGCGGCGGTGGAGAAACGGGTGATGTGGTCGGTGGCCCGCTCGACATAGACCTCGACGGACTCGCCGAGCACGGGAAAGGCGTGGGCCATGAAGGCCCGGGTCGGATCGTCGACGGGCAGGCTGTCGTGCTTCAGGCGGCGCATGATGAAGTGATGGATCTGGCCCACCACGCTGGCGATCAGCCAGTTCACCTGCTCCTGGCGCAGGCCGGGCCGCGCCCGCAGCATGGAGGCGGAGAAGGCGGCGAACACCGGCGCGATCATGTCCTTGAAGATGGCGGCGTGGTGGACCCCGACCGCCGTGTGCATCTCGCGGGCGATCAGCGCCATGACCCGCGAGCCGTCCTCGTTGGCCAGGGCCCCGTGCAGGTAGGGGCCGACGATGGCGGCGATGATCGCATCCAGGGGCGGTCGTTCGCCGTCCGCGGCGGTGACCGCCGCCAGCGAAGCGAGCGTGCGGTCCCGCTGGGCCATGAACCGCCGGCGGATCACCTCTGCGAAGAGGTTGTCCTTGCCCTGGAAGTGGTAGTTGACCGCGGCCAGGTTGACATCGGCCGCCGCGGCCAGCTCGCGGATCGAGACCTCGGCGAAGCCCTTCTCGGCGAAAAGCCGCTCGGCCGCGTCCAGCAGGCGGTCCGTGGTGGTCTGGCGATCGTCGGTCACGGGGCTCCCCGGGGCTGGGGCTTGAAGCGATCGTTTCAATCCGTCAATTAAAACGACCGTTTGAATTTGTCAAGGGGGAGTTGAAACGGACAGGGAAGACCGGCTTCCGCCGGGGGTCATTATTTATTATTCGTTACATGGCAATCAATTACGACGGGTCCGCCACCCGCCCCAGGAAGAGCACCGCCCCGGTGTCCCGCTGCCGGATCGCCAGGATGAACGGGCGGTCAGCTGTGAAGATCCGCGGGCGCTGGGGGCTGACGGAGGTCGTCTTCATGGTGACGGCCGTGGCCGCGGCGGCCTCGGTGCCCTTCTCGTCCACGTCCAGGAAGGCCTTGTGCACCACCTTGTCGATGGCGAGGCGGGCGTCGGCGGCCATGCCGCTGAAGTCGGCGCTGCCGCTGAAGGCCAGCTCCATGCCCATGGTCCGCAGGGTGCTTGCCAGGTCGAAGCCCGTCTCCAGGTGCAGGCGCGGCAGGGCCACCTGGACTTCGGCCGTCTGCGGCGCGGCCAGCCAGCCGGCGAACAGCGCCGCGTCCAGGTTGTCCTCGAGGTCGGCCAGGGGGGAGCCCGCGTTCGGCAGCACCAGGACCATCTCCAGTTGGCCGCCCTTGTAGGGCAGGGCGAGCACCTGCACGTCGCCGGAATCGGCGTAGCCGAAGTGGCCGGTCACGTGCATGAACGGCACCGTCACGTCGCCGCCGGCCGCACGATGGAACGGGCCCTCGGCGGTGGCGTCGACCGGGAACGGCTTCTGCCAGGTGCCCAGGAAGTAGACCGCGTTGACCAGCACCAGGCGGGTGGCGGGAGTCAGGGAACCGCCGCCCAGCAGATCACGGATCTTCTGCGCCGTCTGCTGCTCGACCCAGGCGTTGATGACGCCGCGGGCGGCTTCGGGGTCGGCCTTGAAGTCCAGCTGCTCGAGGCCCGCGCCGAAGCGGGTCTCCAGGTCGCCCAGGAACTCCGGGCGGAAACCGCAGCCCGTCTGCCCGTACAGGCGGTTGGCCAGGCGCAGCACCGCGAACTCCTGGTCGGCCGTCAGCGCGGACATGAGCCGGCCGAACGAGGCGGCCAGTTGCGGGTCATCGGGCGCGAAGTGCAGCACCCGGTCCATCTCGGCCGCGGTCCGGCCCCGGGCCCCGGTGCGGGTCATGGCCAGGGCGTAGGAGATGCTGGCGGGGGAGAAGAAGAGGTTGCCTTCGGCCTCGCCCAGCCGGGCGTACAGGTCCACGGCGAAGGCGTTGCTGGCCGCGGCGGCGTCGGTGTCGCCGCCGGAGGCTTCGGCGCAGGCGCTCAGCAGCAGCGGCAGCAGGGCCAGGCCCAGGATCTTCTTCATGGCGTTCCTTCCGGTGGCGCTGGTGGCAGGGCAATGCGACCGATACCGCCCGCCCGTGCTGGCGGTTCCCGTGCCGACGACATTAGCTTGGACCATCGAGAGCCCGCAAGCAATCGTCCGAAGGAGCCCCGATGGCCGACCGCCACTTCACCCCCGCGCTGTTCGCCTACCTGCGCGACCTGAAGGCCAACAACGACCGCGAGTGGTTCAACGAGCACAAGGATCGCTACCTGGCCGAGCTGCGCGATCCATGCCTGGGGTTCATCACCGACTTCGGGGCGCCGCTGATGACCATCAGCCCCCACTTCCGGGCCGATCCGCGGCCCTCGGGCGGCTCGCTGTTCCGCATCTACCGGGACGTGCGCTTCAGCCGCGACAAGCAGCCCTACAAGACGGCGGCGGGGCTGCATTTCCGCCACGAGCTGGGCAAGGATGCCCACGCGCCGGGCTTCTACCTGCATCTCGAGCCGGGCGCCTGCTTCATGGGCGTGGGCCTGTGGCAGCCGGACAACGCGACCCTCAAGCCGGTGCGCGAGCGCCTGGTGGCCGATCCGGCGGCCTGGCAGGCGGCGGTCGGGGGCAGGGCCTTCCGCCAGCACTTCGCCATCGCCGGCGAGAGCCTCAAGCGCGTGCCGCCGGGCTACGATCCCGAGCATCCCCTGGTCGAGGTGCTGAAGCTGAAGGACATCACGGCCTTCACCAAGCTGACCCAGAAGCAGGTCACGGCGCCGGCGTTCCTGGACGAGTTTGCCGGGCTGTGCCGCACCGGCGGCGAACTGGTGCGCTGGATCTGCGGGGCGCTGGGGCAGCCGTACTAGTACGCGCGGACAGGGAACAGGCGAAACGGCCCCGGACCGAAGTCCGGGGCCGTCTTCATCGCCCCTGCGTGAGGGCTCGATCCGTCGCTACTTCACGAGCGACACTACTTCACCAGTGACACTACTTCACCAGTGACATCTTGCGGACCTGCATCACTTCGCTGCCGATGCGCAGGCGGGCGAAGTAGGTGCCGCTGGCCAGGGTCTGGCCGGCGTCGTCCTTGCCGTCGAACACGAAGGTGTACTCGTTGGCCGGCAGGCGGTCCTGCACCAGGGTGCGCACCTTCTGCCCGCGGATGTCGTACACGTTCAGCTGGACCAGGTTGTCGCGGTTGACGACGAACTTGATCTGGGCTGCCGGGTTGAACGGGTTCGGGGCGATCTGCTTGAAGCCGCCCGCCTTCTCGATCGTCGGCAGGTCGACCGCACTGGCCGCCGAGGCGACGATGAACTCGTCGCTCAGAGGCACGATGCGGAACTCGCCGAACGCGTAGTCCATGAAGCCCTCGACCGTCACCACGTCGCCGATCACGGGCACGTAGGCCAGCACGGCCTCCGGCGCCACGATCAGGCTGTCGGCACGGGTCGATTTGTCCGCGATCATGAACTCGCCGTACTGGGCCGAGCCCGTCGTGTCGATCACGGCCGAGGTGTAGGTCTTGACCCACACGCTCTCCCAGCCCTCGCCGTAGGCGCCGCTGCCGGGCAGGACCGAGTCGTCGGACAGCACGCGCGTCTGCACACGGCTGGCCGGCGGCAGGTCCAGGCCGAAGTCCACCAGGTTGATGGCCGAGGAGTTGTGGGGGACCATCTCGGTCAGACCGAAGTAGTCGTCGCCGTGGCCGCCGACCTGCACCAGGTCGCCCTGGAACAGGTTGTTGGGGTCCAGGCCCGCGCCGGCGTACACCAGCACGCCGCCAAAGGCCCGGGTGCCGGCGAAATCACCGGTGACCGGGAGGATGATCGGCGACGGGTCCTGCGCCTGGATCACCATGCGGCTGACCGCGCCGGCCTGGCCGGGCGCCGCCGTGATGATGCCCTGGACGTTCAGGAACTTAAGCTGGTAGGGGCTGATCTGGTTCGAGCTGTCCGGGTGCACGTACTGCATCTTGTAGATGCTGGTCAGGCCTACGGCCGTCGTGTAGAAGGTGGTCGGGGCGCTGCCCGGGTTGGTCACGGTCTGCGCGCCGTCGTCGGTGGCCGACACATAGAACTGGACCACGGCCATGCTGTGGGGGGCCGGGATGACGCCCAGGTAGTTGTTGCCACCGGTGCCGGACATGGCCACGGAGGTCCAGGGACCAGTGCCTGAGCCGTTCAGGTCGTTGTCCCGGTAATACAAGGTGGCCGAGGCGACCGCGCTGTCGTCGGTGATGCTGGCCGCGACCTCGATGGCCTGGTTGGCCAGCCGCACCCAGTCGACGCAGTTGACGCTGGCGATCACGGGCGCCGTGTCACCGGCCGGGTTCTCCACGAGATCGGACTGACGCCGCGACTTCAGTTCGATCAGCCCGTTGAAGGCCACGACAGGCCCGGCGGCCAGGTAGGTGTCGCCCACCTGAACAGCGCCCATGTCGATCTGCGTGTCCTTGTCGATGTAGACCAGGAGCGTATCGGAACCGTCGACGAGGGTAAACTCGCCATTGACCGTACCAGGGGTGCTCGGGGTGACCGCAATCACGGTGCCGATCGTCGATACGAAATTGCCCACTTCCTCGTAGTCGGCCAGGATGGTCGCCATGGGCAGGGGCGTAGCGGTGATCTCAGGACCTTGGCTCAGCAGCGACACGCTGGGCATGTTAAACTGGAGTTCGCCGCTGAACGCGCTGACGACGCCGGTGACCTCGACGACGTCGCCGAGGATCAGTCCGGTGCCGTTCTTGAAGAACTGGATGCCTCCGTTGGCGCTCTGGATGTAGTGGGTGCCCGAATTGTAGGTACCGGCAACCACGTACACGGTGCCGCTGACGGTCACCGTCTGGCCAATGTAAGGGCTCGCCGGCACACCCGCGGGCGTGTAAACCTGGATATCATCGATGGTCTGGGCCATGCCCAGACCCGCACACAGCACGACACTCAGGGTCAGTGCCATGCCAAAAAGACGCTTGTTCATCTTTTCGGCCTCCTTCGCGCAGGGGTCAAGAAACGTTGGCTTCACTCTAGAGTCCGGTGTCAAGTGAATGGACTGTGCAAGTGGAAGCGGGCTCTGTGACTCACTAGCGAATGTGACCGGAGAAACGGCAGCGGTGAGCGATCCGCTGCAGTGTCACCTCCCTCCCCCTTCTGGAATCATAACTCAAGGGACCGTCGGCGTGGGCCGCCGATCCCTCTTGTGCCCAGGAATTGTAGCACAAGATAGAGCACAGCGGGGCAAATCGTTGTCAATAAATGGTCAATTTATCTGATATGGCAAACTATTTTATGATCGATTGGCCTGTCATGGCCGCGGGCTGCGGGATTTTCAACAACCGCAGGATCGTGGGCGCGATGTCCGCCAGCCCGAAGTCCCCCTCGGCGATGACGTCGCTGCGGCCGGCGAAGGCCTTGCCCGCCACCACGAAGGGCACCGGGCTGAGGGAGTGCTGGGTCAGCACCTTGCCGTCGGCGGCGAGCATCTCGTCGCAGTTGCCGTGGTCGGCGGTCACCAGCCAGACGGTGCCGGCGGCCAGGCTGGGGGGCATGATCTCGCCCAGCAGCCGGTCCAGGGTCTTGAACGCCGCCACCGCCGCCTCGAACACGCCCGTGTGCCCCACCATGTCGCCGTTGGCGAAGTTGACCACGATCACGTCGTGCTCGCCGGCGGTGCAGGCCTGCCGGACCACCTCGGCCACCGCGGGGGCGCTCATCTCGGGCTGCAGGTCGTAGGTCGCGACCTTGGGCGAGGCCACCAGGCGCCGGTCCTCGCCGGGCCAGGGCTCCTCGCGCCCCGCGTTGAAGAAGTAGGTGACGTGGGCGTACTTCTCGGTCTCGGCGGTGCGCAGGTTGGTGATGCCCTCCCGGTCGAAGATCTCGGCCAGGCCCTCGGTCACCTTCACCGGCTGGAAGAGGGAGACCAGGTCCATGGTCTCGTCGTAGGGGGTCATGCAGAGGTAGCTGACCTTGGGCCGCCGCGCCGCCTGGAAGCCGCTGAAGCCCTTCTGCATGAAGGCCCAGGTCAGCTCGCGGGCCCGGTCGGCGCGGAAGTTCCAGAAGAAGACGCCGTCCTTGTCGCGCACGGTGCCGTCAACCCCGTCGATGGTGGTGGGCTCGATGAACTCGTCGGTGACGTCGGCGGCGTAGGAGTTGGCCGCAGCCGTGACCGCGTCGGTCGCCGTGGCCGCGCCTTTGCCCTCGACGATGGCGTTCCAGGCCCGCGCCACCCGATCCCAGCGCTTGTCCCGGTCCATGCCCCAGTAGCGGCCGATCACGGTGGCGATGCGGCCGGCGCCGACGGTGTCCAGCTGCGCCTGCAGCTCGCGCAGATAGCCCTCGCCGCCGCGGGGGTCGGTGTCGCGGCCGTCCATCAGGGCGTGGATCAGGATCTCCTTGATGCCCTCGTCCTTCGCCGCGGCCATCAGGCCCACCAGGTGGTCGGTGTGGCTGTGCACGCCGCCGGGCGAGACCAGGCCGATCAGGTGCAGGCGGCCGCTGCCGGCCTTGACCTTGGCCGTGAATCCCTTCCAGGCCGCACGCCCCTTGAACTCGCCCGACCGGATGCTCTTGCCGATGCGCACCAGCTCCTGGTCGACGATGCGGCCGGCGCCGATGGTCAGGTGCCCCACCTCGCTGTTGCCCATCTGCCCCTCGGGCAGGCCCACGGCCTCGCCGCCGGCGGTGAGCGTGGTCCAGGGGTACTTGGCGAACAGGCTCTCGTAGAACGCCGGCTTGGCGGCCTTGACGGCGTTGCCGTAGTCGCTGCCGGGACCGCTGCGGAAGCCGACCCCGTCGAGAATGCAGAGGACGACACGGGGCTTCGGCTGGCTGCTCATCGGGACTCCTCGCGAGGGTCAGGTGTTCAGGGCGGCCGCCGGCAGGCGCCAGAGTTCGGCCTCGCCCAGGGCCATCAGCACCAGGTCCGCCAGAATATAGACGTCGGCTGCGGGATCGGCATCCCGGCCCGCCTCGGCCGTGGCCAGCACCGCGCCCGCCTGCAGCACCGCGCGGGTCAGTTCGCGCCCGTCGGGCAGGAACTGCGAGACGCGCAGCTTGCCCAGGCGCACCACGTAGGTGGCCGGCACGTCCGGGTGCAGCAGCTGGTCCGGCGCCATCTGCACGATCTGGCGCAGCTTCTCCAGGCGCTCCATGCGGTCGGGGTCCGTGTTGAAGACGTTGGCGCCGCGGACCAGGGCGAGGGTGGGGGTGGGGGTGGGGGTGGGGTCGGTCACGCCGGGCGCTCCTTGTGCCAGTCCAGCACGCGGCTGGCCGGCAGCTTGCGGCTGCTCGGCCCGACCCGCACGTAGAATTCCTCGTCGTCGTCCCGGCGCAGGAACGCGGGATCGGCGCAGCGTTCGACCGCCACCAGGAAGACGCGCCCGTCGGCCAGGGTGTGGAAATCCCCGCGGATGTGCCCGGCGAACTCCAGACCCACATGCTGGGCGATCAGGTTCTCGAAATGCAGGCGGTACTTGTCGTCGCTGGCGATCCGGTCGGCCTCGATGCCCAGCAACGAGCCGTCGTCCCGCAGGCCCAGCACGATGAAGCCGCCGTCGGTGTTCAGGTAGGCCACCACCGACTTCAGCCAGGCCAGTTCGATCTCCTTGCCCGGCTTGTCGGCGTGCAGGTTCCAGCGCATGGTCGATTTGAACTCCAGGCGTCCGCCTTCCCCGCCGGCGATCAGCGCGGCCAGGGCGGCTTCGTCCGTCGGCAGTTCCAGGCGGCGGTAGGCCACCCGGTGCCAGCGGTTGCGGTAGCCGAAGGCCTGCACCACGACGACGACCATCGCCAGCACGGCCACGCCGATCAGCAGCCAGGTCACGCGGTCGGTGACCTTGGCCAGCCGGTTCTCCAGGTCGCCGGTGGGGGCGATCAGGCCCAGCTCGCCGGGGTCGGTGCCCGCGGCCTGGGGGTAGAACACGGCCCACCAGTCGGTGCGGTCGATGCGGAAGCGAAAGGTCTGGTGGTACGGCCGGCCGGCCTCGCCCCAGGTGCGCAGCGCGGTCCCGATCACCACATGTTCGGGCAGGGCGGAGGTCATCAGGTCGGCCGCGGCGATCACGGCCAGCCGGTTGCCGAAGCGGGGCGTCAGCCAGGCGACGGCGCCGTCGTCGTATCGGCGCAGCAGGATGCCGTTGGCCGTCAGGGTGGCGGCGGCGGTGAAAGCGTCCAGGTCGCTCTCCCTGAGGCCCAGACCCAGCACGAGCGAGCCGACGCGGCGGGTGGCCAGCAGGCCGGGGCGGCCGTCGCCGGGAAGTTGGGCCGAGTCGGTCCAGCTGAGGGTGGTCGAGTCGATGGCCGACGCGATCCAGTCGCCGCCGCCGGCGAGCGCTTCGCCGCTCAGGGTGCTCCAGCTGTCGGAGCCACGGACCAGCAGCGTCGTTTTGCCGTCGGCGGAGGCGAACGCGACCACCGCGACCTGCGGCGCCGGATCGAAGACCGGGACCACGAGGCGGGCCAGGGCGGCAGGATCGTCCAGCGGCAACACCGCCTGCTCCTGCCAGGCGGCCAGGGTATCGAGGCCGCGGCCGAAGGGCCGCAGCAACAGCCGGAACTCGCGCTCGGTCGTATCGAGCTGTTGTTCGAGGGTGTCGGCGTAGATCCCGCGCTGCGCCTGGATCTCGCGCGTGCTGATCCACACCGCGGCCGCCAGGCTGGCGGTGATCAGGACGGCCACCGCGGTCACCAGGGGACGGGTGCGGAGGGACGGCCGGAGGGTGCTCACGTGGGGATGCTCCTTGGGGTCGCTGGTGCCGGAGCGAAGTTAGCGCATGGAACGCGACGGGACCACAGGGAAAGCGGCGGGCCGAGCCGGTTGAACGCTCGTCGCCACTCATCATGTGGTCCCGCGTGTTGTGGGCGCACGGCTCCGGTCCGCCCTACGACCCGGACATCTCCTTCGCCTTCAGCTCCCGCGGCGGCGCGTTCTTCACATAGCGGTCCAGCCAGGTGTCGGTTTCCCACATCAGGTGCATGATGGACTCCCGCGCGCGGTAGCCGTGGCTCTCGGCCGGCAGCATCACCAGGCGGGCGGTGCCGCCGAGGCCCTTGATGGCCCCGTACAGGCGCTCGCTCTGCATGGGGTAGGTGCCGGCGTTGTTGTCGGCGTCGCCGTGCACGATCAGGATCGGCTCGTTGATCTTGTCGGCCTGCATGAACGGGCTCATGGTCTCGTAGATGTCCGGGGCCTCCCACACGGTGCGCTCCTCGGACTGGAAGCCGAAGGGCGTCAGGGTGCGGTTGTAGGCGCCCGAGCGGGGCAGCCCGGCGCGGAAGAGATCGCTGTAGGCCAGCAGGTTGGCGGTCATGAAGGCGCCGTAGCTGTGGCCGCCGACGGCCATGCGGTCGGGGTCGCCGACGCCGCGCCGGACCAGCTCGTCGACCGCGGCCTGGGCGTTGGCCACCAGCTGGCGCACGAAGGTGTCGTTGGGCTCGGTCTCGCCCTCGCCGACGATGGGCATCGACGGGTCGTCCAGCACCGCGTAGCCGCGCACCAGGAACATCATGGGCGACCACCAGCCCACGCGGGTGAAGCGGTAGGGGCTGTCGGTGACCTGGCCGGCGTCCTGGGCGTTCTTGAACTCGGTGGGGTAGGCCCACATCAGCACCGGCAGCGGGCCGTCGCGCTTCTTGTCGTAGCCCGCCGGCAGGTAGAGGGTGCCGGTCAGGGGCAGGCCGTCGTCGCGGGTGTAGGTGATCAGCTCCTTGCTGATGCCCGCCAGCTGCGGCGTGGGGTCGGGGAAGAAGGTCTTCTGGGTGAGCTTGTTCTTCTTCAGGTCGCGCACGAAGTAGTTGGGCGGCTCGGTCTGGGACTCGCGCCGGGTCAGAGCACGCGGTTCTTCACATCCAGGAGCTCGACCGGGTTCTCGTAGTAGGGCGCTTCCGAGCGGAACAGCCGCTCCTTGGCGCCGCTGGTCACGTTCCAGGAGTCGACGAAGGGCCGATCGCCCTCGGGCGAGGCGCCGGCGCCGCTCAGGAAGACGGTCTTGCCGTCGTCGGCGGTCAGCATCACCTGGCGGCCGAAGGGGCCCTGGTGCAGGAAGGGCTGGCCGGGATCGTTGTAGCGATCCTGGAAGGAGCGGTCCTGCACCTTCACCGGCGCGGTGGTGCGGTCGCCCGGCCGCACGTGCCAGACCTGCATGGTGCGGGTCTTCCACCACCACGACGAGCCACGAAGGCCAGGTCGTCGTGGCCCCAGGTCACGCCGCCATAGCGCAGGGCCAGGGAGATCAGCGCGGCCGGCTCGCCGGCAAACGGCGCGGCCAGGGTCAGCACCTTGTCCCGCAGCTCGGCCTCGGCGCCGCCGTCGCCGCCGTCGAGGGCTTCGACCCAGACCAGCTCGGCCGCGGCGTCGCTGCGCCAGCTGACCGAGCGCGGACCCGTGGGCACCGAGCCGAAGGTCGATGGGCACCTGGTCCTCCAGGGGCTGGTCGGCGACCAGGTGGACCAGCTTGCCTTGCAGGTCCCAGACCTCGACGCTGTGGGGGAAGCTGTCCTCCTGCAGGGAGTAGCTGTAGGGATGCTTGACCCGCTCGACCAGCAGCCACTGGCCGTCGGGCGAGGGCGAGGCGTCGCGGATCACCGCGGGCGCGGCCAGGTCTGCGGGCCGTGCCGTCCAGGCCCAGGACCATCAGCTGGCTGGTGGCGTAGTGGTCGAAGAGGGTCTCGTCGTAGGGATTCTCCAGCAGGTCCTGCAGGGTGCGCGCGGGGGCCTTCTTGCCCAGGTTCTCCTGCACCACCGGGCCGGTGGGCACGTGGGACTCGACCGGGGCGGGGCCGCGGCCGGCGGGCACCGCCAGCGCCACCAGCGCGTCGCTGCCGGCCAGCCAGCTGAAGGGGCGGCCGTACACGCCGTTGAGGGCCAGGTTGTCCGGGCCCAGGCGGCGGGCCTTGCCGTCCTTGATGGCGGCGGTCCACAGGCTCAGGCGCTCGTCGACCGTGACCACGAAGGCGATGCGCTGGCCGTCGGGCGACCAGCTGACGCCGGTGATGCGCGCGTCCGTGGGCAGGCCGGTGACCCGCACCTCCTTGCCGTCCTTGATCTGCTGGAACACCAGGCCGGTCGAGGGCCGGGCGCGGCTGGGTCCGTTGTCCCGCGGGTTGATGCGCAGGCCGGCCAGGCGCAGTTCGGGCGCGGCCACCTCGGCGATCGAGGGGTAGCCCGGCTGCTCCAGCAGCAGCAGCCATTCGTTCTGCGGGCCCACCGCGACCAGGGGGGTCGGCGGCGCGTCGATCATGGCGGCCAGCACCGGGTCGGGCATCTGGTAGGTGACGGCGGCATCCTGGGCGACAGCGGGGGCGGCTGCACAGAGCAGCAGGCAGCACACGAGCAGCAAGCGGTTCATGGATCAAGCTCCTGGTTCGGAGGGTGCGCGGGGTGACCGGGCGAGTGTAGCGGCCCGGGGGGCCGCTGACCAGATACGAAAGGCGGGGGCCCGGGTTGCCGCCAGAGGCGGGCAGGGTGGTGCCGCTGCGTCAGTCTGGTTGCGGCGGCCGGCCATACCTGCGAAACTGGGCCGGAACCTGAGCCGAGGAGAAGGCCCATGAGCGCACACGACCTGACCCGACGCACGTTCTGCCGCCTGGCCGGCCTGCTGGGCGCCGGTGCCATGCTGATCGTGGCCGGCTGCGGCCGCGGCGAAAAGCCGGCTGCCGAGCGCACCGAGGCCGCCGCAAGCACGCCCGCGGTGGAAGACTGCAACGACGTGACCAGCCTGACCGCGGCGCAGGTCCAGGTGCGCGAGACCTTCGAATACGTGGAGGCCGCCCCCGACCCGGCCCTGGCCTGCCACCTGTGCGAGTTCTACAAGCAGCCCGCGGCCGGCCGCTTCTGCGGCGGATGCACCCTGTTCGCCGGGCCGGCGCATCCCGACGGCAGCTGCAACTCGTTCTCCGAGGCCTGATTACCCACCGGACGGCCGACTCCGGGGGCGGTCGTCCTTGCTTTCCGATAAAAAAGATCCATTTTGGCGTTGCGTGTCAATATCACACGTGGTTACTATGTTTTGCGGCGCTGGGACGATCCGTCATCGGGACGCGGGGACGATGCGGGTGACCGGGATGATGCGGACCGTCAGCGCTCTCTTCGTGTCCGAGACACGCGCCCAGGGCGGCGCTGACCGGCCGCACGTGGTACCCGCACCGCGCGGCTTCGGGAGAACCATGCTATCCGTTTCGAGACTTGCAAGCCTGTGGGGCGCCCTGGCGCTTGCCGTGCTGGTGTGCGTCGGCGCTGCCCGCGCCGGCCCAGGAGTCGACCGAGGTCGTCGACTTCGAGGAGCACCTGGGCGAATTCGTGCCGGCGGACATCACCCTGATCGACGAGGAAGGCAACCCCGTCGTCCTGGGCGACCTGGTGGACAAGCCGACCATCCTCAACTTCGTCTACTTCGAGTGCCCGGGCATCTGCACGCCGCTGTTGACCGAGATGGCCGACATCCTGGGCAAGAGCAACCTGGACCCGGCCAAGCAGCCGTTCCAGATCCTGAGCGTCAGCTTCGAGCCCACCGATCGTCCGGAGACGGCCAAGGCCAAGCGCGCCAACTACCTGGCGCAGCTGAGCCGGCCCCTGCCGGAGGAGACCTGGCGCTTCCTGACCGCCGACAAGGCGACCATCGAGCGCCTGACCGGCGCCGTCGGCTTCCACTACAAGAAGGTGGGCCAGGAGTACGTGCACCCGGGCGGGCTGATCATCCTGGCGCCGGACCGCAAGATCGTGCGCTACCTGTACGGCACCCAGTTCCTGCCCTTCGACTTCGAGATGGGCATCTACGAGGCCTCCCGGGGCACGGTCACCGCGACCACGGTGCGCCTGCTCAACTTCTGCTTCAGCTATGACCCGTCGGGCCGCACCTACGTGTTCAACCTGGCCAAGGTGGTCGCCACGGTGATGCTGACCTCGGTCGCGTGTTTCGTCATCTTCCTGGTATTCAGCACCCGCAAGGTGCGCCGAAAGGAGAGCTGAGCCGATGGCAGACTCCAACGCCGCCGCCGCAGCGACCGTGCACACGGGCCCGGGCTACACGGGCAGCTACTTCGACACCCCGCTGGGCGGGCGCACCGGCCTCTGGTCCTGGCTGACCACGACCGACCACAAGCGCATCGGCCTGATGTACCTGGCGGCCATGGGCACCTTCTTCCTGGTGGGCGCGGCCCTGGGCATCATGATGCGCCTGGAGCTGCTGAACCCCGGACTGCAGTACGTCGACGCCAAGACGTACAACTCCTTCTTCACGCTGCACGGCGTGATCATGATCTTCCTGTTCATCGTGCCGGGCATCCCCGCCATCCTGGGCAACTTCATCCTGCCCCTGCAGCTGGGGGCCGAGGACGTGGCCTTCCCCAGGCTGAACCTGCTCAGCTGGTACGTGTACATGGCGGGCGCGGTGATGGCGGTGCTCTCGCTGTTCACCGGCGGCGGCACCCCGGACACGGGCTGGACCTTCTACGCGCCGTATTCGCTGCGCACCGGCACCAACGTCTCGCTGGCGGTGATGGCGGCCTTCGTGCTGGGCTTCAGCTCGATCCTGACGGGCATGAACTTCATCACCACCATCCACCGGCTGCGCGCCAGGGGCATGGGCTTCTTCCAGATGCCCCTGTTCTGCTGGGGCCTGTACGCCACCAGCTGGATCCAGGTGATCGCCACGCCGGTCGTGGGCATCACCCTGGTGCTGCTGTTCATGGAGCGCACCGTGGGCATCGGCTTCTTCGACCCGGCCCGGGGCGGCGACCCGATCCTCTACCAGCACCTGTTCTGGATCTACTCGCACCCGGTGGTCTACGTGATGATCCTGCCGGCGATGGGCATCATCTCGGAGATCCTGCCCACCTTCGCCCGGCGCACCATCTTCGGCTACAAGGCCATCGCCATGTCCTCGATGGCCATCGCCGGCGTGGGCTACCTGGTCTGGGGCCACCACATGTTCACCGTGGGCATGAGCGACACGGCGCGCTGGGTGTTCTCGCTGCTGACCTTCCTGGTCGCGATCCCCACCGGCATCAAGATCTTCAACTGGGTGGCCACGCTCTACAAGGGGTCGATCGCCCTGGAAGTGCCGCTGCTGTACGCGATGAGCTTCATCTTCCTGTTCTCCATCGGCGGGCTGACCGGGCTGGTCAACGGCGCCCTGTCCACGGACATCCACGTGCATGACACGGCCTTCATCGTGGGGCACTTCCACTACACGATGTTCGGCGGCGCGGGCATCGGGCTGTTCGCCGGCATGCACTACTGGTTCCCCAAGATCTGGGGACGCATGTACGACAAGAAGACCGCGGTGGCCGCCTGGGGCCTGATCTTCGTGGGCTTCAACACCCTCTACTTCCCGATGCTGGTGATGGGCATGATGGGCATGCCGCGACGCTACGCCGACTACCTGCCCCAGTTCCACGTGCCGCACATGATCTCCACCTTCGGCTCCTGGATCCTGGTGGCGGGCATCATCGTGATGATCGTCAACTTCTTCCGCGGGGCGAAGCACGGCGCCAGGGCCCCGGACAATCCCTGGGGCAGCACCACGCTGGAGTGGCAGACCACCTCGCCGCCGCCGCAGCTGAACTTCGCCAAGGTGCCCGTGAACCCGGGCGATCCCTACGACTACACGCGCATCATCGCCGAGCGCGGACAGGGAAGGTGAGCCGATGAACACCCAGGCAGCCGCCGCCACCGGCCACGTGGTGCACCGCGACCCGGTGGGCGCCAAGACCGGCATGTGGCTCTTCCTCTTCACGGAGCTGCTGCTCTTCGGCGGGCTCTTCGTGGTCTACGCGGTCTACCGGGGAATGTACGAGCCCGATTTCCACGAGGCCGCCCACGAGTTGAACAAGCTGATGGGCGTGGTCAACACCTTCGTGCTGCTGACCAGCAGCCTGACCATGGTCATGGCCGTGGGCGCGCTGCAGCGCAACCGGCCCGGGCGGGCCCTGGCGTGGCTGGCGGCGACCTTCGGCCTGGCGACCACCTTCCTGGTGATCAAGTTCTTCGAGTGGAGCGCCAAGTACCATCACCACATCTTCCCCGGCAACCCGCACCTCAAGGAGCTGCCCAACGGGGAGGACATGTTCTACAACCTGTACTTCATGATGACGGGCCTGCACGGCATCCACGTGGTGATCGGCATGATCGTGATGTCCGTCGTGTTCTTCAAGATCAGGAGCGGCGCCGTCCACGCCGGGCGCGACGGCATGCTCGAGTACACCGGACTGTACTGGCACCTGGTGGACCTGGTGTGGGTCTTCCTGCTGCCGCTGTTCTACCTGACCAACTAGCCCGACCGGCCGATTAGGGGAGCGACGATGAACGACACGCACGCAGCCGCCCACGGCGACCAGCCGCACATCGTGCCCGACGGGCTGCAGGTCCTGATCTGGGTGGGCCTGATGATCCTGACCTCGATCACCGCGGGGGCCTCGATCCTGTTCCCGGGCAAGGTCGGCATCGGGGTGGCGATGGTGGTCACGCCGCTCAAGGCCGCGCTGATCCTGATGTTCTTCATGCACCTGAAGTACGAGAAGCCCGTCTTCCGGTGGATGTTCCTGACGGCGGTGTCGATCCTCGCCATCGTCATGGGTCTGACCTTCTTCGACTACAGCAACCGGTGAGGGCGACGATGTCTGGAGCTTCTAGCTATTCGGCGATGGTGGACGGGACCTTCTGGTTCATCCTGGTCTCCTCGGTGATCATGCTGGCGGGCGTGACCGGGGCCATGGTCTGGTTCGTCATCCGCTACCGGCGCTCGCGCAACCCGAACCCGGCGCAGATCGAGGGCAACGTGACCCTCGAGGCCCTCTGGACCATCCTGCCCACGGTGCTGGTGCTGGCGATGTTCTACTACGGCTGGGCCGGCTTCAAGGTGATGCGCGACATCCCCGAGGGGGCCTATCCGGTGACGGTGCGGGCGCAGATGTGGACCTGGACCTTCATCTACCCCGACGGCCGCGAGATGCCGGTGCTGATCGTGCCCCAGGGCAAGCCCGTGAAGCTGAACCTGGAGTCGACCGACGTGATCCACAGCTTCTTCGTGCCGGCCTTCCGGCTGAAGGAGGACTGCATGCCCGGCCGCAAGAACCACGCCTGGTTCCAGGCCGACCGCACCGGCGAGTTCACCGTCTTCTGCGCCGAGTACTGCGGCGACCAGCACAGCAGGATGCTGACGTCGGTCACGGTCGTGCCGCGCGAGGAGTTCGACGCCATGATGGGCGTCAGCTGGGACAAGCCCGTGGGCAAGGACCTGCTGGCGGTCAAGGGCTGCCTGGCCTGCCACTCGCTGGACGGCAGCAAGCTGATCGGGCCGTCGTTCAAGGGCATCTGGGGCCACTCGGCCACGGTGATCACCGACGGCGTGGAGCGCGAGGTCATGGTCGACGAACCCTACGTGCGCCAATCGATCCTCGACCCGTCGTCCGACCTGGTCAAGGGCTACCAGAACCTGATGCCGTCCCAGGCGGCGATCGTCGACAGCAGCGACATCGAGGGGATCCTCGAGTTCCTCAAGGAGCTGAAGTAGCGTGCTGCGCACCTGGCTGCAGTTGACCAAGCCGCGGATCACGATCGCCTCGACCGTGACCACGGCCGTGGGCTACGTGGTCTTCCGCGGCCGCTTCGACCCGGCCATGCTGCCGGTGCTGGGGGGCATCTTCCTGCAGGCCTGCGGCGCGGCGGCCCTGAACCACGCCCAGGATGCGCAGCTGGACACGCGCATGGGGCGCACCGCGGGCCGGCCGATCCCGTCCGGGCGCATCTCGCGCCGGGCGGTGGTGATGGGCTCGCTGGCCCTGGTCACCGCGGGCACGGCCCTGTCCTGGCTGGCCTACGGCCCGGTGCCGGCGCTGCTGGGCGTGGGCGCGGCCGTGGTCTACAACGGGATCTACACGCCCCTGAAGCGGGTGACGCCGTTCGCGGCCCTGCCCGGGGCGCTGGTCGGCGCCCTGCCCCCGGCGGCGGGCTGGGCGGCCGCGGGCGGCTACCTGGCCGACCCGACCATCCACCAGATCGCCTTCTTCTTCTTCCTCTGGCAGATGCCCCACTTCTGGCTGCTGCTGATGCACTACGAAAAGGACTACGTGGCCGGGGGCCTGCCCTCGCTCTTCGACCGCTTCGACCGGCGCCAGATCGGGCAGCTGACCTTCGTCTGGATCGCGGCGGTGGCGGTGGCCAGCATCATGATGCCCCTGTTCTCCCTGTTCCAGGCCGCGCTGCCGCGCTACCTGGTGGCGGCGGCCGCGCTGGTGGTGGTGCTGCGGGCGCTGGCGCTGCTGCGGCCGGTGGCGGTCGGCGCGGCGGGTGCTCCCCTGGGCCGCCTCTACAAGATCCGCTTCATGGAGATCAACACCTTCGTGCTGCTGGTTTCGGCGGCCCTGGTGGCGGATAAACTGGCCTGAGCGCCCTTCTTCTGCTATTTTCTGCCCCAAGCAACTCCCGGCTCCGGGACCGGCAGCCGTCCAGCCAACGAAAGGATTCGTCCGTGAAAACCATCAAGATCCTCGCAGTGGTGTTCGTCCTGGCCGCGACCGCGGCACCCGCGCTTGCCGGGTCCTTCGGCCTGGGTGCCTCGCTGTTCGACGGCGACTACTTCGGCGTGCAGGGCCGCAAGACCTTCGACCTGGGCGGCGACATCTCCCAGATCACCACCGGGGCCACCATCTATTTCAAGGACACCTGGTTCGCCTTCGACGCCGACTACCACTTCACGGTCAACCCCGACAATCCCAGCCGCTTCTACCCCCTGGCCGGCCTGAGCATCACCACCGACTTCGACTGGGCCGAGGTGGGCGCCAACCTGGGCGGCGGCGTGGACTTCATGCTGACGGACAAGCTGGCCTCCTACTTCGAGGCGAAGTACACGATCTCGGACCTGGACGGGTTCACGTTCACTTTCGGCTTGAAGTTCTAGCGGCCCGCCCGCCATGGGCATTGCCGCCGACATCGCCATCATCGTCAGCGCGGGCTTCCTGGGCGCGGTCATCGCCCAGCGCCTGCGCCAGCCGCTGATCCTGGGCTACATCCTGGCCGGGGTGATGCTGGGGCCGGTCACCGGCGGGCGCCTGATCTCCGATTCCCACGAGATCGAGCTGCTGGCGGAGATCGGCGTGGCCCTGCTGCTGTTCGCCCTGGGCATCGAGTTCTCGCTGAAGGAACTGCGGCCGGTGCGCAAGGTGGCGGTGGTCGGCGCCACGCTACAGATGGTGCTGACGATCGGCGTGGGCGCGGGCGCCGGGCTGGTGCTGGGCTGGCCCTGGACCGACGCGGTGTGGTTCGGAGCCTGCGTCTCCCTCTCCAGCACCATGGTCATCCTCAAGACCCTGCAGGCGCAGGGGCGGCTGGGCACCCTCTCCAGCCGGGTGATGATCGGCATGCTGCTGGTGCAGGACCTGGCGGTGGTGCCGCTCTTGATCCTGCTGCCCAAGCTGACGGACCTGCAGGCGGGGCTGCCGGACCTGGGCTGGGCGTTGCTGCGCTCGGCCGTCTTCCTGGCGCTGATGATCGTGGTCGGCACCCGGGCCATCCCCTGGCTGATCCGGCAGGTCAGCCGCTGGAACTCGCGGGAGCTGTTCCTGCTGTCGGTCACCGGGCTGGGCCTGGGCATCGGCTTCGCCACCTACAAGGTGGGACTGTCCTTCGCCTTCGGGGCCTTCATCGCGGGCATGGTGCTCAGCGAGTCGGACCACGCCCACCAGGCGCTGAGCGACATCGTGCCCCTGCGCGACATCTTCGGGCTGCTGTTCTTCGTGTCGGTGGGCATGCTGCTGGACCCGGCGTATCTGCGGGCCAACCTGCCCATGGTGCTGGGCCTGGTGGTGGTGGTGTCCCTGGCCAAGGGGCTGATCTGCGCGGGCGTGGGCCGGGCCTTCGGCTACGGCAACGTGGTGCCGCTGGCGCTGGGTCTGACCATGTTCCAGGCCGGCGAGTTCGCCTTCGTGATCGGGCGGGTGGGCGTGGCCACCGAGAGCATCGGGCCGGATCTCTACGCCACGGTGATGGCGGTGGCCCTGGTCACCATGTTCCTGACCCCGTTCGTGTCGCGGGCCACGGCGCCGATCTACGGGCTGGTCCTGCGCCGGCGCCGGGCCGAGCCGCTGCAGACCATCAACATCGAGCACGACAGGCTGCACGACCACGTGATCCTGGTCGGGGCCGGGCACACCGGACGGGCCGTGGCCCGGGTGCTGGGGCGCCTGGGGCTGCCCTTCGTGGCCATCGAACTGGATCAGCACCGGCTGGAGGCCTGCCGGGCCGGGGGCGTGGCCGTGATCTACGGCGATGCGACCCATCCGGTGGTGCTGGCAGCGGCGGGCCTGGCCGCGGCGCGGCTGCTGGTGATCACCACGCCGGCGCCGGTGGTGACCCTGGGCATCGTGCAGCACGCGCGCCGGGTGCGCCCGGACCTGCACATCGTGGCCCGGGTCGAGAGCGAGGGCCTGCTGGAGGAGCTGCACGCGCTGGGGGTGTACGAGGTCGTGATGCCCCAGATGGAAGCCGGGCTGGAGATCACCCGGCAGGCGCTGCTGCACCTGGACGTGCCGGCGGTGCAGATCGACCGCTTCGCCGACGAGGTGCGGGGCGAGTTCTACGCGACGCTGCGGGGCCGCGGCGCGGTTAATTGATAAACGTATTCATACCTGCTTGACGAATATCACAGCGACGGGATAGAATTTCTCATCCTCGCCCGACGGGGTCTCGCCACCACCCTCAACTGACACTTCAGGGGGTCCGTCACATGAACAACATCCGCACACGTCTTTCCCTTTTCATCGCCTTGGCCGGCCTGCTGGCCCTGCTGGTCGGCTTCCAAGGTTGCTCCAACGACGAGGGCTCGTTGACCACGCCGGTGGTGCAGACACCCCAGGACTCCGGTCCGGACCTGCGCGCGACCATGCTCATCCAGGAGCGCTACACGCCGGCCTTGATGGCGACCGCATCGGTGATCGGCACCGCGACCACCATCGGCGATGACGGCCAGCCCGCCATCCTCGTGCTGATCACCAGCGACAAGGCCGTCACCGAGATGCCCATGAACCTCGACGGCGTGAACGTCCAGTTCCTGGTGACCGACCCCATCGTCGCCATGAAGGGCAAGCCCGGCGGCGGCGGCGTCAGCCACACGGCCCTGCAGACGGCGCCCATCCAACTGGGCACCTCCGGCGGTTGGACCTACGACCTGGCCAACGGCTACTGCTGCGCCGGCACCCTGGGCTCGCTGATCCAGGTGGGCGGCCAGAAGCGGATCCTCTCCAACTACCACGTCTTCGAGGCCGACATCGTCAACGGCGGCAACGGGCGACGGGCCCAGACCGGTGATCCCATCATCCAGCCGGGCCTGATCGACATCAACTGCAACGCCGGCGCCGCCCAGAACGTGGCGACCCTGGTGGTCTCCGGCGCCCTGCCCGGCGCCAACGTGGATGCCTCGACTGCCAACATCATCAGCGGCATGGTCGACCCCGGCGGCGCCATCCTCGAGATCGGTACCCTCAGCAGCCAGACTGTGGCCGCTTCGATCAACCAGGCCGTCAAGAAGAGCGGCCGCACCACCGGCCTGACCCGCAGCACGGTCTCCGGCCTGAATGCGACCATCAGCGTGGCCTACGAGAACGAGTGCGCCGGGGGCTCGGCCTTCACCAAGACCTACACCGGCCAGATCGTGATCGCCAACCGCCGCAGCGCGTTCCTGGCCGGCGGCGACTCGGGCTCGCTGATGGTCGAGGACGTCAGCAGCAACCCGCGTGCGGTGGGCCTGCTGTTCGCCGGCTCCAGTTCGACGGCCATCGCCAACCCCATCAACGAGGTGCTGAACTACTTCAACGCCACGATGGTCGGCAACTAGGCGACCGTCACGCACCGGGCGCGGCGCCGCGGCGCCGCACGATCGGGCCGGCTTCCGTCACCGCGGGAGCCGGCCCCTTGTCTTGGGAGGGTTGACCATGGATCATCACCGCAACATGCGGCTGGTGCTGCTGGTCCTGGCGGCCGTGCTGGTCGCCTGCGGGCCGCAACAGAAGCAGGAGGAGGCCGTGCCGCGAACGGACATCATGAAGGTGGTGGACGAACATGCGCCCGAGCTGATCGCCCTCGAAGGCGTGGTCGGCGTCGCGGTCGGCGCCCTGGATTCGGGTGAGCCCTGCGTGCGCATCTACGTGGTGAAGCTGACGGACGAGCTGCGCGCGCGGCTGCCCGTGACGCTCGAAGGTTGGCCGGTGGACGTCGAAGAGAGCGGCGAGATCCGGCCGCTCGGGGGCGGCTAGCGGTCCGGTCCACCCTGGCCGAAGTAGCGGTGCATCTGGTCGCGCGCGGCCCGGTTCACGCCGTCGGACCAGAGGGCGACCGGATTGAGGTCGTCGGTCAGGATCCCGGCCCCGACCAGATCCGGCTCGAACCCGTTGTCCCAGGCGTGGTTGAGGTTGTAGGCGCCACCCCAGCGGTCGGTCACCGGCGGCAGCGCCGCGACCGGTTCGAGGGCCAGGCCCGCAGCCAGCAGAACCACGTTGCCCAGACGCGTCGGCGGCTCGGCGATGGGCAGGATTCGCACGTGGGCAAAGGCCTGGGCCGCCGTGGCGGCGACCGCGTGCACCAACGGCGAATGCCAGCCCACGGCTTCGAGATTCATCGCCAGCAGGCCACCCGGCGCCAGGCGGGTGCGGATCAGTTGGAACACCTCCTCGGTCACCAGGTGGAAGGGGATCGTGCTGCTGCCGAAGGCGTCCATGACGATCAGGTCGTAGCGGCCGGCCGGCTGCCCGGCCAGGAAGCGGCGGCCGTCGTCGTGGTGCACGGCGGCCTCGGCTTCGGTCAGCCCGAACCAGCGATGCGCCAGCCGGGTGACCACCGGATCGACCTCCACCGCGTCGACCTGCCAGCCGTCGGCGGCGTACGACTTGGCCACCGAGCCGCCGCCCAGGCCCACCAGCAGCATCCGGCCGGGCTCGGGGTGCAGGTGCTTGCCGATCTCCAGGACGTCGACGTAGGGGAAGTCCGAGCGCCAGGTCTGCGGATCCACGATGGTGTGGGGAGCCCCGTCGATCAACATGAAGCGCAGACCGTCCTTCTCTACCACGCGCATCTCCGCGTAGGCGCTGTGCTCGATGGCCAGCACGCCGCGCGCCGGATCGGCCCGCTCGACCGGCGCCAGGCGCACCGCCCCCGCCAGCAGCAGCGGCAGCAGCAGGGCGGCCGCCGGGGCCAGGTTGCGGCGCCTGGCCAGGACCCAGCCGATCAGGCCCGTCAGCAGCAGCAGGGCGCCGGTGACGAAGAGCAGGCGCGAGACCCCCATGCGCGGGATCAGCACGAAGCCCGTGGCCACCGCGGCGGCTACCGAGGCCAAGGTCGACAATGCGTAGAGGTTGCCTGCCGTGGTGCCGACCTCCTCTAGGCGCGCGGCCTTCAGGCGGATGGCGTAGGGGCTGACCATGCCCAGCACCAGCAGGGGCGGGAAGAAGAGCGCGGTCGCGGCCGACATGACGGCGACCTTGACGCCCAACGGCTCGGTGGCGGCCAGGATCGGGTGCTTGAGCCAGGGCAGGATGATCGTCCACAGGCCGGCCACCACGAACAGAAGGCTGAAGCGGGCCAGGTCGGGGCGGCGATCAGCCCAGCGGCCTCCGAGGGCATAGCCGGCGGCCAACGCAGCCAGCGTCACACCGATCAGCGCGGACCACAGGTACAAGCTGACCCCGTACCACGGGCCGATGACCCGGGTCCCGAGGATCTCGAGGGCCAGGACACTGGCGCCGGACACGACTACGGCGAAGGGCAGGTAGAACTTTGGCATGGCGGTATTCCCGGGGGTTCGGGGGGCCAACCGGTCTCCAGTCGGATAAGGCGGTATCCTAGCACATCTTGGACGTTGCAGCGTTTCTTTATGGGCAATGAGTTCGGACTCGCATACTCCCTTGTCCGCTGCGCCTGACACCGGGCGCCGGGCATCGGGCGCCTTTCGGTCGCACAGCGCCGTAAAATCGTTGTGATTAGGCGGGTTGAACCTAATTTGAATCGTTCCCTGCCTGGGCCCGGGGTGTGCGTTGCCACTTCAGGGTGCCGCGGTGGCTTTTGCCGGGCGTTCCGCGGCGAATCTGATATGGTACCGAAGACTGATATCGCACATTCGCCGGCACCTTATGACTGAACGGGATCCATGCCGCCTGGTCCTGATGTCCCGAACCAGCGGGAGAATTCCATGCATTCGATGCTTCCGGACCGCCGATCGCTGAATACCAGCCGCTGCCTGGGCCTGGCCGGCATGCTGGCGGCCCTGGCCCTGGTCGTGGCGGGAGCGGCGCAGGCCGACCCGGAGGTGCAGATCGGCCCCGTCGCCGACTGGGTGACGCCCTTCGCCGTCGAGCCGGATTCGGCGGCGGTCACCGTCGAGTCGGACGGCAGCGGGGCCTACCTGCTCTGCGACTACCAGGACCACGTCCCGCAGCAGCAGCACTACCGGCATTTTGCCGTGAAGGTGCTCAACAGCGAGGGGATCCAGGACGCCTCGGCCGTCTCGGTCGGCTTCGATCCCACCTACCAGACGCTGCGCTTCCACTTCATCAGGATCCTGCGCGGCGGCCGGACCATCGACAAGCTCTCGCTCGGGCGCATCGAGACGCTGCAGCGCGAGGAGAGCATGGAGCGCCATCTCTACGACGGCTCGCTGACCGCCTTGAGCCACCTTACGGATGTCCGCGTCGGCGACGTCATCGAGCACGCCTACACCATCACGGGATTCAATCCCATCCACGCCGGGGGCTATGACGACAGTTTCTACCTGCAGTTCCCGGTTCCCGTGGGAGAGATGGTCGTCCGGGTCGTCGCGGGGATCGAGAGTCCGCTCCGCTACCGGCTGGAGAACGGGGCGCCCGAACCGGAGTTGCGACGGGCGGACGCCGGGCAGGAGTTCCTGTGGCGCGCGCGCAACATTCCCGCCCGGCCCTTCGAATTCGCCGAGCCCAGCTGGTACAACGCCTACCCGGTGGTCACCCTGTCGACCTGGTCGGACTGGTCCGAGGTCGTGGCCTGGGCGCTGCCCCACTACAGCCTCGCCCCGGCCGACCTCCAGGCCCTGCAGCCCCGGGCCGAGGGAATCCTGAGCGCGGACGGCAAGGAGGAGCGGATCCTGCAGGCGATCCGCTTCGTGCAGGACGACGTGCGCTACCTGGGGTTCGAGGGCGGGCTCGGCGCCTACCGGCCCCATCCGCCGGCCGAGGTCCTGGAGCGCCGCTATGGCGACTGCAAGGACAAGTCGCTGCTGCTGGTGGCCCTGCTGGGCACCATGGGCGTGAAGGCCCAGCCGGTGCTGGTCAACACCTCGCTGTGCGGCCACATGGAGGGCCGGCTGCCCGGACCCGGGCAGTTCGACCACTGCATCGCCCGCTTCGAGCACCACGGCCGGGTCCACTACGTCGACCCCACGGCCTCGAACCAGGGCGGCGACCTCGATCACCTGGCCAAGCCGCCGTGGGGGCAGGGGCTGCCGCTGGCGCCGGGGATCTCGGGCCTGGAGTCCATGGCCGATCCGGAGATGGGGCGCATCCGGACCACGATGACCGTCGCCGCCGCGGACTTCGACAGCGCCGCGACCCTGACCATCGAGTCCCGTTGCGAGGGCACCAGCGCGGACAACCTGCGGTCCACCCTGGCCAGCTACAGCCGTGACGAGATCAACCGCCACTACGTCGACTACTACGCCGAGTCCTACCCGGGGCTGACCCTGGGGGCGCCGCTGCAGGTGCTGAGCGACGACCGCGAGCGACAGAACGTGATCGAGATGCTGGAGACCTACACCGTCCCCGGCTTCTGGAAGAACGACGGGGACGGCACGGGCAGCCACCGTGCCGAGCTCCATCCGGTCGACCTCTACGACTACGTGGGCTGGGAGGCGGCACCGGGGCGGGCGGTGCCCCTGGCCATCGGCATGCCCATCGACCATCGCCTGGAGTTCATCGCCCTGCTGCCGGAGCCGTGGTCCGGCGAGGAGGAGAAGGTGAGCATCGAGGGCGAAGCGTTCCGCTACACCTCGGAGATGCGGCTCGTGGACGACCGCGTGGAGGTGTCCTACCACTACCGGCGCGACATGGAGAGCGTGCCTCCGGCGGAGGTCGCCGCCTTCGTGGCCGATCACAAGCGCATCGAGGGCGACCTGGGCATCTACCTGACCCAGGGCGCCGACGGTCCCGGCTTCGTGCTCAACTGGTTCGCCGTGGTCCTGGCGGCCTTCGCGCTGGGGGCCGGGACTCTGGGCGCACTCTGGCTGCACCGCAGCTACGATCCGGGTCCGCCGTCCGGGCGCGATCGGGCCGCCTCCATCGGCGGCTGGCTGGTCCTGCCCGCCATCGGGGTGGTGGTGCGGCCCCTGGCGGAGGCCTATGCCGTCCTGGTGCCGCCCGACTACTTCAACCTGGAGATCTGGACGGCGCTGATGAGCGGGAGCGGCGGCCCCCACGCCTCGGGGATGCTGGCCATGCACGCGGGCGAGATGGCGGTCGGCTGCCTGGGCTTCGTCTACGGGATCCTGCTGCTGGTGCAGTTCTTCCAGCGGCGCAGCAGCCTGCCCCGGCTGTACATCATCGGCCTGGTGGTCACGGCGGTCTGGGTCACCGTGGATTCGGTCCTCGGCTACGTCTTTTTCGGCGAGTTCCTGAGCGAGGCGGACAAGAGCGGGAATCTGCGCGACGTCACCCGGACCATCGGTTCGGCCGCGATCTGGGTGCCGTACTTCCTGGTTTCGGCGCAGGTGCGGCGCACCTTCGTCGTCACGCGGGCCCGGCCCGAACCCGCCGCAGTCCGCCCTGGGGTCGACGCCGGCATGTGATACAATTGCGCCGCGGGAGCTGGGACCGGCCGCCCGCCTGAAGCAACCGAGCGGGCGGGCCGGACGGCTCCGCCGGGACGGAGCCGTTGGCCGTGAACGAACTGAGCACCCCCCTGACCCTGGCCGTGCTGGCCGTGACCTTCGGCATCTCGCTGCAGGGCTTCCGCAGCCCCGCGTTCCTGCTGCGCTGGCTGTTCGAGCCGGCGGCCATCCTCGAGCGCAGGCAGTGGGGGCGGCTGATCTCCTCGGGGTTCCTGCACGGGGGCTGGGCCCACCTCTTCTTCAACATGTACACGCTGTGGTCGTTCGGGCGCATCCTGGAGTTCGTGCACGGGCCGCGGGCGTTCCTGGTGATCTACTTCACGGCGATCGTGGGGGGCAACCTGGTCTCGCTGTACCTGCACCGCACCGAGGCGAACTACCGGGCCCTGGGCGCCTCGGGCGGGGTCAGCGGGGTGATCTTCGCCGTGATCTTCCTGTTCCCCGCGGGCAGCATCCGGCTGATGTTCATTCCCGTCGACATCCCGTCCTGGCTGTTCGCCATCGGCTTCGTGGTGGGCTCGTACGTGATGCTGCGGGGGCAGGTGGGCAACATCGGCCACGACGCCCACCTGGGCGGGGCCCTGTGCGGGCTGGCGGCGGCGGTCTCGTTGTTCCCGGAGATCCCGGGGCAGCGGCCGGTGCTGTTCGCGGCGGTGGTGCTGATCACCCTGGTCCTGCTGTGGCACGCACGGGCGTATCCGCTGGGGCGGCGCACGCCGCGGCCGGGGCTGCTGGAGCGGATGCGGCGCACGGCCGTCGGGGCGCGCCAGGACCGGGATCAGGAGCGGCTCGACAAGCTGCTGGCGAAGGTCGCCGAGGTGGGCCTGGCCGGGCTCAGCGACAAGGAGCGGGCCGAACTGAAGGCGATCGCCGATCGGCGGGCGCGCTAGATCGGGACCGAAATCCGGACGAAAGGACGTTGTCGATGCTGCGGATGATCCTGGTCTTGAGCCTGCTGGTGGGCGCGGTGCTGCCGGCGGCAGCGGTGTTGCCGACCTACGACGAACCGGTGCGCACCCTGTGGCTGATCCGCCACGGCGAGTACGAGCACGGGGTCGACACCCCCGACGAGGGCGCGCTGGTGGCCCTGGGCCGGCAGCAGGCCCGGCTGCTGGGGGCGCGGCTGGACGGGCTGCCGGTGGAGTTCAGCTCGATCCAGGCCAGCACCATGACCCGGGCGCGGCAGACCGGCGAGCTGATCGCCGCCCATTTCCCGCAGCTGGAGCTGGGGCTGTTCGACGACCTCCGCGAGTGCACGCCCACCACGCGGCGCGCCGACGTCATGGCGGACCTGAAGCCGGGCGAGGCGGCCGACTGCGAGACCGCCCTGACCGCGGCCTGGGGGCGGCTGTTCCGCCCGGCTTCGGGCGACCGCGACGAGCACGACATCGTCGTCTGCCACGGCAACGTGGTCCGCTGGTTCGTGACCCGGGCGTTGGACGTGGCGCCGGAGGCCTGGCTGGGCATGAGCATCGCCAACTGCTCGCTGACGGTGATCCAGGTGCGCGCCGACGGGTCCTGCAAGCTGGTCAGCTTCGCCGACAGCGGGCATGTACCGTGGTCGATGACGACCTATCCGGGGGTGGAGGTGGAGCAGTAGGGGAGGTCACGGGCGCCGTGAGACTTCTTGTGGAAAAAGGGCGTGGAACTCTGCTGGTAGAGTTCTACGCCCTTTTCCATCAAATCAGCGCGGCCTTATTTCAGCAGCGTCATCCGCTTCATCAAGACACTTGACCCCGCATCAAGCCGGTACACGTAGGTCCCACTGGCCACGCTGCGGCCCGCGTCGCTGCGGCCGTCCCAGAACGCGGTGTGGGGGCCGGCGGGCCGCGGCTCGTCCACGAGCGTGCGCACCAGTCGCCCCGCCAGGTCGTACACGCGCAGGCTGACCGCGGCGTCGCGGTCCAGCACGAAGTCGACTTCGGTGGAGGGGTTGAACGGATTCGGCCGGTTCTGGGCCAGGACCAGGCGCACCGCGGCTACCGATACCGCCACGGCCGCCGATCGGGTCTCGCTGCCGTCCGGGCGCACCGCGGCCACGCTGTAGAGCAGGGCCGAGCCCGCCGGCGGCGCCGTGTCCACGAAGCGGCGGGCGCCGGCGCCCAGGTCCAGCTCGTTGGTCAGCTGCTCGGTCCCGGTCTTGCCGTCGCGGGCGCGGTACACGCGGAAGCCGAGGATGGGCTCGTCGGCCTCGTAGCCCCAGGTGACGGCGACGGTGCCGTCCTGGACCTCGGCCCGCAGGTCCCGGAAGACCACGCCCACGCTGGCGTCGGTGGGCCAGCCGATGTCCATCATCAGGAAGATGGCCAGGCCGGGGTCGTGGTTGGCGCCGGTCAGCACCGGTTCCATCATCTCGTTGGGCGCCACGTCGATGGACCAGTGGGACACCGACGAGCCCAGCTGCAGCGGGTTGGGGGCGTGCAGGCGTGCATATCCGCCGTTGAGGCCGACGGTGACGGGCACCTGGGACGCCATGTAGGTGGCGTTGGCGCCGGTCCAGCGCAGGGCCGGGTCGCTGATCGCCGCGGCGATCCGCTGGGCGTTGCTCATCGCCGGATAGGTCGAGGGCACGGCCAGGGCGCGCTCGATGTTCAGCATGAAGGTGTCATTGTAGCCGCCGGCCTTCGCGCCGGTGGCCGGATCGACGTAGGTCTGGAAGCCCAGGCCGTGGCCGATCTCGTGCATCACCACAGCGATGAAGTCCACGTAACCGGAGGGCGGGTTGCCGTCGTAGCCGTAGTACCAGCTCGCGCCGCCCAGGCAGCCGGCGCTGCCGTTGATGGAGCTGTTGAAGGTGGCGTTGATGTCCGGCTGAAACGTGTTGACGTCGAGGCCGGCCAGGGCGTTGGCCAGGGCCTGGGAGTACCAGGTGTCGGCCAGGGGCGCATTGGAAAAGTCCTGGTGGATGGTGGTGGCGCCGGCCTGGCCCAGCACCGCGCTCTCGGCGGTGCAGGTCAGCGCGTCCATGCTCGCGCGCACGCGGATCGGCACGCTGCTCCGGAGCAGGCCGCCCCACAGGTTGGCCGCGCGCTGGAAGGCGTTCAGCCGGGCCTGGCCCAGGGTGGTGGCGGGGTTGCCGCCGGTCGGGGTCCAGGGGGTCGGGTCGTTGAAGCCTTCGCCGGCGCTGTCCTGGTTTTCGATGATGAAGGTGGCGGCGGCGTGGGCCCCCGCAGCGGCCAGCAGGCAGACCATCGCCAGGGCCGCGGCCCACCGGACGGGTGCGCGGCTCATCGGCCACCTCCGTGCACCGTGTCGGGCAGGCACTCCACCACGACGCTGTCGCTGTCGGCCACCGTGGCCGTGGCCGCGTTCTGGAAGCGGCCCTGCAGGTCCATCATCTCGCCCTGGCCCGGGGTCGGGCTGGGCTCGACCACGAGGCCCTCGGTGGAGGTGTTGAACGATCCGCCGTCGAGGCCCTTGACCGCGTCGGGATCATTGGGATCACCGGTGGTGGCGATGAAGCCCGCGGTGCCGGCCGGCTCGGGCGGCGTATCGCTGTTGCGCAGGGTGGCCCAGCCACCGAGGGTGAGCGCCACGATGACTGCGGCGATGATCAGCTTGTGCTTGGGCATGGGGGCTCCTTCTTCCACGCGTCCTGGGATTGCGGGCGGCCGTAAAGGGTCAAGATTCGCAAGAAACGGGCCGATGGCCAGCATTCTGTTGACCGCCGGTTCTCGATTTCTTGAACATGATGCCTGGGAATGTGTTACAGTCCGGTTGGTCGGCGCCAGGCAGGGTACGCCAACGGCGCCGGAGGCGGGAAAGGAAGGCTTGTCATGAAGAGATCGTCCCTTGGGGTGGCAGTGCTCGCAATCGCCGGTTTGCTGGTGCTGGGCGGGTGCAAGGATGAGTTCACGCCGCCGACGCCGCCGGAGACCACTCCAGTGACCTCGCCCGCGCAGCTGATGCAGAACTTCACGACCGCGTACGAGAGCCTGGACCTCGAAGCCTACCGCGAAATGCTCGACCCGGATTTCGCGATCTACCTGAGCCAGCAAACGATCGACATCTTCTCGCTGCCCCGCGAGTTCTTCGACTACGACGAGGACCTGGCGCTCACCGAACGCATGTTCGCGGGCCACGCCATCATGCGGCCCAACGGCGACATCATCCCGGCCATCACGCGGATCATGTTCAACTACATCCAGGCCGAGGCGGCCTGGGCCGTCGCGCCCGAAGACCATCGCTTCGCCGGCGCCTTGTGGGCTCCCTACCGGGTGGACCTCACCGTGGAGCAGGGTAACGAGGGGCGGTTCAGCATCAAGGGGATCATCGAGTTCTACCTGAGTTCCGAGCCGGTCCAGCACCAGGGCAGCACCGTCCAGGACTACCGGATGGCCGGGCAGGTGGACTACACCGCCAACCGGGGCAAGCGGCCGACCGAGGACACGGCCTGGGGCGATGTGAAGGCCCTTTACCGCTAACCGGCTCCGGCGGATTTGACACGAGGCCGCCGAACGACTAGCCTACGAGGTGACCGTTAGGGGTGGCGCCGGTTCCCTGCGGGGAAGCCGGCAGCCTGAGAAAGACCCTCCGAACCTGAACCGGATCATGCCGGCGTAGGGAAACGGGCCTCACTCGGCACCCACATTGCGGGGTGCCGTTTTCTGTCCCCGTCCCAGTGCAACCGGTATGGCCAACACCCCGAGGTGTGTGCCATGCGTTTCGCTATTTTCCTGCTGCTGCTGCCGCTGGCTGCCGCGGCCGCCACCGCCCCCGCCGACTCCACCTGGCAAGCCGAGGACATCACCGTCACCGCCTCGCGCTACGACGCCCAGACGGCCATGAACCTGACCAACATCACCGCCGAGGAGTTGCGGGTGCGCGAGCCCGACCTGGAGCTGCCCCTGCTGTTGCAGGGCATCCCAGGCGTGTTCGCCTACAGCGACGCCGGCAGCGGGCTGGGCTACACCTACCTGAAGATCCGCGGCTTCGACCAGCGGCGGATCGGCGTGCTGTTCGGCGGCATCCCCATGAACGATCCCGAGGACCACCAGGTGTGGTGGGTGAACCTGCCGGACCTGGCGGCCAGCGTAGAGGACATCCAGGTGCAGCGCGGCATCACCAACTCGGTGGGCGGCATGACCGCGATCGGCGGCACCGTCAACATCGTGGCGGCGGAGCTGAGCGAGACGCCCGGCGGCATGTTCTCCCTGAACGCCGGCAGCTACGGCTTCTCTCGCCAGATGATCAGCTACCGGACAGGGAACATCAACGGCAGCGGATTCAAATCGTCGCTGCGCCTGACGCGGCAGGAGAGCGACGGCTACCGCGAGCGCTCGGCCGCCGAGGGCTGGGCCGTGTTCTGGTCGGGGCAGTACGACACGGAGAACTCCACCACGCGGATCAACATCTACACGGGGCGGGAGCTGACCCACCACGCCTGGGACGCGGTGCCGGTCTCGGTGCTGGAGGTCGACCGCCGCGCCAACATGGAGACCTACTGGAACGCGGTCGACGACTTCCGGCAGCCCCACTACGAGCTGCACCACACCCTGTGGCTGGGAGCGGACCTGCAGCTGGTCAACCGCCTCTACTACATCGACGGCGATGGCTACTACGAGAACTACAAGGAAGACGCCTCGGCCCACGACTACTCCCTGGACTTCCTGCCGGGGGTGACCGACTCGACCGAGCTGGACCTGATCCGCCGCAAGTACGTGGCCAAGGACCACCTGGGCTGGGTGCCGCACCTGGCCTGGAACCAGGACAAGGGCC
The DNA here is from genome assembly GCA_963848505.1 of Candidatus Krumholzibacteriia bacterium. Classification (GTDB taxonomy): domain Bacteria; phylum Krumholzibacteriota; class Krumholzibacteriia; order LZORAL124-64-63; family LZORAL124-64-63; genus JACZKN01. Next base: position 255,065 of record CAWKEB010000002.1, on the reverse strand, counting down.
GCCTGCTGATCGGCGGCGACTGGTACACCTTCCACTCCAACCACTGGGGCGACGTGCTCTGGGCCGAGGGCTTCACCCCCGGCGAGTTCCTGCCCGAATACAAGTACCACAACTACACCGGCGACAAGGACGCCTGGAGCCTGTACGCCAGCGAGCGCTACGAGGTGGCACGGCGGCCTGACCCTGACCGGCGACCTGCACTACCAGCACAAGCGCTACGCCTTCGCCCAGAGTGCGGTGAAGAACTTCGACGGCGACCTGCTGAACCAGTACGCCGTGGAGTACGACTTCTTCAACCCCAAGGGCGCGGTCAACTGGCAGCTGCCGGGTCGCGTCCCCTGGGCGGCAGCCATGCAGATGTTCGGCTCGGTGGGCATCAACCACCGCGAGCCCACCGACGGCGAGCTCTTCGACACCTGGAGCAGCGGCAGCGACCTGGGCGCCGAGCCCCTGTTCCGCAACCGCCGCGACGTGTACGCCGCCGACGGCACCACCGTCGCCTTCGTGGACTGGACCGATCCGCTGGTGCTGGAGGAGAAGGTGGTCGACTGGGAGGCGGGCCTGGCCTGGCAGAACGGCTGGCTGAGCGGCACCCTGGGCGGCTACTGGATGGACTTCAGCAACGAGATCGTGCCCTACGGCGGCGTGAACGAGGACGGCAGCTCGATCCGGGGCAACGCCGGCGCGACCCTGCACCGGGGCCTCGAGCTGGGATTGCGGGCGCGCCTGGACAGCCGCAACGACCTGACCCTGGCCGCCAGCCGCAGCTGGGACGAGTTCGAGGAGTTCCTCTTCCACGACTGGGACGGCTCGGTCTACGACTACTCGGGCAACCCCATCGCCGGCTTCCCGGACCACCTGCTGAGCGTGGGTTGGGACGGCCGCTGGCCCGGCGGGCTCAGCACCCGGGTGCGGGTGCGCAACACGGGGCAGCAGCACCTGGACAACTCGGGGCTGGACGAGCGCACGATCGATCCTTGGACTACCCTGGACCTGTCGTTCCGGCTGGACCTGGGCCAGGCCGGCCTGGAGGCTCTGGACGGGGCCACGGCCTTCCTGCACATCAGGAATGTTGGTGACAGCGAGTACGAGACATGGGGATACTGGTATGGTGAGAACTGGCTGACGCCGGCCGCCGACCGCAACTTCGTCGTGGGATTGGACTACCTCTTCTGATGAACGACTACCCTGCCGAACTGGGCGGCGCGTCCTGCCCCATCTTCCCCAAGCTCGGGGCCCGGGCCGTCGTGCTCTGCGACGGCCCGCCGCCCGAGCCCCAGCTGCTGTTCTACTGGCTGACCGGCGCGGACATCTTCGTCTGCGCCGACGCCGCCGGCCATCCCTACGACGAGCTGCCGCGGGTGCCGGACCTGGTGATCGGCGATTTCGACTCGCTGGCCGGCCGCATCATCGACGGCCGCGACGGCCCCCGCTACCTGCGGGTCGACGACCAGGACACCACCGACAGCGAGAAGGCCCTGATCTACCTGCACGAGCGGGGCATCAAGGAGGCGGTGCTGCTGGGCGCGGTGGGCTGGCGCCTGGACCACACCATCTACAACTGCCAGCTGCTGGAGCGCTTCGCCGGCGAGATGCGCCTGTGCATCGCCGGTCCCTACGCCGACACGGTGCGCATCGGCGGCGGCGAGTCGGTGTCCTGGGAGCTGCCGGTGCGCACGCGCTTCTCCCTGCTGCCCCTGGCCGGCACCGCCCAGGGCGTCACCATGGAGGGGGCCGAGTACCCCCTGCTGGGCGACACCCTGGAGACCGGCGCCTTCGCCACCGTCAGCAACCGCGTGGCCGTCTCGCCGTTGCTGATCACCGTGGGCGAGGGCTCCCTGCTGGCGGCCGTCGACCGGGAGCCTGAACTGCAGCGCGGCGGATCGTTCGGGGGTCCGTAGCGTGTCCCCCGTCGCGGGGCTGGTCTACGTCGTTTTCCTGCTCTTCGTGGTGGTGCGCCTCTTCCGCGGACCCATGTCCGACGCCGCCGACTACATCGTGGCCGGCCGCCGCCTCACCCTGCCTGCGTTCACCGCGACCCTCGTCTCCACCTGGTACGGCGGCATCCTCGGCGTGGGCGAGTACACCTGGCGCCACGGCGTGTCCAACTGGCTGGTGTTCGGGGTGCCATACTACCTGTTCGCCGGGGTGTTCGCGCTCTGGCTGGCGGGACGGGCGCGGCGCGCGGAAGTGCTGACGGTGCCGGACATGCTGGAACGGCGGTACGGCCGGCCCGCGGCCCTGGTGGGCGCGCTTGTGCTGTTCGTGATGACCGCGCCCGCGGCCTACGTGCTGATGCTGGGCGTGATGGTGCAGTTCGCCACCGGGTGGCCGCTGTGGGTCGGTGTCGTCTTGGGCACGGCGCTGTCGATCGGTTACGTGTTCCGCGGCGGGCTGCGCGCGGTGGTGGTGACGGACATGGTGCAGTTCGTGCTCATGTTCGTGGGGTTCATGGTGCTGGTGCCGGTGTGCGTGGTGAAGTTCGGGGGGCTGGCTTTCTTGCGGTCGGCCGTGCCGGCTGCGCATTTTACCTGGGATGGCGGGCTGGGCGCCCAGGCGGTGCTGGTGTGGTACGTGATCGCCATGGCGACCCTGGTGGAGCCGGCGTTCTATCAGCGGTGCTACGCGGCAAAGACCGAGTCGGTGGCGCGACGGGGGATCGGGCTGGCGATCGGCTTTTGGGTGCTGTTCGACTTGATGACGACGACGGCGGGGTTGTACGCCCGTGCCTTGCTGCCGGATCTGGCGGACCCCGTGCAGGCGTTTCCCGCCTTGGCGGCCCACGTGCTGCCGGGGTTCTGGCAGGGCGTGTTCACGGTGAGCCTGCTGGCGACGATCATGTCGACGGTGGACAGCTACGCGTTCATCGCCGCGGTGACCTTGGGCCGCGACCTGGTGGGACGGGCGCGTGGCGTGTCGGAGGATGTGGCGCTGCGGTATGCGCGGTGGGGGTTGTTGGCGACGGCGGTGTTGGCGGTGGCGCTGGCGCTGTGGGCGCAGTCGGTGGTGACGTTGTGGAAGGCGTTGGGGTCGGTGGGGACGCCGGTTTTGTTGGTGCCTTTGGGGGCGGCGCATACTTCGTTGCGGTTGGATGGCCGGCGGGTGGCCGTGATGATGGTGGTGTCGGGATGCGTGGCGCTGGGATGGCTGGTGCTGGGGCGGGGGGGGCCTTGGTTGGGGGTGGAGGCGGTGTTTCCGGGCGTTCTGGTGTCATTGCTCTCGCTGGGTTTCCGTAAATCATAGCTTGCGGTTATGCCGATATTTCGCTATATTTACGCCATCGACTTTCCTCCCGGAATTCGAGTCCCGACATGCTCACGCCGTTTGCCCCCGGCCAGTCGGCCCGCGCTGCTGATCTTGCGCTGAAGTCCGCCTCCCGGGCCGAGTCTGCCGCCCGCCAAAGCGCCGTGTTGTGGTTCGGCGAGATCCTGGCCCGCGGGTTGTACCGCGAACTGGGCTATTCTTCGATGCCCCAGTACGCCCGCGTCGAGTTGGGTTTTTCCGAGACCCGCATCAGCGACTTCATGCGGTTGACCCGGAAGCTCGCAGCGCTGCCCGCGTTGAAGGCCGCGCTGCCGGAGATCGGGTACACGAAAGCACGCGAGATCGTCGAAGTGGCGTCACCGGCGACCGAGGTCGGCTGGGTCGCCGCGGCGCGCAGCAACACTCGCTCGCAGTTGACGGCGAAGATCAAGCGGGTGAAGGCCCAGTCGCGGCAGCCGGCGGCGGCACTGTTCGCACCGGCCGACGAGCCCGCGTTGGCCGCCGAAGTGCCGGTGCGGGTCTCGGTCGAGTTCACCCCCGAACAATTCGCGCGCTGGGAGGCGTTGTGGGAGCAGGTGCGCAAGCGCGGCACCTGCGGCGACCGGGCCGAGATCCTGCTCGAAGCCCTGGCCTCCCTGGGCGAAAACTTCCCCCGGGGGAAGTCGGATCATCAAGTCCAGATTCATGTGCACCAATGCGTTAGCTGTGGCAAGGTCGAGACGGGCGGCCGCGAGCTGGGCCGCGCCGACGCCGAACGCGTGCAATGCGATGCGGCCATCAGCGCGCCCGGCCGACGCAACACGACGACTATCCCACCCAAGACACGCAGAGAAGTCCTCGCCCGCGATCGCCACCGCTGCCAGGCCCCCGGCTGCAATCGCACCCGCTTCCTGGAGGTCCATCACCAGAAAGCGCGGGCCCGTGGTGGCACCCACGAGCCCGCGAACCTGATCACCTTGTGCGCCGCCTGCCATCGGTTGTGGCATGAGCGGCGCTAGCGCACCAGCGTCAGCTTGCGCACCCGGCGTTCGCCGCCGGCTTCGAGCACCGCGAAGTAGAGGCCGCGGGCCACGGGACGGCCCTGGGTGTCGGTGCCGGTCCAGGTCACCTCGTGGTTTCCGGCGGGGATGGCGCCGTCGGCCAGGGTGCGCACCAGGCGGCCGCGCAGGTCGTAGATCGCCAGCAGGGTGGGGCCGTCGGTGGGCAGGGCAAAGGCCAGGCGCGTCGAGGACGAGGCCGGGTTGGGATAGCCCTCGGCCAGGGCCAGCGCGGAGTCGCGTGCGGGCACCGCCGAGGGCGTGCCCTTGATGATCGTGAACTGGTCGCGGGTGGCGCCGGCGGCGTCGATGAACGCCGCGTGCAGCTGCTTGCCGTCGATGTCCATCACCACCGAACCGAGCACGTTGAGGGAGGCGTGCACCATCACCGGGTGGTTGAGCGGTCCGCCCGAGATCTGGCCGCTGCTGCCGGCCACCACGTAGACGGCGCCCTCGTGGGGCTGCGGACCGCCGCTGGTCTTGTGGTAGGGGCCGGCCGCACCATCGACGACCATGACTGGTGTGAGCGTGGTCGAGACGCCGTAGTGCCCGTCCAGCAGGAACGAGCGCTCGTACGAGTGGCTGTGGCCGCAGAAGACCGCGTCCACGCCGCCGGCTTCCAGGATCGGCAGGGCGTTCTCGCGCATGTCGCGCATGCGGCCGCCGCTGTCGGCGGGATTGTCCGAGTCGTGGGAGCCCTTGGTGTAGGGCGGGTGGTGCCAGAAGGCGATGATCCAGCGCTGGGTGGCGGCGGCCAGGTCGGCTGCCAGCCAGGTCAGCATGGGGCCGCCGGAGGTGCGGTCGCTGCCCTCGCTGTCGAGGCAGATGAAGTGGGTGTCGTTGTAGTCGAACGAGTAGTAGGCCTCGTTGCCCGAGGCGAGGCCGCCGGCCTGACCGGCAGTCGGCAGGGTGAAGATCTCGTAGTAGTCGTTGTTGGCGCCCGCGTGCAGGGTGTCGTGGTTGCCGCGGGTCGGCCACAGGAAGCACTGCTGCAGGAAGCGGGGGTACATGGCGAAGACCGCGGCCTGGTACTCGGCGTCGGTTCCGGTGGTGTAGGCGTTGTCGCCGAGCATCAGCCAGAGGTCGGTGCCGCGGGCGCCGGTGTACGCTTCATAGGCGGTGCGCACCGCGGCGGCGGCGGCGTTGGCAGTGCCGGAATCGCCCAGCAGCCAGACCCGGGTCGGCTTCGGCGTGCCCGGCAGGGGGGCGGTGATGAAGAAGTGGTCGGCGGTGCCGCCGGCCAGGGGCCCGGAGGACGTGCCCACATCGTAGTAGTACCGGGTGTCGGCCTGGAGACCGACCAGCGCGATCTCGTGCTCGGTGGTGGTGGCCCCGTCGCCGGCCGCGCCAGCCCACACACCCGGCGCCGAGCCGTAGCGCACCCGGCTGTCGGTGGCGGCGTTGGTGCGCCAGCGCACGACGCCCGAGGTCGGCGTGCCCACCTGGAGGTACGGCCCGCGCACCACCTCGGCGGTCGAGGACACAGCCAACTCCATGTCCATGGCCAGATCGCTGCTGTCGCCTGCGCGCTGGTGCACCTCCACCGTCAGGGTGTTGGCGCCGACGACCAGGGCGCCGACGGTGCCGAAGATGTCGAAGGTCTCGTACCCGCCGCCCTCGTGCGAGCCGGTGGCGAAGGCCGCGTAGGATGCGCCCGGGGCCAGCAGGTTGCGGGCCAGCGGCTGGCCGTTGAGGTAGGCGGCGAAGCCGTCGTCGTAGTTGGCGCGCAGCACGAAGCCCAGGATTTCGGCGGGATCGCCGGCGTAGGTGAACTCGGTCCGGAAGTAGCAGGTGGGGTACTTGTTGTTGAGGTCGGGTCCGAAGGGCACCGTGGTGGCGAGGCCCGGATCACCGTAGCCCAGCACGCCGGGGCCCGCGGCCCAGCCTGAGTCGTCGTACAGGGGCGCGGTCCAGGCGGAGCCCAGGTCGGCGCCGGTGGCGTAGCTCCAGACCGAGCGGCGGGGCACCAGCAGGGTCTCGGCCGCAGCGGTGTTTGCCAGCGCCAGGACCAACAGCACGGGGAGGCCGCGCTTCATGGAGTCACCCCCGAGGACAGGTGGGCGTGCAAGACCGTGGCGAGCGCCGCGTTCGCCGGTGCGGCGCGGCGTTCGGGCGGGAGCGAGGCGAGCCGGTCCAGGGCGGCCGTGAACGACACCTGGGCCTCGAGTTCGCGGCCTGCCAGCAGGAGGATCCCGCCGCGGCGGGTCAGGCCGTCCGCGGAATCCCGCCAGAGCGGCGCCGCGTCCAGCCGCGCTAGCGCAGCGTCGAACCGACCGAGTCCGACTTCGAACTCGACTGCGGCCAGCACCAGCGATACGGCCGGGCCCAGCCGCTGGATGCCCTCGTCGACAACGTCCAGGGCCTCGGTCACGCTCTGCCCGGCGACGACCGCCGAGAGCTCGAGGTAGTCCTCGGGCCGCGGCCGCGGATTCCCGGCCAGGGCCTGCCCCAAGGAGTCAGCCGCCTCGCGCGGGCGTCCCAGTTCGCGCAGCGCCCGGCCGCGCAGCAGGCAGGCCTCGCTGTCGTCTGTGGTGAGCAGCTCGAGCGCGGCCTCCGGGTGCCCCCGGTCCAACGCCAGCGCGGCCTGGCAGAGCGCGACGCGCGCGGGCTCGGAGCCGAGCCCGGCCGCGGTGCGGTAGTCCGCCTCGGCGGCGGCCCATTGGCCGGCGGCCCGATAGAGCTCGCCGCGCTGCAGGTACAGGTTGCCGTCTCCGGGCCGGGCTTGGATGTGTTCCGTGCAATGGGAAATCAGCGCGGAGGGTTCGTCGTGGGCGCCGACAGGCGCGGCCCAGCACCACAGGCAGCAGGATCCGAGGATGATGAGCTTCCTCACGGTGACGTCTCTCCGCGGCCGGGTGCACGAATGAAAACCGCTTGGGTCCATTATACGCGCAATCGGTCGGCAGCGGCGAAAATCCCCCGGGGGAAGTCGAATTATCCGTGCAAAGGCCGGTCGAACGCCGCCAACGCGGCCTCCTTGACCACCTCGGCCAAGGTCGGATGCGCATGGCACACCCGCCCGATGTCCTCGGCGCTGGCGCCGAAGGCCATCGCGGCGGCCGCCTCGGCGATGAGGTCGCCGGCCCGGGGGCCGATGATGTGCACGCCCAGCACGCGGTCGGTGTCCTTGTGCGCCAGCACCTTGACCCGGCCTTCGACCCGGTCCAGGGCCATGGCGCGGCCGTTGCTGCGGAAGGTGTAGACGCCCTTGTTGTAGGGCACCCCATCGTCCTTGAGCTGCTCCTCGGTGCGGCCGACGCCGGCGATCTCGGGGTCGGTGTAGCAGACGGCGGGGATCACGTCGGGATCGAAGTGTCCGGCCTTGCCGGCCAGGCGTTCGGCGACCGCGACGCCCTCCTCGGTGGCCTTGTGGGCCAGCAGCAGGCCGCCGGCCACGTCGCCGATGGCCCACACGCCGGGTGCGGCCAGGTTGTGGGCGTCGATCTGCACGAAGCCGCGCGCGGTCAGCTTCACGCCCGCGGACTCCAGGTTCAGGCCGTCGGTGGACGGCTTGCGCCCCACCGCGACCAGCACCCGGTCGGCCTCCCTGGGCTCCTGGCCCTCGATCTCCACCACGGCCTTGTTGCCGACCACGCGGGCCCCGGTCACCTTGACGCCCAGCTCGAAGGTCAGGCCCTGCTTCTTGAACAGCTGCAGCGCCACCCGCGCGATCTCGCCGTCGGTGCCGGGCACGATGCGCTTCAGGTACTCGACCATCGTCACCTCGGCGCCCAGCCGGGCCCACACCGAGCCCAGCTCCAGGCCGATGTAGCCCGCGCCGATCACGATCAGCTTGCCGGGCACCTCGGGCCACGACAGCGCGGCCGTCGAATCGCCGATGCGGTCGCCGTCCATCTCCACGCCCCGCAGCGAGGCCGGGGTGCTGCCGGTGGCGATGATGATCTTCGCGGCCTCGATCACCGTGTCGCCGACCACGACGCGACCGGGGCCGTCCAGCCGGGCGCTGCCGTCGTAGCGGGTCACCTTGTTGGCCTTGAACAGTCCGGCGATGCCGTCGGTCAGGGCGGTGACGATGCCGTCCTTGCGGGCCATCATCGCGGCGAGGTCCAGCTTGGCGCCGCTCACCTTGACGCCGTGCACGGCCAGGCCGTGCTGCGCCTCGTGGAATTTCTCGCTCGACTCCAGCAGCGCCTTGGACGGAATGCAGCCCACCCGCAGGCAGGTGCCGCCCAGGCGCGGCTCCTTCTCGACGCAGGCGGCATCCAGGCCCAACTGCGCCGCGCGGATGGCCGCCGCGTAGCCGCCGGGGCCGGCGCCGATCACCACCAGGTCGTGCTTCTTGGTCTCGGCCATGGTCAAACCTTCAGCAGCAGCCGCTCGGGCTGCTCGACGCACAGCTTGATGTGCTTGAGGAACATCACGGCCTCGCGGCCGTCGACGATGCGATGGTCGTAGGTCATGGCGATGTACATCATGGGGCGGATCTCCACCTTGCCGTCGATCACCACCGCCCGATCCTGGATGGCGTGCAGGCCCAGCACCCCGCTCTGGGGCGGGTTGATGATGGGCGTCGAGAGCAGCGAGCCGTAGACCCCGCCGTTGCTGATGGTGAAGGTGCCGCCCTGCAGCTCGGCCAGGTCCAGCTTGTTGGCCTGGGCGCGGCTGCCGAAGTCGGCGATCGCCAGTTCCAGCTCGCCGAAGCCCAGCATCTCGGCGTTGCGGATCACCGGCACCACCAGGCCCTTGCCGCCGCCCACGGCGATGCCGATGTCGCAATAGTCGTGGTAGATGAACTGCTGGTCGCGGATCTGGGCGTTGAGCTCGGGCACCAGCTGCAGGGCCTCGACCGCAGCCTTCACGAAGAAGCTCATGAAGCCCAGCTTCACGCCATAGCGCTCCTTGAATGCCTCCTGGTGCTCGGCGCGCAGGGCCTTGACCCGCGACATGTCGATCTCGTTGAACGTGGTCAGGAGCGCCGCGGTCTGCTGCGACTGCACCAGTCGCTCGGCGATCTTCTTGCGGATGGGGCTCATGGGCACGGCACGCTCGTTGCGCGCGCCCGTCGGCGCGGGCGCCGGCGGCGGTGGGGCCGCGGGCGCGGCCTTGGCCGGAACCGCGGCCTGCTGCGCGTCCTCCTTCAGCACGCGGCCGCCGGGGCCGGTGCCTGCGACCTGATCGGCCGTGAGGCCGCGCTCGGTCATGACGCGCTGGGCGGCGGGCATCACGCGCTTGTCGCCGGCGGGGGCGGCGGGAGCGGGCGGCGCAGGCTCAGCCGCCGCCGGCTTCGCCACCGCAGCCTTGCCCTCGGTGTCGATCCGCGCCAGCAGGTCGCCCACCTTCAAGACCGCGCCAACCGCGGCCACGATCTCGGTGATGACGCCGGCGGCGGGCGCCGGCACCTCGACCGTCGCCTTGTCCGACTCCAGTTCGATCACGGGTTCGTCCATGGCCACGGCCTCGCCGGGCTGCTTCAGCCAGGCGGACACCTGCACTTCGGTGATGGATTCCCCGAGGGCGGGGACGGTCACGTCGACCGGCATGGATCGGCTCTCCTTGGTTCTAGGCGCCCCAGGCGCCGGTGATCAGGCCCGTGCCGTTGACCGGGCCGAACACCCGGTCCATGAGGTGGGCGAGTTCGATCTTGTGGGCCGCGGCCGAGCCGGTGGCGGGGCTGGCGGCCTCGGGGCGGCAGGCGCCCAGCAGCGGCCGGCCCAGCAGCCGCTCGCCGAAGCGGTAGCGCAGGTACGGCCACACGCCCATGTTGGCCGGATCCTCCTGCACCCAGAGGAACTCGCTGCTGTCGCGGTAGCGCCGCATGGCCTCGATGAAGGCGCTGCCGGGCAGGGGATACGGCTGCTCCAGGCGCAGGATGGCCACGTCGTCGCGTCCACGCGCGGCGCGCTCGGCCACCAGGTCGTAGTAGATCTTGCCGCTGCAGACCAGCACGCGGGTCACCTGGGCGGGGTCGGGCTCGGTGGGGTCGGCCAGCACGGGCTGGAAGGCGCCCTCGGTCAGCTCGTCCAGGTCGGACACGCAGTCCGCGTTCCGCAGCAGGCTCTTGGGCGTCATGATCACCAGGGGCTTGCGCCAGTGGCGCCACACCTGGCGGCGCAGCAGGTGGAACAGCTGGGCCGGCGTGGTGGGGTTGGCGATCTGGATGTTGTCCTCGGCGGCCAGGGTCAGGAAGCGCTCCAGGCGCGCGCTCGAGTGCTCGGGGCCCATGCCTTCCATGCCGTGGGGCAGCATCAGCACCAGGCCCGACAGCATGCCCCACTTGCTCTCGCCGCTGGTGATGAACTGGTCGATGATGGGCTGGGCCACGTTGCAGAAGTCGCCGAACTGGGCCTCCCACATGACCAGGGCTTCGGGATAGGTCAGGCTGTAGCCGTACTCGAAGGCCAGCACGCCCACCTCGGACAGCGGGCTGTTGAGGGTCTCGACCCGCGCCTGGTCCGGCGCCAGGTGGTTCAGCGGCGCGTGCTCAGTGCCGTTCTTCGCGTCATGCAGCACCGAGTGGCGGTGGCTGAAGGTGCCGCGCTGGCTGTCCTGGCCGCTGAGGCGCACCGGATGGCCCTCGCGGGCCAGGCTGCCGAAGGCCAGCTGCTCGGCTGCGGCCCAGTCCACCGGCTGCTCGCCGCGGGCGATGGCCCGGCGCTGCTCCAGCAGGCGCTCGATCTTCTTGTGGGGCGTGAAGTCCGCGGGCATGGTGGCGATCGACTCGAGGATCTCCACCAGGCGCGCCCGGGGCACGCCCGTCAACACCGGCGGGCCACCGGGCTCGGGGCCGCCCTGGTATTCGCGCCAGACCGGGCCCAGCACGCGGCGGCGCTCGACCTTGGGCCGGGCGTCGCTGCGGGTCTCGCGCACCTCGTCCAGCACCTCCTGCAGGCGCCGGCGGCGCTCGACCACCATCTGCTCGGCCATCTCCAGGGTGATGTGGCCCGACTTGGTGAGCCGGTCGAGGTAGCCCGCGCGCACCGACGGCCGCTTGCGGATGGCCTCGTACATCACGGGTTGGGTGAAGGCGGGCTCGTCGGTCTCGTTGTGGCCGCGGCGGCGGAAGCAGTACATGTCGACGATCACGTCGCGCTGCCACTCGTGCCGGAAGTCCATGGCCAGCTTGATGACCTGGGCCACGGCCTCGGGGTCCTCTCCGTTGACATGGAAGATCGGGGCCTGCAGCATCTTGGCCACGTCGGTGCAATAGCGGGTGGAGCGGGCGTCCTTGGGGTCGGTGGTGAAGCCGATCTGGTTGTTGATCACCACATGCAGGGCGCCGCCCGACTGGTAGCCCTTGAGCTGGGAGAGGTTCAGCGTCTCCTGGGTCACCCCTTGGCCGATGAACGAGGCGTCGCCGTGGATGAGGATGGCCATGGAGTTCTTGTGGTCGCGGTCGCCGATGCGGTCCTGGCGGGCGCGCACCCGGCCCAGGGCCACCGGGCTGACGAACTCCAGGTGGCTGGGGTTGAAGCACAGCGAGAGGTGCACCACGTCGCCCTGGCGGGTGGTCCAGTCCGAGTGGTGGCCCATGTGGTACTTCACGTCGCCGTGGCCGAGGAACTGCTCGGCGTCGACGTCCTCGAACTCGGCGAAGATCCTGCGCGGGCTCTTGTCCAGGATGTTGGCCAGCACGTTGAGGCGGCCGCGGTGGGCCATGCCGATGACGATCTTGTCCAGGCCCTGCTGGCCCGCGTGCTCGATGGCCAGGTCCAGCAGCGGGATCACCGTCTCGCCGCCCTCGAGGCTGAAGCGCTTGGCCCCGAGGAACTTGTTCTGGATGAACTCCTCGAAGTTCTCGGCGTCGATCAGGCGCTGCAGGATGCGGCGCTGCACCTCCGGGTGCAGCTCGGTGCGGTTCTCGGTGGGCTCCATGCGGGTCTGCAGCCACTCGCGCACCCGCAGGTCGTCGATGTGCATGTACTGCACGCCGATGAAGCGGCTGTAGGTGGCCTGCAGCCGGCGCTGGATCTCGCGCAGCGGCAGCATGTCGCCGGGGCTGAGGGTGCCCGCGGAGAAGACGCGATCCAGGTCGGCGTCGCTGAAGCCGTAGTAGGCCAGGGTCAGTTCCTGCGGCGGCGGCGACGGCTTCTTCAGGGGGTTCAGCTTGGCGATGCGGTGGCCCCGCACCCGGTAGTTGCGCACCAGCTGGTCGACCTTGTTCTGGTCGGCGAGGGCGCGCTCGGCGGCATCGCCGGAGGTGACGTAGGCCGCGGTCGCAGGGGACGCGCCGCCCTGGCTCTCGAACCACTGCTGCCAGGCCACCGGCACGCTGGCCGGATCCTCGCGCCACGACTGCCACAGGCGGTCGGCGTAGGACAGGCTCAACGTGTTGGGATTATTGATGTTATCGCTGCTCATGATCCCTGCCGGCCGCGCGGCCGCATTGTGGGCGGCCGGACGTCGGTGCCCCTGGTGGCGACAAACCACACATTTCGTATCAAGTATAAGCAAGCCCTTTGAAAATGATAGCGTTGAACCGGGGGGATGGCCATGCCGGGAACAGCCGTGCGGCAACGAAAACGCATCGTCGTGATCGGCGGCGGGTTCGGCGGCGCTTTCGCCGTGCAGCGCATGTTGAGGCGGCTGCGCGAGGACGAGGCCGAGGTCCTGCTCGTGGACCGCAACAACTTCTTCGTCTTCCACCCGTTCCTGGTGGAAGCCGGCACCGGCAGCCTGCCGCCCCAGCACGCGGTGGTGGGCCTGCGTGCCTTCACCCACGCCCGCGGCCTGTTCATGGGCGAGTTCACCGGCGCCGACTTCGTGCGGCAGGTGGTGCGCGTGCGCCCGGTCGGGCGCGACGATGAGCGCGAACTGCCCTACGACGAGCTGGTGCTCGCCGTCGGCAGCGTCACCAGCCTGCCCCCGGTGCCGGGCCTGCGCGAGCACGCGTTCCAGGTCAAGGGCGTCGGTGACGCCATCGCCCTGCGCGACCGGGCCATCCGCCTGCTGGAGCAGGCCGACCAGGACGATGACCCGGCGCGCCGCCGCGCGCTGCTGCATTTCGTGATCGTCGGCAGCAGCTTCACCGGCGTGGAGCTGGCCGGCGAGTTCGAGATGTTCCTGCGTCGTGCGAGCCGCCGCTACGCCCGGGTCACGGCCACCGACATCACCATCACCCTGGTGGACATGGCCCAGCGCATCCTGCCCAACCTGGACGAGAGGCTGGCCGCCTTCGCGGCGCGCAAGCTGCGCGGGCGCGGCGTGGGCCTGCGGCTCGGCACATCGGTGCGCACGGTCGGTGCCGGGCACGTCGAGCTGACCGACGGCACATACCTGGCCACCGAGACGGTGATCTGGTGCGCGGGCATCGCCCCCAACCCGGTGCTGGCGGACCTGGACCTGCCCCGGGACGCGCGTGGCTGGGTGCTGTGCGAGCCTGACCTGCGGGTGTGCGGCCACCCGCACGTGTGGGCCATCGGCGACTGCGCCGTCAACCCCGGCCCCGACGGCAAACCCTACCCCGCCACCGCCCAGGCCGCGGTGCGGCAGGGCCGGGCCGTGGCCGACAACCTGGTGCGGGTGCTGCGGGGGCAGGAGTCGAGGCCGTGCGCGTTCCCCAACCTGGGGGAACTGGTGCCCCTGGGCTGCCGCACCGGTGTGGCGCGGGTGGGCCCGTTCCGGCTGGCGGGCTTTCCGGCCTGGTTCCTGTGGCGCTCGGTCTACCTGCTGAAGATGCCGGGCTGGGGCCGCCGCCTGCGCGTGGCCCTGGAGTGGGGCATCGACCTGGTCTTCGGGCGGGACGATGTGCAGCTGGGGGTCAGGCGGGAGGCGCCGCGGGAGCAGTCGACGGGCTCGCGTTGACCCAGAACGGCCCTTGGCGTAGCGTGACCCGGTGAGCCGCCGACCACCTGCGCGAAAGGCTTCCCATGCTCCGCGAACACTTCCTCCTGCGCGACGACGTCACCTTCCTGAACCACGGTTCTTTCGGCGCCTGCCCCCAGCCGGTGTTCGCCGAGTACCAGCGCCTGCAGCGCGAACTCGAGGCCGAGCCCGTCGACTTCCTGCACACCCACCGCACCCTGCCGCTGCGCCTGGCGGCGGCACGGTCCCGACTGGCCACCTTCCTGGGCGCCGACCGGGACGAGCTCGTCTTCGTGGCCAACGCCACCACGGGGCTGAACATCGCCGCGCGCTCGCTCGCCCTCGCCCCGGGCGACGAGGTGCTCTCGACCAACCACGAGTACGGGGCCATGGACCGCATGTGGCGCTTCCTCTGCGGCAAGCAAGACGCCCGCTACGTGCGCGCCGAGCTGCCCCTGCCGCTGGAGGATCCCGCCGCGGTGGTCGAGGCGGTGTGGTCGAAGGTCACCGCGCACACGAAGGTGCTGTTCCTCAGCCACATCAGCTCGCCCTCAGGGGTGGTGCTGCCCGTGGCGCCGCTGATCGCCCGGGCCCGCGAGCGCGGCATCCTGACCATGATCGACGGTGCCCACGTGCCCGGTCAGCTGGACTGCGACCTGCACGCCCTGGGCTGCGACATCTGGGCCGGCAACTGCCACAAGTGGCTGATGGCGCCCAAGGGCGCCGCGGCGCTGTACGTGCGCCAGGAGGTGCAGGACCGCATCGAGCCCCTGGTCGTGAGCTGGGGCTGGGAGAGTTCGCGCCCCGGGCCCAGCCGCTTCATCGACGAGCAGGAATGGACCGGAACCCACGACCCGTCGGCGTACCTGGCGGTGCCGGCCGCGCTGGATTTCTTCGCCCAGCACGACTGGCCGACGGTGCGGCGGCAGTGCCGGGAGTTGTTGTTGGAGGGACGGCGGCAACTGCTGGAGGTGCTCGGCCTGCCGGCCCTGTGCCCACCCGATCCCTGGCTGGCCCAGATGTGCGCCGTGCCGCTGCCCGAGGGCACGGACGCCGAGGCCTTCGGGCGCGCCCTGCGCGAGGAGCACGCCGTCGAGGTGCCGACGACGGTGTTCGCCGGGCGGCCCTGGCTGCGGTTCTCGGTGCAGGGGTACAACACGCCGCAGGATGTCGCGCGGTTGGTGGAGGCGGTGCGGGCAGTGGTGGGGTAGGGGATCGCTTGTTCCTAGGAGCCGCCCGCGCCCGCCCATCGCCCATCCGCGTCCAGGATGCCTCGCGCTTGCAGAACCGCGACGATCGCTCCGGTAGCCAGACCGGTGGCGTAGGGATTCCAGTGGTAGTTCTCACGGAAATTCAGCATTTGGCCGTGGGAGGCGTAGTCCTGCCAGAAGGTCTCCGTCAGGTCGAGGTAGAGCACGCCCCGTTCGCGGCAGGACGCTTCGATCAGATCGCTTTGGAAGTCGCGCTCCGGGCGCCCTCTGCCGGCGTACATGAGGTTGCGCTGTGCGTCGCTGACAACAATGACAGGTGCGCCGTCCGCCAGCTTTGACAATTCGTCCAGCACCGTGTCCACGACCAGGCGCAGGATCGCCATCTCATCCGCATCGCCGGCAACGGCTTCAGGATCGGACTCCACCACGTCGCCCTGGCCGCCGAGGTCCAGGTTGGCGTTGTAGTACAAGTAGCGCACCAGGGCACTTCGGCGCAGCAGGCGGTTGCGCCGGTTGACCGTGAAATTCGTGGGCGGCAGGGATTCCAGGACGCCGTCCTTCAGGCGGAACTGGCGGCAGTAGGGCACGGTACCGCTGTCGCGCAGGCTGCGGGCCAGGCTGCTGGCGAGGATGACCACCAGATCGGGCCGGTAGCGGTCACGGGCGTACTGCAGCACCGGCGTGCACTGGGAAAGCGGCATGCCCGAAGTCCCCAGGTTGTAGCAGGCCAGGGTGCCTCCGGTCGCTCGCTGCAACTGCCCGGCCAGGTGGTCCTCGACATCGCTGTACAGGCCCTGGACGTAGGAGTTGCCCAGCACTACCGCGCAGGGCCCCGGACGTTCTTCGGGCCCGAGGTATTCCCAGGCGCTGTTGAACCCGGCGTCGTTGACGTGCCAGGTGAAAGTGGGGCGTGCCAGGCGGCCGACGCTGTTGCGGCCATCCCGTACGGCGCTCGTGTCCAGCCGCATGATGCCGTAGTCGCGGTCCTGGTAGCCGAGTGGCAGATCCGCCGCGGGGACCGCCGTGCGCATGAGAATCTCCAGGAACAGCAGCAGTGCCGCCCCGAACACCCCGATCCTTGCGACGAAACCCTTCATCCGCGCTCCTAGAACTGGAAGTAGATGAATTCCGACGAGCCGAAGCTGCCGAAGACCACGATGGCGGCGCCGAGCACCAGATACAGGCCCCAGCGTACGATCAGCGGCAGCGCCGCCACCTCCAGGGCGTGCTGCTTGTCCCGTTGCAGCCACTCGATGGCGAGCCCGGCCAACGCCAGGACCAGCGCTCTGCCGTATTCCCCGCTGTCAGGCAATGTCCAACGCGTCCCGAAGATCCGGCCCAGCAGGCCGAAGGCGTGGGTCAGGGACTGGGCCCGGAAGAATACCCAGGCCAGCAGCGTGAGCAGGAAAGTCGTCAGGATGGCCAGGGCCTCGCGCAGACCCGGCAGCAGGCGGCCGGCTGCTGCGTCGCCGGACCAGGTGTGCCGTCGTCCGCTGAGCATCAGCGGCAGGTAGTACAGGCCGTTCAGGGCTCCCCACACCACGAAGGTCCAGTTGGCCCCATGCCACAGGCCGCTGACGGTGAAGGTCACGACAATGTTCAGGATCTGCCGCCGGAGGAGGCAGCGGCTGCCGCCCAGGGGGATGAACACGTAGTCCCGGAACCAGCTCGACAGGGAGATGTGCCAGCGCCGCCAGAACTCGGCGATGTCCCGGCTGAAATAGGGGAAGGCGAAGTTGCGCTGCAGGTTGAACCCGAACAGCCGCGACGAGCCGATGGCGATGTCCGAATAGCCCGAGAAGTCGCAGTAGATCTGCACGGCGAAGAAAAATGTCGCCAGCAGCACCGTGGCACCGTCGTAGTGGGTGTGGTCGCCGTAGACGGCCTGGACATGGGGCGACACATTGTCGGCAATCACCATCTTCTTCACGAAGCCCCACAGCATCTGGCGCAGGCCGTCGTGGGCCTTCGCCCGGTCGAAGCTGCGCGGCGCCAGGAACTGCGGCAGCAGGTCGCGGGCCCGCTCGATGGGACCGGCCACGAGCTGGGGAAAGAAGCTGACGAAGGCGAAGAAGGCCAACGGATCCCGCGTCGGCTCGAGCTCGCGGCGGTAGATGTCCAGGGTGTAGCTCAGCGTCTGGAACGTGTAGAAGCTGATGCCCACCGGCAGCACTATGCGCAGCGTGGGGAGGTGGGGCTGCATGCCCATCGCCGTGAGCATCTCCGCCGCGGAGTCGATGAAGAAGTTGAAGTACTTGAAGAATCCCAGGAAGCCGAGGTTCACCACCAGGCTCAGTATGAGCAGCAGCCGTCGCCGCCGGTCGGTGCGGCTGCCGTGCAGGGCCAGCCCGATGAGGTAGTCGGCCGCGGTGCTGATCACGATCAGGATCAGGAAGCGCGCATCCCACCAGCCGTAGAAGACGTAGCTCGCCACGATCACGAGCGCGTTCTGCAGTGACCGCCGGTGTGGACCGGCGAGCCAGTAGAGCGCGAACACGAGCGGCAGGAAGACCGCGAACGGCAGGGAGTTGAATAGCATCGGTGCTTGGCCCCGGTGGTTCGGAAGGGGGTAGGATGCCGGCGTGCGCGGATGCGGCCTCCGCGAGTCGGCGCCTATGGCCGTCCATGAGACTAGCACGAACGCCACCCGTCAAGCAACGGCCCGCCTGACCGCGGGTCAACAGCGGTCGCATTCCGCCCACGAACAGCGGCAGCCCCGGGGCGATTGCCTGGTCCCCACCGGTAGCGGACAGGTCAGGCCGCCGCCAGTGAGCCGGTTCAACAGGGTTACCCGGGCCCAGTTGTATGTGGTGTCGCTGCCCGGGCTTTCGCCGGGGGGGCCGCTTGTGGTATCATCAGCGCAGCCGCACAACCAGGAGCCGATCCATGCCACGCAGCCTGTCCGCTTGCCTGCTGATCCTTCTGTTCGCCGCCACTGCCGCGGCCGCCCCGCCCCGCGCCGTCGTCTCCGGCCACGAGCCGCCCGCGGGTGTGACCGTGCTCGACCGCCGCGGCGACCTGTGGCTGGTGACCGGCACCGAGGCGGAGCTGGCGGCGCTGCCGGGCGCGCGCCTGCTGGCCGAGCCGCCGGCGCCCGGACCCGGCCGCACCTTCATCCCCGCGCCCACGCCGGTGATCGACGACCTGGTGGCGCAGGTCCACGCCGCCGAGCTCATCGCCGAAGTGCAGTGGCTGGTCGACCTGGGCGTGCGCTATTCCTATAGCCCGAACCTCCTGGTGGTGGCCGACAGTCTGCAGGCCAAGCTGGACTCCTACGGGCTGGCCACCAGGCAGCATTGGTTTTTCCTGAGCTCGCTGATAGTGCCCAACGTGATCGCCACCAAGGTCGGCCGCGTGCATCCCGATTCGGTGTTCGTCATCTGCGCCCACTACGACGCCACCAGCGAAAGCGCCAACTTCGTCACGCCCGGCGCCGACGACAACGGCACCGGCACCGCTGCCGTGCTCACCGCGGCGCGCCTGCTGTCGACGGTGGCCACGGACTACACCGTGAAGTTCGTGCTGTTTGCCGGTGAGGAGCAGGGCCTCGTCGGCAGCAGCGACTGGGTGGCCGAGATGGCGACCGCCGGGCTGCCCATCGTGGGCGCCCTCAACTTCGACATGATCGGCTGGTGGACCGAGGGCGTGCCGTTCGACCTGGAGATCGAGACCAACCAGGCCTCCCAATGGCTGGCCGAGGCGATCTGCTGGGCCGCCGACACCTTCACCACCATGCCCTACGTGCTGCACGTGTACGACGGCGCCTGGTGGGGCGATCACTACCCCTTCTGGCAGAACGGCTATGCGGCGGTCAACCACGAGGAATCGTGGGATTGGGACGATCCCGACTTCAATCCCGATTACCACACCACCGGCGACGTCGTGGCCAACCTTTCGCCGGCGTTCTTCGAGGGCAGCGTGAAGATCGGCGTGGCCGCGCTGGCGTTACTCGCCCAGGCAGCCAACGTGTCAGCCGTGCCGCCGGCCCGGGCGGCGGCCGTGCTCGCGGCCAGCCCCAACCCGTTCAACGGCCGGGTGACGATCAGCCTGAGCGCAGATGGGCTCGACGGACCGCAAGCCGTGGGCGTGTACGATCTGCGCGGCCGCCGCGTGGGCGCGGTCACGGTGGCCATGAGCGGCGGCCAGGGCGCGGCGGCCTGGGACGCGCGCAGTGCCGACGGCCGGGCGCTGCCGGCGGGGGTGTACCTGGCGCGGGTCGAGGCGCAGCCGGACTGGCCGGTGTGCCGGATCACGTACGTGCCCTGAGTCGTGATTTGATGGGAGATGCCGCCGAAGCGTCATATAACGCTTCGGCGGCATCTTCGTTCAACAGTCGTCACGACAATGTGAACCGCAACTACGCGCCATGCTCCCACAGGTGGCTGACCAGGATCTGCAGCCCGATGGCCAGCAGCAGCAGCCCGCCCAGCACCTCGGCGCGCGAGCCCCAGCGCGCGTTGAGCACGCGGCCGAGCATCAGGCCCGACAGGGACATGGCGGCGGTGATCACCCCGATCATGGCGATGGGCACCCAGATGGCCACCTCAAGCATGGCCAGGCCCAGGCCCACGGCGAAGGCGTCGATGCTGGTGGCCACGCTCAGCGCCACCAGGGACCAGCCCTTGGAGGGGTCGCCGCGCTCGCTTTCGCCGGACTCGGGATGCAGCCCGGCCCAGATCATGTGGCCGCCCACCGCCGCCAGCAGGCCCAAGGCCAGCCAGTGGTCCACCGCGCGCAGCGGGTCGGCCACGCTGCTGCCGATCAGCCAGCCCAGCAGCGGCATCAGCGCCTGGAACAGCCCGAAGTGGAAGGCCAGGCGCACCGAGGCGCGGCGCCCGCGGGTGCGGCCGCTGGCGCCGGCGCCCAGGGAGACGGCGGTGGCGTCCATGGCGAGGCCGATGGCAATGATGATCAGGGGGAGAATGCCCACCGTGGCTCCGAGAGTCGGGGGAATGGCGCGGCGACTCGTGCCAATAGTGCAGCGGAGGGACCGGGAGCGCAAATTGTCCGCTCCGGGCGATAGTGAGATGTTGCGCGCGCCGCACCGATCAGTCACGATGTCCGGATGAAAGCGTCCTCCGCCAATTCGGACCGCACCGCCATCGTCGACGCCGCCCTCTACACGGTCGTCGTACTCGCCGGCTATTTCCTGGTGGCCACGACCTGGTGGTTCCAGGACGATTGGCACTTCCTGGCCAACGCCATGGGCATCGCCGCGCGGGACGCCGGCCTGGCACGGTTCGTCAGCTACGAGGTGTACTGGCGGCTGTTCATCGGTCTGTTCGGCGCGTCATCTGTAGGGTGGGCGGCGACCCGTTTGGTCATTCACTTCCTGAGTGCATTGCTGGTCCGCAGCATCGCCGGCCGGCTGACCGGCCAGCCTGCGACGGGCTTCGCCGTCGGCTTGCTGTTCGCCGCTTCGCCGCTCGCCTTCGAGTGCCTGTACTGGGCCAGCGGCGTGGTGGACCTGCTCGGTGTGCTGTTTGCGCTGTTGGCCTTCGCGCTCTGGCAGCGGGGTGGGTGGCAAATCGGTCCGGCCGTGGCCTTGGCAACAGTCATCGGGGTATTCAGCAAGGAGACGGCCCTCGCGCTGGTCGTGCTGCTGGGTGTGCATGCGGCGCACGGACGACGGGCTTCGACCAGGGAACTCATGTATGTCGTCGTGGTCCTGGTGGCAGCAGTGGTCGCCGTCACCGCATTGCAGTCCGACATGGCCCGGTCAGGCGACTATGGGTTGGCGGCCAGACTGGCGCCCCGCAATCTTGCTCTCTACGGCTACTGGCTGATCGCGCCGCCATCCATGCTCAAGAGCGTGGCCATCCATTCGCCGACGACCATGGTGATCGGTGCCCTCGTCTGGTTCGCCTGGGCTGCGGCCGGCGCTATCCAGCACCGGCACGGTAACCGCCTGCCGGCACAGGCGGGGTGCGTGGCCCTGCTGATCCTGCTGCCCGCACTGCTGATCGGCGATCACGCGGTGCCGCGCTATGTCTATGCCGCGACCCCGGCGTTTTGGGTGGCCATCGCCGCCGCCGTTGGCGGGTTGAATCGCATCAACCTGCCGCAGAAGGCCGTCGCAGCGCTCATGGCTGTCGTGTTTGCATGGTCCGCGACCGCGTACCAGATCGATGCCCGCTTGCCCAGCGGCCGGCCGCTGCATCGATACGTTGCCAAAAGGGAAATCTCGGCTATGGCGATGCGTGTGGTCGGCCAACAGAGGGCTCAATGCGTTGGAGGTGTGGCACTTGTCATATCGCCCCGCAGTGATCGAGGCGAGGTCGCGTTGCTGCAGGATGCGATCGGTGATGATCTGGGTATCCGGGTTCTTTTTGGTAGGGATATCGAAGTTCACTGGAGTACGGAAGCTGGAAATGCCAGGCCAGGTGCAGCGGCCTTTCGGGTTGATGGCCTAATCATACGTCCACTGCTGAGTTC
Organism: Candidatus Krumholzibacteriia bacterium; assembly: GCA_963848505.1. GTDB lineage: Bacteria > Krumholzibacteriota > Krumholzibacteriia > LZORAL124-64-63 > LZORAL124-64-63 > JACZKN01. The sequence continues at coordinate 233,356 of CAWKEB010000002.1, read as the reverse complement.
TCCTACGGAATAGGCGGGGACTCGCGTCCCCGCCCGGCTAGTGAGCCACTATTGCCCGGCGTGGAGTTTGTTCTAGTTACAAGACTTCCCCATGCCGCCAGCGAAGAACCCAATGTCCGCAAGAGTCTCGGCGCCGTCGCCATTGAAATCGGCAATCGCATCGTAAACGCCATTGTTGAGAAGTGACGAGAATATGCCGGCGTCGGAGAGGCCGATGTTGCCGTCAGAATCGAAGTCCGGTGAACGGAAGTACAGTTTGTCCCCATTGAAGAAGCGGACATGATTGCCGGTGTCGAATCGATCGTACGTTGGGAAAAACTCGAACCCACCGCCGGCCGGAGCCTGCCCGTAGAGACGCAGGCTCGGCAATGTTATGTACATCCATCCTTGTGCGTCGGAATCTGCATCTGGGTAGCGGTAACTGTCGCAGGACCGTTCTTGGTGCGGATCTCCGTCCCACGCCTGCAGATAGATCCGTACGCGTTCACGGTCGACGCCGGCGACTCCAGCACCCTGATATCGGACTTGGACTTTGATGGTAGCGTTTGCGGGCTGCCCATTTAGCGAACAGTTTGCGAGTGATTGGCCCGTACCGTCCGGATAGCCGGCAACTACATACCAGTACGCGGACGGGTATACGAAGCCCGCAATGGCGCTATCGAGTTGTTGTGCGGCTGCAGGGGTTGAAAACGCAATTAGGCACGCAATGCAAATGGCGCGTAACATGGTTTCCTCCATTCCTCATCGGGTGACCGATGGCGCAGCGCGGATCCGCGTGTGGCCACGCGGCGGCGATGCGCGAGCGATAGAGAAGAACCACGATGTATGTGTGAATTGCGAACTACGGATCCCTCTCACCGCAGAACGGCAGAGAGCTTACAACAGGCGGGGGGGGGGGGGGCGCAAGTGAAAAGTAGGGCTAACCGCGATCCTCAGAATCCGGCGCAAACAACCGCCGCAAAGTCTCCAGATCCCGCTCCCGCTCCGCCCGCGACTCGGACGACTTCAGCGTCGCCATGGACCGCCCCAGCACCTTTTTTATGAACTGCTGCAGGCTCGCCTCCACCGCCGCGGTCACCTCGTCGGACTGCTTCCTGCGCACGAAGCCGACCTGCTTGTCCTTCAGGTCCTCGAGGTAGGCCTTGAACTCGGCCACGGTGGGGCGCAGGTCCACGTCGTCGAGCCACTTCTGGAACTCGTCCAGCTCCTGCTCGATGATGTGCTCGGCGTGGGGGATCTGCTTGCGGCGCATCTGCAGGTTGCCCTGCACGATCTCGTCCAGGTCCTCCAGGCCGAACACGAAGGTGTTGGGCACCTTGGCCACGTCCGGATGGATGTCCCGGGGCACGGCGATGTCCAGCAGGAACAACGGCTTGCCGTGGCGCTTGGCCACGGCCGCGGCCACCATCGCCGGCAGGATCACCGGCTCGGTGGCGCCGGTGGTCGAGAGCACCACGTCGGCCTTGACCAGGGCGTCGCCCAGCTCGGACCAGGGTCGCGCCTCCACGTGGCCGCACCTGGCGCCGGCCGCCTCGCGGGGGTGGGCGGCGGCGCGTGCCGCTTCGACGGTGGCCATGCGCTCGGCGTTGAGGGTCACGGCCAGCTCGTCGGCCCGCGCGGAGGTGCGGTTGATCACCGTCAGGTGGCCGATGTCGTGCTGCAGGAAGTGGCGCGCCGCGAGGGCGCCGGTCTCGCCCGCGCCCACGAGCACCGCGCGCTGATCGCACAGGTGATCGAAGAACTTGCGGGCCAGCTCGACCGCGGCAAACGCCACGCTGACCGCGCCCTGGGTGATCTTGGTCTCGGTGCGCACGCGCTTGCCGGCGCGGAAGGCGCCCTGGAAGGCGCGCAGTAGGCCAGGGCCCGGCTCCTGGTTGGCGCGCGCCAGGCGGTAGGCGTCCTTCAGCTGGCCGGTGATCTGGGGCTCGCCCAGCATCATGCTCTCCAGGCCCGCCGACACCCGGTACAGGTGGCCGATGGCCTCGATGCCGTGCAGGTGGCGGGCGTGCTGGGAGAAGAAGAGGTCGGTCTCGGCGCCGACCTTCTGCAGGGCGCCGCGCAGCATGGGCTCGAAGCCGTGGCCGGGCTGCACCTCCAGGTAGATCTCGGTGCGATTGCAGGTGGAGACGGGCATGCAGGCCACGCAGCCGCCGGTCTCGGCCAGCACCTGCATCAGGGCCACGGCCCTGGCCTCGTCGAGGTGGGCGCGCTCGCGCACCTCGGTCGGGGCGTGGCGGTGGTTGATGGTCACCGCAAAGAGGGTGGCCGGACGACTCATCGGCCACCCCCGGCGTGCTCGCCGCAGGTGCAGGCCACCGCCAGCGGCCACATCAGCGCGGTCTGCTCGTGCTGCCGGTGGCGGAAATCGTGGAAACTGGGCACGAAGTGCTGCACCACGCCCATGGTGACGATCACCACCACGTAGGCCGACACCGCCGCCACGTTCATGCGCCGGCCACGCCAGCCCAGGAAGCGGTAGCCGGCCAGGCCGGCGGCGTAGCCCAGCAGGATCACCCAGGAGATGAGGATCTTCGGGTCCCAGGGCGAGAGCCGCGCCGCCAGCAGCGGATCCACGCGATCGGCCAGGCTGTACATCCAGAGGTGGCCCAGCGAAAGGGACAGCAGCAGCAGCGGCACCCCCAGCTCCACGGCACCGACGCTCATGCGCTCCAGCACGTCCAGCGAGGGCAGGCGGCGAAACAGCAGGCCGAACTGCCGACGGCCCAGCTGCCGGGCCAGCACCAGGTAGAGCACGGCGTAGAGGAAGCTCACCGTCAGCGCGGTGTAGGCCAGCAGCACCAGCACCACGTGGCCGGCGAAGCCGGGATCCTGCAGCAGCGGGCTGGCCTCGGGCACCGCGGTGCTGAAGGCGCTGCCGATGAACATCAGCAGGAAGGCCAGGCCCGTGACCAGGAACCCGGTCTGCTTCACCCGGCGCCGGCGCTCGATGTACAGGTAGGTCGCCAGCAGGGCCACGGCCAGGCCCGAGGCGAACTCCAGGCCCGAGCCAAGCGGCAGTCGTCCGTAGAGCCGCGCCTTGACCAGCAGCGTGCCCAGGTGCAGCAGCACCACCGCGGCAGTGAAGCGTGAGGCCAGGCGGCGCGGCAGCTGGTTGTCCGAGCGGAAGATCCACAGGTACAGCACCCAGACCACCAGGTACAGCAACGGCAGCAGCACGGTGGTCACGGACACGATCAGGTTCATCACACGGCCTCCCTGGCGGCGCCGCCCCTGTGCGCGGCCAGATGGGCCACGACGAGGTCGGCGACCGACTCGGCTTCCTTCGCGCAGTAGTTCACGGAGATGCCCTTGTAGGAGCTGCCCGTCAGGAACAGCCCCGGATGGGCGGCCAGTTCTCGGTCCAGGGCCGCCAGCCGCGCCAGGTGCCCCGGCACGTACTGGGCGATGGCCCGGCGGTGGCGGATGATGCGCACCAGCGCGGGGGTGCCCTTGATGCCCAGCAGCGGCCTGGCCTCGGCCAGGGTCAGGCTCAGCAGCGCCTCGTCGTCCAGCTCCAGCACCCCGGGATTGTCGGCGCCGCCGGCCATGCAGGTGAGCAGCACCTTCCCTTCGGGTGCCCGGCGCGGGAAGATGCTGCTGGTAAAGAGCATTCCCAGCAGCTCGCGCTTTTCGCGGGTGGGGATCAGCAGGCCGAAGCCGCCCAGATCGTGCTTCACCGCGGCGCGGTCGAAGCCCAGGGCGATCACGGCCATGGGCGCGAAGGGGATCCTCACCAGGTGCTCGTGCAGCACCGGCGAGACCTCGCGCAGCTGCACCGCCGCGGCGTGGGCCGGGGCGGCGTTGACCACCGCGTCGAAGGGCCCCATATCGAAATCGTGGCCGGCCACGTGCCAGGCACCGGCGGCCCAGGCGACCCGTGAGACCGCCGCACCCAGGCGCAGTTCAGCTCGCGGGTCGACGTCCAGCACCCGGGCCAGGGCTTCGACCAGCTGACCCATGCCGCCGTTGAAGGACGTCAGCACGCCGCTGGGGCCGGCATCTGTGCCGACCTTGCCCGCCTTGCGGCGCTTGCGGCCCAGGGCGGCCATGGCCTTGAACAACCCGCCGTGGTCGCGTTCGAGTTCGACCATGCGCGGAAACGCGGCCGCCAGGCTCAGCTGGCGCGAGTTGCCCCCGAACACGCCCTTGACCATGGGGTCGAGCATGACCTCGGCGAACTCGGCGCCCAGGCGGCGGCGGCCGAAGGCGTCGACGGTCTCGTCGGTCGTCGGGTCCGCGGCGGCTTGGCCCAGGTCCCGCCGCGGCGGGATGAAGAGCTCGCCGGCCATGCGCAGCTTGGCGCGCAACGGCAGCAGCGAGGACTTCAGGAAGGCCTTGGGCGAGGTGGGGATCTCCTGCAGACGGCCGTCGATCAGCAGGAAGCGGTGCCGCGTGGCGTCGCTGCTGGGCAGCAGCTGGTCGTCCAGGCCAGCGCGGGTGACCAGGCGCAGGGTCGCCGGCTCGCTGTTGAGGAAGCCGTTGGGACCCCACTCCAGCTGCCAGCCGCCGTCGCGCAGGGTCTGCAGGTTGCCGCCGGGGGCGGCGCCCTTCTCGAACACCGTCACCTGCAGGTCCAGGTCCGCGGCGGCCGCCCGGTCCAGCAGGTTCACGGCAGTGGCCAGGCCGGCGACGCCGCCCGCGACCACGGCCACCCGCTGCTGCCTGCGCTCAGGCATGGGCGGGCACCTCCGGTCCGAAGGCGCGGTCGGCCAGCTCCAGGGCCAGCGAACGCAGCCAGGTCTCGTCCAGGTTCAGGGCGGCGCCCCGCTGGTAGTGCTTGATGCCCGCCTTGTGGGCGTCCTCGCGCAGCTCGATGTCCAGCTCCATCAGGGTCTCGATGTGCTCGCAGGTGAAGCTGACCGGCTGCACGTGCAGGCGGCGGCAGCCCTCGGCGGCCAGGCGCTTGACCTCGCCGACGATCTCCGGCCCCAGCCACTTGATGGGCCCGACCCGGCTCTGGAAGGCCAACTGCGGCCGGGCGCCGCCGGGCAGGGCGGCCAGCCAGTCGGCGTGGCCGAGGGCTGCGAGGCGCGTGCGCACCAGCTGGTGCACCGCGGCCACGGTGGCGTTGGTCTGGCCCAGGTAGGGGTCGCCGCCGTCGATCATCTTCTGGGGCAGCGAGTGGGCCGCGTAGAGCAGGGCGCAGGCCGCGGGGTCGGCGCCCTCGTCGGCCCAGGCCGACAGGGTGGCGATCACCGGCTCGGCGAGGGCGGCCAGGAAACCCGACTGCAGGTGCCACTCGGGCACCACGTGCACCGGTTTGCCCGGCGCGATCGCCTGCAGCCCTTCCAGCACGAAGCCCAGGGTGGCCCCGTTGGTGGCGCAGGAGTACTGGGGGTAGGTGGGCAGGATCAGGTACTGCTGCGCGCCCTTCTGCTCCAGGTCGGTGAACGTGGCCTTGGGATAGGGATGCCAGTAGCGCATGGCCATGCCCGGCACGACGGGCAGGCCCAGCTCGGCCAGCCGCCGGGCCAGATCCTCGGCCTGGCGTTTGGTGGTGCCCAGCTGCGGCGTGCAGCCGTCGGGGCTGATGGCCAGGTACCGCTTGCGCACGCCGGGGGTGCGCACCTTGGCGATGAAGCGCCCCAGCAGCGGACCGAAGGGCGGCTTCAGGGGGAAGATCATCGGATCGCTGAACAGGTTCATCAGGAACGGCTCGACCGCCGCGGGACCGTCGGGCCCGCCCATGCCGCACAGGACCAGCCCGGTGACCAGCGCCGGGTCCAGGCGGTCATTCGGGTAGGGGCAAGGCTGCTGCGGCAAGGTCGCCTCCCTCAGACGGTCTTCGAGAAGATGGGTCGGTCCGAGTCCTGGCCCAGGTAGGCGTCCAGGATCATCGCCACGTTGCGCACGAAGTAGCGGCCCTTCTCGGTGATGCGCAGGCCGAAGTCGTCGCGGGTGACCAGGCCGTCCTCGATCAAAGGCGGCAGCTGCTCCAGGCTGTCGGCGAAGAGCTCGTCCGCGCGCTTGCCCCAGGTCTGGACGGTCATCTCCCAGGGCAGCTGCAGGTTGCACATGATGTTGAGGATGGCCGCACGGCGCAGCTTGTCTTCGTCGCTCAGCTTGTGGCCCTTGATCACCGGCAGGCCGCCCTTGTCCACCAGCCGGGACCAGCCGTCGTAGGTGGCGTCGTTCTGCACGAAGCGGTCGCAGACGTCGCCGATGCCGCTCATGCCGAAGGCCAGCATGTGGGGCGCCGGCCTGGTGGCGTAGCCCATGAAGTTGCGGTGCAGGGCGCGGTTCTTCAGGGCGAGCGACAGCTCGTCGTCCCGCTTGGCGAAGTGGTCGATGCCGATCCAGTCGTAGCCGCCCTGCTGGAACTTGTCGACCGTCAGCTGGAAGAGGGCGAACTTCTCGTAGCCCTTGAGCATGATGGTGGTGTCGACCAGCTCCTGGTTGGGGCGCACCCAGGGCACGTGGGCGTAGCTGAAGCAGGCCACGCGGTCGGGCGCCAGGTCGATGACCCCGGCCAGGGTCTCGCTGAAGCTCTCGGTGGTCTGGCCGGGCAGGCCGTAGACGATGTCCAGGTTCACGCCCGGGAAGCCGGCGTCGCGGCAGCCCTGGTACACTTCGAGGGTCTTGTCCCGCGACTGGCGGCGGCCGATGGCCTTCTGCACCCGCGGCTCGAAGTCCTGCACCCCCAGGCTGATGCGGTTGAAGCCGGCCTGGCGCAGGAAGGCCGCCTGCTCGGGCGAGCCGATGCGCGGGTCGATCTCCAGGGAGACCTCGGCGCCGGGCGCGATGGCGAAGGCGCCGCGGAACATGGCCAGCACCCGCTCGACCTGGTCGTTCTTGAGGTAGTTGGGCGTGCCGCCGCCCCAGTGGAACTGCACGACCTTGCGGCCGGTGCCGATCAGGTCGGTGACCCGGCCCAGCTCGATCTCCAGGCGGTCGAGGTAGTCGGTGACCTCGTCCTTCTCGTGGGTCACCAGCATGTTGCAGCCGCAGTAGTGGCAGGCCTTGGCGCAGAAGGGCACGTGCAGGTAGATGGCCAGCTCGTCGTCGGGGCGGCTCTTCAGCTCGGCCAGCGCCTCGCGGTACTCGGCCTCGCCGAAGCTCTGCTTCCAGGCCGGCACCGTGGGGTAGCTGGTGTAGCGCGGTCCCGCCTTGTTGTACTTCTCGACGAACGCTTCAGTGATGGGGATGCCGGTCTGTCCGGTCATGTGGCGCTCCTTCTCTATCTATCGGCGAAAGCCCTGGACGGTCTCGACCAGGGTCTCGACGGCGGCGATGGGCGTGGGCGGCGTGATGCCGTGCCCCAGGTTGAAGACATGACCGCGGGCCGCCTTGCCGGCCTCGCAGATCTCCAGCGCGCGCCGCCGGATCTGCTCGTGGCTGCCGAAGAGCGCCAGCGGATCCAGGTTGCCCTGCACCGCGTAGCCCTTCATCAGCGGCAGGGAGCGGGCCATGTCCATGGTCCAGTCCATGCCCAGCGCCTCCACGTCCAGGGTGGTGACCAGGTCCAGGTAGGGCGCGCTGCCCTTCAGGAAATAGATGCGCGGGACGCCGGTGTCCTTCAGGCCGTCCATGATGCGCTTCACGCAGGGCAGGACCACCGTGGCGTAGTCCGCCGGGTGCAGGATCCCGCCCCAGGTGTCGAAGAGCTGCACCGCGTCGACGCCGGCCTCGACCTGCATGCGCAGGTAGGCCAGGGTCTGCTCGGTCAGCTTGTCCATCAGCTTCTGCAGCAGCTCGGGCCGGCTGTAGAGCATGGTCTTGAGGGTGGCGTAGTCCTTGGAGCCGCCGCCCTCGATCAGGTACGTGGCCAGGGTGAACGGGCTGCCGGCAAAGCCGATCAGCGGCGTCTTGTCGCCCAGGCCTGCCTTCATCAGCTTGATGGCCTCCGCGACGAAGCCCGTGCCCTCCAGCGGCTCGTAGGTGCGCAGGGCGTCGATCTCCGCCTCGGTGCGCACCGGCTTCTCGAGTTTCGGCCCGCCCTGGCTGAAATCGAAGGGCGCGCCCATGGCCTCCAGCGGCGTCAGGATGTCGCTGAACATGATCGCGGCGTCGAAGCCGAAGCGCCGGATGGGCTGCAGCGTGACCTCGCAGGCGGCCTCCGGGGTTCGGCACATCTCGTTGAACGAGTAGCGCTTGCGGACTTCCTGGTACTCGGGCAGGTAGCGGCCGGCCTGGCGCATGACCCAGATCGGGGTGCGCTCGCAGGGCTCGCCCCGCAGGTTCTTCAGGAAGATGCTGTTCTTGACGTCGGCCATGCGCTTCAGCTCCAGGACTGGAAGGTGTCGGCCACGGCGGCCACGGTGGTGTCGATGTCGGCATCGGTGTGGGCGGCGCTGACGAAGCCCACTTCCCAGCCCGAGGGCGCCAGGTAGACGCCGCGTTCGATCAGGCCCCGGTGCAGGCGGCCGTAGATCTCCATCTTCGAGCCGTCGACGGCCTCGACCGCGCGCGGGGCCTCGGCCTGGAACACGGTCCAGAACAGCGAGCCCTGGCGCACGACGCTGGCGGTGATGCCCGCGCCCTTGGCCGCCTTCTCCAGCCCGGCCTGCAGGCGCGCGCCCTTGCGCTCGAGCTCCTCGTAGAAGCCCGGCCGGCCGATCTTCTCCAGGGTGGCCAGGCCCGCGGCCATGGCCACCGGGTTGCCGCTGAGGGTGCCGGCCTGGTACACGCCGCCCAGGGGCGAGACGTGGGCCATGATGTCCTTGCGGGTCGCGTAGGCGCCCACGGGGAAGCCGCCGCCGATGATCTTGCCGTAGGTGCCCATGTCCGGCGTGATGCCCAGCACCGGCGCGGCGCCGGCGCGGCCCACGCGGAAGCCGGTGATCACCTCGTCGAAGACCAGCAGCGCCCCGTGCTTCGTGGTCAGGTCGCGGCAGGCCTTGAGGAACCCGGCGCGCTGGATCAGCAGGCCGCTGTTGGCGGGCACGGGCTCGATGATGATCGCGGCGACCTCATGGCCGCGGGCGGCGAAGAACTCCTCCAGCTTGGCCACGTCGTCCAGGGGCAGCACCGCCGTGGTGTCGGTGAAGCCCTTGGGCACGCCGGCGCTGCTGGGGGTGCCGAAGGTGATCAGGCCGCTGCCGGCCTCGACCAGCAGGCTGTCGGCGTGGCCGTGGTAGCAGCCCGAGAACTTGACGATGATGTCGCGGCCGGTGAAGCCGCGGGCCAGGCGTAGGGCGCTCATCACTGCCTCGGTGCCGCTGCTGACGAAGCGCACCTGGTCGAAGTGGGGCATGCGGGCCAGGAAGGCCTCGGCCAGCAGCACCTCGCGGCGGCTGGGGGCGCCGAAGCTGGCGCCCTCGTTCACGGCCTCCAGCGCGGCGGCGTGCACATCCGGGTCGGCGTGGCCCAGGATCAGCGGGCCCCAGCTGAGGCACCAGTCGATGTACGACCGGTCGTCCTCGTCGCTGAAGCGGCAGCCCTTGGCGTTCTTGAAGAACAGGGGATCGCCGGGCACCGACTTGAACGAGCGCACCGGGCTGTTGACCCCGCCGGGCATGACCTTCTGGGCGCGCGTCCACCAGCTCGCGTTGCTCATCTCAGATCCAGCCCTTCTGCAGCGCCTCGCGCCCGTGGTAGGTGATGATCAGGTCGCTGCCGGCGCGGCGCATGGCCAGCAGGTTCTCGCGCACGATCGCCGCCTCGTCCACCAGGCCGGCCTTGGCCGCGTTCTTCACCAGCGAGTACTCGCCGCTGACGTTGTAGCAGACCACCGGGCACAACACCTCGTCGCGCACGCGGCGGATGATGTCCAGGTAGGCCAGCGCGGGCTTGACCATCACCATGTCGGCGCCCTCCTGCAGGTCCAGCAGGGTCTCGACCACCGCCTCGCGGCCGTTGCGCGGGTCCATCTGGTAGGACTTGCGGTCGCCCCGGGGCGCGCTGCTGCAGGCGTCGCGGAAGGGGCCGTAGTAGGCGCTGGCGTACTTGGCGCTGTAGGCCAGGATGCTGGTGTTGGTGAACCCGTTCTCGTCCAGCAGGTCGCGGATGGCGCCCACCCGGCCGTCCATCATGTCGCTGGGGCTGACGATGTCGGCGCCCGCCTGGGCGTGGCCCAGGGCCATCTTCGCCAGCTGCTCCACCGAGGGGTCGTTCAGCACCACGTCGCCCTCGACGAAGCCGCAGTGGCCGTGGTCGGTGTAGGCGCAGAGGCAGACGTCCGTGATGGTGATGATGCTGCTGCCGAACTTCTCCTTCAGCAGGCGCAGGGCCACGTTGACCACGCCCTGGGGGTCGATGGCGCCGCTGCCGGTGGCGTCCTTGTGCTCGGGCACGCCGAACAGCAGGTGGGCCTTCAGGCCCAGGGCCAGGTCGCCGGCCACCTCCTCGACCAGCATGTCGGGCGAGACGTGGAAGACGCCGGGCATGGCGCCGATCTCCTTACGCACGCCCTTGCCTTCGACCACGAAGTGGGGGGTGATCAGGTGGCGCGCCGACACCTCGGTCTCGGCCACCAGTTCACGCATGACGGGAGTGACGCGCAGGCGGCGCGGCCGGTCCAGCAGGTTCATGATTCGCTCCTTGGTTCAACGGGGACGAGGGGATCCAGGCCCGCGGCCAGGACCATCGCCTCCAGGTCGGGCGTGGCGGCGACCACGGCCTCGAAGCCGGCCTCGCGGGCGGCCTTCACCGTGGTTTCGCCGATGGCGACGCATTCGGGTCGATCGCCGTACGCGCCGATGAAAGCGCGCACCGCCGACGGGCTGGCGAAGAACACCAGGTCGTCGGGCTGCAGCGGCGCCTTCGGCAGCTCGGCCGGCGGCACCGCCTCGGTGTCGTAGAGGGCGACCTGGCGGACGGTGAAGCCCGCCGCCTCGAGGGTCGCCCGCGGTTCGGCCAGGCGCCGGGCCGAACCCGGCAGCAGCAGGCACCCCGGCGGCGCCACGCAGGCCACGAAGGCCGCCGCGAACTCCGCACCGTCGCGGGTGTCCAGGTCCAGCACGTCGCTGCGGCCGGCCTCGGCCAGCGCCCGGGCCGTGCCCGCACCGAGGCAGGTCAGGCGCGCCCGGCCGGTGTCCACGCCCAGGGCGCAGAAAGCCGTCGCGGCGTGGGGCGAGGTGAACAGGATCCAGTCGCAGCCCTTGGCCCTCACCTGCTGGGCCCGGGTCACCAGCGTCCGGTAGCGCAGCAGAGGCAGCTCGAGCACGGCATGACCCGCCGCGCGCAGCCGCTCGGCCCAGGGCCGGTTCTGCTGCTCCTGTCGGGTCAGGACGATGCGCCGTCCCGTGATCACTGGCGCGCGGCTTCCCGGTGGGGACGCAGGCGCTGCCAGGCCTCTTCGCCCAGGGCGGCGGGATCGGCACCCTCAAGGGTGAAGCGCACCGGGTTGGTGTCCTGGGCATGGGCCGCCAGGAACGCCTCCAGCTTCCAGCCCTTGCCCGACTGCTGCACGTTCACACCGAAGGGCAGCTGGCAGCCGCCGTCCAGGCGCTCCAGCAGGATGCGCTCGGCCTCGACGCCGCGGGCGGATTCGGCCGTGTGCAGCTTGCGCAGCACCTCGGCCCAGGGATCGTCCCGGCGGCACTGGATGCCCAGCATGCCCTGCGCCGGCGCCGGCACGAAGTCGCCCACTTCCAGGGGCATGGCCCACAGGTCGTGCAGGTCCAGCTCCAGCCGCACCAGGCCGGCGCGGGCCAGCATGATGGCGTCGTAGCGGCCCTCGCGCAGGCGGTTCACGCGGGTCGGCACGTTGCCGCGCAGGTCGCGGATCTCCAGGTCCGGGCGCAGGCTCAGCACCTGGGCCTGCCGCCGCGCGGCGCTGGTACCCAGGGTGGCGCCGTCGACCAGGGGCAGGGTCTCGCCGCGCTCCTGGCGCTCCAGGTCGATGGCCTCGGGCCGGGCCAGCAGCATCTCGCGCGAGTCCTCGCGGCCCACCATCGCCACCAGCTGCAGGCCGGCCGGCATCTCGGTGGCCAGGTCCTTCAGGGAGTGCACGGCGAAGTCGACCCGGTGCTCCAGCTGGGCGTCCTCGAGCTCCTTGGTGAAGAAGCCCTTGCCCTCGAGCTTGGAGAAGGGGACGTTGTCGATGGCGTCGCCGCGGGTGGTGATGATGGTGATCTCGGTGGCGACACCGAGCTTGGCCAGCATCCCCTCGATGGTGTGGGCCTGCCACAAGGCCAGGTCACTGCCGCGGGTGCCGATGCGGCACACGCCGGTGCCCGGTCCGTTGCTGGACGCTTGAGCCAAGAGGTTTCCTCCCCGGAAAGATTGCGCAACGCCGGAAGTTTATGACGACTAGCGCGATTGTGTGTCACGGCGGCGTCACGTTCTGTTAGAAATTTAACTTCTATTTTTCGAAGTCAAAGGCATAGTGAAACAATAGGCAACAAGTCCTGATTTGGGAATGGGTTCGGGAGATTGGGAATCGGGGCGCGGCCGGCGGCTGGCCCGCCCGCAGGGGGCGTTCGGCCCCCCGGGGACGAGGCGCCGGAAGCGTCGGCTCGGCGCGGAGTGGTGCACCGTCGCGGCTTGACTAGATTGTCCCCGCGATCGGCCCTTCGGCTCCCGACCGCCCTGCAGGGCACCCACCCGGATGGTGACGATGAACGGACCGCTGAACGCCCGCCCGCCCCGCGCCACGACCGCCCAGAAGGCGCTGGAATTCAACCTGGACCCGCTGCTCTACGGGTCGATCGCCGAGATCGGCGCCGGCCAGGAGGTGGCCCGGCACTTCTTCCGGGTCGGCGGTGCCTCCGGCTCCATCGCCAAGACCACCTCGGCCTACGACATGCGCTTCAGCGACGCCATCTACGGTGCGGACGCCACCGGCCGCTACGTCACCCGCGATCGCCTGCTGCGCATGCTCGACCACGAGTACGAATTGATCATCGAAAGGGTGGCGGCGGATCGCCCGCGGGAATCGCGCTACTTCGTCTTCGCCGACACGGTCGCCGCCCGCCGCTTCGGCGTCGAGAGCGAGGACCACGGCTGGCTCGGCCTGCTCTTCCAGCACGAGCCCGGCGCCGTCCCCAGCCGCATCGTGATCCACATCGGGCTCTTCGACGAAACCAACCAGGACCAGCAGGAGGCCCTGGGCATCCTCGGCGTCAACCTCATCGATTCGGCCTTCCGCTACCATGCCGACGCGGAGTCGCTGGTCGACTCGCTGACCGAGAACCTGTCCTGGGGGCGGGTCGAGGTCGATGCCGTGGAGTTCGACGGGCCCGCCTTCGCGGGGGTCGATCGCCTCGCGCTGGGGCTGCGGGTCGTCTCGTCCAGCCTGGGGCCGGTCGTGGTGTTCGGCCCCGACGGCCGGGTGGCCCTGCCTGCGGACCTGCTCTACCGCAAGGTCCCCCTGATCCTGCGCGGCTCGTTCCGCCCCTTCACCCGGGTGCACGCGGACATGGCCGAGCGCGGGGCCGATCGCCTGGCCGCCGAGCTGGGCGTCGGCCGCGGGGACATCCAGCTGCTGCACGAGATGAACATCGCCCGCTTCCTGTACGAGGGCGTGGACGAGGTCTCGGACCTGCAGCCGCGGGTGGAGATGCTCAACGAGCTCGGCGCATACGTCATGGTCACCAGCCACCTGCGCTTCTTCCGGCTGGCCGAGCACTTCCACCGCCACGCGTTGCGCCGCATCGCCTTCCTGCTGAGCGTGGCCGACCTGGACACCATCTTCGACGATGCCTACTACGCCGGCCTGGACGGCGGCATGCTGCAGGCCATGGCCCGCCTCTTCGCCAGCGACTCCAAGCTGCTGGTCTATCCGAACCTCAGCGCCGACGGCACCGTGCGCACCGCCGACACCCTGCAGCTGCCCGAGACCCACGCCCACCTCTACCGGCACCTGGTCTGCAACCGGCGCATCCTCGGCCTGGAGGCCGATCCGGAGAACCTCGTCCCCTTCGCGCCGGACGCCCTGGGCGCCCTGATCGCCGCGGGCGACCCCCGCTGGCGCGAACTGGTGCCGGTCCCGGTCCAGGCGCGCATCGGCGAACTGCGGCTGTAGGGCGCTGCGGCCTGGCAACAGGGGGCGGCGGGGCCGCCGTGACCGCAATTCAGCCCGCGCCGCGGAACGTTTGTGATTCGGAGACTGAACTTGTCTCTTTACTGATGCCCGCAGCCCGGTCGGCCGTCGGGCATCAACCCCAGCGACATCCGCCCCGCGGAGGAGAATCCATGCGCTCCACCTTGCACCGCCAGTGCCTCTGCTTCGCCTTGCTCCTTTGCTTGGCCCTGCCGCTGGCCGCCCCGGCTGTCGCCCAGACGCCACACGGACTCAAGACCCATTTGCGCCTCGTGAACTCGATGTGCGAATCGACGACGCCGGGCGAGTGGCGGGGCGGCGACGGCTGGAGCACGGCCGGGTCGCTGACGACCCACGGCGTCAACACCGTCACCAACCCCTACGGGATGTCCTCAAGCTCCGACTTCACGGCGATCGCCGACTACGGCCGGCTGCGATTCGTCGGCAGCGGATCGGCCCAGAGCACCGCCCATTGCGGCCTGTTCCTCTGGGCCGACGAGTGGATCGGAGCCGAGCCGCGGGCGCAATACCGGGACCGCCTTTACGTCACGTCGGCCTCGCTGCCGGCGGGCACGCCCGTGGTCCTGCAGTTCCAGCTCACGCTCAGCGGCTCGACGTTGATCGTCGACACCAGTCCCGAGACCTCGCTCGCGGCGAGCATGACGGCGAGCCACACGGGACCCGGGTCCTCCCTGACGCTCTCGCTATCCGCCACGCCCGACGTCGCGGCGGGCCTCTTCGACTCGGCGGTCGGCGACAGCATCGACGTGAGTGGACGGCTGTTGGTCACGCTGCGTACCTACGGAATGATGAACTTCGGCCCGCGCAGCGGGTCGATCGCCGCCGACGTCACGGCGGAGGTCGACGTCGTTTCGTTGACGCCCGGCGTGTCGATCAGGCGGAGTTCGAGCCGGGTGTCGGCCGTCCCGATGGTGGCGGTGCCGACGCTGATGTTCGAGGCCGCGCGTCCGAACCCCTTCAACCCGGTGACGACCCTGCCTCTGGTCCTGGCCGCTCCTTCCCGGGTGGAGCTGGCGGTGTTCGACGTGCGCGGACGCCGGGTGCGCCTGCTGCAGGAAGGCTGGCTCGACCAGGGCCGGCACGAGTTCGTCTGGAACGGTCGGGACGACCAGGGGGGGGTGCTGCCGAGCGGCACCTACATCGCACGCGCCTCGGCCGCGGACGGCGGTGGCGCCGTGCAGCGGGTGCAGTTGGTGAAATGACGGGGAGCGGCTAGGCGAGTCTCGCATCGGCCCCGGGCGTCAGCCCGGGGCCTTCTGCTTGGGGAGGCTGAGCCTTCCCGGCCGGCCCGACCACCGTGCACCCGGTCCGCACGGTGGGCGTAAGAAATTAGCGCTACCTTCGTGGATGGACGCTGTTAGAATCGTCCCGCCCCGTGACGGCCGATCCGCAGTCATGAAACCCGAAAGGTGCGGCCAAGCATGAGATCGCGCGCCCAGTCCCTGTTGCCCGGCGGAGTCGCGATATCCGCGGCCCTGCTGCTGCTCATCGTACCGCTGGTGGCTACCAGCGCGGCCCCGGCGGCCCCGGCGGCCGAGAACGACCAGGCCGAGACCTGGCAGGTGAACTTCACACCCTATCTCTTCCTCGCCGGCGTTTCGGGTTCGGTGAGCGCGGGCGAATTGACCGCGCCCATCAACAGCAGCTTCAGCGACATCCTGAAGAACCTGCGCGCAGGCCTCTTCCTGTCGCTGTCCGCCAGGAAGGGCCAGTGGGGTTACCTGGCGGATTTCGAATTCATCAGTCTCGAGGGCAGCGGTTCGGGCCGCGTCCCAGCCGACCTGACGATGGACACCCTGATCGGCGAGGCAGACCTCACCTTCAGCCCCGAGAGCGCTCCCAGCCTGCGCTTCCTGGGCGGGCTGCGTGTCTTCGACCTCGACCAGACACTGTCGGTCGACGGCGATCCCTCCCTGGGCACGAGCACCACGGTGCTCGATCCCATCCTGGGGGCCGTCGGGCTGTGGCGGATCGACGACAACTGGCACTACGAGATGCGCGGCGACATCGGCGGCTTCGGCATCAGCTCCGAGCTCACCTACCAGCTCATGATGGAGTTCCAGTGGCGCATCTCCGACAGCGTGGGCCTGCCCTTCGGCTACCGCGTCATCAGCTACCAGATCCAGAAGGACTCCGTCCGGCTGGACACCAGGCTGGCGGGCCTGTTCGTGGGCGTCGACATCCGCTTCTGAGATCGCGCCGATAGGTTGGACCGGCGACGTGCCGGCCGAGCCCGCGATCGCTGGCCGGAGGGTGACCGACCCGGCAATTCCCCCATTGTGCCGCATCCAGGAGTGCGCTTATCCTCATTCCCCGGGCAGTCGGCAGGTGCCTGCGGTCTGCCCTGCCCGCGCTTGGGGATATCAGGGTCGTCCGACAGAAAGGCGGCTGCCAATGGACAGCAGTTATCAGCAGGAGCCTCTCGGGGCCGAGCGTGTCCGTTTCACCGTTACCCCCGCTTCGGCGCCGCGCTCCAAAGGTGCGGCCAATATCATCGCCGTCATCTTCGCGTTCGTGGTGATCGGCACCACGCCCGCGCACACCTCGGCATTCCTGGTCCTGCTGCGCTTCATCATCGGTGTCGGTGGTGCCTGGTACGTGCGCAAAGGGGTCAACAAGTGGTTCGCCAGCAGGGTCGACAAGCTGCGCTCGCCGGGCGGCTCCTTCGTGGTCTCGCCGTCCACCATCGAGACGAACGGCAGCACGGTCACCCGCGAGCAGCTGCACCGGCTGATCGTGCGCAACGGCGTGCCCGACTTCCTGGGCGGCGCCGTGGCCGTGAAGACGGGCACGATGTTATCCGCCATGGAGGCCGGCGCGGCCAACGACCGTGCCGTCAACCGTGCGAAAGCGATCCTGGTGTCGTACATGCTGTGCGCGGAGTCCGGCGGCCGTTCGTACACCTTGGCCGGAGGCATGAACGAGGTGACCGCGCATGGCCTTATGACGGACGTCAGTCGCATCCTCGGCCTGCCCTAGGCCGGCAACGGACACCCGCGACAGGATTGTCGCGACCATACTGTGCCTGCGGTCGGCCGCGGGCGCCGGCGGAGCGCGTACGCGCCGGATGAACCCAGTGCCCCCGCACGTGGGCTGGGCCGACACCCCCGGCTGTGCTAACCTTGCCCCGCCATCGCGACACTCCTTTGCCCCGAGGTCCGTAACCCGATGCCCCGCCGCCTGCTCACAGTACCCTTCGCCGACGACCTGCTGGCGGCCGTGGCCGACGAACTCCTGGCCGCGCTGCCCGGCGCAGCCGACGGCGACCTGTCCGCGGCCCTGGTGCTCTTGCCCTCGTCCCGGGTCTGCCGCGACCTGGAGCACCGCCTGCTCGAGCGCAGCGGCCGGCCGGCGTTGCTGCTGCCCCGCCTGCTGACCGACTCCCAGTGGGCCGACGAACTTGCGGCCGGGCTGGGCCTCGATGATACCGCACTCCCTGACGACCGCGTGCGCCCGTTGTTGCTGGGCCGCCGCCTGGCCGGCGCGGCCTGGCTGGAAGGCGGACCGGCGGCCGCGCCGGGGCTGGCCGAGGCCTTCATCAGCTTCTTCGACGAGGTGCGGCGCCACCGCCTGCACGAGCGCGTGCTGCGCAGCGGCGACCCGACGCCGCTGGTGCAGCTGGCGCGCACCGCCGACGCCGAGGTCGTCGACCAGGAGATCGCCCGCATCCGCGAAGTGTGGGCGCTGTACCGGCAGGATCTGCCCCGTGATCGCCTCGACCGCCAGGTGGACCTGGCTACGGCGCTGGAGCAGGGGCGGGGCCTGCCGCCGCTGCGGCCGCCGCTGGTGGTGGTGGCCGGTTTCGGCAGCGTCGATCCCCTGCGCGCGGTGTTGCTGAACGCGGCTCTGGACCTGGGCCGGGAGCACTGGCTGGTGATTCCCGAAGCCGCGTCGCCCCTGGACCAGCGTCTGCTGGCCACTTGGGGTGCGGCCGAGGCGGCGGTCGATCCGCTGGCGCCCACGCGCCGCCTGCTGACCGCCCTGGGTGCCCCGGTCGACGAGCCCGCCGCCGGCGATCCGCCGCTGGGTGCGCGCCTGCGCGCCCTAGACGCCACCGGGGTCGCGGTGCCGCCGATCGTGCCGCGCCTGCTGCTGGCGGAAGACCCCGAGCAGGAAGCGGTCGCCGTGGCCGCCGTGGTGGCCGGGCACCTGCAGCAGCACGGCGCGCCCGAACTGGGCGTGACCGTCGGCACCAACGACACGGCCCTGGCCGCGCGCATCACCGCCCGCCTGCGCGACGCCGGGCTCGATGCCGACAACACCGTGGGCGAACCGCTGGGCGCTCTGCCGGCCGGGCTGCTGCTGCGCTTCATGCTGCGCGCCGCCCTGACCGACCTGCGCGCCGAGCCGCTCTTGGAGGTGTTGAGCCATCCCTACACGCGCCTGACCGTCGCCGGCGCGGGCACCGGCACCTGGGCCCTGCGCTTCGAGCGGATGGTGCGCCGCGAGACCGGCCCCGAAGCGGGCCTGGCCGGCCTGCATCGGCGAGCCCAGGATCGCGACGCGGCGACCATCGCCCTGTTCCAGCGCCAACTGCCAGGCATGCAGGAGTTCGTGGCCAAGGTCGCCGCGGCGTTTGCACCCTTGCTGGCGGTGGCCGCCGGGCGCGAGCGCTCCTGGCTCGAGCTGCTGGACGCGACCGCCGCCACCTGGGCCCTGCTGGCGCCCGAGCGGCCCCTGGCCGAGAACCCCGAGTGGGCCGACCTCACGGCCCTGGCCCGCCTGCTGGCTCTGCTGCGCACCGACGCCGAGCGCCTGCCCCGCACCGATCTGGCCGGCTTCAGCGCCGACCTCGGCCGCCTGCTGACGGCCGAGTCGGTGGTGCCGCACCGTCCGCGGGGCATCCCCGTGGTGGTGACGGGGCTGGTCGAGGCCCGCCTGGCCCGCAGCGATCTGCTGGTCCTGGCCGGCCTCAACGACGGCGTGTTCCCCGCGGCCGCGGCCACCCAGGTGGTGCTGCCGGGGCGGGTGCGCCGCCTGCTGGGCCTGCCCACCTGGCGCGAGGCCCGGGCCCGCGACGCCGAGCTCTTCCTGCGCCTGCTGCACGGCGCGCCCGACGTGGCGCTCAGCTGGTCGCGCTGGCGCGAGCAGCAGCCGGCCCTGCCCTCGCCGCTGGTGGCGCGGCTGCAGCTGGCGATCGATCAACCGGCGGCCGAGCCCGCCCCGACCGTGCCCTGGCGCAGCGAAGCGCCGCCCGTCGCGGCCATCACCGCCGCCCAGGCCGCGTTCGCCGCCGAGCCCCTGCCGATTCCGCGCCACGCCGAGGCGCGGCCCCTGACCGCGCTCTCCTGGTCGGCCTTGGCGCGTTGGCGCGACTGCCCCTACCGCGTGCTGCTGGAGCGCGGCTTCGCCCTGCAGGCCGAGGAGGACGTGCGCGAGGAGTTCGGCCGCAAGGAATACGGCAGCGTCGTCCACGCGCTGCTGTGCGAGGCCCTCACCGCGGGCGCGCCCTGCCGCACCGCGCTCGAAGCCGGCCAGGGCAGCGAGGCCGCCCACGAACTGGGCGAGGTGGCGCGACGCCACTTCCTGCCCGGCGCCGAGGTCCTGCCCGAGCGCCGGCTCTGGCTGGACGCCTTCCTGCAGGTGGTGCCCGCGGTGGTCGCGGTCGAGCTCGCGCGCTGCGCAGCCTGGCGCCCGCTGGTGCTGGAGACTGCGTTCGCCTTCCCGCTGACCGACCTGCAGGCCTGGGCGGTTGCGCAGGCGCGGGCGGCAGACCAGCCGCCGCCACCGGAGCTGCCGACCCACGCGGCCGCCGTGTCCCTGCGCGGGGTGATCGACCGCGTCGACCGCGCGCTGGTGGCCGACGGCAGCCTGGCCATCCTCGACTACAAGACCGGCGGTGTTCCCGTTTTCAAGGACCTGGACGGGCTGGAGGACCTGCAGCTGGCGCTCTACGCCCTGGCCGTCGAGTTGGGCGCCGTGCCGGGTGCGCAGGGCACGCCCGTGGCCGCCGCGTTCTACGGCATCGCCGACGACGCCTGCGGCCCCATCGTGCCCAAGGGCAAGCCCCATCCCCTGGACCGCGAGCCCGGCCAGCCGGGCCTGCTGCTGGACGCGGCCCGCGAGCTGCTGCGCCTGGCCGCGCTGGCGTCGGACCCGGCGCAGCCGCTGCCGCTGTTGCCGCGGGTGATCGATCCGCAGCAGCAGACCCGCGGCGCCCTGCCCTGCACCTGGTGTGACCACCGCGGCGTGTGCCGGGTCGAGGAGCGCTCGCTGCCGCCGGCCGTGGTCGCAGGCCTGGACAAGGTCGTCAACGCGCGGGAGGTGGGCCGATGAGCAATTCCGATCCGCGCGCCGAGTCGACCCGCATCCAGCGCCAGGCCGCGCAGCCGGACCGCTCGGCCGCCGTGCGCGCGTCCGCCGGTTCGGGCAAGACCCGCGTGTTGGTGGACCGCTTCGTGCGCCTGTGCGTCGAGGGCGAGCACAACGACGTGCATCCGCGCTCCATCCTGGCCATCACCTTCACCCGCAAGGCGGCCACCGAGATCCGCGCGCGGCTGCTGGACCGCGCGCGCGAGCTGGCCCTGGCCGGCGACAACGAGCGGCGCGCCGCCTTGGCCGAGCTGTTCGCGGGGCGCCCGCACCCGGCGCCGCTGCCGGCGGAGGAGGACCGTGCCGCGCGCCTCTACGAGAAGCTGCTGGAGGATCCGTCGGGCCTGCAGGTGGGCACCATCCACTCGTTCTGCCAGCGCATCCTGGCCCGCTTCGCCACCGAGGCCGGGCTCGATCCCCACGCCGGTTTGATCGAGGATCGCGAGGATCTGCTGGACGAGGCGCTGGACCGCCTGCTGGCCGAGACCGCCGCCGATCCGCAACTGGCCGCGTTGGCGGCCGAGTTGGGCGGCGGGCCCACCTCGGTGCGGCCGCGCCTGCGCCGGGTCTTCGCCGAGCAGATGCGCATCGACCGCTGGCTGCGCCGCGCGGCGGCGGCCACCGGCGTCGCCGCGAACCCGCGCGTGCCCCTGGTGCCGACCCTGCTGGCCGAACTGCGGCCAGCGCTGTTCGGCCGCGACGATCTGGGCGACGAGGTGACCACCGACGATCTGCTGCCGGACCTGATGCTGGCCATGGCCACGTTCGCCGGTCCGGGTCTCGACCAGCTGGCGGCCGAACTGGACGGCGCCGAGCGAGGCCGCCTGGCCAAGGACCTGGCCAAGCTGCGGGACAAGGCCCAGGCCGCCGGCGATGCGTCCGAGGCGCGCCTGGTCCTGCTGACCCAGGCCGACAAGGTGCGCAGCTTCACCCTGATCCGCGACGCCGAGCTCAAGGCCCGCTTCAATGATCTGGTGACGCTGGCCGCCGCGCCCGTGCTGGCCGAGCTGCGCCGCCTCGACCTGGTGACCCTCTACCGCGCCAACCGCGCGCTGCTGGCTTTGGGTCTGCGCGCGCTGGATGTCCTGGACGAGCTGAAGCAGCGCGACCGGGTCATCGATTTCGGCGACCTCGAGGACATGGCCTGCCGCCTGATGGGCGACCAGGCCCGGGCCCTGTCGCTGCTGTTCCGGCTGGAGGACTCGCTGCGCCACCTGCTGGTGGACGAGTTCCAGGACACCAACTTCAACCAGCTGGACATCCTCGAGCCCTTCGTGGCCGAGTTCCTGTCCGGCGGCAGCGGAGAGGGCAGCGGTCCGCCCACGGTGTTCTTCGTGGGCGATCTCAAGCAATCCATCTACGGCTTCCGCGGGGCCGAACCGGGCATCTTCGCGCTGATGATCGACCGGCTCGAGCGCTACGGGCAGGGCAGCCACACCCTGCCCACCAACTTCCGCAGCCTGCCGGCGGTGGTCGACGGCGTGGGGCTGCTCTTCCAGCGGGAGCCGCTGGTGTCGCGCCTGCCGAGCGGCGAGGCCGACCACGTGCACCAGCAGACCGCCCGCGACGACGCGACCGGCGAGGTCACGCTGCTCGCCCCCTACGAGGACGACGAGGATGCCGGCCACTCGGGCCAGCAGCGGGCGGCCCTGGCCGCGGCCCGCATCGTGCGCCGTTTGATCGACGGCGGCACCATGACCCTGGGCGAAGACATGCAGCCGCGCCCCCTGCTTTGGGCGGACGTGATGGTCCTGTACCGCTCGCGCACCGGCGTCAGCCTCTACGAGGATGCCTTCCGCCGGGCCGGCATTCCCATCGAGCCCGCCGGCCGCGGCATGCTCGCGGCCAGCCGCGAGGTGCAGGACGTGCTGGCGCTGCTGCGCTGGCTGGTCTGGCCCGAGGACGAGATCGCCCTGGCGATGGTGCTGCGTTCGCCGATCGTCCGGTTGGGCGAGGCTGCGTTCCAGGGCCTGCTGGCGGCGCGGGGCCTGTTCCGTGAGGGCGCCCACGGGTACTGGCGCACCCCCGGCAACTTGTGGGCCGCGCTGCGCACCGCCGCGGCCGACGATCCGGAGCTGGCGGCCATCGCCGAACGCCTGACAGCCTGGCGCGCCGACACCGGATTCGTCAGCAGCCACGAGTTGCTGCGGCGCATCTACCGCGAAGGCCACCTGCCGGAGCGCTACGCCGCGGCCCGCGGCCCGCAGGCCCGCTTCAACCTGGAACGCCTGTACGACCTGGCCCTGTCGCCGGAGATCGCCGGCGCTCCCACCGTGCGCCGCTTCGTCGAGCTGGTGGACAAGGCCGGCCGTCGCGGCGGGCACGAGGAAGGCACCCCCGGCAGCGGCGGCGACGGCGGCCGCGTGCGCTTCATGACCGTCCACGGGGCCAAGGGCCTCGAGGCGCCGGTGGTGCTGCTGGTCGATGCGGATCGCGCCCTCAACGACAAGACGTCGGAAGTGCGGCTGGATCCTGCCGCCGCCGCGCCGGCCCTGGTCTTCGGGGCCACCAGGAAGTTCCGCCTGGGCATGGAGGGCGCGGAGGACACGCTGCCGGCCGACCCGCTGCAGCAGGCGGGCGAGGCCGCGGCCGAGGCCGCCGCCATCGAGGAGACCAATCTGCTGTACGTGGCCATGACCCGGGCCCGCGACCGGCTCTACGTGCTGGGGGGCAAGGGGCGCGAGAAGGAGGACGGCGAGGCCCGCAGCGCGTTGCGCCGGCTGCGGGAGGCCGCGGCCGCGGCTCCGGGCGCGCCGGTGGGCCTGGACGATCCGAGCTGGCTGGAGCGCCCGCCGCAGCCGGCAACCGCGGACCGGGCCGACCCCGAAGCGGGCTCCCCGCCGGTGATCGCCTGGCAGCCGCCGATCCTGGCCGGACGCGCCGCGGCGGTGGCGCCTTCGGCCGCCGCGCAGGAGCAGGACGCCGGCGGTGCGACCACCGTGCACGCGGGGGCCGCCGCCCATGGGCTCAAGGTGCACCTGCTGCTGCAGTTGGCCGCCGAGCGGGGCGCGCTGCCGCCGGGGGCGGGCCCGGCCCATGACGAGGCCGCGGCCGTGGCTGCGGACCAGCGGCTGGCCTGGATCATGCGCCCCGACACCGTGGGCGCCCGCGGTCTGAGCGAGGTCCAGGTGATCCTGGGCCGTCCCCGCGATCAAGAACCCGTCACCGGTGTCATCGACCGGCTGATCGTGCGGCCCGACCGCGTCGACGTCATCGACTACAAGACCAACCGCTGGGGCGGCGATGCCGAGCGCCGCGCCTGGCTGGTCGACCACTACCGGCCGCAGCTGGCCGCCTACGCCGAGGCTGCGGCGGTGCTGTTCCCCGGCCGCACGGTGCGCTGCTGGCTGCTGCTGACCGACCCGGCCGGCCGCAGCGCCACCGAAGCCGGCCTGGTGGAGGTCACCGCGCCATGAAGGCATTTCTGCAGAGCTTCGCCCATGCCGCGCGCGGCCTGGCCGCCGGCGCCCGCGGCCGCAACTTCCGGGTGATGCTGGCGCTGGGGATCGTGGCGCTCGCTTTGGGCCTGGCGCTGGGCCTGACGGCCGGCCAGTGGACTGGCCTCGCCCTGGCCAGCGGCCTGGTGCTGGCCACCGAACTGGTCAACAGCGCGGGCGAGGCCCTGGTCGATCTGCTTCATCCGGCGCGCGATCCCCGCGCCGGACGCGTGAAGGATCTGCTGGCCGCTGCCTCGCTGGTGGCGGCGATGGCCGCCGCGGTGGTCGGGCTGCTCGTGTTCCTGCCCTGTCTGCTGCCCTGAAAAGAAGTCGGCGCCGGGCTCCAAGGGGGGGGAACCCGACGCCGTTTCGGCAGCCCGTGCGGGGCGGCCTACTTCTTCTGCAGTTCCTTCTGCATCTCCTGCAGGTCCTTGCGCATCTGATCCAGTTCCTCGCGCATCTCCTGGAGATCCTCGTTCGCATCGTCCATGTCGCTGATGATCTCGATGCGCTGCGGGCCGCCCATCGCGTGGGGCGCCATGTAGCGGTGCATCATCTTCGGCGGCATCGAGTGCATCTGGTCATTGAAGTAGAAAACATTGGGCGCCGAGCCTTCGGGCATCTCGCCCAGGGTCAGCTGCACTTTCTGCTTCTTGCCGCCGCGCACGTACTCCAGGTCGAACTTCTCCTCGGCCTTGGTCCCGGCCAGGGCCTCCTGCAGGTCGTCGGTGCCTTCGACCTCGTCCTTGCCGGCGCCGACGATCACGTCGCCGGCCTTGAGCCCGGCCTTGGCCGCGGGGCTCTCCGCGTCGACCCCGGTCACCAGCACGCCGTTGCCGTCCTTGACGCCGAAGTGCTCGCCCAGCTGCGGGCTCAGATCGTCGATCTGCACGCCCAGCCAGCCGTGGTCCTCGTGCATGGCCTGGAAGGCGAAGTCGCCGCTGCCGCCGTGCAGGCGCTTCATGATGACCTGCACGTCGTCGTCGTCGCCGTCGCCGGTGCTCCAGACGAATTGGTTCCCGGTCTCGCGCTCGCCGAGCTCGACCTTGATGGTCTGCTGCTTGCCGTCGCGCAGCACGGTCACGTCGACGGTGTCGCCGGGCTTGGCCGCGCGCACGGCTTTGCCCAGGTCGGACTGGTCGTCGAGCTTCTTGCCCGCGAAGGCGATGATCACGTCGCCGTCCTGGAGGCCGGCCTTCTCGGCGGGGCCGTCGTCGACCACGTCGCTGACCAGCACGCCGGACTGCTCGCCCAGCTGCAGGGCCTTGGCCATGGCCGGGCTCAGGTCCTGGAGCATGACGCCCAGGTAGCCGGAGTCTCCGGCCAGCGCTGGCGCGGCGCCGAGCAGGGCGCCGAGCAGGACGATCGTGGTGGCCCGTTTGGCAGCCGTAAATGCATTCATGGCAGGTCCTTTCCCTTGCAGGGTCGTGTCAGGGGAGTGTCTTGCAAGCTCCCCGAAAACACCGGGCTCGGCACCGCGGTTCCCTCCACAACGCGATTCATGAGGTCCGGGTTGCGCCCGCCAACCAAAAAGAGGCGGCCGGTCCCTGCCAGGACCGGCCGACCCGGTGGTCCGACTCTCCGTGTCTAGACCAGGTGCTGCGTGTCCTCCAGCATGATGCTCAGCTGGGCCAGCACCAGGTCCTTGGCGCCGAGCATCACCGCCTCGTCGGTGGCGTCCAGGCGGATGGAGGCGTCCTTGTCCAGGCCGATGCCCAGCTGCACGCAGGCCTTGTCGGCCAGGGCCACCAGGTTGATCAGGGTGCCGGCGGCGTTCAGGTCCTCGAGGTGGTGGTCCCGCACCACGTCGCAGTAGATGTCCGGCAGGTTCCAATGGCGGGCCAGCTCGTAGCCGCGTTTGGTGTGGCCAGTCTCGATGATCTCCACCAGCACCGCCGGCGGCAGCGCGGACTCCAGTTCGCCGGCGACCATCAGGTCGTCGATGATCCGCACCAGCATCAGGCTGCCCACGTCGTGCAGCAGGCCGCCGATGAAGGCCTCGTTCTCCAGGTCGGTGAAGCCCAGCTTCCTGGCCAGCCAGCGCGCGCCCATGGCCGCAGCCACCGCGTGCTGCCACAGGGGCGGGATCATGTCGCGCAGTTGGGGCGTGCGGGCCTGGTAGGCGGCCTTCTCGCCGGACATCACGGCCAGCCGCACGATTTCCGGGGCGCCCAGGCGCACCACCGCGTCGCGCACCGAGCGGACCTTGGACAGCCCCCCGTAGAACGAGCCGTTGGCCACCCGCAGCACCTCGGTGGTCAGGGCCTGGTCCGAGCTGATCAGCTCGACCACCTCGCCCATGTCGAAATCGGGGTCGGTGGTCACGGCCTGCAGCTTGGCGGTGATCCGGTTGGCCGGGGGCAGCTCCACCTTGCCGGCGGCGATGCGCTGTTCGATCAGGTCCATCAGCGACAGCTGGGCGGTCATCACTTCACTCCTTGCAGGCGGCGCAGCTCGGGCAGCGGCCTGGGCTTGGCCAGGCGCGGCAGCGTGCGGATGATCTCCTCGAAGGTGGTCAGGCCGGCCTCGGCCTTCAGGATGCCGTCCTCCAGCAGCGACACCATTCCCGTGCTTTCGATGCTGATGCGGCGGATCTCGTAGCTGGTGCGGCGCTGGATCAGCGCCTCCTTGACCGGCTCGTTGAGGATCAGCAGCTCGTAGACGGCGGTGCGGCCCTTGTAGCCCAGGTGGCGGCAGTGGTCGCAGCCCTTGCCGCGGGCAAAGACGACGGGCCCGCTGTCCTTGGGGTTGTAGCCCAGGCGGCGGATCTCGTCCGGGGTCAGCTCGTGCTTCTCCTGGCAGTGGGGGCAGATGCGGCGCACCAGGCGCTGGGCCACCACGCTGACCACCGTCGAGGAGATCAGGAAGGCCTCGATGTCCATGTGCAGCAGGCGCAGCAGGCCGCCGATGGAGTCCTCGGTGTGGAAGGTGGTCAGCACCTTGTGGCCGGTCAGGGCGGCCTGGATCGCCGTGTCGGCGGAGAAGCGGTCGCGCACCTCGCCGATCACGATCACGTCCGGGTCCTGGCGCACGATGTGGCGCAGGGTCTCCTCGTAGGTGATGCCGATCTTGGCGTTGATGGAGCACTGGTTGATGCCGCTGATCACGTACTCGACCGGGTCCTCGGCCGTGATGATGCTGGTGTTGATGTCGTTGAGGTGGTTGATGGCCCCGTACAGGGTGGTGGTCTTGCCCGAACCGGTGGGCCCGGTGATCAGCACCACGCCGCTGGGCACGTCCAGCACGTCGTTGCGGAAGCGCTCGAGCACCCGCGGCGCCATCCCCAGTTCGTGGATGTCCAGCAGGTGGCTGCGGTTGTTCAGCAGGCGCATCACGATCTTCTCGCCGTGGATGGTCGAGTAGAACGAGACGCGCAGGTCGATCTTGGCGCCCTCGTGCTCGAACATCATGCGCCCGTCCTGGTGGCGGCGCTTCTCGGCGATGTCGGCCCCGGCCATGACCTTGATGCGGCTGGTGAGGGGGCGGATCGCGTCCGTCGGCAGGTCCAGGGACGGGACCAGCACCCCGTCCAGGCGCAGCCGCACCCGCAGCTTGTCCTTCATGGGCTCGATGTGGATGTCGCTGGCGCCGTGGGCCACCGCGTTGCGCAGGATGTCGTTGACCGTGCGCACGATGCCGGTCTCGAGGGTCTCGCCCACCGCCGGCTGGGTCAGGGTGCGGATGGCGCCCTCGACCGCATAGCGGCGGGCCAGCGCCGGGTGCACGGCCTCGCCCAGCAGGGTCTCGGCCTCGGCCAGGGCCTTGGTGTTCAGGGGGTCGACCAGGGCCAGCAGCAGCGTCCCGTCGGCGTCGCGCACCGGGAAGCAGAGGTGCTCCTCGAGCCAGGCGGGCCGCACCTTGGCCAGCAGGTTCTTGTCCCGGGGCAGGCGATCCGACTGCAGGTAGGGGAAGCCCAGCTGCACCGAGAGCACGTTCAGCAGCTCGTCCTCGGTCAGGAAGTGGTTCTCGATCAGCACCTCGCCCAGCTTCTTGCCGTCGGTCTCCTGCTGCAGCCCGATGGCCGCCTGCAGGGCCACGTCGCTGATGATGCCCAGCTCCAGCAGCAGCGTGCCCAGGCGGATGTTCAGCCGGTTGGCGCGCAGGGTCTCGCGCAGCTGCAGCTCGTCGATCAGCTCCAGTTCCTGCAGGATGCTAACCAGCGGCCGCCGCCCGCCCAGTTTCTCGCGCACGCGCAGGGCGTACTCCAGCTGCTCGGCGGTCAGGCGGCCGGCTTCGACCAGCATGCCCGCGATCTCCAGCGCGGCCTCGACCGTCGGTGACTGCACATTCGCCATGATGCGGCCAGGTCCTTTCTCCGTCTGTCCCGTAGTGGTCCATAAGGGTTTACCCCGGGTTGGGATCGACCGGCGGGGGCGCGGCTGTAGCCTGCATTGACCATCGCCGGTCGATTTCGGGGTCAATCCTGGGGTTACGGGGCCGATAAGGGGAACGCACACGCCTGGGACCCTCAGCCACAAGGACGACGACCCCATGCCCCCCATTGCCTGGAGCGACACCTACTCGGTGGGCAACAAGATCCTCGACGACCAGCACCGCCACCTGTTCGAGGTGGCCAACTCCCTGGAGGAGGCCATCGAGAAGAACCGCGGCCAACGGGTGATGGAAGCGGTCCTGCGTGAGCTGGTGGGCTACACCCAGGAGCACTTCGCGTTCGAGGAGCAGCTGATGGCCGAGGCTGAGTACCCCGGCCTGGCGGCCCACCAGGCCAAGCACCGCCAGCTGATCCAGAAGGTCGAGCGCTTCGAATGGGAGCTGAACGTGGAGGGGCATCGGATCAGCCGGGAGGTGCGGGATTTTCTGCAGGGGTGGCTGGCCGCGCATATCATGGAGGAGGACAAGGGGTATGCGGAGGCCTTGGCCGGGAGGACAGTAGGGGGGTAGGTGGTGGATTGAGTCCCACGCGGGGAGCCATGTATTTCAAATGTGGAATGTGGGGCAGGCTGGTATGGCCTGCTTTTTCTTGTGCCTATAAAGACGCATTCGCAACAGGTCTGGCGCAGTCATTGTTCACTACCTCATCCGAACATCCCATTTCGAGCACTATTTTCGATAGTCCGCAGAGGCCCGGGTCGTAGGCATGAAGCAAGGCCCCCCGGGGGATGTATAAGAAGAGTCAGCCTTGGCCCTGATGGTAGGATGGGTTTGGAAGTTCCTAGACCCTACTCCAGGAGGCTGACTCATGAACACGTTAGCAGATTTTTCCATTGGCGTCGATCTACACAAGACCGCCATCCAGGTCTGTGTCGTCGATCGCAGCGGCGAGATTGTCCATGAGCATAGGTTCAACGTTCCAACGCGTGGGCACAGCGGTGCGCTGTTCGCGCTGCTTAGCCGTTACCACGGGCGGTGTCGGATCGCAGTCGAGGCGATCGGTCTGAACCGCTGGTTCGTCAACATGCTGCTGGATCGCGACTACCCGGTAGTCGTCTGTGACCCGCTCAAGCTGGGCCTGAAGGTGCTGGGCAAGAAGACCGACCGGCGGGACGCGCGGGAGATCGCGCGGCGACTGCATCTGGGGGACATCGACCGTGCGGCGATGACCTGGTACCCGTCGGACGAGACCTATGGCCGGCGCAAGGTGCTGCGCTCGCGGCACGCTCTGCTGGAGCACCGTCAGCGGGTCATCAACCAGATCCGCGCGCTGCTGAACGCCTATAAGATCACCAGCATCGAAGGGGAGTTGACCGGCAAGCGGACCCGGGTCCAGCTCAGCCATCTCGAGCTCCCGACGGAAGAACTGACGACGACGCTGCAGGCCTGGTTGTCGCTGTTGTCGAGCCTGGGCGAGTCGATCGCGCTGCTGGACCAGCAACTGAAGCAGATGGAGCGGGGCGGGTTGGCCGAGAACCTGGCGCGCAGCCTGCCCTGGGCGGGCTCCCTGACGGCCGCGGTGCTGGTGCACGAGTTGGGGGACGTGACCCGGTTCACCGGCAGCCGGGCAGTGGCGTCCTACGCCGGTCTGGTGCCTCGGGTCAGCCAATCCGGCGACACGTCGCACCACGGCCGGCTGACCAAGCGGGGCAACCGCGAGTTGCGGCATGTGCTGGGTGAGTGGGCCGTGCGGCTGCTGTCGCACGACGCTCTGGTACAGTCTTGGGCGGCACCGCGGCTCCGACGTAGCCACAAGAACAAGGTGCGGATGGCGCTTGCCCGCCGGCTGCTGGTGGGCGTGTACAAGATGATGCTGACAGGCGAGGCGTTCAGTCTCGCCCGATGCCTAGGCCTGGCCGAGCCAGAGCCCGCGCTGTCCTAGTACAGCAAAAGCAGGTGCGATCGCGTCAACGTCAGGTACTGCCGAAAACGCCTGGGCCGCCTCTGGACAACAGACCAGCGAGCCCACCCCGGCGGATGCAGGCCTGGCCGAAACACACTCCTGAGCCGCACGGCGAGCTCGAAGAAGCGGTTGGACAACCCGAAAGCACTTGCGAACAGACAAACCATCAAATGGGCGGTTGACTCTTCTTAGAAGGGGGCCTTTTCCGCGATGCTTTGCGAATATCCAGCGGGAGTTGCCTCAGATATGGGCGGTCCGCTGGTCACCCCGCCCCTTTTGCCCTAGCTTGTCGCCCCAAGATATCCGGATGGGACGCAGCCCGGCCGCGCTCCCCGCTCCGCCAACGCCAGCCACCGAACCCAGCAGGAGTTTCCCTGATGCCCAAAGCCAAAGCCTACTCCGCCGCCAGCGCCACCAGCCCGCTGGCTGCCGACACCATCAACCGCCGCGCAGCCACCGCCACCGACGTGCGGATCGAGATCCTCTTCTGCGGGGTCTGCCACTCCGACCTCCACACCGTGCGCAACGAGTGGAGCAGCATCATGCCCACCGCCTACCCCTGCGTGCCGGGCCACGAGATCGTGGGGAAGGTCGTCGAGGTCGGCGCCTCCGTCAAAGGCCACAAGCTGGGCGACCTGGTGGGCGTGGGCTGCCTGGTGGACTCGGACCACACCTGCCACGCCTGCAAGGCCGACATGGAGCAGTTCTGCCCCGGCGCCGTCTTCACCTACAACGGGCCGGACAAGCACCTGGGCGGGGTTACCTACGGCGGCTACTCCGACAGCATCGTCGTGGACCAGCGCTTCGTGCTGCGCGTCCCCAAGAACCTGGACCTGGCCGGGGTCGCGCCGCTGCTCTGCGCCGGCATCACCACCTATTCGCCCATGCGCCACTGGAAGGTCCAGAAGGGCCAGAAGGTCGGCGTGGTCGGCCTCGGCGGTCTGGGCCACATGGGCGTGAAGTTCGCGCGGGCCTTCGGGGCCCACGTGGTGGTGTTCACCACCTCGCCGTCCAAGGTGGAGGACGCCCTGCGCCTGGGCGCCCACGAGGTCGTCAACTCCCGCGACGCCGAGGCCATGGCCAAGCACACGGGCACCTTCAACTTCATTCTGGATACGGTCTCGGCCGACCACGACCTCAACGCGTACCTCTCGCTGCTGACCATGGACGGTAATATGACCCTCGTCGGCGCTCCGGAGAAGCCCGCCCCCGTGTCGGCCTTCGCCCTGCTCTTCGGCCGGCGCAGCCTGTCCGGCTCGCTGATCGGCGGCATCGCCGAGACCCAGGAGATGCTGGATTTCTGCGGCAAGCACGGGATCACCGCCGACGTGGAGGTCATCCCCATCCAGAAGATCAACGAGGCCTACGAGCGGCTGCTCAAGTCGGACGTGAAGTACCGGTTCTCCATTGATATGGCGTCTTTGAAGTAGGCTTCGGCCGCGAAAAGCGGACACCCCTGGGGGGGCGCACGGCCGGAGCCTGCGGCCCCGCCCCCCCCCTGCCGTTAACGATTCCGAATATCGGACTACAATTAACCGGTTTATTGCGCTATGATCCCAGGACCGACCCGCGCAACTCCGCGCAGGCCATCCGTCCCGGAAGTCGAGGTTCCCCATGCCCAAGCGTATCGCCCTGCCGCTGCTGCTCGCGGTGGTCCTGCTGCCGGCGGCCGCGTCCGCCGTCGACTGGCTGCCGGACATGATCGTCCGCGCCTCCGACCTCTACGACAACGACATCAGCACCGGGGTCGTGCCCGGTCGGGTGCACCTGCGCCTGTCCAACGGCACGGCCAACATCGGGCTGGGCCCCCTGCACATCTATGGCGGCCCTCTGGACCCGATCGGTGGCACGCAGCAGGTGCTGCAGCGGGTGTTCGCCGACGACGGCAGCTGGACCGACCGGCTGGCGGGGCATTTCATCCACCACCCGACCCACGGCCACGTCCACTTCGAGGGCTGGGCCCTGTACCAGCTGCGGGAGATCCTGCCCAACGACGAGGTGGGGGCCGTGCTGGCCACGGGCGAGAAGACCAGCTTCTGCCTCATCGACGGGGGCATCCAGGACTCGAGCCTGCCCAACTTCTCGGGCTCGTCCTACTACACGTCCTGCGGCGAGACGGTGCAGGGCATCTCCGTCGGCTGGTACGACGTGTACGGCAAGTATCTCAACGGGCAGAACATCGACATCACCGAGGTGCCCGACGGCACCTACTGGCTGGAGTCGATCGTCGACCCCGACGACACCGTGCTCGAGTCCGACGAGACCAACAACGTGACCCGCATCAAGGTCACCATCGGGGCTCCCGCGCCCATCAACCCCGATGCCTACGAGCCCAACGACAGCAAGGCTGCGACCACCGCCCGCACCGCGGGCGCCGTCAACAGCCCCAACCTGGGACCGACCACCCAGGGGACGACCCCCGCCGGGCTGACCATCGACTCGGCCGTGGACGAGGACTGGTACCGCTTCTACATGGCCGGCACCGGCGGCAGCGGGCACCAGGTGACGGTGAAGTTCCTGCATGGGCTGGGCGACATCGACGCGCGCCTGTTCAACGCCGCGGGCAGCCAGGTGGCCAGTGGGGTCAGCGTCTCGGACGACGAGGTCCTGCCCCTGGCCGGCGCCGCCCGGGGCTGGTACGACCTGCAGGTCTTCGGCTACAACGGCGTCAGCCACCCGGACTACGCCCTGGAATTCACGCTGCCCACCAACGCCGGCCCCGCGATCAGCACCGACACCCCGCCGGCCGGCACCATCACCCTGATCCACGGGGCCGACAACTACGCCGTGCAGTGGACCGGCAGCGACGGCGACGGCGACCCCACCTGGGTGAACGTGTACCTGAACCTGACGCCCGCCCTGGACGGCAACGAGATCCAGCTGGTCAACGGGGTCAACGTGGACGGTTCGCTGGGCACGGTGGTGATCAACTCGGCCGAGGTCGAGGAGGGCGAGTACTGGGTCTACTGCCGGATCACCGACGGCGGCAGCGTGGACGGCGACTGGTCCTCCGGCACGGTCGAGTTCACCGAGAGCCCGCTCTCGCCCGTGCGCGACGATCTCGCCGCCCGGCCGCGGAGCCTGGGCGCGGCGCCCAACCCGTTCAACCCGACCACCTCGTTCCGGATCGAGTTGGCCGGCGACACGGCGGTGAACATCGACATCTTCGACCTGCGGGGCCGCCGCGTGCGCCAGCTGTTCCAGGGCCGCCTGGGCGCCGGCCTCAACGCGGTGGCCTGGGACGGCCGCGACGACGGCGGGCGGATGCTGCCGTCGGGCGTCTACCACGCCGTGATCGTCGCGGGTGCCACCGTGGACCGGACGAAGGTGATGCTGTTGAAGTAGCCCGGTCTGCGGTCCGAAAACCGGCAACATAAAGAAGGCCGCCTCCCTGCAGGGAGGCGGCCTTGCTTGCAGATCGCGGTCAGCGCAGGGCTACCGGTAAAGCGACTTCACCGAACCCCAGGTGACATCTTCGCTGGGCACGGCGCATTCGCCGTTGATCGAGGCCACCGGGATGTCCGGTCCGCCTGTCGGCTGCTGCAGCGGGATGATGATGTTGTAGTCGTCGCCGTCGAGGTAGCAAGGGATCCGTTCGGGCAGCGAGTGACGGTAGACACCGTCGATGTACCAGTACACCGGCACCTGGTCGTCGAGCAGGATGTAGTCGAAGTAGGCGACGACAACAGCCGGGTACATGTACGGGTTGTAAAGGGGAACTCCGATGCCCACGAGATACTCGGGCGGGCTGAGGAAGTTGATGGAGTTGGGCTCGTAGTGCGTTGAGGTGATGAAGGCCGGACCGTCGATCGTGATCTTGGCTTCCCAACCGCCGACGCCCGCTTCCTGGGCGGTCGGATGGGTGATGACCACGAAGCAGCGGTGCGGGCCGGGAGCCAGGAACACACAGTTGGAGCCGGCGGCAGACGGGTCGAAGTAGATCCCGATGCCGTCCTCGTCAGGATCGAGCTGGGCGAGGGCCGTTCCGGCCAGGGCCAGCACGATGATCAAGGATGACGCGAGCGCGAAGCGTTTCATAATGTCCTCCCGCATGGAAAATAATGGCCGTAATGGATGCTTTGCACGTTGTCTGTCCCTCCTCGCGGAGTGTACGCCTGGCGCGGGAATTCTACAAGCGGCTTTGCGGTTGTTGCGGATTATTCACGGTATAAGGTCAAAAATACTTGTTGCAGATCAATATATACCGCCGCGGTGCACCCGGGACCCCGGAGGTCCCCGCCGGGCTGACCGCTTGCCGGTCGTCCGGGGGTGGGTTACCCTGCGGCGGCTACGCCCGGCGCCGGTGCGCCGTCGGGTCGACCCTGGTCCGGAAGGTTCGTCATGATCCGAGCGGCGCTGCTCGCTGCGGTCCTCGCGTCGCTTGTCCTGTCCGCCTGCAACAACGCCACGACACCGGCGGCCACGACCCCGGTCGCGGCCGCCGCGGCCTGGACCGCGCCGCAGCGCGTGCTCTTCATGCACCGTTCGGTCGGGGGCGCCCTCCTGCGCAACGGCACGGTCGACATGTTCGAGGTGCTGGCGGAATTGAACGCCGAGCACGGCACGGCGGTCGAGCTGTGGCACCACTTCTGCGGCGTCGGCCCCTACTGGAACCGCTACTACGACGGCGACGACACCTGGATCCAGCCCAACTTCGGTCCGGCCCTGGAGGAATTCCCGGCCGTGCTGCCGGACCAGTGGCTGAGGATCTTCAGCGATCCCGCCCCGAGCTACGTCGCCGCACGCGACAGCATCGACAACTTCCGCGTCATCCTCTTCAAGAGCGGCTACGACAACACCGTCAGCGTGGCCAGCGACAGGGCGGAGCGGTGGCGGCAGGAGTACCGGGCGATCCGGGACACCGATTTCGTGCGGGACCCGGGTCGCAGGTTCATCGTGCTGGGCTTTCCGCCCATGCGCGAAGGCGTGGGCGGGGCCACCCAGGCCGATGCCGACAGCGCGCGGGCCTTCAACACCTGGCTGGTGGAGGAGTTCGTGCGCGGCCGGGGCAACCTGTACGGGTTCCCGTTCTTCGACCGCCTGGCGGGTCCGGACAACTGGCTGCGGGACGAGTACGGGATCGTGGCCAACCCGGGCGATTCCCATCCCAACGTCTACGGCTGCACCGTCGTGGGCCGGGAGCTGGTGACGTTCATCCACGCGGTGGCCCGGCAGGGGGCCAGGCCCGGGCCGGAAGCGGACCCGGTCCGGGTCCGCAGCGAGGTGCCGTCCGGATAGGGGATCTTGCCACCCCATGCCGCCCCGCTTACCATCAACGACGTAGGCGACGACTGCGACCCGGCAACGATGGGAGCTCGATGATGAGGAAGTGCACCGGGCTGCCGGTCCTGCTGCTGGCCCTGGTGGCCGCGCTGGCCGGCTGCGGCGGCGACGAGGGGCCCCGCACGGGCAAGCTGCTGGTGATCGGCATCGACTCGGCCGACTGGCGCCTGTGGGATCCCATGCTCGCCGAGGGCAAGCTGCCCCACCTGCGGGCCTTCATGGACCAGTCGGCCCACGGCCGCATGAAGACCTTCTATCCCCTGGAGAAGTCGCCCCTGCTGTGGGCCAGCATCTGCACCGGCGTCAGGCCCGAGGTCCACGGCATCGCCAACTTCGTCAAGGGCCAGGACCAGGAGCCGGTCCACGGCAGCGCCTGGCGCGCGCCCGCCCTGTGGGACATCCTGGGCGCGACCGGAATGTCGACCTCGGTGGTCGGCATGTGGACCACCTATCCCGCCCGCCCCATCGACGGCGTGATGGTCAGCGACTACCTGCCCTACGGCCGCGGCCGCGACGCGCCCCTGGCCGACCTGGTGTACCCCGACTCGCTGACCGCCCGGGTGGTGGCCCTGCGCGTGGATCCCGCCGACATCAGCGACGAGCAGTTGCTGCGCTTCCTCGACGCCGACCAGCTGGCGCAGGCCAAGGCCGAGTGGCCCGGGATGCTGGACGCACTGCGCGAGATCTGGGCCGCCGACCTGGGCTACCTGGCGGTCAACCGCATGCTGGCCCAGGGCGACCCCTACGACCTCTTCTTCTTCTACCTGCGCGGCACCGACATGGTCAGCCACCGCTTCTACCACTACCTGATGCCCGACAAGTCGCATATGCACATCGATCCCGGCGAGGCCGAGGCCTTCGGCCAGGTGGTGCCCCGCTACTACGAGTGGGCCGACGAGGTGCTGGGCGAGGTGCTGGGCTGGTTCCCGGCCGACCGCCAGGCCGTGGTGCTGTCGGACCACGGCTTCTACGGGCCGCGCCTGAGCGGCGACAAGGGCACCGCCGAGCACAGCGAGTGGGGCGTGTTCCTGGTGCGCAGCCCCCTCTACACGGCCGGCGGGGTGATCGACCGCATCGAGCTGCTGGACATCTGTCCCACCTTCCTGGCGCTGATGGGCCTGCCTGCCGGCGGCGACATGCCCGGCAACGTGCTGACCGAGGCGCTGACCAGCCCGGGCGAAGACATCGTGCGCCGCCTCGAGGGCAACCGCCTGCCCTCGTACATGGCCCTGACCCCGCGCGAGGGACCGGCCGGCGAGCGGGACGCGACCATCGACGACGAGCTGCGGCGGCAGCTGAAGGCCCTGGGCTACATCAATTGACCGGAAGGACTGCCATGTCCCGGCGCCTGCTGCCGTTTCTGCTGGTGTCCGCGTTGCTGCCGGGGGCCGGCTGCGCCGAGCGCATTGCGCCCCCGGCCGCCTTCACCGTGCCGCTGTTCGAGGACGTGACCGTCCACTTCACCCCCGACGAGTCCGGCCGCTACGACGCCGCCGGGGTGCAGGCCCGCGACAACGGCCGGGTGATGGCGGCGGTGCGCGAGCTGCCCGGGCGGATCGGGCCGCGCCGGCTGACCTTGCGCCTGTCCCTGCGGCCGATTCCCGCCGACGAGCGCAACATGGTCGACCGCTGGGACCGGGCCGGGTCGCTGCGTCTGGTGCAGCCGGGCGCGGCGCCGGTCGAGTTGTGCCGCTTCATGACCTCCTACGGCGGCCCCACCGACCACGAGCTGGACGTCACCCACCTGGCGCCGCTGCTGACGGGCGTCTGCGAGTTCGAGGTCTTCATCGACACCTGGGTTTCGCCGGCCTGGAAGGTGACCGCCACGCTGCTGTCCGAGCCGGTGCCCGCCGGCGGCGTTGCGGTGCCGCGCTGGGCCGCGGGGGCCCTCTATCCCGACGGCGGCCTGACCGCCGAGGCGCCGTTGGCCGCAGGCACGATCGTGGTGCCGCCGGGTGTGCGCCGGCTGACGGTGGCCGCGATCGCGACCGGCCACTGCACCGACGGCCGCGATGCCGACGAGTTCATCACCAAGGACAACGTGCTGCTGCTGGACGGCCGCGAGGTTTTCCGCTGGCGGCCCTGGCGCGACGACTGCGACCGGCTGCGCGCCCTGAACCCCTACTGCGCCAAGTGGGCCGACGGCATGTGGAGCAGCGACTACGCGCGCAGCGGCTGGTGCCCGGGCGACGTGGCCCCGCCGCTGCTGGTCGAGCTGGGCGCGGTGGCGCCGGGCGCCCACACCCTGGCCTGGACCGTGGAGGACATCCGCGCCAAGGATCCCGCCGATCCCGACGGGCATCACGGCTATTGGCGGGTGTCGGCGGCGGTGGTCGGCTGGTAGGACGGGCGTCGCGGCCTAGAGATGGCTCCACTTCACCTCGCGGATCTTCAGGGGCGACTCCTCCAGCTCCTTGATCAGGCCGTGGGCCAGCTTGTCGGTGATGCCGCGGTGGTAGATGCGGATCGAGAGGCGCGTGACCGTGGTGCCGGCACCGTAGTTGCGTTCGATGTCGCAGCTCAGGACGGTCACGTGGGTCCGCTTGATCAGGGCGATGATGTCCGAAGCCGTCACGTCGATGCCGGTGGTCACGGTCAGGGTGCGGTAGGAGTCCTTGGCGTAGACGCGCTCGAAGGCCTTCAGGGCCACCAGGCCGATCAGGGCCACGCCGGTGGTCATGGTCGCCAGGACGTAGAAGCCGCCGCCGGCCGCCATGCCGATGCCCGCGGCCGTCCACAGGCAAGCCGCCGTGGTGAGGCCGCGCACGTGGTTGCCCGACTTGAGGATCACGCCTGCGCCGAGGAAGCCGATGCCGGTGACGATCTGGGCGGCGATGCGCCCGGGGTCGGCGAAGAATCCCGCCTGCTGGGACTGCTTCGCCACGTGGGCGGAGATCACCATGAAGACGGCGGCGCCCATGCTCACCAGCAGGTGGGTGCGCAGACCGGCGGCGCGGCCGTGCTTGTCGCGTTCGAAGCCGATCATCGCGCCCAACAGGGCGGCGACCACGATGCGGAGGAGAACCTCGGCTGTCTCGGGCAGGTTTGCGAGCATGGTGCTCTCCGGGGCTTGGGCTGCGTGACCTGAGTGGCGTATGATAGTGATGCTGTTGCCGGATGCCAAGCGCCAACCACGGCGCGGTCTGCACCGTCCGCCGCGGGAGGAACCATGACCGTCCGCACCCTGATCGCTGTCGTCCTGGTCGTCGCGGCGGCGGCCCCGGCAACCCCTGCGGGCGCCCAGGTCCGCGCCCAGCTCGACACCGTGGGCTTCGCCGTCTCGGCCGCCGACCTGCAGGCCGTGCTGTCGGCCAGCCTGGCCGCCGAGGGCCTGCCGGCGGGGGGTGCAGCGGAGGCCTGCGTCGCCGCCATCCTGCCCCACGACGACTACCTCTATGCCGGCCGCACCGCCGTGCACGGGCTGCCCTACCTGCAGGCCAGACGCTGGATCGTGTTCGGCGTCTGCCATGCCTGCCGCCGGGTCGGCGTGCGGGACCGCCTGCTGCTGGACGACAGCACGGCCTGGCGCGTGGCCGGCCGGGAGTTCGCGGTGGACACGGAGCTGCGCGCGGACCTGGCCGCCCGCCTGGGCGCCCTGGCCGAGGTCTCGGTCGAGCGCCACGCGGCCGAGCATTCGATCGAGGCCCTGCTGCCCTGGCTGGGCGCTGCCGTCGCCGAGCCGCTGTTCGTGCCGGTGCTGGTCTCGGGCATGGAGATGGACCAGCTGCAGGAGTCCGCCGCCGCTACCGCGGCCGCCCTGGCGGCGATCTGCCGCGAGCGCGGCTGGGAGCCGGGCCGCGACCTGGGCATCCTGATCTCCGCCGACGCCGTGCACTACGGCTGCGAGGGCTGGGGCGCCGGCGGCTACGCGCCCTTCGGCTGCGACGAGGCCGGCCACGCGGCGGGCCGCGCCCAGGACCTGACCTTGGCCGAGGCCACCCTCGCCGGGCCGCTGACCGCCGCGAGCGTGGCGGCATTCACCCGCCTGGTCTGGGATCCGTCCCATCCCGACTACCCGGCCTACCCCTACCGCATCACCTGGTGCGGGCTCTACTCGATCCCCTTCGGGC
The DNA here is from genome assembly GCA_963848505.1 of Candidatus Krumholzibacteriia bacterium. Taxonomy (GTDB): domain Bacteria; phylum Krumholzibacteriota; class Krumholzibacteriia; order LZORAL124-64-63; family LZORAL124-64-63; genus JACZKN01. Next base: position 194,014 of record CAWKEB010000002.1, on the reverse strand, counting down.
TGACGGTGGCGGCGAAGCTGCAGGAGGCCGTCGGCGGCGCGCCGCTGGCCGGCACGCTGCTGCGCTACGGCGACAGCGTCAGCGACGGTCGCCTCGAACTGCCGGACACCCGGCTGGGGGTGACGGCGCCCAACACGTTGGGGCACTGGGTGGGATATCCTACGCTGATCTACCGGCCCGGTCCCTGACTCGCGGCCCCGCAGGCAAGGAGACGATCTTGGCAGAACGGGATCTCCGCTATCCGCTCGGCAGGTTCGTGGCGCCCGCGGTGGTGACCGCCGCCCAGGTCGAGGCCTGGATCGACGAGATCGAGCGCTTCCCCGCGGCCTTGGCCGGGGTTGTGGGGCCGCTGACCCCGCAGCAGCTGGAGACGCCCTACCGGCCCGGCGGCTGGCGGGTCCGGCAGGTGGTGCATCACCTCGCCGACAGCCATCTGAACAGCCTCATCCGCTTCAAGTGGGCGCTGACGGAGGATCAGCCGACGATCAAGGCCTACCGTGAGGAGCGGTGGGCCGAACTGCCCGACTATGCCGCTGTTCCGGTCGCGGAATCCCTGCGCTTCATCGAGCTGCTGCACGCGCGCTGGGTCTGCCTGCTGCGGGGGTTGGGTAGCGAGGAGCTGGCCCGGGAGTTCGTGCACCCGGATTCGGGCCCGGTGCGCCTGGACCTGAACATCGGCATCTACGCCTGGCACGGACGGCATCATCTGGCCCACATCACGCAGCTCGCCGACCGCGCCGGGTGGAACGCCTAGGTGATCACGCCGTCCCGCCCCGCCAGGCGCCGCAGCACTCCTAGCTGGCCGGTGTGGTAGGACTCGTGGAAGGCCAGGCCGACCAGCAGGGTGCCGACGGTCTCGTCGGGGTTGTTGCCGGGGCTGAAAGGGGCCGGCGCGGCCAGTTGCGCGTCGGTCAGGGCGCTCAGGCCCGCGGTCAGCGGCTCCTTCGTGGCCGCGAAGTCCGCCAGCATGCGCGCCAGCGGGATCGTCTCCTCGGCCGCGGCCAGCGGCGGGGAAGCGCGCTTGTAGCGCTTGTAGTCCGCCGGGGCGAAAGGCGGCTTACCACCGACCAGTTGGACGATGCCGGCGCGCGAGCTCAGCACATGCCCGGCCACCCAGTTGATGCAGTTGCCCGCGGGCTCCGGCCGGCGCAGGGCGTCGGCGTCGGACAGGCCCTCGAGGTTGGCCTTGAAGACGTGCGAGGTGTAGCGGAACTGGATGGTCAGGAAGCGGGCGAGCTCGCGAGCGTCCATGGCGGGTCCTCCCTGGGGGCGCGGCTAGAGGATCGTGTCAAACACCTCGATCAGGCGGTCGATCTCCCCGGGCGTGTTGTAGTGGACGAAGCTGACCCTCAGCACGCCGTCCTCGAGGTCCAGGCCCAGGGCCTTGCACAGGTGCCAGGCGTACATGTGGCCGTGGCGCACCGCGATCTCGGTGCGGTCCAGGGCGGCGGCCAGCTCGCGCGAGGACTTGCCCGCGCGCACGAAGCTGATGGTGCCGACTCGCGCCGGGCCGGCCTCCTGCGGGCCGATCACGCGCACGCCGGGCTTGCCGTGCAGGTAGGCCAGCAGGCGCGCGATCAGCGGGCGCTCCAGTTCTTCCATGACGCTGAACGCCGCCTTGACCACGCCGCGGTCGCACGCCGCGTCGGGCGCCGCGCCCGCGACCACCTTCAGGTAGTCGCCCAGGGCCAGCAGTCCGGCGCAGCCCTCGTGGCTGGCGCCGCCCGGCTCGAACTGGTAGGGCAGGTCGCCCTGCGGCACGAAGAAGTGGTTGGGCCCCGGCAGCTCGGCCACGGCGTCGTGGCGTCCGTAGAGCACGGCCAGGTGCGGCCCGTACACCTTGTAGGTGGAGTAGACGTACCAGTCCACGTCCCAGGCGTCGACGTCGATGGCGCGGTGGGGCGCGTAGGCCACGCCGTCGGCCACCACGCGGGCGCCCACGCCGTGGGCCATGCGCACGATCTCCGGCAGGTCGACGATGCCGCCCAGCAGGTTCGAGACGTGGGGCAGGGCCACCAGGGCGGTGCGTTCGTTCAGCAGCCCGTCCAGGGCGTCCAGCGGGCAGAGGCACAGGTCGGGGTCCAGTTTCCACCAGCGGATCTTCATCCCCAGCCGTTCAAGCCGTTTCCAGGGCCCGAGGTTGGCCTCGTGTCCGGTCTCGGCCAGGATGATCTCGCTGCCGGGCTCGAGCACCTGGGCGTAGCAGCCGGCCAGCATGTTCAGCATCGCAGTGGTCGACGGCCCGATCATGGCGTGGCCGCGCCTGGCGTTGACCAAGGTGCGGGCGAAGGCGTGGGCGGCCTCCACGGTGGCGGTGCAGCGCCGCGACAGGGGGTAGCCCGCGCCCAGCTGCACGTAGGTCTCCCGCAGGTAGCGAAAGATCGCGTCGGACACGCAGGCCGGCACCTGGGAACCGCCGGCGTTCTCCAGGAAGACCGTGCCGCCGGCCAGGGCCGGGAAGTGGGCGCGCAGGGCGGCGACGTCGGGACGGTTCAAGACTCTACCTCGACCGTGGGCTTGCGTCCCGCCAGCAGCCGCCGTGGCAGCCCGCCCAGCCAGCTGAATATGTCCTCGCTCAGCGCCGCGGTCGTCGGCAGCAGCACCGAGGTCAAAAACGCGCTGACCGCGAGCCCGCCCATGATCACCAGCGCCATCGAGTAGTAGTAGACCCCGCCCAGCGACGGCTTCTGCACCACGATGGGCACCAGGCCGATCAGGGTGGTCAGCGCGGTCATCAGGATGGGCCGCAGGCGCTCGCGCCCGCCGCGCAGCATGGCCTCGGTGCGCTCCATGCCGCCGCGCCGGTACTGGTTGATGTGCTCCAGCATCACGATTCCGTTGTTGACCACGATGCCGATCAACAGCAGCAGCCCGATCGCCGCCGGCTGGTCGAAACCGGTGCCGGTCAGGTGCAGGGTCCAGGCTGCGCCGGCCAGGGCAAAGGGCAGCGAGATCATCAGGGCCAGGGCCTGCCGCACCGACTCGAACAGGCCGGCCATCACCGCGAACACCAGCAGCAGGGCCAGCAGCAGGTTGGTCAGGAACTCCTTCGACTGCTCCTGCTGGCGCTGCTCCCAGGCGCCGAAGGTCCAGCTGTAGCCGTAGGGGAATTCCATGCCCGCCAGGGCGGCTTCGACCTGCGGCGTGTAGTCTTCGCGCGTGCCCTGCTCGTAGCGGGCGGTCACCCAGACGCTGGTCAGGCGGTTGTCGCGCTGGATCTCCTCGCGGCCGGGCTTCTGGTTCAGGCGCGCCACCGCGGCCAGGGGCACGTCCTGGCCGTCGCCGGTCTGCAGCTTGAGGTTCTGCAGCTGGTCCAGGCTCTCGGTCTGCTGCTCGTCCAGGGTCAGCCGCATCTCGCGTTCGCCGTCGGCGGTGCGGAAGCGCTGCAGGCGGCGGCCGCGGAAGGTCAGGCCCACCACCTGGGAGACCTGGTCCGGGGTCACGGCGTAGCGCGAGGCCAGGTCCCGGTCCGGCTCGATGTGCAGCTCCTGCTGGGCCTCGGCGTGGCGGGTCTGCACGTCTACCAGGCCGGGGATGGCCTGCAACTCCTCGATGGCCTGCTCGGCCAGGTTCATCAGCAAGGCGGTGTCGTCGCCGACGATCTGGAAGGCCACGCGGTCGCGGCCCTCGTGGCGGCGCCAGCCCTGGCCCGATTCCTGGACCTGCAGCTTCACCCCGGGCAGCTCGGGCAGGATCTCGCGCAGGCGCGCACGCACCATGGCGAAGTTCTCGTCGTTGGCCTCGCCCTCCAGCAGGTAGATGCGGGTCATCACCCAGCCGTCGTTCCAGAAGCTGTAGATCGAGCGGGTCAGCAGCTCCTCGCGGTGGGGCTCGATCAGGCCCTCGACCTCGGTGACCAGCGCCTGCTTGCGTTCGAGGCTCATCTCCTCGCTGATCTCGTAGCTGATCTGCACGAACAGCTCGGTGCGGCTGGTGTCGAAATTCATGTCGATGTGGCGGAACGGGTAGATGGCCGAGGCGATCACCGCCAGGCCGATCAGCGGGCTCAGCCACCAGCGGCGCAGGCCGAAGGCCAGCAGGGCCTGGTAGCGGTCCTCCAGGCCGAGCATCAGCCGGCCCTTGGGCCGCGGCTCGGACTTGATGTACCAGCTGGTGGCCAGGGGGATCAGGGTCTGGCTGATGAACAGTGACGCCAGCAGGGTCAGGCAGACGGTGACGCCCAGCTCCTTCAGGTACAGGTTCATCTCGCTGGGCTTGTTGAAGATCAGCGGCACGAAGACGATCACCGAGGTCAGGGTGGCCGCGACCACGGCCACCGACACCTCCTTCGAGCCCTCCAGGGCGGCAGTCCGGCGGTCCTCGCCCATCTCGCGGTGGCGGAAGATATTCTCCATCACCACCACGGCGTTGTCCACCAGCATGCCGATGCCCACGATCAGTCCCAGCAGGGTCAGCGTGTTCAGCGAGTGCCCCTGGGCCCAGATCACGCCGCAGGTGACGATCAGCGAGAAGGGGATGCAGGCCACCGCGACCAGGGTGGTGGCCATGCGGCGCAGGAACATGAACAGCACGATGCCCGCGAGGATCGAGCCGAAGATGCCGGTGAAGCTGAGGTCGCGCAGGGTCTGGCGGATCTCGTCGCCCTGGCTGAACCAGACCAGGAAGTTGACGCCCTCCAGCTCCGGGTCCGCGGCCATGCGCGCGACGGCGGCCTGCAGGCCGTCGCAGACCTCGACCGAGTTGGCCCGGCTCTCCTGGGCCACGGTCACGCCGATGGCGAAGTCCCCGTCCAGATGGCGGCCGTACTCCAGCGGCGGCTCCTGGTAGACCACGTCGGCCACCGCGCTCAGCTTCAGGCCGTCGGCGCGCAGGGGCAGGTTGGCGATCTGCTCGACCGTGGCCAGGGTGCCCACGGTGCGCAGGGTCCAGCGGCTGTCGCCGTTGACCACGCGGCCCAGCGACTGGTCGAAGTTGCCGCCGCGCAGGATCCGCGACACGTCGCGCACGTCGATGCCGTGCAGTTCCAGGTCGGCCACGCGCAGGTTGATGCGCACCTCGCGGGGGTTGACCCCGTCCAGGCGCACCTGGGCCACCCCGGGCACCCGCTCCAGGGGCCGGATTATCTTGCGCTCCAGCAGGTCGTAGCTCTCGGAGAGGTCGCGGGGCGAGCTGAGGCGGGCCTCCATCACCGGCTGGTCGGCGTCGCGGCTGTCCCAGTTGGTGGAGACCTGGATGTCGCCCAGGTCCTCGGGCAGGTCGCCGCGGATGCGGTCGATGCGCTCCCAGACCTCGACCCGGGCCAGGTGCATGTCCGTTTCCCAGGTGAAGCCCAGGCGGATGCGGCCGCCGTCGCCGCTGCAGTTGGACCACATGCTCTGCAGGCCCTTGACGCCGCCCACGGCGTCCTCGACCGGGCGCACGACCATGCGCTCAACCTGCTCGGGCGAGGCGTTCTCGTAGGGCAGGTGCACGAACAGCTCGGGCTCGACGATGTCGGGCATGAAGGCCAGGGGCAGGCGGGTCAGTGCGACCGCGCCCAGCACGACGATGCTGACCAGCACCATCAGCGTCGTCACCGGCCTCTTGATGGCGATCTCGGGCAGGGTCATGCCGCGTCCAGCCTTCCTCGTCCAGTCGGTCTATTCCGGGTCGATCCGCGACGGCACGGCGATGTACGCCGCCGGGATCACCACCAGGGTCAGCAGCGTGCTCAGGGCCAGGCCGCTGGCCACGGTGATGGCCAGGGGGGCCCGCAGTTCGGCGCCCTCGCCCCAGCTCAGCGCCATGGGCAGCAGGCCCAGGATCGTGGTCAGGGTCGTCATCAGGATCGGGCGCAGGCGCAGGTGCCCGCCGCGGATCACCGCCTCGCTCTTCTCGAGTCCCGCCCGCCGCAGCCGGTTGACGGTGTCGATGAGCACGATGGCGTTGTTGACCACGATGCCCACCAGCATGATGGTGCCGATCAGCACAATCACGGTGATCGGGGTCCCGGTCGCCAGCAGGCCGCCCACGACGCCGACCAGGGCCAGGGGGATGGTGAACAGCACCAGGAACGGGTGCAGGAAGCTCTCGAAGGTGGCGGCCATCACCAGGTAGACCAGGAAGATGGCCAGGGCGATGGCGAAGCGTAGGCTCTTGAAGCTGACCTGCATCTCGCGGTTCTGCCCGCCCAGGTCGGTGCTGAGGCCGGGCCCGGGGGGCGCCGCGCCCAGCGCCGCCTCGACGTCGGCCACCGCCGCGCCCAGGCTGCGCCCTTCCAGGTTGGCCGAGACCACGGCCGCGCGCTGCTGCTGCAGGCGATGGATCTCGGCGGGCCCGCGGGCCTCGCTGACGTCGGCGACCGAGAGCAGGCGGATGGATTCGCCGTCGGGCCCCGGCACCACCAGGTTGCGCACGTCCTGCACCGAGCTGCGGTCCTCTTCCCGGTTGCGGATGCGGATGTCGATCTGGCGGTCCTGCTCCTTGAAGCGCGTCGGCACCACACCCAGCACGCGGTTGCGCAGGGTCTCCGACAGCACGCCCATGTCCAGGCCCAGGCTGGCCAGCCGCTCGCGGTCGAAGACCACCTGCAGCTCGGGGTTGCCCGCCTCCAGCGAGGAGCGCACGTCCACCAGGCCCGGCACCGCCTCCAGGCGCCGCGCCAGGTCCAGGCTGTAGGCCCGCAGCTCGTCCAGGTCGTCGCCGAAGACGATCACCTCGATCGGCGTCTTGAGGGAGAAGTAGCTGGGCCGGCCGAACTTCACCTCGAGGTCGGGCATGGCCAGGAACTGCCGGCGCAGGTCGTCGGCCACCGCCATTTCGCCGGCGTCGTCGGCGCGATCCGTCATCACGATGTTCAGCTGGCCCAGATTCTCGGCCTTGGTGTTCAGGGACACGCCTCCGGAGACCAGGCGGCTGCCCACGGTGGCGTAGTAGCGCTCGATGCCGGGCTCGGTGGCCGCGGCCTGCTCCATCACCGCGATGGTGCGGTCGGTGGCGGCCAGCGAGGCGCCCTCGGGCAGCTTGACCTCGAAGAAGAACTCGCCCTCCGAGAGCTGGGGGATCAGCTCGGTGCCCAGCAGGCCGACCGCCCACAGCGAGGCCGCGAACAGCCCGAACGCGACCACCAGGGTCAGCCAGCGCAGGCGCATGGCCCCGCGCAGCAGGCGGTCGTAGAGGCGGGAGAACCAGCCCAGGGTCAGCATCGGGCTCGCCGGTGTCGATGTGGTCGACGCCCTCGTCGGCGCCGTGGTCCTGGCCGCGGCGCGGCAGGCGGCTGCCGGCGGCGCTGAGCATGGGGATCATGGTCACCGCGACGACCAGCGAGGCCAGCAGGCTGAAGGTCACGGTCAGGGCCTGGTCGCGGAAGAGCTGCCCCGCGATGCCCTCGACGAAGACGATGGGCAGGAACACCGCCACCGTGGTCAGGGTCGAGGCCACCACCGCGCCGCCCACCTCGGCGGTGCCGTTGATGGCCGCGGCGTACAGGGACTGCCCCATCTGCTTCTTGCGGAAGATCGACTCCAGCACCACGATCGAGTTGTCCACCAGCATGCCGATGCCCAGGGTCAACCCGCCCAGCGACATGATGTTCAGCGAGATGTCCAGCTTGTACATGGCCACGAAGGTGGCGACCACCGAGATGGGGATGCTGGTGGCGATGATCAGGGTGCTGCGCAGGTCGCGCAGGAACAGCAGCAGCACCACGATGGCCAGCAGTCCGCCGATCAGCGCGGCGTTGCGCACCTCGCTGACCGCCTGCTCGATGAAGTGGGACTGGTCGAACAGCACCGTCAGGTTGGTGCCCGGCGGCAGCTTGCCGTCCTGCCAGGCGTCGATGCGCTCCTGCAGGCGCCGGGCCACGGTCACCGAGTTGGCGTCGCCCTCCTTGTAGAGGGAGATCTCGACCGCCTCGTGCCCGCCGGTGCGGGTGATCTCCTCGCGCTCCTTGGCGCCCCAGTGCACGTCCGCCACTTCGCGCAGGCGCACCACGGCGCCGCCGTCGCGGCTGATGATCAGGTCGGCGATCTCCTCGACGTCCAGGAACTCGTTCACGGTGCGGATCAGGTACTGGCTGTCGCGCCCGCGCAGGGCGCCGCCGGGCAGGTTGACGTTGCTGATGCCCACCACCTGCCGCACCTGGTCGATGGTGATGCCCAGGGCCGCCAGCCGGTCCTGGTCCACGTCGATGCGGATCTCCTCCTCGAGGCCGCCCTTGATGCTGGCCGCGGCCACGCCCTTGATGGTCTCGAAGTCCTGCTTGATCTGCTTGTCCGCCAGGCGGCGCAGGGCCATCAGGTCGCCCTCGCCGGACAGGGCCAGGCGCACGATGGGGTCGAGGCTGGGGTCGAAGCGCAGCACCACCGGGTCGGTGGCCTCCTCCGGCAGGATCAGCCGGTCCAGCTTCTCGCGCACCTCCATGGACAGCAGGTCCATGTCCGCGCCCCACTCGAACTCCAGGGTCACTTCGCTCATGCCCGCGCGCGACACCGAGTGCACGGTCTGCAGCCCGCGCAGCACGCCGACCGCCTCCTCGACCGGCCGCGTGACCAGGTTTTCCACTTCCTGGGGCGCGGTGTCGGGGAATTCGGTCTGCACGGTGATCGAGGGGTAGGTGATGTCCGGGAAGAGCTCCAGGGCCAGCCGGTTGTAGCCGACGGCGCCGAAGATGACGAGGGCCAGCGCCGCCATCATGACGCTGACCCGGCGGCGCACCGCCATTTCGACGAAGGAGCGCATCAGTTGCCGGCCCCGGTCGCGGTCTCGTCCAGGAGCTTCAACGGCACGCCGTGCTTCAGGGAGCGCTGGCCGCGGGTGACGACCATCTCGCCGGGGGCCAGGCCGGCCGTGATCTGGGCGTTGTCGTCGTCGGTGAAGCCCACCTCGACGATGCGCCGCTCGGCCGTCGGCGCCTCGGCCGTGCCGGCGACGGTGTAGACCACGGTCTCGCCCTTGTCCGTCAGCACCGCGCCGCGGGGCACCAGGGTGGCGCCGTCGCGCCGCTCGGTGACGATCTGCACCTGGGCGAAGTCGCCGGGCCGGGTGCCTGCCGGGTAGACAGGCACCTCGACGGTGATCTTGATGGTGCCGCTGGTGGGGTCGATGATCGGACTGATCAGGGTGATGCGCCCGCCCAGGCGCGCACCCGTGCTGTCGAGCACCAGGTCCACGCTCTGGTCCTTCTGCAGCTTGTTGAACTCGCGGCTGGGCACATGGACCCGCGCCAGCAGGGGATCGAAGTCGGCCAGGGCGTAGACCGCATCGCCTGTCGACAGGTTCTGGCCCACGTCCACCAGGCGCCGGGTGACCCGTCCGGTGAAGGGTGCGCGCACCGTGGTGTAGGAGAGGTTCAGCCGGGCCAGGCCCAGATCGGCGTCGGCGCTGGCGAGATCGCTGCGCGCGGCCTGCAGCTCCTCCTCGGTGGCCAGCTGCTCCTGCATCATCTGCTCGAGCCGTTCGTAGCGCGAGCGCAGGTTGGCGGCCGCGGCTTCGGCCTGCTCCACGCGGAAGCGGTACTCGTCGTTCTGCACCGTCAGCAGGGGGGCGCCCTCCTGGACCAGGTCGCCCTCCTCGGCGTGCAGCTGCTGCACCAGGCCGGTGACCCGGGCCAGCACCTGGGCCTCCTTCTCGGCCTCGAGGGTGGCGGTGGCCTTGTAGTAGCTGGCGATGGTGCCGACGGCGGCCGCTTCGGCGGACACCGGCACCGCCGCCTGCTCGGGGCGCTGGCCTCCGCCGGGGGCGCCGCCGTGCTGGGTCTGGGCCGGCGGGGTGCCGCCGTCATCCTTGCTGCAGGCGGTGACCGTCACCAGGATCAGGGCGCTCAGGACACAAAGCAGGGCATGGACCGGTTGACGGCCGGACAGGAACGGGGGCATGGCGGCTGGATCCCTTCTGCAGCTGTGGTCGGGTGGCCGGCCGGGTGGCGCGGGTCCGCCTTATACGGAAACGGAGTAGCCAAGATTCACGAAAAGCGTGTGAACCACAAGGTCGGGTCTCCAACCAACGCGCGGGGGGCTGATTGCCAGCGGTGGAATGTGGCTTAACATAATTCCGAGTGATGCACGGCAATTGACGTTAAAATATCTAACAACAACAGGTTGCATTGATTTCACCCCCCGGGGGAGGGACCGGTACCGACCCGGGCTTGTTCAATTGCTGACTGATCCTCTACATTCAGCCCATTGCCACCCCGAGCGCCGGACCGGAGGGAGACCGACCATGCGCACCGCCAGCGCTCTTGCCTGCCTGTTGATCCTGATCCCCGCCCTGACGGCCGCCGAGCCTGTGCCGGGTGTGTACGACTTCGAAGCCGGTCCCGGAACGGGAGCGGACCAGTGGCGCGGCGGTGCCGCGGCGACCATGGGCGTCGACAGCCTCGTCGTGCACGGGGGCCGCCTCTCGGCGCGCATCCGCCGCACGGCCGACAGCGAAGGCCAGTTCAGCGCCCTGTCCTTCAATTTGCCGGCGGTGCAGGACGGCGACGTCATCGAACTGCGCGGCTGGCTGCGCAGCGAGGACGTCGACCAGTGGTTCGGGCTCTGGTTCCGCCTCGAAGGCAGCGGTGGGAGCGTGGGTTTCGACAACATGCAGAGACGCGGGCTCAGCGGCACCACCGAGTGGACCGAATACCGCATCACCCTGCCGTTCGCAGCAGGGGCGCGCACCATCGTCGCCGGGGCCCTGCTCGCCGGCAGCGGCACGATCTGGGCCGACGACCTGGCGATCTGGATCGACGGCAAGCCCCTGGCCGAGGCGCCGGAGCTGCCGCGCGAGCTGACGGTGCTGGACACCGACACCGAGTTCGCCGCCGCATCCGGCCTGGAATTCGACGAAGTCACGCCCCTGCAGGCGGACAACCTGGCCTTGCTGGGCCGGGTCTGGGGCTTCCTGAAGTACCATCATCCGGCCGCGACACAGGGCCGCGTCCACTGGGACTTCGCACTGTTCCGGGTCATGCCGGCGGTGCTGGCTGCGGTCGACCGGGCGGCGGCTCAGGCTGCGCTGGTCGAATGGATCGACGGCCTGGGCCCGATCCCTCCCTGCGCACCCTGCGCCGAATCGCCCGTCGCCCCGGCCCAGGCCGCGGACCTGGCCTGGATCGCCGACACTTCGTTGCTGGGGGACGAGCTCGCCGCTCGCCTGCAGACCGCCCACGCCGCCCGCCCGGCCGACGGCAGCCAGTTCTGGCTGGACCTGGTGCCGCACGTGGGCAACCCGGACTTCAGCCGCGAGCTCCCCTACACCGGCATCGCCGACCTGGACACGGGCTACCGCCTGCTCGCCCTGTTCCGTTTCTGGAACATCGTTGAATACTGCTGCCCCAACCGGGAGATCATCGGCGAGGACTGGCCGGCGGTGCTGCGCGAGTTCGTGCCGCACTTGGCGGCCGCGCCCGGGATCCACGCCTATCAGCGGGCGATGCTGGCCCTGATCGCCCGCCTCAAGGACGGCCACACCCAGCTGGCGGGGGCCACCGCCAACCGTCCGCCCGGCCAGGACGGCCAGGTGCCGGTGGTCCTGCGCTGGGTCGAGGGCCAGGCCGTGGTCGCGGGTTACGCCCACGAGCGGGGCGGACCGGCTGGCGGGCTCGGGATCGGCGACGCCCTGGTGGCGGTGGATGGCCGACCGGTGGCCGAACTGCTGGCCGAGTGGGCGCCCTACTACTCGGCCTCCAACGAGCCGAGCCGGCTCAAGCAGCTGGCGAGCGCATTGGTGCGCGGGCCGGTGGGGCCGTGCCGGTTGACGGTGCGTCGCGGGGACCAGGACCTGGAGCTCACGGTCGAGCGCATGGCCTTCGACCAGATCGACTACGCCGCGGGCCGCTTCCACGCCCTGCCGGGTGCGGGCTACCGTCTGCTGGCGCCGGGAGTGGCCTACCTGGCGCTGGACCGCATCAAGTCCGGCGCGGTGGCGGGCTGGCTCGGTGAGGCGATCGCCCAGGACGCCCAGGGCCTGATCATCGATTGCCGCGCCTACCCGAGCGACTTTCCGCTCTTCCAGCTGGGTGGCGCGCTGATCAGTGAGCCCACGCGCTTCGTCACCATCACCCGGGTGGACCCGGCCAACCCTGGCACCTTCGTCTGGGACGACTTCCACCCGCTGAATCCGCAGGCGCCGCACTTCGCCGGTCCGGTCGTGGTGCTGGTCGACGAGACGTCCCAGAGCTCGGCCGAGTACCATGCCCTGGCCTTCGGCGCCGCGCCGCAGGCGGTGGTCATGGGCTCGACCACCGCCGGCGCCGACGGCAACGTCTCGGGCTTCGCCCTGCCGGGCGGCCTCAGCGCGATGATCAGCGGCATCGGCGTGTACGACGCCGAACGCCACAACACCCAGCGCGCCGGCATCGTGCCCGACATCGAGGTGCTGCCGACGATCGCGGGCCTGCGCGCCGGCCGCGACGAGGTGCTCGAGGCGGCGGTGCGGCAGATCCTCGGCCGCGACGCGACGGAGGCCGAGCGCGCCGACTGGTAGCCGGCGCTACTTCAGCAGCGTCATCTTGCGCTGCAGCGACGAGCTCCCGGCATCGAGCCGGTACAGGTACACGCCGGCCGCCGAGCTGCGGCCGCCGTTGTCGCGCCCGTCCCAGGCCACGCTGTGGGCGCCGGCCTCGCGGGCCTCGTCCACCAGGGTGCGCACCAGCCGGCCGCGGGCGTCGTAGACCTGCAGCTTGACCGGACCGCTGCGCTCGAGCGCGAAGGCGATCGTCGTGCTGGGGTTGAACGGGTTGGGGAAGTTCTGCCGCAGCGCCAGGGGCGTGGGCAGCTCGCCCGCGCCGCTGATGCCCGTCGGCGTGACCTCGATGTTGTCGAAGGCCCAGCCCCAGCCCGTGACCGACCCGTCGGCGAACAGGCGCCAGCGCAGCAGGACGATGTCGCCCGCGGCGAAGGTATCGTTGAGGGTCAGCACGCGGTTGCGGTACAGGCTGGCGCTGCCGTTGGCGCCGCTGTCGTAGGCGGCGAGCCAGGCCGCGTCCTCGCGGCAGTCCCAGCCCGGGGCCAGGGGCGTCCAGACGGCGCCGTCGACGGAGCCCTCGACGATCACGTAGTCCCAGAAGTCGCCGTCGCCGAACACCGAGCCGGGTTCGCCGGGCTCGACGATGGCCACCTGGTCGAAGGCCAGGGTGGTCAGGGCCGAGACGCGGATCGGCGTCAGCAGGGTGGCCACCGGGTTGCTGCTGTTGGCGTAGTCGTGGGCCGTGTGCAGCGCCCCGTCGGCGAAGCCCGAGGGCAGGCTCCAGTTGATGCCGTCGCGCTGGAAATCGTCGCCGTCGCCGGCGGCATTCAGCTGGTTGGCATAGGCCGAGGCCGGCGCCGCATAGGCCACCACGTCCAGGCTCTTGACCAACGAGTCGTAGCTGAGCCCGTCCTTGAAACCGCGGGCGAAGGCGGTGCGGGTCCCGGCGCCGAGCACCGGCACGCTCACCAGCTGCACCTGCAGCGGCGGGTTGGCCGGCAGGGTCGCGTAGACGGCGTTGTCGACGAAGATCCGCGTGGAGTCGTAGGCCGCGCGCAGGTTGAAGTTCAGGTCGAGGCTGCCGCCCGGGTTCTGCACCATCGAGTCGAACAGCGGCGTCAGGGTCTGGCCGTCCAGCAACTCGGGCACCGTGGTGCTCCAGATGCCGCGGCCGTGGGTCGCGATGACGATCTCGTCCTCGACGGCGATGATCATCCAGATGCCGACCGCGGGCAGGCCGTTGTCGGCCAGGGCCCAGCTGGCGCCGCCGTCCAGGGACTCGACCAGGCCGATCTCGGTGCCCACCCAGATGCGCTGGGGATCGTTGGGCCAGACCAGCAGGTCGTAGACGGCCACGTCGGGGAAGCCGTTGCTGCTGACCGAGCCGGCGCCGTAGCCGCTGATATCGCTCCAGGTGGCACCCAGGTCGGTGGTCCTGAGGATCTTGGGCCGCTCGCCGTAGGAGAACAGCACGTAGGCGGTGTTGGCCTCGGTGGGATGGGTGGCCAGGCCCGAGATGCGGCCCATGGTCAGGTCCGGCCACACGGTGGTGCCGCTGAAGCTGAGGCCGCCGTCGACCGAGACCACCATGGTGCCGTCCGCGTCCATGCGCGCGCCGGCCCAGACGATGTCCGGGTCCGCCCTGGAGACCCGCACGTCGTGGAACGAGCTGAGGCCGCCCCAGTCGGCGGGGTCGACCGACGACAGGCTCCACGAGCCGCCGAAGTCGGTCGAGCGCCACACGCCCGACTTGCCGACGGCGAACAGGTGGTCCGGCCGGGCCTGGCTCTTGCCGATCTTGGTGATGAAGGGCGCGTTGCCGCTGCCGGTGTCGCCCAGGCCGTTGGTGGCCGAACTCCAGGTCAGGCCGCCGTCCAGCGAGCGGGTCAACCCGTTGTACTGGTAGCCGCCGATCATCTTCTGCGGGTCGTCGAAGTGCCACGAGGTCTCGTAGCCGTCGCCGCCGATGGCGAAGGTCCAGGGATCGGTGGCCACCGGGCCGGCGCCGCTGAACCAGGTGCCGTTGTCCTGCATGCCGCCGAAGTAGGCGCTGGCGCCGGGCCGCTTGTCCACGCCGTAGAACTGGGTGGTGACCATGCCGTCGGTGGGCATGGTGAAGCCGGTCGAGCCGGTGGCGGTGCGGGTGATGCCGCCGTCGTTGGTGCCCAGCAGGAACCAGCCGCCGCCCTGGGGCTGGACGATCTCCAGGTCGTGGTGGTCCGGGTGGGGGAACGAGTAGCTGGCCAGCCGCGCGTGGCTGCGCGAGGTGCTGCCGATGCTGCTGAAGGTCAGCTGCCACAGCTCGGGCCCGCCCACGTAGACGATGCGCGCGTCGGTGGGATGGCAGACGATGGCGTTGTCGTACCAGCCCTGGCCGCCGAGCCAGTTGGGCTCGGAGCCGCCGGCGAAGGTCTCGTTCCAGCTGGCGCCGCCGTTCCAGGACACCCACAGCTCGGAGTGGGAGGCGCCCTGGGCCGAGGCGAAGACGTACTGGCTGTTCACCGGCGAGATGGCCAGCTCGAAGCGCCCGCTGAAGTCGGTGATGCCGTTGTTGGCCGTGGCCCAGGTCTGCCCGGCGTCGGTGGACTTGAGGATGCCCGCGCCGTACACCGCGGCGTACTGCACGCTGAAGTTGGTGGGATCGGCGATCACCTGCAGGATGCGCGGCCCGGCGAAGACGTCGGTGCCGGTTTCGGTGTGCACCGCGGTCCAGTTGGCGCCGCCGTCGGTGGAGCGGAAGATGTTCGAAGTCGGATACAGCGTGGCCTTGTAGGTGCCGGTGGTGGCCGAGGCGATCACCAGGCCCGGGGTGTCGGGCGAGCAGATGATGCGCGACACGTTGTTGAAGGCGGGATCGCCCAGGGTCGCCGCCAGCGGCGTCCAGGTCTCGCCGCGGTCGACGGACTTGAGGATGCCGTTGCCGTTCATGGTGTCGATGTTGAAGAAGCTCTCGCCGGTGCCGGCGTAGATCACGTCGTGGTCCAGCGGATCCATGGTGATGGACTGCACGGCCAGGCCGGGGGTCTCGTCCATCAGCTCGCGCCAGCTGGCGCCGCCGTTGTCGGTCTTCCACACGCCGCCGCCCACGCTGGCGATGAACCAGGTCAGGGCCGTGGGATCGTCCGGATCGACGATGATGCCGCGGGCGCGTCCGGCCACGTTGCCTGGGCCGCGGTCATGCCAGGTGACGGCCTTTTCGGCCCGCAGCAGGGACCGCGGCGCCTTGGCCCGCTCCCGCAGGCGGTAGCCGGGTTCGTACTGGGGCGTGGTGCGGTCCGAGGGCACCTTCATCTCGTAGAGGATGCGCGCGAACTCGTCGGGGAACCCGGGCTGGGGGCGGCCCTCCTGCCAGGCGCGCAGGCGGTCCAGCTTGAGCTGGGCCTTGAAGGCGCGGTCGCTGCCGGGGGTCGCGTGCTCCAGCTGGGTCTGCAGCCGGGCCTGCTGGGCGGCGAGCCAGGGCTCGGGGGCGGCGCCGCGCTCGGCGGGCAGCAGCAGCAGGACGGCGACGGTGGCGGCGGCCACGGCCAGGCCGGACCAGAGGACGGGACGGTTCATGCGAAGCACCTCGCAGGGTCAGGGCAGCGGCGTCGGGCGAACTTGGGGTCACACGGGCGGGATCGCATCCATTATACAGGAATTGAGATGATCCGACAAACAAGATGAAATAAGTCGCATGGAGGCAGCACCCCCACATGCAGCAAGGCCGGCCCCCGAGGGGACCGGCCTTGCGGCGGGCGTGACGCTGCGGCGTCGGATCTAGCCCTTCTTCTCGATCTTGGCCTGCTCGAACTTGGCCAACTGGTCCTTGTAGTAGGCGTTCTCCGGGTCCAGCTCGATCGAGCGCTGGATGCGGGCGATGGCCTCGTCGCAGTTGCCCAGGGCGTTGCAGATCTCTGCGGCGGTGTCCAGGATGCTGGCCCGCTCCTGGTCGGTCTGGGCCAGTTCGACGCCCTTGAGGGCCATTTCCCCGGCCTCCTGCAGGTTGATGCCGTTCTCGAAGCACCACCAGGCGAAGCTGTTGAGCCGGCCGGAGTCGTCCTGCCAGCCCTCGGGCATGGTGGCCTTCTTCAGGGTGACGGCCTTGGCCGTGTCCTTCTCCACGAGCAGGGCGTGGTCGACTTCCAGCCGCGAGCGCGACTTGGCCAGGCCCTCGTCGGTGGTGCCGGCGCTGGCCGCCATGGCGTCCTTCAGGTAGGGCGCGGCAGCTTCGGGCGTGCCTGCGGCCCGGGCCGTGTAGGTGACCATCGAAGCGATCATCAGCTTGCCCTGGGGGGTCTGGTCGGCGCGGTCGAAGGCCGGGCGCGCCACGGCCTCCAGGTCGGCCAGGCCGAAGGGCGCATCGTCGCCCCGGGTGCCGTAGAAGGTGTAGCTGACGATGCTTTCCTCGTAGTCGGCGGCGTTGGCCGGATCCAGCTGCAGCGCCGTCTTGAAGTAGTCCACGGCGGCCTTGTTGTCGTCAGACGCAGCCGCGGCGTTGCCCAGCGAGCGGGCCAGCAGGCCGGTGGGTTTGGCCTTGTAGGCTTCGGCCTTGGCCGTGAGGGTGCGCTGGTCCGCCACGCCGACGTCCACCAGGGTCGCCCACACGTCGGGACCGTCGTAGCCCATCCAGGCTTCGAGTTCGACGCCCTTGCCGTCGACCATCTTGAAGGTGGGGTAGCCGCGGATGGTGTAGCGCTTGGCGAGTTCGAGGCCCTCACCCTTCTCGCAGTCGATCTGGTAGAGGATGACGTCCTCGAGGGCGGCCTTGATCGTCGCGTCTTCGTTCACCGCACGGGCGAACACTTTGCAGCCGGGTCACCAGTCGGCGTAGAAATCCAGGACCAGGGGCTTGCTTTCGGCGGCGGCGCGCTGCAGGGCGGCGTCGAACTCGGGAGTCTCGGCCGGGGCCGAGCCCGCGAACCCGACGGCCGCGACCAGCAGGAGCCCCGCCAGGGGCAGCCGGTTGCGCAGGGTGCGTGCATGCATGGTGACCTCGTTTCGAAGGGGTGCCGGAGGGCCCGGCGTGGATGCCCCGGAGCCCCCCGGGGGGCCTGGGCGGGCAACGTTATTTCATACGCCAAGAATAGGACAATACGGGAGAACCGCAGGGGGGTTCCAGCGAAATCGGGACGGCCTGCGGACGGCCGGGGTCCGGGCCGCGGCCGAAAATATAGCCGATCGGACTTGATCATGGTCATTCATCGCGTGCGGCCGGGGCGCTAGCCTCGCCACGAGGCCGATTGCCATCCAGCCGGCACCAGTTCCAGCCCCGGCTTCCTATCCGACTTGCTTCGGCACCTGTCTCGAGGGGGGAGATCATGAGATCACTGTCCTGTCTCGCCGCGTGTGCGCTGCTCCTGCTCTGGGTGGTCGGTTGCCAGGACGACCCGGCGACCGGTCCGCCACAGCTGACTGCCGACCAGGATCTGGCCTCGCCCTGGGTCGATCCCGAACGGGCCGCGTTCGAGATCATGAACATGGCCGCGTATCCGATCGCTGCGGACGTGGAGCTGCCGGCGCGGCCGGACTGCGCCGACAAGTCCCTGCTGTTCCTGCTGGGCATGGAACGGGAGGACCTGGGCGGCGGCATCGCCTACTATTCGTTCCTGCTCAAGACGGGCTGCGGCGCCTTCGACCGGATCAAGCTGCATCGCGTGGTCAAGGAGACCCGCCCCGGCCGACCCGCCCGCACCGACGGCAACATCTTCCTGCAGCACGGCGACGCGGTGGGCTTCGTGAAGTTCCTGTTCGGGCCCGCGGCACCCAGCGTGGCGGACGACTTCGCCGCGGCGATCCACTGGGCGGCCGCCGGCGTCGACGTCTGGGGCATCGACCAGAACTGGGTGCTGGTGCCCGGGGACACCGCCGACTTCGGCTTCATGGCCGACTGGGGCCTGGACAACCAGGTCGCGAACCTGCGGGCCGGGCTGGCCGTCGCCCGCTTCGTGCGCCTGTTTTCGGGCGAGGGCTTCGGGCGCATGAACCTGCTGGGCTACAGCGCCGGCGGAGCCATCGGCTACGCGCTGCTGGACCTGGAGGCCGGGCTGCCGGCGGTGCAGCGGCACGTCAGCGGCTATGTCTCGGCCGACATGCTCTACAAGTACGACCCGGTGTATGAGGCCTCGCGGCAGTTGATCTGTGCCGACGTTGAATACCAGCGCTCCCGCCTGGACTCCGGGGAACTGGCGGATCCCATACCATTTGTACCATTGGCGGATCTGGCGACCACGGATCCGGACGGTGATTCGCCTTTCATACCCGGCTTCACCAACCTGCAGACGGCTTTGTTCTTCGGGGCGGCCACGTTCCAGGTGTGGCCCTTCTCTGATTGGTGGCATTACTGGGGTGGCGTGTTCGACGAGGAGACGGGCATGCCGACGGATCTGCGCTTCACGCCTATCGAGACCGCGCTGGACTTTATGCGCACCGGTTGCGCGTGGGAGACGCTGCGATTCATCTACGAGTACGAGCAGATCCTCTGCGACGACGAGGACGTCGCCTGGGACGACAACTTCGGCCAGGTCACCGTGCCGCTGCTGATCCTGGCGCCCGTCGGCGGGCTCGGCGAGGCGGGCGTCTACTCCGCGGGCCTGACCGCCAGCACCGACGTCGAGATCCTCAGGCCCGGCCTGCTGGGCCCGGACCAGTGGCGCGAGGACTTCGGCCACATCGACATCTGGACTTCACCACAGGCGCCGGACCTGGTTTGGGATCCCCTGCTGGCCTGGATCACCGACCATGAGGAGGGCTGCCGTCCGGGGCGGCAAGGGCAAGGGCAGAACCGCAACTAGGCCCGACCCTTGGCGCAGGCGCCGCCCCGACCGCGAAGGCCGGGGCGGCGCTGGATAGTCTGGGGCCAACCCTCTTGTCGCGCCGATGGAATCTGTGCAATAATAGACACATCATATCAATCGTTTGCCGGAGACGGGGGGAATCGCCATGAAATCCAGTCTAGGCACGATCACGCTGCTCGTCCTGTTCGTCGCAGCCCAAGCGACCGCCCAACCGACCTTGGGCTCCCTGTGGCCCAACGACGACGGCCTGCGCTTCTCCTACCACTACACCTACGCCGATGCCATGCTCGGGCAGAGCTACGCGGCGGAGGCCTACCTGCAGCTGGAAGGCACGGCGATGACCGCCGGCGGCGAGGCGCAGGTCCTGTGGGCGGACCACGGCGATCTGCCGGCCGAGGTCCTGGCGGGTCAGCCGACCGGCGACGGCCTGCTGCGGGCCCTTTGGCGCGCGCGGCCGGATCTGCGGCCGCAGCTCGAGCGCCTGGCCACGGCCAAGGGCGACAAGGTCCAGTGGCTGCCCCTG
The DNA here is from genome assembly GCA_963848505.1 of Candidatus Krumholzibacteriia bacterium. Classification (GTDB taxonomy): domain Bacteria; phylum Krumholzibacteriota; class Krumholzibacteriia; order LZORAL124-64-63; family LZORAL124-64-63; genus JACZKN01. The sequence continues at coordinate 174,325 of CAWKEB010000002.1, read as the reverse complement.
CTGCTGCACGGTGGCTACTTCATGAAGAGCGACGAGTCGATCCGCATGTGGCAGGAGGCTGGAACCACCCGACCTGGACCTACCTGACCAGCGACCTGACGCCCGGCGCGACCTTCGTCCAGCAGCTCATTCCTGAAATCGTCGACGACGTCTTCCTGTACGGCGCGGTCGGGGCCGTGGGGGTCAGCGTCACGACGTTGGCCGGCACCTTCGACGACGCGGTGCGGGTGGACTACCTGATCGATCTGGGCGTGAATGGATCCATGGACGAATGGGGAAACCTGATCGGCGAATCCCACGGTGAGATCCGCGGTCACGTCCACTACGTGCCCGGCGTCGGTCCGGTGGAGATGCTCGAGGAATCCCTGCCCTACGTGTCCATCGATTGCGGCACGAACGAGTGCCCGCCCGAGTGGATCCAGTGGCTGGGCCAGGTGGTCGAGACCCAGACCCTGTCGCTGAGCGATGCTCCGGTGCCGACGGAGGACGTCAGCTGGAGCGAGGCCAAGGCCCTGTTCCGCTGAACGCGCGGCGTCTAGCGGCCCTCGACGTCGAGCACCTTGGTGTGCCGTTTCAGCGTGCGCAAGGTGAGCCAGGCCACGAAGCTGAAGCCGAACAGGGCGACCCAGCCCCAGTCGAAGTCCAGGTTATGCTTGGCGAACAGATCGCCCACGACCTCGAACGTCACCATCACCAGCACCAGCGCGAAGAACCCGTTGTACTCGCGCCGCAGCACGTTGCGCAGGGAGAAGGACAGCGGCGGCCGGCGGTATCCCTTCAGGCGGGGCCGGAACACGGGTGTCGCGGCGGCCCACTCCAGGTAGGCATCGCCGAACTTGCGGCGCAGGTACTGCTCCTCGGCGAAGACGATCCGCTCGTAGTAGAGCCAGAAGACCAGCACGTAGATCACGGCCAGCCACCACACCCCCACGAACAGCGCGATGCCCAGGTACATGAAGAAATTCCCCAGGTACAGCGGATTGCGCACCAGCGAGTAGAGGCCGTCGGTGTTCAGGGTCTCGGCGTCCTGCCTCTCGGTGTTGCGGCCGGAGGTGCCCCGCGGCGTGTAGCCGATGGTGAACACGCGGATCCCCAGGCCGAACAGGCTGATCAGGAGGCAGAAGGCTTCCCAGAGGTGCTCGACCCGCTCGTCGTGGCCGGGGAATTCCTGGCTCCGCATCACGATCAGGAACAGGCAGATCAGGGCGATGGGGAGATAGCCGCGCCAGCGGAACAGCCAGTTGCCCGTGCGTTCGAACTCTTCCTGGAGCGCCATCGGCCCTTCCTTCCGCTGGTAACCCAAGCCCGACCGCATCCCGTCAGTGCGCCGGGAAGACCACCTGGCCCGCGACGACCGTCAGAACCACCGGCATGGTCAGCAGTTCCGCCGGATCGCAGGTGGTCGGGTCGCCGCCCAGCACGGTCAGGTCCGCCAGGAAGCCCTCGCTGATCATCCCCAGCTCGCTCTCCATGAACGCCGCGTAAGCGCCTTCGCCGGTGTAGCAGGCCAGGGCCGTCCTGCCGTCCAGCCGCTCCTGCGGCTGCCAGCCGCCGATGGGCGTGCCGTCCGGATGCTGCCTCGTGCGCGCGGCGTAGAGCCCGGCCAGGGCGCTGGCGCCTTCGACCGGAAAGTCCGTGCCCGAACACAGGTGCGCCCCGCTGTCGATCAGGGAACGCCAGGCGTAGGCGCCGGCCAGGCGGTCCTCGCCCAGCCGTTCGTCGGCCCAGTCCATGTCACTGGTGCAGTGCACCGGCTGCATGGCCGCGATCACGCCCAGATGCGCGAAGCGGGGGATGTCGGCGGGGTCCAGGATCTGGGCGTGCTCGACGCGCCAGCGGCGGTCCGCCGGCGCTAGCGAGGCGAAGATCTCCTGGTAGATGTCCAGCACCAGGCGGTTGGCGGCGTCGCCGATGGCGTGGGTGCCCACCTGGAAACCGGTCTCGGCCGCGCGGCGGGCGACCTCGGCCATGTGCGTGCGCGAGGTCACCGGCAGACCGCGGTTGCCGGGCTCGTCGTCGTAGTCGTCCAGCAGCAGCGCGCCGCGGCTGCCCAGGGCGCCGTCGGCGTAGAGCTTGACGGCGCGCACGGTCAGCAGGCCGTCGGCCGCGGTCAGCGGGCCGTGGGCGAAGGCGGGATCGAGGGTCGCCGGATCGTCGTTGAGCATCCCGTAGTAGCGGATCTTCAGCGCGCCGGTCTCGGCCAGCTCGCGGTAGAGGGCCACGTCCTCCCAGGAGACGCCGGCGTCGTGCACCGCGGTCAGGCCGTGGGCCAGGCAGTGGTCGATCGCCATGGCGATGCGTCGCCGGCGCTCGGCCGCTGCGGGCACGGGGATCACGCCCTGGACCAGGCCGACGCCGTTGTCCACCAGCAGGCCGGTGGGTTCGCCGGCCGCGTCGCGCAGGATGCGGCCGCCCTCGGGGTCGGGCGTGTCCCGGGTGATGCCCGCCGCGGCCAGCGCCGCGCTGTTGGCCCAGGCCGCGTGGCCGTCGATCCGGCGCAGGAACACCGGTCGTCCACCGGCCACCGCATCGAGCAGTTGCCGGGTGGGCCAGGCCGTGTCCGCCCAGTCGTTCTGGTCCCAGCCGCGGCCCTCGAGCCAGCCGTCGCCGGGCACGGCGGCGGCCGCGTCCGCGACCCGGGCCACGCATTCGGCAGCCGAGCCGGTGCCCACCAGGTCGATCTGGGCCAGGGCCTTGCCCAGGCCGTAGAGGTGGCAGTGGCTGTCGCAGAAGCCGGGCACGACCACGGCGCCGGCCAGGTCCACCACGCGGGTCGCGGTGCCGCGCAGGGCCAGGGCGGCGGCATCATCGCCCACCTTCACGATCCGGCCGTCCCGCACCGCGACGGCGGTGGCCTGCGCCGCACCAGCGGCGTCCAGGGTCACGACGCGGCCGCCGTGCAGGATCAGGTCGGCGTCCGGCTCGGCGGCGCAGCCGGCCAGCAGGGCGCAGGCGACAATCGGCAGCAGGCGACGCATGAAAAGCCTCCGGGGCTGAAAGCGGGGGACACGCGGCGGTCGATGGCCTAGATTAGCGCAGATCCCGTCCTGATGGAACCAGCCAAGCGCGACTACCCAGGAGGAGCGGCCGCCATGCCCCTGCTTCCCGCCGCCATCGTCGATCTCGAAGTCGCCGTCACCGCCGTGCCCGCCCTGGTGGCCGGTCTGCCGGCCGAGACCCTGCGCGCCCGGCCCGCGCCCGGGGCCTGGTCGATGCTGGAGATCCTGCATCACCTGGCCGACGAGGAGCGCGAGGACTTCCCCCTGCGCCTGCGCCTGACCCTCGAGGACCCTGCGCGGTCCTGGCCGACCATCGATCCGCCGGGCTGGGTCGAGGCGCGCGCCTACAACCGGCAGGATCCCGAGGCGGTGCTGAAGATCCTCCTCAGCGCGCGGCGGGCCAACCTCGACTGGCTGCGCCGGCTGGAGGATCCCGCCTGGGACAACACCCACCAGCACCCGAAGCTGGGGCCGATGACCGCAGGCGGCCTGCTGCACGCCTGGTGCGCCCACGACATCCTGCACCTGCGGCAACTGCTGCAGCGGCGCTGGTGGCTGCGCGAGCAGGCCGCCGGGCCCGGGCAGCTCGATTACGCGGGGAAGTGGTAGCATGGCCGGTCGTCGGAGCTTTGCTGACCAGGTGCTGGCGGCCGCGGCCGAACTGCGCGACGAGACTTCGAGCCTGACCTTCACCGAGCCCGTGACCCACGTGGTCAACCCGCTGGACTACGCCTGGGAGCTGCACGAAGCCTGGGTCCGCCGCTGGGGCGCCTCGCCCCGCCGCGTGCTGCTGATGGGCATGAACCCCGGACCCTGGGGCATGGCCCAGACCGGCGTGCCCTTCGGCGAGGTGGCTGCGGTGCGCGGCTGGCTGCAGTTGGCGGGCCAGGTGCGCCGCCCCGCCGGCGAGCACCCCAAGCGTCCGGTCCAGGGCCTGGACTGCCCGCGCAGCGAGGTCAGCGGCCGCCGCCTGTGGGGCTACTTCGCCGAGCGCTTCGGCACGCCCGAGGCGTTCTTCGCCGAGCACTACGTGCTGAACTACTGCCCGCTGGTCTTCATGGAGGAGAGCGGTCGCAACCGCACCCCCGACAAGCTGCCGGCGGCCGAGACCGCGCCCCTGTTCGCGGCCTGCGATCGCCACCTGCGCCGGGTGATCGGACTGTTCGCGCCCGAGTGGGTGGTCGGCGTGGGAGGCTTCGCCCGGGCCAAGCTGGAGGCGGTGCTGGCCGAAGTGGCCGCCGGCCCGCGGGTCGGCACGGTCCTGCATCCGAGCCCCGCCAGCCCCGCGGCCAACCGCGGCTGGGCCGAGGCGGCGGACCGGCAGCTCCAGGCACAAGGCGTCTGGTAGCCGGAACCGCTTGCCATCGCATGCGGGCTTCCCGTAGTCTGGTTGCATATCGACACGGCCCCCTCGTCTGCCGAGGAAGGCGCCCATGCCCGATCCGAATGGCCGCGAATACGATATCCTGCGGGAGCTTTTCGACAAGGCGCCCCTGCCCTACCAGTCCCTCGACGCCGAGGGCCGCGTCCTGCGCATCAACACCGCCTGGCTCGAGCTGCTCGGCTACACCGAGGACGAGGTGGTCGGCCGGCACATCTCCGAGTTCCTGACCACGGCCTCCCAGTCGCTGCTGGTGGAGCGGTTCACCCGCTTCAAGTCCACCGGCCGGGTCTCGCGGGCGGCCTTCGAGCTGATCCGCAAGGACGGCCGGGTGGTGCCCATCGAGCTCAACGGCACCATCGCCACCGACGAGGACGGCCGCTTCCAGCGCACCCACTGCATCTTCATGGAGGTCTCCGAGCGCCAGGAGGCCGAGCGGCGCCTGAGCGAAAGCGAGCGGCGCTACCGGACCCTGGTCGAGCTGGCCCACGAGGGCGTCTGGCAGATCGACCAGGATGCGGTGACGGTCTACGTCAACCCGGCCATGGCCGCGATGCTGGGCTATGAGGCGCAGGAGATGATCGGGCGCAAGCTCTTCGATTTCATGGACGAACACGGCGTGGAGGTGACGAAGCTCAACCTGGTGCGGCGGGCCAAGGGCATCGCCGAGGGCCACGACTTCGAGCTGCTGAGCAAGGACGGACGGCGCATCTACACCGCCATGGCGACCCGGCCGCTGCACGACGAGACCGGGCGCTACCTGGGCGCCATCGCCGGCGTCATCGACATGACCGAGTGGCGCCAGCTGGAGCAGAAGGTGCTCCACACCCAGAAGCTGGAGAGCCTGGAGGTCATGGCCGGTGGCATCGCCCACGATTTCAACAACCTGCTGCAGACCATCCTGGGCAACGCCGACCTGGCGCTGATGGGCGGACCGTACGCGGGCGACCTGCAGACGGCGCTCGAGGCCGTCGAGAAGGCGGCCCACCAGGCGGCCGGCCTCTGCCGCCAGATGCTGGCCTACGCCGGGCGCGGGGTGTACGCCATGGAGCCGCTGCGCCTGGACGAGCTGGTGCTGGATCTGGAGTCGCTGCTCAAGGCCACGATCTCGCGCAAGGTGGACCTGCGCTTCGATCTCTCGCCGGACCTGGCGGCGGTCATGGCCGATCCCACCCAGCTGCGCCAGGTGGTGGTCAACCTGGTGACCAACGCGGCCGAGGCGCTGCTGGAGGGTGCCGGCACCGTCACGGTGACGGTGCAGCCGCGCCGGCTGGAGGCCGGACCGCCTTTCCCGTTCCTGGGCGCGGACGTGGCGGCGCCGGGGGATTACGCAGTGCTGGCGGTAGCGGACACCGGCTGCGGCATCGCCCCGGAGGTGATCGACTCCATCTTCGATCCCTTCTTCTCCACCAAGTTCACCGGGCGCGGGTTGGGCCTGGCCGTGGTCCGGGGCGTGGCCCGCGGGCACGGCGGGACCATGAGCCTGACCAGCACGCCGGGACAGGGCAGCTGCTTCGAGGTGTGGCTGCCGGTGGCGCCGGTCGATGCCAGGCCCGTGCCCGCGGTCACGGGCGAGCCGCGCGTCGCGCTGCCGCCGGCGGCGGGCCGGGTGGTGCTGGTGGCGGACGACGACGCGGAGCTGCGCGAACTGGTGCTGCGCATGTTCGAGCGCCTGGGCTGGCAGGCGGTCGGCGTGGCCGACGGTGCCGAGGCGGTGGCCGCGGTGGCGGCGGCGCCGGACCGCTACTCGCTGGTGCTGCTGGACTGGTCGATGCCGGTGATGGACGGACGCGAGGCCCTGGAGGCGATCCGCCGCAGCACACCCGCGATGCCGGTGTTCATGAGCAGCGGGCATCCCGCCGACGCGCTGGCGGCCGAGGTCGCGCACCTGCGGCCGACCGGCTTCCTGGCCAAGCCCTACCGGCTGGCCGAGCTGCGCCGGGTGCTGGCGGCCTGGGACGGCGCCTGATCCGGGCGCGGGGCCCTAGCCCTCGGCCGCCAGCGCCTGCAGCGACACGACCTGCTCGATCCCCCGTCCCAGCGCCCGGATGCCGTCGACGGCGGCCCGCGCCCCCGACAGGGTGGTGATGCAGGGGATGTCCAGGGCCCGTGCCTCGCGGCGGATGGCCGACTCGTCGTAGCGGCTCTGCTTGCCCAGGGGCGTGTTGATCACCATCTGCACTTGGCCGTCGCGGATGGCCTGCCCGATGTGGGGCGAGCCCTCGCCCACCTTGGCGATCGTGCCCGTGGGCACCCCGAAGTGGTTCAGGAAGATGGCGGTGCCCGCGGTCGCGATCACCGCGAAGCCCAGGGCGTGCAGGTCACGGGCGATGGGCAGGCATTCCTCCTTGTCGCGGTCGTTGACCGAGACGAACACGGTGCCCGTGGTGGGCAGGCCCTGCCCGGTGGCCAGCTGGGCGCGGGCGAAGGCCTCGCCGAAGTCGCGGCCGATGCCCATCACCTCGCCGGTGCTCTTCATCTCCGGGCCCAGCAGGTGGTCGGTGCGCGGGAAGCGCCGGAAGGGGAAGACCGGTCCCTTGACGAAGGTGCGCCGCAGCTCGCCGTGCTCGACCACGCCCTGGGCGCGCAGACCGACACCCACCATGCAGCGGGTGGCGATGCGGGCCAGGTCCAGGCCGGTGGCCTTCTCCAGGAAGGGCACGGTGCGCGAGGCGCGGGGGTTGATCTCCAGCACGTGGACCACGCCGCCGTAGCTGGCGAACTGGATGTTCAGCAGGCCGACCACGCCCAGCTCCAGGGCGATGCGCCGGGTGGCGTCGCGCATCACCGCCAGCTCGGCGGCGCTGGTCTTCCAGGGCGGCAGCACCGCGAAGCTGTCGCCGCTGTGGATGCCCGCCTCCTCGATGTGCTGCATGATGCCGCCGATCAGCACGTCGGTGCCGTCGCAGACCGCGTCCACGTCGAACTCGACCGCGTCCTCCAGGAACTGGTCGATCAGCACCGGGTGCTCGCCGCTGACCAGGGCGGCCTCGGCAAAGAACCTGGCCAGGCTCTCGGCGTCGTAGACCACGCCCATGGCCCGTCCGCCCAGCACGTAGCTGGGGCGCACCATCACCGGGTAGCCGATCGTGGCGGCGGTGGCCAGGGCGTCGGCGAGGCTGCGCGCGCTGCCGGCCCGCGGCGCCGGGATGCCCAGCCCCGCCAGCAGCTCGCCGCAGCGGTCGCGGTCCTCGGCGCGGTCGATGGCCTCGACCCCGGTGCCCAGGATGGGCACGCCGGCGGCGGCCAGGTCCTTGGCCAGGTTCAGGGGCGTCTGGCCGCCCAGGGTCACGATCACGCCCTCGGGACGCTCCTTCTCGACGATGTCCATCACCTCCTCGAAGCGCAGGGGCTCGAAATAGAGGCGGTCCGAGAGGTCGTAGTCGGTGCTGACGGTCTCGGGGTTGCAGTTGACCAGGATGGCCTCGATGCCCTCGGACCTGAGGGCCTGCACCGCGTGGCAGCAGCAGGTGTCGAACTCGATGCCCTGGCCGATGCGGTTGGGTCCGCCGCCCAGCACGATCACCTTGCGGCGGTCGGTGGGGCGGCTCTCGCACTCGCCGTCCTCCCAGGTGGAGTAGAGGTAGGGCGTCTCGCTGGCGAACTCGGCGGCGCAGGTGTCCACGCGCCGGAAGACCGGCACCAGGCCGGCGGCCTGGCGGTGGGCGCGGACCGCCGCCGGCTGCGCGCCGCCCTGCAGCAGACCGCCGATGCGCCGGTCGCTGAAGCCCTCGCGCTTGGCCTCGCGCAGCAGTTCGCGGGGCAGCTCGTCCAGGGTGTAGCCGCGCAGGCGGCCCTCGACCTCGGCCAGCTGGGCCAGGTTGTCCAGGAACCAGGGGTCGATGCCCGTCAGCCGGTGCATCTCCTCCACGTCCAGGCCGCGGCGGAAGGCCTCGTGCAGCACGGCCAGGCGGCCGGGCGCGGGGGTGCGCAGGGCTTCGCGCAGCTGGGCGGGGGTGCGTCCCGAGGCGCGGCTCTCCCAGCCGTCGAAGCCCAGTTCGAGGGAGCGCAGGGCCTTCTGCAGGGCCTCGCGGAAGGTGCGGCCCATGGCCATCACCTCGCCGACCGACTGCATCGAGGTGCCCAGGCGGTCGGGGGTGCCGGGGAACTTCTCGAAGGACCAGCGCGGCACCTTGACCACGGTGTAGTCGATGCTGGGCTCGAAGCAGGCGCTGCTGGTGCCGGTGATCTCGTTGGGCAACTCGGGCAGGGTGTAACCCACCGCCAGCAGGGCCGCCACCTTGGCGATGGGGTAGCCGGTGGCCTTGCTGGCCAGGGCGCTGCTGCGGCTGACCCGCGGGTTCATCTCGATGACGATCGTGCGGCCGGTCTCGGGGTCCACGGCGAACTGCACGTTGCTGCCGCCGGTCACCACGCCCACGGCGTCGAGCACCTTCAGCGCGTCGTCGCGCAGCCGCTGGTACTCGCGGTCGGTCAGGGTCTGGGCCGGGGCGACGGTGATGCTGTCGCCGGTGTGCACGCCCATGGCATCCACGTTCTCGATGCTGCAGACGATGATGCCGTTGCCGTCCTTGTCGCGGATGACCTCGAGCTCGTATTCCTTCCAGCCGATCACCGACTCCTCCACCAGCACGCTGCCCACGGGCGAGGCCGCCAGGCCTTCGCGCAGCATCTCGGCGAATTCGTCGGCGTCGTGGGCGATGCCGCTGCCGGCGCCGCCGAGGGTGAAGCTGGCCCGCAGGATCATGGGAAACGCGATCTCGGCCATGGCCTGGGCGGCCTGCCCGGGCCGGGTGACCAGCAGGCTCTTCGGCGTCTCCAGGCCGATGGCCGCCATGGTGGCCTTGAACTCCTGGCGGTCCTCGGCCAGGCGCACGGTGCGCACGCTGGCGCCGATCAGCTCCACGCCGTGGCGCTCGAGCACGCCGTGCTCGGCCAGCTCGACCGCGAGATTGAGGCCGGTCTGGCCGCCGACCGTGGGCAGGATGGCATCGGGCTTTTCGGCGATGATCACCCGCTCGACCATCTGCCAGGTCAGGGGCTCGATGTAGGTGGCGTCGGCCTGCTCGGGGTCGGTCATGATGGTGGCGGGGTTGCTGTTGATCAGGACCACGCGGTAGCCCTCGGCCTTGAGCGCCTTCAGGGCCTGGGTGCCCGAGTAGTCGAACTCGCTGGCCTGGCCGATGACGATGGGCCCGGAGCCCAGGACCAGGATCGTGTGCAGATCATCCCTGCGCGGCATGGGCCACCTCCGCTTCGCCGCGGCGGGCGAGCATGGCGTCCCGGAAGCGCCGGAACAGGTACAGGCTGTCGCTGGGGCCGGGCGCCGCCTCGGGGTGGTACTGCACCGAGTAGGCGGGTCGGCCCACGGCCTCCAGCCCCTCGACGCTGCCGTCGTTGAGGCTCAGGTGGGTGACGGTGGCCAGCGCCGGGTCGAGGCTGGCCGCGGGTACCGCGTAGTTGTGGTTCTGGCTGGTGATCTCGACCCGGCCGCTGGCCAGGTTGCGCACCGGGTGGTTGGCGCCGTGGTGGCCGAAGGGCAGCTTGATGGTCCGGGCGCCCAGGGCCCGGGCCAGCAGCTGGTGCCCCAGGCAGATGCCGAACACCGGCAGGCCCGAATCGAGCACCCGCCGCACCGTGTCGACGAGTTCGGGCTGGGTGGCCGGGTCGCCCGGCCCGTTGCTCAGGAAGACGCCCTCGGTGGGCGCGGCCAGCAGCTCGGCCGCCGGCGTGTGGGCGGGGAAGACGCGCACCCGGCAGCCCTCGCGGGTCAGGCGCTCGAGGATGCTCTGCTTGACGCCGCAGTCGAGCACGGCCACCTCGCAGGGCAGGCTCGCCTGCGGCTGCCGCGGGTAGGCGTAGGGCGCCGGCGCGGTGACCCGCTGCACCCAGTCGATGCTCTCGATGGCCGGCAGGGCCCGGGCCCGGGCCACCAGGTCGGCGGGCTCGCCCCGGCCGATCCAGCCGCGGCAGGTGCCGCCGTCGCGCACGGCGATGGTCAGGGCGCGGGTGTCCACGTCGGCGATGGCCGGCACGCCGGCCCGGCGCAGCACCTCGTCCAGGGTGGTCTCGCGGCGGCGGTGGTAGCTGCGGCGGCAGAAGTCGCGGATCACCACGCCCGCCGGATGCAGGCGGGTCGATTCGCTGTCCCCGGCGTGGATGCCGTAGTTGCCGATGTGGCTGGCGGTGAAGACCACCACCTGGCCGGCGTAGCTGGGGTCGGTCAGGATCTCCTGGTAGCCGGTCATGCCGGTGTGGAAGACAACCTCGCCGCCGGCGGCGAGTGGCGCGCCGAGCATCCGTCCGGGAAAGACCCGGCCCGTTTCCAGGGCGATGTAGGCCTCCATCAGGCGATCCCCGCCCCGCCGGCCGCCTGGCCAGTGTCCTGGTCCGTATCGCGCCCGGCCGCGGCGAAGGAGGTGCGGTCGGTGGGGTTGACCACCGCGTCCTTGATGGAGTCCAGCCCCTGCAGGTACTGCAGCAGCCGCGCCACGCCCAGGCCGAAGTGGCCGCGGGCCAGGGGCGCGCTGAACCCGTCGAGGTAGGCGGCGTAGGCCCGGCGCACGGCTGCGCGATTGCGGCGGGCCAGGTCCTCGGCGTCGGGCTTGTGCTTGCCCTTGGCGGCGGCCACCTGGGACAGGGCGAAGGCCTCCGCCCGCTCCAGCAGCCGGCGCAGGTGCTCCGAGGCCTCCAGCTGGGCGCGCATCACCGCGGCCTCGGGCTCCAGCACGCCGCCGTCGGTGGTCTCGCCCGCGTAGGGCAGGATGCATTCGACGCTCAGGGTCTGGGTCGGGTCCGCCGGATCGCGCTGCAGGTTGAAGGGCTTGAGTGCCGCCGGGAGATGGGTGATGAAGAAGGGCACGTCGCCGAACCAGCGGCTCAGTGTGGCTTCGGCGTCCCGGTGCAGGTCCTCGCCGAAGGGCATGGCGAAGCCGCGGCGATTCAACAGGGCCAGGGCCTCGCGGTAGCTGAGGCGCGGGAATTCCAGGCGCAGCATGCGGTCCAGGCGGGTCACGTGGCGTCCGCCCAGCAGGTCGGCGCCCAGGTCCAGGGCCACGGTCTTCAGCAGGCGCTCCTGCAGGGCGCACAGGCCGTCCAGGTCCAGGTCGCGGCGCTCGGCCTCGATCAGCTTGAAGCCCGAGAGGTGGCGCTCGTCCACCTTCCATTCGCGGCGCAGGCTCTCGCCCTCGCACCAGACGGCCGGGAAACCGCGGGTCAGCATGCTGTCGAGCACCAGCTGGCCGCTCTGGCGGGCGAAGGCCAGGTTGCCGTGGTGGTCGACCGCGAAGCTGGCGTCCATGGCTTCGCAGGCATCGCCCACGGGGGCCAGGGCGCCCACGGGCACCTCGTTGAAGCCGTCCTCCTCGAGGAAGCGGCGCACCCGACGCACCACCCGGTTGTGGATGGCCAGCCGGCGGGCCAGGGGGCGCGGACGGCCGGGGGCAGTGAACAGGGCCGACTGGGGGACGGCGACGACGGGCTCAGCCATGGCGGGGCTCCTTGCGGCGCTCACGGGCGCCGATTAAAGGGCGGGAGGTGCGTTGCCGGGCAAAAAAAATTCCCCGCACGCCATCGGGGGGTCGGGGGCGGTCGGGGCAAGGGGCACGGTGCTGCGGCGCAATCAACTTCGGGTTCCTTTCGGGCTCACGGGCTCCGGTTAAAGGACTGGCGGCAGGATAGCGCGCGGGATGGGCGAGGTCAAGAACGAAGCGCCCGCCGGCTCAGAACGCCTCCTTGACCGTGACGTAGACGCCGCTCTGCCCCGCCTCGCCGAAGCCCACGTCCAGGCGCAGCTTGAGGTTGGCCTCGCGGTCGAAGACGAAGCGCAGGCCCAGGCCCACCGACGGCTTGATCTCGCTGGATCGCCAGTCGCGGAACTCGTCGCCCACCAGCCCCCCGCCGGCGAAGACGGCGCCGCCCAGGCGTCCGACCAGGTCGAAGCGCGCCTCGGCCTGCAGCACGGCGGCCTTGCGGTCGCGGTAGCGGCCGGTCCAGTAGCCCCGCAGCAGGGACGAGCCGCCCAGCATGGCCTCCATGTTGAAGGGCGCGTCGCCGCTGATGGAGTGGCTGAAGGCCTGCACGGCCAGCACCAGGCCGGGCTTCAGGGTGCGGTAATGGCGCAGGTCGACGATCAGCTGCTGGAAGGTGTAGTCGCTGCCCAGCGCGGGAAAGAAGAAGCGCAGCTTGGTCTCCAGGTAGTAGCCCTCTCCGGGGGAGAAGAGGTGGTCCCTGGTGTCGAAGGCGCCGATCGCGCCGAAACCCGAGGAGAGGCTGCCCTCGGCGCCGGGGATGGTGCCGCTGGCCAGCTGGCCGTCGGGCTCCAGATCGTGCGGCTCGTAACTCATCAGCACATAGGAGGGCCCGACCAGGAACGGGCTGTCGCCCAGCACGGTCAGGGCGCTGGCCTGCACGTCCCAGATCAGCGGCGCGAAGTTCTCCTCGGCCGATGCGGGCGCGTCCGGCCCGATACCCCAGAACTTGTCGGGGTAGTCCTTGTAGCCGAAGTAGCCGTCGAAGAGCCAGCGGTTGTCGGGTGTCCGGTACTCGGGATCCAGGCTGATGGTCAGCTGGTGGCGGGTGGTGTAGGTGACGGCCGCCAGCAGGGAATTGGGCCGCTGGTCGGGCCCGCGCCGGTCGTCACGCCAGGTCAGGGTGCCGCCGGCGCCGAAGGCCAGGTCGGTTTCCGGCGTGTAGAACACAAAGGGATAGGCCTTCAGGGTCGATCCGCCACCAAGCGGCACCTCGGCCGAGACACTCTCAAGCCCGGGCCCCGGCTCGCGCAGCTGTTCGGGCGCCTCCTGGGCCAAGGCGGCACTCGCCCCCAGGCCGAGGGTGATGAGCAGCGATGCTGTGTGCCGGTGGCAGGTCATGAGCAGGACAATACGCTTCAGCCCCCTCGACTGCCAAGCTCCGGCATGGAGATTGCAACTTTAGCCCGAAACCAGCCCGGGACGGGCTGATCTGGCCGCTTTGTGGCCGGAAAGGACGGATTCCATGCCACCGCAGGACGCCACGGGCCGCCCCGACGTGACCATCGTCATCCCCGTGTTCGGCAAGCTGGAGCTGACCCGGGCCTGCCTGGCGTCCCTGGCAGCGGCGCCGGTTGGAGCCAGCTTTGAAGTCGTGGTGGTGGACAATGCCTCGCCCGACGGCACGGCCGCGTGGCTGCGCGAGGTCGCTGCGGCGGGCCGGGTGCGCGCGATCTTCAACCCGGCCAACACCGGCTTCGCCGCGGCTTGCAACCAGGGTGCGGCTGCCGCCCGCGGTCGGCACCTGCTCTTCCTGAACAACGACACCGAGGTCACCCCGGGCTGGCTTGACCCCCTGGTCGACACCCTGGATCTGGACCCGCGCGTGGACGCCGTCGGCGCCCGCCTGCTCTATCCCGACGGCACCATCCAGCACGGTGGCGTGGTGCTGGTCGAGCAGCGGCGGGCCGAGGGCACAACCCTCGGCGGCATGCACCTGGCCCTGCGCAAGCCCGCCGACGATCCCGCCGCCAACCGGCCCCAGCGGTTGCAGGCGGTCTCGGCGGCGTTGATGGCGGTGCGGCGCGCGACCTTCGACGAGCTGGGCGGCTTCGACACCGCCTACTGGAACGGCAACGAGGACGTCGACCTCTGCCTGCGCATCGGCGAGCGCGGCGGGCTGGTCGTGTACCGGCCCGAGAGCGTGGTCATCCACCACGAATCCCAGAGCGGGCCTGAGCGTTGGACGAAGGTGGGCGACAACGTGCGCCTGCTGAGCGAACGCTGGCTGGGCCGCGCCCGGCCGGACATCGTGCGCGAAGCCGATGGTTCGGTGCGCGCGACCGACGCCGGCCGCCTCGGCGTGTACGCCACGCCGACGGTGGCGAGGCCCGGGCCGACCCGCGGCCCCGGCTCGGTGACGGTGATCGTGCTGACCTGGAACGCACTCGACTACACGAAGCTGTGCGCGGCTTCGCTGCTGGCCCACACCGATCCGCGCCATGAGCTGATGTTCGTGGACAACGGCTCTGGTGCCGACACCCTCGCCTTCCTGGACGCCCTGGCTGCCGCGCATCCCGACCGGGTGACCGTGGTCAGGAACGGCCGCAACCTGGGCTTCGCCGGCGGCAACAACGTGGGCCTTGCCCGCGCGGCGGGCGAGCACGTGTGCCTGCTCAACAGCGACACCGTGGTCACGGCCGGCTGGCTGGAGCGCATGCTGGCCCGGTTCGCCGAGCCTTGGGTGGGCCTGGTGGGCCCGGTCACCAACCGCATCACCGGCAGCCAGCGCCTGGCTGCGGTGGCCTACGACCAGGACTCGCTCGAGGGTCTGGACGCCTTCGCGGCGCGCCGGGCCCGGGCCGAGGAAAATCGTTCCTCAGCATCGCTTTGGCTGGTAGGCTTCTGTATCTTGATGCGACGGGAACTGGTAGCCTGCCTCGGGGGCCTGGACGAGGGTTTCGGCCAAGGCAACTTCGAGGATACGGATTACGGGTTGCGCGCGTTCCTGGGCGGCTGGCGCTCGGTGATCGCCAACGACAGCTTCGTCCACCATTTCGGCAGCCGCAGCTTCAGCGCCGGCCAGGTGGACTACGCCGCAGCCCTGGACGAGAAATGGGAGATCTTCCGCCGCAAGTGGAACCTCCCGGCCGGGTCGCGGGAGCAGGGCTCCTTCGACCTGGAGAGCCTGGTGGTTGGGGGCTTCACGCCGGTCCTGCACACCGAACCGCTGCCCTCGGGCAACGGTGCCGCGTGTCCGCCCCCGGCCACCTGGATGATCGAAGCCGCGGTCGCCCGCGGCGAGGCCCTGTTCGCGGCCGGCCGGCCCGTCGAGGCCGCGCAGACCTTCCGCGGCGTGCTGCGCCACGATCTGTCCCATGCGCGCGCCGCCGGCAACCTGGCCGTGGTGTTGTGGCAATCCGATGCGGCCGCCGGCGCCGCCGAAGCCGTGGCCCTGCTGGAGGGCGTGCTGGCCCGGGAGCCGGATAACGACGACGCCCGCCACAACCTGGAATCGATCCGCGCCGCCGCCTGCTGAGCCCGAGGTCCTGATGGTCCCGATGGTCCCGAAGACCCCTTCCCGCGACCGCCCGGACGCGGCCCCCGGCCGCATCACCCGCGGCAAGACGGCCCCGAACCGTCTGCGGCGGGTCGATGCGTTCATCGCCACCTATGATCCTGTGCTGCTGAAGCGCCGTGACGGGTTGTTCGCCGGGGCGCCGGTGGTGGACCTGGGCTACGGGGCCGAACCAGTCACCACATTGCAGATGGCCGGGCGCCTGCGCCGGGTGTCGCCCGACCTGCCGGTGGTGGGGGTGGAGATCGACCCCGAGCGCGTGGCCCGGGCACAGCCCTGTGCCGACGCCTTGACGCGGTTTCTCGAAGGCGGCTTCGACCTGCCGGTGCATCCTGTGCGCCTGGTGCGCGCGTTCAACGTGCTGCGCCAGTACGAGGAGGCCGAATCGGCCCCTGCGTTGGCGCGCCTGGCCGCGCAGGTGTTGCCCGACGGCCTGGTGATCGACGGCACCAGCGATCCGTTTGGCCGCGTCTGGACCGCAAGCGTGCTGCGCTGCGGCATCGATGTGCCGGTGCTTGAAGCCCTGGTCCTGGGCACGAACTTCAAGGACGGCCTCGACCCCGAAGCCTTCCAGACCCGCCTGCCCAAGAGCTTCATCCACCGCGTGGTGCCCGGCGACCCGGTGGCCGCCTTCGTCGACGCCTGGAAAGCCGCCTGCCGCGACACCCGCCCCAGCGAGGTGTGGGGCCCGCGCGCCTGGTTCACCGCCGCCGCGGGTGCGCTCACCGCCCGCGGCTACCCGGTGATGCGCCCCGACTCGTGGCCCCGCCGCGGCTGGCTGGTGGTGCGGGAGCCGCAACTGGAGCGCTGACCGTCCGCCGCTCATGCCACAGACGATGACACGACGCACATAGGGTGACGAGATTGGCGGCGTCGTTGGTGCCGCCGGCGTTGCGCGGGGTCTTGTGATGGACTTCCAGGAAGCGTTGGCGGCCGCAGCCGGGGGCCTGGCAACGGTGGCGGTCGCGGGCGAGGACCTCCCTGCGCGTCTTGGGTGCGATGGTTGTGGTGTTGCGGCGGCCGGGCTCGCTGATGGCGGCGTCGCATTGGAGGCGTTCGGCGTCGGCGCGGCTGAGTTTGCGGCCGCCGGTTTCGACCTCGCCGCAGCTAACACATTGGTGGACATGAATCTGTACTGGTGCGTCCGACTTCCCCCGGGGGAAGGTTTCGCCCAGGGCGGCCAGCGCTTCGAGCAGGATCTCGGCGCGGTCGCCGGTCGTGCCGCGCTTGCGGACCTGTTCCCACAATGCTTCCCAGCGCGCGAACTGTTCGGGGGTGAATTCGACGGAGATGCGCACCGGCACCTCGGCGGCCAGCGCGGGTTCGTCCGGCGGTGCGAACAGTGCCGCGCCGGGCCGCCGCGCCTGCGCCTTCACCCGCTTGATCTTCGCGGTCAGTTGTTCGCGCGTGCCGCTGCGCGCGGCCTCGACCCACGCGGCCTCGGTCTGCGGCGAAGCCACGGCCACGATCTCCCGCGCCTTGGTGTACCCGATCTCCGGCAGCGCCGTCTTCACCGCCGGCAGCTGGTCGAGCTTGCGGGCCAGGCGCATGAAGTCGCTGATGCGGGTCTCGGAGAAGCCCAACTCGACCCGGGCGTACTGCGGCATCGAAGAGTAGCCCAGTTCGCGGAACAACCCGCGGGCAAGGATCTCGCCGAACCAGAGCACGGCGCATTGGCGGGCGGCCGTCTCGGCGGTCGAGGCGGATTTCAAGGCGTGGTCGGCCTCGCGGGCCGGGCGACCGGGGGCGAAAGCGGTGAGCACGGCGGGCTCCAATCCCGGGAGGAATCGTGTGGCGAAAATATAGCGAAATAAATTGGTATATGCAAGGGAATAAATAAGAAAACCGCGTAGAATTTTCGGCGATACCAGGTCAGGTCGACCAGGATGAGTCCGTATATACCAATCGCGGTTCGCCGAAGTCATCCAACCGATAGACCCGGTATCTCCACAGCCCCGAACCCCACTGGGCTTCCCGGGCCACCAGGTAGAACCAGCCGTCGAGGTCGAGGATCACATCCAGGGTGCCCTTGATCGCGCCGGCGCGCCGGCCGTCCGCGGCGTAGAGGACGCTGAACGCCCCCGCGGCGCTGTCGGGGGTCGGTGTGCAGCGGAGGATGCGCACGCGGCGCCCGCTGCTGCTTGCGGCGTCCAGGACCGAGAATGCGCCTTCGCCGGCGAGATGATCGACCAGCGTTGCCGTGGCCGGCGGCACGATCCGGCCGCTCGTGTCCTGCGAGCAGAGTTCCGGGTATGCGCGGGGATCGAGGACGCGGCCGGGTTCAAGCCCGCAGACGGCTGCGTGCAGATCGAAGTCCGTCGGCACCGTCGCCGTGTCGGGCACGACGATCGCGAGGCGCTGGCGGCCGATGACCTGGAGGTCGTAGCCGCCGTCGTTGCTCCGTGGGAAGAAGTTGTCTTCCGCCGGGATGATCGTCGCTAAGGAATCGGGCAAGCCCACCGTCTGGAAATAGGCGATGCGGTCGCCGCCGGCCCGGGGCCACCAGCCCCGGTGGATCGCGCCGACCTGGCCCGCCGCGACGATCCTGCCGTCGCGAACCAGGAACAGGGGCTCGCCGGGCTGGGCATGCCAGGTGGCCTTCACATCGTCCTGCGGCACGGGCGCCGGCGGATGCTGGTGCGCAGGATCGGGATCGCGCTCGGGCACCGCTTCGGGCAGGTTGCCATAGAAGGCGAACCGGGGTTCACCGGTGGCGGCCGGAGCATACGCGTCGCGGATTCGCGGCAACGGACACCCGACCAGTTCACCGGCCTGCCCCAGCGTGATCCCGGCCGGCCGACTCGGCGGGCTCTTGAAAGCCCTCAGCAGCACTTCGAGATCGTCCGTGTCCGGCAGCGGCCGGTCGCGGCCGTCCGCGAGCGTCGAATTGCGATAGAGCGGGCTCTCGTCCCGGAGGTCCTCTCCATCCAGGAAGTACACCGTGCGGATCCTGTTCAAGGTCCGCTTTTGGCCGTCGACCTCGCGCGTGAACTCCTGCAGGGCGACGAAGGCCACGTCGTCGGGAAGCAGCCACGGGGCGCCGGTGACTGCTTTCGTGAGCCACTCCCCCGAGGCCGGGCGGAAGAAGGTGTTGTAACCCAAGCCGGTGATCGTGTCGGCAGCCGCACCGCGCAAAGTCCGCAGAACGGCGAACGTGATGTTGGGCAGGGGCCCGCCCGCCAGGAAATCGGCCGTGTTCTCCATATGCACGACCCGCCCGACAATGATCAGGTTGTCCTCGGGTATCGAAACGATCTCGTCGGCAGCATTCTCGTAGACGCCGCTGCTGGCCACGGCCGGGCTGGCGGCCAGCACCGGGATCAGCAGCAGCAATCCCCAAGCTCCACAGATGCGAGCCATCACGACGTCCTCCCGCAGTCAGGATCCCGGCATGACAACACGGCGGGTCGGGCCGAGCTAGAACGGATTCGTCGCAAACACCGAAAACTCCGGAATGAACCCCCGGTCATCGATTTCCAGCGCCCCCACGATCGCGCTCGCGATCTCCTCAGGCCGCAGCTTCTTCTCCGAAAGCGACTGCTCCATCCCCACCTTGGCGAAGAACGGCGTCTGCACCTCCGAAGGGTTCACCAGCATCACCCGCACATTGTGGGGCCGCAGCTCCGCCCGCCAGCACTCGGTCATCCCCCGCAGGGCGAACTTGCTGCTCGAGTACGCCGACGAACCCTTGCCCCCGGCCAGCCCGCTGGTGGACGAGATGTTGATGATCACCCCGCGGTCCTGGGCCACGAAGATCCGCGCCGCTGCCCGACCCATCAGCATGGCGCCGGTCACGTTGACGGCGAACACGCGCTCGAACTGCTTCGTGTCCAGCTCCACCAGCGGCGCGAAGTAGCCGATCCCCGCGTTGTTGACCAGGATGTCCAGGCCGCCGAACTTCTCGACCACGGCGGCCACCGCGCGTTCGGCGTCCTTCTCCTTGGCCACGTCGCCGACCACGGCCAGCGCGCCGATCCGGTCGGCCGTCGCGGCGACCTTCTCCTCGTTGCGGGCCATGATGGCCACCTGGGCGCCCTTGGCCAGCAGGGCCTCGGCGATGCCGCGGCCGATGCCCTCGCTGCCGCCGGTGATCAGGGCGCGCGCTCCTGCGATCTTCATGACACAACACTCCCCGGTTGAAACTGAAAGGAGGCCCCCCGGGGGGGCCTCCTCCCATGCTAGATGACCCGCGGCGCACCGCAAGCCCGCGGATCACCCAGTCCAGCCGAACCTCGCCAGGTCGATGCGGCCGGCAGCCGTGAACTCGACGCCTTCGTCCTGCAGCAACAGCTGCTGTTCTTCTTCCGATGAGCCGTCGCCGCGGGGGCTGATGCGTCCGCCCGCGCCCACGACCCGGTACCAGGGGGCCGGATGCCGATCCGGCAATTCGCCCAAAGCACGGCCCACCAGCCGCGCGCGGCCCGGCAGCCCGGCCAGCTCGGCCACCTGTCCGTAGGTCGCCACCCGGCCCGACGGGATGGCCGCCACCACCACATAGATCCGCTCGTACCGGCGCAGGTCGCTCACTTGATGAACATCCCTTCTTCGGCGCCCGGGACAAGCGGTGTCGGCAGGCCCCGACATGACGCAAGAACCGCAACCCGGGTTTCAGTCTACCCGGGCCGAAATTCCCTTGCAACGTACCGTGGACCGTCCCGTATATTGCCCCCAGCACTCCAACCGAGGACCTGCCCATGAAGATGAGCGCCGCCGCCTAGGCCTCCGGCCCCGCCGGACCCCCATGCTTCGCCATTCACCCGGCGTGCCGCCCGTGGCACCCGCTGGAATTGCGCCGCCGGCCCGCGCGTGCGGCCCCGTTGCCGTCGTCAGGAGTGCTCACATGCCGGATTCCAACCTGCCCGTCCGCCGCGGCGGCCCCTGGGCCCTGCTCAGGGAAGCCCTCGCCGGCGGCGAGCGCGACTACACCACCGAGACCATCGGCCGCGCCGTCCTGCTGCTGGCGGTGCCCATGGTGCTCGAGATGCTCATGGAGTCGGTCTTCGCCGTCACCGACATGTGGTTCGTGGCGCGGCTGGGCACCGACGCCGTGGCCACCGTCGGCCTGACCGAGGCCGTGATCACCGTCGTCTACGCCGTGGCCGTGGGCCTGTCCATGTCGGCCACGGCGATGGTGGCCCGGCGCATCGGCGAGAAGAACAAGGAGGGCGCCGCCGAGGCGGCGGTGCAGGCGGTGGGCCTGGGCCTGCTGGTGTCGCTGCTGATCGGCCTGCCCGGCGCCTTCTTCGCCGGCGACCTGCTGCGCCTGATGGGCGGCTCGCCCGAGCTGGTGGCCGCGGGCCAGGGCTACACCCGCTGGATGCTGGCGGGCAACAGCACCATCATGGCCATCTTCATGCTCAACGCCGTCTTCCGCGGCGCCGGCGACGCGGCCCTGGCCATGCGTGTGCTCTGGCTGGCCAACGGTTTGAACATGATCCTCGATCCCTGCCTGATCTTCGGCTGGGGGCCGTTCCCCGAGCTGGGGCTGACCGGCGCGGCGGTGGCCACCACCATCGGCCGCGGTGCCGGGGTCGCCTACCAATGCGTGATGCTGGGCCGGGGGCAGGGGACCCTGCGCCTCCGGCGGCCGCACCTGCGGCTGCATCCGGAGGTGATGCTGAAGCTGGTGCGGGTGTCCCTGGGCGGCATCGGCCAGTACCTGATCGCCACCGCCAGCTGGGTGGTGCTGGTGCGCCTGGTCAGCACCTTCGGCGCCGCGGCGGTGGCGGGGTACACCGTGGCCATCCGCATCATCCTGTTCGTGCTGATGCCCAGCTGGGGCCTGGCCAACGCCGCGGCCACCCTGGTGGGCCAGAACCTGGGTGCCGGCCGGCCAGACCGGGCCGAGGCCTCGGTCTGGCGCACCGCCTGGTACAACGCGGGCTTCCTGGCCCTGGTGGCGGTGGTGTTCATCAGCTGGCCGCGGGCCCTGGTGGGGATCTTCACCGCCGAGCCCGAGGTGCTGGACCTGGGGGCCTCCTGCCTGCGCCTGGTGGCCTACGGCTACGGCTTCTACGCCTTCGGCATGGTGATGACCAACGCCTTCAACGGCGCGGGCAACACCATGACCCCGACGGTGATCAACTTCTTCTGCTACTGGTGCTTCCAGATCCCGCTGGCCTGGACCCTGGCCCACCGCACCGACTTCGGGGCGCCCGGGGTCTACGCCTCGATCACCATCGCCGAGGTGCTGATGGCCCTGGTGGCGGTGCTGGTCTTCCGGCGGGGCGGCTGGAAGCGGCAGGAGATCTAGCCCGGGGCGGGGGGCCGCGGTTGAGGCCCCCCGCCGCCCGTGCTATCTTACCCGCTTCGCATCATCGGCAACCCTGTTCCGCGAAGGATCCGACCCATGGCCCACCACCTGATCTCCCACCTGCTGGCCGGCAAGGTGCCTGTCGGCACCGCAGTGACTGTCAAAGGCTGGGTGCGCACCCGCCGCGACTCCAAGGCGGGCCTCAGCTTCCTGCACGTGCACGACGGCACCTGCTTCGACCCCATCCAGGTGGTGGCTCCCGGCAGCCTGGCCAACTACGACAGCGAGGTGACCGGCCTGACCGCCGGCTGCTCGGTGGTCTGCACCGGCCTGCTGGCCGAGAGCATGGGCAAGGGCCAGGCGGTGGAGATCCAGGCCACGGCCGTCGAGGTGGTCGGCTGGGTCGACGACCCCGAGACCTACCCCATGCAGCCCAAGCGCCACAGCATGGAGTACCTGCGCGAGGTGGCCCACCTGCGGCCGCGCACCAACGTCATCGGCGCGGCCACCCGGGTGCGCAACTGCCTGGCCCAGGCCACCCACCGCTTCTTCCACGAGCGCGGGTTCTACTGGATCCACACGCCCATCGTCACCGCCAGCGACTGCGAGGGCGCAGGCGAGATGTTCCGGGTCTCGACCCTGGACCTGGCCAACCTGCCGCGCACCGGCGAGGGCAGGATCGACTAC
Source organism: Candidatus Krumholzibacteriia bacterium (assembly GCA_963848505.1). Lineage (GTDB taxonomy): Bacteria > Krumholzibacteriota > Krumholzibacteriia > LZORAL124-64-63 > LZORAL124-64-63 > JACZKN01. Next base: position 151,998 of record CAWKEB010000002.1, on the reverse strand, counting down.
AGCCAGGACTTCTTCGGCAAGGAGTCGTTCCTGACCGTCTCGGGCCAGCTCAACGTGGAGACCTACTGCTGCGCCCTGTCGCGGGTCTACACCTTCGGCCCCACCTTCCGGGCCGAGAACAGCAACACCAGCCGGCACCTGTCCGAGTTCTGGATGATCGAGCCGGAGATCGCGTTCGCCGACCTGAACGACGACGCGGACCTGGCCGAGGACTTCCTCAGGTACATCTTCAAGGCCGTGCTCGACGAGCGCGGCGACGACATGGCCTTCTTCGCCCAGCACGTGCAGCCGGACGCGGTCAGCCGCCTGGAGTCCTTCGTCGCCAGCAGCTTCGAGCGCATGGACTACACCGACGCGGTCAAGGCCCTGCAGGCGGCCCCGAAGAAGTTCGAGTTTCCCGTGGCCTGGGGCATGGACCTGCAGTCGGAGCACGAGCGCTATCTCTGCGAGGAGCTGTGCAAGCGGCCGGTGGTGGTCATGAACTACCCCAAGGACATCAAGGCCTTCTACATGCGCCTGAACGACGACGGCAAAACCGTGGCGGCCATGGACGTGCTGGCCCCGGGCATCGGCGAGATCATCGGCGGCAGCCAGCGCGAGGAGCGCCTGGACGTGCTGGACGCGCGCATCGACGAGATGGGCCTGCCCAAGCAGAGCTACTGGTGGTACCGTGACCTGCGGAAGTACGGCACCGTGCCCCACGCGGGCTTCGGGCTGGGCTTCGAGCGGGCGGTCAACTACGTGACCGGCATCGCCAACATCCGCGACGTGATTCCCTTCCCGCGGGCGCCCAAGTCCGCAGAGTTCTAGGCTCCGGGGCCAGGAGGGCCGCACATGGAATGGACCAGGGGAGCGTACCGGCTCAGCGACCAGAAGTCCGAGCTGGATCTGTACTACATCGTGCCCGCCCTGCAGCAGACCTACTGGGCGTCGGGCCGGCCCAAGGACATCGTCGAGACCTCCATCGAGAATTCCCTCTGCTTCGGCCTGTTCCACCGCGAGCGGCAGGTGGGCTTCGCCCGCGTGGTCACCGACAAGTGCACCTTCGCCTGGATCTGCGACGTGATCGTGCATCCGGACCACCGCAGCATCGGCCTGGGCAAGTGGATGATGGAGTGCCTGGATTCGCACCCCGACGTGGCGGCCGCGCCCCAGCAGCTGCTGCGCACCAAGGACGCCCACGGCCTGTACGAGCAGTTCGGCTACATCGTGTGCGACGCCATGGTGCGGCGGCCGGGCGGCGAGCCCGACAAGTTCTGACGACGTATCCGCCTGCCGTTCGCGTCGCCATCCCAGCCATCCGGAGGAAGCCCATGGGCGCAGCCCAGGATCTCGACCAGCTTGCCATCACGACCATGCGCACCCTGGCCATCGACGCCATCGAGCAGGCCAACTCGGGCCACCCGGGCACGCCGCTGGACGCCGCGCCCCTGGCCTACACCCTGTGGCAGGAGTTCCTGCGCTGCGATCCCGCCGACCCGGACTGGCTGAACCGCGATCGTTTCGTGCTCTCGGCCGGGCACGGCTCGATGCTGCTGTACGCGCTGATCCACCTGGCCGGCATCAAGGCCACCGCGCCGTCCTACGGCGACCGCCTGGGCGGGCCCGCGCTCAGCCTGGATGATCTCAAGAACTTCCGCCAGCTGCACAGCCGCTGCCCGGGGCACCCGGAGCACGGCTGGACCTCCGGCGTCGAGGCCACCACCGGACCGTTGGGCCAGGGCGTGGCCAACAGCGTGGGCATGGCCATCGCCGGGCGCCACCTGGCGGCGCGCTACAACCGCCCTGGCTTCGCGCTGTTCGACTACCACGTCTACGCCCTGGCCGGGGACGGCTGCCTGATGGAGGGGCTCAGCAGCGAGGCGGCCTCGCTGGCCGGTCACCTCGAGCTGTCGAACCTGTGCTGGATCTACGACCGCAACCGCATCACCATCGAGGGCCACACCGACCTGGCCTTCAGCGAGGACGTGGCCGCACGCTTCGCGGCCTATCGCTGGCACGTGGTCCATGTGGCCGACGCCAACGACCGGGCGCAGATCCGCGCCGCGCTGAAGGCGGCCAAGGCGACCGCCGACCGACCCACCCTGATCATCGTCGACAGCCACATCGGCTACGGGGCGCCCCACAAGCAGGACAAGGCCTCGGCCCACGGCGAGCCCCTGGGCGCCGAGGAAGCCCGGCTGACCAAGCAGTTCTACGGCTGGGATCCGGACGCGAAGTTCCTGGTGCCCGAGGGCGTGCGCGAGCACTTCCGGGCCGGGGTCGGCACCCGCGGCGCGGCGGCGCGCGGGCAATGGCTCACCCTGCTGGAGGCCTACCGGCGGGAGCACCCGGCGTTGGCCGCGGAGCTCGACACCATCGGGAAGGGCGGCCTGCCCGACGGCTGGGACCAGGACCTGCCCGTGTTCCCCGCCGATCCCAAGGGCAAGGCGGCGCGCGAGGCTTCGGGACTGGTGCTCAACGCCCTGGCGCCCAACCTGCCCTGGCTGATCGGCGGCTCGGCCGACCTGGCTCCCTCCACCAAGACGATGCTGAAGGGCGAGGGGACGGGCGTCTTCCAGGCCGGCAGCCACGGCGGTCGCAACTTCCACTTCGGGGTGCGCGAGCACGCCATGGCCGCGGCCGCCAACGGGATGGCGCTGGCCGGGATGCGGCCCTTCGTGGCGGGCTTCTTCGTCTTCACCGACTACTGCCGGCCGTCCATGCGCCTGGCCGCGCTGATGGACCTGCCGGTCATCTACGTCTGGACCCACGACTCGGTCAGCGTGGGCGAGGACGGCCCCACCCACCAGCCTGTGGAGCACCTGGCCTCGTTCCGGGCCATGCCGGGGATGCGGGTCTTCCGCCCCGCCGACGCCAACGAGGTGGTCGAGGCCTACCGCTTCGTGCTGGAACATGCGGACCGGCCCGCCTGCCTGGTGCTGTCGCGCCAGGCCTTGCCCACCCTGGACCGCACGCAGTTCGCGCCGGCGGCGGGCTTGGCCCGGGGCGCCTACGTCCTGGCCGACGCGCCGGGCGGCCGGCCCGAGGTCATCCTGATCGGTACCGGCAGCGAGGTCGGCCTCTGCGTGTGCGCGTACCAGGAACTGCTTGCCGCCGGCGTCAAGGCGCGGGTGGTGAGCATGCCCTCGTGGGACGTGTTCGAGGCCCAGGACCAGGCCTACCGCGACAGCGTGCTGCCGCCGGTGGTGACGGCCCGCGTGGCCGTCGAGGAGGGCGCGACCCTGGGCTGGGAGCGGTACGCGGGCAACAGCGGCGCCGTGCTGGGGCTGCGCAGCTTCGGCGCCTCGGCCCCGGCCAGGGACGTGGAGGAGCACTTCGGCTTCACGGTGGCCAAGGTGGTTGCCGCGGCCAGGGCCCAGCTCTGAGGGACAGGCAGGCAGACCAGGAAGTGGATCCCATGACCGCATACGCATCGATCACGCAGAAGCCCCAGTGGCGGGCGCTGGTCGCCCACCACGCGGAGATCAAGGACCTGCACCTGCGGACCCTGTTCGCCGACGACCCGGGGCGGGGCGAGCGCTGCACCGCCGAGGCCGCGGGGCTGTTCCTGGACTACGCCAAGAACCGCATCACCGAGCGCACGCTGCCGCTGCTGCTGGACCTGGCGCGGGCCAGCGGCCTGGAGCAGCGGCGTGCGGCCATGTTCGCCGGAGAGCGCATCAACCTGACCGAGAACCGCGCGGTGCTGCACACGGCCCTGCGCACGCCGCGCGGCCGGCAGGTCCTGGTCGACGGCGTCGACGTGGTGCCCGAGGTCCACGCCGTGCTCGACCGCCTGGCCGCCTTTGCCGACCAGGTGCGCGGCGGCCGCTGGCTGGGGCACACCGGCCGGCCGCTGCGCAACGTGGTCAACATCGGCATCGGCGGCTCGGACCTGGGTCCGGTGATGGCCTACGAGGCGCTGCGCCACTACGCGGCGCGCGACCTGGTCTTCCGCTTCGTCTCCAACGTGGACGGCACCGACTTCGCCGAGGCCACCTGCGATCTCGAGCCGGCCGAGACCCTTTTCATCGTCTCCTCGAAGACCTTCACCACGCTCGAGACCATGACCAACGCCCACTCGGCCCGGGCCTGGATCCTGGCCGCGCTGGGGGACAAGGCGGCCATCGCCCGCCATTTCGTCGCGGTCTCGACCAACGCCGGGGCCGTCACCGCCTTCGGCATCGACACCGCCAACATGTTCGGGTTCTGGGACTGGGTGGGCGGCCGCTACTCCCTGGACTCGGCCATCGGCCTGTCGACGATGATCGCCGTGGGGCCGGACAACTTCCGGGCCATGCTGGCGGGCTTCCACGCCATGGACGAGCACTTCCGCACGGCGCCCCTGGAGCGCAACCTGCCGGTCCTGATGGCCATGCTCTCCATCTGGTACAACGGGTTCTTCGGGGCGCAGACTGCCGCCGTCCTGCCCTACGACCAGTACCTGCGGCGCTTCCCCGCCTACCTGCAGCAGCTGTCGATGGAGAGCAACGGCAAGCAGGTGACCCTCGACGGCGCCGCCATCACCGACTACCAGACCGGGCCGGTGATCTGGGGCGAGCCGGGCACCAACGGGCAGCACTCGTTCTACCAGCTCATCCACCAGGGCACGCGGCTGGTGCCCTGCGACTTCATCGGCTTCGCCCATTCGCTGAATCCCCGGGGGGATCACCACGACATCCTGATGTCCAACGTCTTCGCCCAGGCCGAGGCCCTGGCCTTCGGGCGCACCGCGGCCGAGGTCGCGGCCGACGGCGCGCCGGCACCGCTGGTGCCGCACCGCACCTTCGGCGGCAACCGGCCCAGCAACGTGCTGCTGGCCGAGCGGCTGACGCCGCAGGTGCTGGGCGCGCTGGTGGCCCTGTACGAGCACAGCGTCTTCACCCAGGGCGTGGTGTGGAACATCGATTCCTTCGACCAGTGGGGTGTGGAGCTGGGCAAGGTGCTGGCCAAGGCCATCGTGCCGGAGCTGGCCGGCGACGCGCAGGCCGAGCTCGCCCACGACAGCTCGACCAACGCCCTGATCGGGCGCTACCGGCGGTGGCGCGGACTGGCGGTCTAGGCCCGGGGATCCCACCTGCATTTGGAGGTCGCCCGGCCCGCCAATTGATGCTATCCTATCAGCAAAGGCGGTCGTATCGGGACGGTCCCCGGGGAGGGCAGGTCATGAACGCTCCGCAGATCGAGACCCACTTCGCCCCGGCGCGACGCACTGCGTCCGCCGAGTTGGCGCGCCGCATCCGCCTCCTGACCAACAATCCCATTGCCGACACCCTGCTCGAGGCCGTCGGCGGCCTGCTGGCCGTCCTCGACGAGAACCGCCAGATCCTGGCCGTGAACCAGACCTTCCTCGAGACCCTGGGCTACGGCGAGGCGGGCGAACTGCTGGGGCTGCGCCCGGGCGAGGCCATCGGCTGCGTCCACGCCCAGGAGCCGCCCAACGGCTGCGGCACCACGCCCCACTGCACCACCTGCGGGGCCGTGATCGCCATGGTCACCGCGCTGGCCGAGGGGCGCGCCTGCGAGCGGATCTGCGTGGCGGAGACGCGGCGCAATGCCCACCTCCAGGACCTGGTGCTGCGGGTGCGCGCCTGCCCCATCGACCTGGGCGGCGAGCGCATCCTGCTGCTGTTCCTGCAGGACGCGAGCGAGGAGCAGCGCCGCGCCTCGCTGGAGCAGGTCTTCTACCACGACCTGAACAACGTGCTGCAGGGCCTGACGGTGGCGACGGAGCTGGTGCAGGACGAGGACGACGAGCGCGAGCGGCGCCACCTGAACGCCCACATCGGGCGGCTGGTGCGCCGGCTCCACCGCGAGGTGCAGGTGCAGCGGGCCATGGGCGAGGATGATCCGGAGAGCCTGCGGCCGGCGCGCCGGGAGATCCCGGCGGCCGCGGTCATGGACGAGGTGCGCCGGGCGTTCCTGCACCATCCGGCGGCGCGGGGCCGCACCCTGTCCGTGCGCTCGCCCGATCCGGACGAGCTGCTGCAGACGGACCTGTGGCTGCTGGTGCGGGTGCTGACGAACCTGGTGGTCAACGCCCTGGAGGCCACCGAGCCGGGCGGCCGGGTCGAGGCCGAGGTGGAGTGCGGCGGCGGCAGCCTGACCTTCCACGTGCGCAACGGGTCGGCCATTCCGCGGGAGATCCAGCCGCGCATCTTCCAGAAGAACTTCAGCACCAAGCACGGCGCCGGGCATGGCCTGGGCGCCTGGTCGGCCCGCCTCTTCGGCGAGCAGCTGCTGGGCGGCGAGGTGGGCTTCACCACCACCGATCGCCAGGGCACCGATTTCTTCGTGCGCCTGCCCCGCCAGGCCGCCTCCTAAAAACAAGACATCTGTTATCCGATTATGTTAGGATGGCGCCGTCCCCGCCGGGGGCGGCGCCAGGCCGCTTCCCGGCGGATTTCCCAGGAAAGGAAGCTGTCATGAGTCGAATCGCCATCCGCACTTGCCTGGCCCTGGTCCTGGTGGCGGCTGTGCCGGCCGCCGCGCAGGACGATGCCCCGGCGCTGGACGCCAAGCTCGGCACCTGGAACAGGACCGTGACCACCGGATCGCCCGAGGCCCAACGCTACTTCGACCAGGGTCTCGTGCTCTGCTACGCCTTCAACCACGAGGAGGCGCTGCGGAATTTCCGCGCCGCCGCCGAGGCCGACCCCGCCTGCGCCATGGCCCAGTGGGGCGTAGCCTACGTGCACGGCATGCACATCAACAACCCCGTGATGGACGAAGAGGCCAGCCGCGCCGCCTACGCCGCCGTGACCCGGGCGCAGGAGCTGGCCCGGGCGTCGGCTTCGCCGGTCGAGCGCGCCCTGATCGCGGCCCTGGCGGTGCGCTACATCTGGCCCGCGCCCGAGGACCGCACCGACCTGGATCGGGCCTACGCCGACGCCATGCGCAAGGTGCACGCCGACTATCCCGACGACGCCGACGTGGGGGCGCTCTTTGCCGAGTCCCTGATGGACCTTAGGCCGTGGGATCTGTGGACCCCCGACGGTGTGATGCAGCCGGGCACGGACGAGATCATTGCCGTGCTGGAGGACGTGATGGCCCGCACCCCCGACCATCCGGCGGCCAACCATTTCTACATCCACACCATGGAGGCCTCGCCGCAGCCCGAGCGGGCCAGGACCTCGGCTGACCGCCTGCGCGACATGACGCCCGACGCCAGCCACCTGGTGCACATGCCCGCGCACATCGACATCCGGTTGGGGGACTACGCCGCGGCCGTGGCGGCCAACCAGCGTGCCGTCGAGGCGGACAAGGCCCTGCTCGCCCAGGGCGGCGGGCAGGGTTTCTTCGCCCTGTACCGGGCCCACAACTACCATTTCCTGGCCTACGCCGCCATGTTCGACGGCCGGCGCGAAGTCGCCATGACGGCCGCGCGGGACATGGTCGCCAGCCTGCCCCTGCAGCTGGTGCGCGCCTACCCCGACTTCCTGGACGCGTTCGTCGAGGTGCCCATCCACGTGATGGTGCGCTTCGGCCTGTGGGAGGAGGTCCTGGCCGAGCCCGTGCCGCCGGCCGATCTGCAGATGAGCCGGGCGACCTGGCACTACGGCCGCACCATGGCCCTGTCCGCGCTGGGGCGGGTGGAGGAGGGGACTGCCGAGTTCGGCCGCCTGCAGGATGCGGCCGCGGCCGTGCCCGAGAGCCGCACCCTGGGCAACAACACCGCGGCCACGGTGCTGGCGGTCGGACTGCTGCTGGCCGAGGGGGAACTGGAATACCGGCGGGGCAACCACGACCAGGCCTTCACGCTGCTGCGCGAGGCGGTGGTCCTGGACGACGAGCTGCGCTACGACGAGCCCTGGGGCTGGATGCAGCCGGTGCGCCACGCCCTGGGCGCGCTCCTGCTGGAGCAGGGCCGGGTGGCCGAGGCCGAAACCGTCTACCGGGCCGACCTGGTCCGGCACCCGGGCAACGGCTGGGCCCTGTTGGGCCTGGAGGAGTGTCTGCGGCGCGGCGAGCGGCCGGCCGAGGCCGACGAGACCGGCAAGGCCGCCCGGACGGCGTTCGCCCGGGCGGACATCAAGGCCGCCGCGTCCTGCTACTGCCGGACCGGGGGCTGAGCTGCTGCGGGGGGCGCGGGCCGGCTACTCGTAGCTGGCCAGCGCCTCCTTGCGCGTCGGGAACACCGTGAACACGTTCTGCAGCTGGGAGATGTAGAAGATGCTGAGCACCCGCTCCTTCACCTCGCAGATCTTCATGCTGCCGTCGGCGGCACGCAGGGAGTGGTAGCCCGAGATCAGGATGCCCAAGCCGGTGGAGTTGACCCAGGGCACCCCGCCCAGGTCCAGGATCACGTCCTTGTAGCCTTCGTCGATCAGGGACTTGATCTCGGTCTTGAACTTGTCGTGGTCGGGGCCGCCCATGAGTTTGCCGGACAGCTCCAGGACCATGATCTTGCCTTCGGGCTTGCGGGTCGTCTTCATTCGGGGTTCCTCCTGGATCCTTGGGGCTAGACCGCCGCGCTGTAGAGTCTCCGCTTGATCTTCTTGGTCGGCGTCTTTTCGAATTCGTCGTACAGCACCTTGAGCCGGGCGATCTGGCTGTAGCCAGGCAGGCGCTGGTTGAGGACCTTGCGGTTGTCCTCCATCAGGGTCTCGACCTGCTGGCCGCGCAGGCAGGCCCGGTCCACCGACTCCAGGTCGGGATAGACCAGCGCCACCAGCTGCCCCTTGGCCTCGATCACCAGCGACTCGCACACGCAGGGCATGTTGTTGAGCTGGGATTCGATCTCCTCGGGGTAGATGTTCTGCCCCGAGGCGGTCAGGATCATGTTCTTCGAGCGCCCCGTCAGGTAGAGGAAGCCCGCGTCGTCGAGGCGGCCCAGGTCGCCGGTGTGCAGCCAGCCGTCCTGGTCGATGCAGCCGGTGGTGGCCTCCTCGTCGTTGTAATAACCCAACATACGGTTTTCCCCGCGCACCAGCACCTCGCCGATGCCGGTCTCGGGGTCGGGCTCGGCAATGCGGCACTCCAGGTAGGGGATCACGCGCCCCACGCTGCCCACCGGCGGCTTCTCCCTGGACACCGTGTAGCTGATCAGCGGCCCGCACTCGGTCATGCCGTAGCCGCAGGTCAGGTTGAAGCCGATCTGGCGGAAGAAGTCCTCGATCTCCCTGTTCAGGGCCGCGCCGCCGATCACCAGTTCCTTGTAGCGGCCGCCGAAGGCCTCGTACAGGCCGTCCCGGAACTTGCGCTGCACCACGCTGCGCAGCCCCGGCACCTTCAGCATGAACTGCACCTTGGGCGAATCGAGCTGGGGCTTGACCTTGTTGCGGTAGATCTTCTCGACGATCAGGGGCACCGACATCACCACGGCCGGCTTGTGCCTGGCGAAGGCCGCCAGCAGCACCTTGGGCGTGGGGATCTTCTCGATGAAGGTCACGTGGCAGCCCGCGACGAACGGCGACAGGAAGTCGAAGGCGCAGCCGAAGGCGTGGGCCAGGGGCAGGAACGAGACGATGGTGTCGCCCGGCGCCAGGTCCACGCAGTCGACGAAGTAGCGCACGTTCACCATCAGCGAGCGGTGGTCCAGCATCACGCCCTTGCTGAAGCCGGTGGTGCCGGAGGTGTAGACGATGGCCGCCAGCTCGGCGTTGTCCACCGGCTCGAAGACCAGGCCGCGTCGGGTCAGGCGGCTGCCGAAGCGCTCGACGCAGCCGGTGTCGGCGTGGGTCAGCTGCTCGCGCAGCTTCTCGCGGCGGCACCAGTAGGGCTCGAAATCGGCCACCCGGAAGATGGCCTCCAGGGTGGGCATCTTGTCTTCGCTGAGGCCGTCCCAGCAGGCGTCCGAGACGAACAGCAGCGAGGCCCCGCTGTGGCGCACGATGTGCTCGATCTCCGCCGCCGTGAAGTCCGGCAGGATGGGCACGATCACCGCGCCGTAGCTGACGGCGGCCAGGTAGGTGGTGGCCCAATGGGCGGAATTGCGGCCCACCAGGGCCACGCGGTCGCCCCGCTCCAGCCCGCAGGCGGCGAACATCCAGTGCAGCTTGAGGATGCGGTTGGCCAGGTCGCCGTAGGTGAGGGTGTCGCCGTCCAGGTCGCTGAAGCAGTCCACATCCCAGTGGTTGCGCAGGCTGGCGGCGATGGTCTCGACCAGGTTCTGGGTGAGCATCGGTCTCCGATCGTGGGGTGGCGGGCGGACGGGCCAATATACCCTATCGGGCGCGGCCGGGGCAAGCGGGTCAGTGCCGGGGGCGGCCGGTCCGCGGCAGGAACCGCCCCACCCGCTGCCGATACTCCGCATACACCGGCCCCAGGTCCGTCAGCAGCTTCCTCTCCTCCAGTTCCGTGCCCACCAGCACGTACCCGGCCAGCACCAGCCGCCAGGCCAGATTCACGTCCGTGACCGGCAGACCGAAGGCCAGCAGCAGCAGCGTGCCCGCGTACCAGGGATGGCGGATCACGGCCAGGATGCCGTCGCTGCGGAAGGCCGGATCGCGGGGCTCGCGGCCCGCCAGGTGATCGGCGGCCTGCCGCAGCCCCAGGAAGCCCCGGCCGTCGTAGGCCCGCGCCCCCAGCGCGAACAGCACGCCCGCCTCCAGCAGGCCCAGCCAACGCACCCAGCGCCAGAAGCCGGTCCACTCCCAGACCGCCACCTCCGGCAGGGTGCGCAGCCACAGCACCAGCAGCCCGAAGCTGGCGGTGCTGGCGGCCACGTAGGCCAACCGCTGCCAGGGGCGGTACGAGGGCAGGCTGCCGGCCACGAAGCGCCGCCAGCGGTGGCTGACGAAGGCGCTGTGCAGCACGCACCAGAGAGCGGTCGGCAGGGCGGCCTGCAGATAAATAGGCATGGTCGGCAGCTCCCGTCGCCGGTTTGGGTTGCCTGGCATTCTGGATTTTCGGTATCTTCAGGTCAAGGCCGGCGCTGAGGCGTGCGGCCGTATCGATCCCGATCCCCACATCCGAACGCGTTTGGGAGGGGCAATATGCCGCACCGCGTCCGGGCCGCCCTTGTGCCCGCCATCCTGGTTCTTGTGGTCCCGGTCCTGGCGCTGGCCTGGCAGGAGCCCGTCGCCTGGCCCGCCGTCGGCGACGTCGCGAGCTGGACATCCCTCGACGCGATGTTCTACCGCCTGCGCGACGACGCGGTCTTCATCGATCGCTCCCAGGACAAGGTCAACCAGCAGGCCGCCTACGAGCGCACCCGGCAGTACGGGGGCGACCTGGACGGCATCGGCCTGGAAGCCTGGCTGGCCCTGCCGGCGGACCAGCAGGCCGAGCGCACGCGGCTGGCCGGCCAGCAGCTGGACTTCGTGATCCGTTTCCGCCAGCGGATCGAGACCCTGGCGCAGCGCACCAGGCAGAACGAGGTCAGTGGCTGGGGCACGCAGGTGGCCGACGTCACCGTCGTGGGCGACTGCCTGCAGAAGCTGCGCACGGCGGTGGGGCTGGATCCGGCCAATCCCTACGCCTGGCACCTGTACTCGTGGTTCGCCGCCGCGGTGGGCGACCGCGATCGCGTCGCCGGGGCCCTGGCCGGCGCCGAGGCGGCCCTGAGCCAGGTGCCCGCCGACGCGCTGCTGGACCTGCGCCGGGGCGTGGCCCTGGACGGTGCCTGGCTGGCGTTGGAGCAGGGCTCGATGGACCGGGCCGCCAGGCTCGTGGCCGCCGCCGCCGCCCTGGAGGCGGACATCTTCCAGGTGACACTGCTGCAGGGCCTGCTGGCGGCGCGGCTCGGTGACCAGGAGTCGGCCTTCCACTACGCCGGCACGCTGCGCCAGACCGCGATCCGCCGCTTCCCCGAGGACTACCGCACCAGCGGCTCCGCGCCCGAGCTCAACAACGTCGCGGTGTGGACGGCCGTGCCTTCGGACTACGCCGAGCGCTGGATCAAGGCCCTGTCCTGGATCCAGGCGGGCCAGCTGGACATGGCCGCCAAGGCCTTCGGCACCTACCGCTTCGACGACATCTATCCCCAGGCCCACCGCTTCTGGAACGATGCCGGCATGATCTACGAACTGACCGGCCGCACCAAGCTGGCGGCCACGGCCTGGGACCAGGCCCGGGTGTGCAGGCCGTTCGCGCCCTACTTCCCCTACAAGCGCTACAACCACGACGTGGGGCGGCTGACCGGCCGTCCGGGCGAGCTGACCATCTACCTGGGTTTCGACACCTTCTACGTGACCGGCAGCCGGCTGGCCTACGCCGCGGGCCTGGCCGACCTGGTGGACCAGGCCAGCGACGACGGCGAGCGCCAGGACCGCGCGGTCGTCGCCCTGGAAGAGCTGGACATCTGCCTGGCCCGGAGCGAGTACCCGGCCCAGGCGGCCCTGCTCAAGGGAGCGGTCTACCATCGGCTGGGTGATCTGGCGGGGGCGGTGGTGGAGGTGGAGGAGGCCCTGCGCCTGATCGACGCCCAGGGCGATGGTCCCGGCTACCAGGCGGTGCTGGACCAGCTGGCCGAGGTGCGGGTGGGCCGCAGCCCCTCGGAACTGGCGGCCTTCTTCGGCCAGAGCGGCAGCACGCGCAGTCGCTGGGCCTCGGTCCAGGACGCCGACGCCAGGCGCGAAGCCCTGCGCGCGGCCTACGCCGCCGATCCGACCGATGCCAATCGCCAGGCCCTGGCCCGCTTCCTGATCCGCACGGGCGATACCGCCGGCGGCCGCGCGCTGGTGGCCGATCACCAGGGTGCCGCCGACGTGGTGCTGACCCTTGAAGCCGACCGCTCCCTGGGCGACACCACCCTGGCCCGGCGGCTCGCCGACGACTACCTCGCCAGCGGCGCGGACCCCTGGAACGACCCCGGCCTGTGGGCGATGGTGGGCTTCATGTGCCTGGACGACGGTGCCGACGAAGCCGGCTGGGCCGCGCTCGAGCGGGCGCTCGAACTGGACCCGGGCAACCACGGCCTGAAGATCCAGCTGCAGCTGATGAAGGCCGCCCAGGGCGGCTAGTTCAGCTGTGCCCGCACCATGTTCTCGACCCCGCCGGCGATGACCAGCTGCTGCACCGGTGTGCCCAGGGGCAGGAAGCGGTAGGTCCGGTCCTGCCAGACCGCGGTCGAGCGCTGGAAGTCCAGGCTGATCGACCCGGCATTGATCGTGCGCGCACCGGCATTCTCCTCCGCGGCGAACCGCTGCCGCAGGGCGTCGCTCAACTCCGCGCTCTGCACGCACAGGAACCCGTTGTTGATGGCGTTGCGCAGGTAGGTGTCGCTGTAGCTGGCGGCGATCACGCAGCGGATGCCCGCGGCCTGCAGCGCCGTGGCCGCCTGCTCGCGGCTGCTGCCGGTGCCGAAGTTGTAGCCGGCGACCACCACGTCGCCCGCCCGCACCAGCGGCGCGAAGGCGGGGTCGTAGTTCTCCATCACCACGCGGGCCATCTCCGCCGGCGTGACGTCGTCGCGGTAGGTGTAGTCCTTGGAGTAGATGCCGTCGGTGTTGAGGTTGTCCTTGGGCAGGAACAGCACCCGGCCCTCATGACCGGCGGGGAAGCCGTCGAGGATCTCCACCGGGCCGGCGTCCCGCGCCGGGTCCTTGAATTCCGTGAACCGCCGCTGGGGCGCGCCGCCGTCCAGGGCCATGCCCTCGGTCCCGGCGATGTAGCCCGCCAGGGCGCTGGCGGCGACCACCGCGGGGCTGGCCAGGTAGGCCTCGGCCTCGCGGTCGCCCATGCGGCCGCGGAAGTTGCGGTTGGTCGCCGAGATGCCCACCTCGCCGGCCTGCAACAGCCCGATGCCCAGGCCGATGCAGGGTCCGCAACCGGGGGGCAGGGCGATGGCGCCCGCGTCCAGCAGCGCCTGCCAGGCGCCGCTCTTTTCGGCATCCTCCTGGATGGGCCCGCTGGCCGCGGCCACGTAGAACTCCACCCCGGCCGCCACCTTCTTGCCGGCCACCACGGCCGCCGCCTGCTCGATGTCGTTCAGCCGCGCGTTGGTGCAGCTCAGCAGGTAGGCCTTGTGGATCTTCTTCTGCTGCTTCTGCATCTCGGCCAGCGAGGTCATCACCTGCACCGAGTGGGGGCCGCTGATGTGGGGCGTGACCTGCCCCAGGTCCAGACCGATCTCGGCGGCGTAGAAGGCCTCGGCGTCGCTGCGCGGGGGATTGGCGCGCCAGGCCTTCAGCTCGGCGTCGGTGATGCGGCCCTTGCCGCCGCGGCCGGCCAGCCACTGCTGCCGCTCCTGCATGAAGGCCAGGCAGATCCCGTCACAGGGGAACCACCCCGCCAGCGCGCCCCACTCGGTGGTCATGTTGGCCACCGTCAGGCGCTCCTCCATCGAGAGCGAGGCCACGCCCGGGCCGGTGAACTCGATCACCGCGTTGAGCACCTCGCCCCGGTTGTAGAGGCCGCACAGGGTGATGATCACGTCCTTGCCGGTCACGCCCGGCCGCAGGGCGCCCTCGAGCACCACCTTCACAGTGCGCGGCACCTGCCACCACACGGTGCCGGTGGCCCAGAGCGCGGCCGCGTCGGTGCGCACCACCGGCGTGCCCAGGGCCGCGACGGCGCCGTAGGTGTTGCTGTGGCTGTCGCTGGCCACGCAGAAGCCGCCGGGCTTGACGAAGCCCTCCTCGACCATGATCTGGTGCCCGATGCCGCGGCCGGCACCGAAGGCAATCACGCCGTTGGCCGCGGCGAACTCGGCGATGGCCCGGTACTTGGCCTGGTTGGATTCGCCCAGGTCCTGGATGTTGTGATCGAGGGTGAAGACCGGCTGCCCGGGGTTCCTGATCTTCCTGACGCCCAGCCCCTTGAACTTGCCCATCACGGCCGAGGTGTTGTCGTGGGTCATCACGTGGTCCGGCTGCAGGGTCACGTAGTCGCCGGCGCGGACCTCGCTGCCCGGCTTGAGGCCGACGGCGTGGGACTGGACGATCTTCTCGATGACGGTCTGGGCCATGGCGGCTGCACCTCGCGGTTTCGGGGACCCGGTTGCGGCCGGGGCGGGATCACCAGCGAAATCTAGACGACGAAGCCCCGGGGGACAATCCCCGGGGCTCCGATTTTCCGCGATTCCGGCCCGCGCTCAGTCCAGCGGCTTGCTCGGCCCGGGGTAGGAGTCGGCGATGTACTCCTCGAGGGTGCGGATCTGCACCTTCTGGTCCTTGGAGACCTGCTTGACCACGTCGCCGATGGAGACGATGCCCAGCAGCTCCTCGTCGGCCATCACCGGCACGTGGCGGATGCGCTGGGCGGTCATGATGGTCATGACCTCGTCCAGGTTCGTGTCGGGGGTCACGTAGATCACCTTGGGGGTCATGATCTCGCGCACGGGGGTGTCGCGGGCGGTGCGGCCCTTGACCGAGATGAAGCGCAGGTAGTCGCGCTCGGTCACGATGCCGGCGATGTTCTTGCCGTCCTTGACCAGCATGGCGCCCACCTTGAACTCCACCATGCGGGTCACGGCTTCGAAGACCGTGTCCTGGGGCGATACCGAGTAGATGGGCCCCTCGCCCTTGGCCTTGAGCAGATCCCGGATGGTCTTCATGCGCGTCCCCTCCCCGTGGTGTGCAGTGTCCGGTCCTTCACGGCAGGACAACAGCATACTCCAACTGCAATCTTGAGCGCAAGTATCCGCTTTCCTGCCGGCGCGCGCCTTGCCCGCGGGGCGGCCGGCGGTTATCCTGCCCCAAAGCGCGATCCCCCGCCCCAAGGAGCGTCCCATGGCCGAGCCCCGCTACAAGGATTTCGACGACCTGCGCGACAACTGCGAAGCCGAGATCCAGGCCGATTTCGCCATCGACCTGCTCCACGAGCAGGAGGAGCGCCTGGCCGAGATCTGGCCCGCCACCCACGACGGCGGCTTCCGGCTGAGCCTGACCCAGGCCGTGGCCGACTACTGGGAGGAGGCCGTGCAGGCGGCCGCCGTGGCCTCGGGCCGGGGCCTGCCCGAGGATCACTTCGCCATCGAGATCCTGGTCGACAGCTACGCCGATCCCGAGATGGGCCACTCCGTGCTGCTGGAGCTGCACGCCTACTGCGGCACCGAGGCCCTGGGCGAGACCTGCTGGAACGTCTTCGACGATGCCGCGGTGGAAACGAAGTTCTGCAGGACGTTCCCCGAGAAGGTGCTGGCCCTGCTCGCGGAGCACGCCGGGATCGCGGGGCTCGGCTGCGAGGTCGAGCTGACCGAGGTGGCCGAGGTCTAGCGCGCCCGCCTACTTTTCCCAGCCCGCCATCAACTGCTGCAGCATGACGGCCGCGTCCGCCGTGGGCGCCTGGCAGGTGCCGAACTCGCACACGTAGGCCGTGGCGCGTCCGCCGACCGCGGTCTTGCCGGCCAGGGCCGGGGCCAGGGCCAGCAGCTGGGCGTCGGGTCCGGCGGCGGGCACCACCGCCAGCACCGCGCCCGGGGTCAGGGGCCGCAGGAAGGCCGTGCGCAGGGCCTCGGTGTCCGCGGCGCCGGGCGCCCCGGCGATCACCACGTCGTGGTAGGTCCACAGCAGCTTGCCCGCGGCCTCCAGCCACCAGGCCAGCTCGGGACCGGCGCGCTCGAGCAGCCCGCCGCAGACGGCCAGGGTGGCTCGCGCCTCGTCCAGGTAGGCGGTCTCGCCGGTCAGCGCGCCCAGGTCGATCAGCAGGTTCAGCATCGCCGCGTTGCCCGAAGGCTCGACCGAGTCGAAGTATTCGACCGACCGGCCCAGGGGCGCGTCCACCGCCGCGGACGACAGGTGCCAGCCGCCCGCCTCGCGGGCGAAGTGGGCGCGCGCGTAGTCGGCCAGCTCGCGGGCCTGGCCCAGCCGCCGCACCTCGCCCGACGCCTTGTAGATCTCCAGCAGTCCGGCCGCGACGAAAGCATAGTCGTCCAGCACACCCTGGCCGGCGGTGACGCCGTCCTCGCTGGTGCGCCACAGCGCTCCGTCCTGCTGCCGATGCACCTGCAAGAGGTGGTCGGCGGCCCGGTCGGCGGCCTGCAGCCAGCGCGGGTCGCCGGTGGCGGCGGTGGCCTGGGCCAGGCTTGCCAGCACCAGGCCGTTCCAGGAGGCGACGATCTTGCGGTCCAGGCCCGGGGGCGTGCGCCCGGCGCGCACCATGCGCAGGGTCTCGCGGTGGCGCGCGAAGAGCTGGGCCAGCTCGTCCTCGCTGCGGCCGGAGCGCCGGGCGATGGCCGCCAGATCCGCGCGCCGGGTCACCACGCTGCTGCCGCTGTCCTCGAAGTTGCCCCGTTCGCCCACGCCCAGCAGGTCGGCCAGCACCGGCCCGTCGGCCTCGCCCACGGCGGCGGTGATCCCGGCGCGGTTCCAGACGTAGTAGGTGCCCTCCTCGCCGCCCGAGTCGGCGTCCCAACTGGCGTAGAAGGTCCCTTCGGGGTCGCGCATCTCCCGCAGAAGGAAGTCCAGCACGTCCAGGCCGGTGGCCAGCCAGCGGGGGTGGTCCAGGGCCACGCCCGCCTCGATGAACAGGCCGGCCAGCTGGCCGTTGTCGTAGAGCATCTTCTCGAAGTGGGGCACGGTCCAGGCGGGATCGGTGCAGTAGCGGTGGAAGCCGCCGCCGATGTGGTCCTGCAGGCCGCCGTCCTGCATGGCGTCCAGGCTGCCGGTGATGATCTGCGCCAGCTCGGGGTCGCCGTGCCGCCGGCACTCGTGCAGCAGCCAGCGCCACTTCACGGGGGTGGGGAACTTCTGCTGCTGCCGGAAGCCGTGCCAGGTGGCGTCGTGCTGCTCCTTGGCCCGGGCTACGGCGTCGGCGACCAGGCTGCGGGACAGGTCGCCGCCGCCGGCGTCGACGGTGTCATGGGCGGCCAGCCCCGCCACCAGCTGCGCCGCCTGGGCGTTGACCTCGCCCCGCTGGTCGCGCCAGACGTCGACGATGCGTCGCACCAGCTGCTGGAACTGGGTCTTGGGGAAGTAGGTGCCGCCATAGAACGGCTTCAGTTCCGGGGTCAGGAACACGGACATGGGCCAGCCGCCGCGTCCGGTCATGGCCTGCACCGCGTCCATGTAGACGGCGTCCAGGTCGGGCCGCTCCTCGCGGTCGACCTTGATGCACACGAAGTGCTCGTTCATGAACAGCGCCACGTCGTCGTGCTCGAAGACCTCGTGCTCCATCACGTGGCACCAGTGGCAGCTGCTGTAGCCGATGGACAGGAAGATGGGCAGATCCCGGGCGCGCGCCGCCGCCAGCGCCGCTTCGCCCCAGGGGTACCAGTCGATGGGATTGTGGGCGTGCTGGCGCAGGTACAGCGAGGGCTGCCCCTTGAGGTGGTTGCCATGCTCGCGCAGGTGGGCGGGGGTGCGGGGGGCGGATTCGGCCATGGAGCAACCTGCCAGGATGATGACCAACGGAATCAGGGCGAAGCGGCGCACGTGTGTCCTCGCGTGGGGAACCCGGTGCTGTCCGAATCATGGTAGGTGCACGGGGATGAACCGCAAGGCAGGCCGGCGGCGGGTCAGGTCAGGCGTTCTCGTCGGGAGTGGGGCGGCCTTCTGGCCGGGCCTCGGCCCTGGCGGAGCTCTCCAGCAGCCGGCGCAGGCTCTGGCGGCCGCGGGTCAACCGGGAGCTGATCGTGCCCTGGCGTTCGCCCAGGACGGCGGCGATCTCCCGCTCCGTCAGGTCGCCCCAGTAGTGCAGCTGGAAGGCCTCGCGGGTGGCCTCGTCCAACTGGGCGATGGCCCGCCTCACGCGCAGCTGCGTCTCATCCAGCAGCAGGGCCGCCAGGGGATCGTCCGCCGGATCAGCCGGGCCTTCGGCGTCCTCGCGCAGCTGGGACATCAGCCGCGGGTTGCGCTGACGGTATCGCAGTTGGTTCAGGGCGATGCGATGCAGCCAGGCCCCCATGGTCAGGCCCAGCCAGCGGAAGCGGTGCAGGTTGTGCTGGGCCTGCAGGAAGGTCTCGGCCACCAGGTCCTCGGCCAGCTCGCGGTCCAGCACCCGGTGGTAGCAGAGGCGGAACAGGCGGTCGTAGTACTTGGCGTAGAAGAACCGGAACGCCTCGGGGTCGGTGCGCGCGTTCAGCAGCCAACGCTTCTCGATGTCCAACTCGCGGGGGTCCATGCGCGGCTCCGGGCTGCGGGGGGCCAGAATCGTCTGATGTTGTTGCAGTATAAAGGATTTAAGGAATGAAAGCAATCCTGATTTGACCGGCGTCGGTGGCCCGGTTAGGCTCGGCTGCTACGGCAATAGCAAGCGCGGCAACCCGAAAGGAACCGTCATGCACGAACCAGTTGATCCCGGCGTGCCGGCCAACGGTCAGGCAGCCGACGCTTTTCCATGTCCTTGTGCGTGCGGGGAAACCGGCGAAGCGGATGCCGGCCAGTCGAACTCCGCCATGGTGCAGTTGATTGTCCACATCGACATGAACGGGGATCCGGAGCCGGACGCGGACTAGTCGAGCGGCGTGCCCTTGTGGTAGCTGACTTCGCCGATGCCGGGGAAGACGGCCGTGCTCGTCGTGACGAGGAAGCGCATGCCCGCGATGGTTTTCTCGCCGGTCACGGATGTCGCCCAGTCGTCCTCCTCGATCCGCCTGAACAGCTCCTTCATGCAGGGGGCGATCCGGCGAATGACGTAGTCGGCCTCGGCGGTGAACTCGGGGATCTCGCCGGTGGTCGTGTACTCAGGATCCGCCCAGGGTCGCAATCCGAGGTTCATGTAGGTGCGGCCGTCCACCGTGAAGCCCGACAGTTCGACGATGTCATACGCCCCAGCGGCGATCTCGAGGCGGCGCATCTCGGCACGATCCTGGCCTGCTTCGCCGTTGCCGATGCTCATCTGATAACCGGGCCCGAACGGTTCCTTGAGCATTTCATGGCCGGTCGACGTCATCCGCCCGGTCCGGATCAGGTCGAAGGTGTCGCTGCCGATGGGTATCGACCAGCCGGCCGTCAGCACCAGCGCCGTCAGCACGGCCGCGATCGCCGCCGAGGGCGCGGGCAGCCGCCGCCGCGGGTGCTCCCGGAAGTTGTGGTCCAGCTGCATGCTCAACCGCCGCCGGTGCTCGTCGCCGGGACGGGCATCGGGCGCGCTCTCGCGCAGCATCCGGTCGAGTTCGTCGTCGCGCATGGCCTTCATTCACCTGCGGGGTGTGGTGGCATCATTGCACCACCCTGATAATGCAATTCGACCAAAATTCCTGCCGACCTTCTTGAAAATCACACTGATCTTGTCGCAAGTCCCTAGAATATAAACGATTCATCGAGAAAGCCAAGGCCCCCCGGGGGGCCTTCCCGGAGGGTCAGCCAGCGCTTCAGCACCTCTTCGGCGCGGCGGCGGGTCGCCCGGCAGGCTCCGGCGGCGCCCTGGGGGCTGCCGTCGAGCATCGCCAGGCACACGCCGCAAAGCCGTTGGGCCCAACAGTCGCCGCAGGCGGCGCCCACCGCCTCCAGCAGGCGGGCGTGCAGCCGGTCCAGGGCCGTGAAATCGAACCCCCGGTCCACGTGCCCGATCACCAGGTCCGGCCCCACCCGTTCGCAGGGCAGCAGGCTTCCGTCCGGCGCCACGAACAGGCGGCGCACGCCCGGTCGACACACGCCCGCCGGAAAGGCCGTGGCCGGCAGCGGGCCCCGTGACCGATGGTGCCAACGCACGAGGTCGGCGTCGAACATGGAGCGCAGCGCCGGAGCCAGGTCGCCGCGGCGGCCGGCCGCATGGGCCTCGAGGTAGATCCGTTCGGCTTCCGCCAGCGCTGCCCGCAGCGCGCGGCTGCGATCCGGTTCGGCCAGCCCCGGATCGGCGCCGCCGGGTGCGGCGGCGTTCAGGCGCACCACCGGCCGGTGGTCGATCCCCAGTTCGCGGAAGAGCGGGAGATCGGCGAACCAGGCCGCGACCTCGGCGAACGGGTAGGGCGGCCCCAGGGTGGCCACGAAGGACATCCGCCGAGCTGCCGACGGATCGGCCTGCAGCACCCGCCTCAATCCGGCCATCACCAGGTGGTGGGTGGGCCCGCCTCCTGCGGCGCGGCGGTAGCGGTCGTGCACTCGGGCCGGGCCGTCGCAGCTGACCTGCAGGTAGGCGCCGGTCCTGGCGATCCAGGCGGCGGCGGCCTCGTCGATCAGCGTGGCGTTGGTGTCCAGGGTCAGGCGCAGCGGTGGCCAGTTCGGGTGGAGCGCGATCTCGTCGGCCACCGCCTGCAAAATGGGCCATTGCAGCATGGGCTCGCCGCCGTAAAAGGAAATGTTGCGCAGCGGGGCATCGGCGCTGCGGCCCGCGAAGAAGCGCACCGCCGCCCGCGCAACGGCCTCGGGCATGGTGCGGTGCGGGGTCGTCTGCAATGTCTGGGGGCAGTAGCCGCAGCGCAGGTTGCAGGAGTTGGTCAGGGACAGGGTCAGGTGACCGAGCTCGCGGTCCCAGGCCGCGCGCGAGTCGGGGGTGGGCACGGCCGAGGGTGACCGGTCGGAGCGGAACAGGCCTTCGTCGCGTTGGGCGGCCTGGATCTCCTGGATTGCCCGGTGCACGGCTGCCGCGGGGTGGCGGTCGGCCAGGCGGGCCGCCATCTCGTCCGCGGCGCCGCCCTCCCACAGGGCCAGCACGTCGGCCAGCACGTCATCGACGGCCCAGATGCCGTTGCGATGGGTGTCGTACCAGAACCGGGCGTTGCGGTGCTCCAGCACCCTGCCTAGGGCCTTGGCGGGCGGTGGGCCTGCCTCGTCTAGTGAATACCGTGCCATCGCCCTCGATTCACGACCGACCGGGCTTCCCCGGTCAGGTGGGTCAGGATACCGTAACTCTTTGATCGATCGCTTTTTCGATCTTATCCGTGGGGGGTGGGGGAGGCAAGATAGGGGTCGGGGATACAGCGATTCGCCGATTGGAGGCCTTGACGCCTTCTGCGGATTTCCCTTTGCATCTTCTTGATTGTGTGTCTTAATAGCGAATGAATTGACCCAATGATCGTTATTTCAACACAAGGTGGATATGGGCAAGGAACGCGACAAGCTGAGCCCCAACGAGGCCGCGATCCTCGAACTGGCGGCGAACCTGGGCATCATCCGGCCGCGCGACCTGCTTGCGCGGGGCCATGCGGTCGCCTATCTACCGCGCCTGGTGGCAAAGGGTCGCCTCGCCAAGCTGGGGCGCGGCCAGTACGCCCTGCCCGACCGCGAACCGACCGAACACAACTCCCTGGCTGTCACCGCCAAGCGATATCCGGGAACGGTGGTGTGCCTGCTCTCCGCGCTCCGGTTCCATGAACTGACAACCCAGTCGCCTCGCGCGATCTGGCTGGCGGTCGAAGGCTCGAAACTGGCACCGTCCGACACCCCTGCTGCCGTCCAGGTCGTCAGGATGACCGGCCCGTCAATGAAGAGCGGCATCACGACCCACCTGGTGGGGCAGGTCCCCGTGCGGATCTACGACCCTGCCAAGACCGTCGCCGACTGCTTCAAGTTCCGCAGCCGGGTCGGGCTGGATGTTGCCCTCGAGGCGCTCAGGGACTGCCTCGCCCAGCGGCAGGCCACGCCCGCGCAGATCTGGAGCTTCGCGGGGATCTGTCGCGTGCGGACCATCATGAGACCCTATCTGGAGGCGCTTTCGTGATGGTCGAAGACCGCTTTCGCCTGCAGGCTTCGGTCAGACAGAGGCTGCTCAACATTGCGCAGCGAGACGGCACCGACTTTCAGGTGCTGCTGACGAGATACGCCCTGGAGCGTTTCCTCTACCGGCTGGGGCGCTCCCCGCACAGGTCCACGTTCCTGCTGAAGGGCGCCTTCCTGTTCTATGCCTGGCAGCACGAGGTAGGCCGCCCGACCCGGGACCTGGATCTGCTCGGGCACGGAACTCCCGACATCGAAAGGTTGGAGGCGGTCATCGCGGAAATTGCCGCCGCGGAAGTCGACGACGATGGCCTGGACTTTCTGCCGGAAACTATCAAAGGTGAAGCCATCCGCGAAGCCTCGCTGTACGACGGGGTCCGGCTCAGGCTCGTCGCCACTCTGGGCAGTGCCCGCATTCCGGTCCAGGTCGATATCGGCTTCGGCGATGTCGCGGGTCTGCAGGCCGTGGATCTGGTATTCCCGACTCTGCTCGATCAGGATCCCCCCAGGATCCTGACCTATCGGCCGGAGTACGTGATAGCCGAGAAGCTCGAGGCCATGGTTGTGCTCGGCGACATCAACACCCGGCTCAAGGACTACTACGACCTGTTGCGGATGAGCCGCAACATGGACTTGCCGCGCGAGGCCTTGATCGAGGCGCTGCGAGCGACATTCCTGCGCCGGGGTACGGAGCTACCTGACGAAGTCCCGCCCGGATTGGCTGATGATTTCGCCGACGATCGCCGGGCCGGCATGTGGAACGCATTCCTCGCCAGGAATGGGCTCGACGCACAAGGAGCATCCCTTGCGGAGGTGGTGCGGGAGTTGCGTTCCTACTACTGGCCGTTGATCCTGGCAGCGGGACGTGTCGAATAATCGGCCCTCGTCGCTAGCCGTTTCTTGTCAGCGGTGCATGGCCCTAGAGCCACCCTTGCCGTTCATTTCGAATTCTGCCCGGTGAATTTGCAAGTCCTTATGATATCAACGATTGATCCCAGAAAGCCAAGGCCCCCGGGGGGCCTTCCCGGAGGGTCAACCCACAATCCAGCACCCTATCTGTCACCCAAATTCCCTCACAACCCACAACGCACCGAAACCAGCCATTGCCAGGCTCCAGCACCCTTCCCAGCCCCCGGCCCGCACCCGCCCCACAACTTGTTGAAACAATCTGGCCCTCGCCATGCAGGAATTTCGGCGCTCGTGCATTGTCATCATATCGCGGGCAAGCGGATCTCCCCGGTCAGGCGGATCCAGGATGCCGTAACTTTATGACTGTCCTATATTTCGACTCTATCAACTGGCGAGGCTGGCAAGGGGGCCGTCGGGGATCTTCCCGGGGCGAGGGAGCTGACGCGATTGCGGTGGGGGAAGATCCGGGGAACGGACCCCGGCGGAGAGCATGGCGGCGGGCCTGCACCCGCCGCCATTGTCTTGCCCCGCACTCGCCCGCCGAACGATTCCCTGTTTGCACTTCCGGGCCAAATCGAATAAATTCCGTCCGGTTTGGGGACGACGTGGAGGCTCTTACCCCGTGATCACCTTGTCCAACAATGCGATCGCCGAAGTCCAGCGGCGCTTGGCCGCCGGCGGCGGCCCCAAGGCGGTGCGCCTGGCGGTCAAGCCCGGCGGCTGCGCCGGCACCAAGTACGTGATCGAGGTGGGGGGCGAGGCCCGCCCGGGCGACCTGGTCGCCGACCAGGGCGGCCTGCAGCTGGCCTGCGATCCCGGGGCCGCGCCCCTGCTGGACGGGCTGGCCGTCGACTGGGTCGACGCGCTGATGGGCGGCGGCTGGCGCTTCGCCAACCCGAATGCCGGCAGCACCTGCGGCTGCGGCGAGTCGTTCCGTCCGTTGCTGGAGCTGGAGAGCCGGTAGCCGGTTCGTCGGGGGTAAGTGCCCGATTGATCCGGTTTTTCGTTGTCAGTGCCGGGGGTGCCGCCTAGAATCGGGCCCCGAACGAAGATCATCCGCGCCTGCGGCGGCGCCCGCCGTCCGGGGCGTCGGTCCGTAGTCTTTTGCTGCCGAAGGGGGAGGGTCGCTTGGCTCCCGATCACAACGACCGCGAACCGGGGCCCGTCCGCGGCGCCACCGAGACCGACAAGTTCGTGTTCCCCAAGTGGACCAATTGGCTGCGCGAGGCGTCGGGGCTGGCCGCCGTCGGCGGGCTGGTCTACGCCGTGGTGCTGGTCACCGGTGTCTTCTCGCCCCAGAACACCGCCATCGGCTACGCGCCGGTGCAGCCGGTGCCCTACAGCCATGCGCTGCACGCCGGCACCATGGGCATCGACTGCCGCTACTGCCACACCACGGTCGAGACCACGGCCAAGGCCAACATCCCGCCCACGGCCACCTGCATGAACTGTCATGCCAACGTGCGCACCACGAGCGACAAGCTGGCGCCCGTGCGGCACAGCTTCGAGACCGGCGAGCCCGTCAAGTGGGTGCGGATCCACGATCTGCCCGACTTCGCCTACTTCAACCACGCCGGCCACGTGCAGGCGGGCGTCGGCTGCGTCAGCTGCCACGGCCGAGTCGACCGCATGGAGGTGGTCGAGCAGGTCAAGCCCCTGACCATGGGCTGGTGCCTGGAGTGCCACCGCGACCCGGCGCCCAACCTGCGCCCGGTCGAGTTCGTCACCGACATGGAATGGCGGCCCGAGGGCGATGCGCGCGAGCTGGGCAACCGCCTGATGAACGAGCGGGGGATCGCCCCCTCCACCGACTGCGTGACCTGCCACCGCTAGGGAAGGTGCCGAGCATGTCCGATATCGCGAACGTCCCCGCCCGGGGCCAGGACTACTGGCGGAGCCTGCAGGAGCTGGCGGACACCGACGAGTTCCGGCAACAGCTGGACCACGAGTTTCCCGCCGGCATCGAGGCCCCCGGCGGCCTGAGCCGCCGGCGCTTCCTGCAGATCATGTCCGCCTCGGTGGCCCTGACCAGCCTGGCGGGATGCCGCTGGCCGGTCGAGAAGATCGTGCCCTTCGCCAAGCGTCCCGCCGGCTATGCGCCGGGCACGCCGGTGCAGTTCGCCACCACCTTCGAGCTGGGTCCGGTGGCCCACGGCGTGCTGGCCACCAGCTACGACGGCCGGCCCATCAAGATCGACGGCAACCCCGGTGTGGATCTGAGCGGTGGCGCCACCAGCGCCATCGCCCAGGCCAGCGTGCTGGACCTGTACGACCCCGACCGCAGCCGCACGGTGATCTCGCGCCAGGGCCGCGCCGCGGCCGAGGCCGACTGGGCCACCTTCAGCGGCTGGGCCGGCGAGCACTTCGCCGGTCTGCGCAAGAGCGGCGCCGGGCTGGCCATCCTCAGCGGCGCCACCAGCTCGCCCTCGGTGCGCGGGCTGCTGGACCGCGCCGCGCAGACCTACCCCGGCGCCCGCACGTACCTTTGGGAGCCGGTCTGCCGCCAGAACGAGATCCTGGGCGTGAAGGAGGCCTTCGGGCAGCCGGCCCTGGCGCAGCTGGACCTGGAGCGCGCCGCGGTCATCGTCGACTTCGACGCCAACCTGCTGCAGGACCACGCCACGGCCCTGCGCAACAACCGCCAGTTCGCCGCCGGCCGGCGGCCCGAGTCCGGGCACATGAACCGCCTCTACTGCTGGGAGAACACCTTCTCCACCACCGGCGGCATGGCCGACCACCGCTTCCCCACCGCGGCCCGGGACATCGGTCCGGCGGTGTGGGCGCTGACGGCCGAGCTGGTGCTGGGCGAGGGCCTGCCCCTGCCCCTGGGTTCGGGCGTGGCGCGCGGCGAGCTGCTCGCGCTGGCATGGACATGCCGCCGGCGGCGCGCACCTGGGCGCGGTGGCCCGCGACCTGATGGCCAACCGGGGCAAGAGCCTGCTGATGGCCGGCATGCGCCAGCCCGCGTCGGTGCACGCGCTGGTCCACATCCTGAACGTGGCCCTGGGCAACGTGGGGCAGACCATCACCTTCCTGCCGTTCGGGGCGCCGGACGCCGGCACCATCGAGGACCTGGTCGCGCGACCTGGACAGCGGCCGCATCGACACGGTGGTCATCCTCGACGGCAACCCGGTCTACACCGCGCCGGCGGACCTGGACCTGGCCGCGGCCCTGGGCAAGGCCAGGCACCGCATCCACCTGGGCGACAAGGACGACGCCACCGGCCGCCTCTGCAGCTGGCACCTGCCCAAGGCCCACTACCTGGAGGGCTGGGGCGACGCCATGGGCTGGGACGGCACCTACCTGGCGGTGCAGCCGCTGATCGCGCCCCTCTACGACGGGCACACGCCGGCCGAGCTGCTGACGCCTGATCGTCGACGCCGAGCCCCGCGGCGGCTGGCAGATCGCGCGCGACACCTTTGCCGTCATGGGCGGCGGCAAGGGGCCCGCGCCGGCAGCCGACGCCGATCGCGCCTTCGAGAAGCGCTGGCAGACCTTCGTCCACGACGGCTTCCTCGCCGGCAGCCGCCGCGCCCGGGGCGAGGTGCTGGCCCTGTCCGGCGCGCGCCTGCAGGCGCCGGCCGAACTGCCCGAGCTGGGCCCGGACAACCTCGAGGTCAGCTTCGCCCACGACCAGAGCCTGTAGGACGGCCGCTTCGCCGACAACGCCTGGCTGCAGGAGATGCCGGACTTCATGTCCAAGCTCACCTGGGACAACGCCGCCCTGCTGAGCCCGGCCACCGCCACGGCGCTGGGCCTCAAGCACGGTGACGTGGTCGAGCTGGCCTACGGCGGCCGCACCGTGGCCGCGCCGGTGTACGTGCAGCCCGGGCAGGCCCGCTGGTCGGTGACCCTGCCCTTGGGCTACGGTCGCGACGACGCCGGCCGCGTGGGCCGCGGCGTGGGCTTCAACGCCTACGGTCTGCGCACCTTCGCCGCCCGCGACTTCGGCGCGGGCCTGAAGCTGACCCGCACCGGCCGCAGCCACCAGCTGGCCACCACCCAGGACCACCATGCGATCGACCAGCGCGGGGCCGCCGAGGTCCAGGACCGCGTGCCGCGCCTGGTGCGCGAGGGCACCTTCGGCGACCTCCAGGCCGACCCGCACTTCGTCGACCACCTGGGCATCCACAGCCCGCCGCTGAAGTCGCTGTGGAAGGAGAAGGACTACGACGGCTACAAGTGGGGCATGGCCGTCGACCTGAACGCCTGCAACGGCTGCAACGCCTGCCTGGTGGGCTGCCAGAGCGAGAACAACATCCCGGTCGTGGGCAAGGACGAGGTGGCCCGCGGCCGCGAGATGGCCTGGATCCGCCTGGACCGCTACTTCCTGGGCGAGCCCGACGATCCGACCTGCACGCCCCAGCCCCTGGGCTGCGTCCAGTGCGAGAACGCGCCCTGCGAGCAGGTCTGCCCGGTGGCGGCCACCATGCACACCGAGGAGGGGCTCAACGCGATGGTCTACAACCGCTGCGTGGGCACCCGCTACTGCTCCAACAACTGCCCCTACAAGGTGCGGCGGTTCAACTGGTTCAACAATTTCGAGGACCTGACGGCCACCCAGCGCCTGGTCCTGAACCCGGACGTGACGGTGCGCGCGCGCGGCGTCATGGAGAAGTGCACCTACTGCGTGCAGCGCATCGAGAAGGCGCGGGTCACGGCCCGGGTCGAGGGCCGCGGCATCATGGACGGCGACATCACGCCGGCCTGCGCCGCCACCTGCCCGACCAACGCCATCACCTTCGGCGACCTGAACGATCCGGAGAGCCGGGTCAGCAAGCTGCGCGAGAACAGCCGGTCCTACGATCTGCTGGGCTACCTGAACGTGAAGCCGCGCACCTTCTACCTGGCGCGCATCCGCAACCCGAACCCCGAGATCGCGCCGGCGCTGATGCACGGCGGGCACGGGGGCGGGGGGCACGACGGCGGCGGTCACGACGCCGGTCACGGCGAGGCACAAGGCGAGGCGACGCAGCACGGCCACGGCTAGGCCGCGCGGCGCCGGAGATGGCGAGTCCCCGGAACCGCTCAACAACGGAACTGGAGCCTGAAAGATGAAATCGTCGGTCACCGACACCCTGGACAACACGCAGGACGACCCCACGCGTCCGGCCGAACTGGTCCTCGGGAACAACAACTTCACGACGCTGACCGAGAAGATCTCGGACATCGTCCTGGAGCGCAAGACGCCCCTGGCCTGGTACGTGGCCATCACGTTCACCGCGGGCCTGACCGGCATCCTGTTCCTGATGATCGGCTACCTGTTCATCACGGGCGTCGGCGTGTGGGGCCTGAACAACCCGGTGGGCTGGGGCTGGGCCATCGTCAACTTCGTGTTCTGGGTGGGCATCGGCCACGCGGGCACGCTGATCTCGGCGATCCTGTTCCTGCTGCGGCAGAAATGGCGCACCTCCATCAACCGCTTCGCCGAGGCCATGACCATCTTCGCGGTGATCTGCGCCGGCATCTTCCCGGGCATCCACGTGGGCCGCGTCTGGGTGGTGTACTGGCTGTTCCCCATCCCCAACTACCAGGCCATGTGGCCCAACTTCCGCAGCCCGCTGCTGTGGGACGTGTTCGCCGTCGGCACCTACGCCACGGTGTCGCTGCTGTTCTGGTACACGGGCATGGTGCCGGACCTGGCCACCCTCGGGACCGGGCAAGGGGCCGCCTGCAGCAGATCCTCTACGGGTTCTTCGCCATCGGCTGGCGCGGCAGCCATCGCCACTGGCACCGCTACGAGAAGGCCTACCTGATCCTGGCCGGCCTGGCCACGCCGCTGGTGCTGTCGGTGCACTCGGTGGTGTCGTTCGACTTCGCCACCAGCCAGCTGCCCGGCTGGCACACGACCATCTTCCCGCCCTACTTCGTGGCGGGCGCGGTGTTCTCGGGTTTCGCGATGGTGGGCACGCTGCTGATCCCGGCGCGCCAGTGGTTCGGGCTGAAGGAATTCATCACCCTCCATCACCTCGAGAACATGAACAAGATCATCCTGGCCACCGGCTCGATGGTGGGCTTCGCCTACGCCACCGAGTTCTTCATGGCCTGGTACAGCGGCAACCCCAACGAGAGCCTTCGCCTTCATCAACCGCGCGTTCGGGCCCTACGCCTGGGCCTACTGGATCATGGTCAGCTGCAACGTGATCACGCCGCAGCTGTTCTGGTTCAAGAAGATCCGCACCTCGGTGCCGATCATGTGGGTGCTGTACATCTTCGTGAACATCGGCATGTGGTTCGAGCGCTTCGTGATCACGGTCACCTCGCTGTCGCCGGACTTCCTGCCCTCGAGCTGGGCCTACTACCGGCCGACGATCGTCGACATCCTGACCTTCATGGGCAGCTTCGGGCTGTTCTTCACCCTGGTGCTGCTGTTCATCCGCTTCCTGCCCATGGTCGCCATGGCCGAGGTCAAGACGGTCATGCCGATCGCCGATGCCCACAGCGGCGCCCGGCGCTCGGTGGGCGACTACCACGGCGAGATTCCCAAGCACGCGCGCGGCAAGCGCGACGACGAGGGGGGGAGCCGCTGATGGCCGCCAACGACGCCAAGGGCGGGCTCTACGGCCTGCTCAGCGAGTTCGAGAGCCCGTCGCTGCTGGTGGCGGCGGTGCGCCAGGTGCGCGACGCCG
Source organism: Candidatus Krumholzibacteriia bacterium (assembly GCA_963848505.1). Taxonomy (GTDB): domain Bacteria; phylum Krumholzibacteriota; class Krumholzibacteriia; order LZORAL124-64-63; family LZORAL124-64-63; genus JACZKN01. The sequence continues at coordinate 122,056 of CAWKEB010000002.1, read as the reverse complement.
GCTTCAAGCACTGGGACGTGCACACGCCGTTCCCGGTGCACGGCATGGACGAGGCCATGGGCATCCGCGGCACCAAGCTGCCGTTCATCATCCTGGCCGGAGGCATCACCGGCCTGGGCCTGGGCACCCTGATGCAGTGGTGGATGAACGCCGTCGACTACCCGTTCCTGATCTCGGGCAAGCCCCTGTTCGGGCTGCCGGCCAACATCCCCATCATGTTCGAGCTGACGGTGCTGTTCAGCGCGTTCGCCGCCTTCTTCGGCATGTGGGGGCTGAACGGGATGCCGCGGCTGTACCATCCGCTGTTCACCAACCGGCGCTTCCGGCGGGCGACGCAGGACCGCTTCTTCATCGTCATCGAGGCGCGCGATCCCCAGTTCGATCCGCAGCGCACCCGTGCGTTCCTGGCCGGCCTGGGCGGCAGCGTGGTCGAGGACGTCAACGAAAGCGCGGAGGACTGAGCGATGCCCCGATGGACCCTGTACCTGCTGCTGGTGGTCGTGGCGCTGACGCTCGTCCCCATGGGGCTGATCTACCGCAACTCGCACTCGGGCAAGGACCAGCCGCGCATCCAGGTCGTCTACGACATGGACCAGCAGTCCTACCACAAGCCGCAGACGGAGAACCCGTTCTTCGCCGACGGCCAGAGCATGCGCAAGCATCCCGAGGGCACGGTGGCCCGCGGGCAGCTGCAGAACGACGACCCGTACTTCCGCGGCACCGCCGACCTGGACACGGTCTTCGTCGAGGCCTTCCCGCTGGAGGTGACCCGCGAGCTGGTGCTGCGCGGCCGCGACCGCTTCGCGATCCACTGCGCGCCCTGCCACGGACCGGCCGGCAACGGCGACGGCCTGGTGCACCGCAGGGCCCAGGCCCTGGCCGAGGGCACCTGGACCCCGCCGACGGACCTGACCACCGCGGCCATCGCCGAGCGCCCGGTGGGGCACATCTACAACACGATCAGCAACGGGATCCGCAAGATGCCGGCCTACGGGCCGCAGATCACGCCGCAGGACCGTTGGGCCATCGCGGCCTGGGTGCGGGTGCTGCAGCGCTCCCGCAACGCGACCATCGAGGACGTCCCCGCGGACGTCCGGACGACGCTGGAGTAGCGCGTCCCATCGCCACGGCGCCGGCCCCGCGGGGCCGGCCGAGCACGGAGAGTAGGCCTTGGCACATAACCATGTTCCCAGCCTGGCGGACACCAGGACGACCCTCGACGGCCTGGGCGGCCGCGTCTTCGCCGTCAGCGCCGCCGTCGGCGTGATCGGCCTGGCGGCCACCGTCGTCCTGGGCCTGGCCGAGGGCGACGACCTGCGCCACTTCGGCTACTCGTACCTGGTGAACTTCGCCTTCTTCCTGGCCGTCAGCCTGGGGGCGCTGTTCTTCGTGCCGATCCAGTACGTGACCAGGGCCAGCTGGAGCATCGTGGTGCGGCGCCTGGCCGAGGTCATGGCCGCCGCGCTGCCGGTGCTGGCGCTGCTGGCGATCCCGGTGATCTTCTTCGCCGCCAAGATCTACGGCTGGGCCATGCCCGAGGCCGCCGGCGACCCGCTGCTGGCCCACAAGGCGGCCTACCTCAGCCCCCTGTGGTTCACGGTGCGCTGGGTCATCTACTTCGTGCTCTGGACCTGGCTGGCCTTCACCTTCTGGCGCGGCTCGGTGGCCCAGGACGCCAGCGGCGACCTCAGGATCACCCGCAGGCTGGAGAACTTCAGCGGCTTCTCGCTGCTGGTCTACGCCCTGTCGGTGGCCGCGGCGGGCTTCGACCTGCTGATGAGCGTGGACTACCTGTGGTTCAGCACCATGTTCGGCGTCTACTACTTCAGCGGCGGGCTGGTCAGCTTCTACGCGGTGCTGACCCTGGTCACCATGGGCCTGCAGAACACCGGCCGGCTGACGAAGATCATCAGCCCCGAGCACTTCCACGACTACGGCAAGCTGATGTTCGCCTTCACCTTCTTCTGGGGCTACATCGCCTTCAGCCAGTACATGCTGTACTGGTACGCCAACATCCCCGAGGAGACGGCCTGGTACCTGCTGCGCAGCCAGGGCGGCTGGGGCAAGGTGGGCCTGGCCATCCTGTTCGCGGCCTTCGTGCTGCCGTTCGTGGGGCTGATCTCCCACTACGCCAAGCGCAACCGGCCGATGATGGCCTTCTGGGCCTTCTGGATCATCGGCGCCCAGTGGCTGAACCTCTACTGGGTCGTGATGCCCGAGTTCAGCGACCGCTTCGTGTTCAGCGCCATGGACGTGACCGGGTTCCTGGGCGTCGGCGGCATCTGGCTGGCCGCGGTGGTGCGCCTGGCCATGGGCGCGTCGCTGGTGCCGGTCAAGGACCCGCGCCTGGACGACTCGCTGCGCTTCGAGAATGCCTGAGCGGACGCCAGACAGGAGAGAGCACATGGCTGCGGCCGAAAAGAAAACCGGATTCAACACCTTCGCGGTGGGGGCCAGCGCCCTGGCGGCCCTGATCGTGGTCTGGGTGCTTGCCCAGTTCCTGCAGGGCGGCTTCCTGGCCGCCCGGGCCCTCGAGTATGACGCCAAGGTCCTGGCTCCCGTCGACGAGGCGCGGCGCGACTACCAGGGCCAGCAGCAGGCCCGCCTGGACGAGGGCTACCGCTGGATCGACAAGGAGCAGGGCGTCGTGGGCGTGCCCCTGGAACGGGCGATCGAGCTGGTCGTCGCCGAGGGCGGCGGCCGATGATCCGGACGCAGCGACTGGAGAAGCCGTGACAGGCCTCGCGAACGCAGCCAACCACCTGTTGAGGAGTTTTTCCGTGGACACTGCCAGTCTGACCGGAAGTCTTTCCGTGCGCACGCTGCTGCCGGGCGCGCTGCCGACCGCGACGGCACGGGGCGGCGCCTGGCTGCCGGATCCCGCCTCCAGCGGCGCCGCCGCCGTGGACCAGCCGTTTTTGGGCCTGTACCTGGCCGGCGTGCTGGTGGTGGTGCTGGTCACGGGCCTGGCGGTGACCTGGATCCGGCTGAACCGCCGCCGCGACGAGTCGGCACGGGGCGCGGCGGCCGGTCGGCCCAACCCGGCCCTGCTGGGCGCCTGGGTGCTGGCCGCGGTCGCCCTGGCCGGCTGGGCCTTCAGCGCGGGCTTCGGCGGGTTCCTGGACCGCTCGGTGGCGCCGTTCGGCGCCTACGACATCCAGGTCACGGCCAGGCAGTGGGCCTGGTCCTTCACCTATCCCAACGGCTGGACCGCCGACACGCTGCACGTGCCGACCGATCGCCCGGTCAGGCTGACCCTCGCCAGCGAGGACGTGATCCACGGCCTCTCGGTGCCCGCCCTGCGCCTGAGCCAGGCGGTCCTGCCCGGGCGCACGTCCCAGGCCTGGTTCGAGGCCACCGTCGCCGACACCTTCGACCTGCGCGGCGACATCTACAGCGGCGACGGCTTCGACGCCATGCGCACGGTGCTGATCGCCCAGGACCAGGCCGGGTTCGACGCCTGGCTGACCCGGGTCAGCGACATCTTCGCCGGCCGCACCTACGAGCAGGTGGGCGAGCTGCTGTACACCAGCAAGGGCTGCGTGGCCTGCCACAGCCTCGACGGCTCGAAGCGGGTCGGCCCCTCGTTCCTGGGGGTCTACGGCCATGAGATCGAGACCCGGGACGGGGCGCGCCTGACGGTCGACGATGCCTACATCAAGCAGTCGATCCTCGATCCCAACGCCGTGGTCGTCGCCGGCTACGAGCCGGTGATGACGCCCTTCGCGGGCCAGATCAGCGACCGCGAGATCGAAGCCGTCACCGCCTGGCTGAAGACATTGTCCGGCACGGAGGAACACGGGACGACGGCTCCCGACACCACGGGTGCGCACGGCGGCGCCCAGCCTAAGGAGAACAAATGAGCGGCGGCACCGGCGGCGCCCTGAACCAGGGCTACCTGGGCGGCACGGCCGGCCCCGGGGCCTGGCTCGGCACCCGCGACCACAAGCGGATCGCGGTCCTGTTCCTCGGCTGGAGCCTGGGCGTGTTCGTGCTCGGGCTGCTCTACGCCATCGTCATGAAGCTGCGGGCCCAGAGCGGCATCATCGACACCCATGCCTACCACCAGATGCTGACCCAGCACGGCATCCTGATGGTGTTCCTGTACGTGGTGCCGGCCATCCCCTCGATCCTGGGCCACTTCGTGCTGCCGCTGCAGCTGGGCGCCACCAACATGGCCATGCCCGGCTTCTCGTTGTGGAGCTTCCGCTTCTACGCCCTGGGTTCGCTGCTCTTCCTGGTCTCGCTGTTCGCCGGCCCGGTGGCCACGGGCTGGACCTTCCTGACGCCGTTCGCCCTGTCGGGCGAGGGTGCGTTCATGCTGCTGGCGAGCGGGCTCTGCCTGGCGGCGCTGGGCTGGCTGCTGACGGGCCTGAACATCATCGTCACGGTGCACACCCGGCGCGACGCGGGCCTGGGCTTCTTCGCCATGCCGCTGTTCAGCTGGGGCATCTACCTGACGGGCTACCTGCTGGCGGCGGTCGGCTCCCTGTTCAGCATCGTGATCGTGTACCTGGCCCTGTCGCGGGCCTTCGCCGGGGGCATCTTCGGCCCCGACAGCGACCCGCTGCTCTGGCAGAACTACTTCTGGTTCGTGACCACGCCGGCGGCCTTCTTCGCCCTGCTGCCCGCGGTCGGCGTGATCAGCGACCTGATCGCCGGCATCGCCCGCAAGGGCTTCACCGGCTATCGCCTGATGGTGGGCGCGATGATCGCCCTGCTGGGCCTGAGCTTCACCACCTGGGGCCTGCGCATGCTGGGCACCGGGCAGAGCGAGCAGCTGAGCGTGGTCTTCGCGTTCCTGAACCTGGCCACGGCGGTGCCGGTGGCGCTGATCGCCTACTGCTGGCTGGCCACCCTGCACCGCGGCGCCGTGATGTGCGGCGCGCCGACCACCTACCTGGTGGCCTTCCTGCTGCAGGCGGGCATCGGCACCATGCTGGGACTGTTCCTCAGCTCGCTGGCCGTCGGCCGCTACCTCGCGAACACCCTGTTCTTCACCGCCCAGTCCCACTACCTGATGATGGGCGGCGTGATGACCGCGCTGCTGGCGGGCCTGCACTGGTGGTGGCCCAAGCTGACGGGCCGCATGTACCGGCAGGGCCTGGGCCGGGCCTCGGGGGCGCTCTACATGATCGGCCTGAACCTGGCCTTCATCCCCCAGCTGATGCAGGGCGTGGCCGGCGTGCCCCGCGGCACCTACGCCCTGCCCGCCGAACTGGCCACCGGCGAGATGGTCTCGGCGGCCGGCATGTGGATCCTGATCACCGGTCTGGTGGTGATGGTCTCGAACCTGTTCGGCTCGCTCTTCGACGGCCCCGCGGCCCCAGCCAACCCCTGGGGCGCCGCCACGCTGGAGTGGCGGGCCGAGTCGCCGCCGCCGGTGGGGAATTTCGCGGTGACGCCGGTGGCGGGGGCGGATCCCTACATTCGCTAGCGACAACGCCGATACAAGCGGACGGCGGCCTCCGGCAGGGGGCCGCCGTTCTCGCGTCCGAATTCCGGGTTGAGTCCTGGCGTTCGTTTTGGCTATGATCCGGCCATGCCGAACTCCATATCCGTCCCGGAGGTGCCTGCCATGCGAAGCCCGATCCGCTATGCCCTCGTCTGCGCCCTTCTGCCGCTGCTGACCTGTCTGGGTTGCGCCGCCGGCCGGCCGCCCGCCGTCACCTTCGAAAACTCGCACCAGCGCTTCCTCGAGCGCGTGATCGGGGACCTCGATGTCACAGAGGTCGTTGCCGAAACGGTCGAGCCGGGCACCGTCGTCAGCGTCGTGTCCATGGAGTCGCCGTACACCACCGACACGCCGCTGGTCGCGATGCTCGAGGACGCGATCATCGGGCAGTTGCTGGCCGCCGGCTACGGCGTGCTCGAGCGGGACGAGGACCTGATGCTGCGGCTGGTGGGGGAGAGCTCCGGTTCCGGCTACACCTACATTTCGCCTCCGGGCCGATTGACCGTGACCTCGGCCGGCGCGCAGGTGGCGGGCGGTCCCTACGGCTACGGCGTGGCCGGTTCCGCCGCCGTGACCAGCCTGCGCGGTGCCCTCCGCGACACCTTCGTGACCTACGAGACCCGCCTGGCCACGGCGACCTGCCTGGTGTCCTATCGGGTCCTCGAATGCGGGCTGGTGTACCGCCCCGGCGAGGTCGAGGGCCGCAAGAGTCGCGAAGCCCAGGTTCGGCTGCATGTGCGCATCCACGATGCCGCCAGCGGCGAGCTGCTGGCGGCCCGCTCCGTGGAAAGTCGCGGTACCGACAGCGTCGATGCCGATGCGGCGAAATGGCTTGCCGACTACCACTACTCGTTCTTCGGGCCGGATCTGCCGCTGGAGCGCGGCACGGGGTCCTATCAGGAGGTCGGTGGTTCGCAGGGGCGGCAGGGCCAGACGTCGTCCTCGTCGGTGAACCCGCGCTGAGCGGCCGCGGCCCCGTCCGGAAACAACGCCGCCCCGACCATCAGGCCGGGGCGGCGCCGTCAAAGGCCGACTTCGGTGGCGTTGGGTTCCCCCGACTGGGGGCTGCCCTGCTCAGCCAAGAAGGCCGGGAGGGCTCCCGTCAACGCCGGGACGCCACCTCCACCGAGCCGAATCTATCAGAACCCACTGGATCACCTCCTACTCAGGCGTGTTCCGTGCGGCGAGTCCCACCTCGCCCGGTCCCCCGGGCCGCCCAGGCCCGCTTGGGGTCCGCCGCATCTGGTGCGGATCCGTCCCGTTAAGCTTAGACCCAGGGCGCGGACCGGCGCAAGGGCAAAAAAGCGGGCGGGGCCGCAGCCCCGCCCGCCCGTCATCCCCGCAGGGACTGGTGTCGCTCGGCTAGTTGTCCATGCCCCGGGCCAGCTCGTTGGCGCCGGGCGTGCCTTCCATGAACTCGATCGAGCTCTGGAGCAGGCCGATGATGTACTTCGGGTTGTGGACGCCCAGGGAGCGATCCTCCCTGACGGCCACCCAGTTGTACAGGGCGCCGGCGGAGTCCGCACTCAGGGTCAAGGTCAGCGGCGTGCCCGAGGAGTTGATCATGCCGGCCGCCAGGAGCAGGGACTCCAGGTCGCCGATCAGGGCCGTGACGCTGTCCTGGATGCCATGGTAGCTGAAGTCGTCTTCGCCCTCGTGGCAGGTGACGCAGCCGGCCACGTTGAGCTCGGTCGCACCCTCGACCTCGCCCTGCATGTTGAAGGAGTGGCCGCCCAGGGTGAAGTAGCCGGTGGACGCCATGTGGCAGTCCGCGCAGCCGTCCTCGGTCAGGGTGCGGTGGTACGGGGTCTCCTCATAGGTGTAGTCGGCGTACTCGTACATGTTCGACGCGAACAGCATGTCGCCCTGCGGGCCGTGGTGCGGGCCGAAACGGTTGCTCGTGCGCACGCCGTCGACGACGTAGGTGTCGACGTTCTGGCGCGACTGGTGGCAGTTCACGCAGATGTTGCCGTTGCCGATGTCGTGCGAGGTGCCGTTGAGCAGGGCCACCGGTTCGCTGGATCGCAGACTGAAGTCACTTTCGCTGTGGGGGGTATGGCAGGCGAAGCAGTGGATCGGGGCCGGGTTTGCGTAGGCCCCGACTTCCTCGCCCTCCAGGAAGGCGATGATGCCGTCGCCGGAGTGGCACTTGGCGCAGGAGGCGCGGGTGCCCTCGAAGGCGACCTCGCCCTCGCCGTGCCTCGACTCGGACCACTGACGCTCGAGCGAGACCAGCCAGATGTCCTGGTCGGAATGGCAGTTGAAGCAGTTCGACGCGCCCGGGTCGACCTGCTCGACCGTGGTGATCTCGCGGGTGCAGGCAGTCAGCGCGACCAGGGCGATGAGGCCGGCCACGAGGATCAGGGTCTTGGGGGTCTTCGACATTTTCAGTTCCTCCTTGTGCGTTCCAGGTTCCGGTTCTAGTTGATCGCGAGCTTGTAGCCGAAGTTCAGCCACACCACGTTGGCCGTGTAGTAGCGGTCCAGCAGGATGTAGTCGTCGTAGTTGTAGCAGTTGTATTTGACCTCGACGAAGTAGTCCTTCAGGAAGTCGTACTGGCCCTCGAACGAGAGGATGGACTTCTCGATGTCCAGGTCCTTGCCGATGTCGAGGTAGCTGGCGCCGAAGGACAGGCGCAGGTCCTTGATGTACTCGAAGTCGATGCGACCGGTGATGGTGTTGTTGTCGGCCTGGAAGCCGGCCACGCGGTCGACGTACTCCTCGTCCGAGTAGCTGTAGTCCAGGTTGATGGCGCCCCAGCCAGGGTAGACCATGCGGCCGAAGGCGCTCCAGCGCTGGCCGGTGGCCGTGACGTCGATCAGCGGGAAGTCGCGCTGGCGGTCCACGTAGGCCACGCCCAGGGTCAGGTCCGTGGTGGGGTTGCCCTGGAGGCTGGCCCGGAAGCGGCTGGCTTCCATGTCCTTCAGCAGGGTCTTCTCCTCCTGGTCCTGCTTCTGGTTGCTGGCGTAGCTGATCTTGGCCTTGAGCCACTGCTCGTAGTTGAACGTGCCGCCCACGCGGTACACGTTGTAGTCGGTCAGGGTGCGGTCGTCGTCGTTGGTGACGAAGCCGTAGCCGCCGAACAGGTTGCCGATCGCGTTGTACCAGACCACATCGAAGTCGTTGCGGAGATTGTCGGTCTGCAGGCCGGTCGCGTTGTCGTCGACGCGGCTGGCGAAGAACCGGTACTTGACCTGCCAGTCGCGGGCCGGCTTGACCGTGCCCAGGTACTGGAAGGTGCCCATCTCGTAGTCGGTGGCGACCTCGGTCATCTCCTGCTTGCCGTAGGAGGCGCGCAGGTAGTGGGACAGGTGCGTCGGCACGAAGTAGTCGTTGCCGCTGAGCCGCAGCGAGAAGACCCCGCCCTGGCGCGCGGCGACGGACAGGTTCTCGTCCGTGTAGTCGGAGAACTCGTAGCCGACGGCCGCGGCCCGGCTGTCCTTGCGGGCCTCGGCCTCGAACCGGCCGGTGAACAGCTGGTAGTCGTAGGCGTTGCCCAGGAAGCTGTCCGTGCCCTGGGGATAGGCCATGCGTTCGCCGGTCTTGCGCTGGTCGCCTAGATCGGCGGTGATGCGCCAGGTCTTCGACGGCGTCAGCACGAAGCTGCCCCGCATGTTCTTGCGCCGGCTGGTGACGTCGCCGGCGGCGTCGTAGATCTGCCGGTGCTGGTCGTAGCGGAGGGTCAGGTTCAGCAGGTTGGGCACGCGGTAGCCGAACAGGCCGCGGCCGCTCTTCTGGTTGATCTCGTTCAGGTCGAGGGTGAAGAAGTTCTTCTGGCCGGCCTGGCCGTCCAGCTTCACCCGCGAGAACGAGAAGCCCTCGTAGATGTTGAAGGTCTCGGGCATGGCGCTGACGTCGCCGACGGTCTCATCCTTGAAGATCCCGCCCAGCTTGATCTCGCCGTTGAGGCTGCTCGCCCAGCCGGCCGAAGCCGTGCAGGCTGCCAGCAGCATCAGCGTCATCCCGAGGGTCTTGGCATTCGAACGCATCGCGTCACCCTCCTAACGGGAATGACAGCCGGCCGCGAAGCATCCCTGCGCTTCGAGGGCGGACGTCAGGAAGTTCTTGTTCGTGTAGGAGCCGTGGATGTCCACGTGGCAGTCCGAGCAGGACACGCCCGCCCAGTCGCTGCCGTGCTGGCTGTTGTAGTTGTGCAGCGGCACGACATGGCACTGGGTGCAGGCCTGGTAGTGGGGCGCCTCGTAGGGCTGGCGCAGCAGCCGCGGCACGTACGAGCCGTGGGGGTCGTGGCAGGCGATGCAGCCGCCCTCGTCGGTCCCGTAGTCCACCGTCGCCTGGTGCTCGTGGGGGAAGGGCCCCTGGAACTCGGCGTGGCAGTTCAGGCATACGGCGTTGGTGCCCTGCATGGCCAGCTGGGCCAGGCGATCGTCGGTGGCCAGGTGGCAGCTCGAGCACTGCAGGAACTCGCCGTCGCCCGCCGGATGGCGGTAGGGCTTGGCGAACTCGCCGCGGGTCTCGAGGTGGCAGGAGTAGCACAGCTCGGCCTGGGAGTCCTTCAGCAGGTGCGGCTCGGACTTGCCGTGGACCGTGTGGCAGTCCAGGCAAGTGACGTCGTTGGCCGCGTGGGGGCTGAGGGTGGCCTGGTCCATGGCGTGGGTGCCGGTGTGGCAGGCGGTGCAGACCTGGGCCACCTCGGCCACCGACCTGCCCGCCGGGTTGGCCATGGGATTGGCCGTGGGGTCGTCCTGCCAGTGGGCGGCGGTGCCGCTGTGGCAGTCGGTGCAGGCGACGTGGGTGTCCGCGTCGGCCAGGCGCACCATGTGGGGTCCGCCCTGCAGGCCGGCGGCAGCGTCCTCGTGGCATTCGAGGCAGGCCTGCGCTTCGCGCATCCCGCCTCCGCCCGCGCCGTCGGCGGCCAGGGCAGGAATTGCCCACGCGACGGCCAGGATGGCGCCACCGACCGTCAATCCGGCCAGCCGAGGCGCGTTCAGGAATCTGTTGCGCAAGTCACCAACCTCCATGCTGGAGTGCACCTATGACATTGTTGTGATAAACTAGGCGCACACTGTGAGATTCGTAAAGCAATAACTGAGCCTTGAGTTAATTTTTTAACGAGACTGATAATCAATGCGGACAAGGGATTGGCGACGCCCTGATGACAATCGCTGGGCGCGGGCGCGGGGGCGTGGTACCCTCCAGCAGTGGCAAACGGCATTGAAATTACGTATCCGTTTGACCGTGAAGGATCTACGTATGAGCTTCCGCAGGTCCGAGCCCTGTGGGTGGACGAGGATGGGAACGTAGGCGAGCTCGCAACCCGACCCTGAGCGACGAAAGGATCCCCCATGTCCGCCGAGACCCCGCAGCCGGCACCGCGCCGCCGCTTCCCCTCGACGTTCTACAACACGATCACCCTGGGCGGAACGGCGCTGGCGGCCATCAGCCTGGGCCTGATCCTCTTCCTGATGGCGCTCGAGGCGCTCAGCCACGAGCACAAGCCCTACATGGGCATCATCGCCTTCGTGGTCCTGCCCGGCTTCCTGATCTCCGGCATGGCCGCCGCCGCCTTCGGCGTGCTGCGCCAGCAGCGGCGCCGCAAGCTGGGCCTGCCCAGCACCGAGAAGCTGCCCCGCATCGACCTGAACGACCCGGCCCAGATGCGCGCCTTCGTCCTGGTCGGCAGCGGCGGCCTGCTGTTCCTGCTGCTGACGGCCTTCGGCAGCTTCAAGGCCTACGAGTACACCGACAGCGACCAGTTCTGCGGGACCGTCTGCCACGAGGTCATGAAGCCGGAGTACACGGCCTACCAGGCTTCTCCCCACGCACGGGTCGGCTGCGTGGAGTGCCATATCGGCTCGGGCGCCGAGTGGTATGTGCGCTCCAAGCTGTCGGGGGCGTACCAGCTCTATTCGGTGGCCTTCAACAAGTTCTCGCGGCCCATCGAGACCCCCATCCGCAACCTGCGCCCCAGCCGCGACACCTGCGAGAAGTGCCACTGGCCGGCCCACTTCGCCGGCGACAAGATGGTGGTGCACGACTACTACGCCAGCGAGATCGGCAACGACCACTGGCGCCTGAAGCTGCTGATGCACATCGGCGGCGGCGGCGGCGGCGTCGCACCCGCCATCGGCAGCCACTGGCACATGGCCGAGGACGTGCAGATCGACTACGTCTCCACCGACGACAAGCGCGAGGACATCCCCTGGGTCAAGCTGCGCCGGGCCGACGGCACCGAGACCGTGTTCCGCGACACGGAGTCCGACTTCGACGAGGCCACCCTCGAGTCGGCGGCCCTGCGCCGCATGGACTGCATCGACTGCCACAACCGGCCCACCCACCACTACAACCCGCCGGCGCGCCTCATCAACACGGCACTGACGAACGGCGTCATCGCCGCCGACCTGCCGGGGATCAAGGGCCTGCTGGTGGGGTTGATGGAGGCGGACTACGCCACCGAGGACGAGGCCCTGGCGGCCATCGACGCGGGGGCGCGGGCCTACTACGCGGGCGACTATCCCGAGGTCGCCGACACCCGCGGCGTCGACATCGCCGCGGCCGTCGCCGGCGCCCAGCAGCTGTTCAAGACCAACATCTTCCCGGAGATGAAGGTCAGCTGGCGCCACTTCCCCGACCACATCGGCCATCTGACGACCGATGGCTGCTTCCGCTGCCATGACGGCAACCATGTCGCGGAGTCCGGCGAGACCATCCGCCGCGACTGCAACCTGTGCCACACCATCGTGGCCCAGGAGCGGATCAGCGGCGACGTGCTCGAGTCGCTGGCAGGCGTCGAGTACCAGCATCCCGAGGATATCGGGGACGACTGGAAGGTCCTCAACTGCAGCGAGTGCCACGGCGAGTAGGCGCCTAGGGCTGCGGCCCGCCGTTGCGCCAGCGGACCATGGCTTCGGCCGCCGCCACCGCGGCGCGGATCGCCGGCACGTCCGTGCCGACGGAGAAGCCGTAGCCGTCCGGCCCGATGGTCCCGACCGCCACGAACGGCACCGGCACGTCCAGGGGCGGCATGCCCTCGAACCCGGCCATGCCGCGGTAGAATTCGATCAGCCAGTTGGCCAGCGGCATCAGGTCGCCCACGGCCACCTGCCGCGTGTCGGGCCCGGTCGCGGCCGCCGCCTGGGCGATGCGCGGATCGGGTTTGCCGACCCGCTGGCCGACCCGCGCGACCAGCGCCGCAAACGGTTCATGGTCGGCCGTGGCGCCCAGCAGGACGTGCCCGTCGACGGTGGCCAGGCTCAGTTCCGGCAGCAGCGAGCGCAGCATCTGCACCATCTGGACCGCTTGTGCGGCGCTGGGAGTCGCCGCCGGTGCCAGGTCCAGGGCGGCGATGGCGGCCTCGTCGAACTCCAGGCGCCAGCGCTGAACGGTCACGCCGTCGAACCGGTCGCCCTCCGCGGGCCTGAAGGCGACTCCCAGCCCGATCTGCTCCAGGCGGCCCATCTGTCCGGCCAGCGCTTCGGCCAGGGCGGCCGGGTGGTCGGGCTTCAGCACCGCCAGCAGGCCGATGCCCGCCTCGGCGAAGTCCAGGGACACGGCCAGGGGGCAGTCCATTGCGGACGCCAGCGCCAGGTAGCCCTCGAACCAGGCCAGGAAGGCCGCGCCCTGCTCAGGGGGCATGGCGGCGGCTTGCCGCGAGGCGCCGGCCAGGTAGAACTCGCGGGAGAAATCCAGTTCGCGACCCTGATCGAGGGCCGAGACCTGCAACACGTCGGCGTCCGGCGGCAGCAGCGAGCTGAGGGCCGCTGCCGTCGCGAAGTCGGGCTGGGGCCCGGGCTGCAGTGGGCCGTCGGGCCGGACCCCGAACATCCCGGTGACCGCCAGCCGGCCTTCGTCCAGGTCCAGCGCCAGGTCCAGGCGCCGGGCCGAATCCAGCAGGCCGCGGGCCATGGCGACCAGCGCCTGGGTCTCCGCCGGCGACATGGGGGGTGCGGCGGTGGGCTGGGCGGGATCCTGGGCCGGTGCCATGGCCGCCATGCCCAGACCCATCTCCAGCATGCCGCGGTACTGGTTGATCAGTCCCTGCAGGTCGACCGCCATGGTGGCGACCCCCGGCTGCAGACCGACCGCCAGGGCGGGCACCGTGTCCTGGGCCGCGTGGGCGGGGTCGGAGGCGAGCGCGACGTACCGGCCACGCAGAACGGTGGCCTGGAACGGCGGCGGCAGCGCCGGCAGCGCGGCCTTGGGATCGAGCAGGGGCAGCACCAGGGTCAGCCCCAGGTTGCCGGACATGGGCGGTGGCGCGACCACGGCCAGGGCCAGGGGCAGCGTGGGGTCGATGAGCGCAGCCAGGCCCGGCACGGCCTCTTCCAGGGCCACGCGCAGGTCGAGCTGCGCCCGGAATTCCGGCGAATACAGCGGCTGATCGGCGGAGCGGGCGTCCAGGTCGTCCAGCGCCTTGTCCATGGCGTCCAGGCCGGGCGCGGCCATGATCGCCGTGGGCGCAGCGGGCAACAGGGCCAGCAGGTCGGCCGGCAGGGTCAGCTCCCGGCTCTTGTCGCTGCAGCCGGCGGCGACGGCCACCATCAGCATCAGGACAACGGCGATCAGGACGGGACGGCGCATGGCGGGCTCCCTTGCTGGGACAGACGGTGGGTCGGACGATTCGCAGGATCCAGAATCCCCGCTCAGCGCAGCAAGCGCAACACGATTGTCAGCAGGGCGACCCCGTAGAGGGTGCCGCAGACGGGGAAGATGCGGTCGGCGGCCCATTTCGGCAGGAAGAGGTCGGTCACCGAGCCGCGAGCGGCGCCCTTGCGTTCGGCGAGGATCGTCAGCGGGCAGATCCAGCCCGACGCCGCCAGCACCACTCCTTCGAGGGCGAGCAGGCCCACCGCGACCCAGGTCCAGGCCGTGATGCGGTCGGCGACACCGCTGTACACGGCGTAGACCGTGCACAGGCTGAGGAGCCAGAAGATGATCGTGTGGACCAGCTTGATGCGAAAGATGGTGATTGTCGGCGGCGACGCCATCCGTGGCCGACTATGCCTTGAACAGCGGCTTGTATTGTTCGCGACGGGCGTAGGCCACGAACGCGTTCGCAAACACCAGGAACAAGGCCGCCGGCAGCCCCTGCGGGTCCAGGAATGCGTGCACCAGCACGATGTTCACGATGATCGGGGCGATCAGGACCGTGGCCAGGGCCACGAACCGGCCGCTCAGGAAGGCCAGACCGCACAGCAGTTCGATCACCTTCACGGTCGGCAGCAGGTAGACCGAGGCCTCGAGGCCCGCGTTGAAGACCTGTATGGGGCCGACGGCCGTCGGCGGCGTGATCAGCTTGAAGAAGTAGGTGACCGAGGCGAACAGGAACAGCAGGCCCATCAGGCTGCGCACGACGATGACGGCGATTCTCATGCTAGTAATCCTCCGGTTCCTTGACCGTCGCCGCAGCCTGCGGCAGCCGGAACTGGTCGGGCCGCTGCTGCAGCACCCGGCGCAGCCACTCGTCAGGGTAGCCCTGCTCGCGGGGCCGGCCCTGCTCGTCCTTCACGTAGCCGTCATTGTAGGTGGTCAGCAGGTGCTCGGCCAGCTGCCGCCAGCGCAGGGTCACCAGTTCGGCGTGCTGCACCGAGTAGTCGGTCAGGTAGCGGCGCATCAGCACGGGATCGCTCTTGGCCAGCTGCGCGGCCGTCGCCTCGACCGCCGGCTGCAGGTCCAGGAAGGTGCCCTCGATGTCGGCCTGGGCGGCGCGCACGTCCTGGATCATGGCGTCGTAGCGCAGCATGGCGTAGTTGCTGACCAGGTTGAACACCCACCAGGCCGAGTCCCAGCTGAAGGCGCCCAGGCTGCCGGTCTCGTAGCTGACCGGCAGGGCCTCGATGCTGCAGTACAGCGGCATGTAGCAGGTGAAGTCGGTGTCGTCGAGGCCGTACCAGCTGAGGCCGCCCACCGGGTCGGGCAGCCAGGCGCGCGACTGGCAGACCATGGAGAAGCCCGTCTGCTGGGTGGAGATGGGGCGCTCCCAGGTGTAGCTCTCGCCGTCGACCTGCCAGCCCATGGGGCGGTAGCGCACGGGGTTGCGGTTGGGGCCGGCATCGACGCCCTGGGTCATGTCGTAAGGCGTGTCCTCGTAGTGGTCGCGCATGAGGTTGAAGACGTCGGCGATGGTCAGCTTGGCGTCGGGCTTGACGAACAGCGGGTACGGCTCGGCGCCTTCGACACCGCGGTGGAAATCGGGCGGCAGATCCAGCGACGGGGCGGCACGGCGGAACAGGCTCCACACCCGGGTGGCGGTGTAGCGCAGCTTCTGGGCCGTGTCCGGGTGGAAGGCTTGGCGCCAGTTGAAGGGACCGTCGGCCGGGTCCCACCAGCCGTTGGCCTGGGCGAAGGCCTGCATCGCCTTCAGGTCCGAGTGCAGGCAGGCCTTGCCCCCGTCGGTGGGGATGGTGCCGATGCGGCCGCCGTTGGCGTAGCCCGAGATCATGCCGTCGGGCACACGGATGGCGACCCAGTGGGCGCCGCCGCCGCCGGGCCCGGGACCGACCATCTCCATGATCCAGGCCTCGCCGGGGTCGCCGATGGCGAACGACTCGCCGCTGCTGCGGTAGCCGTGGTCGGCCACCAGCTGGCCCATGGTCTCGACGGCCTCGCGCGCGGTGGTCGCCCGCTGCAGGGCCAGGCGCATCAGCGTCCAGTAGTGGAGCAGGCCGTCGGGGTTGGTCAGCTCGTCGCGGCCGCCGGTGGTGGTCTCACCGATCGAGACCTGGTGCTCGTTCATGAGGTTCACCACGTGCAAGGTGTGGGCGGGGTAGGGCACCTGGCCCATGACCTTGCCGCCCCAGTCGGTGATGTCCTGCAGCGTGCCGGGCTCGTGGTCCTCGGCCGGGATCAGGCGCAGGGTGGGGTGGAACTCGCCGTCGCAGGTGTAGGTGACGACGGTCGAGCCGTCGGCCATGGCGCCGGGCGAGACGATCAGGTTGGTGCAGGCCAGGGCCGCGGGGGCGGCCAGCAGCAACGGCAGCAGGCAGAGGAGGCGGATCGCGCGCATGGGGGGCCTTTCGGGGTTGGGGGCGATGTGCGCACCACGATACCATAGGAGCCGCGGCTGCGGCATCCCCGGGAATGCCTTGACCGGCCGGAAATATTTTGCGTAATTATGTCACCAGGTGACACTTTCGTGAGGCCTTGGGGGCGAGAATTGTGCTAGAATTCCCCTGGGGAGAGGTCCCGCATCCCACCCAAGGAGTATCGTTGTGACCAGCCGCCGTCTGCTCGCCGTCCTGATCGCCGTCCTGGCCGCCGCCCTGGCCCAGGCCGCACCGCCGCCCGGGTACTACGACTCGGTGGACTTCACCACTCCGGCGACCCTGCGCCAGACCGTGCACAACGTCATCGACGGGCACACGCGCTTTCCCTACACCTCCAGCAGCACCGACACCTGGAACATCCTCGAGGACGCGGACGAGGATCCCTACGACTCGTCCCGCATCGTCGACCTGTACCGCAACCGGGTGTTCACCAAGTTCGGCGGCGGCACCGGTCCCTACAACCGCGAGCACAGCTGGCCCAACAGCTACGGCTTCTCCAGCAGCGGCGACACGCCCTACACCGACTGCCATCACCTGTTCCTGTGCGACGTCAGCTACAACAGCGACCGGGGCAACCACCCCTTCGACGACTGCCCCAGCGGCTGCACCGCCCGGCCCACCGACGTCTACGACGGCCGCAGCGGCACCAACTACTTCAACAACACCACCGACGTCTGGGAGACCTGGGATGGCCGCAAGGGCGACGTGGCCCGGGCCATGTTCTACATGGACGTGCGCTACGCCGGCGACGTCAGCGGCGAGCCTGACCTGGTGCTGACCGAAAACGCCAGCCTGATCGTGCCCACCGACGGCGCGGTCGCCTACATGGGTATCCTCTCGACCCTGATCCAGTGGCACAAGGACGATCCCGTCGACGACCGCGAGCGCCTGCGCAACGACGTGGTCTACAGCTATCAGGGCAACCGCAACCCCTTCGTCGACCATCCCGAGTGGGTGGCCGGCATCTTCGAAGGCGTGGTCTCGGACGTGCCCGAGGCGGCGCTGGTGGCCGCCGGCATCGACGCGGTGTATCCCAATCCGTTCAACCCGCAGACCACCGTGTCGTTCAGCCTGCAGCAGGCGGGCCTGGTCACGCTGGAGGTCTACGGGGTGGACGGCCGCCGGGTGCGGGTGCTGCTGAACGATGTGCGGGATGCGGGCGCCTTCACCACGACCTGGGACGGGCGCGACGACGCGGGCCGGCCCATGGCCAGCGGGGCCTGGTTCGTGCGCATGCGCGCCGGGCGGGCGGTCGACACGGAAAAGGTCACGTTGATGAAATGACGGGACGGCCGTCGCGTACGGACCTTGTTGAACGCCCCCCTGGGCGCAGTCAGCCAAGCGAAGGCCGCCCCGGTGCACCGGGGCGGCCTTCCTCGTCGCGGCGGGTGACGCTACTTGTGCTTGGTCGGCAGCGCCTTGCCCTCGTAGAACAGGGAGTCGTCGAACTGCGGCTGGTAGGCCATGACCGACTGCACGGTCACGTTGCCGCCGGAGACCACCAGGTCGAAGACATGCCACCAGCCGGTCTGGTCGCCGCCCTCCAGGGGCACGGACGAAGCCCGGTACGTGCGCAGCTGGCCGCCGATCTCGAGCTGCACCACGGCGCCCGAGGTGGAGAGGCCGACGCTGGTGTCGTCGGTGTAGTTGTTGACCCAGTACTGGAACCGGCCATTGTACAGGTGCGTGCCGGTGAGGATCTCCGGGCCGAAGGATTCGGTGTCGTCGGTGTCCAGGACCGCGTACGGATCCTCGCTGTAGGTGCCCATGTTCGAGTAGTAGAGGTGGTAGTATTCGTAACCCGTGTCCCAGGTCATCGGGATGAGCAGGTGCGAGTCGACGTCCTCGGGCTCCGCGCCCCAGGTCAGGCTGATGGTGTAGGCCGGCACGGTCAGCACCAGCGGCTGGGACAGGGGGAACGGGCAGGACGCGAGGACGGAGACGCGCACGGGTTCGGACGCCAGGCTGCCCATGAGCGCCACGAGATCGGTCTGGGCATTGCGGACCGCGCGCACCGTGAAGCCGCCGGCGGTGTTGGTGTAGACCTCGTCCAAGATCGCGTTCTCGACGCCCTGGCTGATGACGCGGGCGCCGCGCACGGCGTCGCCGTTCTCGTCGACGACCGAGCCGCTGATACTGCAGATGTCCGTGACCGGCAGATCCCAGTTCCAGCTGGTGAAGTGGCCGACGTTGGCCGTGTAGACATCGCCCTCGAGGGCGGCTTCACCCTCCTGCCGCCACACCCGGCTGGACTCGTCGAAGTACCACATGGGGATCGTGGCCGGCGCGAGTGCCGCCTTCGCACTGTCGATGGTCAGGTTCATGGTGGCGGTCGTGCCGTCGGCCAGTTGCAGGGGGGCCGCGGTGCCGGTCATCAGCTTCACGGTCATGAAGCCGTAGGAGATGAAGGGGACCTCGTTGCCGTCCTCGTCGATGCCGGTGAACGCCCCGGGGAACGCGCCGTAGAACTCGTCATCCGACGGCAGCACGGCGTTGAGCTGGACGTTGACCTGGCCAGTGTACGGATTTCCCGCGGCGTCGACGAAGCTGTTGGCGGCGAAAATGACCGTGCCGTCACCGTCGCCGGTGGAAACCGTGCCGCCGGCCGCACCATCGACCGTTGCGGTTTCGACCTCGATCAGCAGGATGTCCGCGTAGTGGGTCGAGCCGTCGGCGGCGACCGCGAGGACGCGGAAGGTGGACATGTGCCCGGTGGCGCTGACACCGAGCAGGGTGTCGCCCGCCGGCACGTCGGTCAACACGAAGTAGCCCTGCTCATTGGAGGTGGTGGTGCGGCCGCCGGCGCTGGCCAGGGCGCCGGAGACCGGCGAGCCGTCCTGGTCCGAAACGACGCCGGAAATGGTGCCGGCGTCGGTGCCGCCGGGGGGATTGGTGGGGTTGGAGTCGTCGTCAGAGCAGCCCCAGACCAGCGCCAAAGCCAGGACAATAGCCGACAGCGAAAACGCGAGCGAGTTTCTCCGCTTCATGGTCCTCATCCCTCCAAAGTGAGGAAACAAACCGCCCCGGGATCACCGGAGCCTCCGCAGTGGTGTCCGGCCACCATGGCCGGACCATGCTGATCCGCACATTATACATCTGCGGACGCCGCAAGTGGAGTGATTCCAGGAGTGCCCATGCGCTCAAGTCGCCGTACTTGACGAAGCGGACCCCGGGGATGAGGATCCCGGGAGACCGGTCACTCCAGTCGAACGATCGACGGCGTCGAATGGCGGGTGTGCCCGCGTGGATTGGCGCAATTCAACCAACCCGGATTGAACATGAACGAGAAGAAACCGGATCGACCGCAACACGCCGACAACGAGCCGGGCACTGGCCCGCCGGCCAAGCGATCCTGGAAGGCCGGCAACGTGCTGGCGCCGGTGCCGGTGGTGCTGGTCAGCTGCGGGGGCGCGGCGGGAATCGCGCCCAACATCATCACCATCGCCTGGACCGGCACCGTCTGCAGCGACCCGGCCATGCTCTCGATCTCGGTGCGGCCGGAGCGGTATTCGTACGGGATCATCGCCGAGAGCGGCGAGTTCGTGGTCAACCTGCCCTCGGTGCAGCAGACCCGGACCACCGACTGGTGCGGCGTGGTCTCGGGGCGCGAGCACGACAAGTTCGCGGCCTGCGGCCTGACCGCCGCCCCGGCCGAGAAGGTGGCCTGCCCCATCATCGCCGAGTGCCCGGTCAACATCGAGTGCGGCGTGACCCGGGTCCTGGAGCTGGGCAGCCACCACCTCTTCCTGGCCGAGGTGAGGGCAGTGCAGGTCTCGGCCCACCTGATCGACGCCTCGGGAAAGTTCCGTCTCGACCAGGCGGGGCTGATCGCCTACGGCCTGGGCCACTATTTTTCCCTGGGGCCGGGCATCGACCATTTCGGCTTTTCGATCCGCAAGAAGAGCACGAAGCGCAGGCCGGTGCCGGGGCGGGGCATCTAGGCGCAGGGGCGCTCCCGGCCGGATCCGGCCACCGCTCAGATCACCACGATCCCCGTCACGATGGCGGTCAGGGCCGCCAGCGCGAGGTTGACCGCCAGCCGCAGCAGCTCGCGGCGGTGCCAGTGCAGCACCGCGACGGCGGCCATCAGCAGGATCATCGCCGCGCCGGCGCCGGCGACCAGAGGCTTCGGCACGTTCACCACGCCGGGCAGCACGATCAGGAAGCCGGCGAACACGCCGACCAGCCCGGCCAGCTTCAGCACGAAGCGCGGCACCTGGCAGACCCAGCGGCCCAGCCGCCGGGCGGCCAGTTCCCGCTCCAGCACGATCTCCAGGCCGCCGGCGGTCATGAACACGAAGCCGAGGGCCAGGCTGGCCAGGATGCGCAGGGTTTCCATCGGTAGCCTCCCGGTCAGGCGGCGGGCGTCTTGCGCCGTCCCGCGACGGTCAAGCGGTCGAACATCGTGTAGACCACCGGCACAACGTACAGGGTGAACACCGCCGAGACCAGCACGCCGCCGATCTGCACCACGGCCATGGGCGCGCGGAACTCCGAGCCCGAGCCCTGGCTCACCAGCTGGGGCAGCATGCCCAGGGCGATCGCCAGGTTGGCCATCACGATGGCCCGCAGCTTGGTGGGGCAGGCTTCCAGCAGCGCCTCGCGCACGCCCAGGCCGCGGGCCCGCACCTGCGCCGTGTAGTCCAGCAGCAGGATGGCGTTGTTGACCACGATGCCCACCATCATCACCAGCGCCATCAGCGACATGATGTTGATCTCCTGGCCCGACAGGAACAGGGAGATCGCCATGCCGATCAGCGACAGGGGCAGGGTCAGCATCACCGTGATGGGGTGGATGAAGCTCTCCAGGATGGCCGCCATCACGATGTAGATCAGGATGATGGCCAGCAGCAGGGCCTCGAAGATGGCGGCGAAGGACTCGTCCTGGGTCTCGGCGTCGCCGCCGTACTTGACGTTCACGCCCGCCGGCAGCTCCAGGTTGGCCAGTTCGGCGTCGATCAGCGCGCGCTTGGTCGAGAGCGAGCCCTCGGCGATGTTGGCGGTGATCTTCACCAGGCGCTGCTTCTCGGTGTGCAGGATGGTGGGGTCGCCACGGCCCTGCTCCAGGCGCGCCACGTCGGCCAGGGGCACCACGGCGCCGGAGGAGGTGGCCAGCGGCAGGTCGGACAGGTAGCCGGCATCGCCGCGGTCGGCGTCGGCGAAGCGCACCACCACCTCGTACTCCTGGCCGCCCTCGCGGTAGACGCCCGCCTGCTCGCCCTCGTAGGCGGTGCGCAGGTTGGAGCCCACCTGCCCGGCCAGCAGGCCCAGGCCGGCCAGCTGCTGGCGCCGCGGCAGCACCCGGATCTCGGGCTTGCCCGACTGGTCGCTGGAGTGGACCTCGACCAGGCCGGGGATGTCCTGCACCAGGGCGTAGACCAGCCCGCCGGCCGTGGTCAGGGCCTGGGCCTCGTCGCCCGTCACCTCCAGCACCACGTCGGCTTCGACCCCGCCGCCGCCGCCCAGGGAGTAGACCGTGATCTTGGCGTCGGGCACCCGGGCCAGGCGCGGGCGGATGCGGTTCATGAAGTCGAGCACTGAATCGTCGCGCTCGCGCTTGTCGACGAGGCGGATGAAGATGTCCGCGTCCTCGATGCCCCGCTGCTCGCCGCCGACCTTGACCAGGGTGCCCTCGACGTCGGGTTCGAGGCGGAGCTCCCGGGCCACCGTGTCGGCCACCTCGCGGGTGCGGGCCAGGCTGGTGCCGGCCGGCAGCTCGATGCTGACCTGCACCTTGGCGCTGTCGATCAGGGGGAAGAAGCCGCCGCCGACGAAGCCGAAGAGGGCCAGGGCCGCCGCGAACACCACACCCGTGGCCACCAGCGGCACCCAGCGGTGCTCCAGGCTCCAGGCCAGGGTCCGGCGATAGCCGCCCTCCAGCCCCACGTAGAAGCGGTCCCAGGCGCGGATCGAGCGCGAGAACGGATCGCGGCCGTGGCCCAGGCCGCTGCCGGGGCGCAGCATGCGGCCCGCCAGCATGGGCACCATGGTGAAGCTGACCACCAGCGAGAACAGGGTCGCGAACACCACCGTCAGGCCGAACTGCAGGAAGAAGCGGCCCACGATGCCGCTCATGAAGGCGATCGGCGTGAAAACCACCACGTTGGTCAGGGTCGAGGCCAGCACCGCGACGCCCACCTCGCCGGTGCCGCGGGCGGCGGCCTCCCGCGGCTCGACGCCCTCGTTCACCAGCCGCGAGACGTTCTCCAGCACCACGATCGAATTGGTCACCAGGGTGCCGATGGAGATGCCCAGGGCCATCAGCGACATCACGTTCAGGGTGAAGCCCGCCGCCTCCATCAGCATGAACGAGGCGACGACCGAGACCGGCATCGCGACCGCGGCGATCAGGGTCTGCCGCCAGTCGTGCAGGAACAGGAACAGCAGCAGGCCGGTCAGCACGATGCCCACGGCGATGTTGCTCAGCACGTCGGCCCGCGATTCGCGCACGAACGAGGCGGTCTCGCGCACCAGGTCGATGGAGATGTCCGGATCCAGTTCGCCGCGCAGGTCGTCCAGGGCCGCGAACACGCCGTCGGCCACGGCGATCTCGTTGCCGTCGGAGCGCTTCTTGATCGCCACGGTGATGGCGGGCTCGCCGTTCCAGGCCGAGGCCTCGCGCACCTCCTCGGTGGTGTCGACGATCGAGGCCACCTCTGACAGGGGGATGGTGCCGCCGGCGGGCAGGTTCAGGCGGAAGTCGGCCAACTCGGCCGGATCGCGCACCTCGCCCAGCATGCGCACGTTCACCTCGCCGCCCTGGCGGGTGATGTGGCCCACCGGCACGTTCAGGTTGCTGGCCGCCAGCACCGCCAGCACGTCGCCGAGGGTCAGGCCGTAGGCGCGCAGGCGCTCCGGCCGCACGGCCACGCGGATCTGGCGCTCCTGGGTGCCGATGATGTCGACCTCGGCCACGCCGGCGACCCGGCTGAGGCGATCCTTCAGACGCTTGTCGACGATCTCGTACAGCTCCGGCAAAGGGCGCGGGCCCGAGACCGCCAGTTCGACCACGGCCTCGCCGGCGATGTCGAACTTGGTGATGACCGGGGCCTCGGCGTTCTCGGGCAGGTCGCCCACGATGGCGTCGACCTTGTCCTTCACGTCGATGGAGGCCTGGTCCTCCTTGACCTCCAGCTCGAACTGGACGACCACCTGGGACATGCTCTCCATCGAGGTCGAGGTCAGCTCGTCGATGTTGGCCAGGGTCGCGACCGCGTCCTCGATCTTCTTGGTGACCTGGGATTCGACCTCGCCCGGCGCCGCGCCCGGATAGATGGTCGTCACCACCACCACCGGGAAGTCGAGGCTGGGGATCAGCTCGGTCACCAGGTGGCTGTACGAATAGATGCCCATCACCAGCATGACCACCACGAGCATGGTCGTCATCACGGGCCGGGCGATGATCGTGCGCAGGAATCCCATCTCAGCCCTCCTGCGATCCGTCGAGGTCGACGCGCCGCACCAGGGCGTGGTAGCTGAGCAGGGTCTGGCCGTGCCGGACGGCCTCGTCGCCGGGGGCCAGGCCGCCGGTGATCTCGATGCGGTCGCTGTCCTGCAGGCCGGTGGTCACGGCGCGCAGTTCGGCGATCGCGCCCTGTCCGCCCTCGCTGACGACCCACACCGCGGGCTGGCCCTCGTGGTCGACCACGCACTCGCGGGGCAGGGTCAGCACGCCGGGCTGGTGGCCGACCCGCACCTCGAAGGTGATCAGCAGGCCCGGCACCAGGCGTCCGTCCGGGTTGGTGAAGGCGGCCTCGCCGCTCAAGAGGTGGGTCTTGCGGTCGGCCATCAGGTCCAGCTGGCTGACGGTGCCCTGGCCGCCGATCGAGCCGTCGGGCAGGAGCCAGCGGGCGGTCTGGCCCTCGGCCAGGGCCAGGGCCTGGGCGCTGCCGGCGGCGAACACCAGCTTCACGCTGGAGGCGTCGGCGATCCAGGCCAGTGGCTCGCCGGTGTCGACGGTCTCACCCACGTTGACCAGCAGGCTGGTCACCACGCCGGGGGCCGAGGCCACCAGGGCCGAGCTGCCCTCGGCGTCCTGCAGGTCCGCAGCCAGCATCTGCAGGCTGGTCTCGGCGGCGTCCAGCTCGGCCTTGGCCACGGCGCCCTCGGCGTAGAGGTTGCGCAGGCGCCGCACGTCGACCAGCGCCTTCTCGTAGCCGGCGCGGGCCCGGTCCAGGCTGTGGTACATGGGCGAGGGGGCGCCGGTGGCCAGGCGGATGATCACGTCGCCCTTGGACACCCGGTCGCCCTCGCGCACCGGGATGCCGATCACCTGCAGCGAGTTGTTGGAGACGATGGAGTACTGGGTCGTGCCCTCGACCGTGCCGGCCAGGGTGATCCAGGTCTCGAGATCCTCGGCCACGACCGGCACGGTCTGGACCGGCACGCCCTCGGCCTGCTGCACGGCGCGGATGCTGGCCACGGCCTCGCCCTGGCCCAGCTGCCGGAAGCGCAGGCCGAAGACGGCCGCGATGACGACCACCACCACGGCGGTGATGATCAGGGGACGCGGGTTCTTCATCGGGAAACCTCCAGCTGTCCGTCGACGGATGCGGCGTGGGTGCCGACCGCCAGCACGAGGGCCGAGCGGGCGACGTTGCAGGTGTAGAGGACCTCGGCCAGCTGGGTGCGGGCGTCGGTCAGGGCCATTTCGGCGTCGAGCCGTTCGAGGGGAGTGGCCAGGCCGTTCTCCAGGCGCACCAGCGCCAGGCGGTGGGCCTCCTCGGCCAGGGTCACGCTCTCGAGGCGTCCGCCGAGGGCGGCCAGGGCGTTTTCCAGGTAGGTGCGGGCCTGGCGCACGCCCAGCTCGCGGTCGCGGGTCACGCGCTCCAGTTCGATCTGGGCGCGGCGCAGCTCAGCCTCGTTGCGGCCGATGTCGGCCTTGGCCGCGTAGCCGTCGAAGATGGGGATGCTGACCGCGAGGGCGGCCAAGGCGCTGCCGGCGGTCTCGTTGTCACCCGGCAGCAGATCGTCGTCCCACTGCCCCTGCACGGCGTAGCGCCCTTGCAGCTGCACCACGGGACCGCGGCCGGCCTTGGCCAGGCGCACGGCCTGGCTGCGGGCGCCGACGGCGTGGCCCAGGGCCTTCAGTTCGGGGCTGCGGGCGTGCATGTCCGCCAGCAGGGTGTCCAGCGGCGCGGGGGCGGCAACCGTCTGCAGCGAATCGGTCAAGGCCAGCGCCTGGCCCAGGGACAGGCCGCAAAGCCGGGCCAGGGCCGTGGCCGCCAGCTGGCGCTGGTTGCGGGCGGCGATCAGCGGCGTCTGCCGGTTGGCCAGTTCGACCTCGGCGCGCAGCTGGTCGAAGCGGCTGGTCGTGCCCTGGTCCAACGCCGCCCGGGTCACGCGCAGGGCCTCGGCGGCCGCGGCCAGGGCGGCCTCGGCGATGGCCACCTGGGCGTCGGCGCGCAGCACGCCGTAGTAGGACTCGTCCAGGGCGTAGAGCACCCCGTCTTCGGTTGCCGCCTGCTGCCAGCGCGTGGCGTCCAGGGCAGCGTCGGCAACTCCGGCGGCGGCGCTCAGGCGGCCGGCGGTCCACAAGTTCAGGGTGGCCGTGGCTGCGGCCTGCAGATCCCAGTCGCCGCCCATCTCGACCTTGGTGGCCCCGCCCAGGCCGCCGGCCAGGTCCGGCGGCAGGAAGAACGCCGGCTTGATCAGGTTGCGGGTCCAGGTGCCGCCCAGCTCCAGCTGGGGCAGGGCGTCCGCGCGCGCGCCCTGGGCGTCGGCCTTGGCCGCGGCCACCGAGGCGGCCACCAACCGGATGCGCTCGTCGTTGGCCAGGGCCAGGCCCCGGGCTTCGTCCAGGCCCAGGGACCGGGCAGATGCGACCGGACCGGACGCGGACCCTGCGGCCACGGTCGCGGCGAAGACGGCTGGAGGGGAAGAAGTAGCCGCCAACACCAGCGCCAGGGCCGTGGTGATCAGGGTCGGGGGAATGCGTCCGGTCCGGAAGTACGAATGGATCGTGCTCATGACTGCCGCGGGCCTTCCTGCTGCGCACGGGCGCGCAGCGGCTGCAGGATCAGGTCATCGATGAACTGGGGGATGCGCAGGAACATGTCGGGGTGCTCGCTGGGGGCCAGGGTCTTGAGCAGGCCCCAGACGGCGCCGTCCAGGACCGCGGCCAGCAGCTCGGGGTCCAGGTCGGGGATCTCACCGCGGTCGCGGGCCTCGGTCAGCAGGACCACGTCCTCGCGGCGGATGCGCTCGACCCGCTCCTGCATCCAGGGCGCCATCTCGGTCTCGCGCTGGGCATAGACCGGGATCAGGGCCCGGTGCTCGGCCATGTGCCGGCAGATCAGCTCCAGCTCGCGCTGCAGGCGGCCGATCGGGGTCAGCAGCCCGTCCTCGCGGGTGCGGACGCGGATGTCCTCGTACACGTCCATGTGGGCGGCGCAAAGGGCGTCGAGGATCTCCTGCTTGCCCGGGAAGTGCTTGTAGAGGTATCCGACCGAGCAGCCGGAGGCTTCGGACAGGTGCTGCATGGTCGTGCCGCCGTAGCCCAGGCGGACGAACAGGTCGTGGGCGGCGTCGAGGATGGCCTGGTGCTTGGCGCGCCAGGCGGGGCTCTCGGTCCGCGCAGAGGTTTGGGCGGTGCTCATCGGATGGTCCTTTCGGCAATCCACTGTCGTGAATGACCGTTCATGAATACCTATTCATAAGTGAATGCGCAAGGCAAAATATGAACAAGCATTCACGAATCGGGCTTGAAGTCCCGTAACATGTTGTTAATAATGGATATTAATGGCGCAGAGGATCGATCATCAGGGCAAAGATGGTGCCGGTCAATTCGTCGAAGGGGCACTCCACATCACGCTCGGCCAGCTCGTGGAACAACTCCTGGGAGGCGCCCTGGACTGCGGCCGCCAGCAGGCGCGCATCGACCGGGCGCAGCTCCCCGGCGGCGATGGCGGCGGCGAACAGCCCCACCATCTTCTCCAGGTGGGCGGCTTTGCGCTCGGCCAGCACAGAGACGTTGGCCCCGATGTGCTGGTGGTAGATGCGCATGAAGTCCCGGTGGTCGTTGAAGTGGGTGCAGATGGCCACCAGGTCGGCGTGCAGCTCCTCGAGGGGACCCAGATGCCGGGTCTCGACGGCGCCGATGATGGCGTCCATCCGTCCGATGTGGAAGGCCATCAGCTCCCGGTACATGTCCTCCTTGCCCGGGAAGTGCTTGTAGAGGTAGCCCACGGAGAACTCCGAGGCCTCGGCCACCATCTGCATGGTGGTCTCGTGGTAGCCCCGGTCGGCGAACAGGCGCACGGCCACGGCCAGGATCTCCTGGCGGTGGTGGGCCTGCTCCCGCTCGCGGCGCGTGGGCTGGGGGTCGGGGGCGGGTTCGTTCATGGTTGCCATGGTAGCGCATCGCCGCCGCCAAGGGAACCGCGCAGGGGGTGGCGGTTGCGGCGCGAGGGGTTTCGTGGGAAACTGTCGGCTCCGCACCGCCATGGTGGCGCGCGGGAAAGGAACTTCCATGCGCCGCGTCCCCGTGTTCGCCTGCCTTGTCGCCGTGATCCTGCTGGCCGCCTGCGCCAGCCCCCCCAAGGAAGAGGTCAAGCTGGCCGGCATCGCCACGACCGAGGTGCTGGACGGCCTGGCCACCCGCACCAACCAGATGCTCAAGGGCCTGCAGCAGGGTGGCTCGGGCGCCGACGCGCTGGAAGAGGCCCGCAGCATCAACGACGGCTACGACGACCTGATCTACCACGCCTGGAAGCTGCCGCCCGAGGGTCAGAACGAGCTGGCCAAGCGTGCGGCGCGGCAGCTGCCGACGGTCGAGAACCTGGCCTTCATGCTCGACGGGTCGCAGCTGGAGGCCACGCTGCTGCCGGAGATCGAAGCCATGGCAGGCAAGATCCAGCTGCTGATGTCCACGCCGTACAAGGAGAACCCATGACCGACCGCCGCCAATTCCTGCAGATCGCCGCCGGCACCGCCGGCCTGGTGGGCCTGACGGCCGCCGGCTTCTTCAGCCGCGCCGCGGCCCAGGACCAGGAACTGATCGGGCCTGCCGCCAAGCCCCTGCGCATCCTCTTCCTGGGTGGCACCGGCTTCATCGGCCCGCACCAGGTGCGCTACGCCCTGGATCGGGGCCACGAGGTGGCCATGTTCAATCGCGGCCGCAAGTCCGGCTACTACGGCGACCGCGTCGAGGAGCTGACCGGCGACCGGGACGCCAACAAGGACGATGGCCTGTCCGCTCTGGCCGGCGACCGCACCTGGGACGTGGTGATCGACAACTCGGGCTACGTGCCGCGCCACGTGCGCGACTCGGTGAAGCTGCTGGGCGGGCGCTGCGGGCGGTATGTGTACGTGTCAACGGTCGCGGTGTATCCCGACGAGCCGGGGGTGTTCCCCGAGGACGCGCCGCTGGCCGTGCTGGCCGACCCCACCGTCGAGGAGGTCAACGGCGAGACCTACGGCCCCCTGAAGGCCGAGTGCGACCGCATCGTGCGCGAGGCGCTGGGGGACAAGTGCACCATCGTGCGGCCCACGTTCATCGTCGGGCCCGGGGACACCACCGACCGGTTCACCTACTGGGTCGACCGCTGCCACCGGGGCGGGGACATCGTGGGGCCGGCCCATCCCGACGTGGCGGTGCAGGTAGTGGATGTGCAGGACCTCTGCCCGTGGATCGTGACCCTGGCGGAGAACGACACGCCCGGGGTGTTCAACGCGGCGGGGCCGGCGTATTCGCGGGCGGGGCTGGTTTGGGGGGTGCGGGCGACGACGGACGCCGACGTGACCTTCCACTGGCCGACGGCTGCGCAGGCCGAGGGATTGGATATGCCCTCGCCGATGCTGGATTGGGGGACGGCTTCTTCGGTCTATCCGGGGGCGGCTTCGATCGCGGCGGGGATGCGGTATCGGTCGTTGATGGATTCGGCGCTGGGGACGTTGGATTGGTGGATGGAGCAGCCGGCGGAGAGGCGGGCTAAGGCTCGGGGGTGGCCGAGTGAGCAGCAGGAGGCGGGGGCGTTGGTGAAGTTGAGGGGGTGAGGTTCGGCAGTGCTCCGTCCAGTTGGCTGACTAGGCGAAGTCTCCAGAGGAACACTGGCGAGTGATATGATAGCCGGCGGTTTTGGCGTGCCCAGTCAGCCGCTATCCACGCTTCGCCCCGGCCGCCTCCCACTCACCCCGCAGAATCGCATACATCCACTGGTCGAGCACCTGCCCGTCCTTGATCACGCTCTGACGAAGCGTGCCTTCGAGCAGATAGCCCACCTTCTCCAGGATGCGGGCCGAGGCGGCGTTGCCGGCGTAGGGGACGGCGTAGATGCGGCGGAGCTCCTGGTGGGCGTCGAAGGCCTGGCCGGTTGCGAGCCGCAGGGCCGCCGTTCCCACGCCCCGACCCCAGAACTCGACGCCGATCCAGTAGCCGATCTCCGCGCCGATGCGCTCGACGTCGGAGTGGAGGGTGTAGCCGATCCCCCCGGCGATTCTGCCGGAGTGCAGCACCGCGAAGAAAGTCGAGGACTCCTTTGCCCGCGCCATGGCGATGAAGTCGCGGGCATCCTGGAGGCCGTAGGGATGGGGGAACGCGTCGCGCATGTTCCGCCAGATCCGGCGGTCGTCGGCCTGGACCGCGAGCTCCGGCGCGTCGGCGTCCTGCCAAGCGCGGACGGTTGTTTCACCTGTATCCAGTCGGATCATCTTGGTTTGCACCTCGCGCAGTTCCAGCACGGAATCCGGCCGGGACCGCCCGGCCGGCCTACGGGCCGCTGCGGCCCTGGGAGCACGGGCGGGTATTCTCCCGTTCGCCCCCGACCCTGTCAATAACCTCGGCAGTGCCGCCCCCGCGAATAATACCGCCCCCCAAGAGGTGGAGACGCCGGCGCCCATCTGCCCCATAATGACCCTGAATCGACCGAACCCCTCGCCACCGGAGTCGCCCATGTTCCCAGTCGCCTGGCTCTACCTAGCCCTCCTGGCGATCCTCGTCTACGCCATCCTCACCTACAACCGCTTCATCTCCCTCCGCCAGCGCATGTCCAATGCCTTCAGCGACATCGACGTCCAGCTCAAGCGGCGCTGGGACCTGGTCCCCGCCCTGGTCGAGACGGTGCGCGGCTACGCCGGCCACGAGCACCAGACCCTGGCCGCCGTCGTCGCCGCCCGCAGCGCCGCCATGGCCGCGCCCGGCGACCTTTCCCGGCGCGCAGAGACCGAGACCGGCCTGGCCTCGGCCCTGCGCGGCATCTTCGTCCTGGCCGAGGGCTACCCCGCGCTCAAGGCCGACGGCAACTTCCTGGCGCTGCACCACGGCCTGGTCACCATCGAGGATGACCTGCAAAGCGCCCGCCGCTACCACAACGCCGTGGTCCGCGACCTCAACACCCTGCGCCAGAGCTTCCCCGCCGGCCTGGTGGGCCGCGCCGCCGGCATCGGGCTGGGCGAGTTCTTCCAGCTGGATGACGCCCAGCGCGCCGCACCCGCCATCGACCTGCGAGGAGAATCGACATGACCCGGATCTGCCGCCTCGCGTTCCTGCTGATGCTCCTGCCCACCGCGCTCGCCGCTGCCGACAGCGGCTGGCACATGACCCGCAACGACATCGTGCTCTATATCCAGCCCGGCGGCGGCGTGCTGGTCGAAGAGACCATCGTGGCCGACTACCAGGTCGACAAGCGCGGCATCATCCGCCGCATTCCCGTCCGCTACGACGTGGGCGGGCACCTCTACGAGCTGGGCTTCGACCTGCTGGGCGTGACCGACGAAAGCGGGCGCGCCCACCCCATCGATGTCAGCCGCAAGCGCGACTCGGTGCACATCCGCATCGGTGATGCCGACACCTTCCTGCGCGGCCGGCAGGTCTACCATCTGCGCTACCGCGTCGAGCGGGCCCTGCTCTGGGAGGACGACCGCGTGGTCCTGCGCTGGAACGCCATCGGCCACGAGTGGGAGGTGCCCACCCTCGCGGCCTCGATCCGCATCGAGCCGCCGGCGGGCACCGCTCCGGATGCGGTCTTCGCCGACGCCTGGACCGGCCCCTGGGGTGCGCGGGGGAAGGACTTCACCTCCATCGGCACGGGCGACGGCTCGCTGGTCTACGAGCTGGGCGCGTTGCGGGCCCGCGAAGGAGCCACCATCGAGGTCAGCCTGCCCGGCGACGCCGTCGCGCGGCCGCCGCTGGTGGCGCGGGCGGGCCTGTGGCTGGCCGACAACCTGGTCTATGCGGTGTGGCCGCTGGTCCTGCTGTTCTGCTATGGCTACTGGCGCCGCCGCGGCCGCGACTTGGGCAACGCCGGTTCGGTCGCGGTGCAGTACGACGCGCCGGATGAACTGAGCCCCGGCGAGGTGGGCACCCTGCTGGACCAGAAGGTGGACGCCCGCGACATCTCGGCCACCATCGTCGACCTGGCGGTGCGCGGATTCCTGACCATCGAGCAGAAGCCGGCGTCCGGGAAGGGGACCGCCGACGAGGTCACCTTCCACCGGACCGGCAAAGCCGCGCCGCCCCGGCCCCACGAGGCGCTGATCCTCGACGGCATCTTCACCGACGGTGACACCGCGCCCATGGACGAGTTGACGACCTTCTACACCGTCCTGCCCAAGGTGCAGCAATCCCTCTACGACGGCCTGAGCAAGCAGGGCTATTTCGACGGCAACCCCTCGACCATGCGCGGGCGCTTCGCCACCCTGGCGATCCTGACCGTCATGGTGCTCTACGGGATCGCGATCCTGCTGCAGTTCGCGGCCATGGGCCGCCTCTTTCTGTTGCCGCTGATCGTGTCGGCGGCCCTGTCGCTGGCCACGGTGATCGTGTTCAGCCGCGCCATGCCGCGCCGCACGCCCAAGGGCCGCCGGGCCTGGGAGCACATCGCCGGCCTGGAGGAGTACCTCCGCCGCGCCGAGGCCGGCCCCATCGTCAGCGCCGAGAAGCGGGGCGTGTTCGAGCGCCTGCTGCCCTTTGCCATGATCTTCGGCGTGGCCGACCGCTGGGCCAAGGCCTTCGAGGGCATCTACACCGCGCCGCCTGCCTGGTACCAGGGCGACGGCAACGCCCCGGTCTCGACCGCGCTGATCGTCTCGGCCCTCAACAGGTCGTCCACCCTCATGCAGACCGGCATGTATGCCCCGCCACGGTCCAGCGGCAGCGGCTCGGGCGGCGGCTTCAGCAGCGGCGGGTTCTCGGGCGGCGGGTCGTCCGGGGGTGGGTTTGGTGGGGGTGGGGGATCAAGCTGGTGAGGTCAGGTCCTGGTCTTGGCGGGACCGATTCCCCATCGCAGCCGCCCCTGACCCAAGCTACAATCCCCCCATGCAATTCGTGGACACCCATTGCCACCTCTACAGCCTTCCCCCGGGGGAAGGTCCGGCCGCCTTGGCCCGCGCCGCCGCCCGGGGCGTGACCCGGGTCATCGTCCCGGCCTACGACGCGGCGTCCTGGGCGGACCTGCCGGCCCTGGCCGCCCTGCCCGGCGTCTTCGTCGCCTACGGCCTCCATCCCTGGGTCGCGGACGGTTCGGATCCGAACCGAATAAGAAATTCCCTGGCCCACGCCATCGAGGCCGCCACCTGTCGCCCCGTCGCGATCGGCGAGATCGGCCTGGACGCCAAGCTCGACGCAGAAGGCCCCGACCTGCCCACCCAACTGGCGATCCTGCGCCCCCAACTCGAGCTCGCCGTCGACCTCGACCTGCCGGCCATCCTTCACTGCCGGGGCGCCTTCGAGTACCTGCTGGCCGAGGTCGCCCGCTTCGGCGGACAACTCACGGGCGTCCTCCACGCCTGGAGCCGCGGCCCCGAGCTGGCCGAACGCTTCACCCGGGCCGGCCTGGCCCTGGGCCTCGGCGGTGCCGTCACCCGCGACAAGGCCCGCGTCCGCCGCGCCGCCCAGACATTGCCCCTGGAGCACTTCGTCCTGGAGACCGACGCCCCCAGCATCGGGCTGGCGGACGTTGCACCGGCCGACACCGAGCCGCACCACACCGCCGACATCGCCGCCGCGCTGGCCGAGCTGCGCGGCGAACCCATCGCCACCATCGCCGAGGTCACCACCAGCCATGCCTGCCGACTCTTCAACCTCGGGCCCTGACGGCAGCGGCGCGCCCCGCCACTACCGCACCATCCTCTTCTACGGGGAGGATGGCTTCGCACGGCTCCGCGCCGGTCGCGTCACCATCTTCGGGCTGGGCGGTGTGGGCGGCCACGCGGCGGTGAACCTGGCCCGCAGCGGCATCGGCGCCCTCACGCTGGTCGACTTCGACACCGTCAGCGAGTCGTCGCTCAACCGCAGCGCCTTCGCCGGCCCCGCCGACGTGGGCCGCCCCAAGACCGAGGTCCTGGCCGAACACCTGGCGCGCATCTGCCCCGACGTGCAGGTCACGCCGGTCGAGGCCTTCTGCGCCGCCGACACTCTGCCTTTGCTGGTGCCCGACCACGGCCCCGCGCGCCCGGACGTGGTGATCGACTCCATCGACTCCCTGAACCCGAAGGTCAGCCTCTTGCTGTGGTGCCGCGAGCACGGCCTGCCGGTCCTGGCCAGTCTGGGCGCCGCCGGCAAGAGCGACGTGGCCTCGGTGCGCACCGGCGACCTGTTCACCTCCAGCGGCTGCGCCCTGGGCCGGCATGTGCGGGCTCGCCTGCGGCGCCGCGGCGTGCGCGAGGGCATCCCGGCCGTGTGGTCGATCGAACCCGGAGACGAGGTGCGGCACGATGCCGCCAAGGAGTTGGGCGAGGTCCCGGCGGCCCCGCTGCGCGGCCGCACCCGCAACACCCTGGCCAGCCAGATGACCATCCCCGGCGTGTTCGGCTACGGGCTGGCGTCGTTGGCGCTGGACATCATCAGTGGAAGGGCGGAACCGTGAAGACGATTGCCATGATCCTGCTGCTGGTTCTGGCGGCCGGCACTGCCCAGGCCCAGACCCCGAGCGAGGCGATCCTCGCGGTCCTGCGCGACGCCGAAGCCGGCTGGAACGAAGGCGACCTCGAGCGCTACATGCACAGCTACTGGCAATCCGAGCAGCTGCGCTTCGCCGGCGGGGCCAGCGTCACCCAGGGCTGGCAGGCCACCCTCGACCGCTACCGCCTGCGCTACCCCGACCGCGCGACGATGGGCACCCTCACCTTCAGCGACCTGGAGGTGGTGATGCTGGGCGACAACGCGGCCTACGTCTTCGGCCGCTGGGAGCTGGTGCGCACCGAGGATCGGCCCCATGGGCTGTTCACCCTCGTCGTGCGGCGCCTGCCCGAGGGGTGGCGGGTCGTGCATGACCACACTTCGTCGGCGGATTGAACCCAAGCCCGGTCAATGAAGGGGCCGGCGGTTGCCCGCCGGCCCCTTCGCTTGCATCAACCTCCGTGCGGAGGCAGGTCAGATCGTCCGGGAATTCGCCGATACGCCGGTCTGGCCCGTCTGCCCGGGCAGGCCACCGCTCGACGAACCTCCCGAGCCGCCGGTGCCGCCGGGGCCGAGATTGAAGATGATGCCGGACAGATTGGCCACGCCGCCGCCTGAGGTGCCTAGCAGGCCGATGCTGGGGCCGCCCCCACCGCCGCCGCCGCCGCCGCCCCAGCCGCCGGGTCCACCGAGTCCGCCGGTGCCGCCCAGGCCGACATTGGTGCAGTCGCGGCCGCCTCCGTTGCCACCGCTGCCGCCGTTACCGCGGTTGCCGCCGGCGCCGCCATTGCCGCCGTTGCCGCCCTGCCCGGTGGTGATGGTGCAGTCGGTGATGATGGGCCTCGCGTTGACCAGCAGGAAGCCGATGGAGGCGCCGCCGCTCCGGCCGGTTGTGCCGCCCTGGCCCGGGTAACCGCCGCCGCCGCCGCCACCGCCGGAGGCGCCGACGCCGTCGATCGGGAAGACTTCCAGCCCGCCGCCGCCGCCACCACCACCGCCGCCACCACCGCCCTGACCCGCCGTGCCGTTGCTACCATTGAGCGCCTGCCAGATGCCCCCGACGATGATGCCGAGCGAACTGCCGGCGGTTCCGCCGCTGCCGTTGCCACCGGCTGTGCCGGGCGCCCCGGCCGATCCGCTCGTGCCTATGACGCCGGTGATGCCGCCGCCGCCGCCGCTGCCGCCACCGCCGGCACCGGTACCGCCGAAACCACCGTTGGCGCCGTTGCCGCTGGCATTGCCACCGTTGCCGCCGTTGCCTCCGACAAAGGCGCCGCTGCCGCCGCTGCCGCCCGGCCGGGACGGCGCGGCGGTGCACAGGCCCATCTGGCCGCTGACACCGTTGCCGCCGTCGGCGCCGGCGGAGCCGGCGCTGCCGAACAGACCGCTGCCGCCATCGCCCGCGGTGATCAGGCAATCGCTGAACTGCAGCAACGATCCGCAGTTGACCAGGCTGACGGCCACCGAGGCGTCCGACGCAATCAAGGTGTCAGTCGACTGGACGTGCAGGCCCACGATCCAGGTTGCAGCATTGATGTTTGTGCCCCGCAGGAGCCGCGTGTCGCCGATGACTTGGCTGTAGGCTGCGGTGTCCTGCCAGTTGACCGGATCGCGGCCTCCGAAGATGCTGATGCCGTCGACGAGGTTCACCACGCCGGTGTAGTACCCGCCGGCCGCGACCAGCACCGAGTCCATGGCCGCCGCACCGGCCAGGGTCAGGGCGCGGGCAATGGTGCGCACCGGTTCCAGACTCGAGCCGATGTTGCCGTCGTTGCCGGTCGTGGCCACGAAGATGGCGCCGGTCGGCAGTACCAGCACCGTCACATCGACCACGGCGAGGCCGTAGCCGCCCTGGTCGTCGGTGACGCGCAGCTTGGCCAGGTGCTGGCCTCCGCCGGCATAGATGTGCTGGGTCGCGGCACCCGCGCCGGACGACCAATCGAAGATCCCGTCGTTCTCGAAATCCCACTCCCAGAGCACGATCACGCCGTCGGCGTCATGGCCGTCGGCGCTGAACACCGTCGACTGGCCCTCGTTGACGGCCGTCGCGCCGATGCTGTCGACCACCGGCGGGATGTTCGCGCTCAGCCGCAGGAACAGGTCGCCGGCGGTGGTCGAGTCGCCCGCCGCGGTCAGCGTGGCCGAGGTCAGGTCGTCCAGGTAGCCCGCATGGGTGGCGTGCACCGGCCGGGTGCCGATGGGCACGCCGGTCAGGCTGTAGTCGCCGCCCGCGTCGGTCACCGCCACGTACGAGGTGCCGTCGACGAAGACCACGGTGCCGCTGTGGTTGGCCGCGTTCTCGCGGGTGGCGTTGCCCAGGATGGTCCCGGTGGGCACCAGCTGGATGTCCACGACCGTGGTCTCGGCCTTGGCCGCGGCGTCGGTGCTGATGCCGAACTGGTCCGACGCGCCGGCGTGATCACGCAGCGCCGTGGTCAGCAGGTAGTCGCCCGCGGCCAGCCGGTCGAACGCGTAGTGTCCGCGCGGATCGGCGATCGCGGTGCGCACCCGGCCGCTCTTGGCCGCGTCCAGGTCGTCGGTCAGGCCGCTGCGCGCAGCCACGCTGGCGGCGCGTCCGGCGACCATCAGCTCGAGGGTCACCACGGCGTCCTCCGCCGCCAGGCCGTCGGTGCCGCGCACCGTGCCGGTGACCACGGCGCCGCCGCTCTGCTCGATCGTATCCAGGTTGCCGGGTCCGTCCTGGCCCGAACAGCCATGCAGCAGCATGCAGGCAAAAGCCGCCGCCGGCAGCAGCAGCAGCAGCCGGTGGTTCGTGAGCAAGGTCCTCATGGGGATATCCTTTCGCCCGGTTAGCGGGCCATGATCAGGGGGCGCATGATCTCGGTGTCGCCGGAGCGGACGCGCACCAGGTAGAGTCCGGCGGGCGCCGGTCGGCCGGAGCCGTCGCGTCCGTCCCAGGCGTATTCGCGCGTGCCGCTGTCGACCGCCTCGGCGGACCAGGCCCGCACCAGCCGACCGCGGGCGTCGTAGATGCGCAGGTCCACCGGCGCGGGTCGGGCCACGTGCAGGCGCATCTTCACCGCCGAAGTGGCCGGATTCGGCCAGGGCGGGTCGAAGGTCACCGCGGCCCGGGTCAGGGCCACCGGCACATCGGACAGGTCGCTGACCACCACCAGCCCGCCCACATAGGCGGTCACATAGTCGTCGACCCGGAACTCGAGCGTGTAGGTGCCCTCGGCCAGGTTGTCGATGCACCAGGCTCCGACGTCGTCGCTGACGGCCAGCGCGCCTGCATACAGGCCCGCAGGCTCCCGCACGAAGACCCCGGCACCGGCGACGGGCAGGCCCGTGTCGGCGTCGCTGACGTGGCCGCAAATCGTTCCACTGAATGCTGTTGAGGCGAGAAGGGATAGGACTATCAGAAAAGAAGACAGGAGAATCCGTGATATTCCGCGATCCGGATCAGTCTGCTGCACGGCACGACCCCCTTTCCCGGCCGCTGGGGCCGATGAATGAGATTATCACTATCACCGATCCATTTACTAGGATTTTGTGTTTTCGATAGGGCGTCTTTTCCGACAGGCGGGGGTTGCCCCGGATCGGGCGCCGCGCTAGTCTCGACCCGCACGCAACCCCGAACGACGAAGCCGCGTCGTGTGCACGTGCCCGTTTCCTTTCCCGCCCGGATCCCGGAGGCAATCCCCATGAACCGCGAGCCCTTCTTCACGCGCCTGGCGCAGTCGGTGATCCTGACGGTCTGCACGCTGGCGATCATCGTCGCCCTCGTCGCCGGCGGCGTCTGGCTGTCCACCCAGAAGGACAAGAAGATCGAGTCCGGCAGCTGGCTGGTCCTGGACCTGTACGGCGAGGTGCATGAGTACGACACGCCGGGCGGCCCCCTGGGCGCGGTGATGGGCGGCGACGCCCTGACCCTGCAGGACATGCTGGACAACCTGGGCAAGGCGGCCATCGACAAGCGCATCACCGGGGTCATCTTCCGCATCTCCAGCAGCAACACCGCCGGTTGGGCCAAGCTGCAGGAGCTGCGGCGCGCCGTGGACAAGGTGCAGGACGCGGGCAAGCCGGTCCACGCCTGGGCCGACGCCCTCGATGCTCGCTCCCTGTACCTCGCCGCCGGCTGCGACGACGTGCTGATGCCCACGGGCGGCTACATGAGCTTCAGGGGCTGGAACCTGTCGCGTCCCTATGTGCGCGCCATGCTCGACAAGCTGGGCATCGTGCCCCACCTGCACAAGATCAAGGACTACAAGGCGGCCGCCGAGATCATCATGTCCACCCACATGAGCGAGCCGGCGCGGGAGAACATGCAGTGGATCGCCGACGACATCTGGGAGACGGTGATGAACGCCATCAGCGAGGAGCGCGGGCTCAGCCGCGAGAACCTGCTGGAGCTGATGGCCTACGCCGATTTCACCCCGACCGAGGCGCGCGAAGCCGGACTCATCGACGAGACCGTGTACATGCAGGAGCTGCAGGACCGCCTGATGAAGGAGGGCGACAAGCACCTCAAGACCGTCGGCCACGCCGCCTACGCCAAGGTCAGCTGGAAGGACGTCGGCCTGAAGACCGGCGAGACCGTGGCCGTGGTCCACGCCCAGGGCAACATCGGCGGGCGGGAGAACCGCATCGATCCCCTGCTGGGCGTGATGATGGGCCACGAGACGATCGTGCGCGAGCTGCAGCGCTGCCGCTTCGACGACAAGGTCAAGGCCGTGGTCTTCCGCATCGACTCCGGCGGCGGCGAGAGCCTGGCCAGCGACCTCATGGCCCACGAGGTGGACCGGCTCGCCGAGGTCAAGCCGGTGGTGATCTCCATGGTCGACGTGGCGGCTTCGGGCGGCTACTACATCGCCTACAAGGGCACGCGGCTGATGGCCAACCCCAACACCATCACCGGTTCGATCGGCTCCATCAACGGCTGGTTCAACCTGAAGGGGTTCTACGACAAGATCGGCCTCGACAAGGACGGCATCGCCATGGGGCCGATGGCCGAGCTGGGCACCGACATGCGCGAACCCACGCCCGCCGAGTGGCAGCGCCATGCCGAGGCCCACTACCTCAGCTTCAACGAGTGGCTGGCCGACGTGGCCAAGGAGCGGGGCATGGAGTTCGCCGCCGCCGAAAAGCTGGCCCACGGCCGCACCTGGACCGGCAACCAGGCCCTGGACAACGGGTTGATCGACGAGGTGGGCAACCTGGACGACGCCATCGCCCTGGCCGCCGAGCTGGCCGAGCTGGACCTGGAAAAGCAGCCGAAGGTGGTGCACCTGCCCGAGAGCAAGGATCTGCTGGCCTCGCTGCTGGGCGGCGACGGCGGGCCCACCGACCCGGTGGCTGCGACCCTGCGTTCGCTGCTGGCCCGCGAGCTGCGCACCCAGGTGCGCGAGACCGGGGCGTTCCTGCAGGACGGCGCGGCCAGCGTGGTGCGGCCCTGACCGGGTCCGTGGACAACATCGGCCGGCGGTGCTAGATTCAGGCGGTTCTGACCGGCCTTGCCCGACCCGAAACTGCGAGGGAGTACCTTCATGAAGCGCACGCTGCTGCTGATCGCCCTGATCCTGACCGTCACCGCCTGGGTGCTGCCCGCGGCCGCCCAGGAGCAGAAGGCCACCATGCACATGTACCAGGTGGCGCTGGCCAAGCGTGGCCCGGAGTGGAAGAGCCAGAACACCCAGGAAGGCATGGATCTGCGGATCCAGATGATCGAGGCGATCAAGGCCGCCGCCAAGCAGGGCCTGATCGTCTCGGCGGGCCTGGTCAACGACGAGTCGGAGGTGGAGTTCATCATCGTCTTCGACGTCGAGACCAAGCACGAGGTGATGGCGCTCCTGAACAAGGCCCCGATGGTGGTCAACGGCATGTTCACGCCCGAGGTGTACTCCTGGTTCGCCTCGGAGATCAAGCCGCCGGTGATGGCCAAGTAACGCCGCGGGCGGTCTTGATGCGGACCTTTTGCGGAATTGGCGCGCACCCGGCGAGGGCCGGGTGCGCGCCTTTTGTTCGTCGGAAGTGAGCGCGCCGTATCACTTGCACGGGATGGGCGCGGCGCGGTAGACTCATGCATTGGAGGTGCCCATGGCGACGATCGACATCCTGCAGGAGAAGCGCGAGGACGTGCTGACGGTGGCGGGTCGCCACGGGGTCACGTCGATCCGCGTGTTCGGCTCGGTCGCCCGGGGCGACGAATCGCCAGAAAGCGACATCGATCTCCTGGTCACGACCGGGCCCAGGGTCAGCGCCTGGTTTCCGGCAGGACTGATCCTGGACCTGGAGCAGTTGCTTGGCCGGCACGTCGACATCGTGACGGAGTCCGGGCTCAATCCACTTCTGCGGGACCAGGTTCTGACCGAGGCGATCGCGCTGTGAAGAGTGACAAGACGTACCTTCTGCATATCCTCGAGTTGATCGGCCGCATCGAGGATGCGACTTCGTCCGGCAAGTTCGCTTTCCTGGAATCCCGCCTCCACCAAGACGCTGTGCTGCGCAATTTGCATACGCTGACTGAGACCACTCAACGGCTCTCACTGGAGTTGAAGGTGACGCATCCTGACGTGGAATGGTCGACGTTGGCGGCCTTCAGAAATGTGCTGGTTCACGACTATCTGGGTATCGACATCGAACTGGTTTGGGCGGTTGTGTCGCAGGATATTCCTGCATTCAAGGGCAAGATTACGACGATCTTAGCTGGGCTTGCCTAGATCGGAGCCGACTATGACCCGCTTTGCACTGCTGACCGGCCTCATCCTGGCCGCCCTCACCGCCACCGCCGCCGAAGTTCCCACGATCACCTGCCCCGCCGAACCGCCCCTGGTGCGCCGCCTCGAGCTGCACGAGCGCTGGCGCCTCGACGCCGACGATCCCGACGTGCCGCTGCTGAGCCACTTCGGCCAGGGCCAGATCCTGATCGACGGCGACCGCGTCTACCTGCTGGATCTGCAGCTGTGCCACGTGCTGGTCTACAGCCTGGATGGTGAGCACCTGGACACCATCATGCACGAGGGCGAGGGCCCGGGCGAGATGCGCAACCCGTCGGCCCTGCTGCGCTGCGCCGACGGCCGGCTGGCGGTGCAGCACGGCTACCCCACGAAGCTGGAGTTCGTCGACACCGACGGCACGCCGCGCGGCAGCTGGCGCCTGCAGTCCAACGCCTGGGTCAGGCCCATGCAGGACACTCCACTCGGCTGGTACGGCGTCTACACCGAGTCGCGGGAAACCGATGACCCCACGACCTACGACGTGGTTTTCCATGCCGCCCTGCATGATGCCGAGGGCGCGCGCATCGCTGATTTCCATAGCTACACCAAGCGGCGCCACCACGGGAGCAGCGGCAAGGTGGTCGAAGCCGACGAACACGAGCCATGGTATTCCGCGGTGGCCGTGGGCGATTCCCAGGTCGTGATCGCCGCCGCGCGGGACAGTTACCGCCTCGAGTGGTGGAATCTCGAAGGCGGGCTCACGCGGGTCGTGACCCGGGCGTTCCAGGCCCACCGCCGCACCCAGGCCGAACTCGACGACCTCAAGTACCGCAGCTACAGCATTTTTGGCGACGATCTGCAGTTCACCAACCGGGAGCTGTGCAGCGACGACGCGATGATCCGCGGCCTCGAACCCCTGCCTGACGGCCGCCTGCGCGTGCGGACCTCCCTGTTCGCCAAGGACCTGCCGACGGGCATGGTCTGCCGCTACGAGCTGCACGCACCCGACGGCGAACTGCTGGAGCGGGTGGAGATCTTCGACCCCTCCGGCAGCTTCGACTGGGACTACGACGGCATCGCCCTTTTGGATGACGGGCGGGCCATGGTGCTGCGCAACCAGCAATCGGCCGAACGGGCGGCCATCGATGGGCGGCTCCATCCGAAGGTGCGCGAGAAGCTGCCGCCGATCCCCGACGACCGCGACGACGTGATGTTCACACCCATCATGTGCGACTTGGTGCCGGTCCGCTGATCCATGGCCCGCACCGGGTGCGCAGGATTCCTGGCGCCGAAAAGACGGCGGCAGGCTAGTGAAGCCTGCCGCCGTCGGGCGACGAACCGTGTTGAGGGTAGCCGGGCAGCCTACTCCTCGATCAGCTCGCCGGTCTTCAGCCGGGCTCGGTACTGGTTGCGCGTGCGGTCCATGGTCACCATGCCCTCGCCGTCGGCCAGGTCGATGGTGAACTCGCGGTGGATCTCGCGCTCGTCGTAGACGTCGCCGCGGGTCACGGTGATCAGGGCGTCGTAGACGCCGGTGATGGTGCCGCTGACCGCCTGGGCCAGGTCATGATCGACGCTGCGGGGGGCCACCACATCGATCAGCTCCAGCTGCAGGGTCGAGTCGTGGGTGCGCACGAACTGGGGGTTGGTGAGCACGGTGCCGGCGCTGCGGGCCCAGGTGCCATTGATGGTCACCAGGTCCTGGTCGGTCCCGGTGATCACGAAGGCGGCCTCGAGGCTCAGCACGTTCTGCTCCATGCGCTGGGTGCGGTGCACGCCGCTGCCCGAGAGGATGGCGAACTCGATGGTCACTGCGGCCACGCCGTCTTCCATGTAGTGCATCTGCGGCACGCCGTCGGCGTCCAGGAAGCGCACGGTGAACACGCGGGTGAACGCGGCGTAGTTCACGCCGTCGATGTCGCCGCGCTCGCGCTCGACGGTGACGGTCCAGGTGCCGGTGGTCTCGTCGTAGACCGCGTCGCGCAGGCCTTCGCAGTCGCTGGCCTTGAGCGCGAGGTTGATGCCGCCGGCCATGCCGACCGCGTCAGCGACCTGGTCGAGGAGGCCTCCGTCGTCGGCCGACAAGTCGGCGGCAATGGCTTCGGCCGCATCCTTCTCGGCCGTCACGGCGGAGGAGGCGGCGGGAGTGGCGGGGTCGTCGCTGCTGCAGCCGGCCAGGGCCAGCAGGCCCAGGGCGGCCAGCATGAGGAAGATCAGGCGGATGGACTTCATGGTGTTCCTCCTTGAGGGGGAGTGGGGGACATGGGCATGTGTGCCGCTCGGCTGGTGCAAGGGGGACGCCGCCGGCGCAGCGCACGGCGGCTTCGCGGCCAAACCCCGACCGCCCAAACACTTGCACATCAGATATAAATCACATGATTGCAATATGATATGCGGTTTTCCGTCCCTGTGGGTACACCCCTGCCCCGCCGGGGGCATGGTCGACGATACGGATCCGAACCGATCGTGCTAGAATGCCCCGCGGCGGCGCCGGCGGCGCCGCACCCGGATCGCCCTTTCGCCCCCCAGGATGGCCCCCATGCCCGCTGCCCGGATCCGCCGCGCCCTGCCGCTGCTGCTGCTGATCCTGCTGGCTCTGGCGGTGCGCCTGCCGCATCTGGGCTGGGGCCTGCCCGCCATCGACGAGGAAGCCTTCCCTGCGC
This sequence comes from Candidatus Krumholzibacteriia bacterium, assembly GCA_963848505.1. Classification (GTDB taxonomy): domain Bacteria; phylum Krumholzibacteriota; class Krumholzibacteriia; order LZORAL124-64-63; family LZORAL124-64-63; genus JACZKN01. The sequence goes on along the minus strand of CAWKEB010000002.1, from coordinate 78,419 downwards.
GCAAGGCCATCGAGATGTGGGATTTCGCCGCCGGCCGGATGACCTGGAACCCCGAGACCGCCGGCTGGCCGGCCCTCAGTTTCTACGCCCAGCTGCTGCTGCAGCATCTGCAGTACGCCCTGGGCCGCCTCGATGGCACCTACAGCGATCGGCTGGACTACTGGGTGGCCTGGCTGCTGAACCCGTCGCCCATGATCCTCTGGGGCCGGGCCGTGGCCGTGCTGCTCTCGACGGGCATCGTGGCCGCCGGCGCGCTGCTGGGGCGGCGCCTGGCCGGGACGGCGGGCTTCTGGATCGCGGGGCTGGTGCTGGTGGTGAGCCCGTTGCTGGTGCGGCACGCCCAGCTGATCGATCCGGACGGCTGGGTCGGCCTGTTCGCGGCCCTGGCGGTGCTGGCCATCGTCGCGGTGGCGCAGGACGGCCGGCTGCGGAACTACCTGCTGGCCGGGCTGTGGATCGGGCTGGGCACGGCGTCGAAGTACACGCCGCTGCTGCTGGCGATCTCCCTGGGCGTGGTCCACCTGCAGCGCCTGGGCGCCGAGGGGCGCAGCCTGCGGCGGCTGGGCCTGGACGACCGACGCATCTGGCTGGCCGGGCTGGCGGCGGTCGTGGCCTTCGTGATCGCCTCGCCCACCACCCTGCTGGACCTGGACGTGCTGCGCCGGGATCTCGGCTGGCAGGGCGGGCACCTGGCGTCCGGTCACTTCGGGCAAGCCGTCCAGGGGCCGGGCTGGATCCATTACCTGCTGAGGGTGCTGCCGGCGGCCCTCGGCTGGCCGGCCTTCGCGCTGGGCGTGGTCGGGTTGGGGCTCGCGGCCCGGCGCGACGCGCGCCACCGTGCCCTGCTGTGGTGCGCGCTGCCCCTGCTGCTGGTCCTGGGCGCACTGCAGACGCACTTCGACCGCTACATGATTCCCCTGCTGATGCCCCTGGCCGTGGGTGCGGCGGTGGCCTGGACCGCGGTCGCAACCCGCTGGAGGCGCCCGGCAGCCTTGGCGGCGGCGATGGCGCTCCTGCTGCTGCCGCCGGGCCTGGCCACCTGGCACCATCAGCGGACGCAGGCCCTGCCGGCGACCGGCGCCCTGGCCGGCGCCTGGCTGGCGGCCCAGGTGGACCCGGCGCACGAGTCGGTGCTGACCGAGCGCTACGGCCCGGATCTGGTGCCGGACCTGGGCGATGCGCTGGACCGGGATCCGGAGTTCGCCGGCCTCTCCGCCGACCAGCGCGCCCGGCTGGCCGCGCGGCCGGCGATCGGCCACCAGGTGATCCCCATGGATTCGACCCGGCCCGAGCTGGCCGACTGGTTCTACGACCTGCGGACCTGGACCGCGTACGACTGGTTCGTCACCTCGGGCGGGGTCAGGAACCGCTACCTGGCCGAGCCCGGGCGCTTCCCGCGGGAGGTCGCGTTCTATGCCGACCTGGACCGCTACGCCGTCGAGGCGGTGCGCTTCGCGCCGGGAGCGAACGCACGGGGCCCGGAGATCCGGGTCTACCGGCTGGACGAGGCGGGTCGCGCACGACTGCGGGCCGAGCGGGGGACGCCCAGCCTGGCCGAGCACCGCAGTTGGTACCCGCGTTCCCATCCGCCGCACCTGCTGGCGGCGGCCGAAGCCGCCGGCCGGGCCGCCGAAACCGCCGAACGCTGGGACGAGGCTGCCATCTGGGCCGCCCTGTTCGCCGACCTGGGCGATGCGCAGCAGCGGCCCCTGGCCCGGCAGCGCCAGGCCGTGGCGCTGTACCACGCCGGGCGCAGCGCCGAGGCCGAGGCGCTGTTCCGCGAGTTGGCGGAACAGCCGCTGGTCGACGCCACCGCCTGGGGCTACCTGGGGGTCATCGCCGAACAGCGGAACGACCTGGCGACCGCGGCGGCCTGCTACCGCGAGGTGATCGCCCGCCGGCCGGGCGGTGCGGCGGCGGACCTGGCCCGGCGCCGCCTGGCGGCCCTGGCCGAACCGTCGGCGCGCTGAGCAGAAGCATCCTGGGGCTGGGCCCACTTGACGGCGGGGCGGGGCTTTTCTATCATCCGGCCACGGCGCCCGGTGGGCGCCGCAGCGCGCCGTCCCCATGCCCCGGCTCCCCGCGGACCCGCAGCGTAAGGCGGCTTTCGTATTATGACCGCCGTGCCCAGCGGGGAGCCGCCGGTTGAAGCGAGCCAATCAGCCTGAAGAGCAACGGGTGTGGGTCGGACCCTGCGAGCTGGGGGCGGGGCTGTTCGCCGGTCGCGCCATCCAGCAGGGCGAGGTCATCGTGCCCCTGGGCGGACTCCGCTACACCCGCAACGATCCCATCCACGAAAGCGAGACCGGGGCCAACCTGCTGCAGACCGGCTACCGCACCTACGTGCTGTTGGAGGCGCCGGCGGTCTACGCCAATCACTCCTGCGATCCCAACGCCGGCGTGGTGGACAGCCGCCGCCTGGTGGCGCTGCGCGACATCGCGCCCGGCCAGGAGATCCGCTGGGACTACTCCACCACCATGGACGAGAACTTCTGGACCATGCGCTGCCGTTGCGGCGCCCCCGGCTGCCGCGGCGTGGTGGGCGACTTCAAGACCCTGCCGCGGGAGCTGCGCCGGCGCTACCTGGAGCTGCGGGTGGTGCCGCGCTTCATCGCCTGGCGCTACGTCGAGGGCATCGAGCGGCCGGCCGGCCTGCCCGCCACCGGCGGCATCATGCCCGCCGGCGCCGTTTCCGGCGCCTGAGCCATCGCTTTTCCGCGAATAGCCGCCTCGCGTGCCGGGTAGGGCGTGCAACTGTCCTTTCGATCGGCGCGCCTCCGGTGTACCATGCCCGACGGGGGACCGGGCGCGACCCGCCTGTCCAAGCGAATCGAGCGTACCGCAGATATGAGGGGCCCCCGGGGCCCCGGCGAGGTGGAAACATGAGCAACGGAAACGTGGGCGGCGGCCAGGGCCCGCAGATCCCCGAGATCAAGCTGCCGAATTTCCGCGCCGGCGCGGCGCGGAGCGTGCTGCTGGTGGTGCTGGCGGTGATCGCCGCGACCACGAGCTTCTACACCATCGATCCCGAGGAGACGGGGATGGTGCTGCGCTTCGGCGCCTTCGTGCGCGACGCCGATCCCGGCCTGCACTTCAAGGCGCCGTTCGGCATCGAGCGCGTGCTGAAGGTGCCCATCCAGCGGCAGCTGAAGGAGGAGTTCGGCTTCCGCACCGTGCAGGCGGGGGTCAACACCCAGTACGCCACCAAGGGCTACGACGGCGAGTCGAACATGCTGACGGGCGACCTCAACGCCGCGGTGGTCGAGTGGGTGGTGCAGTACCGCATCGTCGAGCCCTACAAGTTCCTGTTCCAGGTGCGCAACGTGGAGGACACCTTCCGCGACATGAGCGAGGCCGTGATGCGCCGCGTGGTCGGCGACCGCACGGTCAACGAGGTGCTGACCGTGGGCCGTGCCGAGGTGGCGCTCGAGGTCCAGGTCGAACTGCAGGCCCTCTGCGAGCAGTACGAGACCGGCATCAAGGTCGACCAGGTGGTGCTGCAGGACGTGAACCCGCCCGAGCCGGTGAAGCCCTCCTTCAATGCCGTCAACGAGGCGCAGCAGGAGAAGGAAAAGCTGATCAACCAGGCCCAGTCCGAGTACAACCGGGCCATTCCCAAGGCCCAGGGCGCCGCCCTGCAGACGGTGCAGGAGGCCGAGGGCTACGCCCTGGACCGGGTCAACCGGGCCAAGGGCGACGCCGCCCTTTTCAACTCCCTCTACGAGGCCTACCGCAAGGCCCCCGACGTGACGCGCACCCGCATGTACCTCGAGACCATGAACGAGGTGCTGCCCCAGGTGCAGAGCAAGGTCATCGTCGACGACGACCTGAAGGGCCTGCTGCCCCTGCTGAACCTGAACCAGACCCGGACCCAGACCCAGACCCAGACCACGGGGGGCAAGTGACATGAACAAGCTGATGCTGATTCCGATCGTGCTGTTCGTGTTGCTGCTGCTGAGCTCCGTGTACGTGGTGCAGGAGCCCCAGCAGGTCATCATCACCCAGTTCGGCAAGCCCGTGGGCGATCCCGTCACCACCCCGGGCCTGAAGTTCAAGCTGCCGATGGTGCAGAAGGTGCACCGCTTCGAGAAGCGCTTCCTGGAGTGGGACGGCGACCCCAACGAGCTGCCGACCCGGGACAAGCGCTTCATCTCGGTGGACACCTATGCGCGCTGGCGGATCACCGATCCCCTGAAGTACTTCCAGCGCCTGAAGAACGAGGTCGGCGCCCAGACCCGGCTGGACGACATCCTCGACGGCGAGGTGCGCAACGCCATCGCCAAGTACGACGTGGTCGAGGTGGTGCGCAGCACCAACCGCACGCCGCAGCAGAGCGAGGCGCTGGCCGAGGACAACTCGTTCCTGACCGAGATCTCCTCGGGCCGCAACGTCATCCGCGAGGAGGTGCTGGCCAACGCCCGGCTGCGCACCGCCGACCTGGGCATCGAGATCCTGGACATCGAGTTCAAGGGCATCAACTACGAGGCCGAGGTGCAGCGCAAGGTCTACGAGCGGATGATCTCCGAGCGCCAGCGCATCGCCGACCGCTTCCGCAGCGAGGGTGAGGGCGAGGCTTTCCGCATCGTCGGCGAGAAGGACCGCGAGCTGCTGAAGGTGCGTTCGGAGGCCTATCGCAAGGCCCAGGAGATCAAGGGCGCCGCCGACGCCGAGGCCACCAACATCTACGCGGCGGCCTACGACCGATCGGCCGATACGCGGGAGTTCTACGAGTTCCTCAAGACCATGGAGACCTACCGCACGGTGCTGGACAAGGAGAGCTCGCTGGTGCTCTCGACCGACGCGGACGTCTACCGCTACCTGAAGGGCGCCGGCAAGTAGCCGGGCCCGTCGCCACCGGGGGCCGGCGCAGGCCGGCCCCCTTTGCCTTGCGAGGTTGATCATGCGTCGTTTCGTCGTCACGGCCGTCCTGGGCCTGCTGCTGGTGGGTGCGGGCGCCGCGGTGGCCAAGGAGCCCCTCTTCCTGTGGCGCGTCGCCGGGGAGCATGCCACCCTGCACCTGACCGGCTCGATCCACGTGGGCAAGCCGGAGTTCTTCCCCCTCGACCCCGCGCTGGAGCAGGCCTTCGCCGACGCCGACGCGCTGGCGGTGGAGGTGGACATCGAGGACCCGGCCAACCAGCAGGCCGCGGCCATGATCATGATGCAGAAGGCCATGCTGCCGGGAGACGAGACCCTGCAGACCCGCCTGGGCGACGAGGTCTGGCAGCGGCTCGAGGCCTACGCCAAGGAGAGCGGCGTGGCCCTGGGCATGTACAGCAAGTTCAAGCCGGGCATCGTGGCCATGGTGCTGGTGATGAACGAGTACCAGCGCCAGGGCTTCGACCCGGCCCTGGGCATCGACAAGCACTTCCTGGACCAGGCGCGCGCCGCGCCCAAGCCCATCCGCCAGCTCGAGAGCATCGAGGCCCAGTTCGAGCTCTTCCTGCAGGTAAACGACCAGCTCGACGACGTCCTGATGGACGAGATGCTCGACCAGATGGACGAGCTGCCGGCCATGACCGCGCGCATGGTCACCCTCTGGCAGGCCGGCGACGCCGAGGGCATGGACCGCTTCATGGCCGAGCAGATCGGCGACGAGCCCGAGATGATCGCCTTCTACCGCACCCTGCTCGACGACCGCAATCTGGCCATGGCCGACTCGGTGGACGCCTGGCTCAAGGGCGACCAGGACGTGTTCGTGGTGGTGGGCGCGGGCCACTTCGGCGGCGAATTGGGCCTGCTGCAGCTGCTGGAGGGCAAGGGCTGGGAAGTCGAGCAGGTGCAGGGGGCCGCGCAGCCGACGCGCTGAGCAGCTACAGGAAGCGGTCGCGAATCTCCGCCGGCGGCAAGGGGCAGGTATCCAGCCGTCGCCGGAACCTGAACCGGTTGCGCGCCACGAGGCCATAGACCCTGTCGCGCCAGGCCGGCGGCACCCATGCCGTAAACTTCAGGGCGCGCCACGGCCACGGCAGTCCCGCGCACACCGCCAACACTGCATCCGAGCGCACGAACGCCCGCCCGGCGGCGACCACCACCAGAGTGTCGATTTCCCCCGGGGGAAGCCCGCACTGGGCCCGTAGCCTCCGCCCCGAGTCCGACTCGAGCGCCGCAAACCGGAACACCCCCTCCCGATCCACCCACAGCACGCCCCGCACAAACCCATGGCACAGCGCACAGTGCCCATCAAAAAGAACCACCGGATTCTCCACACCGACCCCTTCCTGCCGTACATGTCTGCGCACCTGCGGCGATGCGGCCCTGAGCGTGACCTGAGCCGGGGCCGGGCGTCAAGAAGCCCCTGGGGACACGAGGTCCCCAGGGGCTTCTTGTCGAGGCGGCCGCAGCCATGGATGGCGTAGGCCGCCGCCCCGGCACCGGCTCAGGTCACGCTCAGGGCTGCAACCCGGAAGTGCGCAGCCACTCATACGCAGCCTGGAAGATGTCCGTCGAAGTGCGCAGCCCGAGCTTCTTCTTGATGTGCGACCGATGCACCTCGACCGTCCGCGGCGAAATCCCCATGATCTCGGCGATCTCGGCGATCTCCTTGCCCTGCCCCGTCAGCTGGAAGAGCTCCAGCTCGCGGTTGCTGAGGACCTCGACCGGCGAGGCGCCGGCGGCCTTGCCGGTGCCCAGCTGCTCGACCGCGTTCTCGGTCATCGCCGGGCTGAGGTAGGTCTTGCCGGTCAGCACGCAGCGGATGGCCTCGAGGATCTTCTCGGTGCCCTCCTGCTTCATGATGTAGCCCTTGGCGCCGGCTTTCAGGCAGCGGAAGGCGTAGGTGTACTCGTCGTGCATCGAGACGGCCAGGGTCATGACCTGCGGGTAGTTCTGGGCGATGTCCCGCAGCAGGTTAAGACCGTTGCTGTTCTTGAGCGAGATGTCGACCAGCACCAGGTCGGGCTGCTCGGCGGCGATGAGCTCGAGCGCCCTGGCCTGGTCCTCGGCCTCGGCGCACACGTCCAGGTCATCCTCCAGCTGGATCAGCGAGCGGATGCCCGAGCGGACAAGCGGGTGATCATCGACGATCATCAAACGGGTAGTGTCATTGCGTGTCGCCATATCCAACACGTCTTCCCCTCATGCATTTGGGCGAGAATATATCACGGAACGGCGCGCAGCCGCCCCCCCCCGGCGTTCCTTATCGGCAACACCGGAGCCCATCTTATATCAATTTCAAACAAGTTAAAGGAAAAATTTACCCGGCGTTCTCCGGGTGAACCGGAAGAGATTGTCCCAATTCCGTGAGACCCTCGGCTGCAGCTACTTGCAACTCCTTGGCCAGTGCGGCCGCATCGCCGCTCCAGCCGGCGCTGCGCAGCGAGCCCATGAAGGCCCGGTGCGGGCGCCCCGCACGGTACTCCGGCTCGCGCGGCGGATGGGGCAGGTAGCGCTCGCACAGGTCCAGGTCCGGGTCCACCAGCAGGGTCGTCGAGTAGTAGAGCAGGCCGCGGGTGCGCCAGATGCAGGAGCCGCCGATCTTGCGTTCGCCCAGCACCAGGTCCGAGACGCCCTGCCGGGTGATGCCGGGCAGGCCGCAGCGGTCCAGGGCCGTGATCAGCCAGGTGCTGATGGCGGCGAACGCGCCGGTGATGCCGCCGATGCCCGCCAGCGGCAGGCCCAGGGAGAGGATGGCGTTGCCCGGATCCAGGACCACGGCGCAGCCGCCGCCGGGGCGGCGATAGAAGGGCACACGGTCGACGGCCACGGCGGCGCGGTCGACCTCCAGGGCCTGGCGGCCGCCGCGGCCGATGACCACGGCCACCGCAGTCCAGGGGTAGACGTCCAGGTGGGGCAGGCCGGTGGCGCGGACGGCCTCGAGCAGGGGCTCGTCCCGGTCCCAGGGCACCGTCGGCAGGTCGGCCGGGTCGTCCGGCCTGGTCATCGGACCTTGCGGGGCGGATTGACGTGCACGGCCTCGCCGCAGGCCACCTCGGCGGCCTCCATCAGGGCTTCGGAGAGGGAGGGATGGGGATGGATCGTCACCATCAGATCCTCCAGGGTGGCGCCCATCTCGATGGCCAGGGTGCCCTCGGCGATCAGCTCGCTGGCCAGGGGGCCGACGATGCCCACGCCCAGGATGATGCCCGTCTCCGGCTCGGCGATGACCTTGACCAGGCCGTCGGTGCGGCCCAGGGTGCGGGCCCGCCCGAGGGCGGCCAGGGGGAAGCGGCCGATCTTCACCTCGAGGCCCTGCTCCTGGGCCTCGCGCTCGGTCAGCCCGCTCCAGGCGATCTCCGGGTCGGTGAAGACCACCGCGGGGATGGCCCGGTTGTCGAAGGCGCCCTCGCCGCCGGCGATGACCTCGGCCGCGACCTTGCCCTCGCGGCTGGCCTTGTGGGCCAGCATGGGGCCCTGGGCGGCGTCGCCGATGGCGAAGATGGTGGGCTCGGCGGTGCGGCATTCCTGGTCGGTGATGATGAAGCCCTTGGCGTCGAGCTTGACCCCCGTGTTCTCCAGCCCGATGTCGTCGGTGTTGGGGCGGCGGCCGATCGCCACCAGCACCTGGTCGTAGTGGTGCGCGCTGGACTTGCCTGCGCGTTCGATGGTCACGTCGAAGCCGCCGCCCTTGGCCTCGGTGATGGTCTTGACCGTCGACTCGACCATGATCTCGTGCAGCTTGGCCGTGACCTGGCAGACCATCACGTCCACCAGGTCCTGGTCCGCGCCCATCAGCAGGCGCGGGAAGAACTCCACCACCGAGACCTCCGAGCCCAGGCCCTGGTAGACCAGGCCCAGCTCCAGGCCGATGTAGCCGCCGCCGACCACCAGCAGGCTGGCGGGGATGCGCTCCAGCTTCAGGGCGTCGGCGCTGGACCACACGCTCTGCACGATGCCCTCGGGCAGGCGGTTCAGGGAGCTGCCGGTGGCGATGACGGCCTGCTCGAAGTCGATGCCGCTGACCTCGCCGCCCTCGATGGCCAGGCTGGTCGGCGACTGGAAACGGGCGTGGCCGCGGATCACCGTCACGCCGCGGCGCTTGAGCAGCGAGGAGACGCCGCTGGAAAGGCCGGCCACGATCTCGTCGGTCCACGCGCGCAGGCGCTTGGGGTCGACTTCCATGCCGGTGAACTTCAGGCCGAACTGCTCGCCGTTGATGGCGGTCTCCTTGACCTCGACGGCGTGGATCAGGGCTTTCGACGGGATGCAGCCCTCCAGCAGGCAGGTGCCGCCGTGGCGCTCCTGGCGCTCGACCAGGATCACGTTCTTGCCCAGGTCGGCCAGGCGGATGGCCGCCACGTAGCCGCCGGGTCCGGACCCGATCACCACGACCTGGGTCTCTTCGCGCAGGCTTCCCATCACCATGATCCGTGTCCTTTTGCTCAGGTCTCCAGCAGCAGCAGGTTCGGGTCCGAGAGCTGGCGCACCAGCTCGGCCACGAAGCGGGCGGCGTCGGCGCCGTCGGCGATGCGATGGTCGAAGGCGAAGGTCAGGGGCAGCATCTTGCGGATGACGATCTCGCCGTCGCGGACCACCGGCTTCTCCTGCACCTTGCCCATGGCCAGGATGGCCACCTCGGGGTAGTTGATGGTCGGCATCAGCGCGGTGCCGCCCAGGGGTCCGATGTTGGTGATCGTGAAGGTGCCGCCGCGCATGTGCTCGGCGCCGAGGGTGCCGTCGCGGGCCTTGGTGGCCAGGTTGTAGATGTCGTCGGCCAGCTGCACGATGCTCTTGCGCTCGGTGTCGCGCACCACCGGCACGATCAGCCCGCGGCCCGTGTCCGCGGCGAAGCCGATGTTGTAGTACTCCTTGTAGATGATCTCCTCGCGGAACGGATCGAGGCTGGCGTTGAACGACGGCGCGGCGCGCAGGCCCGCCGTGACGGCCTTCATCACGAAGGCCAGCAGGGTCAGGTTGGCGCCGGTCATGCCCTTGCGCCGCTCGCGCTCGCGGCGGCGGAAATCGTCCAGGCCGGTGACGTCGGCCTCGTCCATGTGGGCCACGTGGGGCACCAGGGCCATGGAGGTGACCATCTTGCGGGCCACCTTGCGGCGGATCGAGCGCAGGGCCTCGATGCGCACCGGGCCGTCGCCCGAGAAGTCGGGCAGCGGCTCGATCTCCAGGAAGGGGATGGTGGCCGAGGCGTGGGCCGCGAACTCGGCGAAGGCCGAGTCGTCCCTGACCGCGCGGGCGGCCACGTGCTCGCCGGCCTTGGGCACGGCCCTGGCCGCACCCGGACCGCGCTCGGCGAAGCGGTGCACGTCCTCGGGGGTGACGCGGCCGCCGGGGCCCGAGGGCGCGACCAGGTTGATGTCGATCTTCAGCTGCCGCGCCAGGCGCCGGGTGGCCGGGGCCGCCGGCACGGGGCGGCGCACGCCCGGCTGGGCGGCCGGCGCCGTCGCCTCGGGCACGACGGCGGGTTCGGGCCGGTCCGGCTCGGCGAAGACGCGGTCGGATTCGGCCTCGGCGGCGGCGGCCTGGTCGCCCGAGCCGTCGTCGATCACCACCACCACGTCGCCCACGTTGACGATGTCGCCGACCTTGCCCTTGAGGGCCTTGATCTTGCCGCCGCGGGGGGCGGGGATGGTGACGGCCGCCTTGTCCGTCTCCACGTCGACCAGGGGCGCGTCCTCGGCGACGGTGCCGCCCTCGGTGACGTGCCACTTCAGGATTTCGCCCTCGGCGATGCCCTCGCCCAGGTCAGGCAGCTTGAATTCGAACACGGTGTCCCTCCCGGGGCGTGGTCTGCAAATCAGTCCAAGGGCCTAGAAATCCAAGGTCTCCTCGATGCCCGCGGCCACCCGCGCCGCATTGGGGATGTAGCTCTTCTCGCGGCCGAAGTACGGCGTCACCACATCATAACCGGTCAGGCGCTTGACGGGGGCCTGCAGATACATCAGCGCCTTGTCGTTGATCTGGGCGGTGATCTCGCTGGAGGCGCCGTAGCTGCGCGGTGCCTCCTGCACGATGACGCAGCGGCCGGTCTTCCGCACCGACTCGGCGATGGTGTCGCTGTCCAGGGGGGCCATGGTCAGCACGTCGATGATCTCGATGCTGGTGCCGCGCTTCTGCTCGACCTCGGCCGCGGCCTTCAGCGTGGGCCGCATCATGGCGCCCCAGGCGACCAGGGTCAGGTCCTTGCCCTCCTGCACCACCTGGCACTTGCCCAGGGGCATGGTCTCCTCCTGGTCGGGCACCTCCTCGCGGAAGGCCCGGTAGGAGTGCTTGGGCTCCATGAACACCACCGGATCGGGATCGCGGATCGCGGCGACCAGCAGGGCCCGGGCGTTGCGCGGGCCGCTGGGGATCACGACCTTGGCGCCCGGCAGGTGGGCGTAGAGGACCTCGCGGCTCTCGCTGTGGTGTTCCAGGGCGCGCACGCCGCCGCCGTAGGGCATGCGGATCACCATGGGCACCGTCAACTGGCCGTGGGTGCGGGCGCGCAGGCGGGTGGCGTGGGCCTCGAACTGGCCCATCATCAGGTAGCTGAAGCCGGAGAACTGCATCTCGCAGACGGGCCGCAGGCCGGCCAGGGCCATGCCGATGCTGCTGCCGATGATGCCCGACTCGGCCAGGGGCGTGTCGATCACGCGCATGGGGCCGAACTCGTCCAGCAGGCCCTCGGTCAGGCGGAAGACGCCGCCGTCGACCGCGACGTCCTGGCCCAGCACCAGCACCGTCTCGTCCTTCTGCATCTCCTGCCGGAGGGCCAGGTTGATGGCCTGGACCATGTTGAGCTTAGCCATGCTCGGCCTCCCTCGCGACGTTGGCCAGGAAGTCGGCGTGCTGCTGGCTGATCAGGGCGTGCTCGGTGCCGTAGACGTGGCGGAAGGGCTCGTCCTGGGCGCGTTCCTTGGGGGTCTCGAACTCCTGCACCGCGGCTTCCACGCGGGCCTTGACCTCGGCCAGCAGCGCTTCCTCCCGCTGGTCGTCCCACCAGCCCTTGGCCGTCAGCCAGATGCGGGTGCGCAGCAGGGGCTCGCGGGCCCAGGCGCACTGCTCGTCCTCCTCGCTGCGGTACTTCTTGGGGTCGTCGGCGGTGGTGTGCATCATCAGGCGGTAGGTGACCGCCTCGATGAAGGTGGGTCCTTCGCCCTTGCGCGCGCGGTCGATGGCCTCGTTGACCGCCACCCACACCGCCAGCGGATCGTTGCCGTCGATCTGCACCACCGGCATGCCGTAGGCGATGCCCTTCTGGGCCAGGGTCTCGCTGTGGGTCTGGCCGCTGCGGGGGATGGAGATGGCCCACTGGTTGTTCTGGCAGATGGTGACCATGGGCACCTGCCAGACCGCGGCGAAGTTCAGGCCCTCGTGGAAGCCGCCCTCGCTGGTGCCGCCGTCGCCGATGAAGGCCACGGTGACGTCGTCGGTCCCCTTGTACTTGGCGGCGTAGGCCAGGCCGGCGGCGTGCTCGATCTGGCAGCCGATCACCACGCTGGTCGGCAGGATGCGCAGATCCCTGGTGGGCTGGATGTTGCCCTCCTCCCAGCCGTTGTAGTAGTCGAGGGTCGCGGTCAGGGGCTCGCCGCGCACCAGGCGGCCGCCCAGTTCGCGGAAGGCGCCCACGAACCAGTCGCCGTCCCGCATGGCCATGGCCGCGGGGATGGAGACGGCCTCCTGGCCGGTGCAGGGCGGGAAGGTGCCGAGGCGGCCCTGGCGCTGCAGCTTCAGCATGCGCTCGTCCAGCTCGCGGGCCAGGCGCATCCAGCGGTACATCTCCACGGCACGCTCGGAGCCCAGGTCGGGCTCCAGCTTGGTGTCGACCTTGCCGTGCTCGTCCAGGATCTGCAGGTACTGGACGGAGAACTTCGCGATCTGCTTCCTCGGCATCGCCGCAGTCCTTTGGTTGGGGTCCCGGCGGGGGTGACGGGCGCACCGCGATTCCACCCGGCGGCAGGGGCGGTGGTGTCGCAAAAATGGGCCGTTGGGCGGCCCGCACGATCCGGTGCACATGATAGCAGTGCGCGAGGATTACGCAAATCACCGAATTGCCGCTGGCAGGGGCCGGGCCAACCCTATTACATTGCTTCGTGGAGACAAGTCACCGCCGGGCCACGGCCCGGCCGCACCAGACGCCGGAGGACGGATCATGCTCAGCAAGAAGCTGCAGGAAGCCCTGAACAAGCAGATCAACGAGGAGTACTACTCCAGCTACATCTACCTGGCCATGGCGGCCTATCTCGAGGACGGCAACCTCGACGGCTGCGCCCACTGGATGCGCATGCAGGCGGCCGAGGAGTACCAGCACGCCATGAAGATCTTCGACTACCTGATCGACCGCGGCGGCCGGGTCGAGCTGCGCGAGGTCAAGGCTCCGCCCAGGGAGTGGCCCAACGCGCTGGCGGTGTTCAAGGCCTCCCTCGAGCACGAGAAGTTCATGACGACCAACATCAACAAGCTGGCCGACCTCTGCATCGAGGAGAAGGACCACGCCACCAACAACCTGATGCAGTGGTACGTCTCGGAGCAGGTCGAGGAGGAGTCCCAGGTCGAGGACATCGTCAAGAAGCTGGAGATGATGGGCGCCGACGGCCCCGGACTGTTCCTGATGGACCGGGAGCTGAAGTCGCGGCCTGCGCCCATGCCGCTGTCGGGGGCGGACGCGGGGGCGTAGCGCCGTGCCGTCATCCAAATTCCGCGCGGTGATGGCGCCCCAGGCCCGCAACCTGAACATCATCTGGTTCGCGTTCCTGGCCGCGCCGTTCTTCTACACGTTCATCGGCTGGGTGGCCACGCGCGACGGGCGTCCCCTCGCGCCCGCGGAGGTGCCGGTGGGCCTGCTGCAGGTGGCGCTGCTGCTGACCGCGACGGTCCTGACCCTCGGTTCGTTCGCCTATCCGCGGCGCATGCTCGCCGACGCACGGCTGCGCACGCTGCTGGCCGGCCCGTTCCCGGGGCAGCCGCCGGCCGGCACCGCCGACCTCGAGCCGGTGGAGCAGCGCCTGGTGCTGCTCTTTCCCCACTACCAGACCACGCAGATCGTCAGCCTGGCCATGCGCGAGGCGATTGCGATCTTCGGGCTGGTGCTGGCCATCGTGACCGGCTCGTTCCTGATGATGGTGCCCTGGTCCGTCGTGGCGGTGGGCCTGATCAGCAGCCAGCCGCCCCGGCCGGTGGAGTTCCTGGACCGGGCGCTGCCCCTGGCGCGGGCAGCGGGGTAGGCGCGGCGCGGCCGGACTCAGTCTGAACCGTCCAGGGTCCGCTCGATCTCGATGGCCGTCAGCAGGTCCACCGGCCGGCCGCGCCTGCGCAGCTCCTCGACGAAGCGCTGCCGCAGCCTGGCCGGTTCGTTCTGCCCGAACTTCACCTTGCCGCTCCAGCTGTCGGCGTCGACGCGGTACACGCCCACGTTCTTCAGCGCCTTGGCGTAGCGGCTCTCGCTCGGGTCGATGGGGTCGAAGCCGCCCTCGGGCTGGTACTTCTCCATCAGCGCCTGCAGGGCGACCGCCTTCTCGGCCGGGTCGTCGACCAGCGTGCAGTGCCCCTTGATCTCCACCGACTTGAAGAAGTGCGTGGCCGGGCAGGCGAAGCCGGGCGCGGTCCAGTAGCTGGGTATCATGCTGTGGGGCAGGTTCATGGTGAAGCCGACGCGGGCGCCGCCGGGGCCGGCGACGGCATCGTGCTTCTCGCCGGCCAGGGCGCCGTGGAAGTAGATGCGCAGGCCGACGGCGCAGAAGTTCACCGCCACCGCGCGCGGCCAGCCTTCGGGCGTCACGATCACGAAGTGGCCGATCTCCGCCCGCGCCGCGATCTCGGCGAAGAGGGCCTCGTCGGCGCTGGCCAGTTCGCGGCGCCTCACTTCTTGGCCTTGGCCGCGCGGTGGGCCTTCATCCTGGCGATGTACTGCGAAGCGTCCGGCGTCTGGCAGCTGGTCTGGCCGTGGTCCACCTCGACCTTGCCGATGCGCCTGGCCGCGGCCAGGGCCGCCTTCTCCAGGGCGCCGCCCCGGGCGCCGATGGCGATCAGCGCCTGGTTCATGCTGTGGCGGGTGCGGTTGGGGCGGGTGTGGATTCCGGCCTCGATCACCGCCAGCTGTTCGAGCAGCCAGGCCTCGTCCGGCCCTTCGCCGTCGTGCTGGGCGTGCATGGCCAGCACGTTGAAGGCGCAGGCGGCCACGTGCTCGGTCTTGCGGTCGCGCCAGGCGGCGATGCGGCCGCGGGCGTGGGGGCTCCCGGCGACCATGGCGCTGAAGGCGTCGGTCACCGGGTAGTTGTCCAGGTCGCGGGCCCAGGCGTCCAGCTCGCGCACGCCGAAGGCCGCCGGATCGGCCACCATGGTGGCCAGGATGCGGGCGTCGTGGTTGCCGGTGGCCCACAGCGCGAGCGCAAGGGCGTGGTCGGTGCCGATGGTCTTCTTCAGACTCTTCAGTTCGGCGAAGCTGACGCCGTACTGGGGCCCGGTCACGCCGTGGCGGCCGTAGATCTTGCGGTTCTGGGCGGTGCCGGCCCTATCCAGGGCGGCCAGGGCGGTCTCGAGGGTCATCGCGTCCTCCGGGGCAAAAAGGGAGGCCGCCTGGCGCGGCGGCCTCCCCATGATAATCGCGCCTCGGGCGGGCGACTACTGCTTCAGGGCGTTCTTGATCTTCAGGCCCTTGCCGCTGAAGGTGATCACCGGTTCCATGTCCGGACCCGCGGTCATCATGTTGGACGAGTTGATGGTCCAGATCGAGGTGTGGCCCTCCTGGGTGGGGGCGTTGGTCTCGATGATGTCGCCGGGCACGGTGATCTTCAGGCTGACATCCAGTTCGGCCATGGCACCCATCAGGACGCCCATGACCTCCATCTGCTTCTGCATCATCTCGGGGGTCTGCTCGGCGGGGCTTTCGCCCTGGGCCTCGCCCGCGGGCTTCTCGTCCTCGACCACGGGGAAGTCGCTGAAGTCGTAGGTGGCGGACTTCAGCACGTAGTTGCCGTCGCCCGTCTCGTAGATGCCCATGCCCTCCTCGGGCGACTGGTCCATGGCCGCGGCCATGGCGGCGGACAGGCCCTTCAGATCGGCGAAGGCGAAGGCCATGCTCACGCTTTCGCGGCCGTCGGCGGACGTGCTCTCGAAGGAGGTCAGCTTGACGTCGTAGGGCTTGATGGCCTTCTCGATCTTGTCCCGTTTGATGTCGGCGATCGAGGGCATCTCCATGTCGCCGCCGGCCTCGGGGTTCAGCGCCTGCATGTCCTTGAGGGCCTTGGCCACCGACTGGCTCAGGCTGAACTCGAGGGTGGCGGTGCCGGAACCGTCGGCCTTGATGTCCGTGGTGCTGTGGGCGCGGAAGCAGCCGGCCAGGTTCGCGACCAGGGCCGCAGTCAGGAGGCAGAGCAGCATTCTCTTCATCGGGGGTCCCTCCGGGTGGATGACGGTCCGGCACGCGACCGGACGCAGGTATCGAGGCGCAAAAGATCGTCCATCGCCGGCCCGCTGGCCAGCACAAAGAGAGGCGGGCCGGTTGCCGACAGCGGCGGTTCGTGTTACACAGGGTGCCGAGCGTCCGCACCCCGCCCCGAACCCGGAGATCCGCACCATGGCCGCCATCCCCGCCTGCTTCAAGGCCTACGATATCCGGGGCCGCGTGCCCGAGGAACTGAACGCCGACCTGGCTTGGCGGATCGGCCTGGCCGCGGCGGCCCAGCTCGGCGGACGGCGCTTCGCCGTGGGCCGCGACTGCCGGCTCAGCAGCGGCGAGCTGTGCGACGCCCTGGCCCGCGGCCTCAACGATGCCGGGGTGGACGTCGTGGACATCGGCGAGTGCGGGACCGAGATGATCTACCACGCCACCGCGGCCCTCGGCCTGGACGGCGGCATCATGGTCACCGCGAGCCATAACCCAATGGATTTCAACGGGATGAAGCTGGTGCGGCAGGGTGCGCGGCCCGTCAGCGGGGACTCGGGGCTGCACGGGATCGGCGCCCTGGCCCTGACCGTGGGCGCGGCGCCGGCCGGCCCGCGGGGCGGGATCACCCGCCTGGACCACCGGGCGGCCTACGTGCGCGACCTGCTGGGCCTGGTCGACCTGGCCGCGCTCAAGCCCCTGAAGATCGTGGCCAACGGCGGCAACGGCTGCGCCGGTCCGGTGGTCCGGGACATCGCGGCGCAGCTGCCCTGCGAGTTCGTGCACATCCACGACCGGCCCGACGGCACCTTTCCCCACGGCATCCCCAACCCGCTGCTGCCGGAGAACCGCAGCGCGACGGCCGCGGCGGTGCGGGCCCACGGCGCCGACCTGGGGCTGGCCTGGGACGGCGACTTCGACCGCTGCTTCTTCTTCGACGAGGAGGGCGAATTCATCGAGGGCTACTACCTGGTGGGTCTGCTGGCGACCGCCAGCCTGCGCCGCCATCCGGGTGCGGCCATCGTCCACGATCCGCGCCTGGTCTGGAACACGGTGGCCCAGGTCGAGGCCGCCGGCGGCCGCGCGGTGCAGAACAAGACGGGCCATGCCTTCATGAAGGAGCGCATGCGCGCGGAGGACGCCGTCTACGGCGGCGAAATGTCGGCCCACCACTACTTCCGCGAGTTCCACTACTGCGACAGCGGCATGCTGCCCTGGCTGCTGGTGATCCAGGAGATGGCCCGCACCGGCCTGAAGCTGTCGCAGATGGTGGCGGCCATGCAGGCGGCGTTTCCCGCCAGCGGCGAGATCAACCGGCGCCTGGTCGATCCCGACGCGGCGCTCGAGCAGCTGGAAGCGCGCTACGCGCCCGACGCGCGGGGCATCGACCGCACCGACGGCATCTCCCTGGACATGGGCAGCTGGCGCTGCAACCTGCGCAAGAGCAACACCGAGCCGGTGATCCGCCTGAACGTGGAGTCGCGGGCCGATCCGGCCCTGATGCGGCAGAAGACCGCGGAGATCCTGGCGATGCTGGACGCGGCCGGGCGCAGCTAGACGCGCACACCCTCGAGATCGGCCTGCAGCAGCTCCAGCCGGGCCGCGAACTCCTCGCGCTGCTCCTGCAGCAGCTGCCCGGCCAGCTCCCGGTAGTGGGCGATGCCCGTGGCCAGGTTGGCACAGATCAGCGCCGGCTTGCTGTCGTCGGCGGCCAGGCCCAGGCGGCGGCGGTCCAGCTCCCCGCGCAGCCGGTCGATGTGCAGGGACAATTCCTTGAGGAACATGTGGGGGCGCGAGGCGTCCATGGGCACACGGCCGCGGCCGTAGATGTGGTCCACCATCTCCTGCAGGCCTGTGGCCCGCTGGTAGTAGACGGTGTTGGGGCCGCAGCAGACGGCGGTCAGGGCGGTCGGGTCGATGCCGTGGGGCACGGTCGCGCTGCCGGCCAGGTCGTGGCAGATGCAGGCCTTGACCGTGATGGCGTCGGTGTGGGCGCGGTGCTGCTCGGCGCTGAGGTCGAGGTCGGCCAGCTGCTCGAGCGCGCGCCGCTGGAAGGCCCGGCTGGCGGTGCAGATGGGCGCCTGGGTGAACTGGGTGTTGGAGACCAGGAAGCCCTTGGGGCAGGCGCTGCCCGGCTTGCCCAGGGCGATGCGCCGACGCCGCTCGGTCTCGCTGGCGGAGTTCTTCAGGCACCAGAAGGGCACGCCCAGGGGCGAGGCGTCGCTCAGGTGCACGTCGTCCTCGCCGGCGGCCAGGATCTTGGCCAGGTGTTCGGCGTCGATGTTCACCACTTCGGGCACCGTCAGGAAGGGGCTGCCCAAGCCGACGCCGTCGACCCCGTACCTGCGCATCAGCAGGTCCCGCTCCTCGGCGGTGCCGATGCCGCCCTGCACGGTGACGCGCATGGCGGGCGCCTCGGCAGGCACCGGCCGGCCCAGGCGCTCCAGGCCGCCGCGCCACAGCTCGGTCAGCTGGGTGGCCAGGTTCTCGCGCTCGCGGGCGAATTCCTCCAGCACCGGGCCCAGCAGGGCGCCGGCGCCGCCGAAGGCGTGGCCGCCGCAGTTCAGGCCCGACTCGATGCGGTACTCGCTGACCCACAGGCCGTCGCGCGCCAGCAGCTTGCCCTGGATCAGGGCCGAACGGAAGTCGCCCACCTTCAGGATGATGCGCTTGCGCAATTCGCCGGCCTCGTCGGGCAGGAAATCGGAGAACTCGCGCAGGTAGCTGAACAGCCGCCGGTTCAGGCCCGCCGAAAGCACGATCGACGAACTGACGCGGCTGTTGGCGTAGCCGCGCAGGGCGCTCAGGGCGTCCGAGAACAGGGGACCGACGGCCTTGCCGCCGCGCAGCCGCACCCGGTCCAGCTTGGTCATGATGTTCACGTCGATGCCGCCTGGAGTGATGCGCGCGCGCAGCTCGTCCTGCAGGCGGGCGCGTTCGGCGGGGTCGGCCACCTGCTGCATGGTCTCGTAGAGGGAGCGCAGGGGCGACTCGGGCAGCATCTCGTAGTAGCGGCTGATTTCGCTGCCGGCGGTGAAGGCCGCCGAGCGCAGCTTCTCCACCTGGTCGTGCACCAGGTCGTGCATCAGGTCGAGGTAGGCGGTGATGCGGCGGGCGCGGGCGTCCTCGTCCGCGTCCTCGATGGGCTCGCAGGCGCGGCCGGACACGGTGGCGATCTTGCGGCGCATCTGCTCGATCAGCACGTCGTCCACCAGCGAGACCACCGACGAGATGCCGTAGCGCGCCACCTTCAGGGGCGTGTCGATGGTGAACCCGGTGCCCATCACCGGGATGTGGAAGCCGTGGACGGGGTTGGTCAGCGGATGGGTCATGGCCCGGCTCCGGGTTTCGGGTTGGGTTGCGCCGGACACACCGGGCTACACCTAGCCAATATCGGGCCAAATGGGTCCTTTGGCCAGCATTTTCCCCGGATCAGAGGGAGATGGACAGGGGGTCGGGCCGTGGCGTCTCGGGCGGTTCCAGCGGGATCGTGACCACGAAGCGGGCCCAGCGCCCCGGCTCGCTGGCGACCCGGATCGAGCCGCCGAGCCGGAACAGGATGTCGTGGACGATGGACAGGCCCAGGCCCGTGCCCCGTCCCACGGGCTTGGTGGTGTGGAACAGGTCGAAGATGCGGTCGCGATCCTCCGGCAGGATGCCCACCCCGTTGTCCTGGACCAGGACCGTCACCTGCCCGGCGTCGGCGGTCGTGGTCAACTCCAGCTGCGAGGGCCGTTCCGGCACCTGGCCCATGGCGTCGACGGCGTTCTTGATCAGGTTCACGAACACCTGCTGCAGCATGATGGGATCGCTGCGCAGGCCGGGCAGATCCGCGGCGTAGTGGCGGATCACCTCGGTTTCGGAGCGGCGGATCTCGGTGTCCAGCACGCTGAGGCATTCGTCGAGCAGCGTGTGCAGGTCCAACTCGGCCAGGCCGCTGTGGACGTTGCGCACGAAGCCCAGCAGGCTGTGGGTGATGACGGTGCAGCGCTTGACCTGGACGTGCAGGCGCTCCATGGCCTTGGTCAGGATGGCTTGGGTTTCCGGGTCCAGGCGGTCGCCCTCGTCGCGCAGGGTCTCCTCCACCAGCCCGCCGATGGTGTCGATCACCGCCAGCGGATTGTTGATCTCGTGGGCCACGCCCGAGGCCATCTGGCCCACCGCGGCCAGGCGCTCGGAGCGGATCAGGTCGTTCTTCAGGCGCACGCGGGTGGTGATGTCGCGGCAGAGGCAGACCATCTCCAGCGGCTTGCCGTCGGGGCCCTGGATCAGGGTCAGGCTGATGTTGCCGATCACCGGCCGGCGGTCGCGGCTGCGGAACTCGGCCTCGTAGGCCACGGCGTGGCCGTCGCGCAGGGCGGTGGCGAACAGCTTCTCGAAGTCGCCGGGCGCCGCGCACAGGTCGTGGGCGGGGGTGCCGACCACCTCGTCGCGGCTGTAGCCGAGGGCCTGCTCGGCGCCGCTGTTGAAGGAGAGCAGGTTGCCCGCGGGATCGGTCAGGAAGATCATGTCGCGGCTGTTCTCCAGCACCTCGCGCAGGTAGGTCTGGGTCTCGGAGAGCTGCTCGTCCACCTCGTGCAGCTTCTGCTCGCTCTCGAAGAGCTCGGTGGTGTCCTCGACCAGGCCGTACAGGCCCTCGACGTCGCCGTCCTCGATCACCGGGAAGAGGGTGACCTGCACGTGCATGTCCTCGCCCCCGACCGGCAGCACGCCCGAGGCGTGCAGGGTCTGGCGGGTGCGCAGGGTCTCCTGCTCGACCCGCTGCAGCCAGCGCGCGCTGCCGCCGCGGTAGATGGCGTGGTCGGTGCGGCCCAGCACGTCGGCCTCCTTCAGGCCCAGCACGTGCAGCGCGTGCGCGTTCATCTTGCGGTAGCGCAGGTCGCGGTCCTTGATGTAGATGGCCATGGGCGCGGTCTCGACGAACTGGTTCAGGCGCAGGCGGGTTTCCTTGAGGCGGTGGCTGTCCAGGCGCAGGGCGCGGTTCTCGTCGGCCAGGCGGCCGATGCCCTCGAGCAGGGCCAGGCTCTCGGGGCCCAGCACCGCGGTGCCCTCCGGCAGCCGGCGGCGCACGGCGTCGGCGAGTTCGGGATCCTTGCCGACGACCAGAGCGATGGCGGGGGCCACGCCCACCAGGTCCTGCAGGCGGTTGCCGACCAGGGGCACGCCGGCTTCGCGGGCCCGGGCCGCACCCTCGGCGGCGGCCAGGTCGATCACGGCGTAGACCCGCAGCGGCGTGGCCCGGGGCAGGCCGGTCAGGCCGCTGACCAGGTCGGCCAGCAGCGTGCCCTCGCCCACCAGGACGATGCCCTGCGGGTCACTCCTGCTCGTACTCACGGCGCAGTCTGTTGCTTTCCTCGATCAGGTCGCGGGCGCTGGTGGTGCCGGCCATCAGGTCGGCCAGCTTGCCGCCGAACTCGGACTGGAGCTTCTGGCGGCGCTGGCGCGCGGCCTCCTCGATCACCCCGTGCAGCTCGTCGAAGTCGTAGGGCTTGAGCAGGTAGCGGAAGGCCTGGAGCCGGCCCGCCTCCCAGGCCGAATCGTGGCTGCCGTGGCCGGTCAGCATCAACACCTCGATGAAGGGCTGCAGCTTGCGCAGGCGCTCCATGACCGTGATGCCGTCCAGGTCGGGCATCTTCAGGTCGACCACCGCGACCTGGAACTTCTGGCGCGCGGCGACCGCCAGGGCGTCCTCGCCGCAGGTGGCGACGGTCACCTCGAGCCCGCGCTTGCGCAGGCGGTGGGCCAGGAAGGTGACCAGGTCCTCCTCGTCGTCGACGAGCAGCAGGCTGATCGGAGGGGTCGTGCCATCGGTCATGTCGGGCCTCGCGGGGTGTGCGCCGGCGGCGTGTCGTGCTGGTCCGGGCATGATCGTGCCGCCGGGCGGCCGCTGTCAAGGGGGGGCGCGCCGCTGCCTAGAGGCCGCGCAGGTATTCGGGCTTCAGGTCGTCGCCGCGGCGGCCGGCCAGCACGGCGTCCAGTTCGGCCAGGGCACGGTCACGGTCCGCCGGCAGGTTCAGGCTCAGGGGCAGGTAGTTGCTGGCGTGGTTGCTGTGGAAGCGGCAGCGGGTGAAGCGGGCGTCGGCGATGATGGTGCGCAGTTCGGCCAGCAGGCCCCAGGGATCGGGCAGGGCGAATTCGCCGGCCGCAGCGGCCGCGTGCAGCGGCGTGCCCGGGATCAGGGTGGTGGTCAGGGCGCCCACGAAGGGCGGATCCATGGCCGTCAGCAGCTCGGCGGTGGCGGCGGCGTGGGCGGCCGAGCGCCCGGTGCCGCCGATGCCCAGCATCACCATCACCGAGTGGCGGATGCCGGCTGCGCGCAGGCGGGCGGCGGCGGCCACGGCCTCGGCGGCGGTCGATCCCTTGACGATGTCCGCCAGCACCTGGTCGTCGCCGCTCTCGGCCCCGTGGTAGACGATGCCCAGGCCCAGGGCCCTGAGGCGGGCCAGCTCGTCCGGGCTCTTGCGCAGGATGCTGCGGGCGTCGCCGTAGATGCCCACCCGCCGCAGCAGCGGCAGGTGCTCGCGCAGGGCCGCGAGGATGCGTTCGAGCTGGGCCGTGGGCAGGATCAGGGCGTCGCCGTCGGTCAGGAAGACCCGGCGGATGGGCAGGCCGCGGGCCGCCGCCCGGCCGGCCTCGGCGATGTCGGCGGCCACGGTGGCCCAGGGCTTGACGCGGAAGCGGCTCTGGGCGGGATCATCGTACATCGCGCAGTAGGAGCAGCGGTTGTGGCTGCAGCCCACGGTCACCTGCAGCAACAGGCTCTCCGCCTCGCTCGGTGGCCGGAATACGCGCCCTATGTGGTCCAATTCCTGTCCCTTCGTGGGTCCGGACGGCGTGCCCGGCGGACCTCGTCCCGGGGCGAACCCTCCCGGAACGGGCAAGATACGGGAAATTGTAAATCCCGCCTCAGGGGTTCCCTGGGGGCTCCAATTCCCCGATTCGGCCCGTAAGTTGTTGCTTTATTGCTAAGTAAATCTTTACCAACGCGGATGATGATTGTGGCTGCGCCACTTGCGATCCAATTTAGCTTCGCCTTGGGCATGAATTAAGCTAAATTCGGCTCGCGGACGAACGAAAACCATTGGGCGCGGCCCGAGGGTTTCATACAGAAGGTCCGCGAACGACTACACGGCCGGGGCCACATTGTCCGAATGACTTAGGGCGAGAGTCATTCACCGACAGGTCCCGGCCCCCCTTTTTTTAACAACCCCCGCTACAACTGCAGGAAGACCCCGTCGCGGATGATGACGCGGTCGAGGCCCGGCCCCAGCAGCCGCACGCTGGGGACGGCGACGTCCGGCTGGGTCTGGGGGATGAACACCCGGTCCAGATGGATCACCGCGTCGGGGCTGCTGAAGTCCGACGGGGCGACGGTGCCGCCGAAGTGGTCGCTGCGGCCGAAGGCGATGTGCAGGCCCAGCTTCTCGTCCAGCAGGATCTCGCCGCTGGGCTCGAGCCCGAAATCCCCCAGCACCCCCAGACCCAGCTCGGCCAGGTTGGCGTAGGCCGGTTCGGCGGCGATGTGCGCGGCCTCGGCGCGGCTGACCGGACCCTCGCTCATGACCTCGACGGCCTTGTTGCCGGCGATGCGGTAGACCACGACCTCGCCGTCGATCTGCACCGGCAGGGTGCCTTCGGAGGCGCTGGGGTCGCCCTGGCGCTCGCCCTCGTAGGGGACGATGTAGGCCTCGCCCGAGGGCAGGTTGCCGGCCACGCCGTTGGCCGGGAAGAGGCCGCCCGAGGCGTGCCCGGTGCGGTGGCGCAGGTCCAGCTGCAGGTCGTGGCCGTGGCCCAGGGACTCGAAGCGGAACACCGCGCGGTCGGCCCGATCCAGCAGCTCCTTCAGCAGGTTGACGCGGCGATTGATCTCGCCGTAGTCCAGGCGCAGGGCCGGGATCATCGAGGGCAGGAATCCGGGCATGGTGGCGGCGCGGAAGCCGCCCGGGCGGGTGGCCACCTTCAGCGGGGCGGTGGCCGAGAGCTCGGTCGGGGCCATGACGATGGTGTGGTCGGCGAAGAGCCGGGCGAAGGGCAGGCCCTCGCCCGGCAGCTGGTCGGCGTGGGTCGGCGCGGGGCCGCCCTGGTCCGGATGGCACAGGGGCGGCAGGTCGGCGTTGTTGCCCCCGGCATTGCGGTACCAGGCCAGGGTCACCCGGGCCAGGCCCAGGGCGGCGGCCTCGCCGGCCAGGGCCCGGGCCCAGTCCGCGGCCATGCCCCGGCGGACGGCCCAGTCGGGATTGTCGGGCAGGCGGGCGTCCGGAACGTCGACGATCAGGGCCAGCCCGGTGTCGGCGGCCGTGGGCCGGAAAACCCGCTCGACGAGGAGGCGCAGGTCCAGGGGACTGAGGGATTCGGTCATGGCGGCTGCTCCCGTGCGGTTGCGAGTTTGCGGGTGTACTGAGCCCAATTTATGCCCTATCCTTGGGTCCGACCCGCAGAAATGCAAGGAACACGGGTATGGCCGGCGCCGCCGGCCGCAAGGAGGCCCCCGGCATGAGCCAGAACCAGCATCCGAATCTGGCGCTCTTCATCGATTTCGACAACGTGGCCATCGGCTCCCGCGACGCGCGGCAGCGCTTCGACGTCAAGCTCCTGCTGCAGCGCGTGCTGGAGAAGGGCAAGATCATCGTCAAGCGCGCCTACGCGGACTGGCACTTCTACAAGGAGTACATGACGCCGCTGCACGAGGCGGCCATCGAGCTGATCGAGATCCCCATGCCGCGGATCTCGGGCAAGAACAGCGCGGACATCCGCCTCGTGGTCGACGCCATGGACCTGTGCTACTCCAAGGACCACATCGACACCTTCGTGATCGTCTCGGGCGACAGCGACTTCTCGCCGCTGGTCTCGAAGCTGCGCGAGAACAACAAGCGCGTGATCGGGATCGGCGTGAAGAACAGCAGCAGCCACCTGCTGATCAGCAACTGCGACGAGTTCATCTTCTACGACGACATCTACCGGCAGGCGGTGGGGCAGCTGAGCAAGAACGTCGGCAACGTGCCGGCGGACAAGCGCGAGCTGTTCGACTTCCTGGTGCAGACCGCGCAGGGCCTGCTGCAGGAGAGCCGCGGCGTGCTCTACTCGTCGCTGATCAAGGACACCATGACCCGCAAGCAGCCCGACTTCAACGAGCGAGCCTTCGGCTACGCCAACTTCGGCGAGCTGCTGGACGACGCCCGCGGGCTGGGCCTGCTGAAGGTGGAGCGCGACGCCCGAGCCGGCGGCACCTGGGTGGTGCACGGCCTGGGCGCGGGGCTGACCGCGGCAGCGGCTGCGGCCGAGCCCGCGGCCGAGGGCAACGGCAAGAGCCGCGCCGGGCGGCGGCGCCGTCGCTCCGGCGGCCGCGGGCGCGACGCCGAGGGCGCCGTCGACGGGGCCAAGGCGGGCAAGGACGCCAAGGATCCGCAGGAAGCCAAGGAGCCGAAGGAAGCCAAGGAGCCCAGGGAGGCGGCCAAGGACACCAGGTCCGGCGACGCCCCGGCGCCTGCCGGCGAGGCCAAGAAGTCTTCGCGCGGGCGGCGTTCACGGCGCAAGCCGGCGGCCAAGGACCCGACAGCGACCCCGGCCGCGCCCGCCGCCCCGGCGGCGCCGCCGCCGGCCCCGGCCAAGGAGAGCGGCGTGGCGCCGGTCCCGGTCCCGGCCAGGACGCCCGCCGCGGCGCCCACGAAGAAGACGACGAAAAAGCAGACGACCAGGAAGGCGCCCGCGAAGAAGGCGCCGGCCAGGAAGACCGCCAAGAAGGCCCCGGCCACGAAGAAGACCCCGGCCAAGAAGGCCCCGGCCCGGAAGACGACCCGCAAGAAGGCGGGAAGCGGCAGCGGGGACGGCTGATCCGGTTCCGCGTGCGCGAGCGCGGGGGAGGGCCCTTCGGGGCCCTCCTTTTTTGCGTGAGGAAAACCCTCAATCGTCCCCGCCGGCGGCCGAAACGAGGTATCGACTGCCGATGCGCTGACCATGGGGACCGGGCGCGGGACGCCGGGCCGCGGGGGTAACAACGATGGAACATCCCACCTTGGAGATCGCCAACGTCATGGACCTGGCTGCGGCCATGGATCAGATGGACGGCGACGCCGAACTGCTGCAGGAGATCGTCGAGATCTTCGTGGAGACCGCCCCGGAGCAGCTGCAGGCCATCGCCACAGCCCTGGCCGCCGGCGACACGCCGCAGGTGGGCATGGTGGCCCACGGCATGAAGGGCGGCGCTTCGAACTTCTGCGCCGGGCGCTTCGTGGCCGCGGCGCGCGAGCTGGAGCTGCTGGCCAAGCGCGGCACCCTCGACGGCGGCGCCAAGCTGCTGGCCCAGATGCGCTCCGACTTCGCGGACATCGCCGAGGTGGCCGCGGTGATCAACTGGGGGCAGGTGCAGTTCAACTGGCAGGGCTGAGGCCCACGGACCCAGGCCGGAAATCGCGACGACCGCCGCCCTGCCCGGGGCGGCGGTCGTCGCTCGTTCCGGGCCGCAGGCCCGCGGCCGGGGCTATTGCTGCGCGGGCACGGTGCCCTTGGTGCGCAGCGCCTCGAGCGCCGTCTCGATCCCGGCGACGGCCTCGGTACGGCCCTCCTGCCGCGCGTACCGCAACTGCGCACCGAGGACGGCCAGGCGGGCGTCCCGCTTGGCGGCCTCCACGTCGCGCTGCAGCTCGATAACCTGCCGCGGATCCTGCTCCTGCCCGATCCTGGTGACCAGGGCCTCGACCCTGGCGGCCTCCTGGGCCTGGAGCTGCCGGATCTCCTGGTGCAGCGGCGTCAGGTCGAGCGGCCGGACGGCGGCGGCCAGCTCCGGTGTGGTCGGCTCCGGCGTGGCCGGTGTCCGGCCGGCGACCGCCGCCGCAGCGAGGACGAGGATCAGGATCGTGCCGAGTGCGAATCTGGTCTTCATGGCTTGTGCCTCCGGTTCGTTGGCTGGGCTGATGCTTACCGTTCACGGTCCGGGCCGAAGGGGCCGGCCGTCACTTCACGAGCGAAACCTTGCGTTCGTCGACCTCTCCGAAGGCCTGCAGTCGGACGGTGTAGACGCCGCTGGCGACGCGGCGACCCCCGTCGTCGGCGCCGTTCCATTCGATCTCATGGGGACCGGCGGCCAGGACCGCGTCCACCAGCGTGCGCACGAGTTCGCCGCGCAGGTCGTACACCGACACCCGCACGGAGCCCGTGCGCCCCAGGTCGATGGCGACCGTGGTGCGGGGGTTGAAGGGGTTCGGATGCACCGAGCGCAGGGCCGCCAGCGCCGTCGGCGTGGGCGCACCGGGCACGGCGGTCAGCCCGCCGTCGATGACCAGCCGGAACTGGCCGGTCTGGGCCAAGTCGGCTGCGGTGCTCTTCCAGACCGCGAGGCAGTAGCGCCCGGCGGCGGTGATCTGCACGGTCAAGGCCTCGCCGGCTCCCGGCCCCCCGCCATCGACGATGCGCTCGGTCTGCAGGGGGATCTTGCTGCCGAATCCGGCCATGGCGTCGTGCAGGGTCAGTCCCCAGTCCACGGCGCCGGCCAGGCTCTCCAGGCGCAGGTTCCAGAACCCGGGCGTCAGGTCGAGCTCGAAGAGTTGCAGGATGCCGCCCGCCGTGCCGGTGAACGGGCCGTAGCTGCCGGCGGAGCCCAGCAGGGTCGAGCCGACGGCTTCCACGGCATAGTCCTCGGTGCCGAGCCAGCGCACCACCCCCGCGTCGAACGCCCGCGGCGAGGTGGCCTGGAAGTTCGCCAGCACGTAGTCCGATCGGCCCGTGCTCCAGGAGGAGCCGGTCAGGGAGTCGCCGAAACCGGAATCGGCGCCGTTCGACGTCTCGTGCAGGTTGAGGTCCACGTCGCTGGCCGGGCCCGGCATGACGGCCACCGCCACGTAGGAGCCGGACCAGCCGCCGGAACCGGTGCCGGGAGTGCGCAGGCCGTCGCAGTCGAAGTAGATCGGGTCAAGGGTCGTGATCTCGTCCCAGCCGCCGTCCAGGGGAGCCGGCGCCGGTCGCGTCACGGGGCTGGAGGCGACCAGGGTCAGCGGTGCCCAGACCCACTGCTCGCCGCGCAGGTTGTTGGTCTCGGACACCTCGGCTTCGGCGCCGGCGGGATCGACCAGCATGGAGAGCACGTGCCTGCCGCCGCTCACCGTGACCACCGGCGACGAGTTCAGGACCGCGTAGCCGAGGCCGGGATTGACCGGGAGTTGGACCGTGGCTACCGCCTGGCCGTCGAGGTGCACGCCGGCGGTGATGGTGGCGCCGCCTCCGGTGCTGCTGTTGATCGCGGCCAGGTTCAGGTAGGTCGCGCCACCGCCGGGCAGGGTCAGGGGCGCCGGCACGTCGAAGGTGGTGCCATCGGCCGCGGCGCGGGGCACCAGGGGCGAGGCCCAGCCGGGGGCGAACAGCGGCTCGTGGTCCGGAGGCGTCACGACCACGCTCAAGTTGATGATCAGGGGCGGGTCGAGGACCTTGGCCGCGCCCGCCGCGCCCGCCAGCTGCTTCTGGCCGCCGCTGCCGGGTTCGCGGAAGAGCGCCAGCCCGTAGTTCCCGGCCGGCGGCACGCCCAGGTCCAGGCGCACACGGCCCGTGCCGTCGCTGACCGCGGTGGCCGCGGCGCCCGAACGGCCCGCGGCCGCGGTCGCCGGCGTGAACCAGGCCAGCTGGATCGTGTCCGGCCCGGGATCGTGCAGCTCGCCGACCACGCTCACCGGGACCCCGCCGGGCACCGCCACGTCCCAGATGCGCAGGAGTTCGCCCTGGGCCAGGTCCGCCGCGGGCGACTGCCCCAGGGTCAGCGGTGTGCTGCCCACGACACCGAGCTCGTAGGGGGAGTAGACCCCCGAATAGTTGAGCACGCCCGCGTCCCAGGTCCAGCCGGCCTGCTGGCGGTTGTTCAGGATCGTGAAATCCAGGTAGCTCGAGCTCCAGGCCGAGCTGGCCACCGGGTTCTGGAATCCGGCGCTGCTGCCGGTCGCCGGGACATAGAGGTTCAGGTCGAAGTCCACGGCGTTGTTCGTCGCGTGCATCCAGGCCGCCGTCCACCAGTGGCCGTCGCTCGGCGGATTGCCGGTGAAGCGCAGGGCGTCGCAATTCGCGTAGATCAACCCGCCGGGCACCGCTTCGCTGTTCGCCCAGCGCAGGGGCGGCGAGTTCCGCCAGGTCGGACTGCCGACCGGGACCGGCGCCGGGATCCAGACGAACTGCTGGGCGAAGAGGTTGTTCGCCTCGTTGGTCTCGGCGATGTAGTCACCCGAGTCCAGCAGGATGGCCACGGTGTGGCGGCCGCCCGTGGCGGAGAAGGGCACGTTGTTCCTGGCGGACACCGTGTAGCCCGGCAACGAAGGCACGAGCCACGAGGCGCCGAAGAACGGGTGCTCGCCGTCGATGCTCAGCAGGGAGTAGCTGAAGTTGACGGTCGACGCCCCGAAGTTGTAGATGAGGTTGTTCACATAGGACTCGGCGTCCCCCGGCAACGTCGGGGAGGTGAACGTGCTGCCGGCGTTGCCGTCGGGAGTGCCGCGCACGGCGATGGGGGCGGACCAGTTCCAGCCGAACGGGACCTCGTGGCGCAGGTCGTTGGGCACCGGGTTGCTGATGCCCATGGGTCCGATCTGCACGAAGTTGTCGCTCGCCTTGCCCGAGCGGTCGATGGCCCGGATCGAGAACCACCAGTTGCCCGCGGTCAGGATGTCAGTCGTCCAGGCGGTCACGTCGCCGAGTTCGATCGTGTTGTCCGGGCCGATCGCCGCCGCGTACGGCAGGACCATGATGCTGTAGCCCGCGATGCCCGAGGCTTCGTCCGTGGCGCGGGTCCAGGTCAGGCTGATGCGCGGCGTCGTGCCGGGCAGCCCGCCGGGCTCGTGGCTCGAGGCGAGGTCGCCGACAACCCCGGGCGGCAGCGTGTCCAGTTCGTAGCCGCTGTTCTTGGCCGTGGCCCACAGCTGCTCGCGCACCGCCGGATAGCGGCCGCGGTAGGCCTGCAGGAAGCCCAGCGGCGTGGTCGGCCGGTCGACGGCCACGACGGTCAGGATCCCGCTCTCGCCCTGCGCCAGTTCGTCCATGCCGCCGGGGAAGAGGCCGTGGGCGTCCTGGTCCGCATCCTCGATGTCGCGCAGGACCGTGCCCATGAAGCCCTCCGTGAGCAGGGGATCACAGGGGCACGGCATGCCATTGCTGTCGCGGCAATCCCCTGGCGTCTCCTGGGGGCGCAGGCGCAGCGCCGGGGTGCCGTAGTCCCCGGCGAACGAGCGGGTGACGATGTCCGCCAGCCAGTTGGGGAAGCCCTCGGCGAACGCGTCGTGGTCGGTCTCCTGGCACCAGATGCAATGGCCGGCGTTGGGGGTGTCGCAGATGTTGTTGCTGTAGTCAGGGCCGATGGCGGTGGCCATATGCTGCACGAAGTGATGGCCGTACTCATGGATGTGCGTGTCGTCCCTCCAGCCGAAGCCGACGCCATCTTCGCCGCCGCGCATGAAGATCATGTCGCCGCAGAAGGGCACATTCGCCGTATAACAGGGCCACCACTCCGAAGGGAAGCGGCCCGTGACCTTCGGCAGATCGTAGCCGCGGGAGGCGCACCAGCGCCAGGCGCGGGTCAGGTCGCTGAACAAGTGCACGGACTGGCGCGCCGCCAGCGTGTCACTCGGTCCCAGGTTGCCGAAGTCCAGATCGCTGCCCGCGTAGTTGTTCACGGTGCCGGTCCGCCAGGAGTAGGGGCCGGCCGTCAGGAAATCCTGCCACGAGGCCGACTTGACCTCCACCTTCTCGCTGTAGAGCCCGAACACGAGGTAGAGATTCGGGTTGACGTCGTTGGTCCAGTTGAAGGTGATTTCGAAGTTGCCCCAGGGGTCGGTGACCGTCGCGCCGAGCTGCGGGTCGAACGCCCATTGCTGATGGAAGCAGCGGACGAACACGCCGTCGCCGCCCTGGTACACATCGTTCTGGTTGCGGTAGGCGATGCGGCCGCGCACGCGGATCAGGCGCGGCGCCTTCAGCGCGGTCCCGCCGCCTTCAACGACCAGGTCGGTCGGATCGATGGTCGCCGCAATGTATTCCGCCGGCAAGCGGGGCAGAAGCAGCGAACCGGCGCCCGCCGGCGGGGGCGGGACCACGCCGGCCGGGATCTTCACCGCCGGTGCGGGACCCTGGCCCACCGCCCAGGCCTCCGCGGTGACGTCGAGGGTGATGTGCCCCTCCATCATGCCGAAGCGGAAGTTCGCCAACAGGGGGAACGGTCCCTCCAGGGGCGTGCCCGAGAACTCGAGTTCGATCGGCACGTTGGCCTGCACCGGAAATTCCTGCGCGCCGCCCCAGTCGAGGCTGCCCCAGGAGCTGCCGGCGACCTCGAAGTCGTAGACCAGCCCCGGCACGCTGCTGATGATGCGCAGGGTGCCGATGAACGCCTGCCCCCGCACGGCAGGCCCGGACGGGCTGTCCAGGGTCACCAGTACGGGCGGGCCGACCGTCGCCCGGGCGGCCGTCGGATGCCATGGGCCGGACAGGGAGAGCAGCGAGACGAACGTCAGCAGTACGGCGAAGCGATGGGCAGACACCCGCATGATGGTCCTCCGCGGCGATTGCCCCGGGATCCGGCGGGCGGACATTGCCCAGGGGCAGCTCGTCCGGATCCCGTGCGGGGCGCGTGTATTGAGGACAATGCCGGTGGGGGATCAAAGCGCACGCGCCAAACCTGGCGGGAGCATCAATTCCCGGGCGGGTGGCCGTACCACAGGAGGATGCGGCCGCGCATGTCGTTGTTGCTGGGATAGTTGGGTTGATTCAGGACCAGGTCGCCCAGGCCGTCGCCGTTGACGTCGCCCGCGGCGGCGGCCCACCAGCCGATGGACACCGAGCGCCGCTCGCCGGCCCGTCGCCAGGTCCGACGCAGCAGATCGTCGCCGCGGCCGCCGTAGCCCACGACAAAGACCCCGACTTCCATCCGCTCGGCGGACGAGGAGAAATGCGGGCTGGCGGCGAACAGTTCGTCGGTGCCGTCGCCGTCCATGTCGGGCACGATGCCGACCGCGCCCGAGCCCATGGCGGCCAGGGCGCCGTAGCCCGCGTCCTGCCAACTCGGGCGCTGCGGCGGACCGTCCGGCCCGCCGCGGAACACCAGGACCCGGCCCTCGCGCATGTAGCGCCCCGACCAGGCGGTTTCGGCGACCACCAGGTCGGCGTAGCCGTCGCCGTCGAGATCGCCGCCGCCGCCGATCATCCAGCCCAGCGAACCGTCGTGCTGGCTGCCGATCTGCGTCCAGGCGGCCGTGGCGGTCGGCCCGTCGGGGCCGCCGAGGTAGAGGAGGATCCGCCCCTCGCCGCCCCGAGGCCCACTCCAGTGGGAGGCGCCCAGGAACAGGTCGTCGAAGCCGTCGCCGTTGATGTCGCCGACCCGGGCCAGCCGCCAGCCCAGGTTGGCACCCTCGCTGCCGCCGTGGAGGGTCAGGTCGGGCTCGGCGGGCAATCCCTGTGCCGAGCCGTGGAACACGAACACCGCGCCCTCGGCGTCGAAGCGATCGCGGCAGACAACGCAGCCGATGGCGACGTCGTCGAAGCCGTCGCCGTCGAGGTCGCCGACGCCGGCGATGCCGTCGCCGACCCAGGCGTCCGCTTCGGGGCTGGAATACGACCAGGCGGGTTCGGCGGCCAGACCCTGCCGCGTGCCGCGGAACAGCAGCACGCGCCCCACCATGCGCCGGTCCGCGCGCGCCCAGCGCGAGAGCACGAGCACGTCGTCGAAACCGTCGCCGTCCACGTCGCCCGCCGGGGCCACCATGGTGCCCAGGCCCTCCATCTCCTGCTCGCCGGCGATGGTCCAGCCCGGCTCGGGGTGCAGGCCGGCCGGCGTGCCCAGCAGCAGCTGTGCCCGGCCCTGGCGGCGCGCGGTTCCCGTGAATCCCGGGCTGCCGACGATCAGGTCGTCGCAGCCGTCGCCGTTGACGTCCCCGGCGCTGCAGACGCAGGCGCCGAAATGCTCGTCGGCGGTGGCTCCGACCAGGATGAGATCGGGCGCCGGCGGCGGCAACGTGCTGCGCGCCTGCAGCTGCTGCTCGGGCACGACCGTCTCCATCGACGGCTTGCGGGCGGCGGTCCACAGGGCGGCGGCGGCGACGGTGATCGCCAGGACGGCAGCGGCGGCCAGCCAGCGGGCCCGCGTGCCGTGCCGCGGCGCGACCAGGGGCAGCAGGGCCTGGCGCAGGCCGCCGACCGCGGTGAAGCGGGCGACCGGATCGGGGTCCAGGGCCTTGTGGACCGCCCGTGCGAAGGTCTTGGGCAGACCCGGCCTCAGCCCCGTCAACGACTCGCGTCGGCCGCTGCGATGCCGGTCGCGCAGTTCATCCAGCGTTTCGGCCGGTACGGGATAGCGGCCGGTCACCAGCAGGAAGAGCAGCACTCCCACCGAGTAGACGTCCGCGGCGACCGTCGGTTCGTCCCCGGCCAGGACCTCGGGCGCCATCACCAACGGCGTGCCGGCGGCGATGTTCAGCGTCGGTGCCCGCCACTCGATCTGGTGGGTCGAGCCGAAGTCCATCAGCACGACGCGGGGGCGCGAGCGTTCGCCGGGTTCGGTCCGGGCTTCGAGCATGACGTTGGCGGCCTTGACGTCGCCATGCACCAGGCCGGCGGCATGGACGGCGGCGAGGGCCGCGCAGAGGTCGACGCCGATCGCGGCGGCCTCGCGGGCGGGCAGCGGTCCCCGGCGTCGCAGGCAGTCCTCGAGGGTCTCGCCGCGGATCAGCTCCGTCCACATGCCCGCTCGACCCTCGTGCACCGCCGCGCCGAAGACCGTCAGCACGTGGGGGTGGCGCACGCTGGCCAGCCGCCGCGCCTCCTCCAGCCAGTCGCGGGCGTAGGGATCGCTGGTCATCTCGAGCTGGGGCACGCCTTCGATGCCCGGCGCGACCCGCCGCAACTTGAGCGCGACCTCGCGATGGAGCGAGGGGTCGTAGGTTCGCCAGACTTCGCCGAAGGAGCCCTCGCCGATCCGGTCGACGGCGCGCAGCAGGCCCCAGACGAAGGTGGGCTTCCGGGTCGAGAGTTCGAGCAGGGGATCCGCCGGCCCGCGGGCCGACTCCGTTCGGCCGCGCGCGGCCCGGTGGGCCGCACCGAGCAGTTCAAGGGCTCGCAGGGCTTCGACCTGGTCCGGGCCCGCCGACGGCGTCGCGGCCAGCCCCCGCCATTCGAGGGGCTCGCCGTCGGCCAACTGCCCGGCCATGCGCTCGAGCAGGCCGTCTTCCGGATCCTTCATCGATCCTCCCTCGCGCCGGGCCCGGGTTCGTCCCCGAGCGAGCCGGCCAGCTGCACCAGCGCCCGCACCACCAGCATGCGCGCCGCATTGGGGTTCGACCGGCCCATCGCCTCGGCGATCTCGGGATAGGTCAGCCCGAATTCCAGCCGCAGCAGCACGGCTTCGCGCTGGTCGGGTGTCAATTCCAGCAGGGCCGCCTCGTAGCGCTCGAGCATCTGCCGTCCGACGGCCTGCTCCACCAGGGAGGCCGCGGGATCGGGCAGGGACTCGGTCACCGGTGTTCCGGCCGGCCGCCGGGACGAACGCCGGATCTCTTCGCGCAGGGCGTTGAGCACGGCCTGCCGCATGTAGGCCAGGAACGCCCCCTCGTGGCGGTACTCGAAGCTCTCCATCCTGTTCAATGCCCGGACGAGGGAGATCTGCACGAGATCGTCGGTGTCGGCCAGGCCGCGTGCGTGGTAGGGCAGGCGCCCGTGCGCCCAGCGGCTCAGCAGGGGCAGATAGCGGCGCAGCAGCCGGTCGCGCGCCGCCTCGTCGCCGGAGCGGATCAAATCGAGCAGGGTGCGGGTGGATTCCAGCGAATCGGGGCTGGGCATGGTCGACCACGACCTTTGCGGAAGGTCCCGGCCGCGGGCCGGGCACCGGCTGCGGCCTGCCGGGGGCGCCCCCTGGGGGTCCAGGGGTCCCGGGCCTCGGGGGCCACGCAACCATGGTATCCCAGACGCGGGTGCGAATCAAGACACTCGAGGTCCTTTGGCTTCCCGTTGCTGCCGGCTGCAACGGCGACGGGGGGCCCCGTGGCCCCCCGTCGCCTCATCCCGCCGGTCAGCGATTCCCTTCGCCTTCACCAGTGGTGTCCTGGTTCCGGGGGACGGGCGTCAGCTCGGCCAGGATGTCGGCGGTCTGGGGCTTGACCCCGTACGCGGCGGCCAGGGCCGGCAGGTCGACGGGCTCGGTGTCCGGCGCCTCGGTCAGGGCGGCCACGCGCTCGCCGCTGAGCTCGGCCTTGGCGTAGGCGGCGTCGATCGCCACGGCGCGGGCATAGGCCTCGCCGGCGGCGGTGTAGTGGCCGGTGCGCTCCAGCGCCACGCCCAGGTTGTTCTGCACGCAGGCCAGCTCGGGGTCGAGGGTCGCGGCCTTGGCCAGGGGCGCCAGGGCCTCGGCGCAGCGCTCCTGCTGGATCAGCAGCAGGCCCAGGTTGTTCAGGGCCCACACGTCGTCGCCGTCCAGGCGCAGGGTCTCCTCGTAGCCGGCGATGGCCTCGTCGGTGCGGGCCTGGGCCTGCAGGACACGGCCCATGACCCGCCGGGCATCGGCGTTGGCCGGGTCCAGGTCCAGGGCCGAGGCCAGGCGCGTCTCGGCCTCGCCTGCGCGATCCAGCTCCAACAGCACGCGGCCGTGGTTGACCAGGCTCTTGACGTGGGTCGGGTTCAGTTCGACGGCGCGGGCCAGGGCCAGGTCGGCGCTCTGGGGATCGCCGGCCTTCCAGGCGGACAGGCCCAGCATGTAGTGGCCCCAGCCGTTGGCCGGATGCTCGTCGGTGTAGCGGGTGAAGAGGTCGACGGCCTCTTCGTAGTCCTTGGCGAAGTAGGCCTGCTCGGCCATGGCGTAGGTGACGACCACTGGCTCGGCGATCGGCTCGGCGACCGCGACGACGGGCGCCTCGAACACGATGGGCTCGACCGCGGTTTCCTGCACCGGCTCGACGGCCAGCACGGTGACGGGTGCGGTGAGGGTCTCTTCGTCGCCGCCCATCTTCACGCCCAGGAAGATGGCGATGCCGAGGATCAGGGCGAAGAGGATGCCGGCTTCGGCGAAGCGCAGTTTGCGCTCGTCCTGGGGGGTGAGGTCCTGGTTCTTCATGGGTCGCTCCTTGCGTCCGGGTGGTCGGCGGCGGATCCGTTCCGCTGCCCTGCGCTGCTCTTGGCCCCGGAGACGCAAGTTCGTGTCCGACTGTTCTAAGGGCCCGCCGTTGTGTTAAGACGAAGAAAATAAACAATATCCACAGAACTGAGGGGATGGCCGACCGTCGACGCGTGTCCACTGGGACACAGTCCGATGTGGCGCAGCCCACACGCCCGCAAGCCCGGGCCTCTTGCGGCCGCCCGGTTTCGGCGGCATTTTGACTGAAGGGATTCATCGTTCCGTCGCCAGCAACCGAGTCGCCGGCAATCGGCCCGCCGCGGGCCGGCGTGTCTGCTCATCGATGATCGTGGGGCGTTTTCTAGGCGCAGGGGGAGCGCATGGAGTCGCTGATCGGTCAGACCGTTTCCCATTACCGCGTGCTGGCCAAGCTCGGCGCCGGCGCCAATGGCGCGGTCTACAAGGCCGAGCACCTTTCCCTCGGCATCCCGGTGGCCCTGAAGTTCATCCATCCCGAAGGTCTGCAGGATCCCGCAACGCGCGTGCGCTTCGCCCGCGAGGCGAAGGCCGCGGCGGTGCTGGACCACACCTCGATCTGCAAGGTGTTCGATTTCGACGAGCACGGCGACTGCCCGTTCTTCGTCATGGATTTCGTCGACGGCGTCAGCCTGCGCGACCTGATCGCGGCCGGTCCGCTGCCGATCGGCGATGCGGTGACGATCGCCGTGCAGATCTGCGCGGGCCTGGCGCAGGCCCACAGCGCCGGGATCATCCACCGCGACATCAAGCCCTCCAACCTGATGATCACCCATCGGCAGCCGAACACGGCACAGGCCAAGATCCTCGACTTCGGCGTGGCGCGCAGTCCCGATTCGACGCGCCTGACCCAGACCCGGGGGGTCGTGGGCACGGCGACCTACATGTCGCCCGAGCAGGCGCAGGGCCTGGAGGTCGACCAACGCACCGACCTGTGGTCCCTCGGCGTTTGCCTGTACGAGATGGTCACGGGCCGGGTGCCGTTCAGCGGGGAATACGAGCTGGCGGTGCAGTACGCGGTGGTCCACGCCCAGCCGACCGCGGTCGGCTCCCTGCGGCCCGAGGCGCCGCCGGAGCTGCGGCGGATCATCAACCGCGCGCTCAACAAGAGCCCGACCGGCCGCTACCAGGATGCCGGCGAGCTGCTGGCCGATCTGCAGGCCCTCGAGCGCGACCTGCGCCGGCCGCTGCCGCCGTTCCGTGCGTGGCTGTGGCAGTACCGCAACCGCCTGGCCCTGGCGCTGGGCGGGCTGCTCCTGCTGGCTGTGCTGCGCGCGTTCGTGGGCCCGCTGACGGGGCCGAGGCCCACGGCCAATCCCTTCGACAACGGGCGGACGCGGCAACTGACCCACTCGACCGCCTGCGAGGCGGAGCCCAGTCTCTCGCCCGACGGCCGCCTGGTGGCCTTCACCAGCGACGCCGCCGGCAACCGGGACATCTGCTGGGTCGGCCTGTCCGGCGGCGATCCCGTGCGGGTGACCGACGATCCGGCCGACGACAACAACCCGACCTGGTTGGCCGACGGCAGCGGGATCGTGTTCGATTCCGCGCGGCAGGACAATCCGGGCATCTGGAAGACGGACCTGACCGGCAAGGCCACGCAGCTGCTGGTCGAGGGTGGACGCCAGCCGGCCCTGTCGCCCGATGGGCGGCGGATCGCCTTCAGTCGACTCGACGCCCACGGCAACAGCCGCATCTTCGTGGCCGACCTCGACGATCCGGCGGGCATGACCGCCTTGACCGACGACGCGGACGGCTACTGGGACCACGAGAACCCCGCCTGGTCGCCCGACGGGCGCTTCATCTGCTACGGGGACTACCACGACCTGTGGCAGGTGCCGGCCGACGGCGGCAAGCCTCGACGCCTGACGCAGGGGGGCGGTGCCGACCAGCAGCCGGTCTACTCCCGGGACGGGCGACACGTCTATTTCGAGTCCTACCGCGACGGCGCCGGGGCGTTGTGGCGGGTGGACCTGGCCGGCGGCGCCCTGAGCAAGCTGACGCCCGGCAGCGGGCCCGAAGGTCATCCCGGCCTCGACCGGGAGGGCAATCGGCTGGTCTACGCCACCAGCGACCTCGACTACGACCTGGAGCTGGTCGATCGGCGCCGCGGATTGGTCCACGTGATCGCGGGGCCGACCCGGGACTACCAGCCCGCGTTGTCGGCCGACGGCACGCTGCTGGCCTTCGTTTCCTCCCGCTGGAGCAGCGTCGCCGAACTCTGGCTGCAGAACCTCGAGGATGGTGCGCCGGTCGGGGATCCGGTCCGCCTGGTCGAGCAGGACGGTTCGGTCGCCTATCCGGCCATCTCGCCGGACAAGCGATGGGTCGCCTACTACCTCATCCACAGCGAGACCCGGTCGCGGGACATCTGGATCGCGCCGATACCCGCGGGCCGGCCGGTGCGCATCACCACGGATCCGGCGGCGGATGTCACCCCCGACTGGTCCCCCGACGGCCGCCGGCTGGCCTTCACCTCCGACCGCGGAGGGGCCCATGCCATCTACGTCATCCCGATCGAGGACGGGAAGGCGGCCGGTCCGGAAGTCCGCATCACACCCGAGGGAATGTCGGCCCTCTATCCGAAATGGTCGCCCGACGGCGGCACGATCGCCTTCCAGGTGGGCGGCAGCAATGGCAACGAGACCTGGCTGGTCGCCGCCGACGGCAGCACGCCGCCGCGGGCCCTGACGCGGAACGCCAACTCCGAAGGCGCGGACTGGGTCCCGGACCGCGGTGAGCTCTGGGTCAGTGCAGCCTGGAGCGAACCGGGAGCGGCGATCCGCTGCGTCGATCCGACAACGGGACAGGTGAGGGCGCTCGAGCCGCCGGTGGTCATCAGCGGTCCCACCATCAGCGCCCAGTTCTCGACCGACCGCAGCGGCCGGTTGGTGGTCTACGAGATCGATCGCAGGAAGGGGGAGATCTGGTTGCTGGAAGCCGATGGCGAGGTGCGCTTCTGACCCTGGACGGAGGTATGACGAGATGAATATCGATGCCTACATCAAGCGGGTGGATGCCGCGGTGGCGGAGTTGGCGGACGTGAGGCGGCTATTGATCAACCTGCATGACGACGCCGACGCGGGTCGATGTGCGCCGGTGGTCGTCAATCCGACGACCATGTCCAGTTGTCGTCCCAGCGTCCAGCGCACCGGGTGGGCCGAGATCGAGGCCGAGTTCGACCAGTGGCTGAAGAGCATCGCCGACCGCTTCACGACCGCATGAGCCGAGAGGGCGACCGGCATTCCGCCGCGCCGGTCCGTTCGCTGACCGTCGTGCTGACCTCCGGCTGCAACCTGGCCTGCGCCTACTGCTATCGCCGGAGCGCGACACGGCGCAGCCTGGCCTGGCCGGTGTTGCACCGCACCCTGGGCTGGGCACTGGCCTCTCCCGGCGGCGAGTTGGAAGTCATCTTCACCGGCGGCGAACCGCTGCTGCGCTACGGCGTGCTGGAGCGGGCGGTGGAGCATTTGCGCTGGCGGTCGCGGTCCGGACGGGCGGTGAAGTTGCGCCTGCTCACCAACGGCCTGCTGCTCGATGACGACCGGTTGGACTTCCTGGCGGCGCAGGCCGTGTTCGTGAACCTCAGCTGCGACGGGGTGGCGGCGGCCCAGGACCAGCGGGGCGCAGGTACCTGGCGCCCGCTGGACCGGCTGCTGGAGGTGATGGCGAGGCGTCATCCGCGATGGTATGCGGACCACCTGCAGGTCACAGCGGCCCTCACACCTGCCAACCTGCCGCACCTTGCCGCCTCGGTCGCCTATCTCTGCGGCAAGGGAGTCGGGACCATCGCGTTGTCGCCGGCGCTGACGGCTGTGCCGGGCTGGAACGACGATCTGCGCCCGCTGCTGGCGACGCAGATGCAGCAGTTGGCGGCGCAGGCGCGACGGCAGTTCGAGCAAACCGGCGCGGTTTCCCTACTGCCGTTCCGCAAGTACGGCCAGGATGAAGCTGCCGCCGCGCGGGACACGGAGCCGTGCGCGGCCCTGAACCCGGGCCACCCCGTGCTGGACGTGGACGGTCGGCTGACCAGCTGCCTGATGTTCGCACCTTCGGGGCTGGACCGGGGTGATCCGCGCCTGCGGGAAATCGCCCGCGACCTCGACCTGGGCCACGTCGGGGAGCCGGGATTCGAGGCCCGGCGGGCTTCTTTCGCGGCGGCCGTCAGGAACCGGGAGGTGTTTACGCCGGCGCGGGAACTCGCCTCGATCCATGGCCGCTGCCGCGACTGCGCGGTGGCCGCGACCTGCCGGATCTGCCCGCTGTCCCTGCTGTCCGTCGGGCCGGGACGGGCTCCCAGGACGGTGCCCGCCCTGCTTTGCGCCTACCATCGGCTGCGCGCGGAACTGCGGGCGGATTTTCCCGTCCAGCCGGATCCCCGGCCGCCGCAGGTGACGGCCGAAACCATCCGCAAGCGGCGCGAACAGTGGGCGGCCCGCTGCGCCTGAGGCCACGGGCCGCCGCCAGGGCTCGCCGCTATTCCACCTGCTGCCACGGCTCGGGCAGCACGTCCGTCGGCACCATCATCAGCGGCTGGCCGGGACCCTCGGCCAGGCGGCGCAGGTACTGCACGTCGAGATCGGTCAGGCCGGGGGCCCCGATCGGCAGCGCCGGATCGAACCGGCCCGCGTCGGCCGCGTCAGCC
Organism: Candidatus Krumholzibacteriia bacterium; assembly: GCA_963848505.1. Lineage (GTDB taxonomy): Bacteria > Krumholzibacteriota > Krumholzibacteriia > LZORAL124-64-63 > LZORAL124-64-63 > JACZKN01. The sequence goes on along the minus strand of CAWKEB010000002.1, from coordinate 37,424 downwards.
GCGGCGGCGAAGCCGGTCAGCCAGCCGTTGAAGCGGCTGCCCAGCCCGAAGAACGACGGCAACTGGGGCATGAAGTCCGGCAGCTGGAACAGCGGCCGCGGCGGATATTCGACCACCTGCACGTGGCGCCAGGCGGGCACACCGGCGGCCGTGCGGGCGATGCGGATCGCCTCGCCCAGGGTGCCGAACCCGTCGCACAGCCCGCGCTCGACCGCGTCGCCGCCCATCCAGACGCGGCCCTCGGCCAGCGTGCGCACCGTGGCCTCGTCCAGCCCGCGGCCCTTGGCCACGGCGGTGACGAACTTGGCGTAGTTGTCGAGGACGACCTGCCTGGTGCGGGCCAACTCGTCTTCGCTCATGGGTCGGCGGGGGATGCCGCCCAGGAACGGCAGGTTCACCGTGGTCATGAGGTCGGCGTGGCGGCCGCGGCTGACCGCGTCGCTGGTCACGCCCAGTTTCTCGGCGAAGCCGTCGTCCCAGATCCAGCCGCCGATCACGCCGATCGAGCCGGTGACGGTCAGCGGCGTGGTCAGGATCCGCGAGCCGTCCATGCTGATCCAGTAGCCGCCGCTGGCGGCCACGTCGCCCTGGCTGACGATCACGGGCTTGCCGGCGGCCTTCAGTTGGCGCACCGCATCGGCGACCAGGTCGCTGGGCAGGGGATCGCCGCCCGGGGAGTCGGCGCGCAGCACCACGGCCTTGACCCGCGGGTCCTGCACCAGCCGGCGCAGGAACGCGCTGGTGCTGCGGCCCTTGATGCCCTCGTCCATGGCGCAGGCGCCCACGGCGTAGACCACGGGAATGATCACCGGCTCGCCCCACTGCTCGTCCCAGTACTCGCGGCCCAGGTTGCGGGGCGGCAGGCTGGACAGGCGCGCGCCGCGGTTCTCCTGCAGCCAGCGGCCCAGCTGGTCCCAGCGGGCGATCCCGTCGACCAGGCCGGCGGCGAGCGCCTCCTGGGGCAGGATCAGGGCCTTCTCGTCGACCAGGGCGTCCATGACCGCGGCGGGGATCTCGCGATCGGCACCGATTGTGCCCATGACCGTGGCGTAGATCACGTCGACGATGCGCTGGCGCTGCTCGCGGTCGGCCTCGCTCATGGAGTCGCGGCTGAGGGTCTCGGCGGCGCTCTTGTAGGTCAGGTAGCGGAATTCCTGGAAGCCCAGGCCCAGCTTCTCGAGAGTGCCCTTGAGATAGCTGCGCGCGAGGGCGAAGCCGGGCAGGCCGACCATGCCCCAGGGGTCGATGGTCACCACGTCGGCGGCCGCGGCCACGTAGTACTGCAGCGGATCGAAGCGGTCGCCGTGCACGATCACTTCCTTGCCGGCCCGGCGGATCTCCTCCAGCTTGAGACGCAGTTCCCACATCAGCGACGGCCGGCCGCTGCAGCCGGCCAGGTTGACGGCCAGGCCGGCGATCTCTTCGTCGTCGCGCACCCCGTCCAGCAGCTGCAGCAGGTCGAGCCAGGCCACGCGCTTGTCGTCGAACAGGCGGTACTTCTGGTAGGTGATGGCCTTGTGCTCGAGGTTCAGGGCGTAGTAGGTCGGCCGCTGCTTGAGGAGCAGGCCGCGACCGGGGTCGAAGCCCTCGAACGGCACCGTGCTGCGCAGCAGGAAGGCGGCGCTGGCCAGGTCGCCGTCGCTGTCGAAGGCCGGCAGCGCGGTGGCGTTGAAGGTGTTCAGCGTAACGCCGAACACGCCGGTCCAGACGGCCGGACCGCCGCCCACCGGTTCGCGCGCCCGCGCACCCAGGTGCAGGCCGCGCACCGGCCGCACCTCGACGCCCGCGCCCCAGCTGCCGCCGGTGAAGAATGACTGGTCGTCGTTGACCGCCCAGTCGGCGAAGAGGGTCAGCCAGTCGCGCTGCAGCGGGCGCAGGCCCAGGTCGAACACGTACTGGGCGGCCCCCGACTGCAGGCTCCAGGCCGCCGAGGCGCCGAAGCTGGCGCGGGTGTGCGGTCGGCTGACCAGACCCAGCACCATCGCGTTCTCGCGGGGCGTGGCCGCGGTTTCGCCGTTGGTCCAGCGGTAGCCCAGGCCGACGGTCGCGCGGCGGGAGCCGCCGGCCAGGCCCAGCTGGTAGTCGTAGGTCTTCCAGCTCTCGGTCGTGTTGCCCCAGGTGCTGGTGTTCATGGCGAAGTTGAGGGTGCGGCCGAAGGCGAAGCCGTAATTGTCCAGCCCGCGGCGGACGCTGCGATCGTTCCACCAGAAGTCGGCGCCGGGCTTGTCGCCCAGGCCGTAGGCGGCGGGGTTGAACAGACCGGCGGCGGGGCCGCCGGTCACGCCCGGGCTCTGGGGCAGGAACCAGCTGTCGCTGCGGTAGTCCAGCAAAGGCAGCACCGGCCGTTCGGCCAGGGCGGCGGCGGCGGCGAAGAGGATAGCGGTCGCCAGGGCGATCCCGATGATGCGCTGAACTCGGCTCATGATTCCCTCCGGTAAGGCTACTTCCTCAGTCCGTGCCGTCGCATGATCTTCAGCAGGCTGCTGTGATCGGCCAGCCCCAGCTGGGCGGCCGTGTTGGTGATGTGCCAGTCGTTGCGCTCGAGGGCCGTCAGCACGATCTGCCGTTCGGCCGAGGCCTTCTGCTCCTTGAGGGTGGCGCCGGGCAAGGGCGCCGTCCCCGCGGGGGCACCCGGATCGCCCGCCGGCCGCAGGTCCGTCGGCACCGCCTCCGGTCCGATCTCCTGGTCGTCGGTGGCGATGACCATCCGTTCGACCACGTTGCGCAGCTCGCGCACGTTGTTGCGGGACCAGGCGCAGGCCTGCAGGGCCTTCAGGGTCGGTGCGGCGAAGCGGCGCGGCCGCTGGCCGAAGCGTTCGCAGGTGCGCTGCAGGAAATGCTCCGCCAGCAGCGGCACGTCGCCCAGACGCTCGCGCAGGGGCGGCACCCGCACCGTGTGGGTGTTGAGGCGGAACAGCAGGTCCTGGCGGAATCCGCCGGCGGCGGCCTCGGCTTCCAGGTCGCGATTGGTGGCCGCCACCACCCGCGTGTCCACCTTGAGCGGCTTGTGGGAGCCCAGCCTCGTGACCGCGCCGTCCTCGAGCACCCGCAGCAGCTTGGCCTGGGCCGCGGCCGGCAGCTCGCCGATCTCGTCCAGGAAGAGGGTGCCGCCGGAGGCCTCCTCGAAGGCGCCCTTGCGGGTGCGCTCGGCGCCGGTGAAGGCGCCCTTCTCGTGGCCGAACAGCTCGCTCTCGACCATGGTGTCGGGCAGCGCGGCGCAGTTGACCGCGACGAAGGGACGCCGGGCGCGGGGGCCCTTGTCGTGCAGGCGGCGCGCCACGAGCTCCTTGCCGCTGCCGCTTTCGCCCAGCACCAGCACCGCGCTGGGGATGGCCGCCAGGCGGTCGACCTGCTCCTTCAGCGCCAGCGCGGCGCGGCTGTCGCCGATCAGGTCGTCGTCGTCGCCGCTGCGGCGGCGCAGGCGCCGCACCTCGTCCTGCAGGCCGGCCCAGGCCAGGGCGTTCTCCACCTCGCGGATCACCCGTTCCAGCGGCTCGTCCTTGGCGATGAAGCTGTAGGCGCCCAGCTTCACCGCGCGCACGCAGCGGTCGTAGCTGCCGGTGCCGGTGTAGACGATCACCGGCACCCGGTTGCCCCGGCGCTTGAGGGTGGCCAGCACCTCGAAGCCGTCCACGCCCGGCATCTCCAGGTCGAGGATGACCGCGTCGACCGGCTCGTCCTCCAGCAGGCGCAGGCCCTCGGCGCCGCCGCCGGCGGTGGCGGTCGCGAACCCGCCCAGGCGTTTGAGGTCGTAGGCGTACTGGTCGCGCAGGGCGGCCACGTCGTCGATGATCAGGATCAAACTCATGGGTCCATCCCCGCGGGCTCGGGAAGGGGGAACGATACGCTGAACACGGTGCCGCCGCCGCTCGCGTCGTCCACGCCCAGGCGCGCGCCGCAGTCGCCGGCCAGGCGCCGCACGTTGCTCAGGCCCAGGCCGCTGCCGCCGGGCTTGGTGGTGAAGAAATCGTCGAAGATGCGCGCGCGGTCGGCCGGCGGGATGCCGCAGCCGTTGTCGGTGACCGTCAAGAGCAGGCGCTCCTCGTCCAGGGCCTCGTCGTGGGCCCGGCGCGCCGCGACGGTGACCTGGCCGCCGGCGGCCGGCAGGCTCTCCAGCGCGTTGCGCAGCAGGTTCTCGACGATGCGCCGCAGGCTGACCGGATCGGCGGCCACCGGGGGCAGGTCCACGGCGACCTCACGGGCGAGGGTGACCCCGGGCGGCACGCCGCCGGCGGTGGCGTCGCTGATCACCGCGCCCAGGTCGCAGGGGCGCCGGGCCGCCGACGGGCTCAGGCGCGCGTAGTGTCCGGCCAGGTCTTCGAGGTAGGCCAGCCCGCCGTCGAGGGTGGCGCGCCGCTCGCGGTAGACCGCGGCCAGCGCGGCGGGATCCTGCTCGGCCACCTCGCCCAGGTGGCGCAGCACGTTGCGCAGGGGCGTCAGGCCGTTGCGGATGTCGTGGTTCACCTGGCGGGCCACCTCGCCCAGGGTGGCCCGGTGCTCGGCCTCGCGCAGGCGGCCGACGCCGGCGCGCAGGCGGCGGGTCAGCTCGTCCAGCACCCGGGCCAATTGACCCACCTCGTCGCCGCGGGACGAGCCGAAGCCCACGTCCAGGCGCTCCAGGTCCAGGGTCCGGGCGCGGGCGGCCAGGTCCCGCAAGGGCCGGCTGACCCGGGCCGCCAGCAGCGCGGCCAGGACGATGGCCGCCAGCGCGGCCGCCGCCGCGATCATCAGCAGGCGCCGATTCACTCCGCTGAGGGTCTGTTGCAGCGACACGCGGTTGTGGCTGACCAGCAGCCAGGCGTCGGCCAGCCGGCCGTCCTGCACCAGGGTCAGGTTCTGGCTGCGCACCACGTGGCCGGCTCGCCGCAGGGCGTACTCCCGGGCCAGCACATCCTGCTCGCGGGTCAGCGTGGTGTCGACCAGGCCGCCGGCCAGGCGCGGGCCGCCGGGCCAGGCCACGACCATGGTCAGGTCCGGATCGGTGTCGCGGCCGGCCAGGTCGGCCGGATCGAGGCGCATGCCGCCGACCAGCTGCCAGGTGGCCCCGGCCAGGTCGAAGGGACGGGCCCGCACCAGGGCCGCGAACGGGCCGGCCGGGCTGCGCACAGCCATCAGGGCGCGCCCGCCGGGAGCGCGGGCCAGCAGCCGGGGCAGCTCGGGGTCGAGGGCACCCTGGGCCTCGCGGAAGTGCCCGCTGCTGACCACCTGCCCCGCCGGGTCGAGGATCAGCAGCACGTCCAGATCCATCAGCGCCAGCTGGCGGGCCGCGTAGTCCCGCACGTAGTCGCGCAGATCGTCGCGGCCGCCGTTGACGGCGAGCCGGAAGCGGTTGTCCTCGGTGATGATGGTCGACAGGGCGTCCAGCAGCGTGGCCAGGTGGGTGTTGCGGCGCTCGAGGTCGTCGACCACCAGCTGCAGGCGCGCCTCGACCCGGCGTGTGTCCAGGGCGGTGACGTCGTCGGCCACTTCGGCGCGGATGGCCAGGATCGCCGCCAGCAGCGGCGCCACCGCCAGCAGCACCGCCGCGGCCAGGATCTGCCAGCGCAGGCTCAAGGCGCTTCCCCGCCCGGACCGGCCAGGGGACCCACACCCGCCAGGCGCGGCGTGCCGTCGAAGTCCAGGACCAGCCCGCCCAGGGCGTCGCGGGTCACCAGCCAGGGTCGGCTCAGGGCCAACGGACGCACGATGCCCGCATTCCTCAGCACCAGGGCCGGGTCCGTCGGCGGGGCCTCGGCCCGGTGGGCGGCCACCAGGCTGTCGCCCGCCGGCGACACTGCGGGCAGCAGCGCCGCCTGCTGGAGCCAGCCGGCCTGGGCCAGCAGGGCCGCCAGCTGCAGGCAGCTCGAGGCGAACTGCTGGTCCAGGGCCAGGATCAGGGCGCCGGGCATCTGCCAGCGCAGGGCCGCGCGCAGGCTGGCCGGTTGCAAGGCCGCCGTGTGCACCCCGTCGCCGGCCAGGGCGGCCAGGCGGCCGGCCAACTCGCGGGCACCGGGGTCATCGTCGGCGTGGACCAGGGAGCCGGCGTCCAGGGGCGTGCGGGCCAGGTCCGAATCGCGGCGCAGGGCGGGATCGGCCGCCACCGGCCCGGCCAGCTGGGGGCAGGCCCGGCTGCGGCCGGCAGGAAACACGATGCCGTCCCAGGGCATGGCCGTCACGGTGGTCAGGTCGCGGGCCGGATCGATGCCCGCAGCCGCGGCCAGCCAGCGGCCCGAGCCGCCGGGGTTGGTTTCCGGCGGGCAGACCAGCAGGTAGAGCCGATCCCAGGGCAGCGGATCGACTCTGTAGCCCGGGGCATCGGTGTAGAAGCGCACCACGTCCAGGGCGCGGACCTGGGCCAGGTCGAACCCGCTGCCGACCAGATCCCGGGGATCCCGGCCCGGCAGCACCTGGAACACGAGCTCGCTCCAGACGGGGCTGTCCGGGTGCTGAGGATTGGGCCGGCAGACCAGCTCCGGCAATGGCGGCGGGGTCGAGGCGCGCAGGCGGGCCGGACCGCTGCCCACGGGCCAGGTCCAGCCCTCGCGCCGCACCGCGACGGCGGTGGCGGGGTGGGCCAGCAGCCGGGGCAGGTCGGCCTGGGGCTCGGGCAGCTGCACCTTCAGGCGCCGGGCGTCCAGGGCCTCGATGGACTCGGCCCGGGCGTCGAGCCAGTCCCAGGGGGTGGCCCGGGCACCGGTGCGGGGGCAGCCGGCGCCATCGCTCCAGGCGGCGCGCACGTCCGCGGCGGTCACCGGGGTGCCGTCCCAGAAACGCGCGTCCGGGCGCAGGGCGAAGATCCAGACCGTGCTGTCGGCGGTGCAGCTCCAGTTGGCGGCCAGGCCGGGGCCCGGCACGCCGGTGCAGTCGACCCGCACCAGGGTCTCGTAGAGCTGGGCGAAGACCAGGCGCTCGGACCGGTTGTGGGGGATGGGGGCGCGAGCCGGCAGCACGCTGTCGGTGACCGCGACGGTGAGCCGGGCACCGGACACCACGGCACCGGGCAGCGGGTCGCAGCCCCGACGCAGGGTCGTCAGGCCGCCGTCGCCGTCGGGCCAGAGGATGCGTTCGCTGCGGGGCACGCCCGCCGGGCCGTCGGTCTGCGGACCATCGGGTCCGCCGCCGCAGCCGCCCAGCAGGGCCGTCAAGGCCGCCAGGGCGGCCACTAGGAGCTTCGCGGGGGCACGCATGACCCCATCCTAGCACGCCGCCGGTGGCCCTGCCCATGCTCCATTGAGAGTCGGCGGCGCAAGGCCGGTCGCGATAGATCGCCAAGAGTCGCGAGTGAGTGGGTTCGAAAAGTTTGATTGGTTCGGATCCGAACGAAACAAGGAAATGCCTGGTGAGTGACGCAGAGCCCGCATCGATACAGGATATCGTAGCAGGGCCGACCCCCGGGGGGCTCCCAGCGGATCGGAACTGGAGCGCCGATGTCTTCGCGTGTTACCTTGGCCTGACCGGCGCCACCCGAAGGGCGGGACGGCGCCATCGACCACAGCCTGCAGAGGATCCGATGGCCCTCAACAACCCCGTGTGCACCCGATGCGGGCATGTGTTCGCCTGGCGCAGTGCGCTGCGCCAGGTCTTCGGGACCGGGCGGGCCGGCGCCGCCCTCTGGGGGGCCGTCTGCCCCGCCTGCGGCCAGGACCTGCGGGTGCCCAAGGCGCGCATGCTGCTGATCGCCGCGGCCGGCCTGTTCTTCGGCAGCCAGAGTTCGCTCCTTTTGCTGGGGTCGGGGCTGTCGCCCCTGGAGTTCTGGCTGGCCAAGCTGGGCCTGGTGGTGGGCTTCTACGCCATCGCGATCTTCTTCTTCCTGCGCCTGGAGCCCGTGGCATGAGGGTTCGCGCGAAGACCTGGCCGCTGCCGGCGGTCCTGATCGCCCTGCTCGCCGCTGCGAACGGCCAGGCGATGGTGCCGGGCGACCTGCTGGACCTCCGGTCCGTGCGCAGCGACGATCTCTCGCCCGACGGCCGCTGGCTGCTGTACACCCTTTCCGTCTGGGACGAGGCCGCCGGCACGCACCGGGCGACCCTCTACCGCCGCGACCTGGACACCGGCGACGAGCTGCTGGTCTTCACGCCCGAGGACCGGGCCCGCGGCCCGGTGTGGCGGCCCGACGGCGGAGCCATCGCCTATCTCAAGGACACCGACGCCGGCACCGAGGCCTGGTTGATGGCCCCCGACGGCGGCGACCGCCATCCGGTGGGTGCGCCCGCGACCTACGGCGCCCTGCACTGGTCGCCCGCAGGCGACGCCCTGGCCTGGATCGCCGACGCCGCACTGGACGGCTACCGGGGCGAGCCCGGGGTGCGCTGGGTCGACGACGAGCTGGGCTTCCGCCACCTGGGCCAGGGCGAGCGGGGCGACAAGCTGGCCCAGCTCTTCGTGCTGGAGCTGGGCGACGGGCCCGGGCAGCCGCGCCGCCTGCTGCACGAGGCGCTGGACGTGCGCAGCTGCGCCTGGTCGACTGATGGCCGGCAGTTGGTCATGGCGGCCAAGGCCCGGGCCGATCTGGGCCGCACCTTGAACGAGGACCTGTGGCTGGTGGAGCGCAGCGGCGGCGCCCCGGCCCGGCTGACGACCAATCCCGGCCCCGACAGCCAGCCGCGCTGGCAGGCCGATGGGACCATCGCCTACCTGCGCAGCGACGATCCCCTCTGGGAGAGCGCACCGCACAGCATCGCGGTGCTGGATCCGGCCGTGGGCGACACGCGGCTGCTGGCGAACCACACCCACGACCAGATGTTCTGGAATTGGACCGCCGCCGACGGCGTCTTCTACGTGCTGGGCGCCAATCATGGCGCCATCGAGCTGGTGCGGCTGGGGCCGGACGGTGCGGTCGAGCTGACCGACACCGGCTGCGGCCTGCGCCGGGTCCGCATCGGCGGGGGCCGGGCCGTGCTGGACGGCGGCGGCCAGACCCTGCCCGGCGGCATCTTCGTCGTCGAGTTGGCTGCGGCCGGCACGCTGCCGCTGCCGGCCGAGCTGATCATCGACCCCAACGCCCAATGGCGCGAGCGGGTCGGCCTGATCGAGCCCGAGCCGTTCAGCGTGACCGTCGACGGCACGCTCATCGAGGGCTGGTGCTTCAAGCCGCCGGACCTGCTGCCGGACGAGCGCGTGCCCACGGTGCTGAGCATCCACGGCGGGCCCGAGTGGATGTACGGCGGCACCTTCCTGCCCGAGTTCCACATCCTGCCCCACCACGGCTACGCCGTGATCGCCGCCAACCCCGTGGGCAGCACCGGCTACGGCTTCGAGTTCCAGGCCGCGATCCGCGGCGACTGGGTAAAGCGCCCCGCGCGCGAAGTGCTGGCCTGCGTCGATGCCGCCGTCGCCGCGGGCTGGGCCGATCCGCAGCGCCTGGCGGTGATGGGGGGCAGCTACGGCGGCCATCTGGGCGCCGCCCTGACCACGCAGACGGACCGCTTCGCCGCCGCCGCCCTGGACCGCATGTACCCCGAGCCGTCCACCTTCTGGGGCACCACCGACGAGAAGTGGTTCCCCGAGTGGGAATTCGGCGGCCGGCCCTTCGACCCGGAGGCCCGCGAGGTCTACCGCCGCAACTCGCCCTGGGAGCAGGTCGACCGGGTGACGACGCCGACTCTGGTCAGCCACGGCCTGCGCGACTTCCGCTGCCCGGTGCAGGGGGCCGAGATGTGGTTCGCCGCCCTGCGCAGCCGCGGGGTGCCGGCCCGGTTGATCCGCTTCGTGGAGGAAGGCCACGGCCTCCGCAATCCCCGCAATCTGGTGTTCTACCAGGACGAGCTGCTGGCCTGGTTCGAGGCCCATGTGCTGGGGACAACGGCCGAAGGCCCGGATGGCGGCGAGAACCATGACTGACGCCCCCCTGCAGCCGACGCCGCTGCGCCGCGCCAGCCTCTGGCTGCTGACGGCGGCCATGGTGCTGGTGATCGGCCTGAAATCCTATCCGCCGCCGCTGGCGGGCATCCCCTGGCACGCCTTCGGCTGGCCGCTGCTGCTGGCGGGCGTGCTGGCGGCGGTGCGCAGTGGCCCCACCGCCTGGTGGCGCAGCACGGTGCTGTTCGCCTGGCTGATCGGCGTGCTCTTCGTCACGCGCATCGACGGCGATACCGGCGACGCCCACGTGCTGGAGCTGGTCCTGGCCCTGGGCGTGGGCGTGCTGCTGCTGCCGGCCCTGGCGGCCCGCTACTGGCTGGGACAGCCCCTGGACTACAGCTGGTTCCGCGGACGCTGGTCCTGGAAGATGTGGCTGTGGCTGCCGGGCGGCTTCGTGATCGCCTTCGGCTTCATGTGGCTGTACTTCAACGTGCTCACACCGACCCTGCACCACAGCTGGCCGTTGCCGGCGGGGCAGGAGGGCCGCACCGAGGCCCTGTGGCGCCTGTTCTGGGGCTGCAATTTCGTGGGCGTGTGGGACGAGCTGGCCTTCATCAACTTCGTCTTCGTGCTGACGCACCGGCACTTCAAGTTCATCGAGGCCAACATCGCCCAGGCCTTCTTCTTCACCAGCTTCCTGCACGAGATGGCCTTCGTGGGCTGGGGCCCCGTGGTGATCTACCTGTTCGCCCTGGTCCAGGGCCTGACCTACAAGCGGACCCGGTCGTTGTTCTATATCGTGATCCTGCACCTGATGATCGATTCGATCCTGTTCTATATGATCGTCAACCGCTGGTATCCGGGTTGGGGGTGGCATCCATGACGGCGCGCCGGGGCACGACGATGATCCTGCTGCTGGCGGCGCTGGCCTGGGCGGCGGCGGCAGAGGCGGCCGAGGCCGAGGCGGTGCGCGAACTGGCCCCCGGGCTGGAGCTGCTGCGCTTCGACGTGGACACCCGCAGCGCCCGGGCCGACGGGGACCTGCACGTGCTGCGGGTCGATCCCCGGCGCTGGAGCCTGGCGGTGCTGGCCACCTCGCGCCACGCCGACGGCCGCAAGCGCACCCTCGCCGCCTGGGGTCATGACTTCGGGCTGGAAGCGGCCATCAATTCCGGCATGTACCAGGCGGACGGCGTGACCCACGTGGGCTTCTGCCAGGTCGAGGGCACGGTCCTGAACCGGTCGGCCAACAACTACCTCTCGGCCTTCGTCTGCGATCCGGTCGACACGGTGGACGCTCCCTTCGCCCTGGTCGACCTGGACGAGACGCCGCTGGAGGTGCTGCGCCTGCGCTACCGCACCGTGGTGCAGAACCTGCGCCTGATCAAGCACCCGGGCCGCAACCGCTGGTCCCCCGTGCGCGAGCGCTGGCGCGAGGCCGCCCTGGCCGAGGACGCGCAGGGCCGCGCGCTGCTGATCCTCTGCACCCGGCCCCTGCCGATGCACGAGTTCAACGATCTGCTGCTGGCTCTGCCCCTGCAGGTGGTGGCGGCCCAGCACCTGGAGGGCAGCGCGGCGGCGGGCCTGTGGGTGCGGGCGCTGGAGGTCGTTGGGGACCGCGGTGCGACCGGCGGCTCGGCGGTGCCCAACGCGCTGGTGGTGCGCCCGCGTGTGCCGGGGTCCTCGCCGTGAAGAACATCCTGCTGGTCGTGGTGGACACCCTGCGGCCCGACCGTTTGGGTTGCTACGGCTACGAACGCCCCACCTCGCCCCACCTGGACCGCCTGGCCGCCGGCGGGATCCGCTTCGACAGCATGTGGTCGGCCTCGAACTTCACGGCGCCCGCGTTCACCTCGCTGTTCACCGGCCTGCATCCCCACGAGCACGGGGTGTTCGACTTCACGGCCCGGGTGGGCGGCTCGGCGGTGCACGACGCGATCCGGGCCGCGCGCATGCAGACCGGCGCGGTCACCACCTTCCGCTTCTTCAACAACCTGCTGCGCCACATCTGGGGCGAGACCGAGGTCGTCACCCAGGGCCGCAGCACCAACTACGCCAAGGACCTGCCGTTGGCCGTGACCGCCGGCGGGCTGGAGTGGCTGGACCGGCGGGACCGGGCCCGGCCCTTCGCCCTGTTCCTGCACTACGACGGGCCGCACATGCCCTACCGGCTGCCCGACGAGCACGCGCACCGTTTCGACTCGCCCGAGGCGGCCGGGGTGGCCCCGGACCTGCCGGCCATGCTCTTTCCCCAGGACGCCGAGCAGCTGGACCGGCGCACCGGCCAGACCATCCACAAACTGATCGAGGCGGTGGAATGGGGGCGCCGACGCCTGACGCCGGCCGACCTGGCCTGGCTGCGCGACAAGTACGACGCCAGCGTGCGCTACAACGACGAGGCGGTGGGCCGTTTGCTGGCGGGTCTGGGGGAGCGCGGACTGGACGACGACACGGTGATCGGCGTGCTCTCGGACCACGGCGAGGCCTTCTGCGAGCACGGCAGCTTCACCCACGGCGGCATCCACCTCTACGAGGAGATCATCCGCACCGTGGGCATCGTGCGCGATCCGGCGCGACCCGCGGTGGCCGGGCGTGCCTGCTCCCGGCCGGTCAGCCACGTGGACGTCTGGCCCACGCTGCTGCGCCTGGCGGGCGTGCCCTGGCCGACGGTCGGCTTCAGCGAACTCTGGGACGGGGCCGACGACAGGCAGGGGGCGCCGGTCTTCTGCCAGGGCAAGGCCAAGGCCGCGGTGCGTCACGGCCGGCTCAAGCACATCCGGCCCCTGCCCAACCCGGGCCTGGGCCGCCTGCAGCGGCTGCGCACCTGGGGCAAGCTGGCCCTGCGCCGGGAACTGGGCGCCGAGCTCTACGACCTGGCGGCCGATCCGGGCGAGACCCGCAACCTGATCGGCGATCGTGCCCTGGCCGCGCCCCTGCGCCGCCTGCTGGACGAGCACCTGGCCACGGTGCGGCCGGCGATCGCCTCGGTCGGCGGACCGGACGAGGCGGAGCGGTTGCGGATCGAGCAGGAGATGCGGGATCTGGGTTATCTCTAGCATTTGGAGCTGTATTCGCCATGCCGCCAGCCGAACTACTGATTATTCTGAAGCCGGGTTTGACGGCTATAACGACATCCATTATAATGTGACCCATGATACAGTCGTTCAGGAATGTCGGTACTGAGGATGTCTTTGACGGCGCCGTTTCCAGCGTGGCCCGCAAATGTTGTCCGCAGGCGATCTGGCCGATTGCCCGACGAAAGCTCGACCAGATCAACCGTGTTCAGGACGTCACGGAGCTCAAGATCCCTCCAGGCAATCGATTGGAGCGATTGAAGGGCGACCGTGCGGGCCAATACAGCATCCGGATCAACCAGCAGTTCCGGATCTGCTTCATTTGGGAGGAAGGTCATGCCTACGAAGTCGAAATCACCGACTACCACTAGCGGGCGGCGCCTGCCGCGCAAGCGCCCGCCGACGCATCCGGGCGAGATGCTCTTCGAGGAGTTCGTGAAGCCGCTGGGAGTGACGCAGGTCGAGCTTGCCCGGCGGCTGGATGTGTCCTATCCCCGGCTCAACGAGATCATCAAGGGACACCGGTCCGTGACCCCGGACACGGCGTTGCGGTTGTCGCGGGTGCTGGGCATGTCGGCTGAATTCTGGCTGGGATTGCAGCAGGACTGGGATCTGTGGCAGGCCATGAACGGCCCGACCGCCAAAGAGATCTCGCGACTGAAGCCGCTGGTCGGCAACGGGCCCGGCGTCGCCTGACGCCGGGCCACCGAAAGCAATTCCTACCGCACCATCACCACCCGCCCCGTGGCGATCGCCTCCCCGGCGGTCATGCGCACCAGGTAGACCCCGCTGGCGGCCAGCCGGCCGCCCTTGTCCCGGCCGTCCCAGACCAGGGTGCGCTCGCCGCCCTCGAGGCGCCCGCCGTGCAGGCGCCGAACCAGGGCGCCGCGCAGGTCGTGCACGTCGACGGTGACGTCGGCGGCCACGGGCAGGCTCAGGCGCAGGGCCGCGCCACGGCCGGACACCCCGCCCAGGATCGTCAGCTGCGGTCCGCCCGCCAGGGGCAGCCCCACGGCCGAGACGTCGTTGACGGTGAAGGGCTGCGCCGGGCTCAGCAGGCTGCGCTCGACGCCGTCGCCGGCCCAGGCCCGCCACCAGTAGTTGCCCGGGGCCAGGGTGCCGGTCAGCCAGCCGGTGCTGCCGTCGCCTGCGGGCACGTCGTCGGTCGCGGCGACCAGGTCGGTGCAGGCCGCGTCGCCGTAGACGCGGAAGCCGTACACCACGGGGCTGCCCTCGGGGTCGACCACGTTGCCGAGCATCAGCAGGGGCGTCGGGCCGGTGGTGGTGCCGGGCGCCGGATCGAGCGCCAGCGGCGTGGGCGGCGCGGCGTTGTCCGACGGCTGGCCGAGGATCTCCACGTCGTCGATGGTCCAGCCGTCGTAGACCACCGAATAGTCGGTCTCCAGCAGGAAGCGGAAGCGCAGCGCCTGGCCGCTGTAGGCCGACAGGTCGTATTCCTGCCGCGTCCAGGTGCTGTTGGTCCCGTCGAACGAGCCCAGGTTGGCCCACCCGCCGCCGTTGGCCGACACCTGCACCCGGCCGAAGTCGTAGCCCGCCTCGATGGCGTAGCGGTGCCAGAAGACGAGGCTGGCCGCCGGGTAGGAGGCCACCGTGGTCATCGCGGTGGAGGAGTCGTCGAGATAGGACCCGGGCGAGTCGGCGAGCCCATGGGTCGGCGAACGGGCCAGCGCGGTGCTCGCGGCCCAGCTGCCGGTGGCGGTCCAGTTGCCGGTGCCGGCCTCGAAGTCGTCGGCCAGCAGCAGCGCCGGCGGGCCCACGCGGAAGGCCAGCGTGAAGGACAGCGGGTCGCCGTCCACCGGCACGGTCACCGTGAAGGTCGCCAGGTGCCCGTCCGGGCAGGCGGCATCGACGGTGAAGGGGATGGGCGCGCCGGTCAGGTCGGCGCTGGCCTGCGGCGCCAGCGCGCCGAGGGTGCGGCTGGACGCGGCGAACTGCACCCAGGGATCGTCCGTGGCGATGGTCACGGTGACGCCGGTCAGGTCGGTGAAGGCCGACTGGTTCTCGACCGTGAAGGTCAGCAGCCCCGCCTCGCCCGGCTCCAGCGAGCCGCCCAGGCCGTCGGTGGCGACCGCGGTGTGCACGCCCGTGAACGGACCCGCGGCGCGCATCAGGTAGATGTGCGCCCACAGATTGTCCTCGAACAGGGCCTGGCGCCGGTTGCCGGCGGGCCAGAAGCCGTCGTTGCCGATCTCGGTGGAGAAGCTGAGGATCGGGTCGTGGCCCAGGTTGGCGCCGTACATCCAGTCGATGCTGCCGCCGTTGACCTCGTAGAGGACGTCGCCGGGCTGGCCGGCCGTGTAGCCGTTCTCGCGGGTCATGACCGCGGCCATCTGCGCGAAGAGAGCGTCGTCGCGGGTGGGCCCGGACGAGTAGCCCCACGGGTAGAGCAGCAGGTCGCTGTAGGTGTGCACCGAATCGTGGGTGCGGATCTCGCGGCCGTCGACGAAGGCCATCAGGGCCTGGGTCTCGGGCTCGCTGCCGGCCGATGGGCCGCGGTAGGTCTCGCTGGAGGTGTAGGGGCTGCTGCCGCTGTTGTCGTAGCCCCAGTACAGCGGATAGTTGCGGTTGAGGTCCACGCCCCATTGGCCGTCGCCGTTGTTGCGGCGGTTCTTGCGCCACATGCCGCCGCCGTCGGGATTGGTCGACTCGTTGTAGACGAAGCCGTCGGGGTTCACGATCGGCACCACGTAGAGCTCGCGGTGGTCGACCAGCCAGGCGATCTCCGGGTCGCCGGCGTAGTTCACGGCCAGGTACTCGGCGAACATCACCGGGAACTCCGAGGCCATGATCTCCCGGGCGTGGTGCATGCCGTCGATCAGCACCTCGGGCTCGTCCTCGTCGACGTCCGGGTTGTCCGAGACGCGGAAGCACCAGATGTCGCGTCCCTCGCCGCTCTGGCCCAGCGACCACTTCTGGCTGACCACCTGCGGGTAGAGCGCGTGCAGGCTGTCCATCCAGGCGATGCTCTCGCTGTAGGTGTGGTAGACGCCGAAGCCGATGCCCTTCTCGGGGTAGGCCGCCGCCGCCTCCATGTTCGCCTCGATCACCCGCGGTGCGAG
The DNA here is from genome assembly GCA_963848505.1 of Candidatus Krumholzibacteriia bacterium. GTDB lineage: Bacteria > Krumholzibacteriota > Krumholzibacteriia > LZORAL124-64-63 > LZORAL124-64-63 > JACZKN01. Next base: position 21,493 of record CAWKEB010000002.1, on the reverse strand, counting down.
TCCCGCCGCCCGCAGCAGGTCCAGCGCCGCAGGGGTGGCCGCGATCCGCGCGTGCGAGCCCGGCTTGACGGCCAGGATGTCCAGCTCGCCCTGATGCTCGCGCAGCCACCGGGCGGCCGCGGCGTCGCTGAGGTCGACCTGCACCAGGGCGTGGGTCTGGGGAGCGGCCAGGGCGCTGGACGCAGCCAGCAGCAGGACGACGACGAGGACGGGCAGGCGGAACGGGGTCATGCGGGGCCTCCGGATCAGGGCGGCGGACGATTGGCGAGGTTTCAGCATACCAGATCGGGCGGGCTGGCTCAATTCATCAAGAATCACGGACTTGTGAGATTTCGGCCGCGGCAGGCTGAAAAGCGGACCGCCGGCCCCGGGGGACCGGCGGTCTCAGGCGCACGCAACGGGCGCCGTCTTCGCTACTTGGCCTTGTCGACCTCGGCCGCGGTGCTCTTGACCGCGTTGACCGAGTTGGCCAGCGCCTTCTTCTCCTCGGGCGTCAGCTTGATCTTGATGATCTCCTCGATGCCGCCCTTGCCCAGGACCACCGGCACGCCCACGAACAGGCCCTTAACGCCGTACTCGCCCTGCAGGTAGGCGGCCACCGGCATGATCTTGCGCTTGTCGAAGGCGATCGACTTCGACCATGTCCAGGGCGCTGACCGCCGGCGAGACGAAGGCCGAGCCCGAGCCCAGCAGCTTGACCACTTCGCCGCCGGCGCCGCGGGTGCGCTCCTCGATCTTCTCCAGCTTGGCCGCGGAGATGAACTGCTCCACCGGCAGGCCGTAGATGCGGCAGGCGCTGCGGATGGGCACCATGGTGTCGCCGTGCCCGCCGAGCACCACGGCCTCGACGTTCTCCACCGAGACGTTGGCCTCGCGGGCCACGAAGTACTTGTAGCGGGCCGAATCCAGCACGCCGGCCATGCCCATGATCCGCTTGGGATCGTGCTTCAGCTTCTTGAACAGCCGGTAGACGATGGCGTCCAGCGGATTGGCGATGCTGATGACGAAGGCCTTGGGCGCGTACTGCTTGATGCCGGCGGCGACCTGGTCGGTGATGTTCAGGTTGATGCCCAGCAGTTCCTCGCGCGAGGGGAAGGTGCCGTCGGCACGCATGGTGCGCGGCACGCCGGCGGTGTTGATCACGAAGTCGGCGCCCTCGATCACCTCGTAGGTCTTGCTGCCCTCGCAATTGACGTCGCTGGCGAAGACGGGTGTCGCCTCGGCGATGTCCAGGCACTTGCCCGCGGCGAACTCGGGGGGCTTGACGTCGACCAGGCCGACGTTGCGGGCCAGGCGCCGCGACACGATCTCGTGGACGAGGACGCCGCCGATGTTCCCGCCGCCGATGATTGCGATCTTGTTGATCATGGGACCCGTCTCCTTGCTGGCTTCACAGGCACATGCGACCGCCCGGGCGGCCACTTCGCTTCGCCCGCGCACCGTACCATCGTGGCGACTCCGATGCCAGCAATTTACCTTGAGATTGCGCAACGCGGCAGGTCAAAACCGACGGAAGGACACCAGTTTGAACCGCTGGGACGAGCGCTACGACCACGAGCGGTATTTCTACGGACGCACCCCCAACCAGTTCGTGGCCGAGGAGCTGCCCCTGTTGCCCAAGGGCCGCGGCCTCTACCTGGCCGAGGGCGAAGGCCGCAACGTGGTCTTCGCCGCCGGGCTGGGCCACCACGCGGTGGCCGTCGACTCCAGCGCCGTGGGCCGGCGCAAGGCCCTGGCCCTGGCGGACGACCGGGGCGTGGGCATCCACTACCACATCGCCGACGTCCTGGACCACAACTGGCACGAGCAGGCCTGGGACCACGTCGTGCTCTGCTACCTGCACCTGCCGCCGGCGCAGCGCACCGAGCTGCACCGCCGGGTCGCGCAGTGCCTGAAGCCGGGCGGCACCCTCATCTTCACGTCGTTCAGCAAGGCCCAACACGGCCGCAAATCCGGCGGGCCGCCGGATATCGAGCTGCTGCACGATCTGGCCGAGGTCAGGGGCGAATTTCCGGGCCTGGAGTTCGAGCACGCGATCGAGCAGGAGGTCGAGCTGGCAGAAGGCGTGGGCCACGTGGGCCCGGCGATGGTGATCGAGATGCTGGGGACGAAGGCCTGACCCGGCCAAGGCTCAGCCCAGCAGGCCGGCCACCGCGATGCGCGACCAGTCCTCGAAGCTGCCGCCGTCGGGGCCCTGGCCCTTGCCCATCAGCGCCGGCAGTTCGCCCGCGGCGATCCAGCGCGCCCGGTGGGGCTCGGCCTGGCTGCTGACCAGCCGCATCAGCTCGTCGTCGCTGCCGGGCATGGTGTCCAGGTCGACGCCGAAGACCACCCCGAAGTGCACCGCCGAGACATCCTCGCTGTCGCTGTTGATGAACCCCGCCATGGTGAAGGCCTCGCTGCCGGGGGTCAGGCCGGTCTCCTCGACCAGCTCGCGCACGGCCGTGGCCATGACCAGGCCGTGGGCGGCGATGTCCGGCGCGTCCCGGTCCAGCGGCTCGATGTGCCCGCCGAAGCCGACGGACCACAGGCCGCCCAGGCGCTGCTCGGTGTGCTTGGTGCGCCGCTGGTAGCACAGCACCCGCGCCTGGTCGCCCTGCCCGCGCCGCAGCACCAGGTAGGGGATGATCTGCTTGTAGTGGGAATTCTGCTCCATGTAGTCGCGCTCGGCGAAGAACAGGCGGGTCGTTGACCGCCTCCAGGTCCACGGCGTCCGGCGCCAGGAAGCCCTGGGGGCTGAGGCCGGGGAACAGGTGCTTGCGTTCGACGACGAGGATGACGCGCACTGTGCAGATCCTTTGCTGTTTCCACGGGTGACGGGGACCGCTGCAATCTAGCACATGGGTCCGCTCAGCGCACGCCGCGGCTGCGCAGTTCCCGTCCCACGGCGATGGCGACCTGGTAGAGCAAGCGATCGAGAACGCCCGACTCGCCCGGGGCCAGTTCCCGGCGCACGATCTCCTCCCGGTTGCGGGCGTGCAGGGTGAAGATGGGCGCCACGGCCCAGCCGTCGCGGGTCGGGTGCAGCAGCAGGTGCCGCCTGTCGTGGGAGTGGGGCCGGCGCTCCACGAAGCCGCAGGACACGAGACGGCGGACGGCCTGGCTGACGCTCGATCGGGTCAGTCCGAAGCGGCGGGCGAGGCTGACGGCGCTGATACCCGGGGTCGAGACGATGGCTTCCAGCAGGCGGACGACGAGATTCAGCGATGGCAGGAACGAAGGATCGTGCATGTTTGAAATTGCTTTACGGTTCGGATCCGAACCAAAATCGGCTTTTGACATGTCACACTGCTGAACGGCGCATGGATATTCCCGAACCCAGCGCCAGCAGCCCCGCACCCCCTAGGGCAAGAACCGCCCCACATTTGCCAATTTCTGCGGCAGGTACTCCTCGATCACGTAGTTCAGCCCGTGCTTGGCCAGCGCCTGCTGCTCGGCGCGCACCCCCATCTTGATCATCTGCTCCAGCGCCAGCTGCCAGGCCCGGTAGTGCAGGATGAAGGGATCGTTCTTCAAGGCGTCGCGTGCCCGCTTGATGTCCACGTCCTTCAGCGGATGGGTCGGCAGCTCGTACTCGATGATGTCCTGGGGCGTGATGCCCAGCAGGTGGGCCTGGGGCACGCAGAAGTACTCGTTGAGGTGGGCGGCGTTGCCGCGAGCCCACCTTCAGGGTGCGGTAGATGTTGCTGTAGCCGTAGGGGTCGCCGTCGACGAAGACGTAGACCGGCAGCCCGAAGCTGTCGGCCAGGCGCCGCACGAAGCGGCGGCAGGCGCGGGTCGGCACCCCGCCCATGGAGATCAGGATGCAGTTGGCCGACTTCCAGTAGTTGTGCTTCACCAGGCGCTGGAACATGCCGGCGGTCTCGATGCAGAGGATGAACTGGGCGTCGGTCTCGAAGCGCAGGTCCTCCACCGAGATGGGGATGGAGTAGGCGCCGCTGCCGAACCTGGTGCAGTCGATGCGCAGCTCCTCGCCGGTGTCGCGGTCGTGGTCGATGACCACCAGGCGGCCGGCCACGTCGCCGCCCTTCTCCTCGGGCACGAAGCCCAGCTGCTCGCGGTTGACGCCGAAGAAGGCCTCCACGTCCTCCATCACCGTGTCGGACTCGGGCTGCTCCTTGAAGCGCGCCTCGGCCCAGTTCTTGGAGACGTAGTAGGCCTCCCGCTTGGTGGCGATGTCGTCGGTGTCGACCAGCTCCTTGGAGAGGGCCATCATCTTCAGGGTCTGGGCGAAGGTCTTGACCGTGTTGACGGTCAGGGTGCGCTCCTTGTGCTTGCCCTTGAGCTTGAAGTAGCCCGTGCCCGACGAGTAGGTGACGTTGGCCAGCGAGCGCAGCGGGAACTTCATGGCCGGCTTCTCGCCCAGCAGGATCTTCTGGCGGATGATGTTCGACTCGGAGCGGATGCGCCGCGCCACCGGGCTGAACGAGGGTGCCCGTTCGCCCTTGGCGGCCGGCGGCGGGGCGGCAGGTTCGGCGGCCGCTATGGGCGCCGGAGCCGGCGCCGACGCCTTCGCCTCCGGCTTGGCCGGCCGCACCGGCGCGCCGAACCCGAGCTCGCCCTGGTTGGGGGCGTCGACCGTCCGCGGCTGGCCCGCCGTCTTCCTGGCAGGCTTCGCCGCGGTGGGCTTCCTGGAGGTCTTCTTCTTGCCCGCAGCCACGTCGGACGTCCTTTCGAGCCTTCTGGCTCAGATGGCTCAGATGGTGATGCCGTAGACGGCACCGAACTTGGTGCGCAGGTGCGCCAGGAACGGCTCGGGCGACAGGGGCTCGCCGGTCACGCGCACGCACAGCTCGCCCGCCCGGTACAGCGAACCGGGTCCGTGCACGTTGGACCGCAGCCAGCCCAGCAGGTTGCCCAGCTCGCCGCGGGCCATCTGCGCGTCCAGGTCCGGCAGATGCCGGCGGGCCGCGGCAAACAGCTGCGAGGCGTAGAGATTGCCCAGGGCGTAGGTCGGGAAGTAGCCGAAGATGCCCAGGGACCAGTGGATATCCTGCAGCACGCCCTCGCGGTCGCTGGGCACTTCGAGGCCCAGGTACTTGCGCACCTTCTCGCGCCACAGCGCCGGCAGGTCGGCCACCTCCACCTCGCCCGCGACCAGGGCCCGCTCGATCTCCATGCGCAGGATGATGTGCAGGCTGTAGGTGACCTCGTCGGCCTCGATGCGGATCAGCGAGGGCTCGACCACGTTGGCTGCCCGGTAGAGGTCCTCGGCGTCGGCACCGGCGAACGCGTCGGGCCAGAGCTCGGCCAGCTGCGGCTGCAGCCAGGAGATGAACGGCAGGCTGCGGCCCACCAGGTTCTCCCACAGCCGCGACTGCGACTCGTGGATGCCCACGCTGGCGGCCGAGCCCACCGGCGCGCGTGCGTGCTCGGGGGGCAGGCCCATCTCGTACAGGGCGTGGCCGCCCTCGTGCAGGTTGGCGTACAGGCCGGTCCGCAGGTCGGCCTCGTCGTAGCGGGTGGTGATGCGCACGTCGCCGGGGCCCATGCCCTGGGTGAAGGGGTGGGTCGAGATGTCCAGGCGGCCCGCGGCGAAGTCGTAGCCCATGGCCGCCAGCACGTGGCGGCCCAGGCGGTCCTGCCCGGCGGCGGCGAAGGTGCCGCGCCACGGGGCGTCGTCGGGCGGATGGGCGGCGCCGCGCAGGGCGTCCAGCAGCGTCACCAGGCCGGAGCGCAGGCCGCTGAAAAGGGTGGCCAGTTCGGCCGCCCTGGCCCCCGGCTCGTACTCGTCCAGCAGGGCGTCGTAGGGCTCGGACTCGTAGCCCACGGCCTCGGCCTCGCGGCGCTTGAGGTCCACCAGGCGCGACAGGTTGGGGGCGAACGCGGACCAGTCGTCCGCCTGGCGGGCCTCGGCCCAGGCCAGCTGGGCCAGGGCGCCCTCGCGGGCCAGGTCGGCCACCAGCTGGCGCGGCACCTTCACGGCGCGGTCGCGCTGGCGCTTCATCTCCCGCAGGTTGGCCCCGGACCAGGGGTCGCCGCCGCCGGCGGCCGTCAGCTCGCCGATCAGCGTGCCCAGCTCCTGGTCCACCACGCGGTCGTGCATCAGGGCGGCCAGGGTCGAGCGCGCATGGGCGCGGCCGATGCCGCCCTGGGGCGGCATCACCACCTCCTGGTCCCACTCCAGCAGGCCCATGGTCGCGGCCAGGTCGTGCACCTCGTGCACCAGGGTCAGGAAGCGGGTGTAGCGGTCGGACACGGTGCGGTGCTCCTAGAGTTTGCGGCTGCGCTCGAGGGTGTCGGTCAGCACGGTGATGACCTCTTCGCGTTCGGCGCCCGACAGCAGCAGGATCTCCTGCAGCGCGTCGCCGATGTGGGGGATGTACTTCTGGATATAGTTCTGCTTCTTGAAGGCGTCCTTCTCCCGGGCGCGCCGGTTGATGTGGCGCTGCAGCCGCCGACCGGCCTCCTGCAGGGCCAGCTTGATCTCCTTGATGATCTCCGGGTAGTGGGCCACCGCCTCCTTCGACTCGCTGGTGAAGGGCACCCACACCGAGGCCATGTGCACCAGGATCACCAGCGGCCCCGAGGGCAGGGCGCCCTTGCTCTGCTGCAGCCCGTAGCTGCGCCAGTTGCTGCCGAGGATGGCCTTGTGGATGGCGCAGGCCGAGGCCTGGTAGAGCAGCGGCACCCGGTTGGCGAAGCGCATCACCTTGGCCAGCTCGTCGCCGGGCAGCTGGCCGCCGTAGGCCAGGCCCACCTCGATCTGGAAGGGGTTGCCGCGGTAGACGGCCGCCGGACGGGTGACCGAGGTGTAGAAGTCGGCCTCGACCCCGGTCTTCAAACCGGCCATGACCAGCTCCTCGCCGATGGGCGAGAGGCAGTCGGTGGGCGGAGCGGCGATCTTCGTCACCGCGATGGCGTCCAGCAGCTTCTGGACGTCGTCCTGCACCAGTTTTTTGGGATTCTTGCGGTCGGGCAGCCCGGCCGTCTCGAGGATCTGCTCGGCGGTCTTGGGACCGACCCGGCAGAACTCCTCCTTCAGGAACGCCGTCAGGTTGCGGCACTTGCTGTCCTTGCAGCATGTGCGAACAGGATGCCCAGCTCCACGCCGTAGGGATGGGGCTGGATCTCGCTGGCCTCGACCGGCATGTCGGTGGTGGCGTTGGGGTAGCTCGAAGACGTCGCCCTTGGGATCCTTGTAGGTCAGGTGCAGGTGCGGGTTGGCGATGGCCGTCTGCTGCAGGTAGGTGTCGACCGAGTGCTGGCCCTTCTTGTAGCTGCCGGTCAGGGTGATCTCGATGCGCGTGCCGTGGTCCTTCTCCCAGATGGTCTCTTCGTCAGTCAGGATGTTGGGCTCGTTCTTCTTCATGTCCAGCACCAGGTCGCACCCGGTGGGCCGGCCGGTCGGTGCCGGTGCGGCTGTAGATGATCACCGGCTTGCCGGTGGTCAGCTGCCCGTACATGCCGGCCGCCGAGATGCCGATGCCCTGCTGTCCGCGGCTCTGCTTGTGGCTGTGGAACTTCGAGCCGTAGAGCAGCTTGCCGAAGATGCGGGGGATCTGGGCGGGCATGATGCCGGGTCCGTTGTCCTCGACGATGATGCGGTAGCGCTCGTCGCGGCTGGTGCCGTTGCCGGCCTTGCTCGCGGCGGCGGCCTTGCCGTTGGCCTTGGTCGGTTCCTCGATGCTGGTCAGTTCCAGGCCCAGCTTGGCCGGACGGTCGGGGCGGATCTCCACGTACAGGCGGGGCGGGATGCGCACCTCCTCGCAGGCGTCGAGGCTGTTGTCGACGGCCTCCTTGATGGTCGTCAGCAGGGCCTTGGCCGGCGAGTCGAAGCCCAGCAGGTGGCGGTTCTTGGTGAAGAACTCGCTGATGGAGATCTCGCGCTGGCTGGCGGCCATGGTCTGGGCGGTCTTCGGGGTGCTTTGCTTGCGGGGCGCAGCCATGGACGGTCACCTTCCGTGGTCGATCGCGTCGGGCGGACGGGGTCGGGGGCGGATCGGTACACTAAATGGGCGCCGGGCCCGGGTCAACCCCGTGCCGGAAGCCTAGCGATACAGGGCCCGCACACCGCCGAAGGAGCTGCTGCGGGAGGGCACCTCGGTGCCGCAGCTGATGGACAGCCCGTAGGCACCGGCGGTGGGGGTGGCCGCCGGCCGGGCGCAGTCGATGGCGAGGTAGACGGTGATGGGGTCTGGCGTTTCGCTCTGCCAGGACAGGTTCTCGTCCTCGCCGGCGATGCCGTCGTCGCCGACGGCCAGGCACACGGCGTCCTCGCCGCAGCCGTCGAACAGCCACAGCACCGCGTCCAGCGAGTCGGCCAGCGTGGTGGTCACGGCGCTGACGGCCTGCCCCGGCAGCAGGTCGACGGCGAACCAGGCCTCGCCCCCGCGTGCCAGGAACGGGTTGCAGGCGTACGAGTTGAGCAGGTTCGGCTGGCCATGGAGGCTGCCGCTGCGCTCGATCAGGCTGCCGATCCCGCAGGCCACGGGCTCGGCGATGGTGCCGCTGCAGACCTCGTCCGGCACCCCGATCGCGCGGGTCTCCAGGGCCACGGCGTAGGGGCCCAGGTTCTGGGTGGCGGTGGTGCCGAAGCCGTCGACCACCAGGAAGTAGGTTCCGGGGCCGAGGGTCGCCGCCAGCTCGATGTTCTGCCCGGTGAGGCAGGAGTCGGTGTCGCAGTCGCTGAGCAGGAAGAGGTCGAGGTCGGTTTCCGGGTCCACCTCGCGCAGGGCGGCCCAGAGTTCGAGGTTCGCGCTCACTTCCAGCCGGTAGACGTGCTCGGGGCCCATCTCGGCCCACAGGCGGCAGGCGTAGCCTCCCAGCAGGGTGGGCCCGCCGGTGGTGTCGCCGCGCAGGGTGTCGATCAGGCCGGGGGCCAGCACCAGGGTGTCGCGGCCGCTGCAGTCGAAGACGGTGCGCACGGCGGAGGTGGTCAGGGTCTGGGGCTTGGTGTCCCGGGTGCCGGCGGTGTGGCCGACCGCGGCTGTGGCGGTGGTCACGGCAACCGAAGCCAAGATGATGGTTGCCAAGCAAACCTTCAGCCAAATGGCTGTGGATTCCAGCATCCGAACAACTTTTGTTCCAGTCACCATAGGTGTTACCACTAGAGGCATACCTCAAGGTTTGCGTGCGAGAACGTATGCCGAGCTTGTGACGATGTCATCCTGCGGCATGGACCGGAAGGGTTCCGCAAGCTTTTCTGCCGGCAACCCCGTAGTGTCAGTATAACGTATAACGTCGACAATCTCGAAACCCGCTTCGGAAAGGTGGCGAATGTGCTCGGACAATGGGACCCGGTTGATCAGGTAAGCCCACCGACCCCGGAGGACCCGCCACGCCAGTGGGCCGAAAGCCCAATGACCATTCCAGTCGGGTACTAGACCATGACTGTCGAGTCCGATCGTCTGCGAGAACAAGCCCCCCGGGCGTAGCCAGTTCGCAACGGCAATATACGTTCCGGGAACATCCTCCACATGCTCAAGAACTGCCTGTGCAAGGACGAAATCCTGGGATTCGGGCTTGAGTACCTTGGCATCGTTCCACGGGCAGATATAGCGGATGGGGCTTCCCGGCGGGTCGTTGGTGCGCAGGTTTGCCAAAGCGGCTCGGAGTTGCTTGATGCGCATATCGTCCAGAGCGTGGTCGAGGTCGCCGAGTTGCGCGAAACAGTCCGGAAATTCCCAGGAATCGAGGAGTGGCCGGATCTTCGGATTGTCTTCCGGTTCCAGAATCGCGCGGCGATAGCGGTAGTATTCGGTAATCTGATCGAATGCCTCGATATTGCGCTCGCGAGTCGCGAACTCGACAATATCGAAAGCACTGTATTGTCCGGCGCCTCCAACCAAGGCGGCAAGCCCGATCCCCAGCGAATCGCCCGGTCCCAATTCCGCAACCGTATCTGGCATCTTCGTCAATCCATTCTGCGCGGCAAGAACCAAATGACGCAGCCATACGGAGTAGCAGTACCCCGGGTCGTTGGTGCCTCCGGTCGCTTTCCGCTCCTGGTTGGGTAGGAGCCATGACTTGGCGCCCTTGAGCACGGGGCGGATCCGACGCCTGTACAATCCTGCCATTGGAATGGTCCCCCGAAGGTTTGAAGGAGTGGGGCACACCACACGAAAATGATTATTCAATATGATATCATCGCGGGTCATACGAATCAACCGGGTGCCTGGGGCTCGGTACCAGCAACCAGCGGGACAAGACCTATCTGAAAGCACTTAACAAAATTCCATTTTGGACGATGCCATGCGCGAAACCATTATTGCGGGGCGGGGTGCACCCGCCCCCCAAGCCACGCCGGCGAGCCTGTCGCCGGTCCAACGACCCGACCAGGAGATGGCGGCATGAAGGTGCAATTCGTCGATCTGAAGGCCCAGTACCAGAGCATCAAGCCCGAGGTGGATGCGGCCGTCCTGAAGGTGCTTGAGAGCTGTGCGTTCATCAACTCGCGCAGCTTCGAGAGCGAGTTCGCCGCCTACACCGGCGCCAAGCACTGCGTGGGCCTGGCCAACGGCACCGACGCCCTGTTCCTGGCCATGCAGGCCCTGGGCTTCGGCCCCGGCGACGAGGTCATCACCGCCGCCAACACCTTCATCGCCACCGCCGAGGGCGTGAGCTGGACCGGCGCCACGCCCGTGTTCGTGGACTGCGACCCGGTCACCTACACCCTGGATCCGGCCAAGCTGGAGGCCGCGATCACCCCGCGGACCCGGGCCATCGTGCCGGTGCACCTGTACGGCCAGCCCGCGGACATGGACCCCATCATGGCCATCGCGAAGAAGCACGACCTGCTGGTGATCGAGGACTGCGCCCAGAGCCACGGCGCCGTCTACAAGGGCAGGAAGGCCGGCAGCTTCGGCAAGGTCGCCTGCTACAGCTTCTACCCGGGCAAGAACCTGGGCGCCTACGGCGACGCGGGCGCGGTCACGACCAACGACGAGGAGCTGGCGACCACCATCCGCAAGCTCAGCGACCACGGCTCCAACGTGAAGTACCGCCACGACCTGGTGGGCGTGAACAGCCGCCTCGACGGCATCCAGGGCGCGGTGCTGTCGGTCAAGCTGAAGCACCTGGACGCCTGGACGGACAAGCGCATCGCCGCGGCCGCGGCTTACGGCAAGGGCCTGAAGGACGTCTGCGTGGTGCCGGTCACCCGGGCGGAGGTGCGGCATGTGTTCCATCTGTACGTGATCCAGGTGAACAACCGGGACGAGGTGATGAAGGCGCTGGGGGACGCGGGGGTCGGTTGCGGGATCCACTATCCGGTGCCGGTGCCGATGACTCCGGCCTATGCGGAGCTGGGGTACGAGGCGGGGCAATTCCCGGTGGCTTGCGGGATCGCGGACAAGATCGTCAGTTTGCCGATGCATGGGGATTTGACTGCGGAGCAGATCTCATTGGTGGTGGAGGCGGTCAGGGGGGTGGCCAAATAAGTTGCGGTATGCTACAATACCCCGGATATGGAACCAGGGCGGCAGGTCGAGCCACCTGCACCGCAGTGCCCCGCCGTCCGTATACCGAACGAGATGCGACTCCAAAACCGCCTCGGGGGTAATGTAGCCGAAATTGGTAAAGTGCTTGAGCGGATTGACGATAGCTGATAGCAATCGCGCAGTCCGTCGGGTCCATCCGAATTTGTGCTGCACACCTTCCCGGAGCCGCGGACGCGGCTGCGGGGGCCATGGCCGGAGTTGCGATGTCGAAGATCTTTGACGCCTACAAGAAGCAGACTGCCCAGCGCCAGGATCTGGACGCCGCGGTGGGGCGGGTCGGGTCGATCCAGCTCTATCCGGCTCCCCAGGGCATGCAGGTCGGCGACTTCTCCAAATTGGCCAATCAAATTCTCCCCCTGCATACCGGAGCGTCGGGCGTGGTGCTGGCGATGGCGTCGTCCACCGCGGGCGAAGGCGCGAGCTTCGTGTCCTACAACGCGGCGGTGGTGCTCGCGCACTCCTATGGCCGTCGCGTCGCCTGGATCGATGCGAACTTCATGTCGCCGCAGGCCAAGCTGCGCAGCGCCGAGACCCTGAGCTTCGCCGCCATGCTGTCCGACCCGGAGCGCACCGACGAACTCCTGACCGTGGCCAATCCCGTCCTGGTGCCGGCCGGCGCCGACATCGGCCGGGTGCGCAGCCTGCAGGCCTCGGGCAGCCTCAAGGATGTCCTGGATCGACTGCGGACCACCTTCGATTTCGTCATCCTCGACCTCGCGCCGATGCTTGCGACCACCGACACGGCGATGGTCGCCGCGGCGACCGACGGTTTCCTGCTCGTGATCGAGCAGCAGCACTTGAAGTGGGAAGTCATCCAGCATGGCCTCGACGCCATGCGCGACAACGGTGTGAACGCGCTGGGCGCCGTGATCAATCGACGCTCCTATGCGCTGCCCAAGATCGTGTACGATCGTCTGTAGGAACACGGGATGGTTGCCGAAGTGATTGGAAACATGGCCAGATCAATGCTGATCGCGCTCCTGGTGGCCTTGGCCGGCTGCGGTGGCAGCGGCGGCGCCGGCATGGGGCCGCGCACGAGCTATGTCGAGTTCACCGAGGACCAGTTGATGAACATCGCCGCGTCCGAGAGCCACGCCTACCGGATCCAGGAAGGCGATGTGCTCCGGATCGCGTTTCCCTACGAGCGGGATCTGAACCAGGACGACGTGGTCGTGCTGCACGACGGTGCGGTATCGCTGATCGGGGTCGATCGCATCGAGTTGGCCGGATTGACGCTGACCCAGGCGGATTCGGTCGTGACGGCCGCCTACGCCAAGGACTACCTCGAGCCGGATCTTTCGATCATGGTGATGGAGACCGGTGGCCGGCAGGTCTACGTGCTGGGCCAGGTCAGGAATCCCGGCCTGCACAAGCTGCCCCAGGGCGGCGTCGGCATCATCGGAGCCATCACGGTCGCCGGCGGCTTCACCGAGGACGCGGCCAAGGCCGGCACGGCGCTGGTGCGGATGACGGACACGGGCTACCTGGTGCAGGAACTCGACCTGACCAACATCGCCGCCGCCGAGTACGCCGCGATCGCCGCCGTGGGCCTGGAGCCCTACGACATCGTCTACGTGCCGCGGTCGCGGATGGGCGACTTCTCCTACTTCTCGCGCACGGTCCTGCAGGGGCTGCTGAACATGACCCGCATGGCCGCGGACATCAAATACTTGTCCGGCGTCACCTACGGGAGGTACTAGCGGTGGTGAACAGGATCGGAACCGAGTCCCCGGCGCAGCTGCCTGCGCGGCGGGACGTATTCACCCTGCGGGACATCGTGTTCGTGCTGTTCCGCCGGCGCTGGATCATCCTTGCCATCTGCGTGCCCATCATCCTGGTCGGCGGCATCAGCCTCTTCCGCCAGACCGGTTCCTACACGGCGTCGTCCCGGGTGGTGGTCGAATTGACCAAGGTGGGCCTGCCCCAGTGGAACACGACGGGCCGCAACATCGACTACGACCGCGAACTGAGCACGCTCTTCAATATCGCCATGAGCGTTTCGATCGCCGAGAGGGCCGCCGTGTCCCTGGCCGATTCGGCCGCGACGATCATCCGGCTGGACGGCAAGGTGCCCGGCTTCCCGGGGCCCACCGACCTGCGTGACTACCTCCTGGGGGGACTGACGGTCAATGTCGTCGGCGAGTCGAACATCCTCGAGTTCCAGTTTTCCTCGCCCAATCCCAGGATCTCGCTGATGGCGGTCGGCGCCCTGCGCGACGCCTTCATCGACTACGAGGTCCGGGGCCGGCGCAACCCGGGCGCCATCGTCTACTACCAGGAACAGATGCGTGCGGTCAGGGGCGACATCGACTCGCTCCTGCAGGAACGCGGCGATGTGGTGTCGGCGGCCGGCTACACCTCCCTGGAGGAGGAACGCAAGCACGAGGTGGGCCAGCAGGCGGATCTCGAGAACAAGCTCATGCAGGCCCAGGTCGACCTGCGGGCGCTGCGGATCGAACACGGATTGCTGCAGGAATACATCGGCCGTGATCCCCGCGACTTTCCCATGGGCAAGGACCAGAGCATGTCCCATCCGCTGGTGTATTGGCGCAACACGGTGGCCAAGCGCGAAGACGAGCTCAGCGCGATCCTGGCCATCCACACGCCCGAAAGCCCGCCCGCCAGACGGCAGCAGGCCATTGTCGACGCTGCGGTCGATCGGCTGAGCCAGGAATCCGAGACCTACGTGCACAGCCTGGAGGTGGCCATCGGCTCCCTGGAGGAGAGGGAGGCCTCCCTCAAGGAGCAGATCTCGTTCATCCAGACGCGCAACCGCCGGGCGCCGGCCGTGTACCAGCGCGTCTCGCTGCTGGACACGGAGATCAACGCCCTGCGCGGCCTGCACGACGACCTGCAGGGCAAGTGGGGCGAGGTCCGCATGACCGAATTGGCCGACGAGCGCGTCAGCACGGTCGTCGCGCTCACGGCGCCGGAACTCGAGACCCTGCTCTCCGGCGGCAAGACGATGGTCTACTTCGTCATCATCGCCGTCTTCGCCGTCGCGCTCGGCGTGGTCGCCGGCTTCGTCGTCGAAGGGCTGGACCATCGGGTCTACACGCCCCAGGACGTCGAGGAGAAGCTGCGGCTGCCCGTCTATGCCAGCGTGACCAAGGTGGACTGAGATGCCGCGCCCCGGGCCGTTCCAGGCCGGCGGGCACGTCGGCGCCGCTTCGGCCAGGAATACCTGGGCGGTGTCCCTTGCCATCCACCTCCTGGTGCTGATCGGTGCCTTCATCGTCAGCCGCGTGCTGCTGCAGCGCCTGGGGACGGAGAACTTCGTCGTCGCGCTGGTCGGCACCTTCGTGGCCGCGGTCTACACGCTGGTGTCGTTCCGATATCTCAGCTTTCCCTTCCTGGTCTGGATCCTGTCGATCGGCGGCTTCCGCTTCATCTGGTCGATCCAGACCCCGCTGCTGCCCGACCTGTCGGTCGACCGCATCGCGATGGCCTGGCTGACCGTGGTCTTCATGCTGAAGTTCTTCTATCAGGGGCGGAGCTTGCGCCGGCCGTTCACGCTGGACGTCGCCGTCCTGCTGCACGGCGCCTATATCCTGGTGAAGATCATCTTCAACGAGATGGAGCAGTTCCACGACTGGACGATGAGCTACCTCATCCCCTACTCGGCGCTGATCCTCGCCAAGAACATATTCGTGGACCTTCGCCTCGTCCGGCGGCTGCTGCTGGCGCTGCTGTTGCTGCTGATCTACTACGAGATCACGGCCATCGCCGAGAAATTCGACATCGGCTGGCTGTTGTACCCCCAGAGCATGCTGACCGAGCACCCGGAGTTCCGCGGCCGGTCCTGCGGCCCGTTCCGGCAGGCGCCGCTGTTCGGGACGATCATCGGCATGATGCTGCCGATCCATCTCTACTTCATCGAAAAGTCGCGCTCCCGCTTCGTCACGGCCCTGCTCTTCCTGAGTCTCGGGGCGGGCTTCGCCGCGGTCTATTTCTCGTACACGCGCGGATCGTGGCTGGCCGCGGGGGCGGCCCTGATTGCGACCGCGGTCCTGAACCCTCGTCGCTATCTGCTGCGCCTGGCCCCGCTGGCGATCGTGTCGGTCCTGGCGGCGGTCTTCGTGCTGGGGGCGACCCAGGACAAGTTCCTGAAGGAGCGGGTCGAGAACCGCGACACCATCGGCTCGCGCATCGGCACCGCGGTCACCGCCATGCGCATGTTCCGGGACCATCCGGTGCTGGGCGTCGGCTTCTACGAGTACCGGGTCAATCGCTACGAATACCTGGAACCGGTGAACGTCCCGGGTTACGGGACCGTGCGGTATCAGCAGTTCCGCGACAACCCGATCCATGACATCTACCTGGGGCCCCTGGCCGAGGACGGCCTGGTCGGCGCGTTCCTGCAGGCCTTCATCTACCTGTTGATCCTGAAGGCTTTTCTGGCGAAGTTCGCCTACCGCTCGCGGGGCGACGAGTTCGCGGCGCTGGTGATGCCCGTATTGGCGGGGATCTGCGCCGGCTACCTGGTGGGCGGCATGGTGATCGACTACCGGTATTTCTCGTTCGTCGGGACGCTGTTCTACGTCGCGGCGGGCATCATCGACGGCTATCGGCCGCAGGACGAGGCGGCGACGCCCGCGGCCATCGGCCCCGAACCAACCCGGGCAGGCTGAGCATGTATCTCGAGCATTTCGAACTGAGCGTCAACCCGTTCAGCCTCTCCCCGAAGCAGGACTTCCTCTACCATTCGAATGCCTTCGCCGAGAGCATGGCCCACCTGATCTATGGCGTGGACAGCGGCGAGGCGCTGGTGATGATCACCGGCCCGATCGGCACCGGCAAGACGACGGCCATCCAGTCGTTCCTGACGAACCTGGGTCCGCAGTTCGCGACCGCCCTGGTGACCAACACCCGGATCACCGGGCGCGAACTCCTGAAGCTGGTCATGGACGACCTGGGGGTGGAAGTCCCCGCCCAGGCCGACAAGTCCGACCTGGTCATCGCCTTCAAGCGCTACCTGATCGAGGGACGCAAGCCCGGACGGCGGGTGCTGATCATCGTCGACGAGGCGCAGAACCTGCGGCCGGAGACCCTGGAGGAAATACGGCTGCTGACCAACCTGGGCCAGGGCGAGCAACAGCCGGTGCAGATCATCCTGGTGGGGCAGCCGGAGCTGGAAGCGACGGTGGAACAGCCGGAACTGGCCCAGCTGCGGCAGCGGATCCGGGTGCACTACCGCCTGGATCCGTTGTCGCGGCAGGAGCTCGCCGACTACGTACGGCATCGGATGGCGGTGGCCGGCTGCGCCCGGGACGACGTGTTCACCCGCGAGGCGCTCGACCGCATCTACGAGTTCAGCAACGGCGTACCGCGGGTGGTCAACACCCTGGCCAACGACGCGCTGCTGGCGGCCTTCGTGGCGGAACGGCCGCGGGTCCAGGCCCAGGACGTGGAGCGGCCCAGGGTGCGGACCGTGGCCGTGGCTGCCCCGGTGGTCGCGCCGGCGGGGGTGCCCCTGGTCGCGGCGGCCGATGAACCGGCCTCCATGGCGGTCTACAGCCGGCGCCATGATGCCGACGGGGGCGGGAAGAGGCTGATGCGGCGATTGCTGCCGGTCGCGTTGGTACTCGCTGCCGCGGTCGTGGCGGGATACTATTTCTTTGTCGCCCGGCCGGACGCGACCGAGGCGCCGACCGCGAACGTCCCGCGGACACCTCCGACCGTGGCCGTGGAGCCGGTGGCCGCAGCGATCATCGGTCAGGTCGCAGCAGCCGACACGTCCGCCACCGGGTACGTCGAGGCAGGCGCACCGGCCGACAGCGCGATGGCCGACAGCCCCGTGACGCCGACGGCAACGGACGCGCAACCGGCGGAGAACTGGGCGGTGCACGTGGTCTCCTTCCGGACCGAGGACCGTGCGCTGACCTATGTCCGCGAGCTGGCCCTCCATTCGCCTGCCGCCTTCCACCGCTTCGAGCTGGTCAACGGCGTGGGTTGGTATCGCGTGTATGTCGGCCCGTATCCGAGCCGGGCCGCTGCCCTGGACGATGCGCGCCGGATGAGCACCGACTCCGGCTTCACCTACTTCAAGATCGTGCGCCTGGAACCCTAGTAAACTGTTGGAT
Source organism: Candidatus Krumholzibacteriia bacterium (assembly GCA_963848505.1). Lineage (GTDB taxonomy): Bacteria > Krumholzibacteriota > Krumholzibacteriia > LZORAL124-64-63 > LZORAL124-64-63 > JACZKN01. The sequence goes on along the minus strand of CAWKEB010000002.1, from coordinate 3,969 downwards.
TACTCTCCCACCGCCACATTACATGATACTCTGCTTGCCGAAAGCGGAGGCCCCCTTTACGCGGCAAGGCCACCGGCCAGAACTCGATCTTCAGCTACTACCCCTCAAGGAGTGCATCCCTCGAAACCGCCCCCGCGCGGCATTCTCAAGAACGTGGATCGGGCTCTGGATGAGCTTTCGCCGACGTTTGATACCAGTAAGTCCAGGTCGGCCCCCCGTGGATCGCGCCGGTACAGCTGCTGCGGACCATGCTGATCCAGATCCTGTTCAGCGTCCGCTCCTAGCGGCAGTTGATGGAGGAACGGGCTTTCAACCTGCTGTACCATTGGTTCGTCGGCCTGTCGATGGACAACGATTTGTGGAACCACTCGACGTTCGCCAAGCATCGGGACCGGCTGCTGTTGAACGACCTGGCCGGCCGCTTCTTCGAGGCAATCAAAGGCCAGGCTACAGCCAAGAAACTTTAGTTGAAGGACCACTTCACGGTGGACGGTACACTTGTCGAAGCCAGCGCCTCGCTCAAGAGTATCCGACCGAAGGACGCGCCTCTGCCTGACGACGGCGGTTCCGGCGAGGGTGGCGGCCGCAACGAATAGGCCGGTTTCAAGGGCGTGTGGGCTCACAGCGTGAAGCCGCGGGCGGCGCGCAAGTGCCAGTATACGGCGCTGGACAGAGGAACGATGCGGCGCAGGCGACGCCCAGAGTCAGAAGTGGTGGAAGTTGGTCGAGGAAGGGGTCGGCGGGCTGAAGGACATCAGCGGCCTCAGAACGCTGAATCACCGGGGGCTGGCGATGGTCGTCCGGATCTTCAAGTTTTCCGCGGCGTCATGCAATGTTGTAATGATGCGGAGACTGCTGACGCCCGCCTGAACGGGCCCCCCAGGGCCCTCTCCCAGAACTTAGGCCGAAAGCGGCCTGGAACGGGGTACGGAGAAGTCGGTGTCGCCATAACGGACGCTCCCTGGGCCCGGCGGCGGTCAGGCGACCGCGAAACCTGACGGCGAAAGCCGAGCCGGGTAGGCGAGGGCAGGTGCCTGCCAGCGTGTGTATCTCAACAGCCGTTTAGACAGCATTCACGATCTCGTCTGCTATGAACGCGACCAATTTCTTGTCGGCCAGTTCATTCGCGGTACGCGTACGCTTGGCGATCCTGAGATGGCGATGCACGTCCTCGGGCCCGGTGAGCAGGACTAACATGCCTTGATCGCGGAGCCAGGCGTCGACGTTCCCTTCCCGACCTCGAAAATATGAGTAGGACGGCACGCCCAAGACCGCCGCCTCCCTCGTCATGGTTCCCCCGCCGCTGATCACCATATCCATAGTGGCGATGAGGCTCGGCCCATCGTAAACGCGACCAGGCACGATGATTTGGGCGGCGGACTTGCGTCGGGCGATCTCGAACTGCTCTTTCGTACGCGGGAGTAGAACAAGTTGTACGTCATCGCGCCCGAGCAGTTCGTCGAGGACGACCTCGAGGAGTCGGTCGCTGTCCTGCACGTGGTAATGGGCGAACGTGGCCGGCGGGCGCAAAAGAACACGTACTTTGTCGTCGCGCAGGCCGAGATCCGCCACGATCTGCGGGTCCTCAACGGTGTTCCGGAGGTAGAGTTCCTCCTTCAAGCCGGGGTAGAATCCAACTGTACTGACCTTGATACCGGCCTCCCGGCACCGTCGACGGCCGATAACCTCAGGCAACAGGATCCGTTTGCACAGCAGGTTGAAGATCCGCGGATCGACCCATTCATAGTCGTACATCGTAAGTGTAGGTATTCCAAGAAGCTTGGATGCTATCGGCAATGCCCTTGAGCAATGCCCGAATGAAACGTCCGGCCGCCAGTTGCGAATCTCCCGGTAGAGTTGCCACGCACGGCCGAACGTGCCGTAGATCTTGCCGGTCATGCCGCCAGCATACGCCCCGCCGACGCGTCGGTACTCAAGTCCGTACAGATCAAGGAGTTCACAGGTGGATGTCCGGTCGCGTGCAGTGAACTCGACCGCGTGGCCGCGCGCAGTCAACTCCTGCGCAATCGGGCGGAGAATATGGACGTGTGGTCCATTGTCCGCGTCCAGCCAGACTCTCATCGTTTACCTCTTCCGATTTGCAGTGACATGCGCCGTCAAGAGCCGTACAATATAGGGCCCTTTGTCCTGTTTTTGCAACAAGTTGGTCGATTCTGCCCAGTTCTTACCTGGGAAGTGTCCGGGGCGCAACCTTCCCCGCCAAAAGCCGAGCGAGGATACAGACCCATGAGAATCGTTTTCCTATCGGTGGACGATGAATTTGCCGGCGCGATGCAGCGCCACGTATTCGAATGTATGTCTGAAGCCGTTATCGGCTCCGTCATCTCGAAGAACGCCATCTATCGCAAGAACTCCCTCCAGGCGGGAATATTCGTCCTGCGCAAAAGCGGACCCGTGTTCCTGCTGGAGATGTTCCGCATGAAGATCCTGCGCAAGATCTTCGACCGTACGTCGAAGGATCTTCCTTCCGCGCTGGCGCGGCGGCACGCGTGCCTATCTTTTACAGTGGCAACATCAACTCCGCGCATGACATTGCCCAACTTCGCGCTTGGCAGCCCGATCTTGTCATCTCGACCAATTTCAGCCATTACATCGGCAAGGGTGCCAGGTCCGTTGCCCGCCATGGCACTTGGAACCTGCACAAGGCCCTCCTGCCGATGTACCGAGGCATGGCGCCCAGTTTCCACGCCTTGAGGGACGGAAGCGAAATGGTCGGATGCACGTTGCACGTCGTGACCCGGGGATTTGATACGGGCGACATCATCAGGCAGGTGGAGGTCCCAGTCCGGCCAGACGACACCGTATACAGCTTGAACCGGAAGACGTCGGACGCCGGAGGCCGGATGCTCGCGGAGCTTCTCGTTGCATTGGACCTGAACCGAATTCAGGCCACCCCCCAACCCGCCGGTGACTGGAAGGAACACACCTACCCGTCTCCGTCCGAGTTCTTGATTTTCGGCAAAAACGACTGCGATTCTGAGGCGATACAGGCCATGAGCTTTGAGACCTTTCGACGATTCACAAAGGTGCCAACGGACCTGCTGGCAGATAACGCCGAGGCGATGGCCGCGATCTCCGGTGCCGACTTCGACGACCGGGTCGATGCGCTGCGTTGTGAGCGATATCTGGACAACGCCCTGCCGAACCGCAAGGCAGCTCCGAGTCCGCGGTCACTGGTGCGCGCGGCCTACTACCGAGCGCGGCCGATGCTTCCTGTCTCGGTTCGTAAGCACTTACAGCGAATAGCCCTGCGCGGCTGGGAAAAGATCCCCTTTCCGAAGTGGCCGGTGGATACGACGGCGGACGACCTGATGCTGGCGGGATGGCAGGCCCTATTCAGCTCGACCGGGAGGATACCATTCCCTTCATCTGGTTCTGGCCGGAAGGACGGACGTTTGCGGCGATCATGACCCATGACGTCGAGACCGCCGCCGGCCGGGACAACTGCCGGGCGCTGATGTCCATGGAAGCGGAGTTCGGGATACGATCATCCTTCGAGATCGTCCCCGAAGTCCGCTATGAAGTGCCGGAGGCGTTCCTTGAATCGATCCGCAAGAACGGATGCGAGGTCTGCCTGCACGGCCTCGAACCACGATGGCCACCTGTTTGTCGACGAGACGGAGTTCGGCGCCGCGCGGAGCTCATCAACGACTATCTTGTCCGCTTCGGCGCGTCGGGATTCCGATCTCCGGTCATGTACCGGCGCGCGGACTGGATGTCGGAACTGAAAATCTCCTATGACATGTCGTTCCCCAACGTGGCACACCTCGATCCCCAGCGCGGCGGATGCTGCACTGTGATGCCGTATTTCATCGGTGACATACTCGAACTGCCGCTGACCACGATCCAGGACTACCCCTTGCAGAACATCCTGAACTGCTGGTCAAGCGAACTGTGGCGCCGGCAGGCCGACATAGTGGCGGCGCGGCATGGTCTCCTCAGTTTCAT
>CAWKEB010000001.1:0-467769 GCA_963848505.1 Candidatus Krumholzibacteriia bacterium | reverse complement strand
TCATCGTTGTCAAGGCCGCTTGGGATCAGCACCCGGCGCTTGCCCATGGCTTTCGCGGAATCGAACCGGGCGGAGCAGGGATTCCAGAATGGAGTTACGCCTCGGCCATCCAGTCCAGCTGGAATGCCAGCTCACCGCCGGACTCCAAAGCCAAGGAGCGGCTCGTACCTATAAGCACTGCTTCGCATCGTCCAGCGGCGTGTCGGTGTCACAGTTGGAAAGCGGAACTCTCAAGGGTAAACAAGCCGACGCTCTGGACGCTGTGGTATGGTCACGCCCCTGTGAGTCACGGAGTCACCCTCCTTAGAGGGGGAGGGGCGACCGTGACTCGGATTCACGGGCCATTCACTTCCCATGGACGCGGACACCGCCACAAAGGTCAGCAGGCCAGGAGCAACAGCCTCAACACGATGGCTCAGAGGTTCACGCCACTTCACGCCGAGATTCCCAAACGGCAATTCGGGCCATTCTGAGGACCCCTGCGTGAATCCCAGACAGACCATGGAGGAACACCGATGGAACTGCTGAGAAGCCGAATATCCCGATGACCAACGCGAGGGGTCCGCCTGGTCGACAACGGCACCGACGCCCTCGTGGCTTGGGCGTCGTGTGTGGTCTCCGGAGCCTGCATCAAGCTCGACAACATCGCCATCCGCCGAGGATAACGACGGCGGTCTGTTCCTCACGTACCCCAACAAGCGCACCGGCCCTGGGCGGACAAGACTGACCCGTACTTCCACCCGGGTCGCGGAGGCCGCGGAAGCCGCCCAGTACGTGTCTGGCGCGCCTGGCCGCCCTGGCTCGCGCAGCTAGGTGCCCCTACGTGGGCGAGTGACCGCTCCTGACGGAGCAGACGACCGCCTGGTCGCCGTCGCCGCCATCCTCGCGGCTGGTTCGTGCCAATATGCCAACGGATCAGAGCATCGGCTAATTTAACCCCATACTTCACCTCGCCCACCGGCACATGCCCATGCGGCCACGGAGTATCCTGTTCCGCAGAAAGCTCAGACATGGCGACGATGACCCTCTTGACGGCGGTCAGATCGCCACGGGCCTACGCGGCGGCCGACCTGCGGCTTCGCCCAGCGCCCGCCTCCTCCAGACCCCGTGCAGGTGGAGCCGAGCGCCGACGACCTCGATGGCGGCGATGGGCGTGACGGCGGTGTGCGAGACCTGTGCGGCGGCCCGGAGTCCGACCGATGACGCCCACGAGATCGCCTGAGACCCGGCGCTCGCCCTGACGAACTCGACAAGCCGCTGACCGAGTACCTCGCCGCCCCGGCCGAGGACGATGTTGCGTGACCGACGCCGTCAGCTACGCCGAGCTCCGGGGGACCCACGCCGGGTTCGTCCTGCGGATGAGCGAGAACCGAATTCCAAATCAGGCCCGCTGAAGGAGACCGATCTTGGCGACAAGAAGGGAACGACCAGCGGCGACCGGGAAGACAGCTCCCAGGCCCCGGGGCGAAGGCGATGGGGCAAGCACGGGGCCAACGCCCCCGGGGCCGCCCGCGCGGTGTGGGGACGGCGCCGACCCGCGAGTTCAAGGGCAAGACCGGCTCGAGGCGAAGGTCACCGAGGCCGGCTTCGACGAGGACCAGACCTTCTCATCAGCGCGTCCGCCCGCCGGTACATGGTGTCGGGGCCCTGTCTTCTTCTAAGTCGACAAGCCGGCCGAGGGCGACGATGGCCAGCATCGCCGCCGAAGCCTCCGCCGCCCTGCAATGACGGTTGACCAGCCGCAGGTGGTGGAAGGAGGTCTTCGGCGGAGACTGTGCAGCGGACCCAGCATTCTGATCAAGCGGCTGGCGCGGCAGCTGCAGGCACCTGGGGGCCGCGGCTGATGGCCGAGGAGGAAGCCAAGGTGGACCGCTACCTGGGGCCATGCGGAAGGACAACTGCCCTGCAAATTCCGGGGCGCGGCACACCCGGCCGACGCGCCGACATTCGGACCCCTAAAAGACGCAGACGCTCAAGCCCGGCTCGGTGCTCACCCGCGTGTGGGGCGGCACGGAATTGCTGTCACGGTGCGCGAGGACGGCCGTTTTCGACCACGCCGGCGGACCTACCGCTCGCTGAGCGCGGTCGCCAAGGAGGTTACGGGACGAGCTGGAACGGCTGGCGGTTCTTCGGCCTGGCTCCAATAGGAGGAAAAGCCATATGGGTAGCTAGTGGAGAGCTTGACCAGCACCTGATGGGCAGGCAGTTCTACGAGGCGCTCCTGGTTGCAGGCCGCTCAACGCACCCTGCTTGCCCTGGCGGTCGAGGCCCGCGTGACCAAGCCCGAGGACAAGACCGATGATCGCTGCTGCTGTCCGCTGCGCCGCGCAAGAGCACCGAGGAAGGGCTCCAGCAGGACTTCAAGGCCCTGGACGCCCAGCGGAGGCCTGCGCGCGTCACCAGCCAGAAGGCCATGGGCTGGGTCTGCCTGCCGACAGGTACGACGACGGCGGCTTCAGCGGCGAACCTCCAGCCCCGGCCCGCAATGGGCCCCTACACGACATCGCGGCCGGTGGATCCGCGTGGTCGTCTACAAGGTCGACCGCCTGAGCCGGCTCCTGCTCGACTTCTCCCGCCTGGTGGAGGTGTTCGACCAGCATGGGGTCTCGTTCGTCTCGAGCTCACAGCCGATCAACACGGCGGACTCGGCACTGTGCTGATGCTCAACATCCTGCTCAGCTTCGCCCAGTTCGAGCGCGAGACCATCGCTGACCGCACGCGGGACAAGATGTCGTCCTGCCGGGCGCTCGGGTCACCCGCGGTCCTGGGCTACGACATCGCCCCACACGGTCAAGGAGGACGAAGCGCCCATGGTTCGGAGATGTTGCCACTGTTCCCTCGAAAGTTGCCGCCGAACTGCAGCGCCGGGGCTGGACGACCAAGTCCTGGACCACGCCATGGCCGGCGGCCCGTGGTCGAAAAGCTCGCACCTGTCGCCCTGTCGCGGACGTTACTACGCCTGGGAGGCCTAACTACAAGGGACAGACCTACGACGGCGAGCCGACCGCATCGTCCCCAAGCCACGTTCGATGAGGTCCAGGAGGTCCTAGCGGGAAACCTGACGGCGGCAAGCCCCGCAATGCGTACTGCTGCGGGGCCTGGTCCGCTGCCAGGCGTGCGGAACTGCTTATGTGGCAACGGCCGCGCGCAAGGGGAATACGGTATACAGGTACTACACGTGCTCGGGAGCCCAGAAGAACGGCTGGGCACACCTGCCCCCGGCCAAGCCTGCCTGCCCAGAAGCTGGAGCAGCTCGTGGTCGACCAATGCCGGGGATTCGGCCAGGACCCCAGGCTTCGGGCCGAGACCCTCCGCAGGTGCTGATGGCGAACAGCAGGCGGGGCGCGGCCGCCGAGGAGAAGTCGCTTAGGAAGAAGCTGGACGCGGCCAAGGCCGAGGAGGCCGGGCTGGTCAAAGCCCTGGGGCGCGGCGAGATGGCCCTGCTGCTGATCCTGCGCCTGGCCCAGCTGGAGGACGAGGCAGCACGGCAGCCGCGACCCGGCTCGCTGAGATCGCTCAGGAGCGCGTTGCAGCGGCCGACGAGGCCCTCTGCCAGCGACCTCACCGCGGCCCTCGGGCTGTTCACCCCCGTCGTCTACCCGGCGGAGCCCGATCGAGCTGCTGGTCGAGCGGGTCGAGGTCGAACGGAGGCCGGGACGCTGGCGGTCACGTTCACCCCGACGGGCATCAAGGCATTGGCCGCTCGTCGCTCAGGAGGTCGCGCGCGAGGGGTGGAGGTACAGGTGGACTGGGGCCGGGTGGCCGGAAATCCGCGCCAGGACAACCCCCTGAACCTCGCGCCCCCGCGGTCGCGGGCGAAAGGCGGCTTTGGTACGTGGCGGTGGGGCGGGAAATCGAGGTCTCGGGTTGCCTCCGGGGAGTTCTCGTCCTGATGCGGCGCGGAGGTGCGGGTGTCCCGGCCAACATCCTATGCCTACGTTGATTTACGGCCATAACTCGTAGTATGTGCCTTCACACATACTCGCTCGTAGTTGACCAAGCGTACCTGACACCGCTGCAATGTAGGGCTTGCTGGAGTGTTCGCACCTCCGTTAATCGCGAGGTACACCACGCGACCAAACTACACTTCTTCACCGCGGTCGAAAAGTTACACTTATAGAGAGAGTCTGGGGCAAATGACGGCCTTTAATCCAGTGATGCTTCTGTTCATTGCCATCATGGCCGCGATTTATGTATTGAGCCCGAGAACTTCGCCGCAGCAACGCTCGCCGATACGGACGATTGGGTCCGGGTCGGTATTACGATTGGCCTACTCAATGTCGTACAGGCAAGCATCCCAAAGCTTCTTACTGTCGTATTGATATTCGGAATTACTGCTGCCATTCTAATACGTCTAAGAACATCTATTGCCAGCGCCACGACCGTATCTCTACCTCTGAAATCGACGTCGGAGCCCGCTTAGTCTTGGCCGTCGAGAACATGCAAAGCGAACAGGCCGCCTGCGAATAGGCCATTACGAACAACTTGCTCTAAGAGAGGCATTTGTTGGCAATGGCCGAGACAACCATCGTGACACAGCTTCAGAAGTCTCGTGCCACGGTGACAGACAAGTCGACGACTCGCCGCTGCGATATTAAAACTGACTCTAGTTTGTCAATCCAGCGATTCTGCAGCATATGCTCGCTTCGCGAAATTCGGAGGCGATGGAGACGCAACGATAGCAACGCAGCTTCAGACGGATTACAATCTCAGATAAATCCGACCTTCACCTTTCAATCAGCAAATCTACAGAACAGCAAATGATTGAGTTGCGCGAATCTGTTTCTGCACTACCACCGATAACTACCGTCAACTGCACAAGCAGCTTGGCGGCTCCGCGAAAATAACACTCGTGTATTCATTGAAGCGCTGGAGCAGGCGATTCGTGAATTTACTCCGCAATCGACTTCTCAGTTTGGCGAAAATTTCAAACACCTGAACCGTGGGCAAATTAGTAACTTGGCACATAGATATGCAAACAACTCGAAGATCTTTTGGTCGGTTTGACGAGAGCTCGAAATCACTTCACGCGGCGAGTTCGGATCTTCGGGACCATTGCCCAAGATCTAGGGGCAACCGTTCGGAACTAAATGGACGAACTCGATAATATTTGTGCAGGCAACAAAGGCACACGTTGCACAATTTCCGTTCCTCCGACACGCTGCGCTGACGACGCGAAGAAGGCCTTCCCGGTTATCGAGGCAGGTATCAGGGACTTAACGGCTGGATTCCGTGAGCATATCGATACAATGAAGACTGAAGCAGTCTGCCGAACTCAGGTCTGCCGCCCAGGGAACAAGCTACGCTCTTGACAGAGAGTGTACGCGCCTTGAACAGGGCATCCACGCTCTCCAATAACCGCGTTGATGCGGCCAGTTCAGAAGTGATAGCCGCCCAACTCAAGAAGCTAGATGAAGATCTTGAGAAGAGCTCGTCAAGGCGATTTCTTCTCTTGGTTCTCAGTTGACATTCGCTATCGTCAAGGTTCCGCGGAAGACTATACTCCCCTCACCAGCTTGCGCCAACTTCGTCCGGTACCGAGACGCCCAGGCGTTCGAAATCACAGACGGACCGGAATGGCTGTCCGACACGATGACCGGCCTTATGGTGATATTTTTGTTTATAGCCATCAGTTACATGCAAACGGTAATCGGGGAAGATAATGCCAACATGCGGAATGATAGCTGAGACCTATACCACCCTTCACCTCTACAACTATAATCGTCTGCTAGAATGATTCTGCGACGACTCGCCAATACTGGAAGCAGAAATCGACAGAGAGACTCTTTCCGTTACATTCAACGAACCTGAAGTACTCTTCAGCCGGGACTCGCCGCAATTCAACCAAAGTTTACGGCCATTTTGGATGATTTTTTCCCGCACTTGTAGCTATCCTGCGGAGGCCGGAATTTATTCAATCAATGCGGAAGTTCGCATCGAAGGCCACACATCAAGTGACTGGAAGACGAGTCGATTGACTCCTGATATTCAAAGGTGGTTATTCGCAAGAGCGCACACGAGCCGTTTTGATGTACGTCATGGAACTTTTTCCCACAATGGGGAGTGGCTACGAAGAAATTATGCAAACGGGCTCTCCTCCAGTCATGTACGACAAACACCTGAGGGTGAAGAGGGATCGTGCACGGTCGCGCCGCGTAGAATTTCGTGTGCGCACGAACGGAGTAGAGGCAATCAGCTGACATGATGAAGGGCCGCAATGAAGCTCCTGATTTCAATAGCGACAAGGCGCTGAATTCGCTCCGGGTCTGGAACGCAGGCCCCACTCCCGCCCTTGTAGGTGAGCCTGTTGCATTTGATCCAACAGAATGGAAATTCTGACGACCGTCGGAAGCACATTTGTAGCGAAGTCGATATTGCTCCCGATGGGACCTTTGCCTACAAAGGACGCAAAGTCCTAGTATATATTCGTGACCAATATTTTCGCGACCCTGAAGCGATTCCTCCGTATAAAGTCCATGTAGCACAATGCAAGACTCTCGCACAATGGACTCGCGCTACGTCGTAACCGTCAATAACTGCACGGTCGTTTGTCACTCGCGATTTCTGAGGGCCCGGCCAAAAGACTTGGCGAACGCAAGCGAGAACAGGTTTGTCATATGACGGTTTGAACTTCGAGGACCGGGTACAAAGAGGATTCCGACGCGATATTCAACAACTTCAACTTTGCTGTTTTTTTAAAGGAATATGATAGCGGCGTCAACCGCCATTATACGGATGAATCGATGCCTATTAATGTATTACAAAAGCTCAAAAAGCCTTGTCGCATCCGACACGGCATAATCGCAATTATTGTTGTACTCAATGCGGCAACGACTTTACGCAGGCGAAGGAATTCCTTGACCTTCACCACATCGGACGGTGCGCGCAACAACAACAATTTGACAACTTGAAACGCTGCTGTTGTGTGCGATGGATGACTACATATGTACGGTGGAGGATTTTGCGCAAGCAAGCAGCGGCAGGGGCCGCGCCCCGCAAAGCGCTAATTGTTAATTACCTCCATGTTGCCCAGCCTTGCATTGTTTATCCAATTTCATAAGCCAACATGCTCGACGTCCTCCAAATCGCTTCAAGCGAAGCACGATTCTAAGCGCTGCCTTTGCTCTTGACTTCCGCCAGCTCGAGATCGTCCTGTCGCAGCCGAGGCCCCGGCTCGAATCAAAGTGCTGCAATCAGTAGCGACTGCCCGGTTGTATTGGTGGTTCGGATAGTCGTCCTTTACCTTTTTCCCCGTTCTTCCACCAGAAAGGCATGCATTCCATCGCAATTTTTCCCCACGTCCAATTGAGATCTACTCTGGCAGCTCTGAATTACGCCATCGTCCAAGAGTCTCTGAGTGCGCTTCTTGCAAAGGCGCGTCCTTCGTCAAACTTTCAATGACTGCACCCGCCAAGAAAATACCGGCTTTCTGGGTCATTTCGCGCGCTGTACCCAACACTGATGTGCGTACCACAGAGATAGATGTTGGAAGACATTTAGATATGAAGAGATTGCTTCGAAGCGTCTCATCCCGTACAAACTGCAAGCGGGCTCGCTGCGACTTGGCTGTTCGAATGATGCTGCAGGGAATTCGGTGCCCGGCTTCGGTCTTCGCTGCGACCGGATGTATTCTTGTATGGCCTGCAGGCCCTCATCAACCTTGGCTACGACTTTTGCCTAGGTCGCTGTCACTGGCAATCTTCACGATTTCCCCTATGTAAATGGGCGGCTTCGGCGTGATGAACGAGGGCGACTGGGAGCCGATCCATACCTGGGCCGCCGAACCGTTAGCAGGGGCCCATGAACTTCTATATACCCACCCCAATTGTTCACTAAACCACAGACAGCCATGTTGGTGTATTCCAGAAAGCTATCTGTGGTTTAGTGAACAATTGGGGTGGTGATATAGAAGTTCATGGGGCCTGGCTAACGGACCGGTCGGGCTAATGATGGATCGGCTCCGTCGCCTGCGTAATCGTCGTCGCGCCAACCGGCTTCGCGGCGGAAGCCGCCGTTAGCCGCATATAGGGGAAATCGTGAAGATTGCCAGTGACGCGGACCTAGCAAAAGTCGTAGCCAAGGTTGATGAGGGCCTGCAGGCCATACAAGAATACATCGGTGGCAGAGCGGAAGACCGAACCGGGCGAATCAAATTCCCTGCCGGCTTCATTCGAACAGCCAAGTCGCAGCGAGCCCGCTTGCAGTTTGTACGGGATGAGACGCTTCGAAGCAATCTAGCGTATATGCTAATGCTCTCCGACGTCTATCTCTGGCTCCTGGTACGCACATCAGTGTTGGGTACAGCGCGCGAAATGATCCAGAAAGCCGGTATTTTCTTGGCGGGTGCAGTCATTGAAAGTTTGACGAAGGACTATTTGGCTGGTGAAATCGGAAAGGACGCGCCTTTCAAGAAGCGCACTCAGAGACTCTTGGACGATGGCGTAATTGAGGCTCCCCTTAGAGTAGATCTCAATTGGACGTGGGATGAACGCAATCGAATGCATGCCTTTCTGGTGGAAGAACGGGAGTGGCAGCACTATACGACCGCCCAATACAACCGGGCAGCTAAGGCGGTATCGCTGCTGATTGCAGCACTTGATTCGAGCCGGCGCTTCGGCTAGCGACAGGACGATCTCGACTAGCGGGAAGATCAAGAGCAAAGGCAGCGCTTAGAATCGTGCTTCGCTTAAGCGATTTGGAGGGAGCAGTAGAGCATGTTGGCTTATGGAGAAATTGGATAAACAATGCAAGGCTGGGCAACATCGAATTCGGGGCGATGCGGTTGATTAACGATTAGCGCTTTGTCAGGGGCGCGCCCTCCGTCTGCCTTGCTTGCGCAAGAAATCCTGACACCTGTAATGCCGCGGGCCCGCTTTCATATGCTGATGATGTGGTTGTTCACTGTGGCACACGACGCAAAGTACTTTCAAGTTGTTCAAATTGTTGTTGTTGCGCGCACCGTCGATGTGGTGAAGGTCAAGGAATTCCTTCGCCTGCGTAAAGTCGTTGCCGCATTGCGTACAACGATAATTGCGATTATGCCGTATCAGATCAGACAAGGCTTTTTGGTTTTCTGAGTATTCATTAATAGGCATCGATTCATCCGTATGTAGTGGCAATTCGGTCACGCCGCTATCATATTCCTTTAAAAAAACAGCAAAGTTGAAGTTGTTGAATATCGCGTCGGAATTATTGGGATAGCCTTTGTACCCGGTCCTGCGAAGACAGTTCTTGCAAACCGTCATATCAACAAGAACCTGTTCTCGCTTGCGTTCGCCAAGTCTTTTGGCCGGGCCCTGCGGAATCAGGTTGACGACGAATTTCCCGTCAGTCCTGACGGTTACAACGTAGCGCGAGTGCAACCGTCCACTGCGCCGCATCGTGTCGAGAGTCTTGCATTGTGCTACATGGACTTTATACGGAGGAATCGCTTCAGGGTCGCGAAAATATTGGTCACGAATATATACTAGGACTTTGCGTCCTTTGTAGGCAAAGGTACCATCGGGAGCAATATCGACTTCGCCTACATCGATATCTATTCCGACGGTCGTCAGAATTTCCCATTCTGTTGGATCAAATGCCGACCAGGTACTAGCTACTGATATCCAAGGGCGGAGTGGGGCCTGCATTCCAGACCGGAGCGAATTCAGCGCCTTGTCGCTATTGAAATCAGGGAGCTTCATTGCGGCCTACATCCATGATGTCGCTGAATCGTTCTTCTGCGTTCGTGCGCACACGAAATTCTACGCGGCGCGACCGTGCACGATCCTCTTCACCCTCAGGTGTTTGTCGTACATGACTGGAGGAGAGCCCGTTTGCGGTAAAATTGCTTCGTAGCCACTCCCGCTCAGTTGTGTCGGGAAAAAGTTCCATGACGTACATCAAAACGGCTCGTGTGCGCTCTTGCGATAACCACATATTCTTGAAGTATGCGGAGTCAATCGACTCGTCCTTCCAGTCACTTGATGTGTGGCCTTCGATGCGAACTTCACGGATTGATTGAATAAATTCCGGCTGCCGCAGGATAGCTACATACCGGGGGAAAAAATCATCCAAAATCGCCATAAACTTTGGTTGAATTGCGGCGAGTCCCGGGCTGAAGAGTACTTCAGGTTCGTTGAATGTAACGGAAAGAGTCTCTCTGTCGATTTCTGCTTCCCATCTTGGCAAGTCGTCGCGGAATTCGTCTAGCAGACGATTATAGAGTTCCTGGTGAAGGGTGGTATAGGTCTCAGCTATCATTCGCATGTTGGCATTATCTTCCCGTACCGTTTGCATGTAACTGATGGCTATAAACAAAAATATCACCATAAGGCCGGTCATCATGTCGGACACGGACAGCCATTCGGCTCCGTCGTCTGATTTCGAACGCCTAAGCGCCTCGGGTAACATCATCGTCTCCCTCGGCTAGCCGGACGAGTTCGCGCAACTTGTTGGTGAGGGGAGTATAGTCTTCCACGAATTTTGACGATAGCGATGTCAACTGAGAACCAAGAGAAGAAATCGCCTTGACGAGCTCTTTCTCAAGATCTTCATCTAGCTTCTTGAGTTGGGCGGCTATCACTTCTGAACTGCGCCGCATATGCTCGTCAACGCGGGTATCGAGGGCTCGGAAGGAGCTAGATGCCTGTTCGCTAAAGGCGCGTACACTCTCTGTCAAGAGCGTAGCTTGTTCCTGGGCGGCAGACCTGAGTTCGGCAGACTGGCGCTTGTTAGCGTCTTTCATTGTATCGATATGCTCACGGAATCCCACCGTTAAGTCCCTGATACCTGCCTCGATAACCGGGAAGGCCTTCTTCGCGTCGTCCGCTAGCGCAGCGTGGGCTTCGAGGGAGGCGTGTAATTGTGCAACGTGTGCCTTTGTTGCCTGCACAAATGTATCGAGTTCGTCCATTAGTTCAACGGTTGCCCCTAGATCTTGGGCAATAGTACGAAGATCCGAACTCGCCGCGTGAAGTGATTTCGAGCTCTCGTCAAACCGACCAAAAAGATCTTCGAGTTGTTTGCGGTATTGCTCTTGCCAAGTTACTAACTTGCCGACGGCCCCGTTCAGGTGTTTGAAATTTTCGCCAAACTGAGAAGTCAATTGGGAGTTAAAGTCACGAATCGCCTGCTCCAGCGCTTCAATGAATACACGAGTGTTATTTTCAGCGAGCTCTTTAACAAACTCTCCAAGTTGCTTGTGCAGTTGACGGTAGTTATCGGAGGTAGTGGTCTCAAAGCGCGCAACAGATTCGCGCAACTCAATCATTTGCTGTTCTGTAGATTTGCTGATTGAAAGGTGAAGGTCGGATTTATCTGAGATTGTAATCCGAAGCTTCTGAAGCTGCGTTGCTATCGTTGCGTCTCCATCGCCTGCCAAAGATTCGCGAAGCGAGAGCATATGTGCGGAGATAGAATCGCTGGATTGACGAAAACTAGAGTCGAGTTTTAATATCGCAGCGAGGCGCTCATCGGACTTGTCTGTCACCGTGGCGCGCAACTTCTGAAGCTGTGTCACGATGGTTGTCTCGCCATTGCCAACAAATGCCTCTCTTAGAGCAGAGAGTTCCTTCGTGATAGAGTCTCGGCCGGCGGCCTGTTCGCTTTGCATGTTCTCGACGGCCAAGACTAAGCGGGCTCCGACGTCGACTTCAGAGGTAGAAGATGCGTCGTGGCGCTGGCGATAGATGTTCTTTAGACGTATTAGAATGGCAGCAGTAATTCCGAATATCGATGTTACGAATGCAACCTTAAGGCCGTCGAGAAGCTTTGGGATGCTTGCCTGGACATTGTCGACATTGAAATCGAGTAGGCCAATCGTAATACCGACAAACGTCCCAAGGATACCAATGGTCGTCAAGATTGTCGGCAAGACGTTGCTGCGGCGGAAGTTCTTCGGGCTCAATACATAAATCGCGGCCATGATGGCAATGAACAGAAGCGTCACTGGATTAAAGGCCGTCATTTGCCCCAGACCTCTCTATGGTCGTAAGTACCGAAGAGTCGGGCATGGCCGACTGCGGTGAAGAAGTGTAAAACGCCTGGTCGCGTGGTGTACCTCGCGATTAACGGAGGTGCGAACACTCCAGCAAGCCCTACATTGCAGCGGTCGACTCAGGTACGCTTGGTCAACTACGAGCGAGTATGTGTGAAGGCACGATTGTACAAGATGTTATGGCCGTAAATCAACGTAGCAATTGAGATATCTGTGGCCGGGACACCCCGCACCGCCGGGCGGCGTCGGCGTAGGACGCGAACTCCCCGGAGGCGACCCGAGCCTCGATTTCCCGCCCCACCGCCACGTACCAGAGCCGCCTTTCAGCCCGCGACCGCGGGGGCGCGAGGTCGTTTAGGGGGTTGTCCTGGCGCGGTTTCCCGGCCTCTCGGCCCCAGTCCACCCGGACTTCTACTCGCACGCCGCGACCTCCTGCGGCCAGGGCCTTGATCCCGGTCGGGTGGAACGTGACCGCCAGCGTCCCGGCCTCCCCGTCGACCTCGACCCGCTCGACCAGCAGCTCGATGATCCGGGCCCGCTCGGCCGGGTAGAGGGCGTCCCAGACGGGGGCGAACAGCCCGAGGGCCGCGGTCAGGTCGTCCTGGCACAGGGCCGCGTCGGCCGCCGCAGCGCGCTCCTGGGCGATCTCAGCGAGCCGGGTGGCGAGCCGCGACGCCTCGTCCTCCAGCTGGGCCAGGCGCAGGGAGACGGCGGCAGGGGCCACGTCGCCGCGCCCCAGGGCCTTGACCAGCCCGGCCTCCTCGGCCTTGGCCGCGTCCAGCTTCTTCCTAAGCGACTTCTCCTCGGCGGCCAGGGCGCCGCGTCCTGCTCCTTGGCCGTGCGCCTCACCTGCCGGAGCGTCTCGGCCTGCAGCTTGGGGTCCTGGCCGATCCCCCGGATCTGGTCGACCACGAGCTGCTCCAGCTTCTGGGCAGGCAGGCTCGGCCGGGGGCAGGTGTGCCAGCCGTTCTTCTGGGCTCCCGAGCAGGTGTAGTACCTGTATACCGTATTCCCCTTGCGCGCGGCCGTTGCCACGTAAGCAGTTCCGCACGCCTGGCAGCGGACCAGGCCCCGCAGCAGCGCGCCGTACCGATTGCGGGCCTTGTGCCGCCCCGCCGTCAGGTTGCCCGCCAGGATCTCCTGGACCTCGTCGAACAGTCGTTTGGGGACGATGGGGTCGTGCTCGCCGTCGTAGATCTGTCCCTTGTGGTTGACCATCCCGGCGTAGGTGACGTTGGCGAGGTGTCGGGCGAGGGTCGACTTCGACCACGGCCCGCCCGGGCGGTGGGCTCCCCTTCCGCGTGGTCCAGGACTTGGTCGTCCAGCCCCGGCGCTGCAGTTCGGCGGCGACCTTCGAGAGGGAGCGGTGGGTCTGATAGAGGGAGAACATCTCCCGGACCATGGGCGCTTCGTCCTCGTTGACCACGAGCCGGCCGCCGTCGGGGGCGATGTCGTAGCCCAGGACGGGCATCCCGCCGGTCCACTTTCCCGCGACGCCGGGCCGCCGACATCTTGTCCCGCGTGCGGTCGGCGATGGTCTCGCGCTCGAACTGGGCGAAGCTGAGCAGGATGTTGAGCATCAGCCGGCCGGTCGAGTCCGCCGTGTTGATCGGCTGGGTGACCGAGACGAAGCGAGACGCCGTGCTGCGTCGAACACCTCCACCAGGCGGGAGAAGTCGAGCAGGGACCGGCTCAGGCGGTCGACCTTGTAGACGACCACGCAGTCGACCAGACCGGCCTGCGATGTCGTTTAGGAGCCGATCCAGGGCCGGGCGCTCGAGGGTGCCGCCGCTGAACCCGCCGTCGTCGTACCTGGTCCGGCAGGCAGACCCAGCCCTCGGCCTTCTGGCTGGTGACGTACGCCTCGCAGGCCTCCCGCTGGGCGTCCAGGGTGTTGAAGTCCTGCTCGAGCCCTTCCTCGGTGCTCTTGCGCGTGTACGCGGCGCAGCGGACGGTCTTAGTCCTGACGGGCGCGATCATCGGTCTTGTCCTCGGGCTTGGTCACGCGGGCCTCGACCGCCAGGGCGAGCAGGTCGTTGAGGCGGGCGATCTGCCGGACCAGCTCCGGGACCGTCACCTCGTAGAACTGCCTGCCCATGCGGGTCTGGTAGAACTGGACCTCGTTGCTCATCGCTTTCCTCCTATTGGAGCCAGGCCGAAGAAGCGCCAGCCGTTCCAGGTCGTCCCGGTGACCTCCTTGGCGACCGCGCTCAGCGAGCGGTAGGTCCGCCCGGCGTGGTCGAAGCGGCCGTCCTCGCGGACCGTGACGGCGATTTCCGTGCCGCCCCACACGCGGGTGAGCACCGAGCCGGGCTTGAGCGAGCGTCTCTTAGGGGTCGAAGCAGGGCGCTTCGGCCGGTTGTGCCGCGCCCCGGGGAACCACTTCTCGGGCGGCATCTGCTTCAGCATGGCCCGGTAGCGGTCCACCTTGGCCTCCTCCTCGGCCGTCAGCCGCGGCCCGTCGTCCTGCAGCTGCCGGGCCAGCCGCTTGATCAGATGCTGCCGGTGCCGCTGGCGGGTCTCCTCGCCGAAGACCTCCTTCCACCGGGCCTGCAGCTGCTCGACGGTCATTGTCTGCAGGGCGGCGACCTGGGCGGCGATGCTGGCCATCACTCGGCCTCGGCCGGCTTGTCGAGCTTGAAGAAGACGGGCCCCGACACCATGTACCCGGTGATCCGGCGGGCGACGGCGCTGATGGACTTGAAGGTCTGGTCCTCGTACTCGAAGCCGGCCTCGGTGACCTTCACCTCGACCGTCTTGCCCTTGAACTCGCGGGTCAGCACCGTGCCCACCGCGGGCAGCCGGGGGTCGCGGTCGGCCGTCTTGCCCGTCGCCTTCGCCCGGGGTCGCTTGGGAGCTGTCTTCCGGGTCGTCTTCTTCGCGCCGCGGGTCTTCTTGGTCGTTGCCTTCTTCGTCGCCATGATCGGTCTCCTTTCAGCGGCTCCTCACCACTGTGATTTGGAACTCAGTTCTGTCGCTCATCCGCAGGACGAACCCGGCGTCGTGGGTCAGCACCCCGGACTCGGCGTAGCTGACGGCGTCGGTCACGCAGACATCGTCCTCGGCCGGGGCGGCGAGGTACTCGGTCAGCGGCTTGTCGCTCGTCAGGGCGAGCGCCCGCAGCGCCTCGGCGATCTCGTGGGCGGTCATCGGTGGGACCTCCCGGTGGAGCGCGCGCGGGCCGCACAGGTCTCGCACGCCGCCGTCACGCCCATCGCCGCCAGGTCATCGAGGTCGTCGGCGCTCAGCCGCTCCCAGGTCCCCAGCGGGGTCTGGAGGAGGCGGGAGCCGGGGGACCGCCGCAGTTCGGCCGCCGCGTAGGCCCCGAAGTGGGCCGGGCAGGCGATCTGACCGCCGTCGTGGATGAAGAGGGTCGGCTTGATCATCGTCGCCATGTCTAACTCCTTTCTGCGGAACGGGTTGCTCGCCGTGTCCGCATGACATCTATGCCACTGGCGCGGACCGATAGCAAGGCAATTAGATGTGGGACAAGGAGTTAGATTAGGCCGATGGTCTGATCCGTTGGCGTATTGACTGGAGCGGGCGCGCACGCGGAGAAAGCCGGCCGCGAGGATGGCGGCGACGGCGACCAGGCGGTCGTTGCTGCCGTCAGGAGCGGTCACTCGGCCCACGTGGCGCCCGCTTCAGCTGCGCGAGCCAGGGCGGCCAGGCGCGCCAGGACGGCGTTCTGGACGGCTTCCGCGGCCTCCGCGGATACCGGGTGGAAGTACGGGTAGGTCTTGTCGCCAGGGCCGGTGCGCTTGTTGGGGTACGTGAGGAACAGACCGCCGTCGTATCCTCGGCGGATGGCGATGTTGTCGAGCTTGATCGCTCCGGAGACCACACACGACGCCCAAGCCACGAGGGCGTCGGTGCCGTTGTCGACCAGGCGGACCCTCACGTCGGTGATCGGGATATTCGGCTTCTCGCGGTTCATCGGTGTTCCTCCATGCGGGTCTGTCTGGGATTCACGCAGGGTGCGTGAATGGCCCGAATTGCCGTTTCGGGAATCTCGCGTGAATGCGGCGTGAATCTCTGACCATGGTGTTGACTATCTCCCTGGCCTGCTGACCTTTGTGGCGGTGTCCGCATCCGTGAATACCTCGTGAATGGCCCGTGAATCCGAGTCACGGTCACCCTCCCCCTCTAAGGAGGGTGACTCCGTGACTCACGGGGGCGTGACCTGCCGAATCACAGCGTCCAGAGCGTCGGCTTGTTTACCCTTGAGAGTTCCGCTTCCAACTGTGATGAGCCGACACGCCGCAAGGTCCTGGACGATGCGAAGCAGTGCTCGTGTACGAGCCGCTCTTTGGGCTTTGGAGTCCGGCGGTGAGCTGGCATTCCAGCTGGACTGGATGGCCCGAGGCGTAACTCCATTCTGGAATCCCTGCTCAGCGTCCGGTTCAACGCCTTCCCCGGGCAGCACGAAGCCATGGGCTCTAAGAGCGGCCTCAAGGCCCGGGTGCTGATCCCAAGCGGCCTTGAGGCGCCCCCACGGACCGGACTTGGTCGTTCCAATGGGAACCGCCCCGTCATTGGTCGCTCGGATCTCGAATGCGCACGGATCGATCCGGTCAGCGTCACGCAACTTATTTGAGACGAGCTCAAGGATGCCCGTGCTCTCATCCTTGGTGAGCTGCAGCATCGCGTCGCAACTGCCCTTGATCGCGGAGTGGCCCCGGTAGTCCCCGGCTTTATTGGCGTGGTGTACCAGCAGGACGTTGGAGCCGCTCTTAACGAGCGACTGGAGGCGACTCATCACGAGCCCCATGTCCTCGATG
This sequence comes from Candidatus Krumholzibacteriia bacterium, assembly GCA_963848505.1. GTDB lineage: Bacteria > Krumholzibacteriota > Krumholzibacteriia > LZORAL124-64-63 > LZORAL124-64-63 > JACZKN01. Next base: position 451,011 of record CAWKEB010000001.1, on the reverse strand, counting down.
GCGTTCTCGTTGGCTCCAGGAGTGGCGGACGCCAGGGTGTCGACGATGATGAGCGTCGGGGGCTCGCCGCGCTGATCGGTCAACTGATCGACGGTCATCCTAAGCAGCGCCCAGCCGCGGTCATCGTAGACATTGATGCCGTCGTTGATGAACTGCATGTTGGGGGAGTCGTCATAGAAGTGATGACAGTCGTACGACCGCACACGACCGGCCCAGGAGGCAACCCCCTCCGGCAGAATGAAGAGCACCCACCCCGGCCGATTGACCTTGAAGGCCGCATTCCCGAAGAGCGGTACATTCCGCGCGATTGACGAGCCGAAAGCGAGGCACAGAAAGCTCTTGCCCAAGCCTGGAATGGCAAACAACACGATGACGCCGGACGGAAGAACGCGGTCGATAACAAAGGTCGGAGGCGGGATTCGCTTGAATTCGGTCGCGCTCAGAACCTTAAGCCCAATTGGCTTGCCGTCCCCATCAACATGACCAAGCGCAATCAGTTCCTGTCCTCTTATCGGGTAACTTGAGACGCTCCGGGCGATTGCGGCCAAATCATTGTCACGGAGTGTAGGACTGCACCTCAGATCGTTGTGCAGTTGCAAGAGGGCTAGGATCTCACATTCGATTAGGCCGCCGCGACGCCACCGACAGGCCTGTCGAAAGAGCGTGTCGTTGCGTTCGCCTTCGTAGATGGGATCAAGCAGCGATTTGGGCCCAGCCTCTATCCGAGGGGTGGGATCGGTCGTTAGCCGCGCCAAGATTGAAGCGGGGAGTTCCGGGAGTTCTGCGAGTGGCACGGCTAGCGGCTGGATACGTAGCCAAGTATACGGCGTCCCCATTCGTACCGACGGGGGAACCATCAAAAAGCCACCCTCCGCACGAATATCGACTTTGGGGGCCAGGACCCCGACTGAGTTCTTGAGCCGAACACCCGCGGGTGCACGAAAATAGCGGTGGATGCCGCCGCTCGGCGTTCGGACGGCCGGCGAGGATGACAAGTACGGGGCCACGGTTGGATCGTTAGGGAATGGGTTAGCCGAACCATCCTCCATCACGTCTTCGTCAATAATCACCAAGCCGGTCGTCAGAATGCCCAAACCGTCGGCTTCTGGGTGCCCGGCGAAGAGCTCGTCCAGCTGCTCATGAGTAGGCAGGCTATCCTGGAAGCCCTTCCACGGCATGGCTGGACGCTTCTCATTGCTGATCGCGGGAACGGGGATGTACCCGAGTTCGAGCAGCCTGTGTGCTTCATCCCGAATGCTGGCATGCTCGTTGGACTTGACCGGGCCTGGCGCCGTGGGCATTCCATGGGCACTGGGTGGATCTTGATGGAGGCGCATTCGAACTCACTTTTCGCAAAAGTCTCGGCACCATCGACCAGATCGCGATCCGTGTGGCAGCAGCGCGGTTTAGGTTTCGCGTCGCACCGGGGAGCATCCAGCGCGACGCCGGGATCGAGTGTTGTTGGTTCCAGTGGTGGCTAGATAGACGAATCGACATCCTGATCCCCGCGGGGCCCAGCCGCGCTGACCGGCGTAGGCGAGTTCGCCCCCGAGTCCTTTCCTGCGCCTGATGCGATCTAAGATTGACAATTCGATCTCCCGACTTTATGGTCGGCCCGTCTCGCCGATCCCGCGCGAGCCGAGATGGCTCCTCGAACTTCCTGCGCCGAGCCTATGGCTAGATGGCCGAATCGCATGGCTGGCGTAACCCACTGTAATCAAGCCACTAGCGCCATCTGGTGATCAATTGTGCTGACGCAAACGACGCGGCAGAAGCATCGCCGAGTTCAGAATCTCAGATTTCGGGCGGAGCAACTGACCTCAAGAACGGTATTTCTTGGCACGTTCTTGAGTCGGCCGAGAGGCCTATTCGAGGGCTTTCTGGACAAGGCGATAAACGGAAGGAGCATCAGCATCGGTGATTTCGAGTTGCGAAAACAGGGCCGAGATAAAGCGGGAGAAGTTGCCGTTACGGCTTGCACTAGGGTACTTGCTTAAGAACTGCTTGTACTTGTCGCCGATATCTCGGATCAACTCGATTTCTTCTTCTTTCCGAGGAACGCGGCGGGTAGGGTTGATCTGACGGACGGCCTTGTGGCGGTAGTGGAGATTCAGCACCGGCATTAGGTTCTTGAGCAATGGACCGACCGTTATTGATGCAATTTTGTCCTCAAGTTCCCGCGGATCTTGGGTTAGAGCGAGTTGAAGTCGTTCTTCAATAAAGGCCAGCGACTCTAGGAGACTGGTGAGGTGGCCGTGATCATCGTTCGGTTCGCCAAAATAGATCAAGTTGTTGAGGAGATTGCGCTCGAATGTGTACTCTAGTGTCTCGATGCGTGTACGGAGATTCTGGACGTCCTTCAGAACTAGTTCGATCTTCTTACGCAGTTGCTTCCGGGTCGGCTTGCCACCCTTCGCGATGGTTATTCTCTTGCCGTTGTAAATGCATATATCAGAACAGATTGCATCTAAAAACTTGTCGGCGTTCTCGGAGTCGGCGTCGAGGAGAGTCTTGAGTTTACCGCGCTGTTCACGCGTGAAGGTGAACGTCGGGGCGATATGATAGAGAAGTCGAATCGTGTGCATCTCATTCACTCCAATGCGTGAATCGAGAATCCGGCAGGCCACCTCTGGATTCTACAGCGACCCCGCGGAAACGACAACCACAGCATCCTGTTGGGCGGGGCGTGCCGGGCGACTGCATGGCGGTGCTTGGGGAGCGCCACAAGGTCGGGGCGACCCAGCGACAGCCCGTGCAGTGGGCTTTAGACTGTCGAGCCTTGTCGTGGGGCTTTCGATCTGACTTGCATTGGCGTGGATATCAAGTGTATCATCACCGCGATCACAACCCGACTCGGAATTCCCCCTTTTTATCGACCTTCGACGCGCCTTGGGAACCCCACAGTGGTCCTACCCCAAGGAGCGTCGTCATGCCTACCGACCTGCAGATCGAGACCAAGACCCTGTCCGACCTCGACCCCGCCCCCTACAACCCCAGGACCATTTCCGCGGTCGCCCTAGCCGGCCTGCGCAACAGCGTCGAGCGGTTCGGCCTGGTCGAGCCGATCGTCTGGAACCGCCGCACCGGCAATGTCGTCGGCGGCCACCAGCGACTGAAGGTGCTGCAGGGGATGGGCGAGACGGAGACCCAGGTCGTGGTCGTCGACCTGGACGAGACCGAGGAGAAGGCTCTCAACGTCGCCCTGAACAACCCGGCCATCGCCGGCGAGTTCACGCCAGACATCCACCGATCTGATCGGCAGAGATCAAGTCCACCATGCCCGAGCTGGCTGACCTCCTGCGGTTCGACGACCTGGCCGAGCAGACGAGGGCGCTGCTCGCTGACCTCACGCCCAACGAGGGCGCGACCGATCCGGACGAGGTCCCCGAGGCTCCCGAAACGCCGATCACCCAGCCCGGCGACCTCTGGGTCCTGGGCCGCCACCGGCTCGTCTGCGGCGATAGCGGCGAGCCGGCGGTCCTCGAGCGGCTGATGGACGGGCAGAAGGCGCAGCTGTACGCCACCGACCCGCCCTACGGCGTTGGCTATGACGGTACTGCCCACCCCCAGAACCAGAGGGACAAGGACCGCGGCCGGCAGCCCGGTAGCCAGAACCGGGACTGGAGCGGCGACTATCACGACCACGACGCGTGGGATCACTTCGCCGACCGGGAGCAGTTCGAGGGGTTCCTGGAGCGCGTGTTCCTGAACGCCAAGCCCCACACCGACCTGGACGCGGCCTGGTACTGCTGGCACGCGAGCGCTACTGCGGCCTCGTTCCTGCGCGCCTGGGAGATCACGGGCATCCGCTACCACCAGACCATCACCTGGGTCAAGCCCACCCACGTCCTGGGGTTCGCCATGTGGAACTACAGGACCGAGCCGTGCCTGATGGGCTGGCAGCAGGGCCACAAGCCGGCCGCGCTGCCCGTGCCCGACGAGCACTCCAACTGCTGGGAGGTCGATTGGGAGGGCAAGGCCCGCTGCACCGACGGCCAGCATCCCACCCAGAAGCCGGTCCGCCTGTTCGAGCTGCCCATGCTGAAGCACACGCGTCCCGGCGCCATCTGCCTGGAGACGTTCGCGGGCTCCGGCTCCCAGGTGATCGCCGCCGAGCGCCTGGACCGCCGCTGCTTCGCCGTCGAGCGCATGCCCCAGTTCTGCGACGTGATCGTGAAGCGCTGGGAGCTCTACACCGGCCAGACGGCCATCCGGGTTCCGGCCCAGGAGGTCGAGTGATGGCCTACCCCCAGGACGTGAAGCTGCAGGCCAAGATCCTCTGGATCACCGGGGCCGGGACCGACCAGCAGATCGCCGACCGGCTGGGCATCCAACGCCCCGAGACCATCGGCGAGTGGCGGCGGGCCGACGGCTGGGAGGAGGAGCGCCAGCACATCCAGCGGCTGACCGAGGAGAAGATCACCCGGGCGGTGTCCGAGACCCTATCCGAGTCCAACAGCAGGCACCTCAAAGAGTACCAGTTGATGCAGACCAAGGGCGTCCAGGCCCTCCGGTCCCTGGACCCGAAGACGGCAGCCGAGGCGGCGTCCATGATCGACTCCGGGATCAAAGGCGAGCGCCTGGTGCGCGGCGAGCCGACCGAGGTCCGGGAGGTCCGCGCGCTGATGCACGCCAACGTCCAGGTGCTCGAACTCGTTGTCGCCGATGTGATTAAGGCGCTGATCGACGCGGGCCGGATGGACAAGCGGCTGGCGAAGGCGTTCGCGGACGAATTCGCCAATCGGGTCAATCAGGCGCCGTTTCGGTACGTGGTGGAGGGCTAAACCGGAAACCGGGGATTGGGCCACGGTTCTGGATTCGAGGCGATGCCGTATGTTCTTGAAATCAGACGATATGCCTCATTCCCCGGGGTCGGGAAGTGGCCATTTCGCCCCGCGGATTCCCCGGTTTTTCGCGCGAAGGTCGCATACTAGGAGATATATGCCCTACAACGGGTTACGGCGTTTTCGAGGCCATTTCTGGGCTTCTGACGGCTGCTGCGAGCCTGGCTGGATCGACCTGGGCGTAGATCTCGGCCGTCGTCACGTGGGCGTGCCGCAGCGCCACCTGGACGAGCCTCAAGTCGCCGGTCGCGTTGTACAGCCGCGTGGCGAACGTGTGCCTAAGCGTATGGGGCGTCATGCGTTTACAGATTCCCGCCTCCTGACAACGCAGGGCGACGATGCGCTGGACCTGGCGGGTGGAGAGCCGGCGGTCTGTCCCAGTGCGGAACAGCGCGTGTCCCGGTGGGACACTGGCGGCGAGGGGTCGCAGCATCCCGAGCAGCGGCTCCCCGGCTGCCACGGTCTCCGGTTCGCCGCCCTTGGGGTTGCGCAGCGTCACCCGTCCCGTGTCCCAGTCGATGTCCCGGCAGTCGAGCGCGACCGTCTCCCCCAGGCGACAGCCGGTCGAGAGCATGAACGCGAGCAGTGCGCGGTCCCGGTGGGCCTGGCTCCCGGCGAAATCATACCCGAGCAGCCGGTCGATCTCGGTCGTGCTGAGCACGTCGGGCGGCGGCGGCTCGGTGTCGGCGGCATTTGAGGATCGCCGTCGGGTTCCTGTCCACGAGCCACCGTGCGGCCCCCCAGGCGAACAGGGCCTTCAGGCTGACCCGGTAGCGGTTGATGGTGGCCTTGGCCCGTTGCGTTCCACAGGGGCCAACCTGGACGCTCTGGGAGGCCATGAAGCGCGGTGAGCGTGGCGGGCGTGATGTCGGTAATGTTCAGTGTCACCGACAAACCGTGTGAAAACCGTCGAATCGCGCCGGTAAGCGGCCACGGTATGGTGGGAGCGGTGTTCGGCCTCGAGGTCGCGACAGGAACAGCTCGACCGCTTCTGTGAACCGTCATGAGGTCCTCCTTCGATCGTGCTGGTGGTTGCTGGTCATGGTCCATACAGGCGTGGGGGCGGGTTCCTAGCAAGGCATATCTGACGTTGGGGCAGTCGTTTAGGGGCGATAGTAAGGCGATAGGGGCATGGACATGGCTGACAACCGCTACAAGACCATCCACGGGGAAGACGGCGACGACCTCCACGTCCTGACCTCGCCGCATTCGCTGATGGACAAGGTCGGCCTCGGCGCTGACCCCACCGACTTCGGCCTGCCCGATCTCCTGGAGGAGGGCCTCAGCCGCGACGAGCAGGACGCCGGCTGCTCTGCTGCATCCGCGACCACCTCTTCATCCTAAAAGACGGCCGCAAGCTCCCGATCGTCGTGATCCCGCCGATGCTCGAGTTCCTGAGCGACCTGTTCTACGAGCGGGTCCAGCAGGCCATCTTGTGGAAGCCCCGAGGTGGGGGCGGGTCGCTGGCCGCCGCCATCCTGATCTGGCTGATGATGGTGTACCGCAACAAGTCGTTCATCGACATGGCGGGGTCCGGGGAGCAGGCCAAGCGGGTCTACGAGTACACGACGCAGTTCTGGTTCTGCGTGCCCGGGCTGGCCGAGGCGCTACTGGAGAAAGACCCGCTGCAGTCGCTGACGCAGCTGAAGAACGGCGTGAGCCTGTCCTGCGTCCCCGCCAGCGAGAAGGCCGCCCGCGGCAAGCACACGCCCGGGTTCGTGGCCGACGAGTGCTGCCAGGAGGACGCCCGCATCGGCCGCGTGCTGCAGGCCGCCGTCCAGGGCGTGCTGTCCGAGCCCAACTTCACCATCGTCCTGCTCTCGACGTTCCACGTCCCGTTCGGGTTCTTCCAGGAGGCCTGGGACCTGGCCCAGGAGCGCGGGTTCGCGCGCTACCGCTGGAACGTCTACGACTGCATGGCCAGGTGCCAGGTGGGCCTCGAGGAGGCGCACGACCGGCGACCCCGACGCCCTCTCCTACTGCCGCCAGTCCTGCCCCCTGACCGACGTCGTCCCCGACTACAACGCCGACGGCGAGCAGACAGGCGAGCACTTCGACGGGTGCAACGGCAAGGCCCGGCACACGGCGGGCCATCTCGTCCCGCGACAACGTGCTCGAAAGCCAAGATGCTCAACCGCGGCACCGACGTCTGGGAGGTCGAGCACGAGTGCAAGCGGCCCAAGGCGCGGGGATGATCTACGACCCGGAGAAGGTCCAGGCGGCAGTTACACCCCTAAGCGACATCGTCCGGCCGACTGGCACCGTCCGCCGGGCCGTCGGGCATCGACTGGGGCCGGTTTGCCGTCGCCGTCCTGGCCGAGCGCGCCGGCGACCACATCGTCATCCCCGAGGCCCGCATCTTCGACTCCCGGACGATCGCCGAGCTCGTCCAGTACCTGGTCGACCTACGGGCCCGGGTCGGCGATTTCGTCGTCTACGGCGACGCCGAGAGCGCCTACGGCAACCTCGAGTGCCGCAACGCCGGATTCGAGGTCGTGCCCGTGGCGTTCAGCAAGCACAAGGAGGAGGGGATCGAGAACCTGGCCCGGTACTTCGAGCACGGGAAGATGAGGATCGCCGAGAGCCCGCACCTCGACACGATCGTCCGGCAGCTCCTGCGGTTCCACCGGAACGAACAGGGCAAGGTGGTCAAGAAGGACGACCACGGACCGGACGCCCTGATGTGCGCGATGCTCCACTTCCCGTTCATCGACGAGTTCGACACGGCAATCAGCCAGCTGCTGTCCGGGACCGACCGGGAGCGGCTGAAGGTCACCAACTCGATGCTGGATGCGTGCGTCCGGGACTACCCGCTCGAAGTCCCAGACGGGGGCAGGAGCAGCATGGGCGTCTCGCTGGGGACGTCCGGGCTCTACGTCGCGGTCTCCCTGGCCCCCAGCCGGGGCGCCGCCGACCAGGTCCGCCGGGCTCTGTTCATCGGCCGGGTCCGCGAGTGGGCCGAACTTGACCCCCTATTGGACCGATACCACGTCCGCACCTGCCTGATCGCCCCCCACGCCGAGCCCCACCTCGTGCAGGCCTGGGCCCAGGCCCCGCACTCGGCGACCGTCTACCAGGTGTCCTATACGAACGACGGGGTGAGCGACGCCCGGTGGGACGACGACGCCACGCGCGTGACCGTCGACCGGACGTTCGCCCTGAACGCGGCGTTCGAGGAGATCAGGGACCGTAAGTGGTGGCTGCCCCCCGCGGCCCAGGAGATCGAGAACGGGGAGTTCTATGCCCAGATGAAGGCGACGACCCGAGTGAGGGACCTGGCCTCACCGGAGCTCCGGTACCGATGGCTCGAAACCGGCCGCCAGGACCACTTCCGGCATGCCCACGCGTTCGACCTCCTGGCTGGGCGGAAGGCGGCGGCGTACGTCGAGCCGGCGTGCGTGTGCGGCGACGGGTACGACGATCTGCTGGCCGACTACACGCTGTCGATGGGTACGTATGACCGAGGCGAGCGCTTAAGGCGTTTCTTCCGAGGAGGTACATAAGGTACAGCAGCGCTGCCCAGGTGGTCGACGTCGGCAACCAGCGCGGCTAGTAGGTACACAGCGGCCTCAGTAGATATGTCGGGTCCGCTTTACAAGGTCGTCGATTGCCGATGTTGGGTCCGGATGTAGTCCGTATACCAAGACTCTATTGTCGGCCTTGGCGAAGAGGCTTAAAAGGTACCCATTTATCTCTCGTGTAACGACAAGCGTTCGCTCGCCTCGCAATTCGCGCTCATAGACAACTCGCTTGAGCTCGTCTTTACTCTTGGCTGACGAGTCGGGCCAACGGAGATCGACGCCGGGCTGGGGCCGGTGGGCAATACGATGACCCAGGACATGATCGACCGCTTCACGCGGGCAGAAAAACCAGGCGTCCAAGACTGGAGGCTTGTCGAGGTCGAGCAGAAACACGCCGCTGCCGTTCCGCTCGCGTGTGACGATCAGATCGTAGGTGCCGTCGTCATCTGTGACCGTGCAGCGATAGATGACTCGGCGCAGGGTGAGATCAAACATCGTGGCTCCTCCGGTTGATCACAGGTAGAAGAATCTAAGCTCACCACGCTCAGCCTAATGCTGGGCAGGTGCGGAATTCTCGGGACCGTCCTTCCTGAAGGCACTATCCGCAGTGAAACATGTCTCTGAGCAGCCCGCGGCCGAGCAAATCATCGAAGATACGGTAGTTCCCCGTTTCCTTGCGGACTCTTCCCGCAACCAATGCCGGATGAATAAACAATCGCTTCGCGAGCGAGGCAACCTCTCCTCTTCGCGGGTTGATGCTTAGCCCGGACGCAATCCACTGTTCCGGCGGGATTATTGAGTCTTGAGCAAACCGATTCGCCTGACCTTCGATTGTGTCTAGGTTGACCTCAGAAACGTCGATTTCCTCGTCAACGATCCGGTTGGTCTCACCGAGATGCAGGGCGATATGACCCAGTTCGTGGAAAAGTGTAAACCAAAAATGGTCAAGCCGATCGTGGCGGATCGTCAACGCTATGATTGGGTTGCCGCTGCTGAGCAGTAGGACGGCGCCATCCAGGTGAGTCCTCGGTAAATGGCGCTCAACGACAAACTGTATGCCGTGCTGGCCAAGGAAGTTCTGAGCAAGCAGTGGTCCGTCGTCGTACTGGCTCAATTGAACGAGATGAGACATGAATGCGGCGTCAATTGAACCAGGAACAAATTTGGTCCGAGTATTCGCTGCTCCGAGGGCCACCACTCGAGCGATCCACGCTAGAAGCGAATAGGAGGCGGACGACCTGTCGAGGTTTGCTTCGCCGATCCTGCACCGCAAATCGGCGAGACCATGCTTGAATAGGGGCTCTAGGAATGGCCGCATGAAATCTTCGGCGAGTTCCTTGGCCTTGGCCGCCGAGGGAATGGGTGGCAGCCAACCGCGCTTCGCCAATTCCCACACTGGGAATCGCGCCCATTCGAGATCGGTGGCATCATCGGGAAGAGACTTCCCGGGGTCTTGCAAGAATACTTCGGCCGGTATTCCGAGTTCACTATGCAAGGCACGCATCATGTTCAAACTGAGCGGGCGCTTGCGATTCATCACCTCGGAAGTTCGACCGGCGGTGCCAAAAATATGGACCAGGTCTTTCTGTTTGAGCGAGCGCTGATCCATTCGGAACCGAATCGCGTCGATCGGGTCTGGGAGGGCAGACGGATATAGTTCTGACTCGTAGTTCTCAATGAGAACAGCGAGAAGTTCAAGCTCTTCCGCTTCATGCGTTCCCTCGGCCGCATCCATCAGGCCGTCAAGCCACTCAAGCGCCTCGACGTACTGCCCTCGCGTCTTTATCACCTTGACGTTCATAGCTATATCTTCTCCGCGTCAATGCGGTCGTAGTCCGCATGTGTACCGATCCAACGAACGCGAATGACGCAGGCTGGGTAGTTGATTTTCACAATCAACCGATAGCGATTGCCGCATATATTGAATACGCAGCGCGAGTCCTTGAGGATGCTGGCTCTTGGGTAGGCTCGCTGAACATCGTGAGGGGAAGACCAGCGTGCATCTTTGGCCTCCTCTTGCCAGGAATCGAGCTGCCCTGCAGCGTCCGCGTGCTTTCGGCGAAATGCCTCAAGAATATCTCTCCCAACTAGTCTCATTATCGGAAAGTTCCCAAAAAAGTCAACCTCCAAATTGTTCCCCGTAGGGGATTTTGTTCCGCGAAGATAGCATATCAGGTCAGAGTTGCCAAGCCGCAGGAGATCCTGCTGCACCTACCCGATTAAGAACTCCGTAACCTATATATGATCAACGGTATGGGGGGTTCGCCGGTCTCGGATTCCCACTAGTGGGCGACGGTGACGAGGCCACTCCTATTGATCGCCCTGCGCTACGGCGACCCGGACGTGACCTCGCCACGGGCGTCCGCTCCATGGAGCGGAACGCGCCCCGGCATGCCAGCTTGGGCATAGCCGGCCAATCGCAACACCAGACTGGCGGATGGCCACGGGCTGGCGGGACGCAGCTTCGATCGTGTGCCTGGGCGTCGGAGGGCTGCGGGCCAGAGAAGCGTACAGGCTGAGCCTCGAGGATGTGGCGGCCCGGCACGCCGGTGTCGTCCTAACGGTCGAAGGGAAGGGGGCAGAAGAAATGCCACGTGCCGATCGCAAACCGACGCGCGGCCCTAGTCTTCTCCTCGAAGGTGATGCTGGCCGGCAAACAGGAGTCTGGCGCGCCGTTGTTCAGCGCCGGAACCCGCGCAAACTGTCGAATCACCTTCGCGGCGGTCGACTACCGCCTGAAGCGGGCGGCCGAAACTGCCGAATACCCCGGGGACCATGCGCAAGCGCAGCGGCATACATCTGCGATCTTGGCTCAGCAGGTGGGGAGGGGGCGGGGGGCATGAGGTTTAAAAGTTCAAGAGGCGTTCCAATAACCGAGTGACAGAGTGATATCTGTATTGTTAGGCTCGGCCATTGCCATGCCGAAACCGCGATCACGCTTGCGGTAGATGCTTGTCGAGGAGAGCAAATTGAAGGAACGGGCAAAGCGAATTGGAAGACAGGCCCAACACCGCGCCAGCGACTGGGCAACAGCAGCCGGGATGAATCCGACGAGGCCGGGCGAGGACCTGCACGGATGGGATCTGCTGCTCGAACTCTATTTGAACTCAGTGGCAATATCCGACTCAAGTGCCGATTTGGCTAAGTGCCTTGTCCAGGTCAAAGCTACCGATACGGAATTAAGGAAGATGCCCGTTCGGCTGGATAATTGGCTGAAGCTAGCACATACCCTAATGCCGGCATTTTTCCTGGTACTCGAATACGAAGGCAAGCAGGAACCACAGCGAGCATATTTGGTCCATGTGTGGGAGGATCTAATTGCCGCCACTCTAAGGCGGCAACGCGAAACTGTCGCGGCCGGGAAGACAATCGGACGGAAGATGACGATGTCGCTGCAATGGGCTCCCGAACACCTCCTCGCGGAGTGCAGCGGAGAGGCACTTCATGATGCCATGTCCCGGAGAATCGGTGCGAACTCTCAGGACTATGTTCTCCGGAAGATCGAACTGATTCAGACCGTCGGCTATGATGCTATGCGGCATGCCGGCAAGTTCACCATCGCCGGTGCTTCTGACCGTGCACTTTTCGAGGACCTCGCTAGGCATGCCATGGGGGAGAAGGAGTTCGTCGAGGTACAAGGGTTTACGATGGCAGAGCGGAGATTCGGAATAGAACTGCCGATAGGAGCTCCGTGGGAGGTGGCTAAGGCGAAATTCGGTGTTCGACCGTCGCCGATCAAAGCTTCGATAAGAATCACCAATCGAGACCAATCACGAATCGTACATGATGAATGCGAGGTGTATTCGGCGGTGGCAGCGTTTCCGTTTCTTCCACCGGATTTTCGATCTGTAAAAATCAAGGGAAGCTACTTAGCGATCATCATCGATCCATGCCGGCGGAAAATCAGGATCAGTGCTGAATTGCCTCCATATGAAGAACCCGTGCCGCTGGACGCGCTGACCCGGGCCGCAGCTGTCCTGCAGATGATGGCGGATAGGGAAGAAGACGGGATGCAGTTCGAGCTCCAGTCGCCAGAAAATTCGATTCATATCGAGGAGCACCAGATCGGGTCGGCAAATCTCGACCTAGGTGTGCTCCCGCTGTTAAGCGCAGTTCGCGAGTGCGCTGATCTATTCGAGAAGCTGGGATGCACAACGGCAACCAAGGTCACGTTGGCGGAAATCGACCTTGTCGCTCGGGGAGTAGCCGGTGCGCTGACCCTTCTGAGAGAGCCGACCTCCGGTGTCCGGTATGGGTTCGAAATCCGTGGACATGATCGGCCAAAGGAGGGGAAGGCTGCCGCGATATTCATGGCCGCAGTCGAGTTGGGGGGCTATTTCCTCGGAGGGGTGTTTTCGGCTCGCGGACTGATCACCTTCGAGCGGGACGATGTGGCGGCACCTTGGCGGGCGGTTATGCCGGACTGTGCGGTAAAGGTAGAGGAGCGGTATGTGGCTCCTGCGGGCCAGTCGGCATTGGTGCAATTGCGGGACCGCGCGCGAAAAGCAGCGAAAGTGCTAGAGGGCGCTGGAATCGGCGACATCTATCTCATCGACGTAGAGGAATGAACCTCATCACACGAAGGGGATAAGTACAACGTGGGCTCCGAGATTCCGAGTCGAGAATTCGATACCCGACAAGCGGTCCTGCTGGGCGCGGAGATCTACGACGCCGTTCGGTTGATCGAGGCTGGACTGGCAGGCATCCAGAGGATTGATGGTGTCAACGACTTCTATCACGCGCCGATTCTTCTTCTCTCAACTGGATTTGAGAGGCTACTGAAGACAATTCTGTTGCTGAAGTGGAAAGAAGGGTGCGGGGATGTTGGGCCGGAGCGTCCTGATATTCCGATAGATCGGAGCGGGCACTCGATACGAGTCCTGTTGGGATCAGTCATCGCGCGGTGCTACAAGGCGCAGAATCCGCCACTCGCACCCGCGTTGGCCGACGATCAGACATTTCTTGAATCTGACGCGACTCTGGGAGTCCTAGTTGATATCCTCACGTCGTTTGGTAGCGGCGGCCGGTACTTCTACCTGGACGTTGCCCGGGGGAAGAACCGCGAAGGCAGTTCTCCGCAAGATCGATGGCAGAAGCTTGAATTGGATCTACTTGTAGCCAATGGCATGACCTTGAAGCAATTGCGGATGAGGAGTTCACAGAGCTTGTACGGAGAGGTTAACTCCGTCCTGCTGCCGACAATTGAGCGGTTTGCGCGGGCCCTTGCCCGTCTGTTCACAATGGGGCCACTCGGGGAGTCCGGGCGAATGTACTCAGGAGTGGTGGGGATATTTCTCAATCTAAGAAATGACGAACTCGGCACGCGCCAATATCGGTGGTAGGAGTGGCGAGCCACAATTTACAGTCGTCACCGGTCCGGTTGGCGAGACACACGCCTTGTAGCAGAACTTGCGACCATGCTCGACGATAGTGCTATCGCCATATAGCCCGAACCCCATCTGGTCCAGCGCTGGCGCAAGGAACCGCACCACGGCCACGTGTACATCGCTGACCTCCTAAATGACGGGGCGTCCAAGCCCGACTGGCCGAAGTGGACCGGCACGGTGACCGTCGACCGCACGTTCCTGCTCAACTCCGCCTACGACGAGATCAGAGAAGGCCGGTGGTGGTTGCCCGCACACGCATCGACCATCGACAACGGCGAGTTCTACGCTCAGGTCAAGGCCCCCAGCAGAGTCCGCGACCTCACCAGCGGCGACCTCAAGTACCGTTGGACCGAGACCGGCGCGCAGGACTTCTACCGCTACGCCCACGCGTTTGACCATCTCTACGGGGCGTTTAGGCGGCGGTTTGGGGTGGTGGGGTACATCTGATAGGGGATAGGAGCGCGCAATCTGGCTCGCGCCTATTGAAAAGCCGGCCCTCGCTTCGCAACGACGACCGGCGTCCCGGGGGCCGGGGGATGGAGGGTATGGCCCCAAGGAGGACTCGATTGTAGCAGGTGGGAGCGGGCCGGGGCAACGGTCCATTGGGTGTCGCATGGATGATCTGCCGCTCGTGGTGCTTGCCGCGTCTGCCGTCATGCACCGCAATGTGTATGCCGACCGATCGACTCCTGTAGAGACGCGAACTCGTAATGCGACACGCCCCGCGGCCCATCTGTCATGTAGGCGAATCATATCGCAAGGGAGAGATCGCGTTAATGACGACTGTGGAGTGAGCGGAATCGCACCGTAACACCCATTTCAGCCCCCTAATCGACCGCGAAGCGGCGGTGAGCGCGAGCGCGATCAGTCGTGACGGATATCACCAGAGCTAGCACGACACCGTCATCAACAATTTACAAAACTTCCTCAGCTGGCAGTTGACGCGGCCCATATCGATCACGTATTCTCATGCTCCTCACCGAACCGTCCCGCCGGTGGTTGTGAGATTGGACCGTAGGGCACAAGGAGCATTAGAAAGCGACCGTCGTTTTCTAGATCCGATAGTACGCCTGAGTCTGATCTGACGGCACTACACGCTGCGGGGTGACGATTGCAAATTCCGAATACAAAGCATGACTGTCACTTAGCAAGACGCAGCAGTTTGCCCGTTGCGGTCGTGCGCATTGCGAGCTCGGCGCCAGGATGGCGCGTCTGCCAAGGGCGCGGGGGCCGGCGGATCGGACGGCCGAGTGCAGTGGCCGTCGGTACGCCCATCAGTTCCGGCAGGTGGATTCGAGCCAGTAGGGACCTAGCCGCGCCGGCATAGGATAGAGCAATGCCCCTCTGGGCTCCGATGGCGCCACGGCGCTAGGCGGGAACAGCAAAATGGATGAGAACTTGACATACGTGCGGATTCGGACGCTACCGGGACTGACTCGAAAGCTCTGGGCCCTTTTTGACTCCGCAGTCTATCCGGAAGGGCACTTGGATATAGCCTGTGGCCAAAGGTCTGTTCGGTCTGACACCGTTTAGCGCGTAGTTGTAGACGACAGACTATGAAAGCAAGCTGGCGGGGAGCGCATAAAAATGTCCGTGCGTAGCGAGAGGCCGGAAGTCGTAGTTACGCAGTATACCTGAATGGAAGACCGAAAGGAGCCGACGTGAAACAAAATCTTGAATCAATTGCTAGGGGAATGATTTCGACGGTCGTCGCTATGTTAATTGCGGCATCATCCGTATCAGGCACGGAAATTGTCGTCAAACTAACCGAATCAGCGACAACCGAGGTTCCTCACACCGACGCCGGTCTAATTAGCCTTACAAGGATAGATAAAACGGTATATCAGTTGTCCGGAATTCACGGGGCGCGAGCGGTACGCCCTGTCCTTCAGGTATCTGCCATAGACCCGAAATTGCGTGGCCCATATGAGATCGTTATAGATGACACGGTCAATTGTGACGCTGTACTGCAGGCCCTGCAATCCGATCCCAATGTTGTATATGCAATGCGATCGCACATCCCAATTGAGTTACTGGGCGAACAGGCAAAGTCCTGGTTTCCCCCCGCAAACAAGGTCAGATTCTGCGACGCGCAGCGAAGCCTCCATTACACGCTCGCTGGCGAATCGGAGCTCGATGGTGATTGGTGTACTTCTGTAAGCCCATACAGCAAAGACCATGACATGGATATGCCGCAGGCGTGGGGCGTGTCAACTGGCGCGAACGCCGTACTCGTAGGCATGATCGATACGGGGTTTGCGTGGCCGCACGCCGACCTGGGTGGTACCGGACCGGCTTACGCTGTGTCGTACCAGGATTCACTCTTCAATTTCTATCAGAGCGGAGTATTCTACCGGAACTCTGGAGAGTTTCCTGGAGACGCAAACTCAGATGGCCGACCGGGCGTGGCGTTTGTTGACGACGACGGCGATGGATTGATTGACGAGGACCGCAAGGGGTTCGACTACCGAAATGACACGGAGAGCGAAGTAGTTGTTGGCGTTGCGACTGGGGTTAACGGGCTGACGATTACGGACAGTAACGCAAACTTTGGCAGCCTGGTAGGCTTGTGGCTCTATGGCTACGGTGGCGAAGTAAGTAGCGTAAAGGCGAGAATCGTCTCCAATTCTGCAACAACCATTACCACGGAGCCGTACGAGCTCTTTCCCGGTTACTACTTTACTGACTGGTCAACGGTCCTGTCGCTTGGCGGAAATGTCTATCGGGTGGGCGACGGCGTGAGCAACAATGAAACCTGGCCGGATGTCTTTATTGACGACGAAGGCTGGACGAACGATATGGTCGGCGACGACGACGAAAATGGATGCGTGGACGATGTGCGTGGTTACGACTTTGTCGATCTCCCTTCGCAGTCGGGGATATATGACGATGCCACCGTTCCGGATAATGATGTCCGGGGCACGTTTGTGCATGGCACGCCATGTGCTAGTCTTCTAGCGACAACTGTCCAACAAGGTACGATGATGGGTGTTGCGCCCGGCGTTAAGATCGTACCCGTGCGCGCAATCTATATTTCCGATAATGGCATTCTGGCACTTGACGTCAAGGCGCTTATCCGGGGAGTGGAATACATGAAGGCGGTGGGGGTGGACGTGCTGTCCACCTCGCTGGCTAGTAATAGCCTCCTCGCCCCGGTTGTGCCCATTATTCAAGAATTGGTCGACGCGGGAGCTGTGTTTGTCAACGGCGCGGGCAACACTTACACAGATGTGCCCCACGTCCTTTCTGGAGTGACGCCTTCTGTGATAGTGGCGGGTCTGGATGCCCAAGACATCAGGTATGACATTACGGACCAATGGGGTCGTCAGGCGACATCGTATGGCAGTTGGGTCGATATCTCTGCCCGCTACGGCCCGCTCTACGTCGCTTCCCACGTTGATCAGGCCGGTAATTCCATTGGTGTTGGGGGGTGGAGGGGCACATCGTTGTCGGGCCCCCTGGTGGCGGGTGTTGCGGCTTTGATTCGCTCCGTATACCCCGGGTTCTCTCGCGATGACGTCATTAACAAGCTCGTAGCGTCCGTCGACGACATCTACGCGGATGGGCAAAACACGGGGTATGAAGGCCTTCTGGGTTCTGGCCGGGTTAATGCTTATAAAGCGCTGACGTACTATGGTAGCGTACCGTCTGCGCATGCGGATACGACATGGGAGGGAACGGTGTGGCTGGGCGGCGATGTAGTTGTTCCTGTTGGCAAGACGCTTACGATAGCAGCAGGAACAATTGTTAATGTCGCTCAAGATGACTTGTTGAAGGCGGGCGAAGACGAGTCGCGGATCGAGTTCCGTGTTTATGGAGAACTGGTGGTGCAGGGGACGGCGCAACAGCCGGTATTGTTCGAATGCTGGTCTGATAGCGGGCGAACTTGGGGGCCGGTCATACTCGACCGTCGCTACGGCGATGTTGCCGCATCATTCCAGCATGTAGTGTTTCGCGACATGACGAGTGGGATAGGGACGGAGTGGGACATCGGTAGTCACGGCCTTAATCTGTCCATTGTCGATTGCAACTTCGCGACGCAGCGCGACGCAGTATTGGTGGATGGGTTGAGAGACGGCGATAGTGTCGTCATCAGCGGCGGCAACTTCACTTGTTTAGGCGACAGCATTGCGTGTGGCATACAGTTAAGCTCGCTCCAGGATAATGAATTGGTGGAGATAGCGGTTGGGGGTGGCTTGGCGGTGGCGGGATATTCGACCGGCATCTATATGTCGTCCGGAGGACAGTCCACCATAGCAGATACCGACATATCCGACTGCGAGTATGGTATCGTGACCTGGTCGATCGGTCCGAATGGCCCGGCAGTCGGCCCTGATGTCGCGATAACGCAAGCGGAATTGCTGGGTGTGTTTTTTGCTCCGGGAACGTCGGTCGATGGTATGATTGTAAGCGACGTTTCTGGGACAGGCGTTATGGTGTCAGGCGGAATGACCATAGGTGTGAATGGATTCGATGTTACAAACTGCGGGCTTCATGGCGTGGAACTGCAGAGCTGTTCGAGTTCATTCGAGCTAAACAACGTTTCGATTAATGGGGCGGGGAGCAGCGGACTGAGAATCCTTGCAGGTAGCCCGTCAGTTGGTAGCGAGGTGGTGATCAGCAGCGCGGCGTACGCGGGAGTGTACTGCGATGATAGCGATCCGGCACTTACTGGTCTAGAGATTGCGGATTCCGGAACTGGCGTACGGTCGGTGAATGGCGCCCATCCTGTGGGACGGCAGTTGGTTGTGACCGGGTGCGACTATGGCATAATCGTAGACCCTGTGAGCCGGGGCGATTTCGGAACCAGCAGTGATTGTGGCGAGAATGTGTTCTCGGGGATCGCGCGGAGATATGCTCTCAACTGGAATCTCACGTACGCGCTCTCGATGATCTGCAATTGCTACGATGGTAGTACGAACCCCAGCGCGAGCATGTTCACCGACAAGTTTGGAACGACCGGTACGGTGAACTTCACACCGGCGTACTGTAACTAAAGGAGTAAGCTATGTCGAAATACACTTTAGCCGGATGCCTTTGCGGGGCGATTGCACTCTTGTGTTCCGGGACGGGAAGCGCAATAGAGTACAACTTGATGGCCGACCTAGTTAGCGCCTCAGGGTCGGGGGATAAGGCTCTTGTGGAGGAATTTAGTGTTCCGGTTTTCGGTGGAGGGGAGGCTCTGTATGTTGTCCTGGTGGCAGAATTGAACGTTTCAGAAGAATGCGAAGTAGGTGTAGTGTACGAGACGGACCAGGGCCTTCGCTATACGGACCAGTTTACAGCATCGGCTGGCGGTCAGTACATTATCGATTTGTCCGCGGGTGTAAGAGCAGCGGCGGACGCTGGAAGCGAAAATCAGAATTTTTCGATCGTCGTATTTGGCGGTCAGAAGTCCGGGAGTGTGTCGCTCCGGCCAGCCGACGGCGTATTGGGTCGGCTGCGATACTCGTTTGTGAGGCGGCCGGGAGAGGTAGGGCTCGATAGTGGCGGGGTAGGAGTCACCGATCACGACGCGGATGTGGCGCCCAGTATCGGGCATGTAGTAGCTGCACCGAATCCATTCAATCCTTCGGTGGAAATTTCATTCGTTGCGGAGAAGGCGGGAGCAGTCCGTATAGCGGTCTATGATTTGAAGGGACGAAAGGTGGCGCAGGTATTGGATGAGTACCGACAGCCGGGGTCAGTCGTTGCGACATGGAATGGCGTCCAGGATGCCGGTGGCCGCGCAGCCAGTGGGGTGTATTTCTATAGAGTGGAGACCGCATCTGGTGTATACTTGGGCAAGATCGCGCTGCTCAAGTAGTAGTTTAGGATGAGCCCCGCCCCTGGTCGGCGATCGGGGGCGGGCCATCCGCAAACGCTAGGAGGAGAAGAATGTACCGAAGAGCTCCATGCGGGTTGTGCGGGGTGCTAGTGCTTCTGGCAATTGCGGGGAGTTTGTCGCCTGCCCACGCATATCTGGAGTTAGGTTTGTCGTGGGACGCTGCCGTACTGACTGATACCTTGACGGTATCGCATGCAGGGGAATACGAAATCTACGTTTTAATTGAGCCGGATATCGGCGACACCGTATTCGGGAGTTTCTGGGGTCCAATCGTGTTTTCTTCTGGTGTGTCATTCGTCAGTATCGAGGGGTTATTGGGTGAGGGTGGCTTGGTAACGGCGGAAACAGCACCTGAGGGATATGTCATAGTGCACGTTGATTATAGGGGTGAATGTATATTCTACGACAACACCCTTGCTTTTGCCAGGATTGTCGTAGCGGTCGACCCCACCGCGTTCCCGGAATCTGGCGTTGCCGCCGTAATTCCGTTCTATGTTCCTGGGGGCGCGAACAATACCAGAATTAATGTTGGCAGTACTGAATGCTTTTTCTTTGATTCAGAGTGGCCTGCTGCACCTGTATTCATTATTTCGGCGGCGGTACCGACCGCGGAGAATAGCTTCGGGGGCTTAAAGGCACTATACAGGTAGTTGCGCGTCAATTAGATGGCGGTGTCCTGTGTCTTTTAAGGGCGTGTGTAAGCAGAAGTGATGACCGTGCTGCTGGTAGGGTGTTTCGGTCACGGACATTTATGCCCAGCGATTGGGACGTGTTCGGAAGCGTCGGAGACGGATTCGTCAGCGGCCTCATGGCCCTCTGCCCAGGCGGCGGTTGGGTGGGGTGGGGGTGGGGCGAGGCAGGTTCCACGGGCCAGTCTGAGCTTTCCGGCGGGCCCTGGGAGGCTATCTCGCTGAGGGCCAAGGCTAACCGACTATCTCATAGGCGATTGCGGCCGCGACCCCGTCTGAGCACGTTTTCCACTTTATCGTCCCACTTGGGGAGCCAAGTTTTTCAAATGTGGAAAAGAGGGCAGGTGCATGGCGCCTGCTTTTTTCGTCCCTATAAGACGTTGGGGCAAAGGGTTTTGGGCGGGTGGGCCGGCTAAGGTGCGCTCGTCTGAATCCCCAGCGGTTAACAGAACGCCCGCCGGTTTTTGTCTGAACCAGTCTGAGTCTGTGTTTTCGTGCGGTGCTCAGACTCGCCGGTTGCCAGCGCCCCAGTGCCCATCCGGTCGTCGAGCTGGTCTCTTAGGGGTGGCGAATTCGAGCTGCGGGGTGGCGTGCGCCCCGGCGGGTACCGAACCACGTCGTGTCAATGAGTCCTCAGGATGCCGGCTCAAGGTGGTGGTCAGCCCCAACGGATTCCTTCAGGGCAGGCGCGCAAATCTTCCAAGATGACTAATCCGTACTCCCAATGAAAATCCGGCAATCAAGCTCAGGCTAGTCAAGATCTAGACGCGTCATAGAGTTGAGGACGCCGTCGACGAAAGTGGCAGAATAGAGCACGCGATCAGATGTGCCTACGTAGCGCGTGTAGTCATACTCGGGAATGACTATGAAATACGTGCGGATGGTACCAAGCGTCGACTGGCTTTCCGATTCAAGTCTATAGCCAGCACTATGATGCCAGGTTTTTCCGTTTTCATTGTCCTCAAGCCAGAGTCGCGCAGGTGACATGTGGAATTGCAAGTCGTCTTCGGTAGCAATACCCGGCTTGGCGTTTGCGTAAAACCAGTCTGCGTGTTCCAAGTCGTCGACGACAACTTTGGGGCCGCTTTCAGGGCCCGGAAAACCGGCACAAGCCGAGATGAACAAAATCGCGACTATCGCAGCCGCTATCGAGGTACGCATGAGCCTCAAGGTCTCCTCGAAAACCAACTTCATTTGTTGTGTGCAGCGCCTAGTTTTCATCGTCAATTGCGTTTTCCAAGTCTAGCGACTTGAGCGCGATGCCGAGATTGTCACGACTCCAAATCCACTGACGACCATCGGCAAGGCGAACTCGCGCAATATAAGTTACCGATGTCAGTAGTTCGGATACATCATTGTCACTAGCGCGCCACTCTCCATTGAGTTCGATGGTTCCGGCGGCGAAATCCCTCGGTTCGGAATTAGACAGGTTGGACATATGCTGTCCGAAAACATCGAATAGCGACGTGCGAACCTCCACTGCGCTAGCAGGTGCGGTGACCTCTAGCGCAGTGGTGCCTGTATACCGAAACCCCCTGTCTTTGTAGGAGAAGCCAGTAGAGTGCGAAACGAGTTGCACAGGACATGAAGGGTCATTGAACAAGATGCTTTCTCTCAAGAGAGTAGAGCCTTCATTCAACTTGACGCCGGAGATCGAAAAGGCGAAAGGCCCGTCATTGTTGCGAACGATTTCGTATTCGGCGCCAAGGGAGACGGAGAAGCAACCGAGTATCAGACTCAGAGCTAAGGCGGGCAAGTATCGAGTCATGTGCGTTCCCTCCTGACAGGCAGAATCGTACGTTCCTTTGTTCGATGCGGTGGTTTGCTAAACTGCTTCCCCGCAATAGCGACACTTGATAGCTTCGACCTTAATCATCTCCGCACAGTGTGGGCACTTCTTCATGTCGCCTTCGGCAATCTGCCGCGACTCCACTTTCTCTCGTATCTTCGGAGCGACAAGGACGAAGATCAGGGCAAACGGGCCAAGGACGATACCGAGAATGAACCAACCGCACCCACTACGGCCCTTGCCGCTAGCAATTGCTGCACAGATGGCTCCAAAGAGCAGCCAAATGACGACAAATTCCACTAAGGGCCCCCCACTCCAAATGAAGGAGGTGCGTAGGCATTATCTACAGTGTGCGGGACTGTTCCGGCAATCCGTGTCTCGTAGGCGATGAACGCCCGGGTGGGCACGACACCTGGACATCTCAGCGCCCAGAAGCCGAGCAATCTAGGCCAAGTACACAACAGCGAATGGCGCACACGAGAGCCACGACATGCAGCAACACCGCGAAAATAGTTTACACGGGCCCCGTACAGGATACGAGTACTTTCTGAATGGCAATTCGCGAGAAACAAGACCTTACGGGACTCGTAATTCCCGTTCTGTGTTGGGGGGGGCCTGTGGGCACGCGGTATTCGGGAAACTCTCCTGCATCGTTCGTTAGTAGAGCGTTGCGGCGAGGCCTGGAATCGTTTAGGGATGGTGTGTGTTGAATGTCGTTCGCTGACCCAACCGGAGGCACTATGCCCAAGCGCACCGCGAATCCCGCCGACTTCACCGTCTCCCAGCTCAAGGCTATGCTGGCCGCGAAGACGAAGATAGACGAGCTGACGGTGCAGCGGGAAGCACTGGCAAGGGACCTGGCCAAGGTCGAGAAGGAGTTGGCGGGTCTATTAGGGGGTAATGTTCCCGCGGCGGCGGCCACCGGGAAGAAGGCCGGCCGGAAGAAGGTCGCCCGGAAGAAGACCGCCAAGACTTCCCCTAATGTCAATTCTCGCCTGAAGGTAGCCACCGGTTTTCGCGCTATAGGTAGCCATTTTCGCCTTCCGTTTCGCCTCTGCTCCTGCCCATTTGTTTAAGGTTCGCTAGTCGATCGTCTGGAGCATGGCCGCCGGGCGTTGGTACGCCCTGTAGCTGGCTCCGGTGATGGTGATCAGATGTGCCCGGTGTGCCAGGCGGTCTAAGGCGGCCGAGGCCAACAGCGGGTTGTCGGCGAACGCCGCCGGCCACTCGGCATAGTCCCGGTTGCTGGTCACCAGCAGGGAGCCGCGTTCGTAGCGCTCGTTGATGATCTCATAGAAGTCCTCCGGCTCGTGGCCCCGCAGCGGGGTCAGTCCGTAGTCGTCGAGGATCAAGAGGTCCGGGCGCAGGAACGTGGCCAGGCGGCGTTCGCGGGTGCCGTCGGCCCGGCCTCCGTGCAGGTGGCCGAGCATCTTGACGACGCTGGTGAACAGGACCTGGCAGCCGCGGCGGCAGGCCTCATGCCCGAGGGCCTGGGCCAGATGGCTCTTGCCGACGCCGCTGGGTCCGACGATCAGGACGACCTCCTTGCGCTCGATCCACTGGCAGGTGGCCAGGTCCTGGATCTGGCGGCGGTTGAGGTTGGGGTTGAACGACCAGTCGAACCCCTCGAGGGTCTTCTCGCCGGTGAACGCCGCCCGGCGCAGCCGCATGACCAGCTGCTTGTGGGCGCGGCGTTCGATCTCGTCCTCGAGCAGTCGTTCGAGGAACTCGACGTAGGCGAGCTTCTCGTCCAACGCCTGGCGGTTGCGGACCTCGAGGGTCTCCAGGACGCCGGACAGGCGCAGACTCTTGAGCTTGGGGATCAGCTGGGACTTGTTATCCATGGTCGTGACCTCCGTTGACGGGGAAGATCTCCGACCCTGGGCGCGCGAACGTGAACGATATCTGAGACACGGGCTGGGGCAGGCCGGGCAAGGGCTCGTGCTCCAGGCCGTAATCGAGGATGCGGCGCAGGGTGCGCGGCGAGGTCTCGCCAAAGTACAGGGCCCGGGCGCAGGCCCGCTCCAGGCGCTGGTCGCCGAACTTGTCGGCCAGCCGGATCACGGCCTGGACGGCGCGCAGGCGATCCAGCGGCCGTTCGCTGAGCAGTTGGCCGACCAGGGCGGCGCAGGCCGGGCCGATGCGGGCGGCGCGGTCGCGGCAGAACCGCGGGGTGGCCATCAGGTAGGCGGCCTTGTCCGGCGGGTAGTGGTCCAGGCAGGTGCGGCGGGTGCCGGGTGTGCCCCACTCGTGGGTGGCTAGGCGCTGGTGGTCGTGGAAGATCTGGACACAGGCGCCGTTGTTGCGGACCCACAGCGACTTGCCGATCAGGCGGTGTGGTGCCGAGTAGTAGGCGCCGTCGACCACGACGTGGCAGTCCGGGTGGAGTTTGCACTGGCGCCAGACGCCCAGGTCGTAGGCCGTGGCGGGCAGGGGCAGCAGGGCGGCCTGCTCGACCTGCCCGAACACGTCCAGGGGCCGCTGGCGGGTGGTGCCGTGGGTGCGCCGGCCGGCGATCTCCATGACCCAGCGCAGGAGGGCCTCGTTGGCGGCGGTAATGGTCTCGGGCTGGCGGCCGGCCAGGAAGTTGCGGGCCACGTAGCGGCAGCCGGACTCGACCTTGCCCTTGTGCTCGGGGGTGCGGGGGCGGCAGGGGCTGATCAGGAACCCATAGTGCTCGGCGCACTCACGGTAGCTGCGCTGGACGACCGGATCGTACAGGGCGGCCTTGGTGATGGCCGCCTTGAGGTTGTCGATGACGAGCTGCCTGGGCACGCCGCCAAAGTGCTCGAACGCCCACCGATGGCAGCGCAGCCAGGTCTCGATCTTCTGGTCGAAGACCAGGCAGGCGAACTGGTGGCGGCTGCAGCTGAGGGTCATGACGAAGCACCAGGCCTTGCGCAGCTTGCCGGTCTGCGGATCGATCTTCATGCCGGCGGCGGTGAAGTCGACCTGGGCCTGCTGCCCTGGCGGGGTCTCCAGGCGGACGAAGGCGGTCCGCAAGATGGGCTCGAGCCGGCGGACGAAGCGCCACAGGGCACTGTAGCTGCCGGTGTAGCCGTGGTCGTCTTGCAGGCGCTGGTGGATGGCCTTCATCTCGACGCCCTGCAGGCGGAGCTTGCAGATCACGTCCTGGAACGGGGCGGCTTTGAACGGCTGGCTGGGCAGCGGGCAGGGCGGAGCCAACTGCTGCAGGGCCGCCTCCAGTGTTGCAAGGTCGGGCAAGGGGCCGTCTGTGAGCCAGCCCTGCTGCTGGGCTATCTCGCGGTAGCGCTTGGCGGTCTTGCGGGCCGTGCCGGTGGCGCGCCTGATGGCCCGGTCGGTCTGACCGGCCCGCAGGCGGCGCAGCAACTCTCTGACGTCCAACACCATAAGGGTCCTTCCGGCCATGCCGTCCTCCCGGGCAAAGGGTTAGCCCGGAAGGTACCGGCTGTGGCGGGCAGGAACAGTGGCGAAGTGGCTGCAACCCCGCCTGAACACGCGCGTCCAGGGTCCCTGGTTGGGGGTGGCGGGGTGCCGGCGGGGTGCTCCCGGGTCCGGCGACAGGGTGGCTCCCTATCGCGCGAAAACCGGTGGCTCCCTATCGGGCGAAAACGCCTGGCTCCCTATGACGCGAAACTGTGGCATACTATGGGGCGAAAGCTGACACCTAAACGACCGGTGAAGGCGGCTGCCGCCAAAGCCACCACGACCGCCCCTAAGCGCGGCAGGCCGAAGAAGGCAGTTGGGGCCAAGGGTAGGTCCAAGAAGGCGACAGGGGCGGCCACGAAGCACGCCACGGCCAAGACCGCGCCCACCATCGAGTCTGTCGTCATCGACGTGATCAAAGCTAACGGCGGCAAGATGGCGTTCCAGGAAGTGCTCGCGACCATCCAGAAGAAGAAGCTGATCAAGACCAAGGCCAATGACTTCGCCAATGTGCTGAGGCGGACGATTTCTACTAGCGGGAAGATCAAGAGGGCGGGGAGAGGCGTCTACAGGGCGTAGCTCGTTGCCGATGGTACACCCGCAGGGAGCAGCCATGAGTCACATTGTTCGAGACCTGAGTCTCGGCTGCTTTGCTGCCGTTTTGCTAGTCGTGGGTAGCGCGCAAGCTCTGGAGCAGACGAAAATCGGTGATTGGTCGATCCTAAGCGAAACAGACCCCTTTACCGACAAGACGACGGTATCCGTGATCATGACCACCTGTACCCGTCCTGACGAGACCCAGGATGCGCTTTCGGTCTGGTACGAGGGGGGCGCGTTGCAGTTCGTAATTGTCCCAGCGACCGGGACGGGGAGCAATGAAGGGCCGATCCAGGTCGAGTTTCGCATTGATCGCGAGCCGCATATCTCTTCGTCGAGGTGGCGGAGAATGATCCGCTCTGGGTTCTTTCTGCGTGAAGAGACCGAACTGGCGGCGCTTGTTGACGGTTGCAAGTCAGGTAGCACGATCCTCTTTCGGTGGATTGACGCTCGGTCGGACGGGTCCCATGTGATGAAGTTCTCGCTGCGAGGATTCACGGCCGCGTTCTCACGGCTGTCAGCGGAGCGCTAATAGGCCCACAGGCAAAAAGAGCTGGCCGGGCGGCCATCGCGGTCGCTATTGGCTCAACGACGGCCCCGGCGTGTCTACTAATAGCGTCTTCTGATTGACGAATGACCAGAACAGTACGAGAAACTGAAATAAGCAATGCCGCCGCGCGGCCTGGAGAATGCACCACTCTCTAGAGTCACGTATTCGATATAGGAAGTCTGGCCTATATCGCGCGATTGATGAGAGATAGAAAAATAGCAGCACAATGGGAAGCTCCTCGAATAGTCTGATGTTCCCCGTGGAAATGGGGGTCATTTGGAACGTCATGGTAGGCAGATAGATAAGTTCGCGACGGAGGTGGCGAGAGAGATATTCTTCATGAGTGGATGCATCGCGAATTCGAGGACCGTAGAACTGGTTAGCAGTCCCACTCCCCCTTCGCCAGCGTCCGCGAAGTACTTGTAGTTCTCTCTTTGCGAGACGTTCACCTTGTCCTGGCGTATAAGCCGCTATAGTCACTGCGGAACCATTGGAGATCGGGTGGGCAACGACTAGTCGTGCGAGCCGCAAATCTTTACCGGTAACAAGGGCATACTCGGCGCCGGCATACGGCAGGAAGGGCAATAGGTCTGCAATTGAAAGTCTTCTTGTGCGGCGCAGTGCGGTCCCAGTGACCGTGGTATACCAAAGAGGAATCGCCCCCTTCTCCCGGAGATAAATGCACTCCGTGAGAACAGTTCTGCTACTCTTCTCCGCGCCTTTGTGGGATACGCCATGCCACATGTTGTCGGGAAGTAGAGAATTGTTGGAACTTAGCACAATATAGACTTTAATCAATTGGAGCATCGCGTAGTACGCCGGCAGGAAAGATGTATCGTGAGGCGCTGTGATACATTGGTCAATGTACTGCAACGCGAGTCGTATATATGGCTGACATTGCTTGGCGTATTGAGAGGGGCTGAATTCGATAAGATTCGGATGGCGATGGTGGACTATGTCAGCCAGGTAACTCTTTGAAGTCAGGGATTCAACCAGGGTCGTCATGTCAGTAAACGCATCCAAGCGAGTAAAGATCGAGAAGCGCTCGGGATAACGGAGAAGGGGAACTGCACCTGGGTGGTATATCGTCTTGGTCACGGTGTACTCCCTATGGCCCCTATGTGGTGCCGAGGTTTAGGAATGCAGCGTATCCCCGCGTCATCGCAGACAAGAACGCGGACTGTTCATCAGCGTCCGCAAACATATCGGCGAATAGCACAAGCTTCTGATAGTAGGCCCCGGTGTGAATGCGGGCGGCATCGTCGGCCGCGCTTCGGGCGAATGCAACTATCGTGGAGCCAATATAGTAGGGGTTATCGCGTTCATTCTCGTGGAGGCTGCGTAGAGGCTCGATACAGGAATCGAACGCGGCGCCGCGGTCCTCAGGTCGGAAATCCGACACGGGCTCAACTAGCGACTGAACACGAATATCTACATCAATGCATACTAGTCCTGGTACCTTGTATCGTTCTAGTTGCTTGACCGCGTCACGAAAGCGGCTCTTAGTTTTGGTGTCTTTGGGCGACCGCATTCGCTTGACGGCGCAGCCAATCCGCTTTCCCGAATATCGGAATACTATATCCGGCTCTTCCATGGTTGGATCAAGGTCGGCTTGTATGTACACGCAGTAGTGAAAAAGCTCTACTTGGGTGTTTCGTGGAAGATGGTTGATATCATCAACATCTCGAAGATTGCCATTGGTAGCCGTCTGGAGTTTGTCTAAGGTTACAGCGGTATGGAACGAGCGAAATGCTAACAGCGTGCGGCCAATGTAGTAGAATTCATGAATTGTACGTTCAGCCTCCATTAGGTCGTATGCGGCAATGCGTTCGGAGGTCCGAGACTGAACGGAACGTATAAGGTCCAGGGACTGTTGTATTCTATCTGATGGATTGAGGACTACACCAAGTCGGGGAAAATTGCGAACTATCCAATCGCCATGTTCTATCGTCTTTCGCGAACCAATTGGTACTTCTCCACCTTTATACCATGGGTTATCGGCAACATCTTTCCAGGTCATTAGGTCCACCGCGTGTTGTGATCTTAGGCGGAAGGATCACGTGTGAAGGAAGAAGTGGAGCAGCCGACCCGTCTCGGCGGCTCCGTGACCATGCCTTGCCGCGACCCACATCTTCTCGGTCTTTCTGGCGGACGGTCGCCAGGCTGGCATTCCAGCAACCCGACCTGTGGTTATCCCGCTGTCCGTGGGTGTTTGGGTGTAGGGGGCAATATCGCCTTCAAGGCGAGCACCTCCTCTCATGGCGCACGCTCCAGAGCAACCACCGGAGCGATGCGGCCATGTAGCCGTACGATAGCAGGATTGGTTGGGCGGTCAAGTCGGTAGGATCGAAGTCACCCGGGCCCTCGACACCCCGCACCGCCGGGCAGCGTCGACCGAGAAAAGGAGACCCTTGGCCGCAAACAGACAGGCCGAAGCACACCCAATGCGAACTCCGTTGCAACCTTCTCTGCACGGGGACTTGGTCGGTCTCAGCGCGATGTGGCGGCCCGAATTGGCTTCAAGAAAGTTGGGGCTACAACGGATTCAGAGCTAGTAGGGGACTATTTATAGGTAGAGAGCACAGATCGCTGACAGCCGTGATGCGGCAGGAGCTCTCGCGTCAGATATGGCAGAAGGAGTATAGGATGGAGTATGTCGTCACTATAACGCTCTGCATTGTAGCGATTTACAATGCGAAGGCTCTATTCGGTTTCGTCAGGAACCGATAGTCCAGGGGGCGGCGGGACTTGCTTTAGTTCCGCCGCATCTGAATAGTTGATGGACCTCGGGTATGCCCGGAACATGCGACTGATTCTCGCCCTCGACACCCCGCACCGCCGGCCGGCGTCGGCGTAGGAACTGAACCGTCCCGACCGCACGCCGGCCTCGATCTCGCGGGCGACCGCCACGTACCAGAGCCGCCGTTCAGCCCGAGACCGCGGGGGCGCTAATCCCCCAGAATCGGCATCCTCCGCCCGTTTCCCGGCCACCCGGCTCCAGTCGACTGCGACCTCTACTCGCACGCCGCCACCTCCTGGGCCAGGGCCTTGATCCCGGTCGGGTGGAACGTGACGGCCAGGATGCCGGCCTCCCCGTCAACTTCGACCCGGTCGACCAGCAGTTCGATGATCCGGGCCCGCTCGGCCGGGTAGAGGGCGTCCCAGACGGGGGTGAACAGCCCGAGGGCCGCGGTCAGGTCCTCCTGGCAAAGGGCCACGCCTGCCGCCGCCTCGCGCTCCTGGGCGATCTCAGCGAGCCGTGTGGCGAGCCTGGCTGCCTCGTCCTCCAGCTGGGCCAGGCGCAGGGAGACGGCCCCTGCGGCCACCTCGCCGCCAGCCAGGGCCTTGACCAGCCCAGCCTCCTCGGCCTTGGCCGCGTCCAGCTTCTTCCTAAGCGACTTCTCCTCGGCGGCCAGGGCGCTTGCCTGCTCCTTGGCCGTGCGCCTCACTTGTCGGAGCGTCGCCGCCTGCAGCTTGGGGTCCTGGCCGATCCCCCGGATCTGGTCGACCACGAGCTGCTCGAGTTTCTCGGCGGGCAGGCTGGGCCGCGGGCAGGTGTGCCAGCCGTTCTTCTGGGCTCCCGAGCAGGTGTAGTACCTGTATACCGTATTTCCCTTGCGCGCGGACGTTGCCACGTAGGCGGTTCCGCACGCCTGGCAGCGGACCAACCCCCGGAGCAGCGCGCCGTACTTGTTCCGCGCCTTGTGCCGCCCGGCCGTCAGGTTGCCCGCCAGGATCTCCTGGACCTGGTCGAACAGTCGTTTGGGGATGATCCCCTCGTGCTCCCCGTCGAACACCTGTCCCTTGTGGTTGACCTTCCCGATGTAGGTGACGTTGGCGAGGTGACGGGCGAGGGTGGACTTGCTGAACGCGCCCCCCGCGTGGTGCTTGCCCTTCTTGGTGACCCACGACTTGGTCGTCCACCCCCGGCGCTGCAGCTCGGCGGCGACCTTGGAGAGCGACCGGTGGGTCTGATAGAGGGAGAACATCTCGCGGACCAGGGGCGCTTCGTCCTCGTTGACCACGAGCTTCTTGTCGTCTACGTCGTACCCGAGCACCGGGATGCCGCCGGTCCATTTTCCGCGGCGACGGGCTGCCGACATCTTGTCCCGCGTCCGGTCGGCGATGGTCTCGCGCTCGAATTGGGCGAAACTGAGAAGGATGTTCAACATCAGCCGGCCCGTCGAGTCCGCCGTGTTGATCGGCTGGGTGACCGAGACGAAGCTCACGTTGTACTGGTCGAACACCTCCACCAGGCGGGAGAAGTCGAGCAGGGACCGGGACAGGCGGTCGACTTTGTAGACGACCACGCAGTCGACCTGGCCCGCCGCGATGTCGCTTAGGAGCCGATCCAGGGCCGGGCGCTCGAGGGTCCCGCCGCTGAACCCGCCGTCGTCGTAGTGGTCGGGCAGGCAGGTCCAGCCCTCGGCCTTCTGGCTGGTGACGTACGCCTCGCACGCCTCTCTCTGCGCGTCCAACGAATTGAAGTCCTGCTCCAACCCCTCGGTCACCGACTTGCGGCAGTACGCCGCGCAGCGGAAGGTCTTAGTCTTGACGGGCGCGATCATCGGGCTTGTCCTCGGGCTTCGTCAGCTTGGCCTCGACGGCCAGGGCGAGCAGGTCGTTCAGGCGAGCGATCTGCCGGATCAGCTCCGGGACCGTCACCTCGTAGAACTGCCTGCCCATGCGGGTCTGGTAGAACTGCACCTCGTTGCCCATCACTTCCCTCCTATTGGAGCTAGGCCGAAGAAGCGCCAGCCGTTCCAGGTCGTGCCGGTGGCCGCCTTGGCCACGGCGCTGAGCGAGCGGTACGTCCGCCCGGCGTAGTCGAACCGGCCGTCGTCTCGCACGGTGACGGCGATCTCAGCGCCTTCGTACACACGGGTGAGCACCACGCCGGGCTTGAGTGCCCGTCGTTTAGGGGGTGAAGACGGTTGCTTCTTCCGGTTGTGCCGCGCGCCCGGGAACCACTTCTCCGGGGGCATCTGCCGGAGCATGGCCCGGTAGCGATCGACCTTGGCCTCATCTTCGGCCGTCAGCCCCGGCCGGTCATCCTGCAGCTGCCGGGCCAGGCGCTTGATCAGGTGCTGCCGGTGCCGCTGGCCGGTCTCCTCGCCGAAGACCTCCTTCCAGCGGGCGCGCAGCTGCTCGACGGTCATCGTCTGCAGCGCGGCGACCTGGGCGGCGATGGACGCCATCATTCGGCCTCGCTGGGCTTGTCGAGCCGGAAGAAGACCGGCCCGCTGACCATGTAGCCCGTGATCCGGCGGGCGACGGCGCTGATGGACTTGAAGGTCTGGTCGCCGTACTCGAATCCGTCCGCCGTGACCTTGACTTCGATGGACTTACCCTTGAACTCGCGTGTAAGCACCGTGCCCACCGCGGGCAACCGGGGATCGCGGGCAGCCGCCTTGCCCGTCGCCTTCGCGCGGGATCGTTTAGGGGTGGTCTTGCTGGTCGCCTTCTTCGTGGTCCGGGGCTTCTTGGCTGTTTTCTTCGTCGCCATGATCGGATCTCCTTTCAGCGGCTTCTCACCACGGTGATCTGGAACTCGGTCCCGTCGCTCATCCGCAGGACGAAGCCTGCGTCGTGGGTCAGGACCCCCGCTTCGGCGTAGCTCGTGGCGCCGCGCACCTGCACGTCGTCTTCAGCCGGGGCGGCGAGGTACTCGCAGAGCGGCTCGTCGCAGGTAGCGGCCAGCCCCATCAGGGCCTCGGCGATCTCGTGGGCGGTCATCGGTGGGACCTCCCCGTGTTGTGGGCCTTCGCCGCGCAGGTCTCGCACGCGGCCGTCACGCCCATGGCCGCCAGCTGGTCGAGGTCGGCTTCGCCCAGCTGCTCCCAAGTCCCGAGCGGAGTCTGGAGGAGGCGGGAACCGGGGTGCCGCTTGACGGCCGCCGACGCGTAGGCCCCGAAGTGGGCCGGGCAGGCGATCTGGCCGCCGTCGTGGATGTAGAGGGTCGGGCTGGTCATCGTCGCCATGTCTAACTCCTTTCTAAGGAACGGGTTGCCGCCGCATCCGCATGACATCTATGCCTCCGGCTGGCCGGGATATCAAGGCAATTAGATGCAGGACAAGGAGTTAGGATTGGCCGATGGTCTGGTCCGTTGGCGTATTGGCCGGACCGGGCGCGCAGGCGGAGGTAGCCGCCGGCCAGGATGGCGGCGACGGCGACCAAGCGGTCGGTGCTGCCGTTGGGGGCAGTCACTCAGCTCCAGCAGCGCCGGCTTCGGCTGCGCGGGCAAGCGCGGCCAGCCGGGTCAGCACGGCCGTGTGGACGGCGTCGGCTGCCTCGGTCGATACCGGATGGAAGTAGGGGAAGGGCTTGTCGCCCGGCCCCGAGCGCTTGTTGGGGTAGGTCAGGAACAGCGCGCCGTCGCGTCCCCGCCGGATTGCGATGTTGTCCAATTTGATCGCGCCGGAGACGACACAAGAGGCCCAGGCCACGAGGGCGTCGGTTCCGTTGTCGACCAGGCGGACCTTCACGTCTGTGATCGGGATGTTCGGTTTCTCGCGGTTCATCAGGAGGCCTCCTTGCGACGTTTACGCGAGTCACGGTGGGTGCGTGAACGGGGTGTTTGGGCGGATCCGTGACTATTACATGACTGGGCCGACAATTTCGGAGCCATCGTAGGGTTAACTGATTTGTTCATTGTCTATTACCCTCTTTCCGCTAGCCGTGAATTTCGCCTGAATCATCCGTGAATCAGAGTCACGGTCACCCTCCCTCTCTATAGAGGGTGACCGCGTGACTCACGGCGGGTCCTTCTGGCAGACAACAGAATCTAGGGAGTCTGCCTGCCGTCCTTTCAGGGTTCCGGAGATGACGGCGACCACCCGTGCTTTGGCGAGGTCCTGAATGATCCGAATCAGTGCACGGGTTCGTGCCGCGCGCTGGGCCCGATCTGTAGGCGCGACGAGGTCATTCCAAGTGGACTGGATTGAGCGGAGTGTGACGCCTTTGCGGAAGCCCGCTTCCGGGTCCGGCTCGGCGGTATCACCAGGCAGGCGGAAGCCGTGGGCCTCGATAGCCGCCGCGAGGCCCTCATTTTGGTCGCACGCTGCATTGAACCGTGCCCAAGGGCCACGCGTTGTCGATGCAACGGGGACCGGCCCGTCGCCGGTCTGTTTGATTTCGAACGCACATGGTCCTATGGACTCAGCATCCCGCAATTTGCGGGAGAAAATTTCAACGGCTCCGGTGGTTTCGTCTTTGACGAGATGAAGCATGGCATCGCAACTGGCGGCGATCGATGAGTGCCCGCGGTAGTTCCCGCCCTTGCCTGCGTGGTGAACGAGAAGGACGTTGGACCCGCGGGTGACCAGCGATTGAAGGCGACTCATGACGAGGCCCATGTCTTCAAAGGCATTCTCATTGGCGCCCGGCGACGCGGCAGCCAGAGTGTCGACAACAATGAGAACGGGCGGGTCCCCGCAATCCCGGACGAGTCGCTGATATGTGTCGTCGAGCCGTTGCCATCCCTTGGCGTCGAAAAGGTTGACGCCATCGCAGATGAAATGCATTTCCGGTGAATCGTCATAGAAATTGTGGCTGTCGAACGATCTAAGCCTCCCGGCCCAAGAGGCAGCACCTTCCGGCAACGCAAAGAGAACGAGACCGGATCGGTTGATCTTGAAGTTCGGATTGCCTAACAGCGGCAACCCGCGAGCTACAGCCGATCCGACCGCCAGGGCGAAGAAGCTCTTGCCCAACCCCGGTTCGGCGAAGGCTACCGTCACACCAGCGGGAATCATGCGGTCGATCACGAACTGCGGGGGCGGAATTTGCTTAAACTCGGTCGAGTTGAGCACGGTAAGCCCGACCGGCTTGCCCGCTTCATCGACTTGACCAAGCGCAGCCAGTTCCTGCGCGTTCGTCGCATACCGAGAGACGCTCCGGGCGATGGCAGCCAGTTCATTAGCGCGGATTGTAGGTGTGCACCTCAGGTCGTTGTGAAGTTGCAAGAGCGCCAGGATCTCGCGTTCAATATGGCCGTCCCGGCGCCACCGGCAGGCCAATCGAAAGAGCGTGTCGTTGCGTGAACCTTCATAGATGGCGTCAAGTGTAGGATCTGAAAGCGTAGATGGTGCTGGTGGCTTCTTGCGCAATAGTCGCTCAACAATTGAAGCGGGCAGCTCTGGGAGCCTGTTCGGTGGAACGTCCAGCCGGCGATCGCCGCGCCAAATGTAGGGCTTCCCGTCCCGAATCGATGGGGGAACGATCACGAAGCCTCCTTGGCCGCGGATGTCGACATTGGGAGCCAGAACGCTGGTGGAGTTCCTGATCCTTTGACCGGCGGGGCGCCCGAAGTAGGAGTGGCTACCGTTGCGGGGCGTGTCTACGGTGGGCGCACGCGACATGGCCGCGGCGAGGTCGGGTTCTTCGGGGAAGGGATTGGCGGAGCCATCGCCGAGTGGGTCTCGGTCCACGACCACGAAATCGGTCGTGAGGAGGCCCAGCGCGTCAGCCAATGGATACTGATCAAAGAGCTTGTCCAATTCGCCGTGCGTAGGCGGATTGGTTTGGAGGCGCTTCCACGGCATGGCCGGGCACTTCTTGCTGGCAATGGCCGGAACTGGGATGTAGGCGAGTTCGAGCAGACGATGGGCCTCGTCCTGGGTCGCTTTCCGAACCGGATCCAATGCGGGTTTCACCAGTCGGCCTCCTTCAAAGTGCAGGTGCACAATCGAAGCTTCCGACTAGTAGGTTAGGTCGAGGGGGGCCATTGAATCGCGTGACGAATCCAGGGACATTCCATGTCCGCGAAAGCGTCACCCAAAGTCGATACAGGGAATCAATACAGAGGACTAATCGACAAATACGAGGCGTTCATTTTTTCGGAGACTCCGCCAGGCTGCGCTCCAGAGATTGGGTCGCGCCGGTTCGATGAAGCTCAACTCGACTTTTACCGGCGGGTCGACGCCCTCAATTGGCACCCAGACCCAACGCTCATAATAGGATTGGGTTCTCTTCTGCCAGGAATCGCGATCCTCTGCTGTGGGATTGACGATCGTGCCGTGATACACCAGTTGCACGATCTGCCAGCCGGACGGGGCCAAAGCCCCTCGGCGCGCTTTCCTGTACTCATCGGCCCGCGCTCCAAGCCGATGGATGGATCGCGGGGTCGTTGGCAGTTCGAATTCCCCAAATCTTTCGGACATCCGGTCTAACCACGAAGACATGGCCATAAGGTTCCGCTGATTCCGGACTGGGCCAGGGGGCAGTCCGTTCAGTCCGCGCACCAGAGCCATCATGCGTGCGGCGCTAGCAATCTTCTTGCGGTCACCAGTAGCCCGGATCTCGTGGTATTCCCGGATCATTGCCTCAGTCTTTTGGTCATACGCTTGGAGCGCACGAGCTACCTCGGAGAGGTAGTGCTTCCTGTTGGGTACAAGAAACATCCGAATCCACTTCTCGTCCCAATGGTCTTGACTAAGCGGGTATTCGAAGTGCCAGAACGGCCACGAGACGCAGTTCGTGAGGAACCAATAGGCGTGGAAGTCATCCACGAAGCGGAAGCCGGGGAGATACTCTCGGGAAATCCTCCATTCGTGAAATTGGCGACAGTGGTGCAGTACGCATCTGCTGCGCAGCAGTCGGTTCAAATCGACGACATGATCGATATCGCGTCCGAATTGCTCCGTGAGCACTCCAATAGCGTGGAGCACTTTTTCAGTATCTGGCATCGAACGCTCCTATACCTTGCGCCGAAGGCAAATTGACGTAGCTAGCCCGACGTTTTAATCTTACTCTAATAGCCTACCTGCCTTCAACCTACCTCGACAATCCGACTCCAACGCGCCTTGGGAAGCCCCACCGTGGTCCCCCCAAAAGGAGCGTTGCCATGCCTTTCGACCTGCAGATCGAGACCAAGGCCCTGTCCGACCTGGGCCCCGCCCCCTACAACCCCAGGACCATTTCCCCTACCGCCCTGGCCGGCCTCCGCAACAGCGTCGAGCGATTCGGCCTGGTCGAGCCCATCGTCTGGAACCGCCGCACCGGCCGCGTGGTCGGCGGCCATCAGCGGTTGAAGGTGCTGCAGGGGATGGGGCAGACCGAAACCCAGGTCGTGGTCGTGGACCTCGAGGAGACCGAGGAGAAGGCGCTCAACGTCGCGCTGAACAACCCCGCGATTGCGGGCGAGTTCACGGCCGACCTACACCGGCTCCTGGCCGAGATCGACGCGGCCATGCCGGAGCTCGCCGACCTGCTGCGGTTCGACGACCTGGCCGAGCAGACGCGTGCCCTGCTCGCTGATCTGCACCCCAACGAGGGCGCCACCGACCCGGACGAAGTCCCGGAAGCTCCGGAGACGCCCATCACCCAACCCGGCGACCTCTGGGTGCTCGGCCGCCATCGCCTCGTCTGCGGCGACAGCGGCGACCCGGCTACCCTGGCGCTGCTGATGGACGGTACCAAGGCCGCGCTCTACGCCACCGATCCGCCGTATGGCGTCGGCTACGACGGCACCAGCCATCCGCAGAACGCACGCGACAAGGACCGCGGCCGCGAGCCCGGCGCGCAAAACAAGGACTGGTCCGACGAATACTGGGACCACTACAAGTCGACCGCCGAGTTCGAGGGGTTCCTGGAGCGGGTGTTCCTCAACGCCAAGTCGTTCGTCGACCAGGACGCCGCCTGGTACTGCTGGCACGCGTCGGCCACGGCCGCCAGCTTCCTGCGCGCCTGGGAGATCACCGGCATCCGCTACCACCAGACGATCACCTGGGTCAAGCCCACCCACGTTCTGGGCTTCGCCATGTGGAACTACCGGACCGAGCCCTGCCTGATGGGCTGGCAGCAGGGGAACAAGCCCACGGCGCTGCCGGTGCCTGACGAGCACTCCAACTGCTGGGAAGTCGATTGGGAGGGCAAGGCCCGCTGCACCGATGGTCAGCACCCAACCCAGAAGCCGGTCCGGCTGTTCGAGCTGCCCATGATGAAGCACACCCGCCCGGGCGCCATCTGCCTGGAGACCTTCGCGGGCAGCGGCAGCCAGGTGATCGCCGCCGAGCGCCTGGACCGGCGCTGCTTCGCCGTCGAGCGCATGCCCCGGTTCTGCGATGTGATCGTCAAGCGCTGGGAGCTGTACACCGGGCAGACGGCCATCCGGGTTCCGGCCGGGGAGGAGCACTGACATGGCCTACGGACGCGACATCATGCTCCAGGCCAAGGCG
Source organism: Candidatus Krumholzibacteriia bacterium (assembly GCA_963848505.1). Lineage (GTDB taxonomy): Bacteria > Krumholzibacteriota > Krumholzibacteriia > LZORAL124-64-63 > LZORAL124-64-63 > JACZKN01. The sequence continues at coordinate 413,221 of CAWKEB010000001.1, read as the reverse complement.
CTCTGGATCTGCGGGGCTGGGACGGATGCCCAGATCGCCGAGCGGTTGGGTATCAAACGGTCGGAGACCATCGGGGAATGGCGGCGTGCCGAGGGCTGGGACATCGAGCGCCAGCACGTCCAAAAGATCACCGATGAGCGGGTGAGCCAGGCCGTGGCCGAGACGATCACCGAGATGAATGCCCGGCACCTGAAGGAATACCAGCTGCTCCAATCGAAGGGCGTTCAGGGGCTAAAAGACCTGATGCCGAAGTCGGCGGGCGAGGCCATGTCCCTGGTCGACGTAGGCATCCGCGGCGAGCGCCTGGTCCGGGGCGAGCCGACCGAGGTCAGGGAGGTCCGCGCCCTGATGCAGGCCAACGTCCAGGTGCTGGAGATCGTGGTCGCGGACGTGATCAAGGCCCTGATCGAGGGCGGGCGGATGGACAAGCGCCTGGCCAAGCAGTTCGCCGACGAGTTCGCCAAGCAGGTCAACGGGGCTCCGTTCCGATACGCAGTGGAGGGCTGAACCATGAACCGTGGAAGCCTAAGCGATAACGTCATTTACGGCGGCGGCGCAAGTAGCAGAAATGAACACCATTTGCCTAATCGACCGGCCGCTGAATGTGTCCATTTGGACACGATAATTCCCCGAAGGTCGCATACTGGGAGATATATGCCCTGCAACGGGTTACGGCGTTTTCGAGGCCATTTCTGGGCTTCTGACGGCGGCTTCGAGCCTGGCCGGGTCGAGCTGGGCGTAGACCTCGGTCGTGGTGACGTGGGCGTGCCTGAGCGCCACCTGGACGAGCCTCAGGTCGCCGGTCGCGTTGTACAGCCTCGTGGCAAACGTGTGCCTAAGCGTATGGGGCGTCATGTGTTTACAGACTCCAGCCTCCTGGCACCGAGCGGCGACAATCCTCTGGACCTGACGGGTGGAGAGGCGGCGGTCTGTCCCAGTGCGGAAGAGCGCGTGTCCCGGTGGGACACTCTCGGCGAGGGGCCGGAGCATCCCGAGCAGCTGGTCACCTGCCGCCACGGTCTCCGGTTCGCCGCCCTTGGGGGATCGCAGCGTCACCCGCCCCGTGTCCCAGTCGATGTCCCGGCAGTCGAGGGCGACCGTCTCTGCGAGGCGACAGCCGGTCGAGAGCATGAAGGCGAGCAGGGCCCGGTCCCGGCTCCCGTGCTGCCCGGCAAACGGGAAGCCGAGCAGCCGGTCGATCTCGATCTTACTCAGCACGTCGGGCGGGGCGGCCCGATGTCGTCGGCATTTAAGGATGGCCGTGGGGTTGCGCTCGACAAGCCACCTAGCCGCCCCCCAGGCGAACAGGGCCTTCAGGCTGACCCGGTAGCGGTTGATGGTGGCCTTCGACCTTTGCGTCCCGCACAGGGCATTCTGGACGCTCTCAGAGGCCATGAAGGCGGTGAGCGTGGCCGGGGCGATGTCGGTAATGTTCCAGTCGCCCACAAACCGTGTGAAAACCGTGAGGTCGCGCCGGTAAGCGGCCACGGTATGATGGGAGCGGTGCTCGGCCTGCAGGTCGGCCAGGAACAGCTCGACCGCTTCGTTCACAAACATGAGGTCCTCCTTCGATCGTGCTGGTGGCTGTTGGTCATGGTTCATACAGGCGTAGTTGGATTGCCCCTGGCAAGGCATATCTGACGGTGGGTCAATCGTTTATGGGCGATAGCAAGGCGATAGGGGCGGGTCATGGCAGACATCCGCTACAAGACCATCACGGGCGAGAACGGCGAGGATCTGCATGTGTTAACCTCGCCCCACTCGCTGATGGACAAGGTCGGCCTCGGCGCTGACCCGACCGACTTCGGCCTGCCGGACCTGCTGGAGGACGGCCTCAGCCGCGACGAGCAGGACGCCCGCCTGCTCAGCTGCATCCGCGACCACCTCTTCATCCTAAAAGACGGCCGCAAGCTGCCCATCGTCGTGATCCCGCCCATGCTCACGTTCCTGAGCGATCTGTTCTACGAGCGCGTGCAGCAGGCCATCCTGTGGAAGCCTCGAGGCGGGGGTGGGTCACTGGCCGCGGCCATCCTGATCTGGCTTATGATGGTGTACCGGAACAAGTCGTTCATCGACATGGCTGGGTCCGGCGAGCAAGCCAAGCGGGTGTACGAGTACACCACCCAGTTCTGGTACTGCGTGCCCGGGCTGGCCGAGGCCCTGCTGGAGAAGGACCCGCTGCAGTCGCTGACGCAGTTGAAGAACGGGGTGTCGCTCTCCTGCGTCCCCGCCAGCGAGAAGGCCGCCCGTGGCAAGCACACGCCGGGGTTCGTGGCCGACGAGTCCTGCCAGGAGGACCCGCGCATCGGCCGTGTGCTGCAGGCCGCCGTCCAGGGTGTCCTGTCCGAGCCGAACTTCACCGTAGTCCTGCTCTCGACCTTCCACGTCCCGTTCGGCTTCTTCCAGGAGGCATGGGACATGGCCGAGGAGCGCGGCTACACGCGCTACCGCTGGAACGTGTACGACTGCATGGCCAAGTGCCAGGTCGGCCTTGAGGAGGCATCGCCCGGCGACCCGGACGCGCTCTCCTACTGTCGCCAGTCCTGCCCCCTGACCGACATCGTCCCCGACTACAACGCCGACGGCGAGCAGACCGGCGAGCACTTCGACGGCTGCAACGGCAAGGCCCGCCACACGGCGGGTCATTTGAGCCGAGACAACATCCTCAAGGCCAAGATGCTCAACCGCGGCACCGATGTCTGGGAGGTCGAGCACGAGTGCAAGCGGCCCAAGGCGTCGGGCATGATCTACGACCCGGAGAAGGTTCAGGCGGCAGTTGTGCCCCTAAACGACATCGTCCGGGTGACCGGCACGGTCAGGCGGGCTGTGGGGATCGACTGGGGCCGGTTTGCCGTGGCGGTGCTCGCTGAACGCGCGGGCGACCACGTCGTCATCCCCGAGGCCCGCATCTTCGACTCCCGGCCCATGTCCGACGTGATCGCCTACCTGGTCGACCTGCGCCAGCGCGTCGGCGATTTCGTGGTCTACGCCGATGCCGAGAACTCATACGGCAACCTGGACTGCCGGAACGCGGGGTTTGAGACGGTGCCCGTCCCATTCAACAAGCGCAAGGACGAGGGCATCGAGAACCTCACCCGGTACTTCGAGCACGGGAAGATCAAGATCGCAGACGACGGTCACTTGCAGGTCGTGGTCCGCCAGCTCCTGCGCTACCACCGCGACGAGAGCGGCCGGATCGTGAAGAAGGACGACCACGGCCCCGACGCCCTGATGTGCGCCATGCTGCCATTCCCATTCGTGGATGAGTTCGACACGGCGATCAGCCAGCTGTTGTCGACCGGCGACCGGGAGCGCCTCAAAATTACCAACAAGCTGCTGGACGCCTGTATCCGGGACTACCATTACGGCGTGGTGCCGCCGCGGAATCAGTGCTCCATGGGCGTGTCGATGGGCACGTCGTCGTTCTACGTGGTGATCTCCCAGATCGACGAGGACGGCGAGCGCGGCCGTCACGTGCGCAAGGCCCATTTCATCGGACGGGTGAAGGACTTCGACGACCTGGACCGGTTGATGGAGAAGTACGACGTGCTGGGCTGCATTATCTCCGCCCAGCCCGAACCCCACCTGGTCGAGCGGTGGCGGAAGGAACCCCACCACGGCCACGTCCGCATCGTCGACCTCCTAAACGACGGCTCGTCAAAGCCCGAGTGGGGCAAGTGGGACGGGCAGGTGTCGGTCGACCGGACGTTCATCCTGAACTCGGCCTACGACGAGATCAGAGAAGGCCGGTGGTGGCTACCCGCCCACGCCGCGGAGATCGACAATGGGGAGTTCTACGCTCAGGTTAAGGCCCCGAGCCGGGTCCGCGACCTGACCAGTGGCGACCTCAAGTACCGCTGGACCGAGTCAGGTGCCTTGGATCACTACAGATACGCGCATGCGTTCGATCACTTGTACGGTGTCTACCGGCGAACGCCGGGGATCGTGGTGGTGATCTAGGTCAACGAGTGCTGAACGGGCCGCAATAAGAGTATAATTGTCCGCGATGCCATTAATTTTTGCGTATCAACAAGAATAATCCTTTCGCCTCGCCCCGCAGTGCTACAATAGCCGCCTCCTCGGGGTAAGCCTTGTAGCCCCGTACGATAGCGACACAAGATCTTCTGGGGGAGTGGGTCGTGTGTTTTGCTCATCAGATACGAAATCGAAGCCACGAGCCTCTGCAGGTGTGGAGGCGCGCGGCCTTCAGGCCGCTGTTATCGTCTCCTCGATCCCACATAATAAGAACAAACTCGCTCGCGGGCGGTGAATAATGAACTGTACCAAGTTCGAAAGTATAACTAAAGCGATCTCTTTGATCCTTCTGGCGATCAAAATTAATAAAAGCGTCAGTGAGTTTGTGCGATTGTGCTACAGTTGGTCAATGAGCGCAGAAAGGACAGTAGCAATGACTACGTTAAAAGGTATTCATGGTATTGTTCCGTTGCTGATTTTGATCATCGCTTGTGCGTGCTTTTGGGCGCATCCGAGTCCTGCACAGCAATCATACATTAATGGTGCGTGGACCCGCCTTGATGCGCCAGGACCTAGTCCGCGGTCCGAAGCGCCCGCTGTGTTAGACGCCGCTGATCGCCGAATGATACTGTATGGCGGCGCGCTTGGTGACAACGAGAACTTGTGGGCGCTTTCTCTAAATGCCGCACCCGAATGGACGCAAATTGACGCGGACGGTATCGCCCCGAATACTATCTACGGTATGCAGTGTGTTTATGATAAATACGAGCATCGGATGCTTATGTATGGAGGACTGGGAAGTACATCTGAAGTTTGGGCACTCGGCCTGACGCCGGATGAGGAAGCATGGTCCCCGCTATCGACTTCTGGGACGTTGCCGCCTGCCCGCACCTACCACGCGCTCGTGCATGACGTCATTGATAATCAACTCATCGTCTACGGTGGCAATGAAATCTATAGTCCCCTACTCGCCGATCTTTGGAAACTGCCTCTCTCCGGCCAGTCTGACTGGGCACAGGTCATGGCGGGAGGTAACGGGCCCGGAATGCGCTGGGCTGCGTCTGCCCTTTTTGACGAGTCTCATCAGCGCGTGTTGCTCTCGGGCGGTCCGGAAATGATTTCGACGTTCCAGCGCTTTCATTTAATCGGATTATACTCTACCCTAGATCTATCGTACAGCAATAGTATTTCCGTGGAGCCCAATACGCCTTTCGATTTGTATTTGGCGTTAAGATACCTATCCAGAAGCGCAAACATTGGCGCGTTCGAAGTTCGCTTGACAACCTCAGCAAACGCCGTCATCGATGGATACGAAGTAGCTCAGGGCGGCAGAAACTTCATGAGCTTTCCTAGTCTACAAGTTGGCTACCCCCAGCCGGGCGTCGCGGCTCCCTACGTACTGGCTACGATTCATGTCCGCGTAACGAATGCTGAGCCCGCATTTATCTATCTCGAACCTGTCTTTCCTTCGTCAATACAACCTCCATCACCGGCGTTTCTCTATATAGATGAACCATTGATGATAATAGCGATGACGCCAGAGCCTGCGGCCTCTAACGGTGCGGCTTTCGCTATTAACACAAACCAAAGTGATCCCTACACAGTGGATCTATACGAGCTCAGTATGCAAGACAATCCGGTTTGGCGATTACTACCGTCTGCAAACGGAGGCCCAGACCAACGTCGCGGGCACACTACAGTATTCGATTCACGACGCAATAGGATAATTCTATTTGGCGGAAGCGATGACACGGAGCCGCTTGACGACTTGTGGTCGTATTCGCTTGCCGATAACACTTGGCAACGTCTCGTGCCTGCGCCAGATACGACGGGAGGCCTCCCAGCTCCGCGCGGATTCCACTCAGCGGTATATGATTCTGTCGGCGACCGTATGGTGGTCTTTGGCGGAGCGACGTATGGTCACGTCAGGCTTGGTGATACGTGGTTCTTAAAATTTCAAGAATCGCCTGCAGATACGGGGGGTCTCCGAATTGCAAACATCGATCCGCCTGTTGGTAGCAATTGTGGATATGTAACGGTACGAATTGCGGGGGATGGCATTAGTCCTAACGGGTCTATAGAACTGCTACAAGATAATGGGGTTAGATATAGCCCCGTCTCGGTGGCGCACGATAATGCGGGGCAGCGTGCGAGCGCGCTGTTTGATCTACGCGATCAGTTGCCTGGAACTTGTGACGTCCTGGTCACCGATTCAAACGCGGAAGCGGACACGCTGCGGGGAGCATTTCGTATTGACGATGTGTGCGAAGAACCGGAGTTATGGGTGAATATTGTCGGGCGGCGTACTGTACGGCTGACTCGACCAAACACATATTTTGTATATTTCGGAAATAGCGGGGCGGTAGACATTGCGGGGGCATTTCTGTGGATTACTGGTATCCCGCTCAGCGCTTCTGTGAACGTTGTAACACCTATACTTTACCCGGGAGAGACGCCTCCAGATTCAATGCACGTCATTGTTGAGGCGCCGGATGAGAAGATAATACCTCTCTATTTGCCGTACATACCCGCGGGGGCGGCGGGGTATGTTCAGATAGAAATTACCTTTGCGCAGTTCGCACCGTGTGAGATCGGAGCGGAGATTGACGCGCCGTTTTTGACAGATAGCGACCTGGATAACGCACGTACAGGTACAGATTGGCCGTCGAGCAAAATGAGCCAAGAGAGTGGAGACTGTATAGCTGAAGCGGCTGGAACGGCGCTGGCAGTGGCAGGGATAGTCCCAGGAGTCGATTGTGGCGCAGCAATCGCACAGTATTCGCTATCTACAGGAATTCAGATGTCGAATATGGTTCGGTATGGTGTGCAGGAGCGCAATAATTTAGTGGTTGGGGCAGCCGTTGAGATGTTAGGCGGTCAAGTTCTGAGTTCGCCTACGGTCGCGGCCGCCTGCGGCTCAGAGATCAATCCGGTAGTAGGTGTATGGTATAGCGTTGTGAATTCATTGGTGTCGTCGGCGCGAACTTTAGACACGTGCTTTATAGATCCGTTCCGAAAAATCAATTGGGGACGAGTGCCGATAGAGGTCGTTGGATCGCAGGATCCGAATGAGAAGACGAGCGCGGTCGGGGACGGGGAGAATGGCTTCGTAGCCGCGGGTGTACCAGCAAGTTACATGGTACATTTTGAGAACCTCTCGAGTGCAACTGCGCCTGCACAGCGGGTCGTGGTAACCGATGTGATCGATCAAGGTGCTTTTGATTTTGCGACGGTACGCTTTGGTGCAGTTGCTGTAGCCGGCAAGTCAGCGATGCCATTTCCTGTCGGCAATACGCAGAGTTTCCGAATCGACATGAGGCCAGAGTTGAATATCTTAGTAGACACCACCATAGAAAAGCTGCCCGGGGGGACTCTGCAGTGGACAATGCAGGCGATCGATCCGGAGACGAATAGCCCGCCGGAGGACCCCTTGGCCGGCTTCTTGCCGCCCAATATGGCACCCCCAGAGGGCGAAGGATTTATTGCGTTCAGTGTTTCTCCGCTAGAGGGCTTAATGACAGGCACGTCGTTGCAGAATGTGGCAGCTATCGTTTTCGATGAAAACCCGGAAATTTCCACAAATACTTGTGTTAATGTTCTCGATAGTGATTTGCCGGCGAGTGCAGTAGACCCTTTGCCGACAGTTGTAGGCGCAGGGAGTTTCGGTGTCACTTGGACATCGTCCGACGCGACGTCGGGTGTGCGCTTTGTTTCAGTGTACGTGTCCACAGACAACGGGCCGTTTGAGCTGTGGCTTAGCAATGCAACAGATAGCGAGGGCGTGTTTACGGGTGCGGCCGGCCACACATACGGGTTTTATAGTATTGCTAGAGACGGTGTAGGAAACGAAGAAGTTGCGCCCACGGCCCCGGATGCATATACCACGGTCACAGAATCGGTGCCCGTGTGGCTACAGGATGCAGTAGTCAGCGATCGTAAGGGTGTCGCAGTAGTAGAATGGCGTATTCGAGAAGCGAGCTTACCCTTGAAGTTTCATGTTTTCAGAGCGGAAAAGGAGATCGGTCCTTACGTACGGCTGACAGAGGACCCGGTATCGGGCGTTGGTGGGCTATATTTGTATGAGGATAGTACTGTAGAGGGAAACGTAGACTACTATTATCAACTATGTGAGGACAATCATGACGCGGTATTGTGTATTGGGCCCCTACAATATAAGGGGATTGTCCACTACAGTCTGGAGCAGAACTTTCCGAACGGATTCAACGCTAGTACGTTGATCCGGTTCGGGATTGCATACGACGGACCGACGCAGCTAGCGATATATGACCTAGCTGGCCGCAGGATCCGGACGCTCGTAGACGACGAGCTGCGAGCGCGTGCTTATGAAATTGTTTGGGACGGACTAGACGATCAGAGGAGGGCGGTGCCGAGCGGTGTGTACGTATACCGCTTGACGAGCGGGACGTACCAGACATCGCGGAAGATGTTGATGATCAAGTGAGTGGAGTGAATGGCGACCGGTTTGCTTTGCATGGTGGAATGCGGGACGCGGCCGGACGGGCAGCCAAGCGGCGTCCCTACAGGTCCGGCGCATCCTTCGCCAGCCCCAGGTGCGTCCGCGACCCATGGTAATATTCCAGGTAGTCGCGGATGAGCCGCCGCGCGTGCCGTTCGTTGAAGACGATCAGGTGGTTCAGGCATTCACGCTTCAACGTGCCGACTACCCGCTCGCAGTAGCCGTTCTGCCACGGCGAGCGCGCCGAGATCACCTTCTGCTCGATGCCCATGGCCTCAATTGCGGCGACTACTTCGCTGCCGTAGATCCCGTCACGGTCCCGCACCAGGAACCGCGGTGCGGTATCAAACGGAAACGCCTGGTACAGCTGCAGCGCCGTCCACTCCGCCGTCGGATAGGTCGTCACGTTGAAGTGCACGATCCGCCGCCGGTCCAGCGACAGCACCACGAACACGTACAGGGTCCGGAACGTCACCGTCGGCACGGTCAGGAAGTCGATGGCCGCGGTCTCGGGCAGGTGGTTCTGCAGGAACGCTTTCCAGTTCTGCGTGGGCCGGCCGCGACGCTTGACCATGTACCGGGCGACGGTGGCTTCGCTCACGTAGTGTCCCAGCATCATCAACTCGCCATGGATGCGCGGTGCGCCCCAGGTGGGGTTCTCCCGCGAGATCCGCCTGATGAGCTCGATCACCTCCCAGGGCACCCGGGGGCGACCGATCTCCTTGGGCCGGGATTTCCACCGCCACCACAACCGCCAGCCCCGGCGATGCCAGCCGATCACCGTTTCGGGTTTGACCAGCCGCAGCGGCCGGCGCCATCCCTCTCCAGGAGCAGATCACCGCGGGGGCGCAGGAGGTCGCGCAGGGTGTCGAGCAGGATGGTCAGCATCCGGCAGGTATCGGCAGAATCCCGGGGTCGGTTGAGCCGCAAGGCCAAGGTATGCAATCAAATAGACCACGCTTCGGCCGATGTGCAACGGCGCGGGATTTTAGCCGCAAGCCCGGTTGACTTGGGAATAGGATCACGAAGCCATTTATTGGATCATTTCGTGCTTGCAATGATCCAGAACACTGGACAAATAGCTCGTGTGGTGCTTAAATGATCCAAATACTGGCGGAGTGATCCATTTCCCGTCCCGCGAAGGAGCCCTCATGCACTCCCTGGCGCCCACGTATCTGGACGGTCTGCAGTTCTCGGCCCAGCAGCTGGCGACCCTGAACCGGATCGGCGAGTACCAGGGCAAGCAGGCACTCTACGCGGAGCGCCTGCCCGAAGTGCTCAAGACCATGCGCCGGGTGGCGCAGGTCGAGTCGGCCGAATCGTCCAACCGGATCGAGGGCATCGAGGCGCCCCGCCGGCGCATCCAGGGCCTGGTCATCGAGGGCACGGCTCCCCGAAACCGCTCCGAGCAGGAGATCGCCGGCTACCGCGATGCCCTGGCGCTGGTCCACGAATCGGCCGCCGACATGGACGTGACCGCGAACGTCGTCCGGCAGCTCCATACCATCATGTATCGCTATCTGCCCCAGCCCGGCGGCCACTGGAAGATGGTCGACAACGAGATCGTCGAACGTGATACGGCGGGCGCGCTGCGCGTGCGGTTCAGGCCGGTCTCTGCGGTGGGCACGCCGCAGGCCATGGAGGATCTGGCGTCAGGCCTGCGCCGGGCGTTGCAGGCCGAGGAGCGGCCAGGGCTGGTCGTGGCGCCTCTGGCTGTGCTTGATTTCCTGTGCATCCATCCCTTCGCCGACGGCAACGGCCGCGTGTCCCGCCTGCTGCTGCTGCTGCTGCTCTACCGTCTGGGACACGAAGTGGGTCGGTACATCAGCCTCGAACGCATCACCGAGGAATCAAAGGAAACGTACTACGAAGCCCTGGAGCGGAGCTCGCAGGGTTGGCACGAGGGTCGCCACGACCCGCATCCCTGGCTCGACTACTTCTGGGGCGTTCTGCTGCGGGCCTACGCCGAGTTCACCGAACGTGTCGGCGGACTGAACCGCGGCGCCGGCAGCAAGGCCGCGCTCGTGCGCGAAGCCGTGGCGCGCATGGTCGGCCCGTTCGCCCTCGCCGATCTCGAAACCCAGTGCCCGGGTGTCAGCCTGCCCACGATCAAGCGGGAACTGGCGGCCATGCGGAACGAGGGGCATCTGCTGCTGGAGGGACGGGGGCGGGGGGCGCGGTGGCGGCGGGTGGCTTGAGGTGGCTGGTGCCCGTGTTGTCCCTGGTCAAAAATCCCATCCGAGCACCACATCCTGACGTCGATTCTCAGTAAGCCGTAATTTGACCAACGGTAGGAACAACGAGGGCCTGTCTCCAGTCACAGCCCAGGCAGACGCGCCATGTTAGATGATTTAATAGCAATCATTTGCGCTTTCCACGCGGAGGTGCGGGCCGACTTCGCGAAGGAATGAATAGAAGAAAACTAAAGAAACGTACAAAATATACGATACTCTAGTATTGACGGAAACGTACAGTTAGCGTACAATCTCCTTGCTCGACCCCATTGAACCAGGGAGTGAGTCTCTGGTCATGGGTGGCGGCGGTCGGGCGAACGAGGAGCAAGAGACATGACCAGGTTGACTGTTAGCGCAGTGCGGGATGCGCTATCGGACATGCTCAACAGGGCTGCATTCGGTGGCGAACGAATCGTTATTCACCGACACGACAAGGACGTAGCCGTTCTGATTGGCGCCGAAGACTTTGCGCGATTGCGTGAACTGGAACGAGCCGCGTATCTTGCCGCAGCTCGTAGGGCGGTGGCAGATTCCACTGGAGAAGTTGGCTGGGAGGAGGTGAAGGCCAACCGTGAAGCAAAGCGCGTTGTATAGGGTCCAACTCCTGAAGGAAGTAGAAGGAGTTCTCACTGATCTCGATGACGACATATTCTTTGTATTGGGTAGGGATATAGATTCCCTCGCTTTTGCTCCGCGGCGCGAGGACGCTGAGGAGTTGGGTGAAGGGTTCTGGGTCTTGAAGTCCGGAGCACTTGCAATCATATACTCTATCGAAGATGACCGCTTGGTTGTTGTTCTCGTACGCGTCGGTCGCCAAGAGGAAATCTTGGCGGAGGGGAATTAGCCCCTGTCCCTCGTCAAAACCCCATCCAAGCACTCCATCCTGATGTCGATTCCCGGTAGGCCCCAGCTTGGCCAATCGTCCTCGCCCGACCGGGCCCGAGGTTCACCTGCAGATCGTCCGGGACGGCAGGGTCGAGGCGGGCTGACTGTAAATTCACACACATATACTGGGAGATATTGTATGATCATGATCTCCCTTGGTCTTTAGGGATAGGGTTTCCCCCGACAATCTGGGCGCCCGCGCTGCGGCCGTGCCCATTTCGTGGAGGCCGGCATGAACAGGGCTGGAGCGATCCTCATCGTCTGCACCGGATTTCTCGGACTTGCCAACACCATGCCGCGTCCGGCCCAGGCCGCCTGGCCGACTGACCCGATGGTCAACGTTCCAGTGTGCACCGCGGCCGATTATCAGTCGTCGCCCGACGGTGTCGGGGATGGTGCGGGCGGCGCCATCATCGTCTGGGAAGACAACCGCAGCGGCTTCAGCTACGACATCTACGCCCAGCGAATCACCTCCGACGGCACGGTCCTGTGGGCGGCCGGGGGCGTGGCGGCCTGCACCGACTCCAGTACCCAGGTGGGACCGGTCATCGTCAGCGATGCCGCCGGTGGGGCAATCGTCGCCTGGGCGGACCGCCGCAGCGGCGCCGGCTATGACATCTATGCCCAGCGGATCGCCGCCGACGGCACTGCCCTGTGGGCAACTGACGGCGTTGCGATCTGCACTGCGGAAGGCGACCAGCAAAGGCCGGTCATCGTCAGCGACGGCGCCGGCGGCGCCATCGTCGCCTGGCTGGACTACCGTCTCGGGTACTTTGACCAGGCCGTCATCTACACGCAACAGGTCGCGGCCGGCGGCACTCCCGGTTGGACGACTGACGGCGTGGCCCTGTGCGCAGCCACGGCCAACCGGGGCTATCCCGTGATCGCAGCGGACGGCGCCGGGGGCGCCGTCGTCGCCTGGTGCAACTGGCCCGGCGGCGTCGACTCTGACCTCTACGTCCAGAGCGTCGCGGCCAACGGCACGGTCCAGTGGGCCGCCGACGGTGTGCCGCTCTGCACGGCCACCGACAGCCAGGAGTCCCCCGCAATCGTGCCCGACGGGGCCGGCGGCGCGATCGTCGCCTGGCACGATCGACGCAGCGCTTTCGACTACGACGTCTATGCCCAGCGGATCACGGCCGGTGGGGCCGCCCTGTGGGCGGCCGACGGAGTCCCGGTCTGCACGGCCGGGTTCGACCAGTTGGATGTCGTCATGGTCGCCGATGACGCCGGGGGCGTCATCCTCGCCTGGAAGGACTCCCGCAACTACTACGCCGACATTTCCGCGCAGCGGATCGCCGCCGACGGTTCCGCGTACTGGCCGGCCAATGGCCTGCTGATCTGCACGGCGAACGGCGACCAGGGCTCGCTGGCCATCGCTGCTGACGGCGCCGGCGGGGCGGTCCTAACCTGGCAGGACGGTCGCGTGGGCGTGTCCTCCGACATCTATGCCCAGCGGATTTCGGCCGGCGGGGCTACCGCCTGGGCGTACGACGGCAATGCTGTCTGCACCGCCAACGGCCAGCAGGGCTTCCCCTGCAGTGTCGCGCTCGGCGCGGGCAGGTCGATCATCGCCTGGAGCGACAATCGTTTCGGCGCGTCGGACATCTTCGCCCAGGGCGTCGACGGCGACGGCGGATTCTTCTTCATGCCGACGATCACCAGCGTCCGCGACATCACGGGCGACCAGGGCGGCAAGGTGCGCGTGGCCTGGGACCGCAGCACCCTCGATGTCAGGCCAACGCTCGAGATCTCCCTGTACGGTATCTGGCGACAGGTCTCGTCTTCCGCAGCGCAGGCGGCGCTGGCGGGCGGGGCACAGCTGGTGGGCGAAGACAAGCAGTCCCTGTGGCCGCGACCGGGGGTGTTCCGCGCCATGACCAGCGGCACCAAGGTCTTGTACTGGGAAGGTGTCGGCACCGTGGCCGCGCGGGGCGAGCCCACCTACACCTTCGTGGCGCCGACCTTGGCGGACTCCTCCGGTGTGGGCGGCGCGCTGACCACGTTCATGGTCGACGCTCACCTCGCGTTCAGGCCCGGGTTCTACGATTCGGATCCGGCGCAGGGCTATTCGGTCGACAACCTTTCGCCGCCGCCGCCCGCTGCGTTTGCCGGCAGCTATTTCGGCACGGCCACCGCGCTGCACTGGCAGCCCAGCCAAGCACCGGACCTGGCGGGATACCGGTTGTACCGTGGTGACACGGCGGACTTCACACCGGGGCCGGCGAACTTCGTCGTGGCCCAATCGGACACGGGGTTCGTGGACCACGTCGCAGGTGTTCACCACTACCAGTTGTACGCGGCCGACATCCACGGGAACCTGAGCGCCGGGGCCCTGCTTTCGCCCGGGCAGACATCGACGGTGACAGGCGTGCCGTCGGCCGCCTTGCGGCTCCATCCCAACTTTCCCAACCCTTTCAACCCGGTGACGACCATCCGTTTCGAGCTTCCGTCGGCGGGATCGGCGCGATTGGCGGTCTACGACGTGGCCGGCCGCCTGGTGCGCACGCTGGTCGACGGCGGCCTGACGGCAGGCAGCCATGAGGCTGTGTGGGACGGAAACGATGCTTCCGGCCGGGCCGTGGGTTCGGGCCTATACCTGGCCAGACTCACGTGCGGCGGTTCGGCGCTGACGGTGCGGATGGGGTTGATTCGGTAGGTGGGGGCGTCGATTCTCAGTGAGGACCAACTTGGCCAATGTTCCTCCCATGGCGGGGTTTAAGGCGCTGTTCCTCCTCTGGTGAGGGGTGCGTAGACGGGACGGTCGAGGGTGCTCAAGACGGAAATACGGGTCAGTCTGAGCTCGCGTTCCACTTTATCGTCCCTGTTTCTAGTCAATACCCCATCCGTTCGGACTAGTAGAACTCTACCCGGCTCCGGTCGCCTGGGTACGGCACGATAGACGTCGCCAGGATTTTCCAATCCTAAGGTGGTCGGGTATTCAGGGAAGAGGTCAGCACCACGACGATTGCAAGCGTGAGAGATCCCCGAACGACCAGCGGAAACGCCGCTACGAATTCGTTACCATATCAGGTTGTGCTCAGTCGCGACCAGGTCACCGCGACACCGGGCACACCTATTGGATCAGGCTCATCTTGATCACCTGCACCGAGACCGCCGTGGCCAGCCGGCAGAAATACACCCCCGTCGCCAACGTGCGGCCTCGATCATCACGGCCGTCCCAGTGCAGGCTGTGCCGGCCGGCCGGTTGTGCGCCGTCGACCAGCGTGCGTACACGGGCGCCGCGCAGGTCGTAGATCGCCAGGCTGACCGGGGCGCCGCCGATAGGCACGTCCCAGCGGATCATGGTGCCGGCATTGAACGGGTTCGGCTCGTTGGCGCCCAGGCGGAATGCGCTCGGCGTGACGCTGTCATCGACCCCGCTCATGGCGGCCGGCGCGGCCGGCGCGCTTTCGTTGCCGGCGTGGTCGACCGTCGTCACCACATAGTAGTTGTCCCACGGGTCGGGCGCGGCATCGCTGAACGTGGTCGACGCCGTGGTGTCGACCAGGCCGGCGGGCGTGGGGACGAACCCGGGCTCGGTGCCGCGATAGATGCGGAAGTACTGGAAGTCGGCCTCGGGCGCCGGCAGCCAGTCCAGCCTGACGCCCCCGTCGGCGTAGGCCGCGGCCAATCCCTCCGGTACTCCCGGCGCGATGTTGTCGACCGAACGTCCGCTGTCGGGCGCACTGGCGAAGAAGGACGCAGTCGAGCCCTGGATGGCCAGCACGTAGTAGCAGGCGAACGCCGGACCATCCGGCCCGTCATCCGCCACCGTGGGCACGGTCACCACGTAGCGATCCTGATATGTCGGCCAGAAGCTGCTGACGACGCTCCACACTCCGGGCGGCATGTCCTTGGCTGCCTCGTCGTTGACCACGTAGGCCAGGCCGTCCAGGCCCACTTCGGTCCCCGTCGGGCAGGTCACGCCTTCGATCAGCACGCTCGGCGCCTGTATCGCTTTTGCCGCGCGCACGCGCGCCGCCAGCTCCTTGTCGTCCACGCGGCGGTAGACGTTGTAGCCGGTGATGGTATGGTTTTGTATGTCATAGCCGGAACCGGTGAACCACAGGTTCGCCCAGCCGCCCTGGTCCGGCCGCACATCGACGATGGAGTCGATGCGCGCCTCGCGCAGCCGCCAGTCGATCTGCACGCGCGTGACTGTCGGGTTGGACACGTCCCAGTCCAGTTCCGCGAACCACTTCAGGCCGTAACCCGAGGTCTCGATGTTCCTCCAGCCCCCGTTGGGCGCAATGTCCCGCGGAATGCCGGTGCCGTCCAACTCCCAGGTCACGTCACCCGACTGCTCCGAAGTCAGCCGCGCGCACACGATGAAGGGCGACTCCGGCACGATGTTCAGCGACGCCGCCTCACCGGACAGCGCCCCGGTCACGTCATACTGCGCCAGCGCCCGGCACGAGAAATTGCCGATATAGTTGGCCCCCGCCGGGCCGTCGACCATCAGCAGGTAGTCGTCCGCGACCAGCAGGCTGTTCACGTAGAAGGATATCAGGTTCTGACGCACAATCACCGACGGCTGGGCGGGATCGCTGATATCGAAGATGCAGATCCAGCTCGAGGTGTTCCCGCCGCCCGCTTCGAGCACGACCAGCTTCCGCCCGTAGAGTGATGGCGAACAGTAGGGCAGGTAGCTCGCCGTAACAGGCATCACGCTGAGCAAAACGGGGGCTGTCGGGTTGCGGATGTCGATCACGAAGAGCCCCGCCGCACCGGCCGTCACGTACGCCACCGCACCCGATACGGCCACGCCCGCGGCCGAGCCGCCGTTGAAGTTTGTCCAGCTCCCCCGCAGCACCGGTGCGCCCGGAATGGAGATGTCCACCAACCGCAGGCCGCCGTCGGTGACGCAGGCCATGGTGCCGCTTACGGCCACCGCGTTGGCCGTGCCGGGGAGGCTGCGGACACCCCGCAGCACGGGAGCGCTTGGGTCGCTCACGTCGATGATCTGCAGGTCGCCGCTGCCGTCGGCCACGAGCGCGAGGTTGCCGCAGATCGCCACATCGACCGCCTGGCCAGGCGTGTCGTAGCCGCCGAGCGCGACGGGTGCGGCGGGATTCGTCACGTCGAACGTGCGCAGGCCCGACAGGCTGTCGGCCACACAGGCCAGGTTGCCGTCGACGGCAACGCCGACCGCATTGCCCGGCGTCGAGGCCGTGGCCAGGACCTGCACGCTGCCGTGCACGGGCAGACGCATCGTCATCAGACCGAGTGGTTCGGTGACGATGTACGCCACGTCACCGCTCATGGCCACATCGCGCGGGCTGTGGAAGTCCAAGCTGCCATAGTAGTCTAGCACGCTCGTCACCGGATCTGCCGCCTCGCAGATGCGCACCACTTCGAGCCCCGCGCCGTCGAGAGCGACCACCGCCAGGTCGCCGCTGGTATCCAGGCCGCGCGCGGGACCGCCCGGCACCATGGCCCATTTCTCCACGGCCAGGGCCGGGTCGTTCACATCGTGGGCGTACAGCCGGGGCCCCGTCGTCGTCGTCAGGAGCATGCGGTTGCGGAACGTCACGTCGGTCGCCAAGCCGTACGTGGCGATCGAGCCGGCCGGCACCGGCGATGAGGCATTGGTGATGTCGTACAGCCTGACGCCGCCGGCGCCGGTGGCTGCCGCCAGGAGGTCGCCGCTGACGGCCAGCGCCGTGGTCGGCGCCGCTGTCGTGGCGTGCGAGAGCAGCTGCGGATGCGCGGGATCGTTCACGTCGACCACGGCCACGCCCGCCCGGTAATCCGCCACGAAAGCGTGGTCGCCCGTCACGACGACGCCCAGGGCGCGATCATAGGTTGCGACCTGCGCCACGAGCGTCGGCGCGTGCGGATCCGACACGTCGATGATCGTCAACCCGGCGCCCAGCGAGGCGACGTAGGCCAGTCCGCCCACCACCGCGACATCCCGGGCCTCGTCGGCCGTCACGTACTGGCCGACCTGCACCGTCTCATCCGGCCGGGCGATGTCGAAGATCGCCAGGCCGCCGACCCCGATAGCCACGTAAGCGGTGGTGCCGACGATGGCCACCGCGTGCGCCTCGCCGTCCACTTCGCGCTCGGCTACCAACTCCAGATGCGAGGGGTCGCTGATGTCGAAAACGAGCAGGCCCGCGTCCGACGACGCCGCGCAGGCAATGGACCCGGACACCGCCGCTCCCTCGACCTGCCCCAGGCCCCAAGCGTTGCCGATGGTGGCGGGCGAAAACGGCGCCAGGCTGAGGCGCCCGAGGGCGGTATCCCATACGGCATCGGTGCCGGTCTGGTCCCGCCAGGTCGTGGTTCGGAAGTCTTCCACGAAGGTCAGGGGTGGACCCATGGCCGCCGCCGGCCCGGCCCAGCTAGCCACAAACCCCAACACTGGCAACAAGATGGCGGACAAGCAACGGCGGTTCATGAGGCCCCCCGTGGAATCTGTTCATGGATCAACCACAAGACGACATCTTGATAATGATATTACAACATCACACAATAACTCAACTTCATTGAGTCGCCTGTGCTATGGAATATGTGTCCTGTGCCTTGGTCAAATCCCCATCCGAACACCCTATCCTGACGTCGATTGTCAGTAAGCCCCAATTTGACGAATGGCAGGTCGCGCAGGGTGTCGAGCAGGAGAATGAGCATCCACCTGATATCGGCTCGACCCCTGACATCGGGATGGGATCACAAAGCCATTGATTGGATCATTCCTGGCGCCTGATGATCCCAAACACCGTACAGGTGTCCGTGTCCCTTGAACGGCCTCAAAGGCGCACCGACTCTACTCGGGCGAGTCCACCAGTCCCTGGATTGCCGCCGGCACCGGAGCCTCGAACTCCATGCGCCGGCCATGGTGGGGGTGAGGGAAGGAAAGGGTTCGGGCATGCAGCGCCAGCCGCGCGACCCGGTCGAGTTTCTGGCCATACTTCGCATCGCCGGCGACGGGATGGCCGGCCTCGGCGAGATGGACCCGGATCTGGTTCTTCCGCCCGGTCAGCAGCGTGATGTCCAGCAGGCTGAAGCGGGGCGATTCCTTGACCACCCGATAGAGTGTCTCGGACCATTTTCCCTTGGCTGCGTCGGGAGTGGAATATACGAACTGATCATTGTTCTCCGCCAGATAGCTGGCGAACTTCCCGTTCTTCTGCTCGAGACTGCCATGCACGACCGCGGTGTAGTGCTTCTCCACGGCCTTCCAGTTCTCCTTCAGTTGCTGCTGGACGGCCGCGCTCTTGGCGAAGATGAGCAGGCCCGAGGTTTCACGATCGAGACGGTGGACGGTGTAGGCGCGGATCCACGCCCGGTTGCTTCCCTTGCGCAGATAGCCGGTGAGCAGGCGCTCGGCGGTCGGGCTCTTGTCGCCCTGGTGGCTGTTCGTGAGCAGGCCGGGGTCCTTGCAGATCACGAGGAGGTCCTGGTCCTCGTGGAGGATCTGCAGGCCGTTGAGGCGATGGCGGTTTGCTGCGCTTCGCTTGCTGTTCATGGTGTGCATCGTATACGCCCGGTGTGCCCCTGGTCAAACTCCCCCTGTCGCTGGTAAGGGCCTCATCCGTCCATCGCCGGGCCTACGGCTGCACGCCGTCCGCGGCGACCGCCTGGGCGCTTCCCAGCTGGAGCGTCACCCGGTGGAACATGCTGAGGGTGTGAGTCATTTCTCCCGGGTCGAACCCGACGGACTCGCAGTACAGCATCGCATAGAGATAGTATCTTCCAGGTTGCAGAATGCCGCTGGCTTGCGCTCGATCGGCCCCGCCATCGCCGAGTTCCCGTATATGCCGGAACACGTTGGGCTCGAACGAAAAATCCTGCTTTTCCAGGTCGACCTGGCTGAACCCGTAGTTCTCCTGCTCCCTATCTTCGAATTCCACTTCAGTGGCGATCGCGAACGTCACCGGACCGCCATGGACTTCGAACTGTATAGACGTGCTGCCGTAGGTCTCGAAGATCAGATATGCCGCCTGCCCCTCATCGGAACGGTCCATGCTCACGGTCCCCGTTCCAGACTGGGAAATCGTCATGACCGCTGATCGGAGATCTTCCGCGAGGCCAGGATTCGAGCTGTGGGTCATCGATGTGAAGCCTGATCCGTTGATGCCGAAGAAGGAACATTCCGTTTCGACGCTGGCGGTGGTGTCCGGCACATCCGGGGCGATAATGCTGGGAAAGTCTAGCACAAAGCATTCCGTTGTCGAAACCGATACATAGAGTGAAGCCAACAAATCAACGCCGGTTTGATATAGCGATATCGTCGTGTCTTCCACATGCGCCTCGACCCGCCTGCTCGCGATCTGCACCCCATCGACCGCCGCGCTGATCGTCACCGTCACGTTGCGCGCGCCCGTCTCGGCGGTGACCGCCACCTCGGCGCGACCGTCCTGGTCGGCGATGATCTGCGACGGCTCCACCGTGGCGCCGTCGGCTGTGAACGTGAGGACCGCGAACGACACCGGCGTGGCCGTCCCGCCGGCCTGCGCCTCCGTCACCTGGAGCGCGAGCGTGGTCGGGTCGCCCGGAACGATCGATGCCGGGAAGGTCGCCTCGATGGCGGCCCCGCCGCGCTGCAGGTTCAGATAACCGGACAACGGCGTGGAGACCAGGGTGTACCCGCCTGCGGGAGCACCCAGGTCGAAACCGGGCGCGAACAGGGGGAGCAGCAGGATCGCGCGGATGTCCACCCAGGCCGGATCCTCGCTGGTGCGCCGCACCACCGTGGTGAATTCGCCGAGGCCGTTCGCCCGGCCCGCGCACGCGGACTGCCCTCCGCCGCAATCGAGGTTGGCCGAACCGGCGACCAGGAACTCGAACCTGGCGTCAACCCGCTGGCCGTTGATCTTGAGGGCCGCGCGCGCATCCAGGCTCTGGTCGCTGCCCACCGGCAGCGGGTCGCTCAGGGAGGCCTCCTCGATGACGACTTCCGCGCACAGTCCGTCCATGATGTCGGCCTCGCGGACGCCCGGTTCGTCGCCGAGTTCCAGGACCTCGGCGAGGTGCCGGTACTCGAAGATGCTCCGCAGGTGCTCGATCTCGCTGACGGACGCGCAGAGAGCCGTTTTCTCCGCCGAGATCGCGTCACGCAGCTTCTGCACCACGAGTGCGTCCGCCGCCGCGATCCTGGAATCCAGGACGATGTCCCAGTCGGGATTGACGGCGGCGAAGTCGCAGGTCCAGAGCCATTCGAGATACTCGGCGACGGCCTCGACCAGCGTCAGGCCCAGGGCGCCGTTCAGGGCGGGCGTCACGATCTGGTCCAGGTAGTCGGCGGCAAACTGCATGAACCGGGCGTTGTCGTCCACGCCCGTGAAGACGCATTGCACGAGCTGAAGCGCGATGGGGAACTCGAGGGTCGGCCTGGCGCACACCGCACCGAGCCACTCCCGGAGTTCCGCGGCGTCGACCATGGCCGCGCCCGCGCCGCTGAAGTGACTGACCGGGATCTGGATGGCTCCGCCAGCTGCGAAGGCGGCGGCCGGTTCGACCGCGAGCGCATCCCCCTCGTAGGAGAACCCGGCCAGCGCCTGCGAATCGGTCAGGGCCGCCGCCGTCCCGATCGTCAGGACCGCCGGCTTCAGCAGGACCAGTCCGGATGGTTCAAGGCTCACCGCGGCGATCACTTCGCCGGGAAACGGCAGGTCCCGGATCGTGATGACCGGGGCCATGGCGATCTCGACGTCCCCCGGCAGCGCACCGGCCGGGATGCTGAGCGAGTAGGGGACGCCCGAGGAACTGGTGGTGGCCACGGTCCCGCCGGCCGTGCCGACGGTGGCGGTCGTGCGCCGGGCCGAATCCACCGCCACGTTGTCCGCCGGCGGGATCTGGGGATCGGTGCCCTTGCCACCGCAACCGGCGACCGTGAGCGCCAGCAAAGCCACCAGCAGCCGTTGACCGGACCTCGTGAGCATCGGGGACGACATGGACCATACCTCCGTGGGCGATCGACTTCCGGCGGGGCCGGGGCTCGGCTTGGGCCGCTGCGGGCTGACCCGTCACCAACAGACGCGGGAAATGGTCCGGATTTGTGCCACGGAATCTAGGGTCCCTCCTCAATACCCGACCCGAGCGTCCCATCCTGCCGTCGGGAAGAGCGAACAGGGCCCCCGGGGGGCCCGTTTCACTATGCTATTCGAATACACAGCAATGTTTTAGCGCTAAGGTCGCCATTGCCCGCGGATCGTGGCCCTCAAAGTCCCTTGCGGTCATCTTGTTTGATAGCTATAGTTCGCCAAGTGACGAAATATAGAAGCTGGCTGACGAGTTGGTATGCTGCAGGAAAGGACCCCCTCCGTGGAAGAATTCGTCGATGTCGCCAAGGCCCTGTCCGACCCCAGCCGGGTGCGCGTCTTCTGCGCCCTGAAGGACCGGGAGCTGTGCGTCTGCCAGATCGTGGAGCTGCTCGGTCTGGCAACCTCGACCATCTCGAAGCACATGTCGGTCCTGCGCCAGGCCCGACTGGTGGAGTCGCGCAAGGCAGGGCGGTGGGTCTACTACGGACGCGCCGCGGACCGGCTTTCGCCCGCGGCCGCGGGCGCGACCGCCTGGTGCGACGCCACGCTGATCCATGACGCCCGGCTGCAGGACGACGCGGATCGGCTGCAGAGGATCCTGTGCACCCCGCTCGAGGAGCTGTGCCGCCCATGAACAGCAAACCGAAGGTGCTCTTTCTCTGCACCGGCAACTCGTGCCGCAGCCAGATGGCCGAGGGCTGGGCTCGCCGGTTGAAGGGCGAGGTGATGGAGCCGTATTCGGCGGGAATCGAGACCCACGGCCTCAATCCGCGGGCCGTGGCCGCCATGGCCGAGGCCGGCGTGGACATCTCCGGTCACCGCTCGACCCATCTGGATGAGCTGGCGGAGGTCGATTTCGACTACGTCGTCACCGTATGTGCCAACGCCCGCGAGAGTTGCCCGGTGTTCCCGGGCAAGGCGCAGGTGGTCCACGTCGGGTTCGACGATCCGCCCGCCCTGGCCAGGGGCGCCGCCACCGAGGAGGAGGCCATGGCCCACTACCGGCGGGTGCGCGACGAGATCCGCGCCTTCGTGGCCACGCTGCCCGGGGCGTTCACCGCAAAGAAGGGAAACGGCGATGGCGTCTGAGTCCTGCCTCACGACGGAGCCCAAGGGCCTGGGCTTCTTCGAGCGCTACCTGACCTTGTGGGTGCTGCTGTGCATCGTCGTCGGCATCGCGCTGGGCAAGCTCGCGCCCGGTGTGGCCCGCAGCCTCGACGGCCTGGCCGTGGTGGTCGACGGCGCGCCCGTGGTCTCGATCCCCATCGCCATCTGCCTGTTCTTCATGATGTACCCCATCATGGTCAAGATCGACTTCGGCGAGATCGTCAAGGCCGGCCGCAGCGTCAAGCCGGTGGGTCTGACGCTGGTCGTGAACTGGGCCATCAAGCCGTTCACCATGTACGGCCTCAGCATGCTCTTCCTGGGCGTGCTGTTCAGGCAGTTCATCGGGCCGGACGCCGTGGACCTGGTGAAGATGCCGCTGGGCCTGGATCTGCCGGTGGGTTCGGTCCATGGCGCGGGGACGGTGGTCCTGCACGAGGGCCTGAAGATGCTGGAAGTGCCCCTGTGGCGCAGCTACCTGGCCGGCTGCATCCTGCTGGGAGTCGCGCCCTGCACCGCCATGGTTCTGGTCTGGGGCTACCTGGCCCGGGGCAACGACGGGCACACCCTCGTCATGGTCGCGATCAACTCGCTCACGATGCTGGTGCTGTACGGCGTGCTGGGCGGATTCCTGTTGGGCGTCGGGCGGCTGCCGGTGCCCTGGCAGGCGCTGGTCCTGTCGATCGGGGTCTATGTCGCGCTGCCGTTGCTTGCGGGGTACCTGTCCCGCAAGTGGATCATCGCCTTCAAGGGCGAGGCCTGGTTCCGGGAGAAGTTCCTCCACCTGCTGACGCCGGTGACGATCATCGCTCTCCTGGTCACGTTGGTGTTGCTGTTCTCCTTCAAGGGCGAGGTCATCCTGGGCAATCCGCTGACCATCCTCTGGATCGCGGTGCCCTTGTTCCTGCAGACGGTGCTGATCTTCGGGGTGACGTACGCCGCCGCGCGGCGGCTGGGCCTGAGCTATCGGGACGCGGCGCCGTCGGCGCTGATCGGTGCGTCGAACCACTTCGAGGTGGCGATCGCGACGGCCGTGATGTTGTTCGGCCTGTCCTCGGGCGCGGCCCTGGCCACGGTCGTCGGGGTGCTGATCGAGGTGCCGGTGATGCTGATGCTGGTGGGGATCTGCAAGCGGACCTCGCACAAGTTCGCCAATGCGGAGTGAGGCTGAACGGGGCTTCCAGGTTGACTTTATTGCTTCATTTGCGATAATAGCCAAATACGCAAGTTATGGCGAGAGAACTGCTCCCAGGCCGCTGCGCCGGGGAAGGGACCGGATCCATCCCTCCTGGATCGAGACGGAAAGGAATCGTCGATGCCCACCACTTCGAAGCAGCTCCTGGAGGCTCGCGCCGACGTCTTCAAGGCCCTCGGCCATCCGACGCGCCTGTCGATCGTCGACATGCTTGCCGGTGGCGAACGGTGCGTCTGCGACATCAACGAGCACATTGACGCGGACATGTCCACGGTCTCCCGCCACCTCGCCGTCTTGCGCAACGTCGGCATCCTGTCGAGCGACAAGCGGGGCAACCAGGTCTTCTACCGCCTCGAATGTCCCTGCATCACGTCGTTCTATGGCTGCGTCGAGAGCGTGATCAACGGCACGGGACAGGTTGTCCAGCTGGGGGCCCCGCGGTGACCATCAAGCATGACGCCAAGACCTTGACGGCAGGACTCGCCGTTTTCATCGCTCTCTACTCCATGCCGGTGGGCGCGCCCCGCTTCGACGGTGCCGTCCACGAGGCGCTGGCGCTGACCCGCTGGTACGCCCGCGAGCATGTGCTGCTGTGCCTGGTGCCGGCGTTCTTCATCGCCGGGGCGATCTCGATCTTCGTCAGCCAGGGATCCGTCATGAAGTACCTCGGGGCCGGGGCGCCGAAGGCCGTGGCCTACAGTGTGGCGTCGGTGTCCGGCACCGTGTTGGCGGTCTGCTCCTGCACGGTGCTGCCCTTGTTTGCGGGTATCTACGGCATGGGGGCCGGCATCGGCCCGGCCACGGCTTTCCTCTACTCGGGGCCGGCTATCAACGC
Source organism: Candidatus Krumholzibacteriia bacterium (assembly GCA_963848505.1). Taxonomy (GTDB): domain Bacteria; phylum Krumholzibacteriota; class Krumholzibacteriia; order LZORAL124-64-63; family LZORAL124-64-63; genus JACZKN01. Next base: position 388,524 of record CAWKEB010000001.1, on the reverse strand, counting down.
TCTGGCGATCATTTTGACAGCTCGGGTGCTCGGGCCCGATATCGGCCTGGCGCGAGCGATCGGCGCGGTCGTGTTCAGCGTGGTGATCGGTCTGCTGATGCACCTGTTCTTCCGGCGGGAGCAGCAGCAGCGCCAGGCGGCGGCTGCCATGCCGACGGACGAGACGCGGCCTCTGTATCGGACGGGGCTGACCTTCTTCTTCATGGTCGCGATCCTGGTCTTCGCCAACTGGGGAGGCGGAGGGACGGGATTTTTTGCCACCGTCCACGGGCTGAAATGGTGGCTCGTGGGGATCGGGGGCGCGGGGCTGGGTGCTGTCCTGGTGGCCTGGTACGGCCTGCCCTGGTGGAAGCCGTTGGTGATCGCCGGCGCCGCGTTCGCGGCCTCGTACTGGCCCGGCGGCCCGGTCGCGGCTTTTGCGACTGCGGCGGCGGTGTTCGCCTGGGCCGTGGCCTCGGAGCAGGGTGAGCTGGGCGAGTGGTACGAAGCCAGCTGGGGCTTCGCCAAGCAGATCCTGCCGTTGCTGCTGGCGGGCGTCCTGGTTGCCGGGCTGCTGTTGGGCCGGCCGGGTCACGAGGGGCTGATCCCTTCCGGCTGGATCGCGAACCTGGTGGGGGGCAACTCCTTCGGGGCGAACCTGTTCGCTGCGGTCTCGGGCGCTTTCATGTATTTCGCGACGCTGACCGAGGTCCCCATCCTGGAAGGACTGATCGGTTCCGGCATGGGCAAGGGTCCTGCCCTGACGCTGCTGCTCGCCGGGCCGGCGGTCTCGCTGCCGAGCATCCTGGTGCTGCGCACCATCATGGGCGGGCGCAAAACGACCGTGTTCATCGCCCTGGTCGTCGTCCTGTCGGCGGTCACGGGTTTCATCTTCGGCCATCTGGTCTAGGGGAGGTTATCTGGTCATGGAAATCCGGATTCTGGGTACGGGCTGCCCCAAGTGCCACAAGCTCGAGGCGGAAACCCGGCTGGCGGCTGCCGAGATGGGCCTCGACTGCAACATCGAGAAAGTCACCGACCTGAAGGAGATCATGTCGTTCGGCGTGATGATCACGCCGGCGCTCGTGGTCGACAATGAAGTGAAGGTGGCCGGCAAGGTGCCGGCGCGCGAGGACATCAAGAAGCTGCTCGCCTAGCGGGAGCAACGGAGGAGAATCATGATGGGCAAGCGATCCATCCTGCGCCTGGCGGCAGCCGTCGTCATCGTCGGGGCGGCCGTGGCGGCGTATGCGCTGCGTCCGGCGGCCGACTCGGGGACGAAGCATTCGGATGACGTGTCCGTCGCGGAGTCGACCGCGCTGCCGCGCCTCCTCGATCTCGGGGCGGACAAGTGCGTGCCGTGCAAGATGATGGCGCCGATCCTGGAGGAGCTGAAGCAGGAATACACGGGCACCTTGACGGTCGAGTTCATCGATGTCTGGAAGGATCCCGCCGCCGCCAAGCCCTACGGCATCAGGGTCATCCCGACCCAGATCTTCTACGCCAGCGACGGGATCGAGTTGTTCCGGCACGAAGGATTCATCTCGCGGGAAGACATCCTCGCCAAGTGGCGGGAGCTGGGCGTCGATCTGCCGGACAAGGGAGTCTGATCTTGGGTGCCGTTTTCGAGAGTTTGACGTCGGCGGTCCAGGGCGCCCCCCACGTGGCCCTGGCCGCAGCCCTGACCTGGGGCGTGCTGAGCATCGTGCTGAGCCCTTGTCACCTGGCCAGCATCCCGCTGATCGTGGGGTTCATCCAGGGACGCGGAGAGAACGCCCCCAGGAGAGCGGCCCTGTTGGCGACCCTGTTCGCCACGGGCATCCTGGTGACCATCGCCGTCATCGGCGCGGTGACCGCGGCCGCCGGACGCCTGCTGGGGGATGTCGGCGCCCTGGGCAACGTGATCGTGGGCGTGATCTTCCTCCTGGTCGGCATGGCGCTCCTGGACATCGTGCCGCTGGCGTGGACGGCCCCGCAACCGGTGGGCGTGAAGCGACGGGGAGCCTGGGCGGCCTTCGTCCTGGGCCTGGTCTTCGGCATCGCGCTGGGGCCCTGCACCTTCGCCTACATGGCGCCGATGCTGGCCGTCACCTTCAAGGTCGCCGGCACGACGCCGCTCTACGGCGCGTCGCTCCTGGCCGCCTACGGCCTCGGGCATTGCCTGGTGATCGCGCTGGCGGGCTCGAGCGCCGCCTGGACCCAGCGGGTCCTGGACTGGAACGCCACCTCGACGACCGGGAAGCGGGTCAAGCACGTGTGCGGCGTGCTGGTCATCCTCGGCGGATTGTACATGCTGTGGACGGCCCACTAGGAGGACACCAGTGCCGGGGCAATGCAGTCGGTTGTTGGTCGGGCTGGCGATCGTCGCGGGGATGGCCGGTGCCGCGCTTGCGGAGGATGGGCCCAGGGTGGTCGCCACGTATTTCCACCGCGAGTTGCGCTGTCAGACCTGTCTGCAGATCGAGTCGCTCGCGCGCTACGATCTGACCGACGTCATGGCGAACGACGTGGCAAGCGGGCAATTGGCCTGGCGCCTGGTCAACTACGAAGAGGCGGGGAATGCCCACTTCGCCGAGGAGTTCGAGCTAGAAGGTCCGTCGCTGGTCATAGCGATCGAATACGGCGGCGAAGTGGTCAAATGGGTTCGTTTGGACCGGGTCTGGGATCTCTACGGAGACGTGGAGGCTTTCGACGAGTACGTGCTGGGCACCGCGGAGGACTTCCTGGCGGCCGCTTCGGAAATCGCGGCCGGCAGGGACCAGCCTTCATCGCATAAGGGGCCGTAGTCCGGGAAACAGGGCGACCTTGTAGACGAAATTTCCCCTGTCCCGTGTCATTGCCCCAGCGAGCACCGCATCCTGAAATCGATTTTGGGAAAGCCGCAATTTTTCGGTTGGCAGGAACGCAGGAAGGCCTCCCGGGGGATCTTCCTCGTGCCGGGTCACGAGGGTCAGTCGGCCAGCCGTATCTTCCTCAACAACTCGACAAAGCGCGGTTCCCCCCGCAGCGGATCGAACACGCGGTCGCTGCCGAGCCAGCCCAGCCACTGGGAGTCCGAGGCGTGGGCCTGTTCGAGGTAGCTGACGGTGCGCGCATTGTCGCCCGCGCCGAGGGCCACGAGCGCCAGATTGAACGGCGTCACGACCCCGCGCGGCGACAGCGACCGCAGCACCTCGAATTCGGCGGCGGCTCGGGCGGGATCACCACCGGCCGCGTAGGCGTAGGCCAGCCAGGCCGAGACGAAGGCCGGCGCGCCCATGCTCTTGGCCGTCTCCAGGTGCGGAATGGCTTCGGCGTTCCGGCCGGCCTGGATGCTGATCCAGCCATAGGACCAGTGGGGGAAGAAGTACGTGGGGTCGAGTTCCTCCGAACGCTTTGCCAGGGCCATGGCGCCGGCGAGGTCTCCGGCGAAGGCGGCCCCCACGGAGGCGTCCAGGGGTATCTGCGGATTCAAGGGGTCGAGCTCGGCGGCGCGGCGGCTCTCGGCGATCGACTCCTCGTGTCGCCCCGTGAACGCCAGGGCCATGGCGAACTGGTCGTGGGCGTAGGCGTAGCTGGGATTCAGGGCGAAGGCCTGGCGGTAGGCGGCCTCGGCGCCCGCCCAGTCGTACTCGTACCAGGCCTTGAACGTGGCCAGGGAGGCGTAGGCTTCGGCCGAGCCGTTGTCCAGCCGGATGGCCTTCTCGACGGCCTGCTTCGCCTTGGGCTTCGCTGCCGACGCGGTCAGGAAGCCCTCGTTGTAACCGGCCCAGAGGTAGGCGTCCGACAGCCCCGACAGGGCCGGCACGAAGTCCGGACTCAGGGCCAGGGCCTCCTCGAAGCGGGCGATGGCTTTCTGCAGGTTCTCGTCGCTGGGGCGGTTGAAGAAGTAGCGGCCCTTCAGGTAGGCGTCGTAGGCCTCGGGGTCGACCGCGGCCGAGCCCTGCAGGCGCGACTGCTCGGCCGGGGTCAGCTGGACGTGGATCTCGCGTGCGATGGCCGCGGCCAGCTCGTCCTGCAGGGCCAGGATGTCCTGCGAACTGCGCTCGAAGCTCTCGGCCCACAGGTGGCGGTCCGCCCGCGCGTCGATGAGCTGGGCCGTGATGCGCACCCGGTCGCCGTCCCGCAGCACCGACCCCTCGACCAGGGCGTCCACGTCCAGCAGCCGCGCGATCTCGGGGGTGGGCGGCCGCTGATCGCCCTTGAACTGCATGGCCGAGCCGCGCGAGATCACGCGCAGACGGCTGATGCGGGCCAGGTAGGCCGTCAGCTCGTCGGTCATGCCCTCGGCGAAGTAGTCCTGGCCGGGATCGCCCGAGTAGTTGTCCAGGGGCAGCACGGCGATGGAGCGGATCTCCGGTGCCGCGGACTCGCGCACGGCACCGGGCATACCGAAGCGGAGCACCAGCAGCACCGCGACCGCGACGACGGCGAGCACCGCAGCAGGCAGCAGCAGGCGCGGGCGGCGTCGCGCCGTCGGGGGCGGGAGTTCCGATCCGGGTGCTTCCTGCAGCATCCGCAGGACGTCCTGCATGCTCTGGAAGCGGGCGGCCGGGTCCTTGGCGATGCAGCGCTCGACGATCCGGTCGAGGCCCGCCGGCAGATCGTCGCGCAGGGTGGCCAGCGGCGGCGGGGCGTCGCGCAGGATCGCCGAACCGAGCTCCGCCGCCGAACCGCCGGCGAAGGGGCGCCGGCCGCTGGCCAGCTCGTACAGGACGACGCCCAGGGCGAAGATGTCCGCGCGATGGTCGGCTTCGCGGCCCATCACCTGCTCCGGCGACATGTAGGGCAGCGTGCCCATCACCGCGCCCTCGCGGGTGAGCAGGTCGACCGTCAGGTCCGTGCCGGCGGGCGTTTCGGTGTGGCCCATCCGGGCCAGGCCGAAATCCAGGACCTTCACCCGGCCGTCGGTGGTCACCATGATGTTGGCCGGCTTCAGGTCGCGGTGGACGATGCCCTTGGCGTGGGCGGCGCCCAGCGCCTCGGCGGCGGCGGCGGCGATCCGGCGGATCGAGGCGGTCGGCAGCGCGCCGGCGGTGATGATCTCGGCCAGCGAGCGGCCGTCGACCAGTTGCATGGTCAGGAAATGCACGCCGCCCGACTCCTCCACCGAGTGGACGGTGACGATACCCGGGTGGTCGAGGGCGGCCAGGGCCTTGGCTTCGCGCTGGAAGCGCGCCAGACGGTCCGGATCGGCCGCCATCTCGTCCGGCAACACCTTGAGCGCCACGTCGCGCTCCAGCTTCAGATCGGTCGCGCGGTAGACCTCGCCCATGCCGCCGGCGCCGAGCGCGGCGGTGACGCGGTAGTGGGCGAGGGTCCGTCCGATCATGGCCGCTCTTTCGCAATGGTGCCGGGGGCGGGCCGTCTGCTGGTCCTGGGGGTCACGAGCCCGACATTATAGCCGGGAACCAGGATGGACGCGATCCCGCCGCCGGGTTGCTGCCGAGTTGGTTGGTCACAGGTCGCCTGATCTGGTATCGTCCTGCGGGCCGACCATTGGCGGAGGGACACGACGGCACGGAAGGAGAGGGGCTTGTTCACTCGTGGTCTGCTGGTGCTGGTCCTGGTGCCGTTGGCGTTGGCCGGAACGGCCCAGGCGGGCGACTCCGGCTTCGCCTTCGCCCTGGGCGACAATTGGCGCGTGACGCCCTACGTGGCGCCGGGCTACACCCCCGAGATGGGCGCCCTGCTGGCGGCCGGCGGCCTGTTCTCCTTCGCGACCGATCCGGCCGACACGGTCAGCCCGCGCTCGAACTTCCCGGTGGCGATCGCCTACTCCACCACCGGGGCGATCACCTGCAGCCTGGTGATGGCGTCGTACTGGAAGGGCGACCGCGTGCGCATCCCGGTCGACCTCTGGTTCAAGTCGATGCCGGACAACTACTACGGCACGGGCTACGACGCGGGGCGCAACACCGTGGTGTCGGACTCGACCACCGCCTACCAGCGCACCTGGGCCTGGTTCAATCCGCGGTTCCTGCTGCAGGTGCGGGGCCCGCTGTACGCCGGCCTGGACCTGGACGTCAATTATACCCTGGCTGCGGACGTGAACCCCGTGATGGCCGCAGATCCGGCCTACCTGGCCAGCGGCGCCGAGAACTTCAACCTCGGCCTGGGCGCCGTCCTGCTCTACGATTCCCGCGACGTTCCGGTCAATGCCTGGAGCGGCACCTATTTCAGCGGGCGGGCGCGGTTCTACGGCACGACGATCGGCGGCGACAACGACTACCAGATCTATGACGTCGACTACCGCTACTACCTGCCGGTCGGCGGCCCCGGGCGGACCCTGGCCTGGCAGTTCCGCACGCGCATCGGCAAGGGCGACGTGCCCTGGGCCGAGCTGTCCCAGCCCGGCACGCCCTTCGACCTGCGCGGCTACCGCTGGGGCCGCTACCGGGACGAATCCATGCTGTACATGCTGCTGGAGTACCGGCGCATGCAGCGGCACGAGGACGGGCGGGTCGGTCCCCACGGCCTGGTCGGCTGGATCGGCGGCGGCAGCATTGCGCCGCAGGCCCGCGATTTCGAGCACTGGCTGCCCAACTTCGGCGTGGGTTACCGGCTGCAGGTGCAGCCGCGCATGAACCTGCGCCTGGACGTGGGCTTCGCCCAGGAGGAGAGCGGCTGGCAGCCGGCCCTGTACTTCAATTTCAACGAGGCGTTCTGAACGTTGCCGGGAGGACAATCATCATGACCGCGATTCGGCCCACGATGCGTCGCATCGTCATCCCAGGCGCCCTCGCGCTGCTGGTCGCTTTGGCCTCAGCGCCGGTGTCGGCGCAGTATTCGGACCTCGATCTCGGGCTTGCGCCGGCGGAACGCGACAGCATCCTGCAGGAGTACGACAACATCTTCCCAATCCTGGGCCGCAAGGCCCTCGAGCACGGCGTGCGGCTGCCGGCGCCCCTGGGCATCAACCTCAACTACTTCGCGGCCACCCAGGGCATCGAGGTCTCGAACCTGGGCCTGGCCGTCAACGACGGCGCCTGGGTCGACCTGAGCGATGTCATCAAGTTCGACACCACGACCTCGGATGTCGAGAACGTCAACGCCCGCATCGACCTGTGGGTGCTGCCGTTCCTGAACGTCTACGGCATGGGCGGCTATTCGTGGGCCACGACCTCGGTCGCGATTTCCGCCCCGGTGGCCTTCACCTCCCGGGCCGACATGGAAGGTTCGCTCTACGGCGGCGGGTTGACCGCCGCCGGGGGCCTGCAGGGCTTCTGGTTCGCCTTCGACACCAATTGGGCCTGGTCGGACCTGGACATCCTCGAGGATCTCGTGAAGACGCGCACGCTCGGCCTGCGTGTGGGCAAGAACTACCGCTGGAGGGACAAGAGCGTCGCGGCCTGGGTGGGCGCGATGAAGGTGATCATGGATACGGGGACCCAGGGCACGGTGATCCTTGCGGACGTGCTGCCGGGGGTGCCGCCCGAACTGGGCGACCGGTTCGATGAGTGGTACGACGGGTTGACGCCGCCGCAGCAGGATGTCGTCGACGGCATCCGCGACAACCTGGACGGCAGCCTCGGCGACACGGAGATCCACTACCAGCTGGACAAGGCGCCCACCGAACCGTGGACGATGTGCGTGGGCGCGCAGATCGAGCTGAGCCGCCAGTGGCAGTTCCGGACCGAGTTCAACTTCCTGGGTGACCGGACTTCGATCCTCACCAATCTGGTGTACCGCATCGACCTGTGAGGTCCGTGCCGGCGCTCACCTGCCTCCGAACCACCGAGGCCAGGTCGGCCACTCAGGCCGCGCCTGCAACGGCACATCGTGCTCGACGCAGTCGATCCCGCCGTCGCCGTGCAGCAGCACGTAGCCGCACCAGCTCTGGGGCAGTCCCAGGTAATGGGTCCCGTCCTGGTGCAGGCTGAACCAGCGGTGATGGTGCCCGAAGAACCACCAGCGCGGCCGGAAGTGCTCGGCCAGGCCGTCCATCAGGGGCACCCCGGTCGGACCGTAGTGCTCCAGGCCGGGCGTGTTGGCCAGGCCCAGGCCGGTGGGGCAGTCGTGGGACAGCACCAGGTCGATCTCGTCCGGCCGATGGGCCAGGCAGGCGGCCCGGTCGGCATCGGTGACCTCGCAGCCGCGGGGCGTGGAGCAGGCGTCCATGTAACGGGCTCCGCCCAGGCACAGCCCCCGCCACGGACCGAGGTGTTGCACGCTGCCGCGCGGCCGGTAGCTGACCACGTCGGCGTAACGCGCCGCGAGATCCGGCAGTGCGCCGTGGTCCTCGTGGTTGCCGTCGATGCAGGCCACCGGCACCGGAAAGCGGTGCTTGCCGCGCCGGAACCAGGAGTGCATCGCGTCGCCGAAGAAGCCGAAATCCCCCAGCACGAAGACCTGGTCGACGGGGCGCCCGCCGCGCTCGGCGGCGTGTTCGACCTGCGCGTTGACCACCCCGTAGTTGGCGTGCAGATCGCTGATCAGCATGACCATGACGTCGCTCACGGCCGGGCCCCGAACTCGTGCTGCAGGCCTTCCTGCAGGGCCCTGATCCGGGTGCAGGCCGCCTTCAGCTGACGGCGCAGCTCCTCGTCCAGATCCCGGGGATCGACCAGGTTGTCCACCTCCAGGTGGCCAGCCCGGCGCCGGGCCTGGTGACGCAGGCGCAGATCCAGCAGCAGGCGGAACGACTCGGCCGTGTCGGCGGCTGTCTGCGGCCGCAGGTGCTCCGCCTCGGCCAGGGCCTGCAGCCGGGCGTCTGTGCCGGCGACGGCCACCCCGTGCTGCAGGGCGCGCAGGCGCACCACGTCCACCACCTGGGCCAGCAGGCCCTTGACGTCGAAGCCGCTGCGGGCGCCGTCGGTCTCCTTCAGCGCGAAGGCGCCGAAGGCGTTCAGCGGCGGCTCGTACTGCAGCACGCTGTGGGCCAGCAGGGGGAAGAAGCGGGGTTGGCGGGCCAGGGACCGCTGCAGGTGCGCCTGCAGCGCCGGCACCAGCTGCCCCTGGTCCAGGGCGCTGCGGAAGTCGAAGAAGATCTTGGCGTGCAGCAGGTCGGCGGGCTCTAGGGTCGTGATCCAGCGGTCGAAGGCCGCGCACCATCCGGCCAGGGTCTGGCAGCAGGCCGGCTCGCTGGCCATGACCTTGCCCGTGCAGTAGGGATAGCCCGCGGCGGCCAGCATGTCGGCCAGCCGGGCGCCCACCAGCAGGAAGTACTCCTGGGCCGCGGCCGCCTGCTCCGGTGGCGCGTCTGCGAAGACGATGGCGTGGTCCTGGTCCGCCAGCAGGGTGACCTCGCCGCGGCCCAGGCTGCCCATGAGCATGACGTCGAACGCCAGCGGCGGCGGGCCCAGCTCCGCCACGATGAACTCCACCGCCTTGCGCACCACCCCGTCGGCAGCGGCCGAGAGCATGCGGCTGACCTGCCCGGCGTCGGCGCCGTGGTTCATCATCAGGGCGGCCAGGTCGCGGGTGCGGCGGCTGGCGGCTTCCAGGTCGTCCAGGTTCGCGGCCGACTCCACGTCCAGCTCGCGGGGGCGGGACAGCCGCGTGGCCACGGCCATGAACCCGGCCCGCCCCTGCACCACGATGCGCGAGAGGGTCAGGATCACCCGCAGGACGCGGCCGTCGCGGCAGGTCAGCTCGGTCTCGTAGCGGGTCGGGGCTTCGACGCCGTCGGTGACGGCCTGCCAGTGGCGGCGTCCGCTGCGCTGCTCGTCGGCGGTGGGGTGGATGATCGTGGCGATGTCCAGCCGGGCGAATTCGTCACGGTCGTAGCCCAGCAGGTGCAGCAGGCTGGCATTGGCGTACAGGCCCTCGCCGGCAATGGCCATGAGAATGGACTCGCCGGCCGATTCCACCAGCGAGCGGTACTTGTCCTCGGACTGGCGCAGGGCCGCCACCGTGCGCAGTCGGCCCCGCTCGGCCTGGAAGCTGGTGCGCAGCAGCACGACCATCAGCAGCGAGACCGCGACCAGGATCAGCAGCGATGCCGCCTGCAGGTTGCCCTTGAGGGCGCCGATCTCCAGGTCCACGTCCCGGGTGTAGACGCCGGTGCCGATGATCCAGTCCCAGGGTGCGAAGCCCTTCACGTAGGAGAGCTTGGGGACGATGCGGGCGCTGTCGTCCTTCCACTGCCACATGTAGCGCACGTAGCCCGCGCCTTCGCTCTCGACCACGCGCACCATCTCGACGAACAGGCGCTTGCCCTGGGGATCGCTGAACTCGGAGAGGTCCTGGCCCTCGAGGTCGGGCCGGTACGGGTGCACCACCATGCGCGGCTGCCGATCGATGATCCAGAAGTAGTCCTTGCTCTGCTGGCCGTAGTGGAGGTTGCGCACCTGGGCGACGGCCGCCGCCTGGGCCTGGTCGCGGGTCAGGCGGCCGGCCTCCTCCTCGGCCGCGAAGCGGGCCAGGATGTTCCAGGCCGACTCGGTCAGCTCGCGGATCATCAGGCGCTTCTGGTCCATCACCACCCGGTCCACCGACGGCAGCAGGTAGAGGAAGGCGACGCCCGAGAACAGGCCGATGGCCAGGAAGGCGGGCAGGACCGTGCGCCAGGCGAGCCGGTTCATGGGGGACCTCGTTGCGGGGTGGTCATCCGGTGGCACCGACTGAGTCTAGCCCATCGGTCGTGGGGCTCCAAGGCCCGATCACGAGGCAGTCACAAGCCATAAATGCAGTCAATGGAATGGATAACAGTGAACAGGTGTTTTCGTTTCGCGTTGTCGTGAAAAAATAAACATGTTACCGTTGCCGCTCGTACGCTCGCCGCTTCGCCCCTGAATCGCCCCCTGGGAGGTCGCTCCATGCATCACGGTTCCGCCCCGGACACCGGGCCCGATCCCGCCGGCCGCTACAAGAGCCGGCTCGGCGTCTGGATGTTCCTGGCCTACTGCCTGGTCTACGCCGGCTTCGTGCTGACAGCCATCGTCGACGAGGGCAAGGCCATGCAGCTGATCGTCGTGGCCGGCCTGAACCTGGCCGTGGTCTACGGCATGGGCCTGATCGCGCTGGCGCTGGTCCTGGCGCTGATCTACAACGACCTCTGCACGGCCAAGGAGAAGGAACTGTCCGGCCCGGCGGGCGGCGGGGAGGAACGGGCATGAGTCTGCACGGCACGCCGCTCTCCATCGCCATCTTCGGCCTCTTCGTGGCCATGGTCCTGTGGCTGAGCTACTTCTTCGCCCGCCGCACCAAGTCGGCGGCCGGCTACTACGCCGCCGGGGGCCAGATCCACTGGGCGGTCAACGGCATCAGCTTCGCCGGCGACTACCTGTCGGCCGCCTCGTTCCTGGGCATCTGCGGCATGATAGCCACCCTGGGCTACGACGGCTTCCTCTACTCCATCGGCTACCTCGCCGGCTGGATCGTGGCCCTGTTCGTGGTCGCCGAGCCCATGAAGCGCATGGGCAAGTTCACCTTCACCGACGCCCTGGACTCGAAGTTCGACAGCCGCGGCATCAAGCTGGCGGCGGCCATCTCGACCCTGGTGGTCTCGATCTGCTACCTCATCCCCCAGATGAACGGCGCCGGTTCGCTGGTCGAGCCGCTGCTGGGGCTGCCCCACTGGGTGGGCGTGATCATCGTCGGCGTGATCGTGATCACCATCGTGGCCACGGCGGGCATGACTTCGACCACCTACGTGCAGTTCCTCAAGGGCGGGCTGCTGCTGGTGTTCTCCACGGTGCTGGTGGCGAGCCTGCTGGTGCGCGGCATCGGTACGGGCACCGACGGGGACGCCCCCGGGCTGGAACGCTTCATTCCCCGCCAGACCACCGCCGAGGCGCTGCTGGCCGAGGGCTACCAGCCTGTCCACAGCGACGGCCAGTTCGCCCAGTACACGCTCGACGGCAAGGTGTCCTGGTGGCGCGCGGACGGCGCCAGCCTCTGGGAATGCCAGTGGGAGGGCGCCGGGCTGATCAACGGCGAGGTGGGCGGCCAACTGGCGCCGGTCGGGCGCCTGCGGGCCCTGGGTGGCATGTCGGCCGAGGATGCGGCCGTCGGCACCGGCAGCCTCGGTCCCGTGAAGTTCCTGGCGCTGCTGACCCACCCGGACACGCGCATCGAGCAGTGGCACAAGGCGAAGGTCGGCGATGCGGCCGACCAGAAGATCACGGTCTACTATCCCAAGACCGTCAGCGGCACCGACCAGATGAAGCCGGGCGTCAAGTTCAAGGTCAAGACCGGGCAGCAGAAGCTGAACTTCGTGTCGCTGATGCTGGCCCTGTTCTTCGGCACCGCGGCGCTGCCCCACATCCTGATCCGCTACTACACCGTGCCCAGCCAGGCCTGCGCCCGCAAGTCGACCATCGTGGCCATCGCCGCCATCGGCTTCTTCTACGTGCTGACCCTGTTCATGGGCCTGGGGGCGGGAATCAGCGGCACCGTCAACCCCGCGGACAACAACATGTCGGCGCCGCTGCTGGCCATGTCCTTCGGCGGCGTGCTGTTCGCCATCATCTCGGCCATCGCCTTCGCCACGGTGCTGGGCACGGTCGCGGGCCTGATCGTGGCCGCCTCGGGCGCCGTGGCCCACGACCTGATGGACCGCTACGGCCGCATGAATCTCAGCGAGCAGCAGAAGGTCAAGGCCGGCAAGGTCGCGGCCTTCGGCGTGGGTATCATCGCCATGGTCCTGGGCATCCTGTTCCGCGGCGTGAACGTCAGCTTCCTGGTGGGCTGGGCCTTCGCGGTGGCGGCGTCGGCCAACCTGCCGGCCATCCTGATGCTGCTGTTCTGGCCGCGGACCACGGCGGCCGGCATCGTGGCCTCGATCATCGTGGGCATCGTTTCGGCGCTGGGCATCATCCTGACCGGGCCGGAGATGTTCGCCGGCCCCTACGGCCTGACCGCGGCCGACGCCTGGCACCCCCTGGGCCAGCCCGGGATCATCTCGATCCCGCTGAGCTTCCTGACCCTGGTGGTGGTGTCGCTGGTGACGCCGAAGAGGAAGACCGCCTGAGCAGCAGCGCATCACGAATCGGCGGCGGGGGCGGGATCGTCCCCGCCGCACTACGTTGGATCAGATCGTTCGCTCACGGGACCGTGCTTCGCTGCCGAAGCCGGCGGCAGCGGCAGCGAAAGGACCGACATGGGCAGGATTCTCGGCTTGTTATGCCTGCTGGCGCTTTTACCGGTCGTTCCCGGCGTCCACGCGCAGGAAGCGCCTGTCGTCGACGCCCAGATCAGCCGATTCGTGCGGAGGATATTCCAGGACACGCGGGGCGACCTGTGGTTCGGGACCAACGGCGACGGGGTCATCCGCTGCGATGGGCACACCCTCGAATACTTCTCGATCAGGGAGGGCTTCGGCGGGGTCGTGGTGAGGGCGATCGCGGAGGACCAGGCCGGCAACGTCTGGTTCGGGACCTCCGGCGGGGTGACCAGGTATGACGCGGGGGCACCGTCCATCATCCCCAGCTTCACCAACTACACGGTGCAGGACGGCCTGGTCGACGATGATGTCTGGAGCCTGGCCATCGACCGCGAGGGCGTGATCTGGATCGGGACCCTGCAGGGGGTCAGCCGCTTCGACGGGGAAGCGTTCACGCCTTTCGTCCTGCCCGACGCCGAGCCGGACCCTTTGCGAGGGGTGACGAGCGCCCGCATCGTCCACGGCATCACGGAGGACAGCAAGGGGCGGCTGTGGTTCGGCACCGGCGGCGGGGCCTACGTCTACGACGGGACATCCCTGACCAACATTTCGCAGCAGGACGGCCTGTGCAGCAATTCCGTGAATTGCATCCTCGAAGGCCCCGATGGTGACTTCTGGTTCGCCACCCATCACAATGGGGTCTGCCGCTGGGACGGGTCGTCGTTCACCCCGGTCACGGCGCAGGACGGGGTCAACGGCACCGAGGTCTGGGACCTGTACGCGGATTCGGCGGGCAACATCTGGTTTCCCGTCGAAGGCCATGGAGTGTACCGCTACGATGGGACATCATTTGCGAACTTCTCGGAACAGGACGGTCTGCGCAGCAATGCCATCCAATGCGCCCACGAGGACAGGGACGGCCGGCTCTGGGTCGGCGGCTGGCTGGGGCTGTATCGCCTTGACGGAGGGACCTTTGTCAATGTCACGAAGGACGGGCCCTGGCGGTAGGGGGCTACCCCGCACCCTGGGCGTCGCCGTCGGGATCGTCCTGACGGTCGCGTCCCTGGGGTTTGATGCCCGGGCTGAATCGCCCGCTGGAATTGCCCCCGCCGACACCACCGTGCCGGCAGCGCCGCCCTCGTTCAATCCGTCGCGCATGGTGATCACCCCCGCGCGCGAGCAGACCTCCCAGCAGCAGGACGCCGACCTGGAGGCCTGCTACACCGAGGCGTGCGCCGACACGGACTGGGATCCCTACGAGGCCTACTTCGGGCTGGTCGATGCCGGCTACGCCGTCGCCCTCGCGCCCGAGGATCTGACCGCCGGCCTGATCTGTCTGGCTGCCGAGGGGGCCATGGTCGGCGCGGTGGCGGACGAACTGGTCGCCGGCAACCGGGGGAACGGCGCCGAGCTCGGCGCGGCCATTGCCGTGGCTTCGGGCGTGATCCGGGCGGAATACCTGCGCGGGCAGGATGATCCGGCGGCCCAACGGGTTGTCGGCGGCTTCGAGCGCGACCTGGGGCGCTGGAACCGCGAATTCGCGGCCTGCCTGCGGGGGCGGGGTTACCGGGCTTCTGCGGATTGAGGGGTGCGGCGGGCCGCGTTTCATCTCAGATTATGGCACCCTCCGCAGCCTGCAGGTCCCCGACCAACCCCGACACGACATCGTTGCGATACGCCGCGGACCAGAAGTTCCGGAACGGCGTGACCTCCATCACCGGCGCGGCGTGGTCGGCCGCGGGGCTCAGCGCCTGGATGTCGGCGCCGGCCAGGACCGCGCTGGAGACCGGCACCAGGCCGTCGTTGGCCTCGACCATGGACAGGTTGCTCAGGCCCATCATCGGCACGGTGCTCATGATGCCGCCGATCAGCTGGTTGGCGCGTGTGCGGATCAACGCGACGGCTTCGGCCGCCGCCTGCGCCGGCTGCAGCAGGTTGGCTGCGACGATGGCCGCGATCTGCTGCAGCAGGCCGGAATTGAAGACCGCGTCGACAAGGTCCGCGGCCGCGTTCTGGAAGTTCTGGGCCGGAGTGGCGGTGAAGGTGCTGGCGCAGCAGGAGACGGGAATGGTGCCGGTCAGTTCGGCGATGGCATTGGCCCGGCTGAGCATGTACTGCCCGCGCACGCTGGTCTTCAGGTCCAGGATCGCCTGCTGATCGCCGCCGAAGGCGGACAGGACGGGCCCGGCCAGGGGCGCGGGCAGGTTGTCGGCCACCGGGCTGCCGTGGAACGGAGCCTGCAGGGCGACCCAGCCCGTGACCGTGGTGCCCCACAGATCCCGGTTCTCCAGCAGGGCCTGCAGGGTGTCCAGGCCGCCCTTGCTGTGGGAGAGGATCGTGACCCGCTTGTTGTCGAGCCCCCGCAGGTAGGCGGCGATGGCGGCGCCGTTCGCTACCACCCCCTGCTGGGTGTTGAAGCCGGCGGACACGGGCATCTCCACATACTCGATACCGCTGCCGTCGTAGAAGGACTTCAGGCTGGCGAAGGTGATGAAGCCGCCTGAGGGCACCGGCAGGTCGATGGTCGGCAGGGCGTCGGCGATGCGGTCCCCGATGACCGGCACCTGCCGGGCGGCATTGGTCAGGGCTGCGTTGATGACCGACTCCCCGTAGATGCTGAACGCCCGGTAGAGCTGGGACATGAACCCCGGCACCAGGAGCACCAGCGGGTCCCCGGGAGCCGGCGGTGCCGGGGCCAGCGGGTCATCGTCCGAACCGCAGCCCAGGCCGAACTGACCGGCGATCAGCAGCCCGGCCAGGCCGCCGAGGGTCTTGAGGGCCTGCCGGCGGGAGGTGGGCGGCAGGGTCAGCAGCGGGGGCTGTGGCGGCATGCGCATCGGGTTGGACATGGTCGATCTCCTGGTCGGGTGACGCCCGAAGGCGGGTGGTGCTGGCCTCCACTCATGCGCAAAGGGCGGCGAAAGAGTGCACGGCAAAAAAAGCGAGGCCCCCCGGGGGGCCTCGTTCTTCAATCCGTGGCACGATCAGCCGACGAGGGCAGCGCCTAGTCGGAGCCCGCTGCCTCCTTCTCCGGCTTGCGCCAATCGTTCAGTTCGCGCATGCGCTGCCGGAACAGGTGCGGGGCCTCGAACGGCACCGGGCCGACCTGGCGCGAAGCCGCCAGCACCGCCTCGGCGGCCTCCGGCAGGCCGTTGTCGCCGTAGTGGCTGACGGTCTCGACCGCGTAGCCCGCCGTGACGGCGAGCACCGAGTAGTTGCGCCCGTTGACGAAGAGGTACCCCAGGGTGCGCCCGTAGCCGTCGGGCTTGGCGGCGCGCAGGATCTGCACCGAATCGGCCAGGGCGAAGACTCCCTTGGCGAACGCGGTGGCCTCGCGGCCGTAGGGCTGATCGTCGTGCCAGCCCAGCGAGGCGTGCGCGACTTCCGGCGTGTCGATGCCCAGGATGCGCACGCGCTCCCGATCCTCGTCGCTCCAGAGGATGGTGACGGTGTCGCCGTCGCCCACCTCGATCAGGCTCGGGTCCACCGGCATGCGCGCCAGGCCGGGGCGGGACGGGGCCAGGTCGTCGGCGCCGACGCAGGCGGCTACCAGCAGCATGACCAGGAGGGCGAGGGGGCGGATGCGGCTCGGGAGCATGATGACCTCCGGGGGGTTCGACCGGGCTGCAGTGCGAGCAATGGGCGCCAGTATAGGGGCACGGGCCACGGGAGGCCACGGGGGATGCGGGTCCGGGCGCGGCCCCGCGAACTTCGGCGACGACAGGACGCCCACGGCTGTCTAGACTCGACAATCGTCCACGCGACCAGGGAGATCGCCCCCATGGCCTTGAGCCCGTTCGTGATCCTGAACCCGCAGGCCGGCCGCTCGCGCCGGGCGCCGGAGGCCGCGGCCATCCGGCGCGCGTTCGCCCGGCACGGGCTGAAGGCCGAGGTGGCGTTCACCGCGGGGGCGGGGCACGCCACGAGTCTGGCCCGCGATGCGGGGGGCGATCCGGTGGTGGCCGTCGGCGGCGATGGCACCCTGCACGAGGTCATCCAGGGGCTGGACCTGCCCCGGCAGCGCCTGGGCGTGATCCCCTCCGGCAGCGGCAACGACTTCGCGTGGGAGCACGGCATCCCCCGCGCGCTGGACGCGGCGGTGGACCGCATCGCGGCGATGGCCGAGAGGCAGGTCGACCTGGGCCAGTGGGAGGGCGGGCGCTTCCACAACAACCTGGGCCTGGGCTTCGAGGCCGAGGTGAATCGCCTCAGCCACCGGGTGCGCGGGGTGCGGGGGCCAGCCCTGTATTTCGTGGCGCTGGCCCGGGCCATGGCGAAGCTGCGCACCTACCGGCTGGAGCTGACCTGGGAGGGCGGGTCGTTCGCGGGCGAGCTGTCGACCGCGGCGCTGCTGAACAACCGCCGGGTCGGCGGCGCTTTCGTCCTGGCGCCAGCGGCGAGACCCGACGACGGTCTGCTGGACCTGGTGACGGCCGAAGGGTTGAACCGCCGGGGCATCGTGACGGTGCTGGGGCCGGTGCTGCGGGGCCGTGAGCCCAGGGATCCGCGCATCCGGCGGGCGGCCTCGCCCTGGCTGCAGGTGCGGGCCGAGGCGCCGGTGCCCGTCTACGTCGACGGGGAATACGCAGGGGAGCACCTGGCGCTGCGCGCGCAGGTGCTCCCGGGTGCGTTGCGGCTGCTCTAAGCGGCGGTCAGCCCTCTTTGCCGGCGTTCGCCCGTTGGAACAGGAACAGCGTCTTGACCTTCTGGGCCTGGCCGTCGATCTCCAGCAGCGGGTAGGCCAGGAAGTTGATGGGGCCCGAGGCCGGGCCCGGCTCGAGCACCAGGTCGCGCCCGCGGGTGAACTCGAAGCGGTTGGCCGGGTGGTGGCCGAAGAAGTACATGCTCAGGGCGCTGAACTTGTCGGCCTCGCTGATGTCCACCGGCCACCACTTGCCTTCGGCGTAGAACTCGGCCCAGCAGTGGTAGCCGTCGGTGCCGCCCTCATCGCGCTCGGAGGGGATCGCGGCGCCGATGGCGAAGCGCGCGGGGATGCCGACCGACCGCGCCAGGCCGATGAAGTAGGCGTGGTAGTCGGTGCAGTTGCCGTAGCGGGAGTCGCAGGCGAACAAGGCGTCGCCCTTGCCCCAGCCCTCGCCGAACTTCTTGTAGCTGCATCTGGTCCATGACGTGGTCGTACAGCGCGCGGGCCGCATCAGGTCGCTCGTGCTGCCCTCGATCGCCTTCTGGCGGCTCGCCGTCGATGGAGGCGTCCGAGGGGACCATCCGCTCGGGCTGCAGATCGCGCTTGGCCTGCTCCGGGTCGCCGGCGTAGGCGCTCTTCTCCTTGCGCACCACATCGTAGACGATCTCGATGGGCTTGCCGCTGTCCTTGGCTCGTCAGTTCCAGATAGAGGACCCGGTTGCCGTGGGCGCTGTCGGTGAGGGTCTGCCGTTTGCCCGGGGTCTCGATGGAGCGCACGGTGACGGTCTGGAAGGCGTCCGACTCGGCCAGCGGCAGCCAGCAGCGCCCGCTGCCCTTGATCTCCGGCAGCGTGGCCTGGTAGCGGAACTCGAAGGCGTCGGTGCCGCCGACGACCCCCAGCAGGGCGTTGGAGGCATCTTCCACCGGCGCCCGCACCCAGACCTTGTCCGCGTTCTGGGCCCAGAGGTAGTAGGGCACGCCGTTGAGCTTGTGCACCGTGGTCTCGGTGACGGTCATGGCGCCCGGATCGCCGGACAGGAAGAAGTCGACATCGTAGAACTGCCCGTCCGAGCTGGCCATGTCGACACAGGCGAAGTGGCGCTGCGGGGCGAGCGATGGCCAGGTACTCGACGTGGACGCGCACCAGCTTCAGCCGCAGGGTCGCTGCCTTCGAATTCCACCGTGAAGTACCCGTCGTCGCTGGCCGTCCTGTTCGGCGATGTGCTGCTCGATGCCGGCCTGGATGTCGCCGGTGACGATGGGAGGGGCGTCGGCGGCCAGGGCCGCGGCCACGCCGAGGATGAGCACGGCGGCCATGAGGGCACCGGTACGGAAAAGCGAGCGTAGCATGTCCGACTCCTTCGTCTCGAAATCAGTGGGCGGGATGGTCCTTGGGAGCCTCGGTCTTCGGCGCGGGGGCCGCGTCGGCCGGGATGATCACCGCGTCGATGGCGTGGATCACGCCGTTGTCGGCGACGATGTCGGTCTTGACCACCTTGGCGTCGTTCACCAGCACGACGCCGTCGCCGACGTTGGCGATGCCCAGGTCCCAGCCGCTGACGTTGGTGGCCTTCATGGTGATGATGTCGGCTGCCATGAGCTTGCCCGGCACCACGTGGTCGCCGAGGATGCCCGCCAGTTGGGCCTTGTTCGCCGGCTTGAGCAGGTCGTCGAGCACGCCCGCGGGCAGCTTGGCGAAGGCTTCGTCGGTGGGGGCGAAGACCGTGAACGGCCCCTTGCCCTGCAGCGTCCCGGTCAGGCCCGCAGCCGCGATGGCGGCGGTGAGAGTCTTGAAGTCGCCGTTCGCAGCCAGGGCCGCAATGATGTCGTTCCTGCCGGCGGATTTGGTGACCTGCGGTGGGTGTTCGGCCTTGGCCGGATGCTCCTGGGCCAGGCCCGGGGTGAACGAGGCGGCCACGATAAGCAGCACGGCGAGGGCGAGCAGTCGGTTGGACTTCATCCTGACCTCCAGGGGGTCGTTCGGGGTGCGAAGGGTGGGCGGGGCGGCTCGTCGGGAGGGCGGATTGCCGACGACCTCCGGGCGCATCGCTTCGGTCATCAGGGTAGCGACAGGCGGCTGGAACCGCAACGGGTTGCGGCCGGGGAGGCTTCTGCTCGGGACTCCCGGGGGGCCGCGACCGGCTGGCCGGCCTGGCCGATTCGCGGTACAATGAGGACGGTTTCTGTCCTTTTGTGATCTCTCGTCAAATCGGCCGTGATCCATGAATGGAGAATGCCATGCACGCCAACGCCAACGCTGCGCAGGGCCTGCGCCGGTTCCTGATCGCCCTGTCCTTGATCTGCCTGGGTGTCGCGGGTGCCGCCCAGGCCGCCGTGACCACCTACACCGCCGATCTGAGCGGTGCCAACGAGTCCTCGCCGAACGCCTCCACCGGCACGGGCTTCGTCCAGGTGGACATCGACGACATCGCCCACACCATGCATCTGACGGTCGCCTTCTCTGGTCTCATGGGCGCGACCTCCGCCGCCCACATCCACGCCGCCACGACGCTGCCTGGAGAGGGGAACGCCGGCGTGGCCACCACGACGCCGACGTTTGCCGGCTTCCCCACGGGCGTGACCTCGGGCAGCTACGAGGCTACGTTGGATCTGACCGCCACCGCCAGTTACAACGCTGCGTTCATCACGGCCAACGGAGGCTCGGCCGCCGGGGCCGAGACCGCGCTCTTGCTGAGCATCGCCAACGGCACGGCCTACTTCAATCTCCACTCGGCCGTGTACCCAGGCGGCGAGATCCGCGGATTCCTCGCGCTGGGCAGCGTCCCGGCCGTCGACGCGACCTGGGGAGGGGTCAAGACGCTGTTCCGGTGAGCGCCCGGGAATTCCCCTGCCCGGCGGCAACGGATCTGGTAAGGTTGAGGGGTCGGTGCGTCGCTGATCCCCAGCTGAAGGAACTGATCCGGTGAACCCAGGCGAGATGATCCCCTTGGCCGAGGCCTTGTCGACCGTGCTGGCGAGTGTGCGGTACCTGGGCGACCAGTCTGTGGCCCTGGCGGAGGCCGCCGGCCGGGTGCTGGCGGCCGACATCGTGGCCGACACCGACCAGCCGCCCTTCGACAAATCGACCATGGACGGCTTCGCCTGCCGGCGTGCCGACCTGCCCGGGCCCCTGGCCGTGGGCGAGACCATCGCCGCCGGTTCGGTGCCGCGCGAAGCGGTCGGCCCCGGCCGTTGCGCCCGCATCATGACCGGTGCGCCGCTGCCAGCGGGCGCCGACTGGGTGGTGAAGTTCGAGGACACCGAGACCCTGCCCGACGGGACCGTGCGCTGGGGGGACACCTCCGGTCGGGACAACATCTGCCGGCGCGGCGAGGACGTGAGGCAGGGCGACACCCTGTTGCCGAAGGGCCAGCGCATCGCGGCGCCGCAGGTGGCGGTGCTGGCGGTAGCGGGCTGTGCGCAGGTGCCGGTGGCCGTGCGGCCGCTGGTTGCCATCATCGCCACCGGCAGCGAGCTGGTCGAGGTCGCCGCCACGCCCGGCCCGGGCCGCATCCGCAACAGCAACGGGCCGCAGCTGGCGGCGCAGATCGCGGCTGCGGGCGCGGTGCCCCGGGTGCTGCCCGTGGTTCCGGATGACCGTGCCGCCCTGCGCGGGGCCTTGGCTGCGGCCCTGGCCGACCACGAGGTCGTCGTGCTCTCGGGCGGCGTCTCGGTGGGCGACTTCGATCTGGTGCCCCAGGCCATGGCCGACTGCGGCCTGGAGATCCGCTTCGACCGCGTGGCCGTCAAGCCCGGCCGACCCACCACCTTCGCCGTCGGCGAGGGCGTCTGGTGCTTCGGCCTGCCCGGCAACCCGGTCTCGACCTTCGTGCAGTTCGAGCTGCTGGTGCGGCCGCTGCTGATGGGCCTGATGGGCGGCGTCCACGCGCCGCGGACCTTCACGGCGCCCCTGGCCGAGGCGGTCAGCCGCAGCGGCGCCGCACGCGAGTCCTGGCTGCCGGTGCGGCTGGACGCCGACGGCGCCGCTCGTCCGCTCTCCTACCACGGATCGGCCCACATCCACGCCCTCTGCCGCGCCGACGGGCTCATCGTGCTGCCGGCGGGCACGACCCGGCTGGAGAAGGGGGCGCTGGTCCATGTACGACCGCTTTGAGCGCCGCATCGACTACCTGCGCATCAGCGTCACCGACCGCTGCAACCTGCGCTGCACCTACTGCATGCCGACGGCGGGGATCGCCCTGCGCCGCCACGAGGATCTGCTGTCGTACGAGGAGATCACGGCGTTCGTGGGCGTGGCGGTGGAGCTGGGCATCACCCGGGTGCGCCTGACCGGGGGCGAGCCGCTGGTGCGCCGCGACCTGGCACAGCTGGTGGCGCAGTTGGCGGCCATCGAGGGCCTGCGCGACCTGGCCCTGACCACCAACGGCATCCTGCTGCCGCAACTGGCCGGCGAACTGGCGGCGGCCGGCCTGCAGCGGGTGAACGTCAGCCTGGACGCCGTCGACCCGGCCCGCTACGCGGCCATCACCCGCGGCGGCGACGTGCGGCAGGTGCTGGCGGGGATCGTGGCCGCCCAGGCCGCGGGGCTGGCCCCGGTCAAGCTGAACTGCGTGATCGAACACAGTCCAGACGAGCCCGACGCGCGCGACGTGGCCGCCTTCGGCCGCGGGATCGGCTGCGAGGTGCGGTTCGTGCGGCGCATGGACCTGCAGGCGGGCGTGTTCACCCGGGTCATCGGCGGCGACGGCGGCGACTGCCCCCGCTGCAACCGCCTGCGCCTGACCAGCGACGGCCGCCTGCGGCCCTGCCTCTTCAACGACCAGGAGTACGACGTGCGCGCCCTCGGCGCCGAGGCGGCGCTGCGCCTGGCCGTGGCCCGCAAGCCCGCCGCCGGCGGCTGCAGCGGCGCGACCATGCAAGCAATCGGAGGCTGAGATGGACCGCTTGACCCACACCGACGACGCGGGCCGCGCCCGCATGGTCCCCGTCGGCGACAAGCCGGCCGTGCGCCGCCTGGCCCGGGCCCGCGGCCACATCGCCCTGGCGGCAGCCACCCGCGCCCTGATCGCCGACAACGCCGTCAGGAAGGGCGACGTGCTGACGGTCGCCGAGCTGGCCGGGATCCAGGCCGCCAAGCGCACCAGCGGGCTGATTCCCCTCTGCCACGGCCTGAACCTGGACCACGTGCGGGTGGTGGCGTGCCTGGACGACGACGGCGTGCTGGTGGAATGCGAGACCGCCTGCACCGGGCCGACGGGCGTCGAGATGGAGGCCCTGACCGCGGTCTCGGTGGCCCTGCTGACGATCTACGACATGTGCAAGGCCGTGGACCGCGGCATGAGCATCGGCGGCATCGTGCTGGTCGAGAAGCAGAAGGCGGATCCCGCATGAGCGAGGGCGATGCCACCGCCGAGGGCCGGGTGGTCTCGGTCAACATCTCCGCAAGGAAGGGCGAGATCAAGCTGCCGGTCGAGCGGGCGCAGGTCGACGGGTACGGCCTGGCGGGCGACGCCCACGCCGGGCCCTGGCACCGCCAGGTGAGCCTGCTGGCCCGGGAGAGCCTAAGCCGCTTCGGGGCCGAAGCCGGCCGCGCCTTCGGTCCCGGCGAGTTCGCCGAGAACCTCACCACCGAGGGCCTGGACCTGGGGGAGGTGGCGCTGCTGGACCGCTTCGGCATCGGCGGCGTCGAGCTGGAGGTGACCCAGATCGGCAAGCGCTGCCACGGCGACGGCTGCGCCGTCTTCCAGGCCGTGGGCCGCTGCGTGATGCCCAAGGAGGGCCTCTTCTGCCGGGTGCTGGCCGGCGGCAAAGTGGAGCCCGGCGACCGCATCGTGCACACCCGGCGCAGGTTGCGCGGCCTGGTGGTGACCCTCAGCGACCGGGCCAGCCGCGGCGATTACCCCGACCGCAGCGGCCCGCTGGCCCAAACCATTCTGCAACAGCACTTTGCGGCCACCCGCTGGCGGCTGGACCTGCGCGCGGCGGTCCTGCCCGACGACGCCGAGGCCCTGCGGGCGCTGCTGCTGGCCGAGGCGCCCGTCTGCGACCTGATCGTGACCACCGGCGGCACGGGGCTGGGACCGCGCGACATCACGCCTGATGTGGTGGCGGGGCTGGCCGACCGCCTGGTGCCTGGGGTGATGGAGATGATCCGCGTCAAGTTCGGTGCCGAGCACCCGGGGGCCCTTTTGAGCCGTGGCGTAGCCGCGGTGCTGGGGCAAACCCTGGTCTACACCCTGCCCGGCAGCCCCCGGGCGGTCGAGGAGTACCTGGGGGAGATCCTGCGCACGGCCGAGCACGCCTTGCGCATGGTCCACGGGCTGGATACCCACTGACGGTCGGGACGACGGATTTTGTTGTGTACCTGGGCCCCGGCGTGCTAGCTTTATGGGCGGTCCGGACCCCGCACCCGTTGCGGCTGCCGGACCAGGTCGAAGCGTGAGGGGTTTGCCGGAAGAAGCTGGAGATTCCGATCGCTTGGGTACGCCGGCAGGCCGGCACTTGGAGAAAAAGTCTTGAAGAAACTGTACATCGGCAATCTTCCCTTCACCGCGACCGAAGACGAGCTGCGCGAGCTGTTCGGCGCCCATGGCACCGTGCACTCGGTGGCGCTGATCAACGACCGTGAGACCGGCCGTCCCCGTGGCTTCGGCTTCATCGAAGTCGACGACAACGACATCCAGGGCATGATCTCTGCCCTCGACGGCAAGGAGATGGGCGGCCGCGCCCTGAAGGTCAACGAGGCCCAGGATCGTCCCCGCGGCGGCGGCGGCGGCGGCGGCGGCTACGGCGGCGGCGGCGGCGGCCGTGGCGGCGGCGGCGGCGGCTACGGCGGCGGTGGCGGCCGTGGCGGCAGCGGTGGCGGCGGCGGCGGCCGTTGGTAGGCTGAGCAGCCCACGCCAGGGTTGAAAGAGGGGCCCCCTCCGGGGGGCCCCTTCTTTTTGCCCCTGCGCCTGCTCCGCCTTCGGCTCCAGGGCAGGAAAAAAATCCAGTGCAAGCGTGATCCCTCCGTGCCGGCTTTCCCGTTAGTTCCAGATACAAGGCGGTTTCTGTCCCGTAAAAGACGGATCACACCCTGGTTTGCGTCGAACGCGCGCCCGGACGGGCGCAAGGAGTCCTCCCATGCACCGATTGATCATGCCCCGCACGTTCGCCCGGCGCCGGCTCGCCCTGGTCGGCCCGGTCCTGGCGCTTCTGCTGGTCCTGGCGACCATCCCGGCTGCCGCCCAGCCCGAAAAGATCCTCGACACCCCGGCCGGCTGGACCTACCGCTACGGCGCCAGCTCCGCGGCGATCGCCACGGATATCGCCGCCGGCCTGCGGCCGTTCTCGATCAAGCGGGTCGGCATCAACGTCTACGACGTGATCAGCGTGGCCAACTCCGGCGACTACGCGGCGGCCGGGTTCGGCGCGGCGAACATGCATTACAACCGCACCTCGACCCAGCTGGGCAATGAGCTCACCAACCGCCGCCTGGTCAGCCTGGACTGCTACGAGGTGCTGGGGCAGACCCAGATGGCGGCAATCTCGGTGCCCAACACCGGCGGCATGGCCGCGGGCTGGGGCTGGCTGGTGGGGCAGACCCGGCAGCAGGTCATCGACTGGGTCGACAACACGACGCCCGGGCTGCGGGTCCTCGACCTTTCGATCTACACCGTCGGCGGCCAGAAATACTACTCGGCCGTGGCGGTGCAGAACCAGGGCGCGCAGTACCAGGGTTGGTGGTGGTACTTCGACCAGACCCCGCAGCAGATCGTGGATCTGCTGACCCAGAACAACGCGCGGCTGGTGGATATCGAGCTCGAGACCGGGCCCACGCTGTTCACGCCGGCGCGCTTCGCCTGCATCATGGTGGCCGACAACCCCGGCGCGGGCTGGGTGCACGGGTCGCTGACCAGTGCCCAGGTCAACGACCTGGTCAACCAGACCGGCGGGCGTCTGACCAACCTGCACCGTTACCAGAACGCGCTGGGCACGACCCTTTTCGCGGTCAGCCTGGTCGACAACGCCAATGCCCAGACCCGGCGCGTGCGCGACTACATGGCCTCCCAGGCCACGGTCGGCACCTACGGATTCAAGCTCAAGCGGGTGGGCGGCGACGTGCTGGCCTCGCTGAACGAGAACTTCGTGTTCGAGCCGGCCAGCTCGATGAAGATCGTGCACGGCAGCTGGGCCATCCGGGAGTGCGCTCTCGGCAACCGCAGCCTCTCGGACCTGATCTGGGCCAACAACACCTGCACGACCGAGTTCTGGAACAACGCCTGCCCCGACGACTACATGAACTGCAACGACGGCAACGAGATGATGTCGACCACGATCCGCGGCATGCTGCAGAACTCGCACAACGGCCGCACCCGCACCATCGAGCAGTTGGCGGGAAGGTCCGTCCTGAACGATTACGCCGAGTTCACCGTCGGCATCGCCAACACCCACATCAACCACACCCTGGGCTGCCTGTGCGGCGAGACCCCCAACACGACGACCGCCGCCGATCTGGTGACCATCTACGAGCAGATCGTCGACGGCACCCTCTTCGACAGCACCTGGCGCGACGAACTCTACGACCTGATGGGCAACGTCACAGCCTGGGGCTACAGCTCAGACCCCGACTATGCGTTCTATACGCTGGGCCAGGTCATCAACCAGGAGGCGGCCGCGACCGGCCTGACCTCCGCCGAGGTGGCGGATTTCCGGGCGGCGGTGCGCTACGCCACCAAGGGGGGCGCCTACGGCTGCGACGGCGTGCTGTGGCGCTGCTCGGCCGGTTGGGCGCGTCTGCCCCACAAGATCAACATCTCCGGGAGCTGGGTCACCTTCTACCGGAGCTATACCTTCGCGACCTTCGTCAACGCGGGATCCGATCCGGGCTCGACGGTCGCCTACCCGGCCTCGGAGGAGATCCTGCGCGAGCAGATCCGCGAGGCCCTGCAGACCTGGGACAACGCCTGCGCGACCGGGATCGCCGGGCAGCCCGCCAGCACGGAGGTCGACCAGGGTCAGGAGGCCCAGTTCACGGTGGTCGCCGGCGGCACCGGCGAAGCCACGTACTCCTGGCAGGTGCTGAACAGCGGGTCGTGGCTGAGCCTGCTTCCGAGTCGGACGTACTCCGGAGTGAACGCCGCCACCCTGACGATCTACGATGCGCAGCCGACAGATGCGGGCTCGTTCCGCTGCCGCATCACCAAGGACTGCGGCATCTCGAACAGCAATGCGGCCGTGCTGACGGTGGTGCCGACCGGCCTGTCGCCGGTGGGGTCGACGCTGCCGGCCAACCTGGTCGTGCATGCGCCCGCGCCCAATCCGTTCAACCCGCAGGTGACGGTGCGGTTCGAGCTGCCGCGGGAGACCGGACTGGCCGAACTCGAGATCTTCGATGTGGCAGGACGGAGGGTGCGGGTGCTGGCGGCCTCGTCCCTGGCGCCGGGCGCCCACGAATTCACCTGGAACGGCACCGACGACGGAGGTCGCCGGATGCCCTCGGGCGTGTACCTGATGCGGCTGCGGGCGGGGCAGGAGCAGGCGATGCACCGGGTCACGCTGCTGGAATGACGGTGGGGCCATAGGGAGGGTACCCACGGGGCCCCGGCCGGTAACGGTCGGGGCCCTGCGTTGCTGTGCAAACCTTCAACCCTTCAACCGTGATCGCCTGCGATCCGCCGGCGGCGACCTATCTTGTTTTATTTCAACATGTAAAGAGCTCAAAAGGTGTCCACTCAAATATCCGACCAAATCCCTATGTGATTATTTGTCCGGGAGTGCCTCCTGAAACGTAGGCGCATCCAGTCGCCAATGCCGTCCGCTCGCCGGCACCCGTGGCGCCAGGTCGGCAGAGGTATCGTCGTCGCTTTATGCAAAGAGGGAGAGAACCATGACGCTAGCACGCGGTCTCACCATTGCCACCCTGATCGCCGGCCTGACGACGGTCGCCCTGGCCGCCGGGGATCCACAGCCGGCCAAGCCTGACAACTCCACCGCCGCCGGGTCCGGGACGCCCACCGCGATTCCCCTGGCCGTCGACCCCACGGCCGGACTGGCCGACATTCCCGAGAACCAGGAAGAACGCGCCGCCATCCTCGGCGGTGAACTGAAGCTCATCGCGCCGGACGGGACCGCGCCGGTGCCTGCGGTGGACCCGGCGGGCGAAGCACGTCGCGCCGCGCTTGACGCGGTCCTGGCCGAACAGGATGCCAAGGTGCAGGCGCTGGCCGACCGGCTGGCCACCGCCGCCGGCGGGGAGGCCCAGATCGCGCTGCAGAAGGAAATCGAGCAGGAGAAGCTGGCCGCCGGCCGACGGCTGCTCGAATTGCAACTCGAGTTCGCCGCGAGCGACGGCGACCCGGCGCGGGTCGAGCTGATCCAGGCGGCGATCACGGCCTGGGATGCTCCGGCGCCGACCTACGCGCCCGTCGAACGCCCCGTGCCCACCATCAACGGCCGCTAGCCACCAGGAGGCATGACCATGAGCAAGCTGCTTTGCCTGCTGTTCGTGGCCGCGGCCCTGGTGGGCGCCGGCGGCGTGCAGGCCGACGTCGGCCCGCCCGTCCAGGTGCACATCATGGGGGAACCGCGGGCCGCGGAGCCGGGAGTCCCGTTCAAGGGCCAGTTGAAGATCGAAGCCGGCGAGTCGCTCCGACTGGAGGACCTGCAGTTCACCGGCCTGGGCTGGCGACAGGTGGACCTGGATGTGGGGCCGGTGTTGTCGATCGACAAGGCCGGGTCCGAGGTCATCGATTTCGAGGTCATTCCGAGCGATGCCGGCCAGCCTCTCGAATTGACGTTCACGGTCGACGGCGACCGGGTCACCCGCCACTTTGACCTGTCGCCGGCCGCGATCGCCTTCGTCCGCGGGCCGAACCCGGTCGAAAAAATGCCTGACGAAGCCGGGGTGCCGCCGCTCACCGAGGCGACCGCCGTCAAGCCCGGGCCTGCCCCTTCGGCCGATGACGCCCCGACGCCGCAGAACGCCGACAAGGGCCGGAGCATCCGGGTGAGCGGCCGCTTCGTTTACGTGCGCAGCGACGGCTGGACCATCGGGGCCGACGGCATGACCGTGCGCGTCTATGACAACGACGGACTGTTCGGCTCGCCCCAGCTGGCGTCGGTGGCCACCGATGCCCAAGGATACTATGACGTCACCTTCTGGTGGGGCGACGATGTCTTCGATCCGCAGCCGGATATCTATGTCCGCTTCGAATCCGCGAACACCCGCATCCAGACCGAGAGCACGGCGTGGCTGGCCGGTCCCTACGCCTGGGAAACCGGCACGATCGACGACTTCGCCGGCACCGACCTGAACTTCGGGACGCTGCGGCCGTCGGACATCAACCAGTATCCGGCGGTGCACATCCAGACCATCCTGACGCGCACCTGGCGCTGGTGGCTGGGCTACGGCTATGACACGCCGTTCGTGCGCGCCAACTGGCCGGACGGCGACGAAGGCGCCTACTACAACGGCGAGATCTACTTCAGCACCGGCGAACAGTGGAACGAGAACGTGGCCAGCCACGAGCACGGCCACCACTGGGTCCAGACCTTTGCCCTGAGCCCGGCACCTGCCTACTGCAACGGCGTCTGTGATGATCCGGGGAACTGCGGCCACTGCATCTGGTGCGCGGAGACGGCCAACGTCTCCTTCACCGAGGGCTTCCCCGACTGGATGGGCGACGTCATCCCGGGCAGCTTCCAGGCCTCCTACGGCCGCGCGGCGCTGGCGATCTACGACATGGAGAACGTGTCCACCTGCGATGGATTCAACTGGGCCGATCCGACCATGACCGAAGGCTTCCTGGGCGCTTTGGTGCGCGACATCGGCGACGCCACCAATGATGATCACACCGCCTTCCCGGAGACCGACGAACTGTCCACCGGCTACGGCCCGGTGATCGCCTGCGTCGACCAGGATCACCCGACCACCGCGACGGCGTTCCTCAGCGCGTTCAAGGCCCGCTTTCCCGGCTACAAGGAAGGCCTCTGGGCGACGGCGAGGAACTGCAACTATGAGACGGATGTCCTGGCGCCGCCGGCGGTGACCGGTCTGTATTCACCCAGTCATTCGACCAGCGGCAATTCGCCTGATCCGACCATCGACCTCGCCTGGACGCGGGCCGTGGATGATGCGTCCGGAGTCCGCGGCTACGCGGTCATGATCGCCGGCGGGATCGGGCTGCCGTCCGCGGTCCAGAACATCGGTGACGTGACCGGCTACACGACCGCGTCGCTGGCCCCGGGCACCTACTACTTCAGCATCCGCACCCTCGACCGCTCGGGCAAGTGGAGCGGCACCTATGCCTGGAACGGCCCCTACGTCATCCGGGCGCCGGTCCCGGCCAATCTGGCCTTCTACCAGTACCCCGGCTGGAGCGCGGTGCTGGTGCCGCGCGGATCAGCCGACGCGACGGCCGGCAGCGTGCCGGAGCCGACCTCGCTGCCCGGCAACATGGACGGCACCTGGTGGAACGCCGGACTGTGGAATTCGGGTGAATCGAGCACGGGCGGCGGCTTCCAGGCGCGTTGCTACGTCGACGGCGACTGGCAGTATTGGGCGTCGTGGGGCGAGCTGGGTTCCGGCTACGGCCTCCAGGCCCTCAACCTGGGGCCCTTTGCGGTCCGCGGCGGACGCCATACGTTCGAGACGCGCCTCGATGCCCTGGACGAGGTGGCCGAGACCAACGAGGGCGACAACCGCTGGGCGCACCAGTGGATCTGGAGCCCCCTGGCGTTGCCGGGAGACACGCCGATCACGCGCGTCGCCCCGCCGCTGAAGACCGCCGGCTGGGAGGCGGTCAACGACGGTTCGGCCCTCTACCTGAACAGTGACGGCCTGCGCATGACGCCGGCGACCTGGTGGGATGCAGCGGTGCTGCGCCCGCTCAGCGCGACCGCCGACCACGACCTCTACCTGCACGACCCGAGTACGGGGCCGGCGAACGGATTCGGCAACACCCTGGCCACATCGGGCCGGGTGAGCGGCCTGCTCGACGCGGTCATCGTCAACCGCAACGTCGTCGGCTGGGGCAACTACGACGTCGGTGTCGTCAACTACGACGGCGACCCCGGCAACTACGCGATCGCGCACGCGCTCTCCTCGTCGCTGGCCTTCGGCGACTCGGTCATCGTGCCGTTCGCGACGAACCAGATGCTGCGGATCTGGGAAGTGTACGTGGCCCCGGAGCGGGTCGGTCCGGTGAGCGTAACGTTGGACGTCGATCCGGCCGAGGGGCCGCTGGTGGCGCAGTGGCTGGACAAGAACTACGTGACCGGCGGCATCAACACGTACTTTGCGCGGGGCACCACGAACGTCAGCGGCCGTGCACGCATGGACATGACCATCGCCGAGGCGGGTTACCACGCCCTGGTCGTCTACCGCGACCCGACCTGGAGCAAGACCACCGGGCCGATCAACGTGACGATCGAGATCGACACCACGCCGCCGGACTTCATCCCGCTGTTCGCCGCCGGCTGGCATTCGCCGCTGGTGCCGCGCGCGGCGTTCGACGGCACGCTTGGTTCGGTGCCGGTGCCGGCTTCGCTGCCCGGCAACGTCGCTTCGACGTACCTGAACCTGGCCGTGCGCAACAACAGCCCGTCCTCGTCGCCGGCCGGTCTGCCCGGCCAGATGTATCTGGACGGCGTGTTTGCATGGTGGGTGGCCTGGGGCGCATTCCCGGCCAACACCGACGGACTGTTCAACTGGAATGCAGCATGGGTCGTCCGGGGCGGCCGCCACATGCTGTCGCTGAACCTGGATGCGAACCAGGAGATCGAGGAAATTCAAGAGGACAACAACATCTACGGCGAGCAGTGGGTCTGGTCTCCGCTCGACCTGGTCCACGACACGCCCGTCCTGCGTCCGATACCTCCGGATCCGTACGGCGACTGGACCACCCTCAGTTCGGGCGAGGCCTTCTATCCGAACTGCGACGGCCTGCGCCTGCCTGACGCCGGCGGCTGGTGGCGCGCGGTGGCGACCATGCCCGCCGCGGGCAGCGACGTGGATGTGCGCCTGCACCCGGCCAGCACCGGGGCCAAGGACGGGTTCGCGGACAACATCGCCGGTTCCTACTGGTGGGAGGGCCTGTCGGACTACGTGCTGGTCAACTTCAACCTTGCCCCGGGCGGGTTCCAGCCCTACGACGCCGGCATCGTGCGCTACAACGGCACCGGGAACTACACGGCCGAGGCGACCGCAGCCGACATCTCGCTCACCTACCCGGATGGCGTGTACGGCCCGTTCAGCCTGCCGGCCGGCAGGATCCTCAACCTGATCGAGGTGTACCTGCCCGCCCGGCAGACGGGCATCCACCTGATGAACCTGACCGGCAGCGTGGACTGGGGCCTGTCGCTCCATCGTGCGGACCTGGCTTATCAGGGCAAGTCCGATGTGGTCGGCACCGTGTCCGAAGGCTTTGGCCTGGGTCAGAACGAGCTCCTGGCCGTGGACGTGCCCGCCGAGGGCTGGTACTGCATCGCCGTCTGGAAGAAGGGCGCGGCCGACCTTCCCCAGGCCGGAACCTACAACCTGGTGATCCGGCCGATGTCCGCCAGCGGGGTCGACGACGAACTGCCGACGGTGACCAGCACCGCGCTGGTGGCCATCAGCCCCAACCCGTTCAACCCGCAGACGAAGATCACCTACGACCTGGCGCGCGAAGGCCTGGTGAAGCTGGAGGTCTACGATGTGCAGGGACGCCTGGTGCGCACCCTGATCAACGGCAGTCGCGGCGCCGGCCGCCATACCGAGACCTGGAACGGCATCAATGATGCCGGCGGCCAGGTGGCCAGCGGGATCTACCTGGCCCGGATGACCTCGAGTGGCGTCACGCAGATGAAGAAGATGACGTTGCTGAAATAGTCCACATCCCGATTGGGCTTTCTTCTACCGGTCGCCAAGTCAACGAGGCTTGGCGACCGGTGTTTTTTGCTCCAGGAAAGTGCCGGGTCGGCGCCGGCATGCCGACTGGATATTTCGGATGATATTGGTCTCCAATTGTCGTTGGTGGTGCTATACTGGGCCGGCCAACGGTCCCCCCGGGGGGCCGCCGAATCGCTATCCCCACGCAAAGGACCCCGCATGATCGGCAAGTCGTTGCTGCACTACGAGATCAAGGATCGCCTGGGCAAGGGCGGCATGGGCGAGGTCTTTCGCGCCCTGGACACCAAGCTGGGGCGGGAGGTGGCCATCAAGGTGCTGCCGGCCGAGCTGAGCGGCGATCCCGAGCGGGAGCAGCGTTTCGTGCGCGAGGCCCGGGCCCTGGCCAGCCTGCAGCATCCGAACGTGGCCTCGGTCTACGGGTTCGAGGAGGCCGAGGGCAACCGCTTCCTGGTGATGGAGCTGGTCGATGGTGCCGAACTGACCAGGCGCATGAAAGCGGGACCGGTGCCGGTGACCGACGCGCTGGTCATCGCCCGCCAGATCGCCGCGGGGCTGGAGGCCGCCCACGAGAGCGGCATCGTCCATCGGGACCTGAAGCCGGCCAACATCATGGAGACCACCGAGGGCGAAGTGAAGATCCTGGACTTCGGCCTGGCCCAGGCCTGGTTCGGCGATGCCAACGCCGAGTCCGGTTCCTCCATCGCGCCGACTATCACCGCGGCCATGACCCAGGTGGGCGCCATCCTGGGCACGGCGGCCTACATGAGCCCGGAGCAGGCCCGCGGCAGCAACGTGGACCGGCGCGCCGACATCTGGGCCTTCGGCGTGATCCTGTTCGAGATGCTGACGGGCAAGCAGCTCTTCCACGGCGAGACGGTCAGCGACACCCTGGCCGCGGTGCTGCGCGCCGAGCCCGAGTGGGACGCGCTGCCCGTGGCCGAGGCGCCGGCCCTGTGCCGGCTGATCGAGCGCTGCCTCGAGCGCAACCCCAAGCAGCGGCTGCGGGACATCGGCGAGGCGCGCATCTTCCTGCAGGACGGCAGCGGCAGCAGTTCGAACCTGAGTTTCTCGCAGCTGGGCTTCGCCGCCGCGCCGGCCGCCGGCGCCCCGGCACGCACCCCGGTGCTGCTGCTGGCGGGGGTGGCGCTGGCCTGCCTGCTGGCGGGCGCGGTGCTGGGCTGGAGGCTGCTGGCGCGTCCGGAGCCCATGCCGGTGCTGCACACCATGATCCCGCCGCCGCGGGACACGGACTACGACCTGAAGGGTGTGGCCCCGGGGCCGGCGATGATCTCGCCCGACGGCACCATGGTCGCCTTCACCGCCAGCGACGGCGAGGGCGTGACGCGCCTCTACCTGCGGCACCTGGACATGGGCGAGTCGGTCAGCCTGTCCGGCACCGAGAGTGCCGCCTACCCCTTCTGGTCGGCGGACAGCCGCTACCTGGGCTTCTTCGACATGAGCGGGCAGAAGCTGCGCAAGGTCGCCGTGGCGGGCGGCCCGCCGGTGACCCTCTGCCCCGCACCCAACGGCAAGGGCGGTGCCTGGAACGCCGACGGCGACATCATCTTCGCGCCGGACTACAACGTGCCGATCCACCGCGTGCCGGCCATCGGCGGCGAGCCGGTGGCGATCACCAGGATCGTCGCGGGCTACGACTCCCATCGTCACCCGCGCTTCCTGCCCGACGGCAAACGGTTCATCTTCATCGCCCGCTCCACCGGCGCCGGCAACGGCAACGGCGTGATGCTGGCCTCGTTGGATACGGCCGTCGTGGCCCGGCTCATCGCCGAGACCGAGACCAACGCGGACTACAACAGTGGCCACCTGCTGACCGTGCGTGAAGGCGTGCTGATGGCCACGCCGTTCTCGCCCGACCAGGAGCGGGTCACCGAGGGCGGCACGCCTCTCGTGGAGAACCTGCTCAACCTGGCCGGCGGGGCCGCCATGGCCGTGTTCAGCCCGTCCCGCACGGGCATGCTGATCTTCCAGACCGGGGCCTCGGCCGAGTCCGGCCAGATGCTGTCCTGGACCGACATCGCCAACGGAGGCTCGCAGTCTCTCGGCGAGATGGGTCAGCTGTTCCACCCGGTGATCAGCCCGGACGGGACCCGGGCCGTGGTGGAGGTGCGGGATGCCTCGGAGGAGGGCACCGACCTGTGGCTGGTCGACCTGCAGACCGGGCTGCGCACGCGGTTCACGTTTGCGGCCGGCGACGAGACGGGACCGGTGTGGTCCCGCAGCGGCGAGTTCGTGTTCTACTCGTCCCGCGTGGACAGCGTCCATACCATCATCCAGCAGCCGGTGGAAGGGCAGGGCGGCGCCGCCATCGTGCTGGAATCGGCCCGCGAAATTCTACCCACAAGCACCAGTCCTGATGATCGTGACCTGCTGTTGGACTTCCTGCGCGAGGACGGGAACATCGACATGCGCCGGCTGGTCCTGGAGGGCGGCGACGGCGAGCCGGTCGTCGTGGCCGGGGTGGCGGACAAGAACCTGGGCGGTGGCCGCTACTCGCCGGACGGCCGCTGGATCGCCTACCACACCCAGACGGCGGCCGGATGGGACTGCTTCGTCATGCCGGCGACCGGCGGCGCGCGCAAGTGGCAGATCACCACCGACGGCAGCGTCTATCCCCGCTGGAGCCCCGACGGCAGCGAACTGTGGGTCAGCCGCTTCAACGGGGAACTGCGCGCCTACAGCGTCGACGGCAGCGATCAGACCTTCAAGGTCGGCAACTTCCGCCAACCGCTGACCATTTCCCCGCCCGACGCCACGGGCAACTACTACGACCTGCACCCGGACGGCCAGCGCATCCTGCAGTCGGGCGGCGACCCGTCCTTCCGCGCCGAGGTCTCGTACCTGCACCTGGTCACGGACTGGCGGCGGGGGCTGGTGCAGTAGCCGCAGGGCAGATTGCGCTAGAGTATTGTACTATTTTATGCTACCTTGTGCGCCTGTTCTGGGGTTGCCGTCGCGCCCCCGCTCGTTCCGCGCAGGGGACGGTCCTGGCCTCAGTTTGAAATCCTGGAGGTTCATCATGTCCCGAATCCTTTGCTGCCTGGCCGCCGCCCTGCTGGTCGTCGGCTGCTCCAGCAACACGCCCACGACCCCGGTCGCGGGCACCCAGTCGGCCAAGACCGTGATCTCCGGCGACATCGATCCCGGCACGGTGGCCTTCGAGTACTCGGCCGCAGCTCCCGGCGATCCTTCGCCGGGCCGGTTCCGCATCCAGGGCAGCAACCTGCGCTACGAGGCCGATCCCGGCGCCCTGCTGGCGGACCTCGTGCTGGTCAACGACTCCAGCGCCGACTTCGCCGGGCCGGTGCGCCTGGTGTTCATGCAGCTGCTGCCCGAGGGCGTGACCGTGCTGAACGCCGACAACGCCGACAGCGCCATGGGCGCCGGCGCCATGTTCACCTTCGCCTTCGCCGACTCGGACACCGCCTGGAGCGCGGGCGCGGCCACCGAGGCGCGCATCGTCCAGTTCGGCGTGGCGCCGGGCACCTCCATCGGCTTCGTGGCGCGGATCCAGGTGGGCGACGAGCCTGCCCAGGGCGGCGCCATCGGCGGCATGGTCTGGCACGACCTGAACGGGAACGGCGTGGCGGACCGGGGCGAGGCCGGCGTCGTCGACATCGCGCTGGTCCTGAACGCGGGTTCGGCGCAAGTGACCGGCGAAACCATCATGCGCACCCTGACCGACCGCGCCGGCATGTACCGCTTCGAGGCCCTGGCCTCGGGCCACTACACGGTTTCCCTGGCCGAGGACGCGCGCATCACCCCGACCACGTCGCCGGTGATGGAGGTCCTGCTGGTGGAGTACGAGGGCCAGGTCATGGACTTCCTGGACGCCGACTTCGGCGTGATGCGGGCCGGCGGGCCCGACAGCTCGGCCTGCATCGTGGTGGGCGACTGCGTCAACGCCAAGGGTGCCTACATGGAGGAGCCGGACCGTCTGGAGGGACGGATCGTCGACGTCTGCGACCGGGAATACGACTGCGAGGACGACGACGATGACGATTGCGTCGACTGCGGGGAGGACAAGAGCGACGAGGGCATGTGCTGGGGCCGCCTCTCCGGCCCGATCACCGGCATCGACCGTGAGCGCCACGCCATCGCCGTCATGGGCACCTGGATCCACCTGTCGGACCGGGACTGGGACAAGGGCCACCACGACGGGGACATCGGCCTCGGCTGGCGGGTGCGGGTGAACGTCGAGCTGGTGAGTGGCGAGGGCGGCGACCGCGTCGTGGCCTGCAGCATCCATCGCTGGAACGGCAACGGCGACCGGGTGCGCGGCACCGTGCAGGAGGTCGTGCACGACGAGGCCGGCCGGCTGGTCGGCGTGCGGGTGCTCAACACCCTGGTCACGCTGCCGGACGGGTTCGCCTGCGGCGACGATGACGACGGGGATGACGACGACCGCTGACCGCAGTTCTCAGCCAAGACGAACGGCCTCCCCCAGCCAGGGGAGGCCGTTCCTCTTGCCACACTTCAAGGTCGGCTGACCAACACGATTTCGGCGCCCAGTTCGAGCCGGAACCGCCCACGCCCGGAGGGCACCATGCGGATGCCCGGGCAGCGCTCCTCGAGCCGGCGCCGCAGCAGGATCAGGCGGCTTTCCAGGTTGTCCTTGACCGCCGGCAGCTCCAGCGACTTGTCCAGGCGCAAGCGGCGGTTGGTGAACTCCACGCTGCCGTCGGCCTGGTGCTCGCGCAGGATCTTGCGCAGGATCTTGGCGGGCAACCCGCGCACCAGGTACTCCCCGTCGATGAGCATGCACTCGTCGGTTTCGTAGTAGGCCGCCTCCAGGGGCGCGGGCGACGATGACGGCGGCGCCCCCCTCCGCGCGGCCACGGGGCAGGGTGCGCCCGGGCCGTCCGGCTCCTCCGTCCTCTCCTGCAGCAGCGCGTTCTGGATCGCGATGGCGAAGAAGCTGCCCAGGACCTCCAGATAGGCCCGGTCCTCCTCGTGGAAGCGGTAGAGCTGGTCGGTCTCGATGCACAGCACGCCGATCAGTTCGTCGCGCGCCAGCAGCGGGATGCCCAGCTGGGTCTCGGGATCGGCCAGGCCGGGCAGGGGGATGCAGTGGTCGTCGGGGCAGAGGCCGTGCTCGCGGGCGCGCTGGGCCACGGCGTAGGCGTACAGCATGTGCCGCATCATGCCCGAGATGCGCAGGGGTTTGCGGGCCTCGGCCACCATCCCGATGATGCCCTCGCCGAACCCCACCTCAGAGCCCACGCCGCCGGAGGCATAGCCGCGGCTGGCCACCAGCTCCAGCCGGTCCGGGCGCTCGCCGGAAAGCAGGATCATCGCGTGGCGGAAGCCGAACAGGTTCTCCAGGGTCTCGAGCATGCCGTCGAGCAGGCAGTCGATGCCCGCGGCCTGTTGGATGCGCTCGGCCACCTCCTGCAGCGCCTTCATGGTGAAGGGCACCGTGGCCGCCGCCTGTGGGCAGGGCTCGGCCAGGCCGATCTCATGGTCGCCGGCCTCGACCGCCAGCACCTCGTAGATATCGGCCCCCAGCAGCTTGAAGATCCCTTTGAGACCCGAGTAGGAGGCGATGGCCTCGATGCGCAGGCGCATGTTCTCGAACAGCGGGCCCTCGGTCTCGGTGCGGATGTAGCGCACCTGAAGGGCGTGGATCCGCATCGTGTCCGGGTCGTACAGGCGCACCGCGGCCCGGGGATTCTCGCCGATGTTGCGCCGGCTCTTGTTGAAGAACTGGAACGAGAGTGCAACGTGGCGGGGGTCGACGTAGTCCACGTGGCTGAGCATCGCTACGTTGGGGACGCCGTCCTTGGAGCAGGTGCAGAGCCAGGCTGGGATCAGGCCTTGGAAGCAGGAGGTGAGGCTCTCCAGGGGAATCATGGCGCGGCCTGTGGCACGGCGGGGCCGCCGGGCAGTCCGGCGTCGGCCGGCAGGGGGTCGCCGGCGCCCGGTCCGGGCGTCTGCTCGAACAGCTCGGTGATGCGCATCTGCACGGCTACGGCCGGCCACCAGCGCCAGCCCCCGGTCATGGTGCGCGGAATGCCGATCGCCTCGAGCCCGGTCAGGAAGGCGTCGGCCTGACGTTGCACCTCGGCGCGTTCGGTCGCGCGGGCCGGCCGCGAGGAGACGTAGAGGCCCTTCACCTGACAGGCCCGGCTGTCGCTGGGCCGGTCCACGCAGATGGCGATCTCCGGTTGGGATTCGAGGTTGCGCAGGGTTGCGGCGGCGGCGGGCCGGTACAGGAAGAGAGTCAATTCCGTGCGGTCACGGCTGATCCGGGCAGCCCAAACCCGGGCTCCGTCCGGCTGCAGCGCGGCGTCACGTGTGGCCACCGTGAGCGACAACCCGGATACCAGAAAGCCCGCGAGTTCGCTTGAGATCAAGGGCTTCGTTTTCACGGCGCACAGCTTAGGAAAGTTTTAGGAATCGGCTAGGGTTCATTGAGGAAACGGATGCCCCGCGATCATTTAGCTTGGTGTCGAACGGCCGCAGGTCGGCGGCAGCAGGCAACCGTATCGATCAGGAGGTATCCCATGAGAAAGCATTCCATCCCCACTGTCGTGGCGGCGATCGCGTTCGTAGCCGTCGCTGCCGCCATGATCGCCCAGTCCCCGCAGCGGGCGGCTGCCGCCGGCCCCGCTGTTTCGTCCAAGGTAGCCCGGGGCGAATACCTGG
Source organism: Candidatus Krumholzibacteriia bacterium (assembly GCA_963848505.1). Classification (GTDB taxonomy): domain Bacteria; phylum Krumholzibacteriota; class Krumholzibacteriia; order LZORAL124-64-63; family LZORAL124-64-63; genus JACZKN01. Next base: position 349,374 of record CAWKEB010000001.1, on the reverse strand, counting down.
TTCGGATCATGGATTGCAGCGGCTGCCACACACCCTGGGCCGTGGGGCCCCAAGGGCCGGCACCGGATATGAGCCGCCTGCTTTCGGGCCATCCCCAGGACCTGGCGATGCCGCCGGCTCCGGACCTCGGCCGGGGTCCCTGGGTGTGGATTGGCGCCGGCACCAACACCGCCTTCGCCGGCCCGTGGGGCGTCAGCTTCGCCGCCAACCTGACGCCGGATCGCGAGACCGGTCTCGGTGCCTGGGACGAAGCCACGTTCATCTCCGCCATGCGATCGGGCCGGCACGAGGGCCAGGGGCGCCCGATCCTGCCGCCGATGCCCTGGTCCGCCTATGGTTCAGCCAGCGACGATGACCTGGGTGCGCTGTTCGCCTACCTGCAGTCGATCCCGGCCGAGCGCAACCGGGTTCCGCAGCCCGTCGAGCCGGCGGAGGTGCGCTGATGAACCCGCGGGTCGCGGTCGGCCTGGTCAGGACCGCGGTGCTGATCCTGGGGTTTGCGGCGATCGTCTTCGCGGTCGGCGGTCCGGTGGGTGCCTGGTCGGCACCCACCGTTGCCCCGGACGGCCCGGTCGTGCCGCAGCTGCTGTCGGCGACCGGGCTCTATGCGGCCGACGGCACGGTGGATCCGGCCAACCAGGCCTTCGCCCCCCAGTACCCCCTGTGGTCCGACGGGGCAGTCAAGCGACGCTGGATCCACCTGCCGCCGGGCACGCGCATCGACGTGTCCGATCTCGATGCCTGGCGCTTTCCCGTGGGCACCCGGCTCTGGAAGGAATTCGCCTGGGACGGCCGCCGGATCGAGACCCGCATGATCTGGCAGCTGCAGCCCGGGCAATGGGAGTTCGCCACCTACGTGTGGAACCGGGAGCAGACCGATGCCGAGTTGGCGCCACCCGAGGGACTGCGCGATGTGCTGGAGGTGGCGCCCGGCCGCCATCATTCGATCCCGGGCCAGGCCGATTGCCGGACCTGCCACCTGGGTACGCCGGCGGTGGTGCTGGGGTTCAACGCGCTGCAGCTGTCGGACGACCGGGATCCCCGGGCGCCCCATGCCGAGCCGCTGCCACAGGGGGCGGCAACCCTGCGCACCCTTGTCGCGGAGGACCGGCTCGAGCCGCCGCGGCCGGAGCTGGTCCGGCGTCCGCCCCGCATCCGCAGCTTTGATCCCGACGAGCGGGCGGCTCTCGGCTACCTGGCGGCCAACTGCGGGGGGTGCCACAACGCGGACGGCCCCCTGGCCCGACTGGGGCTGGTGCTGCAACACGACGCGGCGGGGGACGGGCAGGCGCCCGAGCCGGGGCAGCTGACCACCGTCGACCAGCCCGGCCGCTACCCGGTGCCGGACCGGCCCGCCGACAGTACTCGAGTGGTGGCGCCCGGCGAGCCGGGACTCAGTGCCCTGCTCTACCGCATGGAGTCGCGCCGGCCGTCGGCGCAGATGCCACCTCTGGGGACGGTGATCGCCGACGAGGAGGCGGTGGCGCTGGTACGGCGCTGGATCGCCGGACTGAAGCAGGAGGGGGCGCAGCAGGAGCAGGTCAGCTCGAGGGCGCGCTAGGGCGCTCCGTGTACTATATTCCAGCCCGCCCCGCCGGGAGCCCCGCGGTACCCCGGAACCGCGAACCCGACCCTGCACCGCGAGGATCACCGTGATCAACCTGACCAACATCTCCAAGAGCTACGGGCGCCAGATCCTCTTCGTGGAGACCTCGTTCCAGCTGAATCCGGGCGAGAAGGTGGGCCTGGTCGGCCCCAACGGTTCGGGCAAGACCACGGTCTTCCGCCTGATCACCGGCGAGGAGGAGCCCGACGAGGGCGCGGTCGCGGTGCCCAGGCGCACCACCATCGGCTACTTCCGCCAGGACATCGGCGAGATGAGCGGCCGCTCGGTGCTGGACGAGACCATCGCCGGCTGCGGCCGGGTCGGCGAGCTGCACCACGAGCTGGAGGACCTGCAGGCCGCCTTGGCGGATCCCGAGCGGGCCGACGAGATGGAGAAGATCCTCGACCGCTTCGGCCACGTGCAGGACGACTACCAGGGCCTCGGCGGCTACGAGCTGGAGGCGCGCGCGCAGGAGGTGCTGGCCGGCCTGGGCTTCGCCGCCGACCAGGTGGGCGGCGACGCGGGGGCGCTTTCGGGCGGCTGGAAGATGCGCATCGGCATGGCGCGGGTGCTGCTGGCGAGGCCCGACGTGCTGCTGATGGACGAGCCCACCAACCACCTGGACATCGAATCGATCCTCTGGCTGGAGAAGTTCATCAAGGACTATCCCGGCGCCGTGCTGTTGACCTGCCACGACAAGGATTTCATGAACCGGGTGGTCAGCCGCATCGTCGACATCGACGGCGGCGAGTTCATCGCCTACACCGGCGACTACGACTACTACGTGCAGCAGCGGGCCCTGGCCGAGACGAACCGCGAGGCCACCTACGCCCGCCAGCAGGCCATGCTGGCCAAGGAGCGGCGCTTCGTCGAGCGCTTCGCCAGCCACGTGGCCAAGGCCGCCCAGGTGCAGAGCCGGGTCAAGAAGCTGGAGAAGATCGAACTGGTCGAGCCGCCGCGACGGCGCAAGGTGGTGGCCTTCCAGTTCCGCCAGCCGCCGCGCTCGGGCGACGACGTGGCCGAGCTCAAGGGCGTCAGCAAGGCCTACGGGGCGCGGGTCATCTATGACGACTTCAGCCTGAAGCTGCGCCGCACCGAGCGCTGGTGCGTGCTGGGCCGCAACGGCGCCGGCAAGACCACGCTGCTGAAGCTGGTGGCCGGGGCGTTGGCTCCGGACACGGGCACGGTGCGGCTGGGGGCGAACCTGAAGGTGGGCTACTTCGCCCAGCAGTCGCTGGAGCAGCTGGATCCGGGGCAGACGGTCTTCGGGCACCTGCAGCAGGCGTTCCCGGCCGAGGGGCAGGGCACGCTGCGCAATCTCCTGGGGGCGTTCCAGTTCTGCGGGGACGACGTGGACAAGCCGATCCGCATCCTCTCCGGCGGCGAGAAGTCGCGGCTGGTGCTGGCGCAGATGCTCTTCGATCCGCCCAATTTCCTGGTCCTGGACGAGCCCACCAACCATCTGGACCTGGAGACCAAGGAGATGCTGGTGGCCTCGCTGGCCGACTTCGAGGGCACCATGCTCTTCGTCAGCCACGACCGCACGTTCCTGCGCGGGCTCAGCAGCCGGGTGCTCGAGCTGCGCCCCGGCGACGGCGCCGCCCTGCCCGCCCTGCCGCCGCTGGTCTACGACGGCTCGTACAACGAGTTCGTGGCGCGCACGGGCAGCGAGGCGGCCGGCGTCCACCGCTAGATCGGTCGGTCGGACTAGGGGCAGCCCTCGACGCTGTGCAGCCCGACCATCTGGCAGAGCTTGCAGAGGGCCTCGCCCGGGGTGTCGCCGATCGCCCGCTCGTACTTGCGGTTGCGCTCGGCGTGGGCGACCCAGGTCAGGCCGCTGTCGACCTGCCAGCCCTGCTCCCTCAGGGCGCGGAGCTGTCCCACGATCTCGCTCTCGCAGCGATGGTACTGGCCGGCCAGCGCCTCGCAGGCGCCGCGCAGGAGCTTGAGGTCATCGTCATTGAAATTCCGGCCGTGGGGAAGCCGGATCTCGATGGTGCTGGACTGGTTCATGCCGTTCTCCCCGTGCTTGGTGGCGCCGCGCTAGAGCCCGTACTTCTGCTTGAACTCCTTCTTGCCCAGGCCGAGGATGCCGTGCTTGGCGCCCACCTTGCGGAAGGCCGCCAGACCCGCCTCCAGGTGGTGCCGCTCGTGGCCCGCGGAGATCTGGGTGCGGATCCGGGCCTGGCCCTTGGCCACCACCGGGAAGAAGAAGCCCACGGCGTAGATCCCCTCCTGGAACAGGTCCCGGCTCACGTCCTGGGCCAGCTTGGCATCGTAGAGCATGACCGGGACGATGGGGCTGTCCCCGGGCTTGAGGTCGAAGCCGGCGGCCTGCAGGCCCGCCCGCCAGAAGACGGTGTTGGCCTCCAGCTTGTCCCGGCGCTCGGTGCTGCGGCTGATCAGGTCCAGCACCCGGATGGCGCCCGAGACGATCACCGGCGCCACGGTGTTGCTGAACAGGTAGGGGCGGGCCCGCTGCCGGCACAGTTCGACCAGTTCGCTGCGGCCGCTGACGCAGCCGCCCGAGGCGCCGCCCAGGGCCTTGCCCAGGGTGGTGGTGATGATGTCGATGCGCCCCATCACGCCGCAGTGCTCGTGGGTGCCGCGGCCGGTGCGGCCGATGAACCCCGAGGCGTGGCTCTCGTCCACGAAGACCATGGCGTCGTAGCGGTCGGCCAGGTCGCAGATCCCGTCCAGCCGGGCCAGGTCGCCGTCCATGGAGAAGACGCCGTCGGTGATGATCAGGCGGCGGCGCTTGTCCTGGTGCAGCTGCAGCTTCTCTTCCAGGTGCTCCAGGTCCGAGTGCTTGTAGGTGTCCTGCTGGGCCTTGGCCAGGCGCATGCCGTCGACGATGGAGGCGTGCACCAGGCGGTCGGCGATCATCACGTCCTGGTCGCCGAGCACGGCCTCGAACACGCCCGCGTTGGCGTCCATGCAGCTGGGGAAGAGCAGGGTGTCCTCGGTGCCCAGGAATTCGGTCAGCTTGCGTTCGAGGGTGCGGTGGATGTCCTGGGTGCCGCAGATGAAGCGCACCGAGGAGAGGCCGTAGCCCCGGTCGTCGAGCCCGGCGTGGGCGGCGGCGATCACCTCCGGATGGCTGGACAGCCCCAGGTAGTTGTTGGCGCAGAAATTGATGACCCGCCGGCCGTCGGCGCCGGCCGGGTACTCGACCTCGATGTCCGCGGCCTGCGGGCTGCGGATGAACCGCTCCTCCTTGAACAGCCCGGCTTCCCTGATCAGGTCCAGTTCCTGGCGGTACTGGCCGCGCACGGCTTCCTGGTAGGACATGTCACCCCCCTGGCCCTCAGGCCTGCTGGAACCGCTGCACCAGGGCCGCGATCGAGTTGACGGTGTCGAACGCCTCGGGACTGGCGTCGGCGTCCGGGATGCGGATGGCGTACTTGTTCTCCAGGAAGCGCTTGAGCGAGACCATGGAGAACGAGTCGACGATGCCGCCGGTGATCAGGCCGGTGTCGTAGCCCACCTCCTCGTCGTCGTCGTCGTCCAGGTATTCGTGGATGACGTACTTCAGGATGGTGTCTTTCAGTTCGTCCATCGGTCGCTCCTTGTCAGTCGTTCATGAGGGTGGACAGGTCGCCCACGGGCTGGCCGAATTCCTGCGCGCGCAGCACCCGCCGGATGATCTTGCCGCTGCGGGTCTTGGGCAGCTGGTCGATGAACTCGATCTTCTGCGGCATGGCCAGCGGCGACAGCTTCTTGCGGATGAAGTTCATGATCTCCAGCTCCATGTCCGGGCTCGGCTCGTGCCCGGGCTTGAGGTTCACGAAGGCCTTCACGACCTCCATGTTCACGGCGTCGGGGCTGGCCACGGCCGCCGACTCGGCCACCGCCGGGTGCTCCAGCAGCGCCGACTCGATCTCGAAGGGCCCCACCAGGTGGCCGCCGGTGTTGATCACGTCGTCGTCGCGGCCGATGAACCAGTAGTAGCCGTCCTGGTCGATCCGGGCCTGGTCGCCGCAGATGTACCAGCCGTCGACGTGCTTGGCGCGGAAGCCGGCGTCGTTGTTCCAGTAGGTGCGGATCTGGCTGGGCCAGCCGGCCTTCAGGGCGATCACGCCCATGCTGCCCTGGGGCACGGGCCGGGCCGTGGCCGGGTCGACCACCGCGGCGTCGATGCCGGGAAACGGCTTGCCCATGCTGCCGGGCTTGATCCTCATGCCCGGGAAATTGGTGATCACCATGCAGCCGGTCTCGGTCTGCCAGTAGGTGTCGTGGAAGGGCTTGCCGTAGGCCTGTTCGGACCAGACCACGGCCTCGGCGTTCAGCGGCTCGCCCACGCTGCAGAGATGGCGCAGGCAGGAGAGGTCGAAGCGCCGGGCCAGCTCGACGCCCTCCTTCATCAGCAGGCGGATGGCCGTGGGCGCCGAGTACCAGACGGTGATCCCGTACTTGGCGATGAAGCGATACCAGTTCTCGGCGTTGAAGCCCGCGTCCAGCACGGCCTGGGTCACGCCGTTGGCCCAGGGGCCGATGATGCCGTAGCTGGTGCCGGTGACCCAGCCCGGGTCGGCGTTGCACCAGTAGATGTCGTCCGGGCGCAGGTCCAGCACCCACTTGGCCGTCAGGTACTGGCTCAGCAGCGAGCGGTGCACGTGCTGGGCGCCCTTGGGCTGGCCGGTGGTGCCGCTGGTGTAGTGCAGCACCGAGGGCGAGTCGGCGGTGGTCGGGTGCACGGTGTACGCGTCGACCGGGGGCAGGGCGTGCAGGTCGAGGGCCGTCTCGCGCTCCTTCAGCGGCTTGCCCGGGTCCGCGTCCACCAGCACCACGTGGCGCAGCTGCGGCAGGCGCCCGACGATCTTGCGCACCTTGCGCACGTGCTTCTGCTGGGTGACGATGGTGCAGGTGCCGGCGTTGTCCAGCCGGGTCCACAGGGAGTCCTCGCCGAAGGCGCTGAACAGCGGCTGGACGATGCCGCCCATCTTCAGCACGCCCAGGAAGCCCAGGTACAGCTCGGGCACCCGATCCATGAACAGGCACACGCGCTCGCCCGGCTCGACGCCGAGCTGCTCGAGCCAGAGGGCGAAGGTGTTGGTCAGCCGGCGCAGGTCGTCGAAGCTGTAGCGGCGCTCGTCGCCCCGGAAATCCTCCCAGAGCAGGGCCGTCTTGTCGGCCTGGCCCAGCTGGCAGATGCGGTCGCTGCAGTGCCAGCCGATGTTCAGGGTCCCGCCCTCGCGCCAACCGAGTTCCCGGGCCGCCAGTTGCCAGTCGAAACCGTCCAGCCGCTGCTCGTAGGTGGGAGTCATCGTCGCCTCCGGATGCAGGTTGCGGTTCAATCCTCGACCACGACCACCGCGGCGGCCAGGTCCGCGGTGTGGGTCAGGGACAGGTGGATGATGCGCACGCCCAACCGGCCCGCCAGCTCGCCCAGGCGTCCGCCCAGCTCGAGCCGGGGGTGCCCGTCGGGTTCGTTGAGGACCGCCATGTCGAGCCAGAAGGTGCCCTTGCCGCCGACGGCAGCCAGGGCCTTGAGCGCCGCCTCCTTGGCGGCGAAGCGGGCGGCGAAGTGCTGGGCGGGGTTGTGCTTGCCGTTGCAGTAGGCGATCTCGCCGGGCTGGAAGACCGAGGCCACGAAGCCGTTGGCAGGGGGATCCAGCTGGCGCTGCATGCGTCGGACTTCGCATTGGTCGATGCCGATGCCGAGAATCATGTTCCGCCGCCGGCCGCTGGAAGCGATGAACGGGATCCGCCACGGGGCGGGCCGGTCGATACGTTACAAAGATAACAGATATGGCAATACGAATAAACAGCTTATTGGGGGAGGGCTCGCCGGCGGGGACATGCTATCCTGTCGTCCTGGAGCCGTAAATAAGATGAATCGGGGCAAGTTAGGCCGCAGGCCGGGACGGCGGCGGACACCTGACCTTCCACCGGAGGTTGATGCCGTGAGGCGATTCCCGACCGCAGGTCTGGTCCTGCTGTTGTCATTGGCATTGGCCGTCGCTGCGGCGGCCCAGGACGATGCCGAAGAGTTCTGGCCCAAGGTCCTCAAGAGCGACAAGGGCGAGATCATCGTCTACCAGCCCCAGATCGAAAGCATGGAAGGCGACCGGCTCAGCGCGATCGCCGCCGTGTCGGTCCAGGCCGCCGGACAGAAAGAGGCCATCTACGGCGCCATGTGGTTCGAGTGCCGCCTGCTGACGGACCTGGAGACGCGCATGGCGACCCTGGTCGAGACCAAGGTCACCGCCGCCAAGTTTCCCGATGCGGACCAGGCCAAGGTCGATCAGCTGAGCCGCTACCTCGAGCAGGATATCCCGACCTGGGATCTCGCGCTGTCGATCGACCGGCTGGTGGCCTCGCTGCCGGACGGGTCACGGCAGACCGATCCGCTGAAGGGCGACCCGCCGAAGATCCACTACCGCCAGCAACCTGCGGTGCTGGTGCTCATCGACGGCGACCCGGTCCTCAAGGCGCTCGGCGACCTGGACCTGGAGTACGTGGTCAACTCGGCGTTCTTCATCGTCAAGGACAAGAAGTCCGGGTTCTACCTGCGCGGCAGCGGCATGTGGTTCGCCAGCGACGACATCGGCGGCCCCTGGAAGGTCACCACCGATCTGCCCGCCGAAGTGGCCAAGGTCTCGCAGAAGGTGGAAGAGGAGGAGGCGGCCCAGGCGGCGGCCCAGGCCGAGGACGCCACGGCTCTGGGCGCCAAGGCCGATGCCGACGAGCCGGCCCCCGAGATCATCGTCAGCACCGTGCCGGCCGAGCTGTTCGTCACCGAAGGCAAGCCGGACCTGGCGCCGATCACGGGCACCGAGCTGCTCTACGTGCGCAACACCGAGAGCGACGTGCTGATGGCCATCTCGGGCCAGCAGTACTACCTGCTGATCTCCGGCCGCTGGTACCGCGCCAAGAGCCTCGAGGGCGGGGACTGGCAGTTCGTGCCGTTCGAGGAGCTGCCGACGGACTTTGCCGCCATTCCCGCGGATTCGGACATGGCCACGGTGCGCGCCAGCGTGCCCGGGACGACCGAGGCGCAGGAAGCCCTGCTCGAGACCCACGTGCCCCAGACCGCGCAGGTGGACCGCAAGACGGCCACCTGCGCCGTCAAGTACGACGGCGAGCCCCAGTTCGAGACCTGCGCCGACAACGACGTGGCCTACGCCCGCAACAGCGACAAGCCGGTGCTGCTGATCGCCAAGCGCTACTACTGCGTCGACAACGCCGTGTGGTTCGAGTCCGACGGGCCGGGCGGACCCTGGCAGGTGTCCACCAAGGTGCCGGCGGCGGTGCAGGACATCCCGCCCGAGTGCCCGGTCTACAACGTGAAGTACGTCTACATCTACGACTCGACCCCCGAGGTGGTCTACGTCGGCTACACCGCCGGCTACTACGGCGTCTACGGCTGGGGGCCGTGCGTGGTCTACGGCACCGGCTGGTACTACCAGCCCTGGTACGGCGCCTACTACTACCCGCGCCCGGTCACCTTCGGCTTCAACATGCACTACAACCCGTATTCGGGCTGGGGCTGCTCGTTCGGCATCAGCTACGGCTGGCTGACCGTCGGCTTCGCCTGGGGGCGGCCGCCCTACAACTGCTGGGGAGCCGGGGGCTACCGGGCAGGCTACCGGGCGGGCTACTGGCACGGCTACAACCACGGCTACCACGACGGCCACCGGCCCGGCCACGGCGGCCATCCGGGCTCGGGCCATCGTCCCGGCTACCGGCCGCCCCAGGCCGGCCACCACGACAACGCCTACCGCAACCGCGGCGACGGCGTGAGGAACACGGGCGACGCGCGGCCCGGCGGGGGGCAGCGTCCGACCGCGTCCGACCGCAGCAACAACGTCTACGCGGACCGCAACGGCGACGTCTACCGCGACAACGGCGGCAACTGGGAGAAGCGCGAGGGCGGCGACTGGAAGGCCGACGCGGATCGCCCGGCCCAGTCCGACCGCGCCGCGCCCGAGCAGGCGGACCGCGCCAAGGACCAGGCCGCCGACCGCGAACGCGCGCAGCAGCAGCAACGCGATCAGCAGCGGGAACGGGACCAGCAGGTCCAACGGGACCAACAGCGCCAGCGCGACCAGCAGCTCGACAGTCAGCGGGCCGACCGCGAGCGGGGTGCCCAGCGGCAACAGCAGGCACCCAGCCGCAGCGGCGGCGGGTCGCGGGGTGGCGGCGGCCGGCGACGCTGAGCCTTGGGTTTGCGTGACGCCCGTTCTGCCCCTAACCTGAAGGGACGGCAGCGGGGGGGACCCGAACCGAAGCAAGTGGATCCATGCTCGCATCCCGACTACGGCGGGGCCGGCTGACGGCCGGCCTCGACCTGCTCCTGCTGCTCTGCGCCTCGGGTGCGTTCGGCGCCGGCGTGTCCGGCACCGTGACCGACGCGGGCCGGCAACGGGCCCTGTCCGCGGTCTCGATAACCATCGAGGGCGAGGGCGTGCTGCGCGACGCCACCAGCGGCGCGGACGGCCGCTACGCCTTCGCCGACCTGCCGCCGGGCCGCTACCGCCTGGAATTCGCCAGCTTCGACTATCCGCGCCTGTCCCGGGACATCGAACTGGTTGCCGACCAGCAGCTGGTCCTGGACGTGGCGCTGGAGCGGGAGGCGGTCCAGCTGGAGGACGTCACGGTCGTGGGCGAAACCACGGGCATCGAGGCGGACCTGCAGACCGGCTACGTGAACCTGGACGCGGCCACCCTGGACGCCATCCCCGGCCTCGTGGAGCCCGACCCCCTGCGCGCGCTGCAGATCCTGCCCGGCGTGCAGGCGGCCTCGGACATCAGCAGCGGCCTGTACATCCGCGGCGGCGGTCCGGACCAGACCCTGGTGCTGATGGACGGCGTGACCGTCTACAACCCGACCCACGCCTTCGGTTTCTTCTCCACCTTCAGCAACGACGTGGTCGAAGGGGTGACCCTCTACAAGGGGGCCTACCCCGCCGAGTACGGCGGTCGCCTGGGCGCGGTGCTGGACGTGGGCATGAAGCAGCCCGGGGCTGACGAGGTCGGCGGCACTGCCGGTATCAGCCTCATCTCGGCGCGGGTTTTCGTGGAGGGGCCGGCAGGCCCCGACCACTGGCAGGTCAGCGGGCGGCGCAGCTTCCTGGAGCCCCTCCTCAGCGCGCTGCGCACCGAGGAGAATCCCATCCCCGAGTACTACTTCTACGACGCGAACGCCTCCTACGCCACCGCCCGCGGCGGCGGGCTGACCACCTTCCAGTTCTACAACGGCAAGGACCAGGTCACCGTCGACGCGGGGGCCAACACGGCCATCGACCTGGATTGGGGCAACACCGTGGCCCTGCTGCGCCACGAACGCGACCTGGCCGAGGGCGTGGCCGGACGCCTCACCCTGTCCAACAGCCGCTACCGCAGCACGACCGATGCCGAGTTCCTGGCCACCGCGTTCGCCATCAACAACCGGCTGGACGACGTGACCCTGGCCGGGGTCGTGGATTGGCAGGCGGGCTGGGATCACCGCCTGAACCTGGGGCTGTCGTACTCGTGGTACGACTTCGTCTACCAGCAGAGCTTCAACCGCGATCCCCAGATCGACTACGGCTCGCAGCCGACCGAGCTGGCGGCCTTCGCCGAGGACCGCTGGTTCGTCGACGACCTGACCACCGTGCGCGGCGGCCTGCGCTACCGCTACCTCAGCGACGGCAGCCGTTCCCTGTACGAGCCGCGGCTGGCGGTCAGCCGCCGGGTCCGGTCCGACCTGCGCCTGAAGCTGGGAGCCGGCATCTACAACCAGTACCTGCAGCTGGTCTCGACCGAGGGCTTTTCGGCCGGCGACTTCTACCTGCCCATCGACGCGTCCGCGGTGCCGGGCCGCTCGGCCCAGGTGGTCCTGGGCGGCGAGTGGCAGGCGGGGCCGCGCGACCTGATCAGCCTGGAGGTCTACGCCACCGACCTCGAGAACCTGGTCGAGTTCGACAACCGGGTGCCCGCGGACCAGGCCACGCTGACGGCCGAGGAGCTCTTCGTCACCGGGGGCAAGGGCTACGCCCGGGGCGTCGAGCTGTTCGTGCAGCACAAGCGGGACCGCTGGACCGGCTGGCTGGGCTACACCCTGGGCTGGACCGAGCGCACCTTCGCCGAGCTGAACGGCGGCGACCCCTTCCCGCCCAAGTACGACCGGCGGCACGACATCAACGCCCTGCTCTCCTGGCGGGCCGGCAGCTGGTCCCTGGCCACGGCCTTCCGCTACGCCACCGGCCAGGCCTTCACCCCGGCGGCGGCGCGCTACCGGCTGGACGATCCGGCCACCGGCGGCGGGGTCGAGACGCCCCAGGTGCTGCCGGCGGCGCGCAACAGCGGCCGTTTGCTGCCCTACATCCGCCTGGATTTCAGCGCCCGCCGGCCCTTCGGCCTGTTCGGCCTGCCGGCCGAGTTCGTGTTCGAGGTCTTCAACGTCACCAACCGGCGCAACGAGTGGTTCGTGCAGTACGACACCGATGCCGAGGTCACCGAGGTCACGGTCGTGCGCATGCTGCCGGTGATTCCCAGCGTGGGGGTGAACTTTGCGTTCTAATGCGTGCTTGAAGGGGGCGGCGCGGGTCTGCGGCCTGGCGGTCGCGACGCTGCTGCTGGCGGCCTGCTCCACGGAGCGGGATCAGGCGGATTTCTTCGCCCCCGAGGGCGTCGACGTGCTGGTGGTCGAGGCGGTGCTGATCGTGGGCCAGGACTTCCCGACGATCAGGCTGAGCCGGACGCTTGCGCCGGATGTGCCGTACACGGCGGAGAGCGCCGCCGAGACCGGCGCGACGATCACCATCCGCGCTCCTGCCGACGGGCAGGCGGTCGGGTACCAGGACATCGGCATCCCGGGCCTCTACAATCCGGCCTATTACATCCTGCGAGTCGAGGCCGAGACCGAGTATGAACTGGAGGTGATCACGACCCGGGGCGAACGGCTGACGGCCACCACCCGGACGCCCGCGCCGTTCGCGGTCGACTCCTGGACGCTGATGAATTCCGCGGGCACGGCCGACCTGCGCGACCTGCGGACCTTCGCCGAGGTCGGCGACACCAGCGATGTCTACGACCAGCCGGAGAACCAGCTGGTCTACGCCGAAGGCCTGCTCGAGGCCCGCTTCGCCGCCGGTGGTGCCGCCAACTTCGCCGGTGTCGGCTACCAGCTGGCCCTGTTCAGCCTGGACCTCGACTCGGACTACGTCATCGACCCGCCGTTCTTCGAGGAGGAGGACTTCGAGGACCTCAGCCGCACGGGCTCGTCGCCAGCGCTGGTCGCCACCGACGGCCGTGCACGGCTGCCCTGGTTCGGGATCTACTACGAGGGCCGCTACCTGTACAAGATCTACACCCTGGACCTGAACTGGTACGACGTGGTGCGTTCGACCCCGCTGGCGGGCGGCGGGCTGGGCTTCGGCGGCAACGCGGGCGACGGCAGCGACCGGCCCATCTTCCACGTGGAAGGCGGGATCGGGCTGTTCGGCTCGGCCTCGGTCGATTCGGTGGGATTCACCATCCTGCCCGCGCCCTAGGGGCACGGCGGGGCGAGCGGGGACCAGCGATCGGCGGGTCGCCGCTGCGGCGGGAATCAGGCGGGATCGGGTTCGCTGTCGTCGTCGTCGCTGTCGTCGTCGTCTTCGCCCTCGGCGTCCTCGGGCAAGACCTCGACCACGTTGCCGAACTCGTCGATCATGACCACCGGCTCGGCGAACACCACGCCAGCCTCCTCGGCGGCCTTGCGTTCGGCCTTGGCCTGGGCCTTGGCTTCCTTCTTCTTCTTCTTCTCGAGTTCCTTGCGACGCTTCTCGAAGGAAAAATGGGATCGCGCCAAGGGCTCTGCCTTTCGTCAGGGTTCGGAAGTCGAGGGACCCCGCCTCCGAGCGGAAGCGGGGTCCCCTGAGGCTTGCGCCATCGTGGGTTGCCCCGGGACTACCAGCCCCGGCTGCCGCCGCCGCCGCCGCCGCCACGGCCGCCGCCGTAGCCGCCGCCACCGCCGCCGCCGCCGCTTCCACCGCGGGGACGATCCTGGGCCTCGTTCACGCGCAGGTTCCGGCCGCCCAGCTCGGTGCCGTCGAGGGCCGTGATCATGCCCTGGATGTCGTTGTCATCGACCTCGATGAAGCCGAAGCCGCGGGGACGACCGGTCTCCCGGTCGTTGATCAGCGCGACCGAGTGCACGGTGCCATGGGCACCGAACAGCTGGGCGAGTTCGTCTTCGGTGGCGCTGAAGGGCAGGTTGCCCACGTACAGTTTCTTCACGTTCTTCTCTCCAGATGCCGGCAGTCCGGCTTACCCAAGCCCGCAGGATTTCCGGCTGTTTCCGGAGCGATCCCCAGGGCTTTGCTCGGGCCCGGCCGTTGCCGGACCCCAATCCCCGACGCTCGGGGAAATTCCTGGCATGAACAGTCGCACCGCTGTGCGGGCGGCCTTCAATCAAGCCTGAACGTATCTGCGGGATGATGCAGACTCGGCGATTGAACCCCCGCAATGTAAGCCCCGGGGCGGGATCCGTCAATCCTGGCCTCGGGCGGCGAACGAAGAACCCCGCCTCCTTGCGGAAGCGGGGTCCTCTTATCGGCTCAGGTCGTCGTGGGTTGCCCCGGGACTACCAGCCGCGGCTGCCGCCGCCGCCGCCGCCGTAACTGCCACGGCTACCGCCGCCGCCGCCGCCGCCACCGCCGCCACCGCTGCCGCCACGGGGCCGATCCTGGGCCTCGTTGACGCGCAGGCTGCGGCCGCCCAGTTCCTTGCCGTCGAGGGCCTGGATCATGGTCTGCACGGCGTCGTCGTCGATCTCGATGAAGCCGAAGCCGCGGGGGCGGCCCGTCTCCCGGTCGTTGATCAGCGCGACCGAGTGCACGTTTCCGTGCTGGCCGAACAGCTGGGAGATTTCATCTTCGCTGGCGGTGAAGGGCAGGTTGCCCACGTACAGTTTCTTCACGTTCTTTTCTCCAAGTGCCGGATGTCCGGCTTACCTAAGCCCGCAGGATCTCCGGCTGTTTCCGGCAGAACCCTTGCGCTTCAAACCGGCCCGGCCGTTGCCGGGCCTCATTCCCCGGTTTTCGGGGAAAGTCTCTGGCATGCACAAATGCGCCGCTGTGCAGGCGGCGATCAACCAGAACTGAATGTGTCCACGGGATGGCGCAGACTCAGCGATTGAACCGGACGCCAACATAGTCAGGCGAAGGCCCGTTGTCAATGTCCGATCCGGATGCCCCCGCCCGGGCCTGGATGCCGTTGCCGCGGAACGGCGCTATATATATGGGACCACCCCGTTTGCCGTACGCTCCCGCCGGAGGACTCGCCATGCCCAGCCGCCCCTGCCGACTCCTTATCCTGTTGGTGACGATCCTGCTGCCGGGGGCAACCCTGGCCGCCCCGCTGCCGGCGGTGGCCCCCCACGGCATCCTGGCTGACCGGGCCCTGCCCCTGGCCCACTACGAGGAGCTGGACGGATCGCCCGGCGTCCCGGCGGCCGGCCTGTCCCGCTGGCGGCAGACCCTGCATGAGCTGCGGCGCTCGGCCGACCAGGACCTGGGCTGGCCCGACGCCCGCCAGGTCCAGGCCGCCGGTCTGGCCAAGGGGGGACCGCGCCAGGTGGAGCTGGCGCTGATCCACGCCCGCTACGACCGCCTCGACGACCAGGACAAGCTCCTGGCCGGCGAGGTGCTGGCCCTGGGCGCCCTGCGCCAGGACGTCTACCACGGGGCGGATCTCAGCCTCAGCCTGGACCCGCAACGGATCTTCACCCACGGCACCGTGCCGCTGACGGCGCTGACCCTGGACCCGGACGATGGCGGCGGACCCCGGCCCCTGCAGCCGGGCGTATCCCTGGCGGTCTCCTACCCCGCAACCGGTGTGCGCACCCTGACCCTGAATGCCCGCCTGGCCGACGGCCGCACCCTGACCGCACGCACGGTCCTGGATGTGAAGCGCCTGGCCACGCCCGAGCCGACCGCGACCTGGAGCATCACCGCCAGCGAGCCCTGGGGCGGGCAGGTCGCCGGCGGCCAAGCCTACCTGTACCTGGCGCCGGGGCGCACCGCCCCCGTCAACCCCGTGGTGGTGGTCGAGGGCTTCGACCTGGACAACAGCATGGACTGGCCGGTGCTCTACGACCTCCTGAACCAGCAGAACATGCTGGAGGATCTGCGGACCGAGGGCTTCGACGCCGTGGTGCTGGACTTCAACGAGGCCACCGAGCCCATCCAGCGCAACGCCTTCGTGCTGACCGAGCTGCTGGCCCAGGTGGAGGCTGCGGCGCCGGGTCATGCGCAGGTGCTGATCGGCGCCAGCATGGGCGGGCTGGTGGCGCGCTACGCCCTGCTCCAGCTGGAGGACCAGGGAAGCGGGCACCAGGTGCGCACTTACCTGAGCTTCGACTCGCCCCACGGCGGGGCCAACATCCCGCTGGGCCTGCAGCACTGGCTGGACTTCTTCAAGGGCGAGTCCGAGGACGCGGCGTTCCTGCTCTCGCGGCTGGGCACGCCCGCGGCCCGGCAGATGCTGCTGTACCATCACCTGGCCACCGGCGGCACCGCCGCCGGGGCCGATCCCCTGCGCGCGGCCTGGCTGGCGGACCTGGCCGGCCTGGGCAACTGGCCCCTGGGCGTGCGCATGGTGGCCGTGGCCAACGGCAGCGGCACGGGGCAGGACCAGGGCTTCGCCGCCGGCGCGCAGATCATCTCGTACGCCTACCGCAGCCTGCTGGTGGACATCGACGGCGACGTGTGGGCGGTGCCCGACGGTGGGCCGGGGCAGATGATCTTCGACGGCGGCATCAACCTGATCTGGCCCCTGCCCGACACCTACCGGACCGTGGTGCTGGGCGGCACCCAGCCCTGGGACTCGGCGCCCGGCGGCTTCCGCGGCTCGATGGCCCAGATGGACGCGACCGCGGCGCCCTACGGGGACATCGTCGCCCTGCATGACAACCATTGCTTCATCCCGACGGTCAGCGCCCTGGCGCTCGAGGGCGTCGGGCCGTTCTGGGATATCGACGGCGATCCGGATCTGCTGACCCGCACCGCCTTCGACGAGGTCCATTGGCCGGACGCCAACCAGGAACACATCGCCATCACCGCCCAGAACAAGGCCTGGTTCCTGGACGAGATCCGTGCGGGCGTGTCGGCGGTGGAGGATTTGCCGCAGGTGGCGACCGGCGGGCCGGTGCTGCTGCCGGCGGCGCCCAACCCGTTCAACCCCCGCACCATGATCCGCTTCCGGCTGGAAACCGCCGGACCGGTCACGCTGCGGATCTACGACCTGGCGGGCCGGCTGGTGCGCACCCTGGTCGACGGTGGCGAGCTGGAGGCGGGGCTGCACCAGGTGGCCTGGCAGGGGCGCAGCGACCAGGGCCAGGCGCTGGCCTCGGGGCTGTACTTCCCGCGGCTGCAGGTGGGCAGCGAGGTGCGGACGGGGCGGGTCGTCCTTGCCAAGTGATCAGGGTTCGCCCGTCTGCCCGGCCAACGCCGCCGCCAGCATCGGCATCAGCGCCCTGCTGTAGCGCACGGCGTCGGCCGCGGTCAGGTGCGACCATTCGGGGCAGTCGAATCCCGCCAGCTGCGGATGGTCCTCGAAGTGGAGGCCCGGAGCGCCGGTGACCGCCAGCAGGCGGTCCCAGCAGGCTTCGCGGGGCGAGTACTGCCGCTCCAGTTCGCGCAGGCGGCCTGCCGACGGGGGCCGCACGAACACCACCCGGCCGCCTCGCGCCCGGATCGCGGCCACGGCCGCCCTCACCCGCTCCAGGTGCGCTTCCGAGTTGGCCGCCAGCATGCCCTGGAACTCCTCGGCACTGAGGTGGGGCGGCGGGGGCGGCGGCGTGAACAGGGGCAGCCACACCTGCTGGATCTTCGCCGCCAGCGGCGAGCCGAATTCGCAGTGGGGCCACATGCGCGCCTGCCGGTCCGCCTCGGTCGCCGCGAAGTAGGGCGGCAGCAGCGGCGGCAGGTTGGGCGCGGCACCCGGTCGGTCGGTCAAGCGGATGCGGCCGAGCAGCGCCGCCAGGGTCAGATCCTCGGCGTTGATCAGGGCCAGGCGCCGCTGCAGGGCCATGCCCAGGACCAGACCCACGCGCTGCGAAGGCGACCAGTTGCGGTAGCGGCCCAGGGCGCCCGCGGCCCGCTCCACCGGCGGGCCCGCCGGTGCGAACCACAGGCCCGGCGTGACTCCCAGCACCAGATTGCCGCGGAAGTCCGAACCGGCGATGTCTTCCAGCAGGGCCACCGGGTTGGTGCCCGGCATGGCCAGCTGCACGGCGCGGTCGCCGCCGGTCTGCGCCTGCCAGGTGTCGAGGTCGAAGTCGAACTGGATGCGCGACGAGCCGACGATCACCGTCTGGGCCGGATCGTCCGTGACCCGCGAGCGCGCCTGCGCCCACAGGTCGGACGAGTCGTTGAGCGCCGGGGCGTAGCCCTCACTGCGCACGCGCAGCTCCCACCCGGCCATGGCCAACAGGAAGATCACCAGGGCGATCAGCCCCGCCCTGGGCCAGGGACCGCGGGGCACGGCCCGCTCAGAACTGGAAGTAGATGAATGCATTGTCCGACCCCTGGGTTAGGCCGAGCAGCACCAGCATGCCGCCCCAGACCAGGCCGTGGGCCCATCCGGGCAGGCGCTCGGCGGCCGCCTCGACCGGGATGGAGCGGTGCAGCCAGTGGGTGATCACCAGACCGGTGACCACCACGACGACCTTGACGATCTCCAGCGTGGGCAGCACCTGGGCGCCGCCCTCGATCATGCCGAACATGGACAGCAGCAGCAGCTTCGCCGCCCCGAAATCCCGGGCGCGGAAGAACACCCAGGTGATGTTGACCAGGAAGTAGGTCAGGGCGCCCAACAGGATCCGACCCGCCAGGGTGCCGGTCCAGGCGGCTCCGCCCCAGCGGCCGCGCAGGGCCCGCTCGACGGCCAGGAAGGTGCCGTGCAGCCCGCCCCAGACCACGAACGTCCAGCTGGCACCGTGCCACAGGCCGCCCAGCAGCATGGTCACCATCAGGTTCAGGTCGGTACGGATCCGGCCGCCGCGGTTGCCGCCCAGGGGGATGTACAGGTAGTCGCGCAGCCAGGTCGACAGGGAGATGTGCCAGCGCCGCCAGAAGTCGGAGAAGCCGATGGCGGCGTACGGGCAGCGGAAGTTGTCCGGCAGCGAGAACCCGAAGCAGAGGGAGGCGCCGATGGCGCAGGTCGAATAGCCCGCGAAGTCGAAGAAGATCTGCCCCGAGAAGGCCAGCACGCCCAGCCAGGCGTCCAGGGTGGCCAGGGGGCCGCGGTCCCAGCCGAACACGGTCTGGGCCGCGCCCGAGAGCAGGGTGTCGGCCAGCACGATCTTCTGGAACAGGCCCAGGGTCATCAGGAACAGGCCCCAGTTGAGCATGCCGCGGGTCGCCCGGCGCGGCGCCTCGCACTGGGGCAGGAAGTCGGTGGCGCGGACGATGGGGCCGGCCACCAGCTGGGGGAAGAAGGTCACGTAGAGCGCGAAGTCCAGCAGCGAACGCGAGGGCCGTGCGCGCCGCAGGTACACGTCCAGGGTGTAGGACATGGTCTGGAAGGTGTAGAACGAGATGCCCACCGGCAGGATGATGTCGGGCTTGGCCGCCGCGAACGTCATGCCGTAGAAGCCGACCACGTTCTGGAAGTTTTCCAGCAGGAAGCCGCCGTACTTGAAGAAGCCCAGCAAGCCCAGGTTGGCGCCCAGGCTGAGCCAGAGCAGGGCCAAACGCCGGCCGCGGCGCTCCTCGGTGTCCAGGCGTCTGGCCGCGAACCAGTCGATGGCCGTGGACAACCACAGCAAGGCCACGAACGGCGGGTTCCAGGCCGCGTAGAAGGCATAGCTGGCCACCAACAGCAGGAGCTTTTGCAGGCGCCACGAGCGCAGGGCGTAGTAGGCGGCCAGCAGGACGCCAAAATAGACGACGAAGGTCAGGGAGTTGAAGAGCATCGGCGGGCACCCCGGGGCCCGTGCTGCGGACGTTGGTCGTGGGAGGGAATCCAAGTCGGCGGGGAGATGCTAGTCTAAAAACGGATGCAAATCATCCTGAATCGTGTCCGGCGGGGCTGGCTAGTCGAGGGTCACAGTCTCGGGCTGTGGCAGCCAGCGCTGCAGCGTCTGGCGCAACGCGCGCAGATTGACCGGCTTGGACAGGTAGTCGCTCATGCCCGCCGCCAGGCACTGTTCGCGGTCGGCGGCGGTGGCGTGGGCGGTCAGGGCGATGATGGGCACCTCGGCACAGGCGCCGCCCCGGGCACGGATCCGCCTGGTCGCCGTCCAGCCGTCCATTTCGGGCATCTGGCAGTCCATCAGGATGATGTCCGGCGGCGTGTCGCCCACGGCGGCGAGGACCTCGTGGCCGTTGGCCGCCAGCACCACCGTGAAGCCGATTTTCTGCAGGGCCTTCATCGCGACCAGCTGGTTGACGGGGTTGTCCTCGGCAATCAGGGCCGTGCGGCCTGCGCCGGTCGGCACCCGCTCTTCCGCCTGCGGAGCCGTCGACGCACCCGGCACCGTCGCCGCGGTGGCGACCGCGACCAGCGGCAGTTCGAACCAGAACTCCGAACCCCGTCCGACCTCGCTGGCCACGCCGATCGTGCCGCCCATGTGCTCGACCAGCTGCCGGGAGATGGCCAGGCCCAGACCGGTGCCGCCGTAGCAACGCGTCGTCGACGAGTCGGCCTGGGTGAACTTCTCGAAGATCGTGGACTGCTTGTCCGCGGGCACCCCGATGCCGGTGTCCGCCACGGCGAGGCGCCAGCGCGGCCCGCCGTCCCGATTCGCCACGGCCCGCACGCGGATCGTGATCGTGCCCCGCGTGGTGAACTTGACCGCGTTGCCCACGATGTTCAGCATCACCTGGCGGACCCGCACCGCGTCCCCCAGCAGCAGCGGAGGCAGGCCCGCGCCGTATTCGATGGCCAGGGCCAGTTCCTTGGCTGCGCAGACGGGAGCCACCATCATCTGCACCTCGCGCACGAGGACGCGGGGGTCCAGCGGGACGTTCTCGATGGTCATGCGGCCGGCTTCGAGCTTCGAGAAGTCCAGGATGTCGCTGATGACGCTCAGCAGGTGGCCGGCCGAGGCCTGGATGTGCCCGAGCCATTCGCGCTGCTCGTCGTCGAGTTCGGTGTCCCGCAGCAGCTCGGCCATGCCGATGACGCCGTTCATGGGCGTGCGCAGCTCGTGGCTCATGTTGGCCAGGAACTCGCTCTTGGCCTGGCCGGCCCGCACGATGGCGACCTGGTGGTCCTCGACCCGCTGCAGCATCTGGTTGAACCCGTCCACCAGCAGGCCGATCTCGTCGGTCGAGGAGTTGGCCACCCGGATCGAGTAGTCGCGCTGGTCGGCGACGGTGCGGGTCGCGGCGGCGAGGCGGATGATGGGACCCGAGATGGTGCGCTGCAGGCGCTCGCTGATCGCCATGACCACGAGCATCACCACCAGGCTCAGTCCCGTCAGGAACAGCAGCAGGCGCTGCATCTGGTTGCGGCTGTCCTGCAGGTCGTAGGCCAGCGCCAGCGAGCCGACGGTGTCGGCGTTCCAGGCCACCGGGACCTTCATGATCATCCAGCCGGCCTCCACCACGGGCGCGCGCAGGGGGAAGCGCGACGGCTGCAGGTTGTCGGCGGCGAAGGCCTGGCCGTAGCTGGCCAGGGGGATGTCGTCCGTGCCGCAGAGGACCGCGCCCTTGATGGAGGGGATCGCGTCGAAGCCGGCCAGGGTCGTGGTGGCGAAGTCGGGATCGTCGAACATGATCGACGTCGCGCAGTTGTCGGCGACCACGCAGGCCAGGGACTCGAGCTCCCAGGCCAGGCGATCGCGCATGCTGGTCATCTGGTAGCGGAACATGGCGCCGCTGATCATGCCCACGACCAGCAGGTTGCAGCCCAGCACGACCAGGCGCAGCTTCATGCTGATGGATCGGTTCTTGAGGACGCAGGCATTCATGGTTCTAGGTATGCTCTTTCATTCTTCGACGATCGTCGCCATCTTCAGCAGCTGCGAGCTCATGACCAGGTTGGCCTCCACGGCCCGGCGGTTGTTGATGTGCAGCCGGATCTTGCCGCGGTTGCTGACCAGCTGGACCATGCCGCCGCGCTCGCAGAAATCGTCGGCGGTGCTGACGGTCAGCACCGGCATCGTGGCGACCCTGGCCAGGATCGCCTCCAGGTCGTCCCCGGCATCGGGCGACAGGTACAGCAGGTTGCAGCCGGCGAAGGACGAGTCGGCGGGTTCGGCGAGCACGCGCAGCCGGCCCCGGCCGACGGTGCGGCCGTCGAGTTCCTGCAGGGCCCCGGCGGCGCCGTCGTCGCCGACGACCATCAAGGTCAGGGAGTCGGCCGCCGCGGGCCAGGTCACCACCTTGCAGAAGTTGAAGACGAAGGCCGCGACGATCCGGTCCTGCTCGCTCAGCTCGGTGGTGCGCGCGGAGGTGGTCGCCCCGGCCAGCACCAGGGCGGCGGCGCAGGCCAGGGCCAGGCGCGAGGTCGCCAGCGATGCGGTCATGGGCGCACGACCAGGGTGAAACGGATGTTCCGCCCGTCCTGGCGGATGGCGTCCTGCACCAGCTCCAGGCCGCCCGGATGCCAGATCTCGACGTCGAAGAGGTTGCGCAGGCCCAGGGACAGCTCGTAGCGGGCGTTCAGCGGGGCGTGCACGAAGGTCAAGTTCGTCAGCAGGAAGCCGGCGGTCTGGCCGCCCTGGAGGGTCTCGCGGCTGCCGAAGTACAGCAGCTCGAGCCCGCCGGTGGTGGCCGGTCCGAACAGCTCGCGCAGCAGCTTGCCCTTGGCCATGTGCTGGGGCGAGTTGGTCAGCAGGCTGTCGCCGTCGGCGTACCGGGCCTCGTGGTAGCTGTAGCTGGCGACCGCGGTCCAATGGGTGCCGACCTGCCGCCGGAACTCCGCTTCGACGCCAAGGGTCTCGACGGCCGAGTTGTTGCGGAAGACCAGGAGCCCGTCGGCGGGATCCACGACCTGGTCGATGAGGTCGCTGTTCTCGTAGCGGAACAGGGAGAGCGAGCCGTGCGAGTGGTTGCCCAGCTCCTGCTCGAGCACCAGTTCGATGGTCTCGATGGTCTCGGGTTCCAGGTCGGGGTTCGCCTTCTGCAGTACCTCGCCGTCGTCGTAGTAGAGTTCGTAGACGTTGGGCGCCCGGAAGGCGGAGCCGTACAGCAGCTTGGTCACGCTCCCGGCCCGCGGCTCGGCCACCAGCGCGAGGCGCGGGCTGGTCGAAGTGCCGAACGTGGAGTAGTGGTCCTGCCGGACGCCGAGGTTCAGCCGCACCGCCTCGCTGAGGCGCAGGTCGCCCAGGAGATAGACCGCACCGATCCGCGAATCGTGCTGCTGGTCGGTGTAGAGCCAGTAGGGATCGTCGTCCCAGACGGCCTGGTCCTGCTTGAGATTGAAGCGGTACTCGCCGCCGACGGCGAGCACATGTCCGCCGCCGAGCCGCTGCGACACCTGGAATTCGCCGTCCAACCAACGACCGATCCCGTTGTCCTTGTTCAACACCGGTGACGGCGGATCGCCCGGTTCGGCGTAGTCCATGGCCCAGGCGCCGCGGTAGTCGGCCCCGCCGTAGGTCACCCGGGTCAGCAGCTGCGTGCTTTCGCCCAGGTCGCCTTCATACCAGCCGGCGAGGTAACCGACGGCATCCACGGTCTTCGTGCGCGAATCGTTGAAGATCGTGCCCCAGGGCGCAGTCGGCACGTGCTTGGTCGGGTCGCTGTAGAGGGCTTCCAGGTGCAGGGGCCCCCGGTCGATCCGGCCGAACAGCCGCAGCGTGGTGGTCTCGTCGCAGCCGACGGCAAGGCCGTTGTTGGTCGAGGGGTCGTCGAACTCGGCATAGTAGTGGTCCTGGCCGTCGATCCGGCTGCCGGAGGCCGAGAACAGCACGCTGATGCCGTCCTCGTCGTAGCGGCCCGCCGCCACCTGGCCGCCCAGGGCGCCGAAACTGCCGACGCGGCCCGTCAGCTGCACGCCCTCGTACTCGTGGGCGGACTTGGTGATGATGTTGACGATGGCGAAAACGGCGCTGGTGCCGTAGAGCGACGAGCTCGGTCCCCGGATGATCTCGACGCGCTGGACCAGGTCCAGGTCCAGCGGGAAGGCCAGCCCGGGCGTGGTGGCGTCGTAGATGTTCTCGTTCAGGCGCACGCCGTCGATCAGGACCAGCACCCGCGAGTTGAAGTCGCCCGGCCGGCCGAAGCCCCGCGAGCCCAGGTACTCGTAGTTGCGGTCGTAGGTGGTGTAGAAGCCGCGCACCGAGGCCAGGACCTCGGCCAGGGTCCGGTAGCCGAAGCCCTTGATCTCGGCGGCGGTGACGATGGTGACCGCCGAGGGCGCGTCCTTGGCCTTCTGTTCGAACTTGGAGGCGCCGTAGACCACATCGGTCTGCATCAGGTCGCTGAGCGAGAGCTCGGTGTAGTCCACCGGGGCTTCGGCCGCGGCCGCCCGGCCGGCCATCAAGGCCAGCGCAAGCCCCGCGAGCAGGATTCTGCACGCGCGGAACCAACCAGCATGGACCGCAATTGGAGACAGCATCTTATTCCCCCGCGCTGTCGATTGCATCCCGGGCGAACAGGGCAATCGTCGGTTGTTACTGAATCTGCATCGACGAAGTCGGTGGCGGCTTGAGGCCTGGTTGTGATGTAACTCGTTTCATTGTCTTTTGTTATCGATGTTGACTTGTCCGCGCTCAAGAGGGCCGCCAGGCCAACCCGGGTCCTGATTGCCGATCCGATTGGGGAGCAAAGAATTGCGCCCGGCGGCCGGGTGGCCGCCGGGCGCCGAGGGCAATCGGCCGGATCGAGCGCTCAGATCCCGTCGATGATCGCGTTGAACGTCTTGCTGGGCCGCATGGCCCGCTCCGCCCGCGCCTCGTCCGGGTGGAAGTAGCCGCCGATGTCCACCGCCTGGCCCTGGGCCGCCAGCAGCTCGGCGGCGATCTTCGCCTCGTTGTCCGCCAGGGCCTTGGCCACCGGCGCGAAACGGGTCTTCAGCGCGGCGTCCTTGCCCTGGGCGGCCAGTGCCTGGGCCCAGTAGAGCGCCAGGTAGAAGGTGCCGCCCCGGTTGTCGATCTCGCCCACCTTGCGCGACGGGTAGCGCGCGTGCTCCAGGTACTGGCCCACGGCCTGGTCCAGGGTCTCGGCCAGCAGGGCGGCCGTGGCGCTGCCGGTGGTGGCGGCCACCTGCTCGAACGAGGGCACCAGGGCGCAATACTCGCCCAGCGAGTCCCAGCGCAGGTGGCCCTCCTTCAGGAACTGCTGCACGTGCTTGGGCGCCGAGCCGCCGGCGCCGGTCTCGAACAGCCCGCCGCCGTTGAGCAGCGGCACGATCGAGAGCATGCGCGCGCTGGTGCCCAGCTCCAGGATGGGGAACAGGTCGGTCAGGTAGTCGCGCAGCACGTTGCCGGTGACCGAGATGGTGTCCTTGCCGCGGCGGATGCGCTCGAGGGAGAACGTCATGGCATCGACGGGCTTCATCACGTGGATGTCCAGGCCGGCGGTGTCGTGTTCGGGCAGGTACTGCTTCACCTTGGCGATGATGCGGGCGTCATGGGCCCGCTGCTCGTCGAGCCAGAACACCGCCGGGGCACCGGTGGCCCGGGCCCGGGTCACGGCCAGCTTCACCCAGTCGCGGATGGGCAGGTCCTTGGTCTGGCACATGCGGAAGATGTCGCCGGGCTCCACGGCCTGCTCCATCAGCACCTTGCCGGCGGCGTTGATCACGCGCACGGTGCCGGCCGCGGGGGCCATGAAGGTCTTGTCGTGGGAGCCGTACTCCTCGGCCTTCTGGGCCATCAGGCCCACGTTGGGCACGCTGCCCATGGTGGCGGGATCGAACTGGCCGTGCTCCTTGCAGTCCTCGATCACGGCCTGGTAGATGGTGGCGTAGCAGCGGTCCGGCACCATGGCGACGGTGTCCTGCAATTCGTCGGCCAGGTTCCACATCCTGCCGCCGTCGCGCACCACGTTGGGCATGGAGGCGTCGACGATCACGTCGTTGGGCACGTGCAGGTTGGTGATCCCCTGGCGCGAGTCCACCATGGCCAGGGCGGGGCGGGTGGCGTAGACCGCGGCGATGTCCGCCTCGATCTCGGTCTTCTTGGTCAGCGGCAGCTTGTCCAGCTTCTCCAGCACGCCGGCCAGGCCGTTGTTCAGGTTGGCGCCGATCTCCTTGAGGGTCACGGCGTGCTTCTCCAGGGCGGCCGCGTAGTAGACGGCGACGCAGTGGCCGAACATCACCGGGTCGGAGATCTTCATCATGGTGGCCTTGAGGTGCAGCGACAGCAGGGTGCCGTCCCGCTTGGCCTCGTCGATGGTGGCGGCGTAGAAGCGGCGCAGGGCGGCCACGTTCATCACGGCGGTGTCGATCACCTCGCCGTCGAGCAGGGCGATCATGTCCTTCAGCATGGTGGGCTTGCCGTCGGCGCCGGTGAACTCGATGCGCACCGCGGTGGCCTTGCCCACGGTGACCGACTTCTCGGTGCCGTAGAAGTCCTTCTCCGTCATGTGGGCGATGCGGCACTTGCTGCCGCCCGTGGGCCACGGCTTCATCATGCGGTGGGGGTTCTTCTGGGCGAACTTCTTGACCGAGACCGCGGCGCGGCGGTCGGCGTTGCCCTCGCGCAGCACCGGGTTGACCGCCGAGCCCAGCACCTTGGCGAAGCGGGCCTGCAGCACCTTCTCGTCCTCGGTGCGCGGCTCCTCGGGGTAGTTGGGGATGGCGTAGCCCTGGCCCTGCAGCTCCTTGATGGCAGCCTGCAGCTGGGGGATCGAGGCGCTGACGTTGGGCAGCTTGATGATGTTGGCCTCGGGCGTGGCCGCCAGGGCGCCCAGGATGCCCAGGTTGTCGGGGATGCGCTGCTCCGGCGTGAGTTTCTCCGGGAAGTTGGCGATGATGCGCCCGGCCAGGGAAATGTCGCTGGTCTCGACGTCGACGCCGGTGCCCTCGACGTAGGCCTGCACGATCGGCAGCAGGGAGTAGGTGGCCAGGGCGGGCGCTTCGTCGATCTTCGTCCAGATGATCTTGGCGGACATGACATTTCCTCGGCGTTGGGGGACATGCGGCGACCGGATCCGACGACGGAGCCGGCGTCTCGCCCGCGGGATTAGGAGCTATGCAACAACGATGATGAAGTGACCGGGCTGAGTCAAGATCTTCCGGCGGGAATCGGCGGCGATTCGCGGCGCCGAGCCGGTTGCCGTGCTATTATCAGGTTCTGTAACGTCTGCGATGCGCGGTCGACCACGGCCGCTGGCCAACAGGAGCCCATGCCATGCGCTTTTCCGTTCCCGGTCGCCTGCTGCCGGCATTGTTGCTGGCTGCGGCCATGTTGTGCGGGGCGCGGGGTGTCCCGTCCGACCCCTACCAGTCCTTGACCGGCACGACCTGGCCCACCTCCCAGTAGGCGATCATGTCGGTGCCGCTGTCATTCTGCATGTGCTGGCTGCAGGTGGCCGGGTCCCCGTCCGGCTGGGGGAATCCCGCCGGGAAGATGCAGGCGCCGCTCGTGCGCCAGTCCGGCCAGGCGTACCAGTCGGTGTGGAAGTCGCCGATGTTATCGTCGGAGACCGCGTCCTCTTCGTTCACGACGATGTGCAGCCGGAAGCGGGCCCCGGCCTGCTCGGGCATCCAGACCGTGCGCCAGGCGTCCGGCATCCAGTGGTCGCCGTTGGCCCCCATGCTTACGGGGTTGCCGACGGCCCGCGTGTAGATCCTCTCCGTGACCATGTCGGCGCCCGTGAACGGCTCGTACTCCAGATCGAACCAGTAGTAGACCTCAAGCGTATTGTCGATCCAGCCGTCGTCGGCGGTGACGCAGTGCAGCTGGGGCACCGCCACCCGGAACATCATGGTGGCCGGCTCGCACTGCTCGACCGTCCATTCGTTGTTGTAGGCGAAGGCGGCCAGGCGGTTGTCCTTGAGGTAGCGCGTGGTGTAGGAGATGGGCACCGCGTCGCTGGCGGCGGTGAGCGAGGCGCCCCCCTCGATCCAGTTGCGCAGCCCCTGGACCGGGTCGCCCAGGATGGGCAGCACGCCGTCGGTGGCGTCGCCGCCGCGGACCAGGATCTTGATCTCGGAGGAGTTGAGTATGCTGCGATAGGAAGCGTTCATTTCCGTTTCCAGGTCCCAGCCCATGCCGTCGAAGGCCGCCTTGACGGCCAGTGCCACCGAGTCCTTGCGGGCGAACGAATGCATGGAGAGGAAGCCGACCCGGCCGTAGGTCACCGAGCTGACGTAGCACGGCGGATCGTCCACGCCCATGTAGCCGTCGATGTCGGCCACGTCCACGCCAGCGGCAAAGACGTCGTCGGGGCTGGACGGCGGCACCACCGAGGCGGTGAAGTAGGCCTGCGAGAAGCGGCAGAGGTAGCTGGTTTCGTATTCCTCGGTCGAGGCGGAGAAATCCGTCTGCAGGCTGCCGTTGCCCCAGCTCCACCAGCTCATGGACACGCCCAGGTCGAGCATCGACTGGCGGAAGTCCTCGACGTAGGTCTCGTCGAAGCTCAGCTTCGCCCCGATGGCCCCGCCGCTCTGGGCCAGGTAGGTGCCGATGATCCCGTTGAGGGCCGACTGGACCCCGAGGTGGTTGGGCGAGGCGACCTCGCGCGTGCCCTCCTCGGCGGAGAGCCCCGTCAGGTCCGTACCCACCACGAGATTCGCCCGCGGGGCGACGATCGGGTTGAGCAGCCCGTTGTCCAGGTCGGCGCCCCGCACCAGCGCGCCCGGCCACAGGGACACGTCGTTCACGTTGAAGACCGTGGTCTCGTGCAGGTTCTTGTCCATGCGGTACTCCGAGACCTGGCAGACGAACCGCCCCACCCCGGGCTCGGTGTTGGAGTCGACGTGCGCGCTCTTCAGGACATGAGCGCCGGTGTTGCTCGCCGGTGGGTCCGCAAAGGTGGGGATGCTGTTGACGAAGGCGTTGATGCCCGAACCGGTGTCGGGACTGGTGGGGTCGCTCGAGCAGCTGGCCACGAGCAGCAGGGCGGCGCCCAGGGTGGCCGCGGCCAGGCTGATCAGGGCGCTTCGGGAAAGTGTTCCGGATTTCATCGCGAACCTCCCGGACGGCTGCCCGACGCGGACGGGCGCGGACGGCGCCGTGCCGGCCGGGACGATGAAGGCCCAATGCAGAAGGCGATTGTACACCCAAACAGACAATCATGATAATTTATTATCAATATCATCAAGGGCAGTTCGGTTTTCGCGGGCCCCAGTGTCCCATCGTGCTATACTGGCACAAACAATGACAGCTTCGGCCCCGAACGGAGGATCACCGTGAGGAAACACCCTGTGGCGCTGCTCTGCGCGCTCGTGCTCGTTGTGGCCGCCGTCGGCTGCAGCGACGACGATCCCGCCGGCCCGGGCGCGCCGCCCGAGGGCCTGGTGCCCGACTTCGCCCTGACCGACGTCAACCCCACCTCGGCCACCCACGACACGGAAGTCTCGCCCCGCGACTACCTGGCCCAGGTGTCGGCCTGGTACTTCGGCCACGCCACCTGAGGCTACTGCATCGGCCAGTTCGGCCGACTCGACAGCATGCAGCAGGACCTGGACCTGATGGCCCTGCCCCTGGCCGTGGACATCCTCGGTGTCAACGGCATCGGCGCCGAGAGCGGCAACCCCGAAGCCTGCAACGGCAAGGACATCCCCTGGCTGCAGGAGACCGCGGCCGAACCGTGCTGGACCACCTGGGGGATCACCTACCGCGACGTCATCATCCTGGACCCGGACAACGTGGTGATCGGCGTCTACAACCTGACCGAGCATGACCTGAACGTGCAGGCCAACTACGACGAGCTGAAGGCCATGCTGGCGGCCGCGGCCGGCGGCAAGTAGGAACGCGTGGCCGGGACCGCCTACCTCATCGACGGCATGGCCTACGTGTTCCGCAGCTATTACGCCATGCGGGCCATGGCCGCGCCCGACGGCACGCCCATCAACGCCGTCTTCGGCCTGGGCCTGACCCTGCAGAAGCTGCTGGCGGACCACCGGCCCGAGCTGGTGGCCTGCTGCTTCGACGCCGGCGCGCGCACCTTCCGCAACGATCTCTTCCCCGCCTACAAGGCCAACCGCGCCGCGCCGCCGCCGGACCTGCTGCCCCAGTTCGACCTCTGCCGCGAGCTGGTCGCTTGCATGGGCATGGCCACGGTCATGAGCCCCGGCTTCGAGGCCGACGACCTGATCGCCACCCTGACCGGCCGCCTGCGCGCGGCCGGCCGCGAGGTGGTGATCGTCAGCGGGGACAAGGACCTGGCCCAGCTGCTGGGACCGGGCGTGCGCATCTTCAACCTGGCCAAGGACGAGTGGTGGGACGAGGCGGGGGTGCCGGCGAGGATGGGGGTCGGCGCGGCCCAGGTGGCCGACCTGCTGGCCTTGGCCGGCGATGCGGCCGACAACATCCCGGGGGTGCGCGGCGTGGGGGCCAAGGCGGCCACGGCGCTGCTGGCGGAGTTCGCCGACCTGGCGGCCATCTACGCCGACCTGGACCGGGTGGCCACCCTGCCGGTGCGCGGGGCCAAGGGTCTGCGGGACAAGCTGGAGGCGGGGCGCGAGTCGGCGCTGCTCAGTCGTCGGCTGGTGGAACTGGATCGGGACGCGCCCTGCGCCTGCACGTTGGACGAGTTGCGCTACCTGGGCGCCGATTCCGCCGTGCTCGAGGCCTTCGCCGCGCGCTGGGGGCTGCGCCGGGTCGCCGAGCGGACGCCGCGGCGCTAGACCCTCGCGTCAGTCCGCGTCCCGCGGATTCCCGTCGTTGTGGCCGTCATCGTAGTGCCCGATCAGCCGGTCGATCCTGCCGGCGTCGTCCCGACCGAATTCCAGCATGAAATAGTCGAGTTCGACCACCGCGAAGCGGTCCTGGGCCAGGGGTGCGAGGCGGTAGCGGGGCCGGCCTTCGCGCTGGTACCAGAGCACACCGTCCTCCAGGATGATGCGGCGCGGGCCGTAGCCGCCGGCATAGACGGCCAATTGCTCGGCGTCGAGGGTGATCGGGTCCAGGCGGGCCTCGACGAACTGCAGGGCCCAGCCGTAGGAGTCGCGGACCGCGGGATCGGTCTCGGCCTCCATCAGCTTGCGCAGGGCATCCACGTGGGCGGCGTCCAGGGCCTGGGCCGCCGGCACGGCGATGTGGGGTTCGACGCCATGGCCCTCCCAGCCCTCGTTGGTCAGCGGGTTGTAGGCGCGGCCATAGGGGATGCGGATCATCATGCGGAAGCCGTCGAAGCCGAAGACGTAGGCGGCCACCGTGTGGCCGCCGCCGCCGGTGGTCTCGCCCACGAGGGTGGCCCGCTCGAGGTTCCTGAGGTCGAAGCTGAACTCCTCGGCGGCCGAGAAGGTGCGGTTGCTGGTCAGCACATAGACCGGCTGGGTCAGCAGCCGGCTGCCCGGCACCGCGTCGGCGCTGTAGGATTGGCGGGTGAGGCCCCGGGCCCGGATGTCCCAGTTGATCAGGTGCGTGCTTTCGGGGAACAGGTAGCCGCAAAGGTAGCGGATCATGGAGGCGTTGCCGCCGCCGTTGCCGCGCAGGTCGAGGATCACGGCGTTGCTGTTGGCCAGGAAGTTCATGGCCGCCGTGGCGGCGGCGAAGGCCTCGTCCTCGCCGGCGAAGCGGTCGAAGCGCAGATAGCCGACGCCGCCGGCCAGGATCTCCGCCTGGCGGAAGCCGTAGTTGGCGGCCCGGTTCAACCGCCGGCGGCGCTCGATGTCAGCGGGGTCCTCGTCCTGCTGCGCCGCCTCGACCGCGGGATCCAGCGGTGGCAGGGCGCGGATGCCGAAGTGGCCGTCGTGGTTGATGGCCTGGGCGTCGTTCTCCAGGCGCCGGGCGAACTCCTCGGGATCGGTCAACTGGTCGTAGTCGCCGCGGGCAAGGTTGGCGCGCAGGCCGGCGACGATGCGCGCCGCCGGCTCGGCCAGCACGTACACCGAGTCGATGACGGCCGTGAGGCTGTCCACGATGGCGCCCCGCAGCGCCGGGTCCAGCCGCGGCAGCGGGGCCGGGCGCTCGTCCTGGGCCAGCGCGGTCCCGGCGGTGGTCAGCAGGCAGGCCATGAGGGCGATGATCAGGGGCCGGATCGACATGGGGTGCATCCTTCGGCTGGAAAATGAGAGCGCATGACCGGCGGGAGCCGGCCGCGGGCACGGCCTATGGACGCAATCAGGGGTGCGAGGGTTGCCCGGATCCCCAAAAACACCACCCGGCCCTGCCGACGTCAAGGGTCGGCCGGGGCCGGGTGGCGGCAAGGCGGATTGGTGCTAGACCGGCGCGATCTGCCCCGAAGCGATCAGGATCCCGGCCACGCGGTACAGGGTGTAGGTGCCGCAGGGCACCAGCTCGTTGAGCCCGTCCAGCTGCCGCGGCGAGCGCAGCAGGCGCAGCACGGCCTGGGCCACGTCCTGGTCCGTGGGCTCGTTCCACGTCAGGGTGGCGGTGGTGGCCTCGAAGCTGCGCTTGGGGTCGGGCAGCTCCTCGCGCAGCTTGACCAGCTCGTCGGCGCGGCGCATGGCCTCCATCAGCAGGTGCATGGCGGGGGCCTCGATGGCCACGTTGCTGATGGACTCGGGATTCAGGGTGTCGGTGGAGCGGAAGATGAACTCGCCCTCGTCGCGCAGCAGGAAGATCTCGTTGAAGGCCTCCTCGCCGTGCAGAGGGCCGCACCAGGCCCGGTCGATGACGCCGTTGGCCAGCATCACCTCGGCGAAGGTCTTGCCCTCGTCGTCCATGAAGGACAGCAGGCCGTTCTGCTTGGCGTTGATCAGGGTCTGCACCACCGTCGGCATGTCGAAGTGGCAGAGCTTGCCCGTCAGCTCCTTGCGCTTGGACTGGCGGCGCATGTGGGTGATCAGCTCCTGCATGCGGTGGGCGAACATCGTCGCCAGGCGCATGCCGTAGCCGGGGATGGCGGTGGCGATCTCCTCGAACTTGTCGCGGGTCAGCACCCAGACCATGGCCACTTCGGGGATGCGCGCGTCCGAGCCGCGGGTGGTGCCGGTGAACAGGGCCATGTCGCCCACCAGCTCGCCCGGGGTGATGTAGGCCACCGGCACCGGACTGGGCTGGTCGGTGGTGGCGCGGATGATCTCGATGGCCCCGTCCATGAGCAGGAAGATGCGGTCCGAAGGGTCGCCCCGGCGGAACAGCAGCTGCCCGCGTTCGAGGATCATGATGTCGCCGGCGCCGGCGAAGGCCAGCAGCTTGGCATCGTCCAGCCCGTCGAAGAGATCCACGGTCTTCAGGATCTCCTTGATCTCGACGTCGGCCTTGGACTTGAGTGTCGTGTCCAGCACGGTGGGCGCTCCTCCGCTAGGGGGGCAATGGGCCTGCACGCGATGACGCCGCCGGGACCGGGCGGTCGTCGTGGGTTGTTATCGGCAGGGGGGCGGAGGGCTTGACCGGCGAATGGGGCGGGGCCGGCGGGCGCCGGATCCGGGGCTCAGGCGGCGTCCACGCGGCGGCGCAGGCGCCGCTGCCGGGCGTGCCGGCGCAGGCCAGCGGCCACCAGTTGGCGGGTGAAACCCGCGTGGCCGGCCGGGTCGTGGGCCAGGCAGAGGTCGGCGCTACCGTAGGCCGAGGGAGGGTAGTAGATGCCGCAGTTGGGGTTGATCTCCAGCATCTGCGGCACGCCGTCGCTGCCGACGCGGATGTCGCAGCGGCCGAAGCTGGCGCCGCCGATGGCCACGAAGAAGCGGGCCGAGAGGTCGCGCAGCCGCGCCGCCAGCAGCGGGTCGGTCACCGGGAAGGCGTCCAGGCCGTCGTAGTCCACCCACTTCAGGTCCGAGTGCTTGAAGTTCTCGCCCGCGGGGAAGTTGTACTGGATGGGGGTGTAGGTGGTGGGCCGCGCCGGGTGGTCCGGGTTCTCGGCCACCAGCACCGTGCACTCGATGCCGTCGACATACTCCTCGATCAGCGCCGCGCCGTGGCGGGACATGATCTTGCGCGCCTGCCGGCGCAGGCCCGCCGGCGTCGCCACCCGCGAGGTGCGGCTCAGGTCGATGCTCGAATAGCTGCTGTGGTGCTTGACGAAGAGCGGGAAGTTCAGCCGCGCGGCCGCGCGCTCCACGTCCCCCTCGTTGCGCGCCAGCACCCAGTCGGGCGTGGGGATGCCCCCGGCGCGGCAGGCCGTCTTCATGGCCCGGCGCGAGGGCTCGTGGAACTTCGAGGTGGCGCCGGTGAAGGGCACCTCCAGCCGTTCGAGGGTGCGCACGACCTCAATGCCCGGCGTGTCCTGGTCGGCGGCGCCGTCGCAGAGGTTGAAGAAGAGGTCGATGCCGCCCTGCTTCACCAGCCGCGTCACCTGCCGGACCGACGTCTCCTTCTCCAGCGTCTCCACCTGCCACTCCGCCTCCGGCAGGAAGGGCCGCGGGTCGCACGGCCAGTCGTTGTCCGGGAAGGGGACCGTGTCGAGATCCTGGTTGGTCAGCAGGCAGATGCGCAAGAGGGAGTCACCTTCCACGGCGGATGATCGCGCGTTGCTCGATGATGAATGACGATGATCGAGGCGACAGTATAACCATACGGCATGGTGCAATGGAAGCATGGATCGCGGCGTGCGCATGACTTGCTGCCGTGCCGCATCGTCGATAAGATGACGTCAGCGACCTGATCGTCACGGCTCCGGCAAAGGGCGAACCATGCAGACCATCTCCGGCGGCGCGGGCATTCATTATCTCGAGAACGGTGCGACCGACGCGCCGCCGGTGGTGTTCATCCACGGCTTCCCTTTCAGCCACGCCATGTGGGCGCGCCAGTTGGAAGCCGTCGGCCGCACCCACCGCGCCATCGCCTACGACCTGCGCGGCCACGGCGCCAGCGACGTGGGCGACGGCCAGTACACCATCGAGGGGCACGTGGACGACCTGCTGCGGCTGCTGGACCACCTGGGCCTGGCCCGCGTGACGCTGGTGGGCCTGTCCATGGGCGGCTACATCGCCCTGCGCACGGTGGAGCGGGCGCCCGGGCGCTGCAGCGCCCTGGTGCTCTGCGACACCCGCAGCGAGGCCGACGGCAACGAGGCCAAGCTGAAGCGGGCCGCCGGCGCGGCGGCGGTCAAGCGCGACGGAGCGGCGGCCTTCGCCGAGGGCTTCGTCAAGGCCGTGTTCGCGCCGGGGACCTTCCAGGCGCGGCCCGAGGCGGTGGCGGCCATCCGGCTGGTCATCCGGAACACCCAGCCGCTGGCCATCGCCGGCACCCTGATCGCCCTGGCCGGACGCACCGACACCACGGCATCGCTGGCGACGATCAAGGTGCCGACCCTGGTGCTGGTGGGCGAGCACGATGCGGTCACGCCGCCGGAGGCGTCGCGCAGCTTGCACGCCGGGATCCCCGGCGCCGAGCTGCACCTGGTGCCGGACGCGGGGCACCTGGCCAACCTCGAGAACCCGGACTTCTTTGACGCCAAGCTGTTGGATTTCCTGGGGCGCCACGCCCGCTGACGGGCCGCCGGGCTGGTCCGATTCCTGCATGCGGGGCGGGTCGCGATTCGGCGCGGCTTGACCCCGGGAGCGAAGCCTTGCGCGTTTTCGCCAAACTGTCCGCCGCCGTCCTGCTCGCCCTCCTGGCCGGCTGCGCCGGCACGCCTGCGGGCGACTTCGCCGAGGTCGGCCGGGATCCCCAGGTCCAGACCGGACTTGCCTCCTACTACGCCCAGCGCTACCACGGCCGGCCCACCGCCAGCGGCGAACCCTACGACGAGCGGGCGATGACCGCCGCCCACCGCACCCTGCCCTTCGGCACCCGCATCAAGGTCACCAGCCTGGCCAGCGGCAGGACCGTGACCCTGCGCGTCAACGACCGCGGTCCCTTCGTCGAGGGGCGCATCGTCGACGTCTCGCGGCAGGCGGCCGACCGGCTGGACATGGTCACGGCCGGGGTCGTGAAGGTGCGGCTGGAACGCCTCGACTGACTCCTTCCGGCCCGCCCGGGAAACGTATAAGTCGGTTACCCATGGGAATTTGACTTGCCGGCGGTGCTGGCTACGTTAGTCGCGTGCACGGCGCGGGCGGCATCCCGCGCCGGCCGTTCCTTCGGCAGCGGGGTTGGTCATGCCCAGGGGCATCGCGCGCAAGCTGATCATCTACCTCACCCTGATGGTGATCGTGGTCGAGGGCGTGTTCGCCCTGGTCAACATCCGCTCGCAGGAGCGCCAGCTGCTGCAGGAGATGACCCTCAGCGCCGAAATCGTCTCCCAGACCATCGTCAGCACCACCTGGCACGCCATGCTCGAGGACCGGCGCGAGCGCGTGTACGAGATGATGAACAACGTGGGCCGCCAGCCGGGCATCCAGAAGGTGAGGGTGTTTAACAAGGCGGGCCGCATCATGTTCTCCTCGGGCGAGGACGAGGGTCGCACCGTCGACGTCGGCGCCGAGGCCTGCGACATGTGCCACGCCGTGGGCCAGCCGCTGGTGCAGGTGGACGTGGCGTCACGCATGAGGGTCTTCCACCAACCCGACAACGGACGGGTGATGGGCATGGTCACCCCCATCTACAACGAGCCGTCCTGCAGCAACGCAGCCTGCCACGCCCACCCCGCCAACATCAACGTGCTGGGCGTGGTCGATGTGACGATGCCGCTGGACCGGGTCGATGGCCAGATCGCCGACCTGCGCTTCCGGTCGTACCTGTTCTCGGCGGTATCGGTGCTGGTGCTGTTCTTCTTCGTGACCCTGTTCACCCGGCGCTTCGTCCAGCAGCCGGTGCGGCGGCTGATCGCCGCGACCCAGGCCGTGGGCTCGGCCGGGCATTCGCCGCCGCTGGACCTGACCGCCGAGGACGAGTTGGGCGATCTCGCCAGGTCCTTCATGACCATGCAGGCGCGGCTGCGCGAGTCGGACGAGCGGGTGCGGGAGTTCACCGACACCCTCGAGCGCCAGGTGGAGGAGCGCACCGAGCGCCTGCGCGCGACCGAACGCAAGCTGATCCAGAACGACCGCCTGGCCTCGCTGGGGCAGCTGGCGGCCA
This sequence comes from Candidatus Krumholzibacteriia bacterium, assembly GCA_963848505.1. Classification (GTDB taxonomy): domain Bacteria; phylum Krumholzibacteriota; class Krumholzibacteriia; order LZORAL124-64-63; family LZORAL124-64-63; genus JACZKN01. The sequence goes on along the minus strand of CAWKEB010000001.1, from coordinate 312,865 downwards.
GCGTGGCCCATGAGATCAACAATCCGCTGGCCGGGGTCATCAACTTCGGCAAGCTGATGCAGCGCGTGCTGACCGAGGACGGCATCCCGGCCGGGAGGGTCGCCGACTTCCGCACCTACCTGGACCACGTCGTCACCGAGACCGTGCGCTGCGGCCGGATCGTGCGCGACCTGCTGGTCTTCTCGCGGCAGTCGACGGCGCGCCGGGAACCCCACGACTTCAACGACATCGTGTTGCGCACCCTGGCGGTCATCCACCACCGCCTGGAGCTGGGCGGGGTCGAGGCCCGCACCGAACTGGCAGGAGACCTGCCCGAGGTGGTCTGCGACGCCTCCCAGATCCAGCAGATCGTCACCAACCTGGTGATCAACGGCGCCGAAGCCATGGAGGAGGGGGTCGTGATCGTCCGCACCGGCCACGACGCGGCACGGGGCGAGGTGACGCTGGCGGTCGTCGACACGGGTACGGGCATCGCTCCCGAGCACCTGGCCAAGCTCTACGACCCGTTCTTCAGCACGAAGCAGGAAGGCCAGGGGACCGGCCTGGGCCTGGCCGTGGTCTACGGCATCGTCGAGTCGCACGGCGGGCAGGTGGACATCGAGACCGAACTGGGCCGCGGGACCACCTTCACGGTGACGCTGCCGGTGAACCCGCCGCTGCCGCCGTCGGGCCCTGCGGAAACGTGATGTTGCTGTGCCTGCTGCCGACGGAGGAGGTGCCCCCATGCGACCTGGACGAGGTGGCCGCCTTCGCCGCGGATCAGCTGCCGCTGACCTGCCGGGTGCTGCCGTCGTTGGCGGTGCCGCCGGAGGCCTTCGACGCGAAGCGCGGCCAGCACGACAGCTCGCTGCTGCTGCACGCGGGCCTGGAGCGCTGCCCGGCCGACGCCGTCCGGCTGCTGGTGGTGACGGGGCTGGACATCGCCATCCCCATGCTGACCTTCGTCTTCGGGCAGGCGCAGCTGGACGGCAAGGCGGCCATCGTCTCGCTGGCGCGGCTGCGTCCGGAGTTCTACGGCCTGCCGCCGGCGCGCGAGGTGCTGGTCGAAAGGCTGCGCAAGGAGGTCCTGCACGAGCTGGGGCATACCTTCGGCCTCGTCCACTGCACGGACCAGTCCTGCGCCATGTCCCTGTCCGTCAACATCGCCTACATCGACCGCAAGCGGGGCCGGCTCTGCCGGGACTGCACCCTGCGCCTTGCGGACAAGCTGGATACGCTGCGCCGGGAGACCGGCCCAATCGGGAGTGAGTCATGAACAGCCGCTGGAAGATCCTGGTCGTGGACGACGAGACCGTGATGCGCGAATCGCTGGCCGCCTGGCTGCGCGAGGACGCCTACACGGTCGATACCGCCGCCTCGGGCCGCGAGGCGCTGGAGATGGTCAAGGGCACGGCCTACGACATCTACTTCATCGACCTGAAGATGCCGCCGGGCATCAACGGCATCGAGACCATGATCGAGCTGCGCCGCCTGCAGCCCGACGCGACGGTGGTCATCGTCACGGCCTACGCCACGGTGGACACGGCCATCAGCGCCATGAAGGAGGGGGCCCAGGAGTACATGGTCAAGCCCTGCAACCCCGAGGAGATCTCGATCTTCGTGCAGCGCGTGATCAGGCTCAAGAACCTCGAGCGGGAGAACGTCTACCTGCGCCGCAAGCTCAGCCGCCGCTATTCGTTCCAGGACATCATCAGCAAGAACCCGAGGATGCTGGGGATCTTCGACCTGATCCGGGAAGTGGCCAGCCAGCGCAGCACGGTGCTGATCCAGGGCGCGAGCGGGACGGGCAAGGAGCTCATCGCCCGCGCCATCCACCAGGCCGGCGGCCGGGCCGAACTGCCCTTCGTGGGACTGTCCTGCGCCGCCCTGGCCGAGACCCTGCTCGAGTCCGAGCTGTTCGGGCACGAGCGCGGCGCCTTCACCGGCGCCTTCGCCCGCAAGCGGGGCAAGTTCGAGCTGGCCGGCAGCGGCTCGATCTTCCTGGACGAGATCGGCGACATCTCGCCCAAGCTGCAGGTGGACCTGCTGCGTGTGCTGCAGGAGCGGCGCTTCTTCCGGCTGGGAGGCACCGAGGAGATCGCCATGGAGGCGCGGGTCATCGCCGCCACCAACCGCAACCTGCTGGAGGCCGTGGAGAACGGCGACTTCCGCGAGGACCTCTACTACCGGCTCAACGTGATCAACATCCAGCTGCCGACCCTGCGCGAGCGGCGCGAGGACATCCCCCTGCTGGCGGACCACTTCATCGGCCGCCTGGCCATGGAGACGGGCAAGCCGGTGCGCGGCATCGCCAAGGGCGCGCTGAAGCTGCTGGTGGACCACGACTGGCCGGGCAACGTGCGCGAGCTGGAGAACGCCATCGAGCGGGCCATCGTCACCGCCCGCGGCGAGGTCCTGGAGGCCGACGACTTCGACTTCCTGGCCCGCAACGGCAACGGGGCGCGGCACTGGGACGTGCCGGACGGCATGCCGCTGGAGGAGCTGGAGAAGCTGGCGGTGACCGCGGCGCTGGAGCGGACCGACGGCAACATCAAGGCGGCGGCCGAGGTCCTGGGCATCGACCGCTCGACCCTCTACATGAAGATCAGGAAGTACGGCATCCCGCGCTGACGGCGGCTCAGGCCTCGAGCCAGACTTCGGACCAGATCGTGTCCCAGTCGGCCGCCGGGTAGGCCTGCACCAGGTCGCCCACCGGCAGCCCGCCGTCGGCCAGGGCCGGCGCCCGGCCGACCGGGGTCAAGGCCATCTGCAGCCACTCCAGCTCCCGCAGCATCCAGGTTCCGGCGGCGTTGCCGCTCAGCAGGTTGTCCCGCCAGGTCTCCGGATCAGCCGGCTGCACCAGATAGAGCCAGCCTTCGCGCACGTCCCCCTGCGCCAGGACCGTGCCCGCCACCGGCGAGGGGATGTGGGCGTGCAGGCGGCCGCGGTCGCAGGAGACGGCCCGCTCGCCGGCGCGCAGCACGCGGCCCGGCTCCGGCAGTTCGACATGATCGGGTCGGCCCAGGCAGCGGGCCGCCACCCCGTCCAGGCCCACCAGCACGGTGCCGTCCGGCCTGGGCTCGACCCAGGTGTGGGCGCGGTGGTAGAGCCGGTCCGGGTGCAGGTTCACGCCGATCGGCGCCCGTTCGGCGGCGGTGGCGCCGGCCGCCGCGGCTTCCAGCTCCCGGTGCCGTACGCAGGAGATGCAGTCGAAATCGTGGTCGCAGACACGGTTGGCGACGGTCCCGTCGAACTCGTGCCGGCAGTGCCGGCGCTCGGGCGGCAGGTCGGCGAAAGTCTCGGGCCAGGCCGCCCCGTCGGCCCCGCGGCGGCGGATGTCCTCCCGCCAGCGCCGGACGGCGATCACCACGGCGACGGCCGCGACGACGAGCACCGAGTAGAAGATCCCCAGGAACATCACGTGCCCCAGGTCCCAATGGAATTCGTAGGCCGACGGAATCATGGGTTCAGACCTCCGGAAAGCTCCTGCAGCTCGCGTTCGCGCGGGAACAGGTTGAGGTAGCGGAAGGACAGCGAGTAGAAGATCACGCCGTAGGACAGCACGCCCAGCAGCACGGCCCATTCCTGCAGCGAAGGCCAGTAGATCATGAAGGCGTCGAAGGACATGGTCGGCACCGAAAGGGTCTGCATGGTGACGACGAAGCGGTTGAAGGTGATGCCCAGGCAGGTGAGCAGGCCGCCGGCCACCAGCCAGCCGGTGCGCTTGATCCGCTCCCGGCCCAGCAGGATCGTCGCCGGCAGCATGCCGAACACCGTCAGCTCCAGGAACAGCACCCAGGTCCCGAACAGCTCGTCCCGGTAGAACTCGGCGGCGTCGAAGCCGCTGCCCGGCAGCGTGACCAGGATCCAGACCGCGGTGTCGACGAGCTTGGCCAGCACGTAGACCGTCAGCAGGATGCCCGAGATCCGCCCCAGGCGCGACAGCACGTGGGGATCGACCAGGTGCTTGCGCGACAGCTTCTGCGCGCCCATCACGATCAGCATGATGAACGAGGGACCGGCGGCGATGGCCGAGAGGATGAACAGGAAGAAGGTGGACGGCCAGATCCCCACCCCCTCGCGGAAGGCGAAGGGGCGCCCGTTGAGCACGCCGAACATGCCGCCGAGCGAGCCCTGGTGGAAGAAGGAGAGGAAGGCGCCGATGCCCGCGAAGACCACCATGATGCGGTGCAGGTTGAACTCCAGCACCAGGAACGAGGGGATCGCGCGGAAGCGGCGGCTCTTGAGGAAGATGGGCACGTACTCGATGAGCAGCACCATCAGGTACACGGTGATGCAGAAGGTGACCTCGGTCAGCATCGAGTGCACGTTGGCGTGCCAGAAGGCGAACCAGGCGCGGATGGGCTGCCCCACGTCCACGGCCAGGGTCACGATGGCGCCGCTGTAGCAGAAGAAACCCACGGTGACCGCCGTGTTCAGCACCTGCTGCATCTCCCGCTGCTTCAGGAAGTAGGTCAGGAAGCCCAGGAAGAAGGCGCCGGCGCCCAGGGCGATGATCGTCAGGTCCAGCACGATCCACAGGCCGAAGGCGAAGCGGTTGTCCATGTTGGTGTGGTGCAGGCCCTCGGCGAACAGCTGCCACATGGCCGCGCCGCCCCACAGGGCCAGCAGGATCCAGGGCAGCAGCCAGAGCAGGAAGCGCCAGATGGTGGTGCGGGCCAGTCCCCGCTGGATGAGGCCCCTATCCATGGCTGGACACCTCCCCGGCCGCCTCGTGGTCGGTGCCGAGCATCCCCAGCCGGCTCTCGCCGATGCGCCGGACCCAGGCCCGGCTGGACAGGTAGCTGACCTTGGGCTCGGTGCCCAGCGACTCCAGCAGCCGGAAGGACTCGGGATGGCGGGCCAGCCGGGCCACTTCGGACTCGGGGTCCGCCAGGTCGCCGAAGACGATCGCGCCGTTCGGGCAGGCCTCGACGCAGGCCGGCAGGTACTCGCCGGGCTCGAGCTGGCGGCGCCCCTCGGCGGCCGCCTGCTCCTGGGCCCGGGCCAGGCGCCCGTGGCAGAAGTTGCACTTCTCGGCCACGCCCCGCATGCGCGGCGAGACGTCGGGGTTCAGGGTCGTCTCCATGCCTGCGGGCCACACGGGATCGAACCAGTTGAAGTAGCGGGCGTGGTAGGGGCAGGCCGCCATGCAGTAGCGGCAGCCCATGCAGCGTTCGGGCACCTGGCCCACGATGCCGGTGCGCTCGTCCAGCTGCACCGCCGTCACCGGGCAGACGTGGATGCAGGGAGCGTCGTCGCACTGCTGGCAGGGGATGGGCACGCACACCGTGCGCTGGTCGGGGAAGCGGCGGCCGTTGTCCGCCCGGTAGACGCGCATCCAGGTCAGGCTGCGGTTGGCGCCTTCGCCGGCCGGGGGCACGGCGACGTTGTTCTCCACCGCGCAGGCCACCATGCAGGCGCCGCAGCCGGTGCAGCGGTCCAGGTCGATCGCCATGCCGTAGCGCGCGGGCTTGCCGGTCTGCTTTTCCACGTCAAACCTCCTTGAGCGACACCCGGTCGACGCGCCAGACGTCCGACCGTGCCGCGTTGCCGATCTCCAGGATGCCGTTTTGCGCGGGATCCCCGTGGCCCAGGTCGCCCAGTTCGCGCGGAGCGGGGCCGGACGCCACCTGCACGACCCCGGGCATCACCGCCTCGTCGTGAACGACCGTCACCGTCAGGCTGCCGGCGGCGCCGGCCAGGCGTGCGGCGCGGCCGTCGCGCAGACCCTGGCGCCGGGCGGTGTCGGGGTTGATGTGGGCGCGGTCCGGGCCCGGCTTGAGGTGCGATTCCCGGTACAGCTTGGTCAGCACCGGCGGCAGCAGGCCGCCTCCGGTGCCCTGCTGCCCGACCAGGACCAGGGCCAGGGGGAAGGCATCCCGGCCCGTCGCGGGCAGGCGCCCCTGGCCCAGAGCGGCGAACCGCGCGGCCAGCGGCGGCTGCGCCGCGGTCGGCAGCACATCGGCGGCTGTCAGGCGGCCGCCGGCGGGTTCGGTCCAGCAGCCGCCCCGGCCCAGGATCTTCGCCAGCTGCCCCGCCGCGGTCAGCGAGGCTACGGCCAGGCTGCGCCCGGCGGCCGGATCGTGGACTTCGCCGCGACCGCCGGCCTGCAGGGTGGCGGCGCGGGCCTGCAGCAGTTCCGCGTGGCGCAGGCGGCCCGCGGGGGCGGCCGGGGCCAGGCCCGCGGCCGTCGCCAGCATCTCCAGCAGATCCGCCGGGTGATGGGTTCCGGCCGTGGGCTCGGCCAACGGGAGAGCCCAGGCGTAGGAGTTGCGCGGGGCCAGGGCCTGGCCGCCGATGTCGTCCAGCCATTGGCCGGGCGTGGCCACGGGCAGGATGAGGTCGGCAGCGGCGACGGTTCCGGTCGCGCCGGCGGACAGACCCACCAGCAGGGCGTCCGGCCCGCTCAGCTTGCGCCGCAGCAGGTCCCGGGGCAGGGCCGAAGCCGACGCGGTGCCGTCGATCAGCAGCAGGTCCAGAGAACCGTCGGGGATTTCCGCCAGCACGGCCGGCGGCACCGCTGGTCCGTCGCCGAAGGTGCGGTCGGCGTCGCGGCGCAGCACCACGCCGCCGGCCTGGCCCAGGCTGCCCAGCAGCAGGTTCAGGCCCCAGATCGCCCATTCCTCTTCGCGGCCCAGGGGGCCGCCGCCGGGGCTGCCGCAGCCGACGGCGATGACGGGACGGCGTGCCGCCAGGTCGTGGGCCGTGCTGATCAGCGCCCTGGTCTCGATCTGCGCCGTCACCGCCACGCGATCCGGGCTGAAGGGGGCGACCAGTGCGCGGTAGTCGTGCAGCCACTGGGCGGACGGCAGCCCGGGGCGATCGCCGTCCGCGGCCACGAGGCCTTCGCTCAACAGGATGTGGGCCAGGCCCAGCGCGACGGCCGCCTCGCTGCCCGGCTGGATGGGCAGCCAGCGGTCGGCCCGCGCCGTCTCGAGGGAGGCGTTGCTCTGCACCTGGACCAGGAAGGGCAGGTCGTCGGGTCGGCGGCCGTCGGCGGCATGGGCCAGGCCGGGCGCGGCCCCGCAGCCCCACCAGCCATCCAGCAGCGGGGCGCCGAAGCTGATGATCGCGCCGGCGGCGCCCAAGTCGTAGCCGGGCACGCCGCCGTTCGGCGCCACGAGGTCGGCCAGGGCCGCGGCCGCCGCGGCCCGGCCGTCGGGCTGCACCAGGTAGCGCCCGCCGCCGATCCGCTCCAGGAACTCGCGGTGCATGACCGACAGGGCGCGCCCCGGCCGCAGGTCGAGGATGGCCACCCGGTCGCCGCGACCGGCGGCGCGCAGGTCGGCCAGGCGCCGACCCACGGCGGCGATCGCCTCGTCGGTCGGGCTGGGCGTCCAGGTCGCGCCGGCGGGGCCGGCCGTGCGCCGCACCGCCGACGGCAGCCGGGCCGGGTGGAAGGGCAACTGGGCGATGCCCAGGCCGACCGCGCAGGCGCCGCCGCCGCTGACCGGGTGGCCGGGCAGGCCGGCGGCGGCCACCACGTGGGGCCCGATCCGCCGCAGCTGCAGGCCGCAGCCGGCCGGGCAGAGAGTGCAGGTGGTGTAGGCCCGGCTGACCGGACCCCGCGGCGGGCGGGCGATCCACGACCAGTTCTGGGTCCAGATCGCCGCGTCGTCGAGCAGTTTCAGGGGCAGCGGCGAGCAGGCCACGCCGAGGGCCGTGCCGCCGAAGATCTGCAGGAAGCATCGTCTGGTCAGGTCCATGGTTGCGGCTCCCGGCTCGCGGTTGCGTCGGACTACTTGTGGCACATCAGGCAGCTGTCCGTGACGCCTCGCTCGGCGTGGCAGCGGCTGCAGTCGCTCATCTTCATGGAGTCCCAGACCTCGGCACCGCCGCCGATGAGGCGCGGGCCCCAGATGTTCCGGCTGTACGTGCTGATGCGGTTGTATTCGTACGGCGGCAGGGTCTGCCCGGTCCCGTGGTCCCCGTGGCAGCGGCGGCACTCGATCCCGGCCAGCACCACGTGGGGGGCGTGGGAGAACAGCACGTTCTGGGGCTGGCGCGAGTAGACCAGCCAGGGGATCTCCCGGCCGGCAGCCACGTACTCTTCGACGAGGATCCGTTCGGCCTCCGTATCGCCCAGGGGTTCGGCGTGGCATTCGGCGCAGGTCGCGGTGCCGGGGATCCCGACGAAGCTGCCGTCGGCCCGGAAGGCGTGGCAATCGGCGCAGGCCATTCCCGCCTGCCCGGTGTGGAGGTCGTGGTTGAAGTCCAGCGGCTGGGCCTGGCGCCCGTAGAGCCAGGCCGGCAGGACGAGCCAACCCAGGGCCAACCCGCAGGCCAGCCCGGCCGCCAGGGCCAGCGGTCCCGCCTGTCGGGCGCAGGCCTGCGCCAGGCCCGCCCGTTTCCCGTGCGAGTTGCGGCGATTCACGATGCTGTCCTTTCGCCGGGGAGCGCGAAGAATTCCGCGTGGAGCCGGACCAGCGCCCCGCCGGGCAGCACGTCCGCCAGGGGCAGGCAGGGGAAGCCGCCGTCCTGCATCACCGGTGCCGCGGCGTCGCCGCAGTCCAGGAGCCGGTCGTGCACGAAGCGGGCGAGGCGGGTGTTCTCGCGACGCATCCAGCGCCGAGCCGCCGGGCCGCGCAGCAGCCCGTTGCGCAGGGGAAGCCCGCGACCCCCGGAGGCCGTGTCGCTGACGATGCCCTCGAAGAGCCAGCCGCGGCCGTAGGGATCGCGCAGCACCGCCGAGGGGTCGAGGGTCAGGTGCGCGTTGCTCTCGGCTCCATGCAGGGCGTTGGGAAACATCAGGTCGAAATCGACCCCGCCGGCGCGGAGGCGCACGACCGGCCGATCGTCGCCGCGGCGGGACGGGTACGAGACCCGGTCGAGGCGGCCCAGGGCACGGCCGAAGAAGGCGTCGACGCCCACGTGGCAGGTGCGGCCGCTTTGGTGGTCCAGCCACATGTGGTTGCCGGCGAAGGCCAGGTTGTCCGGCACGGGGAGATCCTCGGCGTATCCGCCGGGTGCGACCGGTTCGTCGCCGTCGGTCGCCTCGTGCCGGGGGTCGGCCATCGCCAGGTAGAGGGCGCAGTGGCGGTGACCGTCGTCGCTGCAGCGTGAGACCGCGGTGGCGCTGCAGGGGATCAGCTTCTGCACCGCCGAGGCCGCGCAGCATTGGACCTCGCCGCTGCGCAGGTACGGGCAGCCGTCCGCAGGCAGGGGGTCTTCGTGCCTGGCGCGGACAAGTGAGCAGACCTGATAGCCCGGGCCGGAGCAGCGTTCCTGCGCCTGGCCGGTGGTGTCCAACGGGATCATCGTCAGGCGGCAGAGCCCGCAGTACTTGACGCTCTTGGTCTGCAGGAACGGGCACTTCATTTGACTGCCTCCTCCGGTAACATGCGTGTCGGCGGAGGAAATGCAAGGACGGTACCAGAATGCACAACCGGTGATCAACACCCGCTGCGGGCCGCCATTGCAGCAAAGGCGGCAGCCGACGCGGAGTGCAGGGCGCAGGGGGCACCATCGGTCGTGTGGGGGATTGCGACTCCATGTGGGAATACCCCACACGGATCGTCCCTGCGCAGACGCCGTTTTCTGTTCGGTTCCGCGCGGCGCGCCTTCAACCTGCTGTCGCCAAGCTGTTTGTGGGACGGGTCAATGTCTGGCAAGGACTATGCATATCCCGGGTGACGAACGGGGCGGAGCCACCAGGCGGGCAACGAAAAGGAGAGAACGATGGATACCAGCACGATGACCTTCGAGGAGATCCTGTTCCACGGTCGCTACCACATCATCGGCGCGATCTTCTTCGTGATCTTCTTCGCGGTCTTCATCCAGGAGACGGTCCGGGAGATCCTGGCGTCGCGTCTGCTGCGGCGCGCAATGGTGCGCGGTCCCTCCTTCGGGCCGCTGCTGACCGACGCCCGCCTCGGCCACACCATGACCGACGGCGGCGAGCCGGTGCAGGACGAAGAGCAGCCGCGCTGATCGTCGGCCGGGCGTTCAGGACTCGTCCGCAGGCGGCCCGCCCCGCTGCCGCTCCCACAGGGACTGCAGCCAGGCCGTACCGTGCGAAGTGGACATGATGATGGCCACCACGCAGCCCACGACGATGGCCAGCGACACGATCACGATGTAGATGGTGAAGAACATACGACCAGGATAGCGCCGTTCCGCCGGACCGCTAGACCTCGACCCGCGGGCCCACGGCCAGCCACATCTGCAGGGCCTGGCGCAGCTGGCCGGCGTTGATGGGCTTGGTCAGGTAGTCGTCCATGCCCGCGGCGATGCAACGCTCGCGGTCGCTGCCGAAGGCACCGGCGGTCAGGGCGATGATCGGCGTGCGCCGGGCGCCCGCCTCGAACTCGCGGATGGCCCGGGTCGCCTCGAGGCCGTCCATGACCGGCATCTGGCAGTCCATCAGCACGGCGCCGAACGACCCGTCGCGGTAGGCGTCCAGGGCCAGTTGGCCGTTGTCGGCGGTCACGAAGCGGTAGCCCCACTTGCGCAGCAGCAGCGCCACCACCCGCTGGTTGGTGGGGTTGTCCTCGACCACGAGGATCGGGGGTTCGTCCCCGCCCTCGGCCCGCGGCGCGCAGGGTACGGGAGCGGCCGTTGCCGGGGCGGCGGCGACCACGGCCGAGAACGCGAAGCGCGCCCCGCCGTCCGGACCGTCGGTGATGCCGATCTCCCCGTCCATCAGTCCCAGCAGATTGCGGCAGATGGCCAGGCCCAGGCCGGTGCCGCCGAAGGCGCGGGTCGGCGACGAGTCGGCCTGGGTGAAGGCGGCGAAGATCCCGCCGCGGGCCTCCGGCGGCACGCCGCAGCCGGTGTCGGCCACCGCGCCTTCGAGCCGCACGCGCCCGTCCGGGCAGGAGCGCGCCGACAGGCTCAGGGTCACGTGGCCGCGCGCGGTGAACTTGACCGCGTTGTCCAGCAGGTGCAGCAGCACCTTGCGCAGGGCGCCGGGATCGCCGACCGCGTGCAGGGGCAGCCCGGGATCCAGCTCCAGCCGCAGCTCGACGTGCTTGGCCCGCAGCCGGGGTTCGATGGCCTCCACCGCGTCCTCGACCAGCGGCGCCAGGTCGAAGGCGATCGCCTCGAGGCGCCGCCGCCCGGTCTCGCAGTCCGAGAACTCGAGGATGTCGGTGATGATCTCCTGCAGCGTCCGGGCCGAGCGGCCGATGACCGCCACCTGGTCCTGCTGCTGCGCGTCCAGGCTCGAACTGGTCAGCACCTCGGACATGCCGATGATCCCGTTCAGGGGCGTGCGGATCTCGTGGCTCATGGTGGTCAGGAAGCGGGACTTGGCCTCGGACGCCGCCTCGGCCAGGTCGCGGGCCTGCTGCAGCTCGGCCGTGCGCCGGACCACCTGCAGGCGCAGGGACCACGACCACAGGAAGGCCAGGGCCAGCCCCGCCAGCAGGGGCAGGATCACCCAGCGCGCGTACTTCAGGAAGTCGCCGAAGGTGGGTCCGCGGGGGTCGAGGATGCCGAACCAGCGGGCATAGATGCGGTCGTACTCGCCGCTCTTCTCCACCAGGGCCAGGCCCAGGTTCAGGCGCAGCAGGATGTCCCGCCGGCCGGCGCGCACGGCGAAGCCGTAGTTGGACTGGGCCACGGGCTCGCCCACGCGCACCAGGTCGGTCAGGCCCTGCTGCTGCAGCACATGGAGGCCGCGGAACGAGGACAGGACGCAGCAGTCGGCGCGGCCGTCGGCCACCATGCGCAGGGCCTCGGCCGCCGAGTCGGCCAGCAGCGGCCGGTCGGTGTAGCCCCGCTGCCGCACGTAGTCGGCCATGATGCCGTCACGCTGGACGACGATCCGCTTGCCCCGCAGATCCGGCTCGCCGGCGATGCGTCCGTTGTCCGCGCGCACGAAGATGCTCGACTGCTGGGTCAGGTACGGGGTGGAGAACAGGTAGCTGTCGGAACGTCCCGCCGACTGGCTCATGCCCACATGCACGTCGATGGAGCCGTCCTCGAGGCCGTCGCGCACGTCGGCCCAGGGGCCGAGGCGGATCTCCAGGTCCAGGTTCATGGCCCGGGCCACGGCCTGCAGCAGCTCGATGTCGAAGCCGGCCGGTTCGCCGTCCACCAGGTAGTGGTAGGGCTCGTAGCTGTCGCCGCCGCCGGCGATGACGCGCCCCGTCGGTGCCGGCGCCGCCGCCGGCGTCACCCCGCCCTCGGCCGCGGCGGCCGGCCCGGGCGCACCCAGCAGACAGACCAGGGCCGACGCCACCAGGCGCCCGGCAAACCGGTGCATCAACGAGCGGTCCTGCAACGGATACGACCTCGATTCCGGATCGGGGACAAAGCCACCCGGGGATTATCGGCAGGCGGGGCAGGTGCTTGACCGGCGGGTTGTTGCGCCCGGAAGACCGCGAAGCGGATTCATGGCCCGGTTCAGGGCCCGAAGATGGCCACCTCGGCCTGCCCCCCGGCCTGCAGCCGGCCGCGGTACATGCCGGCGGTGTTGAAGACCATCACCACCCGGCCGTCGCGGTCCAGGCCCACGACGCCGCCGGTGCCGCCGACCGCGGGCAGCACCTCGCCGATCACGCGCTCGGCGGCCGCCTGCAGGGACAGCCCGCCGTACTCCATGCGCGCGGCGATGTCGTAGGCCACCACGTTGCGGATGAAGTGCTCGCCGTGGCCGGTGGCCGAGATGCCGCAGGTCCGGTCGTCGGCCCAGGTGCCGGCGCCGATGATCGGCGCGTCGCCGACCCGGCCCCAGCGCTTGAGGGTCATGCCGCCGGTGGAGGTGCCGGCGGCCAGGTGCCCGGCCCGGTCCAGGGCCACGCAGCCGACGGTGCCGTGCTTGCGATCGGGATCCGGGTTGTCCAGGGTGTCCAGGGAGTCGGCGCGGGCCTTGGCCTTGAGGAACGACTGCCAGCGGCTCTCGGTGCGGAACCAGGCCGCGTCGGCCAGCTCGACGCCCTGGGTGGCGGCGAAGGCCTCGGCCCCGGCCCCGGTCATCATCACGTGGGGCGAGGCATCCATCACCCGGCGCGCGGCGGTGATGGGATGGCGGATGGTGTGCACCCCGGCCACCGCGCCGGCGCCGCGGTCGCGCCCGTCCATGATCGAGGCGTCCAGCTCGTTGGTGCCCTCGGCGGTGAAGACCGCGCCGCGGCCGGCGTTGAACAGGGGCGAGTCCTCCAGGAAGCGGATCACCGCTTCGACCGCGTCCAGGCTCGAGCCGCCGGATTCCAGCACCGCGCCGCCGCAGTGCAGGGCCTCGTCCAGGGCTGCCCGGTACTCCTGTTCGGCCTGCGGGGTCAGGTTCTCCCGGAGGATGGTGCCGGCCCCGCCGTGGACGACCAGGGCCCAGGCCGGGCGCTCGGCGGCGGCGGGGGCCTCGGCCTGGCGCGCGCAGGCGGGCAGCAGGACGGCGGCGATCGCGAGGGGCAGCCAACGGCGCACGGGAGGCCTCCTTGGGGGTTTATGAGGCCATCCTATCATACCGTGGGCAAGAGGGAACACGTCTTGCGTACGGTGCGGGTCCGCCACGCACCGTCACCGCCCTTTTCGCCCGGGGAAGACCATGACCGAACCCAGCCGCATCCTCGTTGCCGTCGCCGAACCCCACATCCGACGCATTCTGCAGTTTCTGCTGGAGGTCGAAGGCCATGAGGTCCACACCGCCGGCGACGGCAAGGCCGCCTGGCTGGCACTGGCCGGTTTCCGGCCGGACCTGGTGCTGATGGACGCGGAATTGCCCGGTATGGGCGGACTTGCCCTGCTGGCGGCCATGCGCGGCCGCATCGACACCGCCGGCGTGCCGGTGGTGATGCTGACGGCCGGAAGCCAGCAGGAGGAGTGCATGCGCGTCCTGGCCGGCGGGGCCAACGACTACATCGTCAAGCCCTTCAACCAGGACGAACTGCTGCTGCGGGTGGCCAATCTGCTGCGATCGACGCGGACCCTGCGGCTGATCAACCGCCTGCCCATTCCGCCGTGCGTCGAGGCTACTGCCGCGCGCCCTTGACCACGGCCAGCAGGTCACCCTCCATGGCCTTGGCCGAGGCCAACGGCCCGGTCAGCTTGAAGAACAGGCTGCCCTGGGGACCTTCCAGGACCACGCCCACCAGCCGATAGCCGGGCAGGATCTCGCCCTCGCCGCCCATGGGTCGCCCCCCGCCGGACTTGTAGCTGCCCTCGACCGACACCAGGTGTCCGGGCATGCCGTCGGCGGTGAAGGTGCTGCGGCTGACGGCCGTGGCCGGGTCGGCGCCCTCGGGCAGGACCATCTGGCCGATCCAGCGCTGCAGGTTCGCTTCCACCCCGCCGCCCGAGTTGGGCCCGAAGTAGAAGACGTTGACCTCGGCCGGGGCCGGGTCGCCGGCGACGGCGGCCAGGCGGTACTGGGCCTGGCGCATGCCGCTGGGGCCCAGGTCCTCCCAGCCGGCCGGAGGCGTGAAGGTGATGCCGGCCAGGGTGGCCTGGCCGGCGGCGGCGGGTGCGTCAGCCGCGGGTCCGGCCGGGGCGGGCTGCTGGGCCTGCTGCTGCTGGCTGCCGCTGTCTCCACAGGCGGCCAGGGCGAGCAGGGCGGCCAGAGCCGTCCCGACGAGGATGCGCGACCTCGCGATGGTCTTGGTGGTGTTCATGGGCCACAGGGTAGTCGCGTCCGGGCGCGGCCACCAGTGTCGGCGTCAAGGGCCGGCCTGCGTCATCTCCGCCACCAGGGCTTCCGCGTCGTACAGCTTCGCCAGCGCCTGGGCGATGGCGGCCGCATGCACCGCCACGCAGCGGTTGCTGGTCTCGTCGTAGATGAAGCGGCCCACCAGGCTTTCGATGTTGCCGTCGAAGACCAGGCCCACCAGGCGACCCTCGATGTCGACGACCGGCGAGCCCGAGTTGCCGCCGATGATGTCGCAGGAGCTGACGAAGTCCAGGGGCACGGCCAGGTCCAGGGTGTCCTGGCGTTCCATGAATCGTGCCGGCGGCAGCCAGGGCGCCTGCAGGCCGAAGCCGAGGGCCCGGTCGTAGAGGCCGTGGAACGTGGTCATGGCCGGCGCGCGGGTGCCGTTCATGGGATAGCCTTCGACGCTGCCGTAGCTCAGGCGCAGGGTGCCGGTGGCATCGGGATAGGTGGTCTTGCCGTAGACGGCGAAGCGGGCGGCGCCCAGCATTTCGCCGCCGGCGGCCTTCAGGCTGGTGACGTTGGCCTCTTCCCAGTCGTGCTGCTCGCGCAGGACGGGCTCGAGCTCGCGGGCCAGGACCACCAGGGGGTCGGTGCTGGCGGCCAGGGCCGCGGGGCCGCCCTCGACCAGGTCGCGCCGGGCCGCGGGATCGGCCATGGCGGTGCCGCCGATCAGGTCGGCGGCGCGCTCCTCGGGCGTGCGGCCCGCCAGGCACATCTGCACGAACGGGTCGTCCGGACCCAGCTTCTCCAGGGCCTGGCGCAGGGTGCGCTCCAGCATGAACCGCTCAAGCTCGGGATAGACCGGCGCGGGGGAGTACAGGCGGAACATGCGGCGGCTCAGCTCGGCGTCGTGATAGCCGTCCATGCGCTCGGCGTCCGGCTTCTGCGTCTCGACCACGCAGCGCACCAGCGAGAGCGCGGTGCCCGCCAGGCCGAAGCGGCCGAGGCTGCGGTAGGCCAGCTCCTCGCGCCGGGCGGCGGCGGCCTGCTCGGCCTGTTCGATCATGGTCCAGGCCTGGCCGTAGCGGGCCTGCAGGTCCGGGTCGGCGGCCACCCGGGCCCGGAAATCGTCCTCGTCCCGCTGCTTCTTGGCCCAGACGACGGGGTCCAGCAGCCCCCGGTACTCGCCCGCGCCGGCCTTGCGGCCGTTGTTCATGCCCATCAGCATGCCGCCCACCTGGCGGGCCTGCTCGGGGCCGCGCGCGGCGTACTCCTGCATGGCGGCCAGGGCCTCGTCCAGGTACTCCTCGCGGCGCGGATAGCCGTGGTCGCGCAGGGCCGCCAGTTGGGCCATGGTGTAGAGGCGGTCGGTGGAGCCGGGGTGGCCGGGCACGAAGACCAGGTCGCCATGGCGGCCGCCGGCGGTGTTCAGGGGCAGCCAGGCCGGGCTCTGGAGCGGCTTGTCATCCTGGTAGACCCGGAACAGGGCCATGTCCAGGTCGTGGCGCGGGTAGGTGAAGTTGTCGTCGTCGCCCCCGAAGTAGGCGATGGCGGACTCGGGCGCAAAGACCAGGCGCACATCCGTCCAGCTGTGGTAGCGGTAGAGCCAGTATTCGCCGCCGGCGTAGAGCTTCACCACTTCCGAGCGCAGACCGGTCGTCTCGAGGCTCTGCTTCTCGAGGGCCGCGATCACGGTGCGGCGGGCGTCCTGGGCCTCCTGGTCGGACATCTGCGGCGTGAGGGCGCCCAGCACGCGGGCGGTGACGTCCTCGTAGGACTCGAGCACCACGACTTCGAGATCGGGGCAGGGCAGCTCGTCGGCCCGGGTGGCGGCCAGGAAGCCGTCGCGCACGTAGTCGGCGCCGGCCGAGGACAGCTTCTGCTGCTGACCCCGGGCCACGTGGGCGTTGGTCAACAGCAGCCCTTCCGGACTGACGAAGGAGCCTGAGCCGCCGCCCACCTTGACCGCCGCCAGGCGCAGGTGGTCGAGCCACGGCGCGGTGGGCGTGAACCGGTGGTCCGCGGCCAACTGGGCGACGGGCGGGTTGTCGAAGGTCCACATGCCCTCGTCGGCGCGGGCGTCGACGGGCGGCAGGCAGATGGCGGCGAGGGGGAACAGGACGATGGCGAGCATCGGCAGGCGGTTCATGGCGCACTCCGCGGCTGGGGGTCCGGCGGGCGGTCCGCCGTACCCCCGGTCCCGGCCGCGCGCCGGGTCGATGATCGTCGCTGGACCGGTCCAAGGCAAGTGTCAGGCCGCTCAGTAGGCGAAGACCAGCCTGCGACGCCGAGCGGCGGTGGATCCTAGTCCTTGATCTGCGCCTCCGCGCCGCCGATCACCAGCGCCGCCGGCAGCGGCCCGTCCCAGGGCGCGCCGTCCAGCAGGTAGTGGTCGAACCAGGCCAGGGTGCGGTAGAGGGCGTCCTCGCGGCCGAAGCGCTTGCTGTTGCCGTGACCCTCGCCCGGATAGAAGACCAGCCGCACCGAGGGATGGCCGGCCAGCTTCAGCGCGCGGTGCAGTTCCTGGCTCTGGCTCGGGTGCACCCGCGGGTCGCTGTCCCCGTGCAGGATCAGCAGCGGCGTGCGGCACTTCTCGGCGTGGAAGACCGGGCTGCGCTCGCGCATCAGGTCCCAGCTGTCGCGCACCGGCATGCCCATGTGCACGTACTCGTCCTCGTAGGGGATGTCGGTCAGGAAGCGCTTGCTGGTCAGGTCGCTGATGCCCACGAAGCCGACGCCGGCGGCGAAGCGTTTGCTGTAGTAGGTGCACAGCCAGTTGGTGGCGTAGCCGCCGTAGCTGCCGCCCATCACGCCGACGCGGTCGCGGTCGGCGATGCCTGCGGCGATCAGGTGATCCACCCCGTCGACGATGTCGTCGAACTCGGACCCTGCGGGATCGCCGTAGGCCAGACCGGCGAACTCGACGCCGCGGCCGGTGCTGCCCCGGTAGTTGGGGGAGAACACCGCGTAGCCGCTGGCGCACATGGCCTGGCCGGGGTTGGCGTAGCGGCTGAGCCAGCCGTCGCTCTCGTTGGACTCGGGACCGCCGTGCACATAGACGATCAGCGGCGCCGGCTGGCCGTCCCAGCCGACCGGAAGCATGAGGATGCCCTCGAGTTCGAGCCCGTCGCGCGCCGTCCAGCGCACCACCTGCTGCTCGCCCAGCTCGACGCCGTCCAGGGCCGGGTTGTGGCGGGTCAGACGCGTGGGCTCGCCCTTGCCGGCCCACGCGTAGAGCTCGCGCGGGGTCGTGCCGTTGTGGCCTACCAGCAGCATGGTCTGCGTGCCCGGCCGCGATGCCGGCATGCCGAACACCAGCTTCAGCGCGCCGCCGTCCAGGATCCGCTTGTACTTGGGCAGCTTGCCGCCGACGTCCACGAGATAGGCGGTGGAGGTGACGCCCTCGTCCGCCTGAACCAGCAGGGTCTTCGCATCGCGCCAGGTGACGTGGCGCAGGTGGCCGGGGAAGCCTTCGGGCGTCAGGTTGGTCGGGGCCGTGCCGTCGAGGTTGTCCAGGAAGAGGCTGCTGGTCGAATGGTCGGAGCGGGTCGCGGCCGCGGTGTAGGCCAGCAGCTTGCCATCGGGGCTGAGCCGGTAGTCGCCCAGCTTGCCCGGCACGTCGACCGCCAGGCGGTGCTGGCCGCTCTGCAGGTCGAGGATGCGGATGTCCTGGAACATGTACTGCTGGTCGACCAGGTTCCGCTCGCTGGCGCCGAAGGCCAGCCGGTCCCCGCTGGCCGCTACGTCCAGGTCCCAAACGACCAGGTCGGCCACCAGCGCCTCACCGGCCTTGGGCGCGGCGCCCCAGGCGAACGGCGTGCGGCGCAGGGCGCGGCCCCGGAGGTTCTCCTCGAAGACCTCGGGCAGCTGGCCGTCGTCCTTGAGCTTACGCTCGGTCGCAGGGGCCTCGTCGGTGTCGATGTAATAGAGGGCCGCGCCGTCATGGCTCCAGGCCCAGCTGGCCACGCCGGTGGGGCTGGCGGTGGCGGGCAGCGCCTCGCCGCCGGCGACGGGCAGGACCCAGACCTGGGTCTTGGCCTTGGCCCCGCGCTTGAGGGTGAAGCCCAGATGGCGGCCGTCGGGACTGAAGGCGGGCGCGCCGACGCTGACCTCGCCGGTGACGAAGGGCCGCGGCTCGCCGCCGTCGGTACCCACGATCCACAGGCGGCTCCAGGCGCCGCCGGCCTCCTCGTCCAGGTCGCGGTTCACGGCCACGGTGTAGGCGGCCAGCTTGCCGTCGGGCGAGAGGTCACAGCTGCGCACCTGCTCGAGGTCGAGCAGGACGGCGGGCGTCAAGCCCGCGGCGAAGGCCGGCGCGGCGCCGAGCGCGCACAGCAGCGCGGCCGCGATGATCGGGAGTCTGCGCATGGGGAACGTCTCCGGGCTGGTGTCAGGGGTCGATCGGGCTCGCCGTCGGGGAATATAGCACGAAACCGGACTGCGGCGCGCTCCGCTCGTGCTGCCGGCGATGGCAGGCGGCGCACAGGGTCACCAGGTTGCCGGCTTCGTTGGTGCCGCCGCGTTCGCGGGGGACCAGGTGATGCACTTCCAGAAAGCGCGTGCGGCCGCAGCCCGGTGCCTGGCAGCGATGGTGGTCGCGGGCCAGGACCTGGCGGCGGGTCCTGGGCGGGATGGTCGTGGTGTTGCGGCCGCCGGGACGGCAGAGGGCGGCGTCGCAGCGCACTCTCGCCGCCTCGGCCGGGCCCAGTTCGCGCGGGCCGGCGTGGGTCTGCACGGTCATTCGGCCACATTCTTCGTGGATATGGATCTGCACCGGGGGCACCGACGCGGAGGCCCCCCGGGGGGCCTTCGCCTCGACCAGTGCGGCCAGGGCTTCGAGTAGGAGTTCGGCGCGATCGGTGGGCGCGCCGCCCAGTTTGTGCAGGCGCTCGACCAGGGCGGCACGGCGGGCCTCCTGTTCGGGGGTGAGGTCGACGGCGAAGCGCACCGGCAATTCGCTGGGCGCCACGACCGTGGGTGCCGACGGCAGCAACTCGGTCTGCGCCGGGTTGACCTTGGCCACGGCCTTCACCCGCTGCACTTCGGCGGCCAATTCGCGCCGCGGTCGTTGGGCCGCCGCAAGCCATTGCTCCTCGGTCGCGGGAGTCGCCACACCCACGATCTCGCGCGCCTTGGTGTAGCCCAGCGACCCGTCGGCGACGGCAGCCTTCACCCGCGGCAGCGACTCCAGCTTCTGTGCCAGGCGGATGAAATCGCCGGTCCGCGACTTGGAGAAGCCGAGCCGCTGCATGGCGTACTGGTTGATCGAGCTGTGCCCGAACTCGCGATACAGCTGCCGTTGCATGATCTCGCCGAACCAGAGCACGGCGCACTTGCGGGCCTCGTCCATGGCAGCGATGGACCGGCGCAAAGCCAGGTCGCAGGCGGCGGCCGGCTGGTCGGGGGCGTAGGGGACGGCGGGCATCAGGCACCTCCATGGGGGCGGTTGTGGGAGGAGCTACCAGCATACGAACAAAAGACGAAAGCGGCAAGGGTAAAAATATTTTAAATTATTTACCTCCAGTGTGTTATGAGGCTAAGCATAACACACTGGATGGTGTTCAGACTGGCGATCAGCGCAGCGTCCTCGCCGGCACCAGTCCGTCAAGCCACGCCGTCAGCTCGGCCGCCTCCGGCGCATTGTTGGTTTGGGGGAAATCGCCGAGCTGGCTGAAGACGACCAGGACGTACCCGCCGATCGCGTCGTCGTAGACATGGCAGCCGTAGGTGAAGATCCCCGGCCCGCCACCGGTATAGCCGGAGCCGACCAGTTCGCCCCGGCTCGCGGCAGCGACCTTCGCGTACATCCCGGCGAGAACCGCAGGGTCCACCAGGCCAAGGGTGTCGACAGCCGTGCTGAACTTGTCTTCCAGCTCGGCGACGCTGACACTAAGGGGACTGGCTATGCTCCACACGCCAAAACTGTGATCGTAGGAAACGACGGTGCCGCGGCTGTCGACATACGTCCCGTACATCTGATAGCCGCCCACGGCGTTGGTGAAGCAGGCGTCGAAATAGAACTCGTGTTCGACGACATCCACAGGATCCACCACGGCGGGGTCATCGGAGCCGCCGCACGCGACCAGGAACAGACACAGGAAAAGTGCAGGCATTGATTTGCGCAGCAACACTTCGTCTCCAGTCATATGCCCCGTTGATGGGTTGGCTCAAACAAACCGCGAAGCCGCCGACAGACCTTATCCCGGGCCCCCCGGGGGACCCTCCTTTGCCCCGCCGCCCGGGCGTGCTACCTTGTCGCGATTCAACCGTTGCCCGAAGGAGCCCGACCCGTGCCCATCGATCCCACCCTGCTCGAAGTCCACACCCACGATGCGCCCGCCTACCGCCCCCTGGTGGACTACGGCGCGTGGCGCGTCGCCGTGCTCAACTACTGCGACGAGCTGCTGCCGCCGAACCTGACCAACCTGCAGCGCCACGACGAGACCGACGAGGTCTTCGTGCTGCTGCGCGGCCGCTGCATCCTGTTCGTGGCCGACGGCGCGGGCACCATCCACGCCGCGGACCTGGAACCGGGCAAGGTCTACAACGTGAAGCGCGGCGTCTGGCACACCCACACCCTCAGCCGCGAGGCTTCGGTGCTGGTGGTGGAGAATCGCGACACGACCTTCGACAACTCGCCGTTCCTGGACCTGGACGCCGGGCAGAGGGATGCCATCGCGGCGCATGTGGCGCGGCTCTGGAGCGTCGCTGGCTAGCCGGCCGGGCCATCACTTCAACAGCGTCACCGGCGTCTGCACGACCCCCGAGTCGTCCTGCAGCCTTACCCGATACACCCCGCTGGACACCGCACGCCCCTCGTCGTCGAGGCCGCGCCAGACCACGGCGTCGGTGCCGCCGGCGTGGTGCCCGTCGAACAGCGTGGCCACCAGCTGCCCGCGCAGGTCGAAGACCTGCAAGAGCGCCCGTCCGGCCCGGGGCAAGGCGAAGCTGAGGGTCACCTGCGGGTTGAACGGGTTCGGTCCAGCGCGCAGCTGCAGCGCCGCCGGTCGGGCCAGGTCGAGGTCGACCCGATCCAGCTCGAGGGTGCCGTCGACGGCGGTGCCGGCCAGGCGGTACTCCCGCGGCCAGCCCATCGGGTCGGTGTCGCGCAGGCGGTAGAAGCGGCGCGTGCCGTTGGTGCCCGCCGGCTGCAGCTGGTCGCGGTGCCAGAGGCGCTCGCTGACGCCGGGGCCGGCGGTGCGCACCACCGCGAGTTCGGCGTCGGTCGGCAGGTTGGTCTCGATCAGCAACTCGGCGCCGCCGTCGACGATTTCGGCCATCAGCCGGCCGGACCAGGCCGCCACCGGCGAGTCCTCCTGCAGCAGCCAGTGGGCGGAGTACTCGGCGCCGTTGGCGGGGTCGCCGTCCCGGTCGTAGGCGATGCCCCGGTAGGCGGCCACGGCCTCGGCGGCGTTGGCGATCATGTCGTCCACGCCCGCGCCCAGCACCAGGGCGACCTGGTAACGGAGCGACTGGCCCGGAGACAGGCTGGCGAACGGTCCGCTGGCCGACAGCACGCGGTAGTCCGACTGGCGGCCCGGCATCACGTCGGCGTCCCACTCCTGGCGGCTGAGCAGATCGTAGCGTTCGCTGTCGTTGGTCGGATCGCCACCCTGGGCGAAGGACGCGTTGCCGGCGAAGCGCTGGAAGCTGCCGACTGCGGGTTCGGGCGGGGCCGCCACGCCTGCCGGATCGAGAGTGTGTCCGCACAGGACCCAGCCGGCGTAGCCGTTCAAGGGGTTGGTCTGGGCCCCGTCGTGCATGTAGGCGACCTGCACCGGGACCATCGTGCCGTTGGAGGCCTGGACCACCGTGGACACGAATCCCGCGTAGTCGTCATCGGAGATGCCGGGGATGCCCCGCGGCCCGATGTCGAAGTCCGCGAACATGCCCAGATAGACATCCTCGATCGCGGCAACGCCGACGTTGGCGATCGTGAAGTCGTAACCGATGAAATCCTCGGCCAGCGGGCTGCTCCACTGGATCGACTGCTGCACGACCACGATGTCCAGGGGCGTATGGTCGGGCTGTGCCTCGACCAGGGCCGGTTCGAAATCGTTGTAGGTGCAGACGAAGTGCTGATCGCCATAGGCCGCGAAGTCCTCGTCCACGAGCAGGTCGCCGTCGTCGTCCAGGCCGTTGAGGGTCTCCTCGTCCTCCCGGCCGTCGGCATCGTCGTCGGCGTCGGGCCAGGGGTAGCGGCCGCCGCCCGGGGCGCCCATGGCTGTGGCGTGGATGGTGTCGGCGGGCGAAGGCGTGGGCATGAATTCGCCGGGGAAGCCGGCGGTCGAGACGAGGGTCTCGCCCTGGACCCGGCCCCCGACCCACAGGCCCGCGGCCCAAATGTACTCGTTGCCCGAAGCGGCAGGCCACATGGCCGAAGGCGAATCACTGAACGTGGTCGGCAGCGAGGGCGCGCTGCCGATCAGCCCCCAGTTGGAGACGTGCTGCCAGATGTTGCCCACGTTGTGCACCACGTGACCGTCGCTGACGGCGACCTTGGCCACCGGCCCGGGTAGGTCGGTCCCGGCGGCGCCGCCCAGCGCCCAGGACAAGAAAAGCAGCAGGACAAACGGAAAACGTCGGGTGTTCATGGATTCCCCCGGATCATGCCCCTTGATGGTTGCCCCTGGATCGTTTTGATCATACGAAATCACGATGGCGAAGGCAATCGATCCACGCTTGCGGCGTGCGGATTGCGCGGTCGGCCGGGCCGGCCGCCGCGGCGGCAGGGTAGTCTCCCGCCGCCATCCGCCCCGCCGGGCCGCGATCCGCCCCGCCGATCCACGACGTCGCCCCGGGCACGGAAGTTGGTCCTGTTTATCAGGAGCGGTCTCCGTCCTCCGCTCCGCGTCCGAGGAGAGATCATGCGTTGCCTCTGCTGGTTCATGCTCATGCTGGTGCTAACCGGTGCGGAGGCCGTCCGCGCCGACGAGGGCCCCCGTCGCACCCGGCGGGTCGAGTCCGGCCCCGCCCGCCCCGCGGCGGTGCCGCCGCCGGAAGCCGCGGCGCCGGCGCCCCCGACCGCCGCAGCGGCGCCGGCCGCCCCTGTGGCCACCGTTCGCCCCGGCCTGCTGGAACCGACCTTCCTGCGCGAAGGCGTGGGCCGCGGCACCGTCGTCAGCTTCGAGGTGCAGGCCGGGCAGGCCGTGGCCTGGGAGCTGGTGGTGCGCGAGATCGACGGGCCGGTGGCCCAGATCTTCGCTGGCCAGGGCGCGCCGCCGGCACGCATCCCCTGGGACGGCCGCCTGCTGGACGGCAGCCTGGCCTGGTGCGAGCTCGGCTACACCTACGAACTGGCCTACGCCGACTCTACCGGCACCGTGGGCACAATCGCCGGCGCGGACTTCACCCTGCCGGCCTATTCGCGCGAGGATCCGCGGGGGCTGTCGTTCCTGCTGTCGGGGCACAAGCTGACGCCCGGCGGACGCGGCGATCCGCTGGCGGCGGCCCGGGCGGGCCTGCAGCCCATTGCGGCCAACCTGGACCGGATCGGCGGCAACTCCACCGTGCGCGTCGAGGTGCTGGCCCGCGACGAGACCGTCGCCCTGGCCCTGGGCCAGACCGTGCGCGCGGCCCTGGCCGACCTGCTGGCCAATCCCAGTCGCGTGCTGGACCTGTACGTGGGCACGGCCGAGGCGGCGCCGGAACTGGGCACGCTGCTGGTCACCACCGTTCCGGCAGGGGCCTACTCCGCGCGCACCGCCAACTGAGTGGCCGGAGCCCCCACCGATGGCCCCGTTGACAGCCGCGATCGCGGACTGTTATCATCCACTATAGACATGCACCTTCGCCTTGGCATCCGCACAGGATCCGAACGGACGAGGAGGAGATCATGTCGCCCCATGCCTGTAACAGGTTGTTATCATTGACGATTTTGGTTGTCTTGGTGCTATTCGCCGGCTGCTCCGACGACGATCCCGCCCAGCCGAACAACCCCACCA
Organism: Candidatus Krumholzibacteriia bacterium; assembly: GCA_963848505.1. GTDB lineage: Bacteria > Krumholzibacteriota > Krumholzibacteriia > LZORAL124-64-63 > LZORAL124-64-63 > JACZKN01. Next base: position 288,409 of record CAWKEB010000001.1, on the reverse strand, counting down.
CCCGCTCGATCGTCGCCCCCCTGGAGAACGCCATCACCGATGTGCCGCTGCTGGCCTATCAGCCGACCAACGTCACCTTCACCCTGCAGCTGCCGCCGGATATCCCGTCGGTCACCGCGGCGGAGATCGACATCGCAGGCACCCTCGATCACGTGCAGATCGACGGCATACCGCTCGCGGCCATGATCGCACGCAAGATCGCCTGGCTGCTGGGCGGGGAGGAGGACCACAACGCCACGGCCTACATCCGGATCGGCAGCGATCCGGAGTCCGTTTGCGAAGAGGGGCCCCTCTACGGTCCGTTCGCGATCAATCACGGGACGTCGCTGGAGGCGTCACCGGCCACGGTGATGGCCGACGAGGGCGCGTTGCAGATCATCAACACCGGGTCGATGACCGTCTGCCTGACCATCACCACCAACTTCGACTGCGATCTGAGCGTCGACGGCGTCGCCATGGACCTCACCCCGGGCAACTGCGCCGCGCCGGCCAACTTCGCCGGCACCTGGAGCGGCACCTACCAGTGCGGCAACTGGTGCGGCGAGCCGTTCGGCGGGCCGGTCGAACTGGTGGTCACCCAGGACGGATCCGAGGCCAGCTACACCGACCAGGGCGGCGACACCTTCGAGGGCCGGGTCTGCGGCAACACCTTCCGCTACGAGTACGTCGGCGAAGGCTTCACCGAGCGGGGCACGATGACCCTCAACAGCAACGGCACGGCCACCAAGCGCTCGACCTGGCGCGGCATCGAGGCGCCCTACTGCGGCGGCGACTGCTCCGACACGCTGACCCGGGCCGGCGGCGGCGATTGCCCGCCGCTGCTGATCACCAGCGGATCGCCTCCGGACGGCGCCGTGGGCGTCGCCTACCATTTCCAGGTCACGACCAGCGGCGGCCAGGGCACCGTAACGCGCTGGGTGATCCCGACCGAGCCGATCCCCGGGCTGGAGGGATTGGAGAACGGCGTTCTCGCCGGCACGCCGACGGCTGAGGCCGTGGGGAACTGGGAAGTGCAGGTGACGGCCTACGACGCCTGCGCCGGGGAAAAGCAGGTGGTCCAGCAGACCTACACGATCACCATCAGCAATTAGGCGGTGGTGGAGCACTCTTTGGTGGAGCGGCGGCGCGTCCGGGGCTAGGATGGCGGAGAGATTCGACCGGCATCACCGCCCCGGCGCAGCCGCCGTCCCCGGCCAAGGAGAGGGAACATGAACCACCGACGTTTCGCCTGCCTGATCCTCGCCGCCTCGCTGATCGCCGCTTCGCCCGGCCTCGCCAAGGGCCTCTACGGCGGGGTGGGCCTCGGCAACGCCTTCTACAGCTCGGAGGTCGAGGTCGACGACGTGGCCAACGAGTTCCAGACCATTGACGAGAACTCCACGGCCTGGAAGATCTTCGGCGGCTTCAGCGGCAACGGCATCCTGGGCGCCGAGGGCGGCTACCGCGACTTCGGGACCGCCAACGCCGACGTGGGCGGCGGGCACGTCGAGACCGGCATCAGCGGCTGGGACGCCGCGGCCCTGGGGCGCGTCAAGATCTCGGTGGTCGACATCTTCGCCAAGGCGGGGGTCATGTTCTGGGAAAGCGAGGGTCGCAACCTCGGACAGCCGACCACCGACTCCGGCACCGACATCCTCTGGGGGCTGGGGGCCGGCATCCATGTCGGGCCGATCGGCGTGCGCCTGGAGTGGGAGTCGCTCACCCTGGGCAACCCCGACGACCTGTCGGTGGTCAGCCTGGGTGCGACGCTGGGCTTCTAGCCCGGGGCCTCCGGGGGGGCCTTCCGCCCCGGCCCTAGTCGTCTCCCCGCAGGTAGTCGCCCAGCATGCCGCGGCTGTGCTCGGCCTCGTGGCAGTCGATGCAGAGGTTTTCCCAGTTGGAGCCGTCGGCGGGATTGTGCTGGTCGTTGCCGTCGATGTGGTGCACCGTCAACTGGCGGCGGTTTTCCCGGGTGAACTCGCGGGCGCACTTGGCGCAGATCATGCCGTGCAGTTCGAGGCTGCGCTCCCGGTAATTGAAGGCCGGGGTGCCCTGGCGCTTGAGCTGCTGCACGCCCTTGGCGATCTCCTCGGGGGTGGGCAGGCGCTCGGGCTTGGGGCGGCCGGCCTTGCGGTTGTGCTTGTTGTGGGGGGACATGGCGCCTCCTGGGCGTGGGGTTCGCACGGCACGGTCATGATAGCACGGCAGCCGGCGGGCGCCACGGAGGTCTGATCATGGGGCAGAGCGGGCCCATCCGCCTGGCCTGGGCCAGCGACATCCATCTCGATCATGCGGACCCCGACGTGGTCCTGGACTTCTGCGGCCGGGTGCGGGCCAGCGGTGCGCAGGCGCTGCTGCTGGGAGGCGACATCGCCGTGGCGGCGGGCCTGGGCGATGACCTCGTCGACCTGGCGGAGGCGATCGACCTGCCGGTTCACTTCGTCCTGGGCAACCACGACTACTACGGCGGCTCGGTGGCCGGGGTCCGCGGCAGCATGATTCGCCTGCGCGACCAGCGCCTCGATTGGCTGGAGCAGGGCAGCCCGCGCCTGCTGGCCCCCGGCCTCGCGCTGGTGGGCGAGGGCGGCTGGGGCGATGCCCGGCTGGGGGACTTCGCTGCCAGCAACGTGATCCTCAACGACTACCTGCACATCGCCGACCTGCGCCGGGTCTTCAAGCCGGAGGCCTGCCGGGGGACCCTCGACGGTCAGGAAGAGCTACAGGCCCTGCTGCAGCAGCTCGGCAGCGATGCGGCGGCGCGGCTGCGGCCCGGCCTGCGGGCGGCCGCGGCGGAGTGTCCGCAGGTGATTGTCCTTTGCCACGTGCCGCCGTTCGCGGAAGCAGCCTGTTTCGACGGCCGCAGGTCGAGCCCATCGTTCCTGCCCGGATTCGCCTGCGCGGCGCTGGGGCAGGAGATCGCCGCCGCCGCGGTGGACCATCCCGACTGCAGCTTTACGGTGCTCTGCGGCCACACCCACGGGGAGGGTACGGCGCAGATCGCCGCCAATCTGGTCTGCCACACGCTGGCGGCCGAGTATGGGCGGCCCGATTTCCGGTTGATCGAGGCCGGATCTGAAGGCGTAGCCGTGTCCGAGCCGGTCTGACCGCATCACTGCCTCGTTGCGTCCGAGCCGGCCGGCGCGATACAATGCCCCGGCCCCCCCCGACCCGAACTTCCAGCGATCCTTCCGGGAGAACGCCATGCGATCGATCATCCTCTCCTGCCTGCTGCTTGTCGTCGTTGCCCTGCCGGCGGCCGCCGCCGACCAGGAGGCCCTGCTGCTGCGCATGCCCGACGTGGGCGCCACGCAGATCACCTTCGTGCACGCCAACGACATCTGGATCGTCGATCGCGACGGGGGACAGGCCCGGCGCCTGACCACCTTCGCCGGGGCCGAGACCGATCCCCATTTCTCGCCCGACGGCAGCCTGGTGGCCTTCAGCGGCGAGTACGACGGCAACACCGATGTCTACGTGGTGCCCACGGCCGGCGGCGAGCCCCGGCGCCTGACCTGGCACCCGCTGCCGGACCAGGTGCGCGGCTGGACTCCCGACGGCACGGGCGTGGTCTTCGCCTCCGGCCGCACGGGCGCGCCGCGGCCCGCGCCCAAGCTGTGGACCGTGGGCCTGGACGGCGGCCTGCCCGCCGCGCTGCCCCTGCCGCGGGTCGAGAACGGCGTGTTCAGCCCCGACGGCGGGCGCATGGCCTACCAGGTGGTGCAGCAGTGGGACGGCGAGTGGCGCAACTACCGCGGCGGCCAGTGCAATCCGGTGCGGGTGATCGACCTGGCCTCCCTCGAAGTGCAGCGCCTGCCTTGGACCGACAGCAACGACATCTCGCCCGCCTGGCTGGGCGACTCGGTGTTCTTCCTCAGCGACCGCGACTGGGGCATGAACGTGTGGGCCTGGGACGCGGTCACCGGCCGGCTGCAGCAGCGCACGTTCTTCAAGGAACTCGACTGCAAGAACCTGTCCGGCGGCCACGGCCGGCTGGTCTTCGAGCACGGCGGGCACCTGTGGACCCTGGACGCCGCCGGCGGCGAGGCGCGCCGGCTGACCGTCACCCTGGACGGCGACTTCCCCTGGGCGCGCCCCCACTGGACCGAGGCCGCCGACCTGGTGCAGAACGTCGCGCTGTCGCCCACCGGCAAACGCGCCGTCTTCGAGGCCCGCGGCGAGATCTTCACCGTGCCGGCCGAGAAGGGCGACGTGCGCAACCTGACCGCCAGCAGCGGCAGCGCCGAGCGCGCACCCGCCTGGTCGCCCGACGGCGCCCACATCAGCTGGTTCAGCGACGAGGGTGGCGAATACCAGCTGGTGATCGCCGACCAGTTCGGACAGGAGCGGCGCACCATCGCGCTGGCAAGCCCGACCTTCTACTACACGCCCCTGTGGTCGCCCGACTCGAAGCACCTGGCCTTCGGCGACGCCGACCGCAACCTGTGGGTGGTGGACGTGGCTGCGGGCGAGGCCCGCCTGGTGGACAACGAGGAGTTCGCCCATCCGCAGCGGCTGATCCGCCCGGCGTGGTCGCCCGATTCCCAGTGGATCGCCTACAGCAAGCGGCTGCCCAACCAGTTCAACGCCGTGTGCGTCTGGTCGCTGGCCGACGGCAAGTCGACCCAGGTCACCGACGGCCTGTCGGACTGCCATTCGCCGGCCTGGGACCGCGACGGCAAGCACCTCTACTTCCTGGCCAGCACCGACTACGGCCTGAACGTGGGCTGGCTGGACATGAGTTCCTACAACCGGCCCCTGAACTACGCCATCTACGTGGCGGTGCTGGACGCCTCGGCGCCCTCGCCGCTGGTGCCAGAAAGCGACGACGAGGCGCCGGCCGCGAAGGACGAGGCGAAGGACGAGACCAAAGAGAAGGACAAGGACAAAGACAAAGACAAGGACAAGCCCGCCGACAGCGCCCCCGCCCCGGTGAAGATCGACTTCGCAGGCCTGGACCAGCGCATCCTGGCCCTGGGCGTGCCCGCCCGGCCGTACGCCGACCTGACCGCGGGCGAGGCGGGCGTGCTTTTCTACACCGAGAACGTGCCCAACCAGCCGGGACTGACCCTGCATTGCTACAAGCTGGAGGACCGCGAGGCCAAGCCCGTCACCTCGGGCATCACCCTCTATACCGTATCGAGTGACGGCAAGAAGCTACTGCTGGGCCGCGAGGGCGGCGCCTGGGAGATCGCCGACGCGGGCGGCGAGATCACCGCCGGCGAGGGCGCCCTGGACCTGGGCGGCCTGCGCATGAAGGTCGATCCGCCGGCCGAGTGGGCCCAGATGTTCCGCGAGGGCTGGCGCTACCAGCGCGACTTCTTCTACGTGGACAACGTGCACGGCCTGGACCTGGACTGGGCCTGGCAGACGTATCGGCCCTGGGTGGACCAGGTGCGCCACCGGGCCGACCTGACCTACGTGCTGGACATCCTGGGCGGCGAGACCTCGGTCGGCCACTCGTTCACCCGCGGCGGCGACGAGCCCGAAGTGGAGACCGTGCCGGTGGGCCTGCTGGGCGCCGACTTCGCGGTGGAGAACGGACGCTACCGCATCGCGCGCATCTACCGCGGCGAGAACTGGAACCCCGAGCTGCGCTCGCCCCTGAGCGGCCCCGGCCTGGACGTGCAGGAGGGTGACTACCTGCTGGCGGTCAACGGCGTCGAGCTGACGGCCGCCATGAACCCCTACAGCCTGTTCGACCGCACCGCCGACCGGCAGACGGTGCTCACGCTCAACGCCAAGCCCGAGACGGCGGGTGCCCGCCGGGTCACGGTCGTGCCCGTGGCCGACGAGGGCAACCTGCGCCAGCGCGAGTGGATCGACGGCAACCGGCGCCAGGTGGACGAACTCTCGGCCGGCCGCCTGGCCTACGTCTGGGTGCCGGACACCGGCGGCGGCGGCTACACCAACTTCACCCGCTACTACTTCGCCCAGCAGGACAAGCAGGGCGCGGTCATCGACGAGCGCTTCAACCACGGCGGCTCCATCGCCGACTACATGGTCGACCTGATGTCGCGCCGCCTGCTCGGCTACTTCAACAACCCCGTCGGCGACCGCCAGCCGTTCACCGCGCCCAACGCCGCCATCTGGGGACCGAAGGTCATGCTCATCAACGAGATGTCGGGCTCCGGGGGCGACATGCTGCCCTACATGTTCCGCCTGATGAAGATCGGCCCCCTGGTCGGCACCCGCACCTGGGGCGGTCTGGTGGGCATCTGGGACGTGCCCGACCTGGTCGATGGCGGCACCATCACCGCACCGCGCGGCGGGTTCTACGACCTGGACGGCCAATGGAAGGTGGAGAACGAGGGCGTGGCGCCCGACATCGAGGTCGAGCAGGAGCCGAAGCTGGTGGCCGAAGGCCGCGATCCGCAGCTGGAGCAGGCGGTGGCCGAGGCGCTGCGGCTGCTGGAGACCGAGGGCGTGAAGCTGCTGCCGCAGCCGGCGGATCCGGTGCGGGTCAGGCGGCCGGAATAGAGTCCGGCGACGGGGGCGGCTGCAAGGGCTGCCGCCTCCGTCCCCGCTTGGATTCCGCTTGCCATTATGCACATAAGTGCATAACATTGGAGGCGACGCCCGAGCGAAGGACCCACGATGCCCCGACCGCAGAAGAACCGCTCCGTCCACCGCCCGCCCCTGCACACCGGGTTCAAACCCACGGGTGTGCGGGGGCGTTGCCTGCCGTCCCAGCCGCTGGCCCTGGACGAATTCGAGGCCATCCGGCTGGCGGATTACGAAGGCCTGGACCACAGCGCGGCAGCGGTGGCGATGGGCATCTCCCGCTCGACCTTTTCCCGCCTGGTGGAGCGGGCCCGGCATCAGTTGGCCCGCTTCCTCGTCGAGGGCACCTTGCTGCAGATCGACGGCGGCGAAGTCCACTTCCAGGACAACCTGATCCGCTGCGAGGACTGCGGCCACCTGCTGCAGCAGACCTTCGACGCGGAAACGACGCGGTGTCCGGACTGCGGCTCGACCAACCTGGCCGACCTGGCCGGGGGGTTCGGCCATGGCCGCTGCTGCCGGCGTCACCACGGCAACCCGAGGAGCTAGGATCATGGCCGGAGGAGACAGGACCGGGCGCGACCTCCGCGCTGGCCGCCGAAGTGGCCCGTCTGAAGGAACAGGTGCAGGCCCTGGTGGAGCGCCTTTCCGGCGCGCGGGACTAGGAAGCAACAAGGCCGGAACAACAACAGGAGCGGAACCTTGAAACGCACATTCGGCATTCCCACCCTGGACGGAAAATCCTGCGCCCATTTCGGGCACTGCGAGCGCTTCGCCGTGATCGAGGTCGACGGCGACCGCTTGGGCGAGGTCCAGTTCCTGGATCCGCCCGCCCATCAGCCGGGCACCTACCCCCGCTTCCTGGCCGACCGGGGCGTGGACGTCGTCCTGGCCGGCGGGATGGGCGCCATGGCCCAGAACCTGTTCCGCGAGAACGGGATCGAGGTGCACATGGGCGTCGGCGTGGCCGAGCCGGGTGTCCTCGTGACCCGGTTCCTGCAGAACGCGTTGCCAACGGGCGAGAACCCGTGCAATCACGATGCCGAGGACCACGTCCGCAACTGCGGGGACTGAGCCTTGAACGTCGCCATCGCCAGCGGCAAGGGCGGCACCGGGAAGACCACCCTGGCGACCAACCTGGCCCTGTTCATGGCCGAGGCCGGGCCGGTGGTGCTGGTCGACCTGGATGTGGAGGAGCCCAACTCGGGCCTCTTCATCCAGGGCGAGGTCCGGCATGAGCAGGCGGTCGACAAGATGATTCCCGGCTGGTCGCCGTCGACCTGCCACCACTGCGGCAACTGCCAGGCGGTCTGCAACTTCAACGCGATCCTGAAGCTGGGCGACGCCGTCCTGGTGCTGCCCGAGCTCTGCCACGGCTGCTACGCCTGCTCGGAGCTCTGCCCCAGCGGATCCCTGCCGATGCAGCCCCGACCGCTGGGCGAGCTGAAGCACAGCCGGACTGGGCGGCTCGACTTCGTGGAGAGCCGCCTGCTGATCGGCGAGGAACAGGCCGTTCCCCTCATCCGCCGGACCATCGACTACGTGGACGCGCACTTCCCGCCGGAGGTGGTGCGGATCTTCGACTCGCCGCCGGGCACGTCCTGCCCCGTGATCGAAGCGACCCGGGGCGCGGACCTGGTGATCCTGGTCACCGAACCCACGCCCTTCGGGCTCCACGACCTGCAGCTGGCGGTCGAGACCATGCGCCTGCTGGGCCGCGACTTCGTGGTCGTGGTGAACCGGCACGGGCTCGGCGACGACCGGGTGGAGCGGTACTGCGCGGACGAGGGCATCGAGCTGGCGGCGCGGATCCCCCACAGCCGACAGATCGCCGCCGCCTGCGCGGCCGGCGAGCTGCTCTACCGGGACGTGCCGGCCGTGCGCGCGGCGGTGCAGGCCCTCGGCCGGCTCATCGGTGCCCGCGGCGGGGACGGTCGCCCATGAAGGAGATCGTGGTCATCTCCGGCAAGGGCGGCACGGGCAAGACCTCGCTGACGGCCGCGTTCGCGCTGCTGGGCGGCCGGGACCTGGTGCTCGCCGATTGCGACGTGGACGCCGCGGACATGCACCTGCTGCTGGAGCCGGATTGCGCCCACGGCGAGGATTTCCAGGCCGGGCGCCTGGCGCTCATCGACCAGGGACGATGCGGCGGGTGCGGCCTGTGCGCGGCGGTGTGCCGCTTCCGGGCCATCGCGGTGGTCCACGGTCGCTACCTGGTGGATCCGCTCGCCTGCGAGGGCTGCGGCTACTGCGTGCGGGTGTGCCCGGATGCGGCCATCGACGAGCAGGAACAGAGCGTCGGCCGCTGGTATCGCTCGCAGGTGCGGACCGGCGCGACCATGGTCCACGCCGCCCTGAAGATCGGCGCCGACAACTCGGGCAAGCTGGTGGCCAAGGTCAAGCAGGAAGCCCGGGCTGCGGCCGAAACCGGCGGCCAGGGCCTGGTCCTGGTCGACGGACCGCCCGGCGTGGGTTGCCCCGTGGTGTCCTCCCTGTCGGGCGCCGCGCTGGCCGTGCTGGTCACCGAGGCCGGGGTCTCGGGCCTGCACGACCTGCGCCGCGCGCACGAGCTGGTCAAGTTGTTCGGCATCCGGGCCGGCTGCATCATCAACAAGGCCGACTTGAACCCGGCGGTCCTGCGGGATCTCCGCGGCTTCCTGCAGGAGGAGGGCATCGCCGTCCTGGCGGAGATCCCCTACGACGAACGGTTCACGGCGGCGCTCACCTGCGGCCGGACCGTCGTGGAAGAGGACACGGAACTGGCACAGGTGGTCGGCGACTGCTGGCGGGAGATCACCCGCCTGGTCGAGGTCGACTGAATCCGGGGACCAGGGGGTCCCCGACCGACGGGAGGCGGGCATGAAACTGGTCTTCACCACCACGGGCACCGACTGGGACTCGCCCATGGATCCGCGCTTCGGCCGGACCCGGTTCTTCTTCGTCTACGACGAGGAGAGCGGCGAGGTCACCACCCATGACAACACGGCGGTCGACAACGAGGCCCACGGGGCCGGGCCGAAGACGGCCGGCATCCTGGCCGGGTTCGCGCCCCAGGTCCTGATCACCGGCAACGGCCCGGGCGGCAACGCCGCCACCGTGCTGCAGGCCGCGGGCATCGAGGTGCTGGTGGGCGCCGGCGCGATGACCGTGCGCGAGGCCTACGAGGCCTATGGTCGGGGCGACTTGAACCGCTTCCAGGAGGTGGGGGCATGAGGAAGATCGGCATCATCATCTGCGACCGCTACCACACCTGCGCGGGCGGCAAGTGCTTCCGTTCGCTGCGGGAACGGGAAGGGGCCTTCGCCCGCTACCGGGACCAGGAGGTGGAGCTGGTCGGCTTCACCACCTGCGGCGGCTGCCCCGGGGGCAACGTGGAGTACGCGCCCGAGGAGATGAAGAACAACGGCGCCGAGGTGGTGCATCTGGCCACGGGCCTGGTGGTGGGCTATCCGCCGTGCCCGCACCTGGACCATTTCCGCGAGTTCATCCCCCGCCGCTACGGGCTGGAAGTCGTCGTGGGCACCCACCCCATCCCCGAGAAGTACAACCTCATCCACGCCGATCTGGGCACCTGGCCGCGGATGCAGGCGCAGGAGGACCTGCGGGTCCTGTTGGCGGACCAGCCGACTCGCTTGGCATACGACTGAGCCGCGCGGGGCGCCGGCCCGAACGCCTTCAAGGCGACGCAGGGCGGGAGCCTGTCTCCCGCCCCGCCAGCACCAGGCCGACGCCGCCCAGGATGGCCGCCGCCGCCACAGCCAGGCGCAGCGATATCGTCTCGGACATGAACAGCACACCCACCAGCGCGGCCAGAACCGGCACCGTCAACTGCACGCCGGCCGCCCGCGTGGCGGTCAGCCCCCGCAGCGCCGCGTACCAGACCACGTAGCCCAGCCCCGAGGTCAGCGCCCCCGAAAGGACCGCCAGGGCCAGACCCCGCGTCGTCACCTGCGCACCGCGCAGCATGACCAGGCCCACCACCAGCACGAAAGGCACCGCGCGCACGAAGTTGTCGGTGGTCGCCGCGATGGGATCGTCGTTGCTCCGGCCGCGCAGAGTGTAGACGCCCCAGGCCACGCCGGCCGCCGTCATCAAGGCCGAGCCGAGGGGCGAGGGCGCCGCCAACCCTGGCGACACCAGGTAGACGAGTCCGCCCAGCGCCGCGAGAAACCCGAGCCACTGCAACGGTTGGGGGCGCTCCCCACCGGCGACGGCCGCCAGCAGCATGGTCAGCTGGACGGCGCCGAAGAGGATCAGCGTGCCGGTTCCGACCGCCAGTTCCCGGTAGGCGAACGAGAAGCAGATGGCGTAGGCGAACAGCATGGCGCCGGAGCGCCAGCTCCCGGCGCCGCGTCGCCCGGCGCGGCCGGTGGCGACCGAGACCAGGAGCAGGGTCGCCGCCCCGGCCACCAGCCGCACGGTCGTGAACGTTGCGGCATCGATGGCGCCGGCGGCCAGGGCCAGGCGGCAAAGAACGGGATTGGCCGCGAACGCGACCAGGGCCACGGCCGTGGCGGCCGCGGTGAGCACGAGGCCCGGATGTGGATTCGGTTGCAGGCCGGACCTTTCAGGCTCAGGTTGCGCAATTCGTTGCCCGATACTATCATTGTCCCCTAGCCGGGAACCATCCCGCAAGCGGCGAACAACAGAGCCCCGCGATCAACCGCCGGGACCCCGCCGAACCCCCTCTTGCCCTTCACTGTTGTATGGGTCGGAAAACACCGCAGCGCCCGGGTCTGTCCTGTGCGTCTGCGCTGGAGACCATTCTGTTTATGCGTACCAATCAGACCAATGCGCCCGCCGGCTTCGACGGCTTCGGGCTCGACAATTCCCTCGTGCGGGGCGTCAGCGCCGCCGGCTTCACCTCCCCGCGGCCGATCCAGGCCGAGACGATCCCCGCCGGCCTGGCCGGTCGCGACGTGCTGGGCCTGGCCAACACCGGCACCGGCAAGACCGCGGCCTTCGCGCTGCCCCTGCTGCAGATGCTGCTGACCGAGCGCCGCAACGGACCGGGCGCCCTGGTGCTGGCCCCGACCCGCGAGCTGGCCACCCAGATCGCCGAGGAGATCAAGACCCTGGCCCAGTTCACCCGGCTGAACGTGGTGACCATCTTCGGCGGCGTGCCCATCAGCACCCAGGTGCGGGCCCTGCGCCGGCGCCCGGAGATCGTGGTCGGCTGCCCGGGCCGTACCCTGGACCTGCTGCGGCAGGGCCTCTTGAACTTCGACCACGTGGGCACCCTGGTGCTGGACGAGGCCGACCACATGTTCGACATGGGCTTCCTGCCGGACATCCGGGCCATCCTGGCCACGCTGCCGGCCCGGCGGCAGAACCTGCTGTTCTCGGCCACCATGCCGCGGGAGATCCGCCGGCTGGCCGACGAGGTGCTGCACCAGCCCCACGTGGTCGAGCTGGCCGGCACCGCGCCGGCCGCGACCATCGAGCACTCGCTGGTGATGGTCAGCGAGCGGCGCAAGCGCGACCTGCTGGATCACCTGCTGCGGGGCGAGGACTGCAACTCGGCCATCGTCTTCACGGCGACCAAGCGGCGGGCACGGCAGCTGGCGGAGCAGCTCTGCGCCGCGGGCCACCGGGCTGTCGGCATCCAGGGCAACCTGTCCCAGAACCGGCGTGACCAGGCCATGAGCGGCTTCCGCTCGCGCCACTTCAACATCCTGGTGGCGACCGATATCGTGGCGCGCGGCATCGACGTCAGCGGCGTCAGCCACGTGATCAACTTCGACGTGCCCAACACGCCGGAGGCCTACACCCACCGCATCGGCCGCACCGGGCGTGCCGAATGCGAGGGCACTGCCTGCACCTTCGTCACCGGCAACGACCACGGCTGGCTGCGGGCGACCGAGCGCATGATCGGCGCCACCATCGAGCGTCGGCAGGTGGCCGGCTTCGAGGCCGAGGCCGAGCCGCGGCAGGCGCCGCGGGGCGGGTATGCCCAGGGCGGCGGGCGTGAGGCGCGCGGCTACGGCCAACGCTCGGGGCAGAACAACGGGCAGCGGCAGCAGAACGGTGACCGTTCGCGGCGACGGCGCTACGCGGTCTAGGGGGGCATCGGCCTGAACGAGCGGAAGGCGGCGGAGTGCTCCGGCATTCCGCCGCCTTCGCGTGACCCGACCACCGGATCCCCGCCTAGGGCTCGAACAGCTCGAGTTCATCCTCGAGGATCGCTCCCACCGCGCTGAAGACGAATCTGTCCGCCGGCAGGAGCTGTGCCAGATCGACGCCGTCGCCGACCGGATCCAGGGCCAGCAACGCGCGGACCGGGTCGGCGGGCACCGGGCCGAAGGCCGAGACGGTGTGCAGCCATTCGGCCAGCATCTCGACATCGTCGCCGGAGCGCAGCAGCCGTGTGGCCAGCCGCAGGCGGGCCAGCGCCAGGCGGTCACCGGGGAACTGCCCGGCGCACGAGACCGCCAGTTCGTCCCGCACCACCGCCAGGATCGCGGGAGCCTGGCCCGGCTGGCAGGTGACGGCGATTTCCGGCAGGGCCCAACCGGCCGCCACGCCGATGTGGCAACCGACGACGTAGGACCAGCCCTCCTGTTGCCGCAACCGCGAGTCCAGGGCCTGGGTCAGCATTTCCTCCAGCAGCAGGATCGTCAGCCCCGGCTGCTTCCAGCCCCGGTCGGGCAGGAATGGGGCGAAGGTCAAGGACAGGGTCACGTCCTGCTGCCGCGGCGCGGCGAAGATCCTGCCTTCGATGCCCGCCATTCCGGGCGGTGGTGGCGACGCGGTCCAACTTGACCACTTCTCGCGGCGGCCGAAGCCCGCTTCCAGTGTTGCGCGGACCGCCTCGGGCGCCAGCCCGCCGTAGGCCAGCAGGACGGTTGAACCCGTCGGCCCGGCGGCTTCGCGGTGCAGCTTCTCGAGGTCCTTGTAGAGGACCTTCTCGAGGGTCCGGGCTTCGGGTCGCCATGCGGCAAGCGCAGGATGGTCTTCACCCAGGACCCGGGAACATCGCCACGCCGTCGCCCGGGCATCGGCGTCCAGGTTCAGGCGGGCGAAGTAGACCTCGCAGTCCCTGAGCGCCTCGGTCCAGGCCGTAACGTTGAATCTCTCCTCCTGCAGGCGCCCCACGAGGGACGCCGCGATGTCGACGGCCTCGCGCGCGGGTCCGACGGCCGTATAACCGTACAAACCATCCGGGGAAAGACCGAAGCGGGCATCGTGGCGCCAGGGTTGCGGCGGTCGACCGTCCCGCGGCGCGCGCACGTCGTAGGCCGCCGTCAGCCCGTAGAGGTGGCAGATCCCCGCTCGCTTGCCAGGGCGCGCGTCCTTGATCGGTTCGAACCGCCGCCAGCCCGTCAATGTCCACCGGGGATCGTCGGGCACGTGCCGGCAAACCACCGGGATACCGTTGCTCAGGTGGAAGATCGTAAGCGACAGGACCCCGGCTTTCCCGTAGGCCTCCAGCACCGGTTCGATCTCCGCGACCTCGAGGTCGGCCAAGGCAGCGGTCGCCTCGATGCCCTCGTGCCGGACCACCCGTCCGGCCAGTTGCCGGGCGGCGAGGCGTTCGGAGTCGCGGCCATGGCAGACGGCGATCGTGGCCCGGCCCGGCGCGACATTTTCCACCAGGAAGCGGCTCAGGTCCGGCAGCGTGACTGCAGCCGCCAGCCGGGCGTATTGCTCGCCGGTCGGGGTGGCAGCCCCGGCCAGGAGCACGGTGCCCGGCAGCCACTCGCCGCTGCGGGGCGTCCGGCGCCGCTCCGTCGCCCGGCGCAGCCAATCCAACAATTCGTTACGCCGGTCGGGCGCGGCCAGCGCCGCCACGGCGTTCGCCACGCGCTCCCAGTGCCAGCCCAGGGATCGCTGCACGTCCTGGTCCGGGTCGAAGGGATAGAGGGTGGAGAGCTCCAGGTCCGGCCGGTAGTACGCTCCGAACCAGCCGAATTGCAGGACCCCCTCGTGCGGGATCAGGGTCAGGCCCACCGAGACATTCTCGTGTTCGAGGTAGTCGGCGGCCAGATCCGCGAGCACCAGTTCCTGCGGCGTCCCGATGGGCACGCGGACGGCGATGCCGAGCCGGTAGCCTTCCTGGTCCCAGTCGTCGAAGACCACCTGGTGCGGCTCGCACGGCGGATAAGGGGGCGGTGCGCCCGGAGTCGGTCCCGAAGCGATAGACCCGAAGCGCGTCCGTACCATCTCCAGCACCGCCGGCGGATCGACCGGGCCATCGATGATCAGGGCCGCCACCCCGGGATGGATCGTCCCGGCCACGAAGCGCTGCAGGTCCGAGAACGTGATGCGCGCGACGGTCTCGGGCCTGCCGCCGGGCGAGCGTCCGTACGGATGATCGGGAAACGAGGCGCGGAAAGCCCGGCTGCGGGTCGATGTTTCCTGGTACCCGCCGCGGTAGGCCAGTTCCTGCAGGACCACGGTGCGCTCGCGGTCGAATTCCAAGCTGTCCAGGACCACGCCCCGCATGCGCGATGCTTCCACGTCCAGGACCTGCGGCAGCAACGATGGCAGGCAGGAGGCGGTGAACGACATGGTCGCGGCCGAGGTGGCGGCATTGCAGTCGAGCGTCAACAGCGCCTGCTGCCGCGCCGTGTGCCGGCAGAGCAGGTGTTCGGCCAGGTGGGCCAGCCCTCCCAGCGAATCGGGTTCGGCCGCGGCACCGGCGGCGTAGAGCACCTCGACCGTGACCAGGGACTGCAGGGGGAGTTCGCGCACCAGCACGCGCATGCCGTTGGCCAGCGTCGTCTCGATCTGGTTGGAGGCCGGCATGGCCGCAGCCGGGAGGGCCAGGGCGATCAGGACGATCCAAGCAGCGGCTTTGGGCATGCCGTCCCCCTGAGGCTGGAGACCTGCAGAGACCGCGCATCGGCTCCGTCAGGCATGGTAGCACGAATTGAGATGGCGTGGTCGGGGGTTTTCATGCACAACTGGATCCCTGCCGTGCGCACCCGAAGACAGGGGAGTGCACGACCACGGACGCGGCGGTCGACCCGGCTTTGGCGTTTCTTGATGGAAATATGTAAACCACAAGGTTTTGTCGGTGACTCGGGCGCCCCGACGTTCCGGCACGGGACTTGAATCTCCAAGCAGTGCCCGCGACGCCGAGGAGGCGCCACCATCATCCGAGCCGACGAAGGGGGCCGGCGATGATCACAGCCGAGGGACACTCGCGGTCGGCATTCCTGCTGGCCGCTGGGCTCTGCCTCCTGCTGGCCTGCGCCGCCTGCTCCAGCGGCGGCGCATCGCGCGGCAAGGTCTCCGACGCGGCGGCCCGCTCGGCGGAAGAGGAGCGTTCCGGGCGCGGGACGGGTTCCATGCGCACCAAGATCGACCACCTGGACCGGGACTCGCATGGCTGGGAACAGGACGACGACAACGACGACGACGATGACGACTCGCTCCTGGTCGGGTTCCTGATCGGCGTGTTTCGCGGCGGAGACGACAAGGAGCCGGAGCCCGGGCCCGCGAGGGAATTCAACGAGATCGGCGCGGTGCGCACGCCGGACGACGGCGGTGCGGTCGAGGACGATCGACCTGCCGTGCCCCGTCGGAAGAATCTGATCGTGTCCTACGCCCAGGGCACTCCGGCGGGAAACGCCATCGCCAGGATGACCACGGTTTCGGCGCTCTACTCACGTTACTCCGGATCGCGGCGCCGGGACCACCTGGGCCTCTACTACGGCGAGGGGCGCAAGGGTCCGCAGGCCACGGTTCGCGACGGCATCGACAGCATCTTCGAATTCGGCGTCGACGTGGGCAGTCGCCACTACCTGACGGCGCTCCACACCTTCACCGGCTTCTACATCCTGTACGGGGCGCGGGCCGGCGGGCTCTCCTGGCAGTACACCAACCCCGTGCCGGTGGTGACGGGCACCACGAGCAACTCGGTGTCCGAAGACATCTCGTTCGTGCTGTCCCCTTACGCCGGCCTCGGTTGTGCCCTGGTCCAGGTCAGGCCTTTCAATGTGGGGGCGAGCGTCAGTTGGGGGCTGCGGCTGTCCCTGGGCCGGACCGCGAAGGATTCGAGAACGACCTGTTCGTGAGCGTCGGCGAACTCCGATGGAGTGTCGAGATCAGCATCTTCTTCTGATTTTCCTGGCCTCGCCGCCCACAGCGGCGCGGGGCAGTTGAGGTTATCCGGTCAACCGTGTTAGCATCAGGCACGGGCCCGCCGGGAGGCCGTGGGGCGAGGGTTTCGCCACGGTGCCGCGGGCCGACGAGCGGGCGCCTTGACACGGCGTTCCGTGCGATCGGGGAGCCGGATGGGATCCTCCCGCCGCTGGTGGAACTTCCTCGTCTTCGCCGCGGGGGTCGTCCTGGCCCTGGCCGGCTTTCGCCACCAATGGCGCTGTTCCGACCTGCCCCCGGACTTCCCCGCGGCCGATCTCGGCTATCCCGTTTCCGTCGAGGGTTACCAGGCCGACGGTCCCGAGCGCCTGCGCTTCATCGCCGAGAGCTGGCCGCCGGGCACGACCCTGATGGTGACCGACGCCGCGGGCGCGACCCGTGCGCTGACGCTTGTCCTGCGCCAGGGGTACGCAGCGCTCGTGCTGACGGGTCTCAGCGGCCTGGTCTTCCTGTCCGTGGCGATGTTCTTCCTGGCCGTGCGCGGCGGGTCACCCGGCGCCGGGAGTTTCTTCTGGGTCTCCTTCCTGTACGGGTTGTCCATCATGGTTGGCGGGGTCTTCTTTCCCCGCGAGCATCCCCTCCTGGTCATCTCCATCGGGGTTCTGCAGTTCGTCTGCCTGGCCGCGCTGCCGGTGGTCTTCATGCGCCTGGCCCTGTCGTTCCCCCGCCGGTCAGCCGTGTTGGATCGATGGCCATGGCTCGTGCCGGCGGTGGCCGTCGGGGCGGCCGCTCTGGTCGTCTGGCAGTCATTGGTTTTTCACCGCTACTTCGCCGCGCCCACCATGGCCCGCGCCGCGGATCTGGCGCCGGCCATGACCGTGGCCGATCTGTTCATGGTCGTGGTGACCCTGGCCGGCGTGCTGGTCTTCGCCGTGCGCGGCCGCAGGCTGGTGCTGACCCGCGAGCGCGACCAGGTGCGTTGGCTCCTGTGGGGGTTCACCATCGGGGCCGCACCGTACGTGTTCCTGCGCACGGTGCCGGAACTGTTGGGACTGAATCCGCTGTTGCCGGACGAGGTCGATCGTGTCGTCGAACTGGCCATTCCGGTGGCCTTCGTCGGCGCCGTGGTGCGCCACCGCATCCTGGACATCGACGTGATCATCCGGCGCAGCCTGCTCTACGGCCTGCTGGCCGCGGCCCTGCTCATGGTCTACCTGGCTGTCGGCGTGGTGTTCGGCCGCTGGTACGGGGGCCGGCCGGGCCTTCCGGGCTGGCTGCCGCCTCTGCTGCTGGGTGCGGGCGCCGGCATCGCTTTCGTGCCTCTGCGCCGCGCCGTCGGCGGCTGGATCGACCGCACGTTCTTCAAGCTGGCCCATGACCACGATGCCCGCCTGGCCCGCCTGGATCGCGATCTCGGTGCGGCTGCCGATCGGGCCGGCGTCGCGGCGGCCCTGGGCCAATGCCTGGAAGGGGCTCTGCCGGCGCGGATCTTCGGCATCGCCCTGCGTCGTGGCGGCGACATCCTCATCGCCGGCAGCGTCGATGCCGACGCCGTGCGGGCCTACCTGGAGCTGGAGCCCGACGGTCCGGGCGCCGTCGTTGCCGTGCCGCAGAGCACGAGCCTGCCGGAAGTGGAGACCCCGGCGTTTCCTGCGGGTCTGCGCGCGGCCGGTGTCGTGCTCGTCCAGTCGCTCGCCGCGGGCAAGGATCAGGGCGGGCTCGTGCTGTTGGGGCAGCGCCGCACCGAGCGCCGCTACGTCCAGCAGGACCTGGACTTCCTCGCCGGCTGTGCCCGGGTCGCCTCGCGCCATCTCGAGCGCATCGCCCTGGTCCGGGCGGTCGCCGAGGAGAGCCTGGCCCGTGAGCGCCTGGCCGAACTCGATCGGCTCAAGAGCGAGTTCCTGGCCCGAGTGGCCCATGACCTGCGCACGCCGGTGGCGGGCATCGCCTGGTCGGCGCGCAACCTGCTGGACGGGATCGTCGGCGAAATGTCGCCGGACCAGATCGACTACCTGCGGACCATCGCCGGCTCCGGCGATCACCTGGGCCGCCTGGTGGACAACCTCCTGGAAGTCAGCCAACTCGATCGCGCCGAGATCCGCCTGGAACTCGCCGCCGTCGACGCCGCCGGCGTCTGGCGTGAGGCAGCCGTCACGGTTCGTCCGCTGGCCGAGGCCAAAGCCGCGGTGATCGAGGTGGACGCGGCCCCCGACCTTTCGGCCATCCGCGCCCATCGGGACAAGCTGATCGAGGTGGCGGTGAACCTGCTGGACAACGCGGTCAAATACACGGCCGCGGGGTCCGTGGTGACGGTCTCGTTGGGTCCGCCGGACAGGGGATTCCTGCCGGTCGCGGTGCGGGACCGCGGACCGGGGCTGCGGGGACAGACGCCGGCCGGGCTGTTCAGGCGCTTCGCCCAGGGCGAGCCCAGTCCCCATTCATCCCGCAAGGGCTTCGGCCTGGGATTGCACATCGCCGCGACCTATCTCGAACTTATGGGTGGATCGCTGGACGCGGAGGATCATGCCGACGGCGGCGCGGTGTTCACCTGCCGCCTGCCGTTGGTTGCCGCGCCGGACCGATCACCGAACCGGGGAGACGACCATGAAGGCATCGATCCTGATCGTTGACGACGACGCCGCGTTGCGCCGTGCCCTGACCGACCGTTGCCGCCACTGGGGGCACGAAGTGGCCACGGCGGCCGACGGCCAACAGGCCCTCGACTGCGCCGAGAAGCAGGCCTTCGATGTCATCGTCCTGGACCTGAACCTGCCCGGACTGTCCGGACTGGACGTGCTGGAAAGGTTGAAGGCAGCCGACTGCACCGCCGACGTCGTCGTCCTGACCGCCCACGGTTCGGTTGCCAACGCGGTGGAGGCGGTCAAGCGCGGCGCCGAGGACTTCCTGACCAAGCCGGCGGACTTCGACCTTCTGCAGCGCATCATCGACCGCTCGCTCGAGCGGCGGCGCCTGACCCGCCTGACGGCGGCCCTGCCGGTGCCGGACGGCTCGCCGGTGATCGGCCAGGCGCCGGCCATGCAGCGGATCATGGAGATCGCCGACCGCGCCGCCCAGGCCGACAGCACCGTCCTGCTGACGGGCGAGAGCGGTTCGGGCAAGCAGGTGCTGGCCGAGCACATCCACGCCCGCAGCCCGCGCGCCCGGGCGCCGTTCGTGTACGTGAACTGCGTCGCCATCAGCGACGACCTGATCGAGTCGACCCTCTTCGGGCATGAGCGCGGTGCCTTCACCGGCGCGGTGGCGCGCAAGGCGGGTCGCCTGGAGATCGCCGCCGGCGGCACGGCCTTCCTGGACGAGATCGGCGACATCAGCACGAACCTGCAGACCAAGCTCCTGCACTTCCTCGAGGCGGGAGAGTTCGAGCGCGTGGGCGGCAACCAGACCGTGCGCGTGGACTGCCGGGTGGTCGCGGCCACGAACCGCGATCTGGCCGCCGACGTGGCTGCGGGACGGTTCCGCGAGGACCTGTACTACCGGCTGAACGTCATCAAGCTGCGGGTGCCGGGCCTGCGCGAGCGCGCCGAGGACATTCCCCTGCTGGCCCGCGCCTTCCTGGGGCGCTTCGCCGCCGATCTTAAGCGACCCGGCCTGGTGTTCGCGCCGCGCACGCTCACGGTGATGGCGGGGTACGCCTGGCCCGGCAACGTGCGGCAGTTGAAGAATGCCGTGGAACGCATGGCGGTCCTGGCCCCCGGCCTCGAACTGACCCCGGACCTGCTGCCGCCGGAAGTTCTGGCCGGCCCCTCGCCCGGGGAACTGGACGGGGAGGTGCAGCCGTACCGCGAGGCGGTCGCCACCTGCAAGCAGCGGCTGGTGCGGGCCGCCCTGGCCCGCACCGGGGGCAACCAGACCCGCGCGGCCGAACTGCTCGACCTGCAGCGCAGCTACCTGAACCGCCTGATCAAGGACCTGGGCATCGAGACCTGATTCGGGGGCGGCGACCATCGGCCGCCGCCCCCTCCCTCCCGCGTCGTCGTACCCGACGCGGCCCCCTACTCGTCATCGAGGCAGCGCAGCGAGCTGCGGTACGACTTGCGGCCCTGCTGGGGCACGTTCAGGTACTCCGTCAGCTTCTGGGTGCCGCCGCCCTCGATGGTCAGGCGCTGGTCGTTGGCAATGATCCGGCCGCGCCAGGCCGTCAGTTGCCCATGCTGGTTGCCCATGACGCGGGCGCGGAACGAATCTCCCACCGGCGTCCCGGTGGTGATGTCCACGGGCTGGGCCTCGATGACGCCGGAATACGAGCCCTTGCTCGTGAAGGCTCCGGCCGCGTCAACCGCGACCGTCAGGGTGAAGTCCACCGGGCCACTGACGTACAGCCAGTCGCCCGGACCCTCGGCGCAGAAGGGGCGCGGCACGTACTGGTCGTAGTCGACGGTCAGGCTGCGCGTGTGGACGCCGGGGACGACCGGCGCCGCGCCGGTGATGTTCAGCACGGTGCCTTGGCCGTCCGAGGCCAGCGGCACGGGCTCGTTCACCGGCGGCTGGGGCCCGCCGACGATGAAGACGAGCTCCGGCGGCAGGCCGTTGTAGATCTCCGGTCGGATCGATCGGAAGGTCGGTGCGGCGTTGATCGGGCCCGTCGGCCACAGGGGCGCTGCCGGGTCCAGCAGTCCGGTGCGCATGAAGTCGGCCGCCACGATCTGCTCGGCCAGTTCCCAGCTCAGGACCTCGTGTTCGGTGGTGCCCGGGATCTGCAGTTCGAAGTGGGCGCCGCCCAGGGTGACACAGCCCCTGCCGGAAGGATTCCCGGTGCGGAACAGGCGCAGGTGGACCCGCAGGGGACCGAAGTCGCCCAGGGTCAGCTGCACGATGCTGCCCACCCAGCCGTCGCCCGAGGCGGCGCAGGTGGTCTGCACGTCGCCGCCGATGGCGTCCTGCCAGACGGCGTCGAAGGGCGCGACCGGCGGCAACCCGAAGGCGGTGCGGTCCCCGTCCAGGGCCATCAGGGCCGCCCGGATCTGCAGGGGATCGGCCTGGCCGACGAACACCAGGTTGATGGGGTCGACCGGCGTGCCGTCGAAGGAGGTGCCCGTGTAGGGCCAGAACTCCAGCGCGGTGCCGCCGGTATCCAGGGTCACCAGTTCGGCGGGGGGGCGGTCGCCGATTTCGCGCGTCACCTCCAGGGATTTCTCGTCTGCGGTCGCCGGCGCCACGGGATCATCCTCGCCGCAGGCGGTCACCATCAGGAGCGCACAGGTCAGCAGGAACATCCCGCCCCGGTTCATGGTCGTTCGGATTCGCATTTCTTCCTCCCTTGTCATTGCCGATGGAGCCGATACCAGGTTGGGGATAACAAGACCGGTGCCGGAGTCGGGGCGGAATCCCCAGACACGGATTATGTGTTGTGGGACAAGGTGTTGGCGATGAGGTGCGGCCGGCTGCGGGCCGATTCCAGCGCGAACAGGCGGGAAGGTAGTGCGGGACCGTCGACAGGGGGCGTCGACGGCTCCGCACAGTGATCAGGAGCGAGGAGAAGCGGGTGGCTGGCGGCCCAGGCACGGCGGCGACCGCCCGCTGCAGGCGCTCTACGCCACATTGCGGACCACGGCTTTGACCGGGTCAATGAAGGGGCGGAGTGCTTCGGCACTCCGCCCCTTTGGTCCGGTACGCCATGTCCGCTGCAGCCCCGGTCTCCCCACCGTTGCTACGGATGGTTCGTCGTCAGTGGCCGTGATGCTGCCGCGGCCGGCAGTTAGGCGCGACCGTCAGGTGGAAGGTCACCTCACTGGTTCCGAAGATCTCCCCGAAATCCGTGAAGATGTGGATCGTATGCCGGCCCACCGACAAGGGCGCCAGCATGGCGTAGTAGCCGTCGGCGGCCGCGGGGTAGTAGGCCCCCGGCTCGACTCCGAACACGTTGTTTTCCGGGAACGTCAACTCGAACAGGGGCGATTGCACCCGGTAATCGGCCAGGTTCCGCAACGGTCGGCCGTCGACCTCGAAGACGAGTTCCTCGATGGCGTCGACCGACGCGGCCAGCACCGCGTACAGCTCAGCCGGGTCGGACGGGTCCCCGATGGCCGGGCAGCCGACGAAGGCCGCGAGGTCGATGAACAGCATCCGGCCCTGGGGAATGGTGGCGTAGCGCACGTCCACCTGGCCTTGGCCGTAGTTGGGCGCCAGGAACCAGACCGGGCCCGACTGGTTCAGGGCGACGAAGCTGCCGTCGGGGTCGAGGCCGGGGTTCTGGTCGATGGGGATCGAGATCAGCCACTGCCACCAGGCCTGCGACCACTCCGCGTAGGTGAGGCCATGGACCTCGGACCAGGGCGGCAGCACCGGCACGGAGTCTCGGCACTTGTCGGCTTCGGCGGCCGCAGGGAGCGGCGCCGTCGGTGCGGTGGCTTCCTGGCAGCCGGCGAGGATCATCAGCAGCATCGCGATAACAAGGCAGGTGATCGATTTCTTCATGACCACTCCTCCTCTTCACCGTTCCCCCCTCAGCATCGGCAACGCGGCCGCACGGCGGGACCGTTCTGCTTCGGATCGGGACGGCACCGGCCTGGGGCCATGCGGGTGAAGGCTAGCATATCGAGGGGTCGTCAAGGGCGAAAATGATAGTTGCGAATCAGTAGCCCAGTTGCTTGTCCACCACATTGACCAGCGGCTCGCCCGCGCCGAAACGGCGCAGATTCTCCCGGAACATGGTCCAGCGGCGTTCCAGCGTCAGCTCGGCGCGGCTCGAGACGTGGGGGGTGATGATCACCTTCGGTTCGCGCCAGAGGGGATGGTCGGCGGGCAGGGGTTCCGGGTCCGTGACGTCCAGGCCGGCGCCGGCCAGGTGTCCCGAGCGCACCGCCGCCAGCAGGGCGTCGGTGTCGACAATGGGGCCGCGCCCGATGTTCAGGAAGTAGGAGCCGGTCTTCATCAGCGCGAAGCGCCCGGCGTCGAACAGGCCGCGGGTCTCGTCGGTCAGGGGCAGGGCGACCGCCACCACGTCGGCCTCGGCCAGGAAGCGGTCCAGGTCGGCGGCCGTGCCCAGCTCGTCCACGTAGTCCGGGGCCGGGCGCGCGCTGCGCACCGTGGCCAGCACCCGCATATCGAAGCCCTTGGCCCGGCGCGCGATCTCGCTCCCGATGCCGCCCATGCCGACGACCAGCAGCGTCCGCCCGGACAGGGCCGTCAGCCCCGTGCCGGCGCGGCTGTCCCAGTTGCCGTCCTCCTGGGCGTCGAGGTAGGCCGGCAGGTCGCGGGTCAGGGCCAGCAGCATCGCGAACACGTGCTCGGCGATGGCCGGACCGTGGACACCGGCCATGTTGGTCAGCACGATGCGGTCGTTGTTCTTCAGCCCGTCCAGGGCCAGGTAGTCGTCCACGCCGGCGCTCCAGGATTGCACGAAGCGCAACTGCGTGGCCGCGGCCAGGAGCTCGTCGCTCAACAGGTGGGCGTCGGCTCCCTGAATGCGCCCGGCCTGGTCCAGGGCTTCCTCGTCGCTCAGGCCCACCAGGATCTCCACGTTCGGCGCGAGGGTCTGCAGTTCAGCCAACTGGGCGTCGTCCAGGCGGCCGGCGAGATAGACCAGGGGCGTGGTGCCGCCCTTGGTGTCGATGGCGACGACCTCGTCGGCGGCCGAGGCGGTCAAGGCAGGCAGCGCGAGCAGGATGACGAACAGGAACGCGCCGAGGCGCCGCAGCAGCGTGGTCATGGCTCCCTCTTCCGGCCGGGGTGGAGGATACGGGAGCACAGTCTATACCACGCGCCGGTCAGCCGCCTCCGGCGATCAGACCCAATCCTCGCCGAGCACGTCCCCGCGCACGCCCACGACGATCCGCTTGATCGGCACCTTGCGCGAGGCGCGGGCCACCGCCTCCTGGGCCAGGCGCAGCAGCCCGCCGCAGCAGGGCACCTCCATCAGCACCACCGCGATGGTGTTGATGCGGGACTGGTCGATCATGGCGATCAGCTTCTCGAGGTAGATCTCCTGCCCGTGGTCCAGCTTGGGGCAGGCCATGGCCAGGGCGCGGCCCTTGAGGAAGCGGGTGTGGAAGTCGCCCACGGCGAAGGCGGCGCAGTCGGCGGCCAGCAGCACGTCCGCACCCTGGAAGTAGGGGGCCTGGGGCGAGACCAGGTGCAGCTGCACCGGCCACTGGCGCAGTTCGGAGCCGCCGGCGGCTGCGGGCTGCGCCGCCGCCAGGCCGAGGGTCGCCAGCGGCTGGGGCGGGGTGGCCACCGGCCCGGTGACCGGCGGCGCGAAGGACATGGTGCGCGAGCCGGGGCAGCCCATGGGCGCCTGGCCGCCGTGGCCGCCGATGTTCGCGGTGATCGGATTGTGGGCCGGGCCGTCGAGGGTCGAGAGGTGCTGGTGCACGGCGACTTCGTCGAACTCGTCGGCATCGCGCTCGAGGACCGTGATCGCGCCCTGGGGGCACTCGCCCAGGCAGGCCCCCAGGCCGTCACAGAGATTGTCGGCCAGCAATTGGGCCTTGCCGCCGATGATCTGGATGGCGCCCTCGGCGCAGGAGGGGACGCAGTCCCCGCACCCGTCGCAGAGGTCCTCGTCGATGTGCACGATCTTCCGCACGGCCATGGCCGATCCTCCGCTTCGAAATCCTCCGCCGGATGCCCTCACCCGTTGAAGACAATGATACTCCGGCATAAAGTGGATGTCAAAGTCCTCTATTGAGAAGCGCTTTCAAATAGGCCTGTTGCACGACTCTGGCGCAGTCAGAACGCCCGCGCATACGGCGCCGGCACCGGCACCGGCTGACCCAGGGCGCCGGCGGCGCGCAGCGGCCAATGGGGATCGCGCAGCAGCTGGCGGGCCAGCAGCACCAGGTCAGCCTGCCGCTCGCGGATGATCGCGTCGGCCTGCGCCGGTTCGGTGATCATCCCCACGGCCCCGGTGGCGAGGCCCGCCTCGGCCCGGATCCGCGCCGCGAACGGCACCTGGAAGCCCGGGCCCACGGGGATGCGCGCGTCCGGGGACGAGCCCCCGGACGAGCAGTCGACCAGGTCGACCCCGAGCCCGGCCAGTTCGCGGGCCAACGCGACCGATTCCTCGATCGTCCAGCCGCCCTCGACCCAGTCGGTGGCCGAGAGACGCACCCACAACGGCAGCTCGTCGGGCCAGACCGCGCGCACGGCCGCGACCACTTCGCGCACCAGACGGGTCCGCCCCGCGAACGAGCCCCCGTAGCCGTCGTCGCGGCGGTTGCTCAGGGGCGACAGGAACTGGTGCAGCAGGTAGCCGTGGGCGGCGTGGATCTCCACCAACTGGCAGCCGGCGGCGTGGGCCCGCCGGGCGGCGTCGGCAAAGGCTGTCACCAACGCGGCGATGGCGGCGGTATCCATGGCCAGCGGTGTCGGGTGGGCGGGCGAGAAGGCAACGGCGCTGGGCGCGGCAACCTGCGCCGGCCAGCCGCCGCCGGCGGCGTCCAGCGGTCCGCCGCCGGCCCAGGGCGCCGCCGTCGAGGCCTTGCGCCCGGCGTGGGCCAGTTGGATCCCCGGCACGGCGCCCCGCTGGAGGATGAAACGGCAGATCCGCGCCAGCGGCTCGATCTGGCGGTCGGCCCACAGGCCCAGGTCCGCCGGGCTGATCCGCCCCTCCGGCAGCACCGCCGTGGCCTCGGCGATCACCGCGCCCGCGCCGCCGGCCGCGAGGCCGCCCAGATGCACCAGGTGCCAGTCGTTGGCCGCGCCGCCCTCGGCCATGTACTGGCACATGGGCGAGACCACGATGCGGTTGCGCAGGGTGACGCCACGCTGGACCAGGGGCGTGAAGAGGTGGGCGGACATGGCGGGCCTCCGGCGGTTGGGACCGATGCGAACGCCAATCATGACCCCGTCGCCGGTGCCGCGCAAGAAAACCCCGGCCGGACCAGACGGTCCGGCCGGGGCCGTGCAAGGCAGTTGTCAGGTCAGGCTACTTCACAAGGGTCATCCGTTTGGTCGACACGAAGTCGCCCGCCTGGATCTTGTAGAAGTACACGCCCGAGGCCTGGCCCTTGGCGTTCCAGACCACGCTGTGCACGCCGGCCGGGAAGACCTGCGAGGCCAGCGTGGCGACCCGGGCGCCGCGGATGTCGTAGATGGCGATCTCGACCCGCTCGCTGCTGGGCAGGGCGAATTCGATGGTCGTCGACGGGTTGAAGGGGTTGGGGTAGTTCTGCCGCGCCGAGAACTCCTGCGGCAGCGGGATCTCCTTGCCGGCCAGGTCCAGTCCGCTGCCGGCCGGGGTGCCGGTCAGGCCGCGGAACGTGATCTGGTCGATGTAGACGTCGTCGTTGTTGTCGCTGGCGTCGCAGGTGAAGCGCAGCTTGGCGTTGGTCGGGAAGTTGTAGCTGGTGCTGGGGATGGTGACCGTGGCGAGGTAGAACGAGTTGTTGGCGAAATTCGCCGGCTGGGCATAGCTGGCGACGGTCCGCCAGGCCGAGCCGTCGAAGTACTGCACCCAGAAGTCCTCGTTGTTGTCCATGCTCACGGCGCGGAAGTAGAACTGCACCTCCAGCTCCGAATAGCCGGTCACGTTGTAGCTCGCCGTGTGATAGAACGACGAGGCCGTGCCGCTGTTGTCCTGGATGTCCATGGCCGCCGAGCCCTGGTAGGCGTAGGTGCCGCCGGTGTAGCGCGCGCAGTCGCCGCCGCCGTCGGTGTAGCTGCCCGTGCCGCCCTCGAAGTCGTCGTAGGTGATGGTCTCCCACGTGCCCGACGGCGGTGCGTCCACCGTGATGTAGTTGGCCTTGGTCTCGGGATCCGAGCCGAAGGCGCTGCTGACGGTCAGGGTCACCGTGTAGGAACCCGCGACCGCATAGGTGTGGCTGGGGTTCTGCGCCGTCGAGGTCCCGCCGTCACCGAAGTTCCAGCTCCAGGCCGTGGGCGCGCCCGTGGACTGGTCGGTGAACTGCACCGCCAGCGGTGCCACGCCCGAGGTGGGCGTGCCCGCGAAGGCGGCCACCGGCGGCGTGCCCGTGGTGGTGGTGACGCTGATGTCGTCGAAAGCCATGCCGTCGGTGGCGATGGCGTAGTTGTCGTACTGCTGGAACTTGACCACGAAGGTCGCGGTCTGGCTCAGCCCGTTGGCGGCGCAGAGGGCGTCCACGTCCAGGTTGAACTGGTACCAGGTGGAGTTGGTGTAGCTGGCCCCGTTGAGGTCCTGGACCTTGACGAAGCTGGAGCCGCCGTTGCTCGAGAAGTACACGCCGTCCTGGGTGTGGGTCTCTTCGCCGTATTCCTTCCACCAGAACGAGAGGTTGGTCTGCCCGGCTCCGGCCAGGTTCAGGTGCAGCAGCGCCTCGTTCTGGACGTAGGTGCCGTTGGTGCTCACGTCCATCGTCAGGTGCCGCGTGCCCGAGTGGGGCGTGTTGGCCGTGGTCACCAGGATGCGGCCGGGGGCCGGCGACGACGTGGTCCAGTACTGGCTCAGCGAGCCGGACTCGAAGCCCTCGCTGAAGGGCAGCGAGGCGTACAGGTTCGACGCGTCGCTGACGGTGATGTACCCGGTCTTGGTCTCGCCGTCGCTGCCGTAGGCATTGCTGGCGGTCAGGGTGACGGTGTAGGTGCCGGCCGCGGTGTACGTCCGGCTCGGGTTCTGGGCGCTGGAGGTGCCGCCGTCGCCGAAGGTCCAGCTCCAGCCGGTGGGCGTGTTGGTGGACTGGTCGCTGAACTGCACGAGCAGCGGGAAGGTGCCGCTGGTGGGCGTGCCGGTGAAGGCCGCCACCGGGGGCAGGGTGACCGGTCCGCCGCCGCCGACGGCGGCCGCGGCGTCGATCATGCCGTAGCCCGCGTAGCGGTCCCAGCCGCTGCCCGACTCGACGCTGGTCACGTCCTGGGCCGTGTCCACCAGCTGGGCGCGGATCTGGGCCGGGGTCCAGGTCGGGTTCTTCGACTTGATCAGGGCGCAGACGCCCGCCGCGTAGGGCGTGGCGCAGCTGGTGCCGTTGAAGAAGCCGCTGTAGTTGCCCGAGTCGTAGCCTGCCGTGCCGCTGATGTCGGTGGTCGGCAGGATGGTCGGGGCGATGATGTCGACCGCGCCCGCGGCATCCTTGGTGTTGAGGCCGTAGTTCGAACCCCACCAGCGTTCGCCGTCGCAGGTGTAGCCGTTGGGGTCGGTGCTGACGCCCGGGTTCACGTCGCCGCTGCTGCTGGACGAGCGCTTGCGCTCGCCGC
The DNA here is from genome assembly GCA_963848505.1 of Candidatus Krumholzibacteriia bacterium. GTDB lineage: Bacteria > Krumholzibacteriota > Krumholzibacteriia > LZORAL124-64-63 > LZORAL124-64-63 > JACZKN01. The sequence continues at coordinate 259,753 of CAWKEB010000001.1, read as the reverse complement.
AGGGCGAGGCCGCGCCCACGCCGATCACGTAGGTGTTGATCGCCGGGTAGCTGATGGTGCTGGCGTTCTCGTTGCCGGTGGCGGCCAGGATCACGCAGCCCGCGTTGTAGGCGTAGAGGATGGCCGCGTTGGTGGCCGTGTCGGTGCTGATGGCCGCGCCCAGGCTCATGCTGATCACCTTGGCGCCGTTGTCGGCCGCGAAGTAGATGGCGTTCACGATGGCCGAGAAGTACATGGAGCCGGCGCTGTTGGCCACCTTGAGGGGCATGATGCTGCAGCCGCCGGCCACCCCGACGACCCCCAGGGAGTTGTTGGCGCGGGCGGCCGCGACGCCGGCGCAGGCGGTGCCGTGCCCGGCCTGGGCGCTGTTGTCCATGGGGTTGCTGTCGTTGTCGCCGTAGTCGTAGCCCGCCACCAGGCGCAGGTCCGGGTGGGCGGTGTCCACGCCGCTGTCGATGATGGCGATCACCACGCCGGCCGACCCGTAGGCCTGGCTGGCATCCCAGGCGGCGGGGGCGTTGGCGTCGAAGCCGACCGTGCCGACCGTCGTCGACAGGGTGTGATCGTAGGTGCCGCCCCAGTCCAGGCCGGGCAGCTGGGCCGTGTTGTTGTGGCCCCAGTTGTTGGCGTAGAGGGGGTCGTTGGGCACGGCGGCGGGGAAGGCGCGCCAGTCGGGCGTCGCTTCCTCGATGGCCGGATCGTCGCTCAGCCGCTTGGCCAGGGCCTCCAGGTCGCCGCTCTTGCCCGTCTCCAGGACGAACCAGCGGTCGGTGCCCAGACGGTCGGCCTCGCGCCGGTTGCGCGGCTGGACGAACGAGCGCTCGATGCGCTGGACGTCGAACTCGGCCGTCAGGGCGTCGACCGAGGCCAGGCCCGTGCGGCCGTTGCCGGCGACCGTGCCCTTCTCGGCGTGACGGTCCAGGCCGGAAGCCAGCAGCGCTTCGGGCGTGAACTTCACCAGGATGCGGGTCGGATGGTAGGGAAGCTCGAAGGTGCCCTGGGGCGTGTAGCCCTCCTGCACCGGGGCGAATTCGATGGGCTTTTCCGCGGCGGCGGCGAGGCCGGCCGCGAGGACGATGAGCAGCAGCACGGCTGCACCTTGGCGAATCGCGTGAGTCATGAATTCCTCCTGACCGAGAGTGTCCTTAGCAACGAGTGCGGCGAGAAATAAGGACAGGGCTCCGGCACGGACGCCCTTCGGTGGGGATGGCTCCCAGCCTCCTTTCGACGGCAACTCACTGTTCAAGCAAGGAAGAGTCACTGGCAGCCGGGCCGACGAGGCAGACGCCGAACCGAACGGATAGGCCCCGGTTGCTCCCAGTTCTGAATGATCCTACCGGCCGCTGGCGTCCGCGAACAAGAGAATAAGTCTCCCGATATCGTGACATCCCTCAACTTGCGGAACGCCAAGCGATTGTTTGCCCGCCGCTCCGGCCCGGGCTATGATGCGGCCATGGCCGTCCTCGTGCTCAAACCGGGCCGCGAGCGCTCCCTGCGCCGGCGGCATCCCTGGATCTTCTCCGGCGCCGTCGCCAGGGTCGAGGGTGACCCCGCGCCCGGCACCACCGTCGAGGTGCGCACCGCCGGCGGCGAACACCTCGGCCGGGCCGCCTGGAGCCCTTCCTCCCAGATCCGCGCGCGCATGTGGAGCTTCGACCCCCACGAGGAGATCGACGCCGACTTCTTCGCCCGCCGCCTGACCGATGCCCTGGCGGCGCGCCGGGCGGTCGGCATCGAGACCACGGGCGAAGGCGCCTGCCGCCTGGTCCACGGCGAGTCGGACGGCCTGCCCGGTCTGGTGGTCGACCGCTACGCGGACGTGCTGGTGGTCCAGCTGCTGACCGCGGGCACCGAGCACTGGCAGGACACCATCGCCGAGGCCCTCGGCGCCGCGACCGGGCTGGCCACCATCTACGAACGCTCGGACGCGGACGTGCGTGAGCTGGAGGGGCTGCCCCAGCGCACCGGGCCGCTGCGGGGCGACGCGCCGGCACCGTTGACCATCGTCGAGCACGGCCTGCGCTATGCGGTCGACCCGGCGGCCGGCCACAAGACCGGCTTCTACCTGGACCAACGGGACAGCCGCCTGCGCCTGCGCGGCCTGGCCGCCGGGCGCGAGGTGCTGGATTGCTTCAGCTTCAGCGGCGGCTTCTCGCTCAACGCCCTGGCCGGGGGCGCAGCCTCGGTGCTGGCCCTGGACTCGTCGGGCGACGCGTTGGCCCTGGCCCGCCGGCAGGCCGCGCTCAACGGCCTGGACGACGGGCGCTTCGACATCCTGGAGGGCGACGCCTTCAGCCAGCTGCGACGCTTCCGCGACAGCCGCCGCAGCTTCGACCTGATCGTCCTGGATCCACCCAAGTTCGCACCCACGGCCGCCCACGTGGACAAGGCGACCCGGGCCTACAAGGATATCAACCTGCTGTCTTTCAAACTGCTGCGGCCGGGCGGACTGTTGCTGACGTTCTCGTGTTCGGGGGGCCTGGACGCCCCGCTGTTCCAGAAGGTCGTCGCCGCGGCAGCCCTGGACGCGGGAGTGGAGGCACGCATCCTGGCCCATTTAAGCCAGGCCGGTGACCATCCCGTGGACCTGGCCTTCCCCGAGGGGGCGTACCTCAAGGGCCTGATCTGCCGGGTCGCCGGCGACGGATGACCGCCCCTGCCACCGCCTTGTCCGGAGGTTTCGTCTTGCCTCGTATCATCGTCTCGTCCCTGCTGCTGCTGGCCCTGGTCGGCCCGCTGCACGCCGATCCCCTGCGCAGCGAGCCCCGGAGCGGCGCAGCGCCCACCGTTGGCGTCGAATCGCTGGCCTGGATGGCCGGCCGCTGGACCTGCGAGGCCCTCGGCGGCCAGGCCGAGGACCTGTGGGCGCCCCCGGCCGGCGGCCAGATGGCGGGGCTCTTCCGCCTGGTCAAGGCTGAGGGCCCGAGCTTCTACGAGATCATGCTCATGCTCATGGTCGACGGCCGCCTGACCCTGCGTCTGAAGCACTTCGATGCCGAACTGCGCGGATGGGAAGAAAAAGACGCCACCGTCGACTTCCCCCTGGTCGATCACGAGCACGACACCTGGTACTTCGATGGACTGACCATCGAACGCACCGGCGAAGACGGCATGACCATGCACCTGCAGGTCGGCGGCGGCGGCGGCGAGCACATCGTCGAGTTCACCTACGAGCGGGTCGGTCGGCTCTAGACTGCGGAATTCGCGTCGTCCGGCGGCGATTCCGTGCTAGGCTCCCGCCCGTGGTCGGGGCACGTCAGCGCCGACGGGGGTGGGTTTCAAGCGGGAGGTGTCCCATGTCCAAGCAGAGCGGTGTCTCGCGCGTGGTTGGTGCCGGTCTGGTGCTCGGTGCCCTGATGCTGGCCTCGCCCGCCCCGGCCGCGGCCCAGGCCCGCTGGGGCTTCCTCGGCGGTGCGAACTTCGCCAGCATGGGACAGGACATGGAGCAATTGGGCGACGATTTCGCCACCGAACTCGAATTCCTGCTCGGCGGCGACTGGTCCGCGACCAAGACCAGCAGCACCGGCCTCGGCCTCGGCGCCTACTACGTGCTGCCGAGCTCGCCGACGCTCAGCGTCCAGTTCGAGGCCCAGTATGTCCAGCGCGGCGTAGGCTTCGACTTCGCCAGCGGCGCCCAGACCGCCGACACGGCCTTCAAGCTGGACTACATCGAGATCCCGATCCTGTTGCGCCTGAGCCCCAACCCGGCGAGCACGACCCGTGCGGTGTTCCTGGTGGGCCCGGTGATCGGCTTCAACGTCGGCGCCGACTTCGAGGCCTCGGGCGCCGGCGGCAGCAGCAGCGTGGACGTCAGCGAGGGCTTCGCCACCACCACCTTCGGAGCCATCGGCGGGCTCGGCCTGAACGTGCAGACGGGCGGGACCTCGTCGCTGCTGCTGCAGGCCCGCTACTACCTGGGCCTGGCCAACGCGTTGGACGACGAGGTCTACACCAGCAAGTCCGGCGACTTCGGAGTCTACGTGGGTATGGAGTTCGCGCTGGGCAAGTGACCGCACCGTCCAGACGTGCGCAGGTCCCGCCTCCGGTCGGCGGCGGGACCGTGTCGTGCGGTGCACCGCTGCGGGGCCGGGAGATCACTGCATCACCTGCAGCACGATCCCTCTTGCCAGCGGCCACCGAACGAGGTACCTAGGAGAGGTGAAACCAAACGGAGGTACCGCATGGATCACCTGCTTCCTGTTGCGGGGTGTTGAACGTCATGTCGCGCCGCGAAGTGCCTCGCCAAGCCAATCTCGCCTGGGCCTCGGACATCCACCTGGACCACGCCGGCCCGGTGCGCGCCGATGCCTTCATCAACTCCCTGGCCGAGGCCGATCCCGATGGCGTGCTGCTGGGCGGCGACATCAGCGTCGGCAGCGACGTGGTGCAGGACGTGCTGCGCATCGCGGCGGCGGTGCGCCGCCCCGTCCACTTCGTGATGGGCAACCACGACTACTGGGGCTGGTCCGTGTCCGGCGCGCGCAGCGTGCTGTCGCGTTTGACCGGCCCGCATCTGGGCTGGCTGCCGGCCGTCGGCTGCGTGGAGGTGGCCGAGGGCGTCGGCCTGGTCGGCCACGGCGGCTGGGGCGACGCACGCCACGGCGACCTGCTGAACTCCGACGTCGTGCTCAATGACTACGTGCATATCAAGGAGCTCGAGGAGGTCTTCGTGCACGAACCGGACTGCTGGGACCTGGCCGGCCAGCAGGCCCTGGTCGATCGCCTGCAGCAGTTGGGTGCCGACGCCGCGGACACCCTCGAACCGGCGCTGCACACCGCCGCCTCCCTCTACACCCAGGTCATCGTGCTGACCCACGTACCGCCCTTCCCGGCGGGCGCCTTCCGCGACGGCAAGCCCATGGCCGAGGCCTGGCTCCACGGCTACACCTGCGGCGCGATGGGCGAGATGCTCGAACGCATGGCCCGCAGCCGCCGCGGCACCACCTTCACCGTGCTCTGCGGCCATACCCACGGCGAGGGCCGGGCCGAGATCCGGCCCAACCTCGTGGTCCACAACGGCGAGGCCCGCTACGGGCACCCGCGCTTCCGCATGCTGCAGGTCTCCCGCGACGGGATCGAGGTGGCCAGCACCGCCGGCGCACCGGCCCTGGCCGGCGACGAGGCATGAGCCCGCGCCCCGGGCGCGACGGGGGACACCGGCCGGCCTTTCCGGTCAGCAGCTGCGATTGCGAGCGCTGCCGCGCCGCCTGCCTCAACTCCCCTGGCTGGTTCACTCCCGACCAGATCGCGCCCCTGGCCCGCCACCTCGAACTGACGGTCGAGGAGACCTTCGCCCGTTACCTGGCCGTGGGCGTGACCCGGTTGCCCGACGGCACCCAGTGCCACGGCGTCATGCCCCACAAGTTCCAGGACGGCAAGAAGCCCGGCAGCGTGTGGACCCTGGCCGAGCTGGCCCGGCCGGGCCGCTGCGTCTTCTTCGACCACGGCCGCTGCAGCATCTATCCCGTGCGTCCCCACGAGTGTGCCCGCATGATCCACGACCGCACCGACGAGTCGATCCGCCTGCGCCTGACCATCGTGCCGCGCTGGACCCGGGCGGCGCTCAAGCCCTTCGCCAAGCTGACGGGCAAGCCGCTGGCGGGCGCCGACGCGCCCGGACCGAAGAAGTGAGCCCTGCCCCGCCCGCGGGTCGCCTCGTGGCTCTGGACGTGTTCCGCGGCCTGACCGTGGCCCTGATGATCCTGGTGAACAACCCCGGCAGCTGGGCCCACATCCATCCGCCCCTGCGCCACGCCGCCTGGCACGGTCTGACCCCCACTGACCTCGTGTTCCCGTTCTTCCTGTTCATCGTGGGGGCGGCCCTGGCCCTCAGCTTCGCCCGCCGCGGCGATGCGGGGGCCTCGCGCACCGATCTGGTGCGCAAGCTCGTCACGCGGTCGACCATCATCTTCGCCTGCGGCCTGTTCCTCAACGGCTTCCCCTTCGGTCTGCCCCTGAGCGCCGAGGCGGCCGCTGCCTTCACCCCGGCCGACATCACGGGCAGCCTGGCGGACCTGCGCATCATGGGCGTGCTGCAGCGCATCGCCCTGGCCTACGGCGCCGCGGCCTTGATCGTGGTGCTGCTGACCCGGACGCGGGCCCGCGTCGTGGCCGCCCTGGCGCTGTCGGCGCTCTACGAACTGCTGATGCGCCTGCCCCTGGTCGCGGGCTGGGGCACCGGCAGCTTCGCCCTGGCCGACAACTTCGCGCGCCTGGTGGACCTGCGGATCCTGGGCGAAGCCCACCTGTGGCGGGTCGGCGGTCTGCCCTTCGAGCCCGAGGGCCTGGTCGCCACCCTGCCCGCCGTAGTCACGGTCCTGCTGGGCTTCGCCGCCGGCGGCCTGCTGCGTGACCCGCGTCCGCTGCCGGTGCGGCTGCGCACGCTGTTGGTCGCGGGCCTCGCCGGCACCGCCCTGGGCCTGCTGCTGGGCCGGGTCGAGCCCGTCAACAAGCAGCTGTGGACCGTCAGCTACACGGTGCTGACGGCCGGACTCGCGGCCCTGGTCCTGGTGCTCTGCCTCTGGATGATCGACGTGCGCGGCTGGCGCCGGGGCACCCGCCCGGCGGTGGTCTTCGGCCTCAACCCCCTGGTGGCCTTCCTCGGATCGGGCCTGCTGGCGCGGGTGCTGGCGCTGGTGCAGGTCGGCGGGGGCGAGGGTGCGACGGTCAGCCTGTCCCGCTGGCTCTACACGAACCTGTGCCTGCCCGTGGCGGGACCGACCGGCGGCTCGCTGCTCTACGCCCTGGCCAACATCGGCTTCTGGCTGGCGGTGCTGTGGTGGCTGGACCGGCGGAACATCCGGATCAAGGTCTAGAGGGGTCAGACGTAGCGGTCGAAGGTCAGGCCGCGGCCCGCGAACAGTGTCTCCATCCGCTTGTCGATCGCTGCCATCTTCAGTTCGAGCTGCCCGACCAGGCCGTCCTTGGCTTCCTTCTGCTCGCCGAAGAGCAGGACCTCCGACACGCTCGGCCGGCCGCGCAGGGCGCGCACCAGGCGATGCTCGGTGCGCTCGGTGAACGAGAGCACGTCGCCCGATTCGGTCTCGAAGTCCACGCCGAAGCCGATGTCCTTGGCCAGGTGGGTGGTGTCGGCGGCCCAGGCGGTCTCGACCGCCTTCTGCAGGTCGCCGCGGGTGCGCACCATGAACGAGGCCGGCTCGCCGCCGGGTGCGTCCTTGGCGAAGATGGCGTTGACGGCCGCAACCGCCTCGCCGAGAGCCTCGGCGATGGTGCCGGCGCGGCTCCAGGCCATGCCCGGCGTGCGGCCCGAAGAGGTGGGTCGATGGCTGCCGGCACTGATGCCCAGCGCCTCGAGCAGACCGCTGCCGCCGTCGTCCAGCACCAGGTTGGCCGCGGGATCATCGCCGCTCAGCAGCAGGCGGCCGGTATCGGTGTCCACCTCGGCGGTCGCACCGGCGCCCGCGGTGTTGATGCGGGCGGCCAGGTCGGCCAGGCTGTCGCTGGAGGGATCGAAGGCGACCGCTGTGCCGTTGACGGTCAGCGTGCCCGCGCCGACGGCGGCGAAGGCCGCCAGCGTGCCGAGGGCTCGATTCTCGTCGCCCGGCTGGACCAGCACCGCCCGCGAGATCGCCCCGGCCGCGCCGCGGGGAATCGGCTCGTCCGACCGCCGCCAGTGCTCGCGGATGGTGGCCAACGCCTCCTTGAGGGCGTGCAGGTGCTTGCCCAGGTACTCGAGCTGGGCGCGCTCGTCCGCCGTGCGGTCGAGATCGGCAACTGTGGCGTCGTTCCTCGATATGCGCATACCGGCGCTGGTGTACGCTGCCGCACCCGCGCCTGCCGTAACGGACCCGATGGCCATGGCGGACTCCTTCCGCGGCCGTTGTGTCCTGGCCGCCGGCTCCTCCGTGCGGCCCTGTGACGGTCCTATCGGCAGGTCCGGGCCCGGGATTGAGCCCGATGGCAGCCCGGCTTGGCAACAGGATGCCGCTTGTCTAGATTGTGGTCGATCCTCCCGAAGACCCCGCCCGAAAGGAGCATCCCGATGGCAAAGATGACCCTCGCCCCCGCGGTCACGCTGGCCGTGGCGTTGCTGGCGGCACCCGCCGCCCTGGCGGCCTTCACGGTTACCGTGGTGCCGGCCTCGTCCTGGGGTGCGCCCGACGGGGAATTGGGCCTCGTCGGCGCCGTGGTGGAGGATTTCGAGGACCTGGACCTGGCGCCGGGCCTGCTGGTGGAACTCGCCGCTGTCGACGACACCTTCACCGGCACCCTCCTGGACGCCCTGCCGGCGACCTACGACCCGGCCGTGGACGACCAGTACGGCGACGCCTTCGTCATCGGCGTCTGGGACGGCGCGCGGGTGCTGTTCAACACCCCGGGCAATGCGACGGTCTACTACGGCTTCATGGAGTTCCGGCGGGTGCAGCTGCACGTGCCCGGCGGCACGGCCTGGCTGGGCCTGTCCCTGCAGCAGCTGACGGGCAACGAGGGACTGATCGTCAACGGCCGCTCAATGGGCCGGGTGGCCGGCCTGGGCCTGGCGCCCACCTCGGGCCGCAACGGCTACCTCATCGTCAGCAGCGACGATCCCGCCGAGCCCGTCATCAGCGTCGCCGTCGGCGGCGGCGGCGACGGCTTCGTCATCGACCACGTGACCTTTGCCGCACCCGGCGGCGTGCCGATCGAATCCGCAGGTTGGGGGGCGGTCAAGGCGCTCTTCCGCTAGTTCCGTGCCCGGGGCTGCGCTAACGCAGGAAAAGCAGCGCGCCGCCGGCGATGGCGACCGCCACTCCCAGCAGGCTGCGCGGCGAGGCCTGGTCCCGGTACACCACCCAGGAGGGCAGGATCACGAAGATCGGCACCATGCCCAGCAGCACCTGGGCCACGCCGGCCTCGGTGTGCTTGATGGCCACCAGGGAGATCCACACCGAGAGGAACGGCCCCAGCACCACCGCCACCGCCAGGGCGGCCAGCCCACGCCGGTCGTCCAGGCGCCGGCGCAGCTCGTGCCGGTTCTGGCGCGGCAGCACCAGCAGCCAGTAGGCCGCCGTGGCCCAGGCCAGCCGCACCAGCGTTGCGCCCAGGGGATCGACTCCGCTGCCGCCGGGCCCCATGCCCAGCTTGACGAAGGCGCTGCCCAGCCCCTGGCAGGCCGCGCCCACCAGGGCCAGCAGGAAGCCGGTGCGCAGCAGGCCGGCCGGCAGATCGCGAAAGCGCCCGCCGCCGGGATCATGGCCGCCGGTGGCCAGCATGACGCCGCCGATCACCACCGCGATGCCCGTCAGGGCCTGCGCGCCCAGGTGCTCGCCGGCCAGGGCCCAGGCCACCACCACGGTGAACACCGGCGCCAACGCCATCACCGTCATGCCCCGCCGGGGCCCGACCAGGGTGAAGCTGCGGAAGAGGGCCGAGTCGCCCACGGCCAGGCCCACGATGCCGCTCAGGCCGATCCAGACCTGGGCCACGGGGTCCAGGTCCGCCGGCCAGATCCGCCCGGTGCGCGCGAAGTGGGCCAGACCCAGCAGCAGCACCGCCCCGGGCAGGCGCAGCAGGTTGACCAGGGTCACGCCCAGGCGATGCCCAGCCGCGGTGAAGAACACGCTGGTCCAGGCGAAGATGAACGCCGCCAGCAGCGCCGCCAACTCTCCGTAGTGCGGTGCGGTTGCGTCCACCTCAGGCTACCAGGGTGTCGACCAGCGCGTGCCCAGGCCCGGACCCAGCAGCACAGCGTTGACGAACATGCGCTCGCTCTCGGTCATCCAGCGCCGGTAGACCGGGTGGTCGGCGAAGAGGATCACCTGGCCCCGGCCCAGACCCTCGCGGGTGGCGTAGGCGGTGTGGGCCAGGCGCGCCGCGGCCTCGGGCCAGAGCAGTCCGCCCAGGTGCATCCGCTCGATGGACGCGAAGCGCGCCGCGGTGCGCACCGGCGGCGCGGCGATCAGGCTCTCGTCGCTGCCGAACCACACCACGGCTTCGTCGCCCAGGCCGAAGTTCAGCCACAGCTCCGGGTCCAGCTCCGCGCGCAGCAGCACGCCCTGGGGCATGAAGTCGCGCAGGCGGGCGTCGGCCCGCTGCAGGTCCTCGGGCTCGGGCTGTTTGCGGCCGGGGGGCAGGATCTCCTCCAGCCAGGTGGCCATGGACACCGGCTCGCCACCCAGGTCGGTGCCCTGGTCGTGTCCGGTGGCGAAGGGTCGGGCGCCGGGCCCCAGGATCGGGGCCACGTCGTAGGGCGAGGCCGTGCGGGCGGCCGCCGGCTTGGCGCTCCCCTTGCCATCCTTGTCGTCGGCCGCGTCGGCCGGGCGCAGGCCGGTGGCCGCGGTCCGTCCGGCCATTTCGGCCGCGGCCGCGCCGATGCTCCACACCGGTGACGGGAACTCCTCCAGCGCATCGCTGCGGAAGCGGGCCGAGGTCAGGCCGGTCTCCGGATCGGCCAGCATGCGGGCGCCGCCGCCGACGCCGATGGCGGTTCCGCCGGCCTCGATCCAACGCCGCAGGGCCTCGACACCCCCGGCGCCCAGCAACTGGCGGTAGCCGGCCGGGCCGCCCCACACCGGCGGAAAGACCAGCACGTTGTAGCGCGACAGGTCGGTGCGGCCGAAGCTGCCGACGTCCAGGGCGCTGAAGCGCAGGTCCAGCTCCTGGTCCAGCAGGTGCCAGATCCAGCCGTAGTCGTCGGGCGAGACCGGCATGCCTGTCAGCACGCCCACCCGCGGCGCCACCAGCACGTCGAACTCGCTGCCGCCGAGGTCGGGGCCGCCGTCGGGCCGCGAGGTCGTCACCGCGACCGGCCGCAGGCCGTGCCGCGCCGCCACCTCGGCCATCACCACGGCCGTGTCCCCGGCGTTGCCCTCCCGCCGCACGACGAAGGCGCCGCGCTCGAAGTCGGATCCGCCCATGGCAAACGGCTTGGCCGCGATGCGCACGGTCACTCCGCGCTGCAGCAGTTCGGCCAGGGCGGCCTGGGACGCCGGGGCATCGCCGCCAAAGATCACCGAGGTCCAGTCGGCCGCCGGCTGCCAGCTGTCGGCCGCCGCGACCGCCGGTGCCCACGGCTGCCAGTCGCCGGTCGGCACCTTGCCGGTCCAGTAGGCGGGGACGCCGCGGCTCAGGGCCAGGGACCAGGCCGTGGTGTCATAGAGCCGGCTGCCCTTGCCCTTCTCCAGGTACTCGCGTTCGTCCCGGAAGAAGACGGTCTCCATGGGCACGTGTGGATCCAGGATCACCCGGGCCAGCGCCCCCGAGGGCTGGTCCAGCCGCACCAGCAGCGTGCCCGCGGGCAGCGGGTGCTTGCCCCGCTCGCCGGTGCGCGCGTCCGTCAGGTCGCCGGCGTCGAATGACTGCGCCAGCGTCTGCACTTCGATGCCCTGGGCGGCCAGCAGGGCGCCCAGGTCCTCGGTCCTTTCCCGGTGGCGCGGATTCGGCGGGAAGATCCAGGCCTGGACCGGGCCCTTGCGCCCGGCCTCGACGATGGCGGCGCGGGCGGCCACCTGGTCGGCCAGCACCTCGTCGGCGTTTGCCAGCAGGGATTCGAGGTTGGCGATGGACGAGGTCAGCTGGTGCTCGACCGCCTGGCCGAAGGTGCGCAGGGTGCCGCCCTGCTTGCGCACCATGGTGCCGCTGGTGCGGGACATCTCGTAGAGGATGCCCACCGTGCCCAGGTACGAAGCCCAGGACGAGCCGTAGCCCGGGAAGAACTCCTCGTTCCACTCGCCCGAGAAGTAGGGGTAGCCGCGCCGGTCCAGGGCCGCGGCCTGATCGGCCGAGAACGGCCGCTCCCACTTGTCCGTGTTCGCCGGCAGCAGCGGGTTGAACGGGTGGCGGGCCGGCGGGAACAGGTAGGTGGAGTTGGCACCCATCTCGTGGCTGTCGACCAACAGCTGCGGCAGCCAGGCGCCGATCTCCGCCGAGCGCCGGCTCTCGGGGTGCACCATGGTGAACCAGTCGCGGTTCATGTCGAACAGGTAGTGGTTGCCCCGGCCCCAGGGCCAGACGGCGCGATGGGACAGGTCGTCCTGGTCGGGATTGGCCGTACGGTGGGCGAAGGCCGTGATCTGGGCCAGGTAGCGGGTGCGCCCGTCGGGGTTCTCGCAGGGATCGATCAGCACCAGCAGGCCGTCGCGCAGCTCGCGCGCCCGCTGGTCCTCGCCCGCCACCAGCCACCAGGCCAGCAGGGCGGCTGCGTCGGTGCTGCTCAGCTCGTCACCGTGGATGCCGTAGGCCATCCAGGCCACCGGCTTGTCCTGGACGTCGGGCTTGGTGCCTGTGCGCGGGTCCAGCAGCGCCGTGTGCCGCGCCTTGAAAGCGTCCAGGTCGGCGATGGTGGCCTCGTCCGAGACCGCCAGGTACACCAGCGGCCGGCCTTCGTGGGTGCGCGCGAACTCCACCAGCCTGGCCCGCGGCGAGGCATCGGCCAGGGCCTTGAACCAGGCCAGCACCTCGTCCGGACGCAGCGGCCGCTCGGTCGGCGCGACCCCGGTCACGTCCTGCAGCGTGGGTAGGCCCGCGGCGAATTCGGCGCCCGGCAGAAAAGTCTCCAACGGAGTCGGCGGCACGCCCTGATTCAGGGCGGCAGGCGCGGCCAGGCCCGGCAGGGCCAGGCACAGAAGCAGACCGACGGCGGCGAGGCGGCTCAAGTGCAGCATGGAAAGGCTCCTGGTGCGGAGGTGGCAGGGTAGGGGCATGGCGGGGCGGAATATAGCACGGCGGTGCGGATTTGATTGCGGAAAACTGCAACCGTATCCGGTTGGAGGCCGAAAAAATGGCCCCGGCCAGGTGGCCGGGGCCTCGGGGCATCTGCCCGTGGTGCCGTCAGCTGCGTTCCCAGTGACCGGGGACCCAGCGCGCCGTGCGCGGGGAGACCTGCTGCCAGTAGCCGGGCACCCACACCTGGCGGTCCCGCTCATGCCGCCGGTGCTTGTGGCCGACCACGACCCGGTCGCTCCGCCCGTGACGGCAGTCGCAGTCCCGCACGACCACCGTGCGGCGCTCGATCGGCTTGGGAATGCTGCACAGCCGCGGACCGTCGCTGATGACGATCCCGGCCCGGACCGGGGCGTTGATCGCAGCCTGGATGCGCAGGGCGGCCGCCGCGTCCGCCGGCGCCATGATCCCGCTGATCGCCGCGATCAGACTGCAGACGCAGACGAGGCCGAGGGCGCTGCCGATGGTCCTGGTTTCGCGTTTCATGGTGGAGTCCTTTCGCCGTGGGTCCGTGGGTTGATCCGCGCTGGGCTCCTGGATGCATAGGTGATGCCTGGACTGCCTGATTATCATTTAATGTGTTTATTAACAACATGTTGCGCTGAGACTGGCCCCGGCGCCGCCCCCGCCGGCACTGCACCTGGGCGTACGCTTCGTCCGCCCCCGGCGGCGCCGTGTCCCCGAAAGAAGTCAAAAAAACGGCCCTCCCCGGTGCCCGGCACCGAGGAGGGCGTCCCGTCCGGCGGCCGTCGCAACGACCGCATCCCCCTGGGGACAGGGATCCAGCGTAAACCAGCCCGTCGCTCGAGAAAATGATCCACGTCAACATTTGCGCAAAGTATCCGCGGACTAAGGCCGCGGTTCGCGCTCCACCTGCTCCAACCCCTGGACATCGCGCAGGGCTATGCGCCGCCGGTCCAGGCTGATCAGACCCTGCTGTGCGAATTCGGCCAGGGTGCGTGAGAGGGTCTCAGGCGTCGTGCCCACCATCTGGGCCATCTCCTTGCGCTTGAGCCGGATGCCGATGAACGGCGCCCAGTCTTCCCCGGGTACGGGCTCGCCGTGCAGCAGCAGCAGCACGTCGGCGATGCGGCGCTTCACCGGCCGCCGGGTCAGCACCATCAGCATGTCCTCGGAGTAGCGCAGTTCCCGCGCCAGATGGGCCATCACTTCGGCTGCGAAGGGAGGTGAGGCGCGCAGCAGTTCCACCACGGCCCGGGCGGGGTAGGTGCAGGTTCGGCAGTCGGACAGGGCGATGGCCGAGACGGCGTAGGTGTCACCGGCCAGCACCGGGCGCAGGCCGAAGGTGCCGCCCGGGCCCAGCAGCCGCAGGACCTGGGGATCGCCCCGCTCGCCGGCCCGGGTCAGCTTGACCGCGCCTTCGAGGATCAGCGTGACGGTGTCGGCGGAATCGCCCTCGACGCAGTAGACGTGGCCGGCCCTATGGTTGTGCAGGTGCCGGGTCACCTCGAGCCGGGGACGCAGGTGGGGTTCCAAGGCGGCAAAGATGCCTGCGGGGGGGACGGCAAGGCGGGCGGGCTCGGCCTGCATGGCGGCCTCCGATGTTCGTGGGGACGGACCTCCTGCCCGGGCGATGTTCCCCAGGCTGGACGGACCGCAATAATCCTAGACGATAGATATTCGTGACGTGAGTCATACCACAGATGGCGGCACGATAGCAATGGGATACTGCCGGAACCCGGGGTTGGGGGGCTCCTGGTCCACTTCCCACTGGACAAGAAGTGTCGCCAAAGCTACCATTTTCGCTGGTTCCTGAGGGGGTGGACCGTGCGCCCGAGGGCGCCATCACACCGGAATTGCGTGCCCGGCCACGGCCGGGCCTGGAGATTCCCCAGCGCGGGGAATGGGGTCCGGCAGCGGCCGGACTTGTGCAGAGCCCGTGGGGTTTCCCGGATTTGGCCGGAAATCCTGTCAGGGGCTTGAATTTGGACGGCACCGCCGTCAAGTGGAGAGTTGGCAATGAAGAAGCTCTATGTGGGTAACCTGCCCTTCGACGTGACCGACGACGACATGCACGAGCTGTTCAGCAAGCACGGCAACGTGCTCTCGGTGGCGTTGATCAACGATCGTGAGACCGGTCGTCCCCGCGGCTTCGGCTTCGTGGAGATGGACGACGACGCGGCCATGGCCGCGATGCAGGCCCTTGACGGCGCCGAGATGGGCGGCCGGACCCTGCGGGTCAACGAGGCTCAGGATCGTCGCACCGGCGGCGGCGGCGGCGGTGGTGGCGGCAGCCGCGGTGGCCGCGGCGGCGGCGGCGGCGGCTACGGTGGCGGCGGCGGCGGTGGCGGCGGCCGCTGGTAGGACGAACCCACAGCAGTGGTCAGGAGCCCCGCCCCGGCGGGGCTCCTTTTTGTTTGTCCCGCCGCCTGGCGATTGCCGCTTCGCCGACGGCGCCCGAGGCGCTACCCTCGCCCGACCGGGCCGGCAGGCGGTCCGTATCCGCCGGAGGAATCACCGCATGCGCCGCCGACTCGAGTTCGTCCTGCCCATCGTCGCCGTGGCGGTCGTGGGCCACCTGCCGGTGCTGCGCGCCTGGTGGTTCCACGACGATTGGGTCTTCCTGGGCGATGCCGCAGGTCTGGCCGCCCGTGGCGGTCTGCTGCGCCCCCTCAGCTACCAGCTGTACTGGTCCCTGTTCCTGCCGCTCTTCGGTCTGACCGCCTGGCCCTGGGCCCTGACCCGCCTGGCCCTGCACACCGCCTCGGCACTGTTGGTGGCGCGGATCGCCGGTCATGGCGGCCTCGATCACCACGGCCGGATCACCGCCGGCCTGCTCTTTGCCGCCGCGCCGTCCGCCTTCGAGAGCCTGGCCTGGGGCACGGGAGCGGTCGAGCTGCTGGGCACGTTCTTCGCCCTGGCCGCGGTCGAGCGGTGGCTGGCGGCCACGCCCGGCGCGCGCCGGGCGGCGCTGGGCCTGGCGGCCCTGGCGGTGCTGAGCAAGGAGGCGGGGCTGCTGGTGGTGGTGTTCTTCGCCTTCAGCCTCGTGCGCGAGGGTCGGCTGCGCTCGGCGGCCACCGCCGGCCTGGGTGCGCTCGCGCTCCTGGGGATCTGGGCAGCCCTGCAGGTGGCCCGCGATTTCGGCACCACCGGCGACTATGCCATCGATCTGCCCCACGTCCCGCGCGACTTCCTGGTGTTCGGAGCCTGGCTGCTGACCCCGGGTCCGCTGCTGCGCGACGCGACCCTGACCTCGACCGCCGGCCTGCTGACCGGGACCCTGGCCTGGGGGCTGTGGGGCGCCGCGGTGCAGGCGGTGCGGCCGGATCGCCGCCGCTTCGCCGCCGGCTGCCTGGGGCTGGGGCTGCTGGCGCTCGGGCCGGCGCTGATCACCGGGGACCACGCCGTGCCCCGTTACGTCTACGCGCCGTTTGCGGCCCTGGTGCTGACCGCCGTGGCGCTGCTGTACCCCGAACGGGGACCGTCGCGCCCGACGCTGGTGCTGCTGACGGTCCTGCTGGCGGTCGGGGCGCTGGGTGCGACCCTCTACCAGCGCGAGGCCCGCCATCCCAGCGGGCGCCCCGTGCATCGCCTGGTCTTCAAGGAGGAGGTGTCGCGGCTGGCCTGCCGCGCCATCGTGCAGGCGGGCATCCGGCCGGGCGAACAGGTGGTCTTCCTGCGCGATCCCGGCACGGACCCGGCGCAGGTGGCGCTGCTGCAGGACGTGCTGGCGGGGGATCTGGCCCTGCGGCTGCTGACCCACCGGGACGTGGGCGCGGTCTGGCGCGATCAGCCCGACCCCGCGGACCAGGGCGCGTTCGTGTTCCTGGTCCGCGGAGCCATGCTGGTGCCGCGGGGGCGGGGCGGGGACTAGGCCGGCGGTCCGCCCGCGCCGCGGTTGCGGCTGCGCTCGATGGACTGCAGGGCCAGGTACTCCTTGCCGAAGCGCTTGAGGTTGTCCAGTTCGGTGTCGTACTGGTCGAAGTGGCGCTCCTCGTCCATCACCAGCTCCTCGAACAGCTTCTTGGAGACCGAGTCGGCGTTGGCCGAGCACTCGTTGGCCATGCGGTTGTAGTCCTTGGCGCTGCCTACCTCCATGGCGCAGGCCTTCTCCAGCATCTTGGTCACATCGGTGATCTTTTCCACCGGATCGGCGGCTACCAGCTCGACCTCGCCCTTGAGGAAGAGGATGCGCTCGGCGATTTTCTCGATGTGGATCATCTCGTCGATGGCGGTGCGCTTGAAGAGCATCGCCAGCAGGTCGAAGCCCTGGTCGTCGCAGTGGAAATGGAAGTACATGTACTGGTGGACGGCGGCCAGCTCGTCGGCCACGGCCGCGTTCAGCAGCGTGATGCTTGCCTTGTGCATCGAGGTCTCCTTTGGTGACGTGTGCCTACCGCATTAATATGGTAGCGGCGCCGGGCGGATTCAAGGGCGCCCGGCTCAGGACCGCAGCTTGGCCGCGGTGACCTCGGCAGCGCGGATCGGCGGCCGGCGGTCGCCCTGTTCGCCCTCGCGCAGCCGCCATTCCCAGAGCTTCAGGTAGGTCAGCTGGGAATTCATGGCCGTCAGCAGGGCCAGCCAGAAGCCGGCCGCCCCGTCGCGCCAGCCGCCCTTGGCCACGTACATGCGCAGGAACGCCGACAGCGGGTTGAAGATCAGCTTGGGCCAGCCGACCGTGGCCGCCGGGTCGCGGGCCAGCTTGTTGGTCACGTCCAGGGACGAGTAGTCGTTCATGCGGGCCACGTAGGCGTAGACGTGGTCGTAGGTGTAGTGGTTGAGGCCGCCGTCCAGCTGCCCGATCGGGCCGTCGCAGGTGTAGGCGCCGTGCACCTCCTGGTGGTGGGGGCGGCCCCGGTCGCGGCGAAAGAGGCGGAACTGCCAGTCGGGGTACCAGCCGCCGTGACCGATCCAGCGGCCGAAGGCCTGGACCCGGCGCAGCACCCGGAAGCCCGCGGGCTGGTCGGCGGCGCCGGTCCAGGCGGCCATCACGCCCCTGATCTGGTCGGCGAGCGCGGGGGTGACCTCCTCGTCCGCGTCCAGGATCAGGATCCAGTCGCCGGTGGCGTAGCCGATCGCCCGTTCGACCTGCCGGCTGTAGCCGGGGTACTCGTGCTGGAAGACCTGGTCGGTGTAGGCGCGGGCCCTGGCCACGGTGCCGTCGCTGCTGAACGAGTCGACCACCACGATCTGGTCCGCCCAGGTGACGCTGCCCAGGCAGCGGTCCAGGTTGTGCTCCTCGTTGCGCGTGACCAGGACGACCGAGAGGTTGGACATGGGGGACCACCGGGTTGGGGACGGGGACGGGCGCCCGGCGATAGTACGCCCGGCCGCCGCCGCGGACAAGCGGCCGCCGGCGGCCCCCTTTCGTTCCGGCTTGTCGGCCGCGCGTCGGCGCGCTAAGCTGGCGCCCACGCCCTGCGCGGATCCCGACCACCCCGACCCGGGAGAGTGAATGCCATGCGGAGATTCGTCAGCCTCTTGTTGCCGGCCCTGATCCTGACCCTGGCCTGGCCCCTGGCGGCCTCGGCCATCACCGAGTCCAAGACCAACGTCGAGTATCCGGACGTGGTGACCACCGGGTGCAACGGCCAGCAGGTGGAGTTGAAGGCCACCGGCACCGGCCTGCGGGAAAAGACGGTCATGAAGGTGGATGTCTACACCATCGTCTCCTACGTGGCGCCGGAGGCGGACCTGGGCGCCGACAAGGCCGCCGGCCTGATCACCGTCAAGGCCGCCAAGCGCCTGCAGATGGACCTGCGCCGCAGCTTCAGCCGCGAGAAGCTGATCAAGGCCTTCACCGAAGTCATCGCCAAGAACTACGAGGACATGACGCCCTTCGCGGATGAGCTGGCCATGTTCGAGGGCTACTTCACCCGTGACGCGGAGCAGGGCGACATCATCATCTTCGACTACTGCCCCACCAGCGGGCTGACGGTGATGCTCAACGGCGAGATCAGCGGCATCATCGAGAAGGCGGCCTTCAGCGAGGCCCTGTGGACCGTCTGGTTCGGCGCCAAGCCGGCCGACGGGGGGCTCAAGAGCGCCCTGCTGAGCGCTGCCGGCTGATTTTCGCTGTTGTTCCGGAACGACGTCCGGTTCCTCAGGCGGTCATGGGCGGCCCGCTGCTTCGTCGGCGTCGCGCAGGTCGGCCAGCTGGTGCAGCGCCGCCAGGGTCTCGCGGGCCTGGGCCTCGTCCAGTTGGCTGATGGCGAAGCCCGCGTGCACCAGCACGTAGTCGCCGGGGCCGGCCTCCGGGACGTAGGCCAGGCACACGGCCTGGCTGACGCCCTCGAAGTCGACCGTGCCCATGCGCAGCAGGCCGCCGTCGAGCAGGGCGCTGATCCGGCCGGGGATGCCGAGGCACATGCAGGTTCTCCTTCCGGCAGGGCGCGTCACGGCCGCTGCCGCATCACCCCGATAGTAGCGGTTCAGACGCGGGAGTTCCACCTGCGCTTGGCGGACGGGGACGAGTCCCCTGCAAAAAAACGGGCGGGGCTTCCGGAGAAGCCCCGCCGTCTACCGGCCCCGAGTGGCGGGATCCGTTTACCGGTACTGGCTCTTGAATTCACCCCAGGCCACATCGGCGTTGGGGACCACGGCGCACTCGACAGCCGTGGCATCCTGGTACACGTACGTGAAGACGTGATCCAGCCAAGGCACGTAGAGGGTGAAGGTGCCCTGGACGTTGTAAAGCCCGTAGAGCTCGATGATCTCCTCGGTGATCTCGTCCCAGGTCCCGGCGAGCAGCAGGGTGCCGTAGCGGTCACCGTCGTCGTCCGTCACCACTGCGTTGCCGGCAGTGGTCAGGATCACGTTGCCGTCGGTGTCGGCCAGGCTCACCTCGTAGCTGACGTCAGCCTCGGTCATGCCGATGCGGAAGTGCACCAGCAGTTCGGCGTTCCACTCGAGGCAGCCGCCGCTGAAGACAACTTCTTCGAACTCGGTCGCGGCCGCCGGATTCGGCAGCACAAGGACCGGCATCAGGAACAGAGAAAGCAGGAGCAAGCGGCGCATGATTCCCTCCAGTTATGCGGATCATCCGTCCGCACGGGTTCTTATGGGGATTGACCATCAATCGATGTCAATCCTACCAAAAAAACGACGCAAGCGCAATAAAAATCGCCGTAAGTGGGGTAGGCGTACCAAATGTTCGATTTGGCTGCGCTCAGGGATGAAAACGATAATCCAGTCCATTGCGATCGGCAAGGGCTGCGGGCAGGAATATTTTTTGGCGTCGCGGGGCGGGGTGGGCGGCTTCCGGTTTCTCCGGGAAGAAACGGGGGCTTGTTTCTATTTAACTTATTGTATAACAACATTATAGTTGCCTTCGGCGCGTCGTCGCGGGCCAACCGCCGGCCGCTTGGACCCGGAGCGGACATTCCCTGCCCCCGGGCCCGGATTCCCGCCCGGAGGGTTAACCGGATATTGTCTTTGGAGCCGTCGGCCCGCGCGCTTATGCTGTGCGGGTCACCCCGCCGCCCTCCACCAGCGGAGCCCCCATGCGCAACATCGCCCTGGAGATCCTAGCCGCCGCGGCCGAGCGGCCCGCCGCCGTCGCCATGCGCCACCAGCAGGACGACCGCTGGCTGGAGACGACCTACGGGACCATGGCCGCCCGCATCGAGCGCCTGGCCGCGGCCCTGGTCGCGCTGGGGGTGCAGCCGGGCGAGCGCGTGGGCATCTTCGCGCCCAACATGCCCGAGTGGATCATCGCCGACTACGCGGCGCTCTCGATCCGGGCCGTGTCCGTGCCCATCTACGCCACCAGCACCGCCGAGCAGGCGGGCCTGATCGTGGCCGACTCGGGGCTGAAGGTCCTGTTCGCCGGCACCGCGGCCGAGCGCGACGCCGCGCTGGAGATCGTCGGCTCCTGCCCGGACCTGCAGTGGATCGTCACCATGGATCCGTCCCTGCCGGCGGCCAACGGCCGGCTGTGCGCGCTGGCGGACCTGGAGTCCCGCCCGGTCGAGCCCGCCGCGGCCGCGGAACTGGCGCGGCGCCGCGCACAAGCGACGGCCGACGACCTGGCGGCGATCATCTACACCTCCGGCACCACCGGCGAGCCCAAGGGCGTGATGCTGCGCCACCGCAACTTCGTCAACCAGTACTCGACCATCGACACGCGCTTCAGCGTGGGGCCGGACGACCGTTCCCTGTGCTTCCTGCCCCTGAGCCACGCCTACGAACGCACCTGGTCGGCCTACGTCTTCCTCAAGGGCGCGTCCAACACCATCCTCTCCAATCCGCGGCAGGTGGTCACGGCGATCGCCGACGCCCGGCCCACGGTGATGGTCTCGGCGCCGCGCCTGTACGAGAAGGTACATGCGGCGATCCACGCGCGGGTCGAGGCGGCGCCGCCGCTGCGCCGGCGCCTGTTCGGCTGGGCCATCGGCGTCGGGCACCGCTGGTGGACGGCCCATTACGCCGGCACGCCGGTCGGCACGGGGCTGCGCCTGCAGCACGCGCTGGCGGACCGGTTGGTCCTGCGCCGCATCCGCGACGCCGTCGGCGGCCCCAAGAACTTCTTCTCCTCCGGCGGCGCCGCCCTCTCCAGCGAGGTCGAGGAGTTCTTCCTCTCGGTGGGCCTGCTGATCTGCCAGGGCTACGGTCTGACCGAGACCGCGCCCATGCTGACCTGCAATGCGCCGGGGGCCTTCCGGTTCGGCACCGTGGGGCGGCCCATCGACGACGTGGAGATCCGCATCTCGGACGAGGGGGAAGTCCTGGCCCGCGGCCCCAACGTCACCGAGGGCTACTACCGCAAGCCGGAGGCCAACCGCGAGTCCTTCAGCGACGGCTGGTTCCGCACCGGCGACATCGGCCACCTCGACCCGGACGGCTACCTGGTGATCACCGACCGCATCAAGGACCTGATCATCACCTCCGGTGGCAAGAACGTGGCGCCCCAGCGCATCGAGTCCATCGTGGGCAAGGACCACTACATCGACCAGCTGGCGGTGATCGGCGACCGGCGCTCGGCCATCGCCGCGATCGTGGTGCCGGCCTTCGAGTCGCTGCTGGAGTTCGCGCGGGAAAAGAAGCTGGCCTTCGCCGACCACGAGGAGCTGATCCGCCTGCCCGAGGTGATCGAGCTCTACCGCCGCCGCATCCGCGAGCAGTCGCTGAGCCTGGCTCCGTTCGAGAAGATCCGCCGCTTCACCCTGGTGGCCCGGCAGTTCTCCATGCAGACGGGCGAGATCACGCCCACCCTGAAGGTCAGGCGCAAGGTCATCGCCGAGAAGTACCACGAGCTGATCGAGCGCATGTACGGCGCGCCCGAGCCCCCGGGGCAGGACACGCCCTAGACGTGGTTGCGCAGCATCAGCTCCCGGGGATGGGGGTTGAGGTAGGTCTGCTCGCCCACGTAGGGCACCTCGTGCAGCTCGATGTAGTGGCGCAGCAGCGTCATCGGCACCACCAGCGGCACCAGCCCCGCCCGGTAGTCCTCGATCAGCGCCATGATGCTCCGCCGCTCACGATCCCCGATCAAGGTCTTCAGATAGCCGGCCAGATGCTGCAGCGTGTTGACGTGGCGCCGCGGCGTGGCGTGCACAGCCAGGGCGGTCATGAACCCCTCGAAGTAGAGGTCGCGGAAGGCGGCCGGCGTGTGCTCGGCGATCGCGGCCACCAACTGCCCCAGCAGCTTGTAGTGCTTCGGGCTGTGGGCCATCAGCAGGTACTTCTCGCGGGTGTGGAAGGCCACCACGTCGCCGCGCTTCCAGCGCCCGGCGAACAGCGCCTTGAGGCGGTGCAGGGCGAAGACCCGTGCGATGAAATTCTCGCGCAGCACCGGGTCGCAGAGGCGGCCCTCCTCCTCGATCGGCAGCAGCGGATTGCGGGCGGCGAACTCGGCGGCGAACAGCCCGCGCGCGTCGCGCCGGGGCATGCCCTTCTCCGGGTGGAGCTTGACCCGGAAGACGCCGCAGCTGGGCGAGTTCTTCTTGAACACGAAACCGCAGAGGTCGTCGGCGGCGAGCTCGCGCACGCGGCGCGCGGAGTACGCGTTCATGCGGTCGGTCCAGTCGGCGCCCGATTTCGGCGCCACCATGCGCGGCGCCGCGGCGTCGCCCTCCAGGCGCACCGTCTCGCGGGGGATGCCCATGCCCACCTCGGCCTCGGGGCAGACCGGCACCAGGGTGAAGTGCTCGGCCAGGACGTCGGTCAGGTAGCGGTCGCGGGCGTGGGCGCCGTCGTAGCGCACGTTGGCACCCAACAGGCAGTGGCTGACGCCGACCCTGATCTCAGACGTCGGCTGCTTGGCTGCGCTCACGTTCGCCTCCCGGAAAGAGCCCGTCGATCACCCGCCGGCGGTGGGCGAAGATGCCGGCGATCTGCCGGCGCACCGCCAGCGCGTGCACCAGATCGCCCAGCGGACCGCAGGGCAGCACGTAGCGCAGGTGGTCGCGGATCAGCGTGCCTTCGCCCTCGTCCACGAACTCGTGGGTGTGGTGCCAGAAACTGTAGGGCCCGGCCAGCTGTTCGTCCACGAAGCGATGGGGCGGCTCGCAGGCGGTGATCAGGGTGCGCCAGCGGGTGGGCCAGGGGCCCAGGCGGAGCTCGTAGTCGATGAGCGCGCCCTCGCGCATGGCCAGCGGCGGCGGGGTCAGGATGCGGAAGCCCAGCCAGGGCGGGGTGATCCGGGCCAGGTTGCCGGGCTGGGCGAAGAAGGCGAAGACCGCCTCGCGGGGGTGGGATACCCGTTGCTCGCAGACGAATTCGTGCAGTCCCATGGGTCGCTTTCGGGGCCGCGGGCGAGGCCGGTCGGGAATTGTGCTTGCCATGAATATCGACAAACATTATACAATCATTATCCGACCCTGGCAACGCACCCGCCACGACCCGAAGACCGGAAGGCGAAACAACCATGAGTGATCAGCGACCGGACTCGGCGGCGACGGGGGCGCGCCACACCATCGCGGTGGTCTCGCGGCGCACCGGCATCAGCCAGCTGCTGCTGCGGGCCTGGGAGCGCCGCTACCACGCCGTCAATCCCGGCCGCACCGAAACCGGGCGGCGCCTCTACTCCGACGCCGACATCCACAAGCTTCAGCTCCTGAACCGGTTGACCGACCACGGGCACCGCATCGGCGACATCGCCAACCTGCCCCTGACGGAGCTGGACAAGCTGGCTGCCGAAGTGGCAAAGCTGCCGCCGGTGCCGCGGCCTCTGCCCTCGGTTACGGAAATCGACGAACTGCTGGGCGCGGCCCTGCAGGCGGTCGCCGACCTGGATGCTCCCCAGTTGGAGGGCTTGCTGGCCAGGGCCTCGGTATCCCTGAGCCGGCCCGTGCTGCGCCGGGATCTGCTGCAGCCTCTGTTGGTGGAGATCGGCGATCGCTGGCGCAATGGTGACCTGCGCGTCGCCCACGAGCACATGGCCACCGCCATGGTGAAGGCTTTCGTGGCGGGCCTCGGCCAAGGGCACGCGGCCTCGCCCGGGGCGCCGGGGCTGGTGGTGACCACGCCGTCGGGCCAGCGGCACGAACTGGGGGCGCTGATGGCCGCTTCCCAGGCCGCGGAGGCCGGCTGGAACGTGCTCTACCTGGGGCCCGATCTGCCGGCCGAGGAGATTGCCGCCGCAGTGCAGCAGAGCGAAGCTCGCGCCGTGCTGCTGAGCCTGGTGTATCCGGCGGCGGATCCCGCCACCATGGAGCAGCTGCGCCTGCTGCGCCGTTTCGTGGGCGCGGGGCTGCCCATCCTGGCCGGGGGGCAGGCCGTGCCCAGCTACCAGGCGACCCTCTCCTCCATCGATGCCCAGGTGGTGAGCCGGGCGGAAGATCTCGATCGCGAGCTCGCCGGAATCCGCTAACTCATATAATGGCAGTGACTAACACATGACCTAAGCGTACGCCTGGAGCTGTGTATAGATAATGTAGAAATAAATGCTTGACATATCACTATACATCGATTAGATTGAGGCCACAGGGCGCTTGTGGTCCTACCCGAGGCCGACAGCGAGGAATCCGGTTTCCGGATCCCCTGGGCATAGATCGGCAACCGATACCGAACCGATTGTCGAAAGGAAACTGCCATGCGCAACCGAATCACCCTGACGGCCCTCACGATGATCGTGGCCCTGACCGGTCCGGCCCTGACTGCCCAGGCCGGCAGCTGCGGCACCAAGACCGAGGGTCAGGCCGCGGCCGCGCCTGCGATCGTGCCCCTGGCCGAAGAGGCCGGCTTCACCACCCTGGTGGCCGCGATCAAGGCCGCGGGCCTCGAGGAGGCGCTGGGCGCCGAGGGTCCGTACACGGTCTTCGCGCCCACGGACGAGGCCTTCGCCAAGCTGCCCGCCGGCACGGTCGAGGCCCTGCTCGCCCAGCCCGAGAAGCTGAAGCAGGTCCTGTTGTACCACGTGGTCGCCGGCAAAGTGATGGCCGCCGACGTGGTCAAGCTGACCTCGGCCATGACCCTCGAGGGCCAGACCGTCGCCATCAACGCCGAGCACGGCGTGAAGATCAACGATGCCACGGTCATCAAGACCGACATCGGGGCCAGCAACGGCGTGGTCCACGTGATCGACACCGTGCTGATCCCGCAGAACATCTAGCAAACCAACGTCGGGGCCTGCTCGACGCGGGCGGGCCCCGCTGAACCTGGACATAGGGGAGAGAACCATGAAGAACCTGACCAACAAGCTGCTGCTGATGCTGGCCCTGCTGGCGATCGGCGCCTTCGCCTCCGGCTGCTCCGACGACGACGATCCCACCAACCCCAACGTGGACCTGGGCGAGGGCGCCATGCTGCGGGTTGTGCACGCCTCGCCCGACGCCGCGGCCGTGGACATCTATGCCGAGGGCGTGGCGACGCCCCTGGTGACGGACGTCTCCTACCTGGAGACCACCCCGTACCTGGAGCTGGCTCCGGGCACCTACAACATCCAGCTGCGCGCCGCCGGCGCCGCCGCCGGCTCGGCCCCGGCCTACGAGACCGGTGACTTGACCATCCCGGCCGACGTGACCATCACCGCGGTGGCTCTGGGCCTGCTCGGCAGCTCGAACGACGACGACCGCTTCCGCGTGGTGCCCTACGTGGAGGACTTCACCACGCCCGGTGCCGGCATGGCCGCGGTGCGCATCATCCACGGCGGCGCCGACGCCCCGACCGTGGCCCTGGACGTGGGCAATGACGGTTCGCCCGAGGTGACCGGCTTCGCCCGCTTCGCCGAGACCGGCGCCGCCGGTGTGGCCCTGCCCAGCGGCTCGGCCCTGAACGTGGGCATCTGGGCCGGCAGCACCCTGGCCCGGGTGACGGCTTTCACCACGCCCGCCCTGGCGGACGAGGAGTACTTCCTGATCGCGACCGGCCTGCTGGCCGCGCAGCCCAACGCCGCCGACGGGTTCGGCCTGCTGGCGGTGGGCCCCAACGGCTCCCTCGGCCTGCTCCGCCAGGATCCGGTGGTCTACGTGCTGCACGGCTCGCCCGACGCGCCGGCTGTGGACGTGAACGTCGGGGGCACCGAAACCGTGCTGGTGGACGATCTGTCCTTCGGCGAACTCTCTCCCCCGGTCCAGGTGCCCCCGGCTGCCTACACCCTCGACGTGCGGGTCGCCGCCGGCGGCGCCCTGGCCGCGACCGTGATGACGCCGGATCTGATGGCGGGCGAGCGCTACCTGGCCATCGCCAGCGGCTTCGTCGGCGGCGACACCCCGGGCTTCACCCTGCTGCCCTACCGTGACGGGTTCGGCATGGACACCGCGGCCCAGGTGCGGGTCGTTCACGCCTCGCCCGATGCCCCGGCGGTGGACGTCGGCCTCTGGGACGGCGCCACGTTCACGGCGCTGGATCCGTTCCTGGACCTGTCGTTCGGCGAGTCCTCCGCCGCCGAGGGTACGCCCATCATGCTGACCAACCTGACCGTCGGCGTGGCCGCACAGGGCACGACCACCCCGGTGGCGACCTTCGACCTGAGCCTGACCAGCGACCTGGCGGCCTTCGCCGTCGCCACCGGCTCACTGACCGACAAGGGCGAGGCTTTCCGCCTCAATCTGGTCGTGACCTCCACCTGGCCCTGGCAGGTCGCCGAAGTTCTGCCCAACCAATAGTCCCCCGCTATGGGCAGAATAAGGCCGGGCTCGGGGCATGGCGCCCCGGGCCCGGTCGATCTACCTTCTGGCCTTCGTTTTGCGACCAGCCGGTGAATCCACGAGAGGGAATTCCATGTCGAGCAACACCGAGATCATCCGCAACCTCTACGCCGCCTTCGCCCGCGGGGACGTCCCGGCGGTGCTGGCCATGTTCGATGCGAAGATCAGTTGGACCGAAGCGGAGGGCTTCCCCTACAGCGGCACCTACATCGGCCCGGACGCCGTGCTGGAGAACGTGTTCATGAAGCTGGGCACCGAATGGGACGGGTTCGCAGCCGCGCCGGGCGAGTACGTCGCGCAGGGGGATACCGTCGTGGTGCTGGGCACCTACAGCGGCGTCTACAAGGCCACCGGCAAGGGCTTCCGCGCGCCGATGGTGCATGTCTACAAGCTGAGCGGCGGCAGGATCGTGACCTTCCATCAGCACACCGACACCGCGGTGGTGCAAAGGGCGCTCAGCTAGTCCCGGCCGAGCCAGGCTCCATAGAGCGCCGGTCGACGGTCGCGCAGGAACAGCTGCCGCGCATGGGAGCGGGCCGCATCGGCCAGGTCGATCTCGCAATGCAGGGTCTCGTCAGTTCCGCTGCCCGCCCTCGTCAGCACCCGCCCGTCCGGCCCGCACACGAAGCTCTCGCCGGCGAAGGTCAGGTGCTCCTCCTGGCCCACGCGGTTGCACAGCGCGGTGAAGTAGCCGTTCTGGAACGCGGCGACCTGCAGCTCAGCCTCGTATAGCCCTTCGGGCCACTCGCCCAAGCTGCCCGCCTGGGGCACGATCACCAGTTCGGCGCCGCCCAGGGCCAGCGCCCGCATGTACTCCGGATAGTGGCGATCGTAGCAGATGGCCACGCCGATGCGCCCGGCCCAGGTGTCGTAGACCGGCGCGCCGGTGTCGCCGGGCGCGTAGTAGCCCTGCTCGTGGAAGTGCGCGTACTCGGTGATGTGGACCATGCGCGTGATGCCCAGCAGGGTGCCGTCGCCGTCGATCACCGGCGAGCTGTCCCAGGTGCGGCCGTCGGTGGTGCGCTCGAACAGATTCAGCACGATCACCACGCCGAATTCCCGGGCCAGGGCGGCGAAGGCCGCAGTGGTGGGGCCGGGGATGGGCTCGGCCAGGGCGTGGGATTCGGGTGTGGCGATCACCTGGGGGTAGAATCGGGTGAACGCCAGCTCTGCGAACGCGATCAGGTCGGCGCCGCCCTCGGCGGCCTGGCGGGCGGCGGCCAGGCCGCGGGCCAGGTTGGCCCGGGGATCGGGGCCGGCGTGCTGTTGGACCAGGGCGAGTTTCATGCAGGCTCCCCGCTCAATATTTGTTCCACCCCACCGAGAACACCACCCCCCGGTCCGAAGTGGCCTCCGCCCCCGCCGGTGGCTTGTTGTCGTTG
This sequence comes from Candidatus Krumholzibacteriia bacterium, assembly GCA_963848505.1. GTDB lineage: Bacteria > Krumholzibacteriota > Krumholzibacteriia > LZORAL124-64-63 > LZORAL124-64-63 > JACZKN01. The sequence continues at coordinate 231,660 of CAWKEB010000001.1, read as the reverse complement.
CTCTCGTAGTACTTGAGCTCCACGAAGAGTTCCTTGGCCACCTCGCGCCGGGCCGAGATGTTGGCCTCGGTGCGCACGCGCCCCTCGATGGTGAGGCTGGGGTAGACGTCCAGATCGACCCGGACATCGGTCCGGGGCGTGTCGTAGGCGAAGATGGCGAAGCTGAGGCCGAAGCGGCCTTCGAAGCCGCCTTCGGGGGGCGAATCCTCGGTGGCCCATTCGTTGTTCACGTTCACGCCCAGGCTGGACTGGAACGAGAGATTGTTCGATTCGGCGATCCGGTAGCCCGCGCCCAGGCCGCCGAAGAGGCGCAGGCGCAGGCCGAGTTCGTCGTTGCGCTGGCCGCCCACCGAGAGGTCCGACCAGATGCGCCCGCTCAGCTGCTTCGAGTGGTAGACGTCCCCGTCCCAGCGCCGGTAGATGGGCGAGTCGTCGCCCTTGTCCGTGATGTAGGAGTCGAAGCCGAATCCGTAGCCGTAGATCCGGCCGCGGTAGTCGGCGTTGGTGGAGAAGTTGAGCTGGGAAACCGACGTCGCCTTGGTGTAGGAGGCCCCCAGGGACACCGCGGCCGTCACCGCGTCCCAGAAGGTGAACTTGATCTGCTCGAGCCCGGTGACCTCCTCCATCGGCAGTTCGGTCACCCGCTCGGACCAGCGGACCGCCAGCTGGTTGTCGCGACTCGGTTCGATCAGGATGCCGTAGACCGTGTCGCCCTCCTTCGTGCGCACCCGGAAGCCGATCGGACTGGTCAGGCGCGCGATCTTGTCCCACTCGACGGACAGGGTGCCCATGTCGTCGGTCTTGACCGTGAGCTTGGCGTACTCGAGCTTCTTGATCTCGCAGGTGACGCGGTCGCCGTTGCGCATGACCATGAGGTCGGTCTTGACCGCCAGGGCGGGACCGGCCAGCAAGAGGAATAGGATGATGATCAGGGTGGCGCGCATGGGACCATCCTACCCCAATGCCATGGGTCCCGCCCACCACCAAGAAGAAGGGGCGGCGGAAAGATCCGCCGCCCCTGCATCTGTGCCTTTGCAGGCCGTGCTACCGGTAGGAGGCCTTCAGCTGGCCCCAGCTGCTGTCGGTCTCGTCGGGCAGGGCCTTGTCACCGTTGTCGATCGGGCCGTCGGGGCATTCCAATTCGTTGTAGTCGGCAAGCTGGTCCTTGACGTCAAGGATCATGTCGCGGGCTGCGCCGCTGGGCTTGCTGCGCAACGGGTAAGCCATCAACAGGTTGTCCGCTTCGGTGATGGCGCCGTTGATGCTGGCATCCGAGCCGCTGAGCACGTTCAGCTTGGCGGCGATCAGGTGGTAGGCCAGGATGATCGTCGCGTCGCCGCGCACGGGCGTGCCCATGATGGCCAGCAACTGCGTCTGCGTGTAGGTGACGCCGCCGAGGGTCAAACTGGTGACGGGCCAGTTCTCCGCGTGGTTTTTCCAATAGCCCGGAGTGTAATTGCAGACCCGAGTCGGGCAGTTGCAGACGAAGCTGGCCATGAAGGCGGCGGTCGTCGTCTCGAAGGCTCCGGTGTTGCCCAGGGGAGCCACGAGCTTCACGGTGACCGTCGTGGTGTAGTTGCCACAGAGTTCCTGGCCCCACGCCCCCATGTACCAGTATTCCTGATTGCTGTTCACGCCGGGGTTGTTCAGCACCTGGCTGCTGGTGACGCTGGCGACCTGCACGCCGCCGTCGTCGGTCAGCACCGCCACGTACGACAACGTCGCCGTCAGTGCCGAGCCCCAATGCACCTGTGCCGTCACCTGGAATCCGTCGCAGTCGGCGCCGCCGTACACGCCAGTCACGGTGGTGGCGAAGGCCATACCCGGCAGGGCGATCAATGCCGCCAAAATGAATAGCGTCAACACCTTATTCATGCGGACCCCTCCTGAATGCCGTTGAAAATTTCCCCCAGAACCAGCTTGAATTGACAACCGAGAGGATTATATGGCAATTATTATCCAGATTGCAATCGAAAAATAGTACGAAAGCGTGAATCCCTTGACGGCTCAACCGACCAGGCCCCGCCCGGCCAGCCAGCCCGTGGTCCAGCAGTTCTGGAAGTTGAACCCGCCGGTGATGCCATCGACGTCCAGCACCTCGCCCGCCAGGTGCAGCCCAGGGCAGACACGGCTGGCCATGTTGCGGAAGTCCACCTCGCCCAGGGCCACGCCGCCGCAGGTGACGAACTCCTCCTTGAACGGGGTCTGGCCGGCGACCGGCAGGACGGTGGCCTTCAGGGCCGCGGCCAGGCGTTGCCGGGGCTCGCGGCCCAGGTCGGCCCAGCGGCCCTGCTCGGGGATGCCGGAGGTGCGCACCAGCGCGGCCCAGAGGCGGGCCGGCAGGGCGGTCGGGTTGTCGCCGGCGATGCCGCGCTTGCCGTGGCTGCGGATCCTCTGCTGCAGCACGGACTCGGCGTCGCCCGAACCGGGCAGCCAGTCCACCGTCAGCTCGAAGGCGTAGCCGAGGCCGTGCAGGGCGCGCGCGCCCCAGGCCGACAGCCGCAGCACCGCCGGGCCGCTGACCCCCTTGTGGGTGATCAGCAGGGGACCGGCCGCCTCCAGCTCCGCCGCGGCCACCCGCACCTCGGCCGCCACCCCGGCCAGGCCCTCCAGCAGCGGCGCCCGGCACTTGAAGGTGAAGAGCGAGGGGATCGGCTCGACGATGGTGTGGCCCAGGCCGGCCGCCAGGTCGTAGCCGCCGGGACCGGCGCCGGCGGAGGTGCGGCCGCCGGTGGCCAGGACCACCCCGGACGCCCGCAGGAGCGCGCCGTCGGCCAACTCGCAGGCGAAGCCGTCGCCTTCGCGGCGCAGCGCACCGACGGCGCTGCGCAACCGCACCTCGACCCCGGCCCGCCGGGCCGCGGCAGTCAAGGCGTCGACGATGGTGGCCGAGCTGTCGCTGACCGGGAACATGCGCCCGTCGTCCTCGGTCTTCAGCGCAACGCCCTCGTCGGTGAACCAGGCGACGGTCTCGGCGGGGCCGAAGTGGTGGAAGGGCCCGCGCAGCTCGCGGGCGCCGCGGGGGTAGTGGGCCATCAGCTCGCGGGGGTCGAAGCAGGCGTGGGTCACGTTGCAGCGTCCGCCGCCGGAAACCCGCACCTTGCGCAGCACTTCGGCGCCCTGCTCCAGCAGGACGACCGGCGTCGCCGGGTCCTCGCGCCGCGCGCTGATCGCGGCGAAGAAGCCGGCCGGTCCGCCGCCGATGACGATGTGCATGGCACCTCCGCTGCGTTGTCCACGCGTCCGATCCGGACTATCCTGTGGGCCGATCATCGCAGATACGAACCGATCCAGCCACAAGGAGACGCGCCATGCCCGCTGTCGGCCAGAAGGCCCCCGCCTTCACCCTGCCCAACCAGGACGGCAAGCAGATCAAGCTCGCCGACTTCCAGGGCAAGACCGTCCTGCTGTTTGCCTACCCCAAGGCCGCCACCAGCGGCTGAAGCGTCCAGGCCAAGGGGTTCCGTGAGAACCTCGCCGCGATCACCAGGGCCGGCGGCATCGTGCTGGGCCTCAGCCCCGACCCGGTGGCCAAGCTCAGGAAATGGCACGACCAGGAGGCCTTCGGCTTCGACCTGCTGGCGGACGAGGACCACGCCGTGCTGGAGAAGTACGGCGCCTGGGGCGAGAAGTCCATGTACGGCAAGAAGTACTTCGGCGTCGTGCGCAGCCACTGGGTGATCGGGCCGGACGGCATGGTCCTGGACGAGCAGCTGAAGGTCTCACCGGCCGACAGCGTGGCCAGGGGTACGGCCGTGCTGCTGGGAAAGGCCTGAAACGGTTGTCTCCGGCGGCGGGAACCCGTATCCTGAAAGGCGACATTCAGGATGTCCGGCGCCCGGCGGACGCAGCCGAAGGGGATCGGTGTGAAGACCTCGCTCTTGTTGATGGTGGCCCTTGCGTTCTCGCCGGCCATGGCCGGGGTGGATGGCGGACCGGATCCGGAAAATTCGACGGTGACCATGGCCTGGGATGGCCCCGTGATGCTGAGGGTGCACCCGGACGGCAGCGGGCCGGCCTTCACCGAAGCCTACTCGATGACCAACCAGCGCGTGGACGCGACCATCACGCTGACCCTCAGGGATTACGGTGGCTTCCCCATCGCCAATTTTCCCGCCGAGGACATCTGGCTGCAGAGCGGCGAGGCGGGCCTGCAGCCCTGCGGCGGCCGGTCCGGCGCGCAGCCGGACCGGGACACCGACGCCAACGGCCAGACGGTGTGGGTCGCGCCGCCGCGCGCGGGCGGCTGGACGAGCGGCTTGATCCAGGTCTACGTCAACGGCATGGCCCTGGCCACCACCGCCGGGCTGGACATCCGCTTCAACAGTCCGGACATCGACGGTGACGGGCGGGTCAATCTCACCGACGGTGGGATGTTCAGCCACGACCTGTTCGGGGCCTACGCAGTACGCTCCGACCTGAACTTCGACCACGTGATCAACATCAGCGATGCCGGGCAACTGCGGTCGACCCTGGGCCTGGGCTGTCCGTAGCCGCCCGCCCCGGTCGCGCCCGGCGGCGGTGCCTAGACCTCGCCTATCCCCAGCTCGCGCAGGGCCGCGAGGATCGCCTCGTGCACAAAGCCGTTGCTGACGATGACGCCCAGGTTGGAACCCAGGGTGCTGCCCCGCCCGAAATCCAGGCGGCGACCGTGGATGTCGGTCACCCGGCCGCCGGCCGCGGTCACCGCCAGCACTCCGGCCGCGTGGTCCCAGATCTTCTCCCGGTACTCGGCGTTGCGGGGCAGGCGCAGGTAGGCCTCAGCCTCGCCGCGGGCCACCACGGCGTACTTGGTCATGGAGTCCAGGCGCTGTGGCCGAGCCCGGATGGCCAGCTGCGCGGCGATGCGCGCCGTGTGGTCGTGGGACGAGTGGGCGGCCTCGACCGATTCGCAGAAGCGGATCAGGGCGGGATTGGGCTCGGGGCTGACCCGACAGGGCACGGCCTCGCCGTCCGTGGTCATGGGCAGCTGCCAGGTGCCGCGGCCTCGCACGGCCATCACCACCGTGCCGGCGCCCCGGTCGCCGTCCAGCGCCGGGCCCAGGTTGGGGCAGGCCAGGGCCGAGCAGGCGACCGCGCCTTCGAGAATGAGGGCCAGGCCGACGGCGTACTGCTCGCCCCGCAGGAAGCCCTTGGTGCCGTCGATGGGATCCAGCGTCCAGAAGCGCGGCGAGTGCTGGTGGGCGTTGCCCCGGTCGATCCAGGCGCAGATGTCGTCCACGTCGGCGTCGGGCGCGCGCTCGCGCACCCGCGTGACCACCTGGGCCAGCAGCGCGGCGTTCTGCACCTGCCGCAGCTCGGCGCTGTCCTCCTCGCCGATCACCGGGTCGGCGGGAAAGGCCGCCTCGAGCGAGCGGCAGACCAGGGCCTGGCTGCCGTAGTCGGCCACGGTGACGGGGCTCCTGTCCTTCTTCTGCATGGCGCCGGGATCGATGGCCGCCTGCACCTCGCGGCAGAGCAGGCCGGCCTCGCGCACCGCGGCCAGGGCGACGTCCAGTTCGCGGGCCAGGGTATGATCGTGCCAGGGGGTCTTCATGGTTCTCCTTCGCCGTGCAGGCGCCGCGCCCGCCAGGCCACGATGAGCGTTTCGATCGAGCCGCCGATCATGATCAGCACCACCGCCAGCAATGCGCCGTTGACCGCCGGGTCGCGGGCCACGATCCAGAACCCCGGCACCACCAGCACCAGGGTCTTGACCAGGCTGGCCAGGGCGATGATGCCGGTGCGGCGCCGGTTCATCAGGAAGCCCTGGGTCAGCGAACGCACGCCCATGGGGATGGGCTGGTAGGGGATCAGCATGATGGCGCCCGCCACGTAGGCTGCCTTGTCGGGCTCCAGCGCGAAGACGTCCAGCAGCAGCACCCCGCGCAGGGGCGTCCACACCCAGGCGCCGATCAGCGCCACGAAGACGGCGATCACCGCGGCGGTGAAGCGCGCCAGCCGGCGCAGGTCCTGGCGGTCGCGCAGCAGCACCAGGGCCGTGTTCTGCAGGGCCCACAGGGGCGAGGCCATGAGGATCAGCAGCGGGAACACGAAGCCCAACCCGCCCTGGGCCAGGTCCGGATCCACGGTGCGGCCCATCACCGCGTTCAAGAGCGGGCGCATGGCCGACCAGGCGATGGTGCTGACCATCAGCGGGCCGATGAAGGTGAAGAACTGCCGCCAACTGACTTGCTCGTCGGTCCCGGCGTCGATGCCCTCGGCGCCCCGGCGCACCAGCCGCAGCGCCCGCAGACCCGAGTAGACGGCCTCGATCAGGATCGCCGCGGTCATGGCCGCGCCCCCGACCACCGCCGGCGGCCAGCTGCCGCGGCCGGCCAGCGCCAGCACCGCTCCCGCCAGCACGCCCAGGCGCAGGGCCGTGGCCTGGCTGATGATCCGCGTGTTGCGGTGCCGCAGTACGATGCCCCAGGCCAGCGAACGCAGCGGCAACAGCAGCGGAATGGGCGCCAGCACCAGCAGGATGCGCTGCGCCAGTTGGGCCACCCCCGGCGTCGAGCCCATCAGGTCGCCGAAGACCCAATCGCCCAGCGGGCTCAGCGCCAGCAACAACTCCAGTGCGCAGATGGCCAGGCCCAGGCTCAGACCCTTGACGATCAGGTCGCGCCGGGCCCGGGGCCCCGTGCCCATGGCCGCGACGATCTGCTGGAACGGGAACAGGGGCGAGTTGAGGAAGACCGCCAGCCCGAAACCCACGCCGTAGGCCGCCAGCTGCACGATGGCGTCGTCGCTGCGGCCCAGGGCCAGGTTGATGATGGGATGGGCCAGCGTCATCATCTGGCTGGTCAGCACCAGCGGCCAGTAGAAGGCGTAGATCTGGCGGTAACCCAGGGGCTGATCCGTCGTGTGCGCCCGGTCTACTCCCATTCGATGGTGCCGGGCGGCTTGCTGGTCAGGTCGTAGGTCAGGCCGCTGATCCCCGGCAGGGCCAGGATCTCCCGGCGCAGCTCGGCCAGCAGCGCCGCCGGCAGCTCGGCCGCGGTCGCGGTCATGGCGCGCTCGCTGCGGATGGGCCGGATGATGCACAGCTCCTCGCCGTGCCCGTCGATCTCCAACGGCACCAGCACCGTCGGGCATTGCCAGACCTGGTCGTACAGGCCGTGGCGCCGGAGGCCCTCCATCACGATGTGGTCGCACTCGCGCAGCAGGTCCAGGCGCCCCCGGCTCATGCCCGCGGCCAGGGGCAGGAAGCTCTGGGGCATGGTGTCGGTCAGGTTCCACAGGGCGCGGTTCAGGCCGCCCACGCTCTTGAACACCGAGCCGGCCAGCTTTTTCAGGGTGGCCCAGTCGGCCTGGCCGTGGAAGAGCACCGGGTGCTCGTAGCTGCGCAGGTCGGCCTTCACGCCGACCGATTTGATGGGCAGCGGCGCCGCCTGCAGACCCACCTTGGCGGCGGCAGCCTCCACCGCCGGCACGATCTTCATAAGCTGCTCGGCATCGCTGATGCTGCCGTCGGAGCAGAGCAGCCGCACGCCCAGACCCGGGCCCGGGAACGGGTGCCGCCAGATCATGTCGTGGCGAATGCCCAGCATCTCGCCCAGCTCGCGCACCTCGACCTTGTAGAGGTCGGCCAGGGGCTCGACCACCTTGCCCGCGGCGATCATCTCCTCGATGATGGGCACCCGGTTGTGGTGGGTCTTGATGGTGTCGGCGCGCTTGGTGCCGCCGGTCTCGATGGTGTCGGGGTAGATGGTGCCCTGGCCCAGCAGGTGGTCGCTGATGCCCAGGCGCCGGGCCTCGCTCTCGAAGACCTCGATGAAGGTGTCGCCGATGGCGCGGCGCTTGGCCTCGGGCTCGATCTTCCCCTTGAGCGCGGCCAGGAAGGCGTCGGTGGCGTCGATGAAGTGGAAGTGCCTGCCCAGGCCCATCGCGTCGAACATGCGCACCACGCCGGCCGACTCGTCCTTGCGCATCAGGCCGTTGTCCACGTGCAGCAGCTGCAGGCGGTCGGGTCCCAGGGCCTCGGCGAAGAGCTTTGCCGCCACCGTCGAGTCGACCCCGCCCGAGGCCAGCAGGAACACCGACCCGTCGCCCACCTGGGCGCGGATCTGTCTGATCTGGTCCTCGACGAAGCTGTCCATGGTCCAGGTGGGCCGGCAGCCGCAGATGCCCAGCACGAAGTTGGCGATCATCGCGTCGCCGTGCAGGGTGTCGTCCACCTCGGGATGGTACTGGAAGCCGTAGCGGCGCAGTTTGTCGCTGCCGATGGCGGCGAAGCGGTGAGGCTCGGCGCCCTCGCCCAGCAGGCTGTAGCCCAGCTCCTCGAAGTCCGGACCCACCGCGGTCACCGAATCGAAGTGGCTCATCCAGACCTGCTCGACCTTTTCGAGGCCCGCGTACAGGGGATGCTCGCGCAGGATGTGCAGGTCGGCGTGACCCCACTCCTGCCTGCCGTTGACCACCGTGCCGCCGTAGTGCTTGGCGATCTCCTGGTGGCCAAAACAGAAACCGAGAATGGGCAGGTCCAGGTCGAGGATGCCCTTGTTCCAGTCCGAGTCCTCGCCGAAGGAGGCCAGGGCGGGGCTGCCGCTGAGAATGACGCCCCGGAAGCCGGCGAAGGCCTCGATGGGATCCTCGGGCTGGCGGATCTCGGCCAGCACCCGGGCCCGCCGCACCTTGGTGGCGATCAAATGGGCATACTGCCCGCCGAAGTCGACGACGGCGATCTTGTCGTGCTGCATGGATCCATCCCGTGGTTCGGAGGCAGGCTGGGGGCGGGTCCGCGGGCCGCCCCGGGAAGGCCCATAGATAACAAATCGGGGGGGATTCCTCAACCGGGACGGTCGGACGGTTGTCCGGGCAGGACCCGCGCCGTAGACTGATCGGGTGTTCTCGCCGGGTCGCACCGCGGTTCGAGGGGGGCTAGCCGCATGACACGAATCAAGATCCACCGTTTCCTATGCATCGCTGCCTGGTGCGCGGGTGCCGCCCTGCTGGCCGGCCCCGGCTGCACCTCCTCACGGGGCACGACCGTCGCCGTGCGCACCACCTCCAGCCTGGCGCCGGCGGCGCCCGACACGCTGGCGTTTGCCACGAAGCTGGAGGCGTTCATGGATCTGCCTCCGGCGCAGCAGCTCGCGCAGCGCCAGCGGACGACCGACCTGCTGGCCGAGTGGCAGCAATTCGAACAGATCGTGGCCGAACGGACCGACCGGCGGGAGCGGCCGCACATGTATGCGGACCTGCCGGCGGATCGCCGGCAGTTGGGTTTCGGCCTGCCCGTGGCCCGGGACAACCTGCTGGCGGTCGTGGCCGTCGACCCGACGGCGGCCGAGGCCTGGGCCGGGCTGGCCCACCTCGAGCTGGAGATCGGTGATCCGGTCAGCGCCCACGACCGGCTCGAGAACGCCGTCGCCGCGGTCGCGGCGCGGTTGGCGCTCGGCGACTGCGTGGCCGTGGAGGTGGCGCTCGCCATCGCCCGTGACCGGGCCTGGGTCCGGCGCGACCTGGGGCTCTGGGACGATGGTCTGGCCGTGGTTGCCGAGGGTCTCGCGGCGTTCCCGCACGACCGTGACCTGGTGCTGATCAAGGGTCTGCTGCTGGCCGGCGCGGGGCGCTACGCCGAGGCGGTGGAAGTGGCGGGACGCATGCCGCCGCTGCACACGCGCACGAAGCGCGGTCCGCGCGGTGAGGGGCTCACGACCTACCCGTCCGACTACGCGAACCAGTGGATCCGGGCCCAGGCCTGTGCCGCACAAGGAGACCTCGGCCTGGCGTTCCACGTGCTCGGCGAGGATCCCGACGACCCCGAAGCCAAGTCCTACGTCGGCGGGGGAACCCAGGTCCTGAAGCTGTCGGCCGTGACCACCATGCCCCACCAGGTCCGCTTCTGGAACGACGTCGGGGAGATCGCCGAACGGCTGGGTGCGGCCCTGGCCGTCGACTACTACTCCCGGGCCTGGAGCACGCGCGAATACGCCGGCACCTACCCTTCGGCCATCTCGGTCAGCGGCCCCCTGGTGCTGGACGTGCCCGATCCCCGGGTCCCGTTCTTCGACTCGTTCTTCGGCCGCCACTACCTGTTGGGCTCCCGCTTCGCCTTCGTGGGGGCGGCCATGGACCGCATGTCCCTGGCTGTGACCGGCATCGCCCAGCGCACTTCCGCCGATGCAGCCTTCCAGTGCCTGGACGTGCTGGAGCGCCGGGCCGTGCGGCTGGACGTGTGCCACGCCCTGCGCGGCCGCATCCACTACCGGCTGGAGGAGTGGGAGTCGGCGCGCCGCCATCTGGCCGACGCCCGCGAGCGCTTCCAGGCAGCGGGCGTGGTGGACCCGCGCACGAGCCTGCTGCTGGGCATGCTCGACCTGCGCGAGCAGCACTTCGCCTCGGCCGCGGCCCTCTACCAGGAATCCCTGGCCGCCGATCCGCAGCAGGCCCTGGCCTGGCGCATGCTGGGCGTGGCCTACGCCAACCTCGACCGGCTCGACGAGGCGGTCGCGGCCATGGACAGGTCCCTGGCCCTGGAGCCCGTCTCGTTGGCCGGCCGCTACAACCGGGGCCTGCTCATGCTGCAGCTGCAGCGCTGCCCCGAGGCGCTGATCGACCTGGACCTGGCCCAGCGCCTGGACCCGGGCAACGAGGAGGTGGTCCGCCTGCTCCAGCTGGCGGCCAACTGCGGCCGGCAGGACGGAGGCACCGCCACGGTGGTGCGGGCGGCCGGGGCCACCGGTTTCAGCTTCGAAGCCGACACGGGTCAGCTGGTCGCCCAGCTTGAGCGGGAGCTGACGACGTACTTCACGGTGGCCGATTCGCTGCGCCCGGCCCTCGAGTCGCGATTGCAGCTGCTGCAGCAGGCCGCCGCCACCACCGACGCCGCGGTCCTGCGCGGTTCCCGGGCCATCCTGCTGTCGGACCTCGGCCGCTATCGCGAGTGCCAGGCGCTGCTGGCTGCGGCCTGGCCCGACGGCCTGCGCCCGCCCGAGGACCTGGTGCTGCTCTACGCCGACTGGCAGCTGGGCGACACCGTGCGGCTGCACCCGGTGGTGGCCGAGGCCCTGGACGGCACCCTTCGCAGCAGCAATCCCTACCTGTGGACCCTGGTCATCCTGGAGATCCGCCGCGATCCGGCCCGCTGGGGTGCCGACGCCGAGGCGCGGGTGCTCGCCCGCTGGTTCGACCAGTCGGTGGGCGTCAGCGGCACCACGATCCGCTACTGGGCCGACACCATGGGGCGGGAGTTGGCGCTGGCGCGGGGGGAAGCGGGCGACCGCGCGGGTGCGGTCGCTGACGGGATGTGATAGGCTTGATGTTCGTTTGGCGGGGGGCCGGCAGATCGGAGACGGATTCCATGATGCGCAGAACGGCACTGGCCGCGGTGTTGACCGCGACACTGGCCACCGCCGCCACCGCCGGCGAGATCATCGAGATCCCGCTGGACCTGCCCGAGGTGCCGCTGTTCCTGGGGGAGGCCGGCCAGGATGTTCCCGTGCTGTTGCCCTTCGACGCCGGCCGGCCCCTGACCGACATCTCCCAGATCGGCCTGCGGCTGGTGGGCGCCGGCGATTTCGCGCGCAACTTCTGCTGGAACTTCGGCGGCTACGGCGGGGGCGTCTGGTCCCATCCCGACGACGTCGGGTTGGTGGCCGGCCTGCGCGACGGCGAGGCGACCCGGTCGGAGACGACGCTGTCGTTCGACCCCTCGGACTACCCGCAGGACATTGGCGTCAACCTGAACACGGTGCTGATCCTGGCCGACGACGACTGGACCTGCCTGGCCGACGGCACCGGCACCGTGGAACTGCGCGGCCTGGGTTGCACCTACAATCCGTCCTATCCGGAAGTCTGCATCTGCGACGCCTCGATGGTGCTGCTGAGCGTGTCCCTGGTCGTGGCCCGGGACGGGGCGCTGCCCGCCGAGCCCTCGGCCTGGGGCGCCTTCAAGGCCCGCTATCGTCCCTGACCTGCCCGGTCATGGGCACGAACCGCACCGGCAACACCACCCGCCTGGTCAGCACCCCGTCGGGCAGCTTCTCGATCACGGTCAGCCATTGCGTGTCGCCCGCGGGGCCCAGAGGCATGACCAGCCGCCCGCCCGGCCTCAGTTGATCGATCAGGGGCTGGGGGACGCGCTCGGCCGCCGCGGTGACCATGATCGCGGCAAAGGGCGCCCGCTCGGGCAGCCCCCGGTAGCCGTCGCCCGTGTGCACCTTTACGTTGTCGTAGCCGAGGGTGGCCAGCCGCTTGCGGGCGGCCAGGGCCAATTCGGTCACGATCTCGATGGTGTGCACGTACCCCTGGGGCAGGACGGTCGCCAGGACGGCGGCCTGGTAGCCCGAACCGGTGCCGATCTCCAGCACCGTGTCGGTCGGCTCCAGCTCCAGCAGGTCGGTCATCATCGCCACGATGGTGGGTTGGCTGATGGTCTGGTCCAGGCCGATGGGCAGGGCCCGGTTCTCGTAGGCGAAGGCCTGCAGTTCGGCCGGCACGAAGCAGTGGCGGGGCACGGCGCCCAGGGCGCTGTCGACGGCGGCGGTCAGGTGGGCCCGGCCCAACACGTCGGCGTTGTGGGCCACATCCCGGCGCACCGCCGCGACCATGCCGCGCCGCTCGTCCCGACGGTCGTCGGGCGGGGAACCGAAGGTCGAATCGGCGACAGAGGACATGACCAATCCGAACACGATTGCGGATTTCAACCAAGAGCCCATGATCGCACCGCCGCACCCACGTTAAGGCCATCGCGGCGGCGAGGCAACGGGGCTGGCCCAGGGAGGCCGCCATGAAGCACAGGAACATCGCCATCGCCGCAGCCGCCGCGCTGCTGATCCATGGAGGATGGAACGCCATGAACGGACACGACAAGGCCCGCGCGGGGCAAATGGAACAGGCCACCCTCGGCGGCGGCTGCTTCTGGTGCCTCGAGGCGGTGTACGAGGAACTCGCGGGCGTGCAGGACGTGGTCAGCGGCTACGCCGGCGGCCGCAAGGCCAACCCCAGCTACGACGAGGTCTGCAGCGGCCGCAGCGGCCACGCCGAGGTGGTGCAGGTCACCTACGATCCCGCCGTGGTCAGCTTCGGCGAGATCCTGGGCGTGTTCTTCACCATCCACGACCCGACCACACTGAACCGCCAGGGCGCCGACAGCGGCACCCAGTACCGCTCGGTGATCTTCACCCACGACCAGGCCCAGAAGGACCTCGCGGAACAGGCCGTCGCCGCGGTCAACGCCTCGGGCGCCTGGAAGAACCGCGTGGTCACCGAGCTGACCCCGTTCACCGAGTTCTTCCCCGCCGAGGAATACCACCAGGACTACTACGCCAACAACCGCGCCCAGGGCTACTGCCAGGCGGTGATCAACCCCAAGCTCAACAAGTTCCGCAAGGAGTGGGCCGAGAAGCTGAAGTCGGCTTCGTAGGCGCGGTCACTGCCGCTCATGCCACAGCCGATGGCAGTCGACGCACAAGGTGATCAGGTTCGCGGGCTCGTGGGTGCCACCACGGGCCCGCGCGTGTTTGTGGTGGACCTCCAGGAAGCGTTGGCGGCCGCAGCCAGGGGCCTGGCAGCGGTGGCGGTCGCGGGCGCCGGCTTCGACCTTGCCGCAGCTAACACATTGGTGCACATTAATCTGGACTGGCGGGTCCGCCTTCCCCCGGGGGAAGTCTGCGCCCAGGGAGGCCAGGGCTTCGAGCGGGACCTCGGCGCGGTCGCCGGTGGTGCCGCGCTTGCGCACCTGCTCCCAGAGCGCCTCCCAGCGCGCGAATTGTTCCGGTGTGAACTCGACGCCGATCCGCACCGGCACCTCGGCCGCCAGGGCGGGTTCGTCGGCCGTCGCGAACAGGGCTGCGGCCGGCTGCCGCGACTGGGCCTTCACCCGCTTGATCTTCTCGGTAAGCTGGGCGCGCGTGCCGCTGCGGGCGGCTTCGACCCAACCGACCTCGGTCGCCGGTGACGCCACTTCGACGATCTCGCGTGCTTTCGTGTACCCGATCTCCGGCAGCGCCGCCTTCAACGCGGGCAGCGCTGCGAGCTTCCGGGTCAACCGCATGAAGTCGCTGATGCGCGTCTCGGAGAAGCCCAGCTCGACGTGGGCGTACTGTGGCATCGAAGAATAGCCAAGCTCGCGGTACAACCCGCGGGCCAGGATCTCGCCGAACCACAACACGGCGCTTTGGCGGGCGGCAGACTCGGCCCGGGAGGCGGACTTCAGCGCAAGATCAGCAGCGCGGGCCGACTGGCCGGGAGCAAACGGCGTGAGCATGTCGGGACTCGAATTCCGGGAGGAAAGTCGATGGCGTAAATATAGCGAATAACAAAGCCAACCGCAAGCGAAATATCGAGATTCCCGACCTCGAATTTCGTCCGGGACATGGGGGCATATGCCCGAATCAGTCCCCCACCACCCCATCGTCATCCGTGTCCGCCGGCCGCGCCTTCAAGTCCCTCAGCAGCCGCCGCACATCGAACACCCCGCCCCAGGTGAACCAGACGATCACCACCGCGCCGACGGCGATGTCGATCCAGGTCTTCACTTCCCAGAAGCGCAGCCAGGCGGGGTCCCACCTCGACCAGTCGCCGCCCTCCACCCGGCGGGTCAGGAAGTACGCGGTGCCGGCGATGAAGACCAGCACCCAGCCCAGGCTCCAGCCCCAGGTGGCCACGTAGAGAATCCGATCGCGCCGGCAGAATTCGCTGTTGATGCCCAGGGCGCGCCAGCCGCGGCTGACGGTGCCGGTGCCCTGCTCGACCTCGCCGGCGATCTCATGCCGGCCGCGGTTGAGCAGCTTGTCCAGGTCGAACGGCCGGCGCCGCACCGCCTGCTGCAGCAGCGAGACGCCCACGTAGACCACCAGCGACAGCCACATGGCCCAGCCCCACAGTTCCTGGCCGTTGGGCAGGTGCTCGCTGACGTACCCGGCCCAGGCGGCGGTCCGCTCGGTGCCAAAGCCGTCGACAAGGCCCCAGAAGGCGATCCCGTCCTCGCGCCACGAGCGCTGGGCCTGCTCCAGCACGAATCCCGAGAGCGTCAGGGTCACCCCGGTGATGCCCGTGGCCCAGGCTGCGGCGGTGGTGCCCCAGCGGGTGTAGAGGCCGCCGATGACCACCGCGCCCGACCAGCCGGCGAAGATCGCCCCGGTCAGGGCGAAGAACAGCAGGATGGCCTGGCTCTGCTGGTACAGCAGCGAGAACAGGAACACGAACACCGCCACGCCGATCACGCCGCCGCGCAGCAGGCGCAGGTGTGCCTTGGGCGACAGGGGCCGGCCGCGCAGGGGCAGCACCACGTCCTGGGCGAGGATCGAGCTCCACGAGTGCAGGTATGAACTCTGGGTGGAGATGGCTGCGCCCGCCATCAGCGCCGCGAAGGCCCCCAGCAGGCCCGGCGGCAAAAGCAGCGACAGCGCCACCGGCCCGCGCATCTGGTTGCGCACGGCCTCGTTGCCGATCTGGGCCAGCTGCCCGTCCACGGCGCCGGCCAGGCCGCTCCAGTCCGGGTGGTGCAGCACCGTGAACAGCAGGATGGGCACGGTGATCATGAACGCGTCCTGCACCTTGCCCCGCCAGTGGCCCAGCACCTGGCCCATCTTGCCCTCGTGGGCGGTGCGCGCCGACGAGTTGTAGGCCTGGGTGCCCTGCCAGCTCATGGTCGAGTAGAACAGGCCCATCACGCCGATCAGGAAGTAGGTGAAGTTGAAGTCCTGCACGTAGGCGGTGTCGAAGGGATTGAGCTTGGAGTGCCCCGCCGGCTCGGTCATCAGGGCCTGGCCCAGGTCGCCCCAGCCGATCTTCAGGATCAGGTACACCACCACCGCCAGGAACACCACGTTGGCGAAGGCGCCCTGCACGAAGTTGGTGATCAGGATGGCCACCTGGCCGCCGGCCAGCACGAAGTAGACGGCGGTGGTCAGCAGCACGGCCATGACGGCGGGGAAGGTGCCCACATCCAGCCCAAGCACGGGAAAGCTCGGCGGCAGCCGCAGGTAGTGCATGAAGAAGTGGGCGCCCACGGCCGGAAAGATGCCGAAGTTGATCAACCCGGCCCCGAAGGCGACCAGGCCGGCGAAGACCCGGAAGCGGCGGCTGTACCGGCGCTCCAGGAACTCCGAGAGGGTCAGGGCGCGCGTCCGCCGGAAGCGGTAGGTGACCCAGCCGGTCACCGTCACCACCACCACGAACAGGGCCATGGTCAGGCCCCACCAGCTCATGGCGAAGCCCGCGGTCAGGCCCATCTCCAGGTTGGCCACCACCGTGATGGCGCCCAGGCCGGCGATGAAGCTGCTGATGGTCAGCAGGTAGCGGCCGGCCAGGCGGCCGGCGGCCAGGTAGTCGGTGACGCCGCGCATGTGGCCGCGGGTCATCAGCACGGCGCCGATGATCAGGGCGTACATGGCGGCGACGATGAACCAGTCCAGGAAGGTCATGTCAGAACAACCGCGGCTCCTCGATCCGCTCCGCATCGCCCAGGGTGTGTCCCTCCAGGCGCAGCAGACGGGCCTTGGTGGTGATGCCGCCGGCGAAGCCCACCAGCGAGCCGCCCTTGCCCACCAGGCGGTGGCAGGGCACGAGGATCGGCAGCGGGTTGTGGCCCGCGGCCTGACCCACGGCGCGGGTGGCGCTGGGCTGGCGGATGGTGCGGGCCAGGTCGCCATAGGTGCGGACCTTGCCGTAGGGGATGCGCAGCAGGGCCTGCCAGACCTTCTGCTGGAACGGCGAGCCGCGGGGGTCCAGGGCCAGGTCGAAGCTCTCGCGCCGGCCGGTGAAGTACTCGGCCAGCTGGTCGCGCAGGCTGTCGAACGCCGCCGGATCCTCGTGGACGTTCGGCGCCAGGGGCGGACCGCCGTCCCCGACGGCACCGGCCAGGGCCCTGCCCACCCCGTGGGCCCGGGTGTGGTACTCCCAGGCGCGGGGCAGGAACTCCAGGCGCACCAGGCCGGCCGGACCGGACACGGCCAGCAGCGGATCGAGCACGGTGCGCAACAGGGCGTAGCGGATCACGATGACGCCTCCGGGATTAGGCTGTATCATCCTAGCAGATCGGCGCCGGGCGGGAAAGCGGCCATGACCGCAAACGCCGCTGCCGGAGACCGTAGATCGATGCTTGGGCCGCAATGGTCGGGACGATGCGAACGGGAGGCGAGACGTGAACGGGAGACGATGGTTCGGCGCGTTGGCGATGAGCATGCTGGTGGCCGGCACGGCCGCCGCTGCGGATGACCTGCCGCAGCTGGAGTTCGAGCACTACACCCTGCCCAACGGGCTGGACGTGATCCTGCACGAGGACCACACCATCCCCATGGTGTCGGTCAACATCTGGTACCACGTGGGCTCCAAGAACGAGCGGCCGGGCCGCACCGGGTTCGCCCACCTGTTCGAGCACATGATGTTCCAGGGCTCCGAGCACCACGACGCCGACTACTTCCTGCCCCTGCAGAAGATCGGCGGCCAGGTCAACGGCTCGACCAACAAGGACCGCACCAACTACTGGCAGAACGTACCCAGCGACCAGGTGGAGTTGGCCCTGTGGCTGGAGGCCGACCGCATGGGCGGCCTGCTGGCGGCGATCACCCAGGAGAAGCTGGACAACCAGCGTGACGTGGTGAAGAACGAGAAGCGCCAGTCCGAGAACGAACCCTACGCCCGCAGCGACGAGCTGCTGCTGCAGCTGCTCTACCCCGAGGGCCATCCCTACGCCCACACGGTGGTCGGCAGCATGGACGACCTGTCGGCCGCCTCGATCGAGGACGTCTCCGAGTTCTTCCGCACCTACTACGCGCCCAACAACGCCAGCCTCTGCCTGGCCGGCGACTTCGATCCGGCGCTGGTCAAGCCGATGATCGAGAACTTCTTCGGCCGCATCGAGCCGGGCCGGCCGGTGGACCGCATCGAGCACTGGCTGCCGACCCTGGACGGCGAGCGCCGCGCCGTGGCCGAGGACGCGGTCGAGCTGCCGCGCCTGTACCTGGCCTGGCACACGCCGGGCTATTACCAGCCCGGCGACGCCGAGTTCGACCTGCTGGGCGACATCCTGGCCCAGGGCAAGAACTCGCGCCTCTACAAGGCCCTGGTCTACGAGCGCCAGATCGCCCAGGACGTCCGGGCGGCCCAGGAGTCGCGGGAGATGGGCGGCACCTTCACCATCGAGGTGACCGCCGCCCCGGGCCACGACCTGGCCGAGATCGAGGCCGCGGTCGACGCCGAGCTGGACCTGCTCCTGAAGAAGGGCCTGACCGTCGCCGAGGTCGACCTGGCCCGCACCCGCTACGAGTCGGGCTTCGTGCGCGGGCTGCAGCGCAACGGCGGCTTCGGCGGCAAGGCCGACCGCCTGAACCGCTACAACGTGCTGGCCGGCGATCCCGACTACCTGGCCCGGGACCTGGCCCGCTACCGCGGGGCCACGGCGCGCGACATCGCCATGTACGCGCTGCGCTACCTGGACCCGGAGCGCCGGGCGGTGCTGCACGTGGTGCCCCAGGGTGGACTGACCGCCGTGGCCGCGGACGTGGACCTGGCGGTCATGCCCGGCAGCAGTGGCCCGGTGGACTTCACGCCGCCCCGGGTGCAGACGGCGGTGCTGGCCAACGGGCTGGAACTGTACCTGGTGGAGAAGCACGATCTGCCGCTGGTGGACGTGCGCATCGACATCCTCAGCGGCTGGTCGGCCGACCCGGTGGCCCGGCCGGGCACCGCCGCGGTCACCGCCGACCTGCTGGACGAGGGTGCCGGCCGGCTGGGGGCCCTGCAGATCGCCGAGCGGGCCGAGTCCCTGGGCGCGCGCCTGAACACCAGCAGCTCGTTCGACGGCACCTCGGTGCGCCTGGACATCCTGAAGGTCCACCTCGACGCCGGTCTGGCCTTGATGGCGGACGTGGTGCTGCGCCCGACCTTCGGCGCCGATGAGTTCGAGCGGGTCCGCAGGTCCCGCCTCGGCCGGCTGCAGCAGGAGGCGGTCACCCCGCAGACCCAGGCCGTCAAGGAGCTGCAGCGGCGGATCTTCGGGCCGGACCATCCCTACGCCCAGCCCTACACCGGCACAGGCACCGAGCAGGGCCTGGCCAAGCTCACCGTGGGCGACCTGCGGGCCTTCCACACAGCCTGGTACCGCCCCAACAACGCCGCTGCCATCGTGGTCGGCGACCTGACCCTGGCCGAGGCCAAGGCGGCCCTGGCCAAGGCGTTCGGCTCGTGGGAACCGGGGGAGACACCGACGGTGACGGTGCCCGACCCGCGCCCCCAGACCAAGGCCAGGATCGTGGTGATCGACCGCCCCGGCGCCGAGCAGAGCACCATCATGGGCGGCTACGCCTCGCTGACCCGTTCGGACGACGACTTCGAGGTGTTCGACACGCTGAATTCCGCCTTCGGCGGCCAGTTCTCCTCACGCATCAACCTCAACCTGCGCGAGGAGAAGGGTTACACCTACGGCACCCGCTCCCAGCTGGTGGGGCTGCGCGACGCCGGCATGTTCCTGGTCAGCGCGCCGGTCCACACGCGGCACACGGCCGAGTCCCTCTCCGAGCTGGTGCGCGAGATGACCGAGATCCGCACCACCCGACCCCTGACGGCCGAGGAGGCCGCCGACAGCCGCAACCGCCGGGTGATGGGCTTTCCCCAGCAGTTCGAGACCATCGGCGCGGTGGCCGGCGGGCTGGAGGACCTGGTGCGCAACGACCTGCCGCTGGACACCTGGAGCGGCTTCCGCGCCCTGGTCGAGGGCTTCAGCGCGGACGACCTGACGGCCGCGGCGATGGCCCACCTCGATCCGGAGCGGATGATCTGGGTGATCGTCGGTGACTGGGACGCGATCGGCCCGGAGCTCGAAGCCCTCGGCCTGGGGCCGATCGCCGTGCCCGGGCGCAATCGCTGAACGGAACGGGGGGCGGTCCTGCGACCGCCCCCCGCCCTCCGCTGCCGGCAGGGCCGGATCCCACCACCCTACTTCTTCGTCCTCGGTCCGGTCCCGGGCCACTGCTTGGGCAGCATCGGCTCGTCGTGGCATTCGGTGCACGCGGGGGTGCGGTTGTAGTCGCCGTCGGCGTGGCAGCTGGTGCAATCGACCTCGACATGGATGTCGTCCAGCGTCAGGCCCGTCGCCGCGTGGTTGAACGTGCCCACTTCCCAGTGGATGTGGCAGTCGCCGCACTTGCCGGTCGGCGTGCGGAAGTGATCGGGCGTGCTGTGGCAGACCTGGCAGGTCTTGCCCTTGTGGTAGGTGTTCAGGTCGAAGCCCGTCGAGAGCTTGTGATCGAAGCGCGGCATGGACTGCTCGCGGTGGCAGAAGGCGCAGTCGCGCTCGGCGTGGCAGGAATAGCAGGACGCCACGTGGTCCAGGGTCGTCGGCGCCACCGGCTGGCCCTCGCCGTGGTGGCAGCGCTTGCAGCTGTCGCCGCGATGGCAGTCCACGCAGTTCTGGCCGAACATCTCCACGTGGTCGGCGTGGTGGAAGGTCACCACCGGGCCCTTGGTGTAGGTGGTCTGGTAGGTGTAGGTGGGCACGGCCTCGATCTTGGGGTGAGGCACGCCGACGATGTCGGTCGGGTCGTGGCTGCGGCCGTCGCTGCTGCCGTCGGCTTCCTCGTGGCAGAAGCTGCACGAGCCCTCGCCGCTCCAGTCGAGGTGGCAGTTGATGCACTGGCGGTGGTAGGCGCCCTTGAGCGCCGGCATGTTCAGGTCGACGTCCTTGCGGTCCGCGGCGTGGCACTCGCGGCAGGGCGGGATCTCGCCCGACTGCTCGGAGTAGTGGTGGCAGTTGGTGCAGCCGCCGTTCATGTTGGCCATGCCGGCGTGCAGGTTGTGGGCGAAGACCACCGGCCGGTAGAGCGCGGCCAGCTGGTCGATGATCACGACGTCGGGCCCCTCGCCCACATCGTGCTTGCCGTAGAACCGCCCGCCGTGGCGGGGGCAGTCGACCAGGCAGGGCTCCTCGACCGTGGGCTTCTCGCAGGTGTGGCACTGGGCGCAGGTGCTGACCACCGGGGCATGGGTGCCGTCGGCGGGCAGTTCGGGGTGGCCGACCTGGTCCAGGGCCAGCGCCGCCGGCGCGGCCAGCAGCAGCAGGCCCGCCAGCAGGCAGGCGATCGGGCTACGCATGGTGAACCTCCGCCTCGTCGTGCAGCACCGGGAAGATGAAGATGAAAGTCCGGTACAGCAGCACGAGGATCGAGATGAAGCCGACCGTCAGCAGGGCCTCGTAGATCGTCGGCACGTAGGGCGCGTCCGCGAACGGCGGCTTGTAGCCGATCACGAACACGTTGAAGCGGTTCAGGGCCACGCCGAAGACGATCATCGCCGCGGCGCCGAACAGCCAGCCCGGCCGTCGGCGCAGGCGATGGCTCAGCAGGATGCCCCAGGGCAGGAGCACGCCGACGATGACCTCCACCAGCCAGGCGGTCGACTGCAGCGAGCCGTCGCCCAGGTAGTGCCAGCTGCCGCGGTTGACCATGTCGATGATCTTGGCCCCGAAGTAGATGGTCAGCAGGAAGGGGATGATGCGGGCCAGGGGCGCCAGCACGTCCATCTCGTAGGCCCGCTTCAGGGAGCGGCAGGCCAGGAACGACTCGAAGATGGCCATCGACAGGCCCACGGCGAAGGCCGAGAGCAGGAACTGCAGCGGCAGCACCGTCGTGTACCACAGCGGATGCAGCTTGGTCGGGGCGATCACCATCAGCGTGCCCAGCGACGACTGGTGGGCGCAGGAGAGCACCACGCCCAGGATGATGAAGACCGTGATCACGCGGTCGAGGGTCCGCTGCAGGATGCGCAGCAGCGCCTCGACGCCGCCGTTGAGGGCCTGCAGCGCCCCCGGCAGCCTGACCCGGCCCAGGAAGCGCTCGCAGACGATGGGCAGGAACTCGATGTAGAGCACCGTCAGGTAGAGGCAGACGCACATGCCCACCTCGAACAGGGCCGAGTTGCCGTTGGGCAGGCCGGGCACGAAGAAGTGCCAGATGTTGTAGTAGCGGCCCAGGTCGATGCAGACGCCCATGCCGACGAAGGTGTAGCCCAGGGCCGCCGTCAGCAGCGCCGGGCGCACGATGACCTCGTACTTGTGGCGATGCAGCACGTGGGCCACGAAGGCGGTGGTGAAGCCGCCGGCGGCCAGGGCCACGCCGGTGGCCACGTCGATGCCGATCCAGATGCCCCAGGGGTACTGGTCGTTCAGGTTGGTGACCGCCCCGAGGCCCCAGATCAGGCGGGCCGCCAGCACGGCCAGGCCGCCCAGGGCCAGCAGCATCAGGACCCGGACCCCGGGGGTGACGAAGGGAACCGCGTGCCGGTTACTCATGGCTGTCCTCCTGCGCGTCGCCCGGGTGTTTGCCCGCGGACTTCATGATCACGCTGACCAGCGCGAAGACCATCAGCGGCCCGGTGAAGCCGCGGAAGATGCCGTGCTGGATGTGTTCGGTGGTTTCGGCCGGGCTGTGGCTGGCGACGGCCGGCAGTTCCACTTCCTGGAAGCTGCGGTCGCACAGGTACAGCCAGGAGGTGCCGCCGGCCTCGACTTCGCCGTACACCTGGTTGATGTAGCGGCCCGGATGGGAACGGATGCGGTCGTGGGCCACGCTCAGCAGGACGTCACGGGAGCCGTAGAGCAGGGCCTCCTGGGGGCAGATCTCCACGCAGGCCGGCGGCGTCGAGCCGGTCAGGGTGCGTCCGGCGCAGAGGTCGCACTTCATGACCCGGGGCTTGAGGGGCTCGTCGTACTCGTAGGCCGGGATCTGGAACGGGCAGGCCACCATGCAGTAGCGGCAGCCGATGCAGCGCCAGGCGTCGTAGGTGACGGGGCCGTGGATGCTCTTTTCCAGCGCCGTGACCGGGCAGGCCGACACGCAGGCCGGGTGCTCGCAGTGCAGGCAGTTGACCTTCACGTCCAGGGGCTTGGGCTGTCCCTCGAGGGCCGGATAGCGGTTGATGACCGTCAGGTCGCTCTTGTCGGGACGGCGCCTGGCGTCCAGCACGCTCTTGTCGTCGTAGGACTGGAGCGTGCCGCGGGGCAGGCCGTGGCTGTCGGAGCAGGCCCACTCGCAGCGGCGGCAGCCGATGCACAGGGTGAAATCGCACAGCACGCCCACCCGGTCCGGATCCAGGGCCGGTAGGGCCTGGGCCTGTTCGACCCCGACCAGGGCGGCCGCGGCCGTCCCGGCTGCGGTCCCGGTGAACTTGAGGAAATCCCGTCTGCTGACCATTCCCATTGCCTCCCCGATTGTGTCGCGGGCCGCGGGGCCCGTTTGCGGTCAGTGTTCCCGATTGTGCAGGCAGCCCCCGGGCAGCTCGCGCAGGATGCATTCCTCGCCGCGCCGGTTGTAGCACTGCAGGCAGATGGCCTCGGTTCGTTCCTCCCCCGCGAGCGTCAGCAGCACGACGCGGCGCAGGAGATCCAACAATTGCTTCTTCTCGTCGCGGCTGAACTCGCCCAGCAGCTTCTCGTGCTTGCCCGCGGCGATGGTCACGAAGCGCTCGACGATAGCCGCGCCCGCCGGCAGCAGCTCCACATCGTGCACGCGGCGGTCGGCGGCGCGGCGCTGCCGGCGCACCAGCTCCAGCTCCTCGAGGCGGTCGACGTTCTTGCTGGCGGCCGGCGAGCTGATGTCCAGGATGCCGGCGATCTCGCCGATGGGGAACGCGCCGTTGGCGCTGAGCAGGTTCAGGATCAGGAACTGGTTGCGGGTCAGCCGGGTGGGGCAGGCCTGCTCGATGCTGCTGCGCAGACTGATGTCCTGGATGGACTGGGCGAGGATGCGGATGGCATCGGCGACGGATTGATCGAGGTGCTCCATGGGCGTCCCTCCTGGGGATTGTATTAGTTAATTATTTAACACATTCGGCTGAAGTCAAGGTGAGATTTAGGGTTCATCATCATGTAGTCTGTTTTTATTGAATAGGTTAATGATAGCTTTTTGGTATGCTTTTACGGCGCCCGGACCAGATGAGACCGGCATTGGTTTTCATTTGTCTAACTCTAAGTCGTACAACGAGTAAAAATGGTAATGACAATTCCGGAGCGATCATGTACACTAGCCGGAAGCGCCGGAACAGGACATGGTTGTCGTATTTTTGACAGGTGGTTGAGCGCCTGAAACCGACCATCAAACCCTCCCAGAGCCACTTCTCATCGGGACCCTGCGCCAAGCGCCCCGGCTGGTCGGCGTCCGCGCTGGCTTCGGCCTGCGTGGGGCGCTCCCACCGCTCCAGCGTGGGCAAGGCGCGCCTGGGCGAAGCCATCCTGCGCACCGCCGAACTGCTGGGGATGCCCGAATCCCACCGCCTGGCCATCGTGCCCGGATCCGATACCGGAGCCATGGAGATGGCCCTGTGGTCGCTGCTGGGACCGCGGGGCGTGGACGTGCTGGTCTGGGAGAGCTTCGCGGCCGGCTGGGCGTCCGATGTGCGCGTCCAACTGGCCCTGCCGGATGTGAGGGTGCTGCAGGCCGAGTACGGTCAGCTGCCGGACCTGGGCGCGACCGATCCGGCCCGCGACCTGGTCTTCGTCTGGAACGGCACCACCAGCGGCGTGCGGGTCCCCGACGGCGCCTGGATCGCCGCCGACCGCACGGGTCTGACCATTTGCGACGCCACCAGCGCTGCCTTCGCCATGGATCTGCCCTGGGACAAGCTGGATGTGGTCACCTGGTCCTGGCAGAAATGCCTCGGCGGCGAGGCGGCTCACGGCATGATCGCCCTGGGTCCGCGCGCGGTGGCGCGGCTCAAGGAGCATCGTCCCGCCTGGCCGGTGCCCAAGGTCCTGCGCCTGGCCGGCGGCGGGAAGCTGGACCAGGGCCTGTTCGAGGGCGCAACCATCAACACGCCGTCCATGCTCTGCGTCGAGGACTGGCTGGACGCCCTGGCCTGGGCCGGACAGGTCGGCGGGCTGCCGGGGCTGTTGGCCCGCGCGGAACGCAACCTGGCGACCATCGCGGCCTGGATCGACCAGTCGACGGACTTCGCGTTCCTGGCTGCCGAGCCGGCCACCCGGTCCTGCACTTCGGTCTGCCTGCGCATCGTCGCGCCCTGGTTCGCGGCCCTGCCGCCGGACGAGCAGCGGGTGCGGGTAGCGCGCCTGGCCAGGCTGCTGGAGCGGGAGAACGTGGCCTGCGACATCGCCGGCTACCGCGATGCGCCGCCGGGGCTGCGCCTGTGGGCCGGCCCCACCATCGAGACCGCCGACCTGGCGGCCCTGCTGCCCTGGCTGGACTGGGCGCTGGCCCAGGTCGTCACCTGAACCCCGGCCCGGAGGCTGCCTCCCCATGACCAAGCGCGTGCTCGTCGCCGACAAGATCGCCCCCGAAGGGGTGGCCCACCTGGAGGCCCAGCCGGACCTGGCGGTCGAGGTCCGGACCGGCCTGGACGAAGACGGCCTCTGCGCCGCCGTACCGGGCTGCGCGGCGGTCATCGTGCGCAGCGCCGCCCGCATCACCGCCAGGGTGCTGGCCGCGGCCGACAGCCTGGAGGTGCTGGGCCGGGCGGGCATCGGCGTCGACAACATCGACGTGGCCCGGGCCACCGAGCGCGGGGTGGTGGTGCTGAACACCCCGGACGCCAACGCCACCACCACCGCCGAGCTGAGCATCGCCCACCTCCTGAGCCTCAGCCGCAACCTGCCCCGGGCCGACCGTTCGGTGCGCGCGGGCCGCTGGGAGCGCAACGCCCTCGAAGGCGTCGAGGTGGCCGGCAAGGTGCTGGGCATCGTGGGCTTCGGCACCATCGGGCGCCTGGTGGCCGCCCGGGCGCGGGGCCTGCGCATGGTGCTGCTGGTGCACGATCCCTTCGTCACCGCCGAAGTGATCGAGCAGGCCGGCGGCGAGCCCGCCGACCTGGACCGCCTGTTGGCCCGTGCCGACTATGTGACGCTCCACTGCCCGGTCACCAGCCAGACGCGCGGGCTGATGGGGGCGGCCCAGCTGGCGGCCATGAAACCGGGCGCGCGCCTCATCAACTGCGCCCGCGGGGCGCTGGTGGACGAGGCGGCGCTGGCGGCGGTGCTGCGCTCGGGGCACCTGGCCGGGGCGGCGCTGGACGTGTTCGCCAACGAGCCGCCGACGGGCTCGCCGCTGCTGGAGCTGGAGAACGTGGTCCTGACCCCGCACCTGGGGGCCTCGACCCGCGAGGCCCAGGTCGCCGTCGGCGTGGAGATCGCCCGGCAGGTGGCGGTCTACCTGGCCACCGGCGAGCCCATCCACGCGGTCAACCTGCCGGCAGTCTCATCGGCGCAACTGACCCGGCTGCGGCCCTTCGGCCAGCTGGCCCGGCGGCTGGGCCGCCTCCTGGACGTGCTGGCGGGCGGTCCGCTGGCCCAGGTCGAACTCGTGCTGGCCGGCGGTCCCGACGAGGTGCGCCCCACCCAGGTGGCCACCGAGGCCCTGGTCGGTCTGCTGGGCGCCCGCTTCGAGGGGCCGGTCAACCAGGTCAACGCCGGGCACCTGGCCCTGGGCCAGGGCATCAGCGTCGTCTCGGCGCGCAGCGACGATGCCGGCGACTACCGCAGCCTGGTGACCCTGGCCGGCAGCGGGCAGGCCGGCGAGGTCAGCGTCGCCGGCACCCTCTTCGACGAGCAGCGGCCGCGGCTGGTGAGCATCGGCGGCTTCGAGATCGAGGCGGTGCTCGAGGGTGTGCTGCTGTTGACCAGCCACGAGGATCGGCCCGGCGTGGTGGCGGGCATCGGCCAGGCGCTGGCGGCGGTCGGCCGCAACATCGTGCGCATGCACCTCGGACCGGTCGGCGACGGCGGCCTGGCCATGGCGGTGATCGGCCTGGACGAGCCGGCGGACACCGCCACCCTGGCGGCCATCGCCGCAGTCGAGGCCGTGCTGGGCGTGCACCAGGTCGACCTGAGGGGGGTCTGATGGCCGGCACCGGACGCATCGAGGTCGTGGCTTTCGACTGCGACTCCACCCTCTCGACCCTCGAGGGCATCGACGAACTGGCGCGCCGCGCCGGGGCCGGCAGCATGATCGCCGCCCTGACCGCCGAGGCCATGGATGGCCGCCTGGACCTGGAGACGGTCTACGGCCGCCGCATCAGCCTGGTGCGCCCGGGCCGGGACGATCTGGCCTGGCTGGGAGGGCGCTACCTGGAGACCCTGGTGCCGGGGGCCGGCGAAGTGGTGGCCGCGCTGCTGGGCGAGGGCCGGGAGGTGCACATCATCAGCGGCGGCCTGCGGCAGCCGGTGGAGGCCCTGGCCGCGGTGCTGGGTCTGCCGGCCACCTGCGTCCATGCGGTCGAGGTGCAGTTGGACGAGCACGGACGCTTCAGCGGCTGGGATCACGAGGCGCCGACGGCCCGCAGCGGCGGCAAGGGCGAGGTGCTGGCGGCCGTGGCCCGGGGTCGTCGTGCGGTGATGGTGGGTGACGGCATCACCGACCTTGAAGCGCAGGCGGCCGGGGTCCGGGTGATCGGGTTCGGCGGCGTGGCGATCCGGGCCCGGGTGCGCGAACGGGCCGACGCCTGGGTCGCCGGCCCGTCGCTGGTCGGGGTCCTGGACCTCGTGCACGCCTGGGACGGCGCTCCTGACCGCCAGGCCGGCGGCTAGTCGTTCGCCCTTTGGCGCGATCAATGGATCCGCGCCGAACCGTCCAGCACCGACCGCATCCAGATCTCCCAACTGTCGGCCGGCAGCGGCTGCAGCCCGCCCATATCATACTCGCCGCGGTGCAGGTCGTAGTCGGCATACCAGCCGTTGGGCACCTCGTAGACCTCGCCCGTGCCCGGATCGTACACCCGCTCGACGCCGCGGTAGCTGTCGGTCCACTGCTCGGCGGAGATGTCCTGGTTGTGGGACCGGGCCTGCCAGCCCTCCCAGATGATGTCCGAAGCCTCGCTCAGGGTCCGGCCCGCCGCCGCGACCGCGCCCCAGATCTGCTGCTGCTGCCGGAAGCAGTTGTCGACGTAGGCCTGGGTGATCGTGAAGCTCTCCAGCGAGGCGACCAGGCGGTCGGCGATCCCCGCGAACTCACCCTTGGGGGCGGAGACGCCGCAAACGAAATGGCCGTACCCGGTGCCGCCGCCCGGCATGCCCTGATACGGGGAGAAGACGTTGACCGTCGCCAGGAACATCCCTTCGCCCACCGCACCGTCCAGGCCGAATAGCCCGCGCGCGTTGCCGGTCTGGCCGCCGGGCAGCATCGCGGCCTGGGGCGCTTCGGCCACCAGAACCAGGTCGGCAAGCGGCGGGAAGTCGGGCATGAAGGCCGTTGCCGCGTCCATGGCCGCGATCTGCGGCCAATGGACCAGGTAGTTGGCGGGGGTCAGGGGATCGACCACCGGCGCGTCCATCCAGGTGTGGGGGAAGCCGCCGTGGGCCACGTACCAGGCGTCGAGATCCTTCTGCTCCTGACAGAGGTAGACCGGGCCGATGGTGCCGAAGTAGAAGATCTGCCGCAGCGGATTCTGCCGGTCGCGGACCAGGAAGCCGAAGGTGGTGCAGCCGCCGGCGGTGATCACGTCCCAGCCGACGGGTTTGTCGATGGCGAAGAAGCCCGCATCGAAGTGCTCGAAGGGCAGGCGGTCGGGGGGTGGAGGATCGGTGCCACCGTCCGAACCGCCGCCGCAGCCACTGAGGAACAGGATGAGCCCGCCTGCCACCGCGACGCGCCGCCGCGTCACGGTCCGATGGAACCGCGTGTGCATGACGCGACCTCCCTGCGAGGGTAGGTGCGAATTCTAGCACAAGCCGGTCGTCGTCAACCGGAAATCGGCGCGGGGCAGCCGGCCCTGCCTACATCCTCCCGGCGTACGGCACCACCGGCGTGGCCTGGGCCGCGGGGTCCAGGGCGAAGGTCTTCGCATTGTCCGCCGACGCGAAGTAGAAGACGCGCCCCTGGTGCACCGCGCGGGGCGAGTCGCCCGCGGGCTGGAACCTCGCCTTGCTGACCGGATCGGTCACCATCCCCGTGTAGCGCCAGGGTTCGGCCTTGAAGGTCTGCACGGCCTGCTCATCGCTCAGGTAATAGGTCTCGTAGTTGACGAAGACGCGATGGTCCGCGTCCAGGACGGCGTTGCGGGTCGGATCGACCACGCAGGCCAGGGTGATGCCCAGCTGGTTCAGCCAGATCTCGGGACCTTGCACGAAGGTCGCGGCGCAGGGGCGTCAGCAGAAGCCCACCGGCTGGTCGTTGACGTAGGAGGCGCCCATCTTCGGGTTCAGGCGCACCTTGCGCACGGGGCAGCGGTCGTTGAGCGAGGTCTTGCCGTCGGCCAGGAAGCGCAGGTGGGGCAGGCTGTCCTGGGGCGAGATGAATTCGGCGTAGGGTGCGGCCTCCATCGCGGGCATGGGGGAGGTGGCGGGCTGGGGTTCGGCGGCAGCGGCCGCGGCGGCTAGCGCCATGGCCAGGGCCGCGGGCAGAAGCAATCGGATCATGGGGAGTCTCCCTCCGGTTCGGGTGCAGGATGCCGAACGCATTTTATCTGCTTTTGGTTCCCGTTGGGAGACAATTGGTCGGACGCGCCTCAGCCCGGCCGCGGCGTCGGCTTCCCGGCGTCGTCCACGTTCACGAAGGTTACGTCCGCCGAAGTCACGGCCACGATCTCGCCCGTGCGGCGCAGCGACTCGACCTTGACCCGCACCGCCACCGAGGTGCGGCCCCTGCGCAGGATCGTCGTGTAGAAGCTGACCAGGTCGCCCACCAGCACGGGCTGATGGAATTCGACCTTGTCCATGGCCACGGTCACCACCTGGGCGCAACCGGCCTGGAGCGCGCCCACGGCCCCGGCCTGGTCGATGTGGCTGAGGATCACGCCGCCGAAGATGGTGCCGCGGTGATTGGTGTCGCGTGGCATCATCAGCACGCGGATGGCGGGTTCGCGCGGGGTGGCGGTCACGGGCAGCATCCCTTCGTCAGAACGAGATCCACAACGATACTTCGGGGTAGGTGTCGCTGTCCCCGTCGAAATCGACGTTGTCGTTGTCCAGGTACCGCTCGTGGACGAGGCCCACGGCCAGGTAGTTGTTGCCCGAGCGGTAGGCCACGCCCAGGCGGCCGCCCACCGAGTCGTAGTCGGGCCAGTCGGCGCCCAGCCAGGTGTGGCGCCAGAACGCGCCCAGGTAGGGCTTGAACGACTCCGATTTCCAGAAGACGTAGCGCAGCTGCGGCGTCAGCTTGTTCACCGACGGGTCGTTGCCGAACCACAGTTCGTAGTCCAGGCCGGCCTCCAGGCCGTCGACCAGGAAGTAGCCCAGGCCGGCGCCCGCGATCCCGTAGTTCTGCCCGTACGACGAGCCCGCGCCGGCGTAGAGGCCGATGCGCCGGCTGCCCTGGGCGAAGGCACCCGGGTCCTGGGCCCGGGCTGCGGTCGTGGCCAGCGTGGCCGCCAGCACGACCGTCACCATCATCCTGCGCATGCCGCTCCTTTCGGTCAGTCGGTGCGTTCCCACGCGGTCAGCTGGCTGACGGTGTGCTGGTGCTTGCGGGCGGTCTCGCGGATCACGAATTCCACGTCGCGCGGTGCCTCGACCAGGCGGAAGCGGGGCTCGAGGGCGGCGCGCAGGCCGTCCAGGGTGGTGAGGTTCTCGCCGTCGACCTTGCGGCCGCCCAGCCAGCGGTCCCGGGGCGTGAACTCCTCGAGCCAGGTGTAGGGCGAGAGCAGGACCAGCAGGCCGCCCGACCGCAGGCGCCCATGGATCAGCTCCAGGAAGAGCTGCGGGTCATGCAGCCGGTCGATCAGGTTGGCCGCCAGCACCAGGTCGTAGTCCTTGAACTGGGGCTTCAGGTTGTGGGCGTCGCCCTGCCGGAACTCCACCTTGTCGCGCACGGCCTCGAGGTCCAGCTGGGCCAGGGTCCTCTCGTGGTAGGAGACGAGTTCGCCCTCCTCGGGCACCACGTAGCGGATCGAGCCGGTCTGCTGCAGCTCGTGGCCGACCTTGACGAAGCGGGCCGAGAAGTCGATGCCCGTCACCTGGTCGCAGAAGCGGGCCAGCTCGAAGGAGGCCCGGCCGGTGGCGCAGCCCAGGTCCAGGGCGCGGCGTATGCGCCGGCCGCCGGCCAGTTCGCGGCAGAGCTCGGCGCAGCGCACCGCGAAGTTGGGCACGCCGAAGCGCGGCTCGCCGTAGTGGAACTCGCAGTACTGGCTGACCAGGTCGTCGGTCTCGTACACGTCGGCGCGGATGACGACCTCGTGGTCGGACTCGATGTAGCGGAAGCCCGCGTGCTGGTAGAAGTGGCGCCGGAAGGCATAGCGGCTGGCCTGCTGGGCCTCGTTGCCGGTGGCGATCCAGCTGCCGCCCTTGATCAGGTTGTGGCGGTTGTCGAAGGTGGGCGTGGAGAAGTCGTCGTACAGGGGATGCACCCGGAAGCCGGGGAAGCCGTTGATGGGCGTCTCGGTGTGCTGCCAGACGTTGCCCATGACGTCGCTGAAGCCGCCGTGCACGTTGCCGCCGACGGGCACGCTGGAGGCCGGGCCCGCCAGGTTGAGGTGGCCGGGCTCGGTGTCCCAGGCGTCCATGTCCGGGATGCCGCTGACCTCGAGCAGGCGGTGCCATTCGGCCTCGGTCGGCAGGCGGATCGGCCTGCCGTCCTGGCCCGCCTTCCAGTTGCAGAAGGCCTTGGCCTCCAGCTGGTTGACCTCCACCGGCCAGTCCCAGGGCATCGGCACTTCCTGGGCCAGGCAGCGCAGCCGCCAGCCGCTGCCGTCCGGCACCCAGAAGCGGGGATGGGCGGCGTTCTGCCAGGTGCGCCAGCCCCAGCCCTCGTCGCTCCAGTGGCGCTGCTCGCGGTAGCCGCCGGCCTCGACGAACGCCTTGAATTCGCCGTTGCTGACCAGCAGGCGCGCGGCCCGGAACGGGGCCACCCGGGTCTCGAGCCGGCCGTATTCGTTGTCCCAGCCGTAGTAGTGGTGGTTGCGCGGCTTGCCCTGCACCACCAGGCCGCCGGGCACGTCCAGCAGCGCGTTGTCCGGGGCGGGGCCGCTGCGGTCGCAGACGGGCCAGTCGGCCGACGGCTTCAGCAGTGCCAGGGGCAGCTGGCGGATCAGCACGCTGCTGGTCTCGAGGTGGATGCGCTCGTGCTCGATGCCCATCATGACCACCCAGAAGGGCGAGTCCCAGCCGACGGGCAGCTCCAGGGGCAGGTCGTCGATGACCTTGTCCACGAGGTCGCGCACCTGGCGGCGGTAGGCCCGGACCTCGGCCACCGGCGGCCAGTCGTAGTTGGCGCCGTCCAGGTCGTCCCAGCTCATTTCGTCCACGCCGATGGCGAAGGCCGACTCGAAGCGGGGATTGACCCGGCGGTCGATGGCCTTGGCCAGCAGCAGCTTGTTGACCATGAAGGTGGCGGTGTGGCCCAGGTAGAAGATCAGCGGGTGGCGCAGGGGGTCGGCCCGGCGGTACCAGGCCTCGTCGGCGGCCATCACGTCGAACAGGCGCTCGTAGGTCTCCCAGGTGGCGTGGAAATAGGCGCGGATCTCGGCGCGCCTGGCCGCCGGATCGCCGGTGTCCAGGCGGGGCGAACGGATCGGGGTGATGGGCATGGAACTGCTCCCGGGCATGGGGCCGGTCGGGCGGGCCCTCGTCCTCGTCGTCTTCACTATGTGCCGGACCCGCCGCGGCGGGCGCCCCCCGGTCCCCATAGGTACGCACAAATGCTGGCGATTGCGAGTCCGGAGCGGTGCCCGAGGCCGCGGCCCGATTTCCGGAGTGGTCCTATCCTCATGCCGTTCTTGGCGTTGGAACTGGACAAGTGGGCTCCCGTGTACCACCGTCGACGCATCGTATTGCAGGCAGCCGGTGCCTCTCCCCAAAGAAAGGTTTCAGTCATGGCGATCCGCGATCATGACGCCCTCGCGTACCACCGCGAAGGACGCCCCGGCAAGACCGAAGTCGTGCCCACCAAGCCTTGTCTCACCGCGCGCGATCTGTCACTGGCCTACTCGCCCGGCGTCGCCGTGCCCTGCGTGGCCATCG
This sequence comes from Candidatus Krumholzibacteriia bacterium, assembly GCA_963848505.1. Classification (GTDB taxonomy): domain Bacteria; phylum Krumholzibacteriota; class Krumholzibacteriia; order LZORAL124-64-63; family LZORAL124-64-63; genus JACZKN01. Next base: position 198,839 of record CAWKEB010000001.1, on the reverse strand, counting down.
CCGCCAACCCCGGCGACGCCTACCTCTACACCAACAAGGGCAACCTGGTGGCTGTCGTCTCCAACGGCACGGCCGTGCTGGGCCTGGGCAACATCGGCGCCCTGGCCGGCAAGCCCGTGATGGAAGGCAAGGGCGTCCTCTTCAAGCGCTTCGCCGACGTGGACGTCTTCGACATCGAGCTGGACGACCGAGGATCCCGAGGAGATCATCAAGGCCTGCCAGCTGCTGGAGCCCACCTTCGGCGGCATCAACCTCGAGGACATCAAGGCCCCCGAGTGCTTCCACGTCGAGGAAGTGCTGAAGAAGACCATGAACATCCCGGTCTTCCACGACGACCAGCACGGCACGGCCATCATCTCGGGCGCGGCGCTGATCAACGCGGCCCAGCTGCAGGGCAAGGAGATGGGCAAGCTGAAGGTCGTGGTCTCGGGCGCCGGCGCTTCGGCCATCGCCTGCGCCAAGTTTGCCGTGGCTGCTGGGCGTGCCCAGGGAAAACATCATGCTCGTCGACAGCAAGGGCGTCTGCTACAAGGGCCGCAAGGAGGGCATGAACAAGTACAAGGAGGACTTCGCGGTCGAGACGAAGGCCCGCACCCTGGCTGAGGCCATGAAGGGCGCCGACGTGTTCTACGGCAATTCCGTGGCCGGCCTGGTGACCAAGGACATGGTGCGCTCGATGGCGGCCAAGCCCATCGTCTTCGCCATGGCCAACCCCGACCCGGAGATCACCTACGAGGACGCCAAGGCGGCCCGCGACGACCTGATCATGGCCACCGGACGCAGCGACTACCCCAACCAGGTCAACAACGTGCTGGGCTTCCCCTTCATCTTCCGCGGGGCGCTGGACGTGCGCGCCACCGGCATCAACGAGGAGATGAAGCTGGCCGCGGCCCATGCCCTGGCCGAGTTGGCGCGGCAACCGGTGCCGGCCCAGGTGGCGGCGGCCTACGGCGGCGCCCAGTTCGAGTTCGGGCCCGACTACATCATCCCCAAGCCCTTCGACAGCCGCGTGCTGGCGGTCGAGGCCCTGGCCGTGGCCAAGGCGGCCTGCGAGACCGGCGTGGCGACCATGCCCATCAGCGACTGGAACGCCTACCGCGAGCGCCTCGAGCGGATGACCAACAAGAGCCTGATCCTGATGCACACCATCCGCTCCAAGGCCAAGGCCGTGCAGCGGCGCATCATCTTCGCCGAGGCCGAGGTCGACCGGGTACTGGAAGCCTGCCGCATCGCCGTGGACGAGGGCTACTGCCACCCGATCCTGCTGGGCGATCGCGAGCGCATCACGGCCAAGGCCGAGGCCATCGGCCTGGACCTGCGCCACGTGACCGTCAAGGACCCGACCAGCTGCCCCAACCTGGACCAGATGGCCGAACAGCTGTTCCGGCTGCGGGCGCGCAAGGGCTACGACGCGGTCAAGGCCCGGCGCCTGGTGCAGCGTCCGGTCCACCACGGCGTGATGATGCTGCGCGGCGGCGAGGCCGACGGCATGGTCTGCGGTGCCGACCGTTCCTACGTCGACACCATGCGGGTGGTGCTGCCCATGGCCGAGCTGCGCGAGGGCGTGGGCCGGGTGGTGGGCATGCATGTGCTGATGGTCGAGGGCAAGGTCTACATCTTCGCCGACACCACCGTCAGCTACCAGCCCGACAGCCGCGAGCTGGCGGAGATCGGCCTGATGGCCGCCGCGGTGGCGCGCCACTTCAACCTGGAGCCGATCGTGGCCTACCTGTCGTTCTCCAACTTCGGCGACAACAACCTGCCCGAGAGCCGCAAGATGCGCGAGGCGGTGCAGATCCTCAAGCGGGAGCACCCCGAGCTGCGGGTCGACGGCGAGATGCACGCCGACGTGGCGGTCGTGCCCGGACGGAGCGAACTTGCGGTGCCGGACAGCGAGGTCGCCGGCAACGCCAACGTGCTGGTGTTCCCCGACCTGCAGAGCGCCAACATCGCCTTCAAGCTGGTGGGGCGCCTGGGGCAGCGCGAGGTCATCGGGCCGGTGCTGTACGGCCTGAAGCACCCGATCAACCTGGTCAACGCCCGGTCGTCGGTCAGCGAGATCGTCAACATGGTCGCCCTCTCGGCCTACGAGGTGGGACGATCCTAGCCCGTGCGTGACCGGCGCCGCGGGCCCAGGGGAGAATGCATGGGCAAGTCCATCCTGGTGACCGGCGGCGCCGGTTACATCGGCAGCCACACCTGCCTCGAACTGCTCGCGGCGGGCCACCGCGTGGTCGTGGTCGACAACCTGGACAACTCCAGCGAGGAGAGCCTGCGCCGCGTGCGCGCGCTGACCGGCTGCCCGCTGGAGTTCAACCGGGTGGACCTGCGCCACGGCGAGGCCCTGCGCGGCGTCTTCGCCCGCCACGATTTCGACGCGGTGATCCACTTCGCCGGGCTGAAGGCCGTGGGCGAGAGCGCGCAGATCCCCCTGCGCTACTACGACAACAACATCACGGGCACGCTGCGGCTGCTGGAGGTGATGCAGGAGCACGGGGTGCGCGACCTGGTGTTCTCGTCCTCGGCCACGGTCTACGGCGAGCCGGCGCGGGTGCCGATCACCGAGGATTTCCCCCTCTCGGCCACCAATCCCTACGGGCGGACCAAGCTGTTCATCGAGGAGATCCTGCGCGACCTGTGCGCCGCCGATCCCGCCTGGCGGGCGGTGCTGCTGCGCTACTTCAACCCGGTGGGCGCCCACCCCAGCGGGCGCATCGGCGAGGATCCGCAGGGCCTGCCCAACAACCTGATGCCCTACGTGATGCAGGTGGCCGTCGGCAAGCTGCCGGAGCTGCAGGTCTTCGGCGCCGACTACGACACCCCCGACGGCACCGGCGTGCGCGACTACATCCACGTGGTGGACCTGGCCCTGGGCCACCTGGCGGCCATCGACCGGCTGCAGGCGCTGCCCGGGTGCACGGCCATCAACCTGGGCACCGGCCGCGGCTATTCGGTGCTGGAGATGGTGAATGCGGCGGAGGCGGCCTCCGGCAAGAAGGTGCCTTACCGGGTGACGGCGCGGCGGCCGGGGGACATCGCCACCTGCTATGCCGACCCGGCCCACGCGGCGGCGGTGCTGGGGTGGACCGCGCTCCGGGACATCGGGCAGATGTGCGCCGATCATTGGCGGTGGCAGGCGGGGAATCCGCAGGGCTACTAGCGGCCGGCAGCATGAGGCGAATGCGAAAGGGCCCGGCCGAAGCCGGGCCCTTCCTCTTGTCCGCAACCAACCGCAGGTCTAGCGGAACATCGCCTTCATCTGACCGAAGGAAACGTTCTCGGCGGGGATCGCGCCGCCGCTGGCGGTCATGGTCAGCGTGTAGTCGCCGCAGCTCGCGGTGCCCCAGCTGTCGATGACCAGGTACACGTACATGTCGCTGCCGCTGGTGTTGCTGTAGGTGACGGTCTCGACTTCGCCGCTGAAGGTGGCGTCGGCGTAGGCCAGGCAGGCGATGGGATCCACGCAGGAGTCCACGACCCACAGGGCGCCGTCGGCCGAGTTCAGCACGTCGGCGGTGAAGCTGCTGCCGGCGGGCATGAAGACCTCGTAGTAGGCCTCGAGGCCCTGCTCGGAGTAGTCCTCGCAGCCCAACGCGAAGACGTTGTTCACGCCGCCGCAGGTCGAGCCGGCGAAGTAGGTGCCCGTCACGTCTTCGAGGCTGTCACAGAAGCTGACCGGCTCGGGCGGGGCGACGGTGTTGATCTGCAGGGTGAACGCGCAGGCGGCGCCGCCGTAGCCGTCGACCACGAAGTAGAAGTCGCCAGAGACCGGCACGTTGGTCACGACGCCGGAGTCGACGACGATCAGGCAGCCCAGGGTCTCGTCACACTGGTCCAGAACGGCCATGTCCAGGTCACACACGGAGGTGATGCCGCCCTCGAACATGGTGGGCTCGGCCAGGTACAGGTGGAAGATGACCTCGCCGCCGGACTCGTTCCAGGTGCTGCAGCCGTAGGTGCTGACGTTGTTGGGCATGCCGGTGTTGTTGCCGGAGTACTCGGTGTCCAGCATGATCTCGATGGCGCCGGAGCAGTTCAGCAGACCCTTGCTGGGGTCGCCGCCGCCCGGCTTGTCCACAGGCAGCTTGTTGGCGCTGCTGAGGGCGCCGTCGGGCACGGCGGCGAAGGCGGCCCCGGCCACCAGACAGATGGCGATGATCGCGACGAGCATTTTCTTCATGGGTGTTCCCTCCTGCTAGTGATTGCCCGGGCGGACTGCCCGGACCCCTTGCTGATCCACACCACAACCACGACCCTTGCTCGAGCATGCCTGCGAATGGATCGACCAAAAACTCTGCAATACCCTGCCATGGGAGGTGCGGTTTGGCCCGAATTACGGTGAAACCGCGGCTCCAGAATCCCTGAATGGAGCCATCCCTCAAAAATCAACCTGACCAAATCAGAACGTGACCGTACCAGATTCCCTATGTCCGATGCAAGAATTAATCAAATAAATTTTGGGCTCAAAAAGCCGCATCAGGCTCCGAAATCGCGGGTTCCAGCAAATCGGATGCGAATTCTCGTGTATTCGGCTACCATACACGGGTCAATCCGCCCGTCCGTCAGGCTGCGGGGTGCCGCCGTGAAACTGCTGGTGAAGCTCAATCTCATCCTGGTCCTGGTGTTCGCCGCGGGTATGGTGCCGGCCGCCCTGATCTCGCGCGACCTGCTGAACGCCAACGCCCAGGCCCAGGTGATCCAGAACGCCCGCATCATGATGGAAACCGCGCTGGCCATGCGCGGCTACACCGTCGGGCAGATCAAGCCGCTGCTGCTGCCGCTGATGCAGGACACCTTCCTGCCCCAGTCGGTGCCGGCCTATTCGGCCACCGAGATCTTCAACACCCTGCGCGAGAACCATCCCGAGTATACCTACAAGGAAGCCACCCTCAACCCCACCAATCCCCGCAACCGGGCCGTGGACTGGGAGACCGACCTGGTCAACGAGTTCCGGCGCGACCCGGAGCGCCGCGAGATCGTGGGCGAGCGGGCCACGCCGCTGGGCCGGTCGCTGTACCTGAGCAAGCCGATCCGCATCGCCGACGCCGCCTGCCTGTCCTGCCACACCACCCCCGAAGAAGCGCCCCAGACCATGCTGGCGGTGTACGGCCGCGAGGGCGGCTTCGGCTGGCAGATGAACGAGACCATCGGCGCCCAGATCGTGCAGGTCCCCATGAGCGAGCCCGCGCGCCTGGCTGCCGTGGCGTTCCAGCGCCTGCTGCTGGTGCTGGTGGGGCTGTTCGTGTTCACCCTGCTGGCGGTGAACCTGCTGCTGCACTTGGTGGTGGTGCGGCCCATCGGCCGCCTTTCGGCCATGGCCGACCGGGTCAGCCGCGGCGATCCGGACGTGGCGGACGTGGCGGTCCGCGGCAGCGACGAAGTGGCCGTGCTCGCAGGCAGCTTCAACCGCATGCGCATCAGCCTGGCCAAGGCCATGGCCATGCTCGAGGGCGACTGAGGTGGACGGGGACCTGACCATGCCCATCGCCCGGCCCGCAGGGTTGCCCGTGCGTTACGAGGTGCTGGGCCTGCTCGGCGCCGGCGGCATGGGGCGGGTGCTGCACGCGCGGGACCGGGTGCTGGACCGCGAGGTGGCCATCAAGGTGCTGGCCGACCACATGTCGGCCGACGGCGACTACGCCCACCGCTTCCTGCACGAGGCCCGCGCCGCGGCCAGCCTCAACCATCCCAACATCGTGCAGATCTACGAGTTCGGCCGGGAGGACGGCTGCGTCTACCTGGTGATGGAGTACGTGGACGGCGCGACCCTGAAGCACGAGATGGCGCGTCGGGGCCGCTACAGCGAACGCCGGGCCACCGGCCTGGCCGCCGAGGGCTGCCGGGCCCTGGGTGCGGCCCACGAGCGGGGCCTGGTCCACCGGGACGTCAAACCGGACAACATGATGCTGACCGCGTCGGGCGTGTTCAAGCTGGTGGACCTGGGTCTGGCCAAGCAGCTCGACGGCAGCGCCGACCACACCGCCACCGGCCGCACCATGGGCACGCCCCACTACATCTCGCCCGAGCAGATCCTGGGCGCCAAGGTCATCGACCGCCGCGCGGACATCTATTCGCTGGGCGCCTCGCTGTACTGCCTGGCCACCGGCTGCGCCCCGTTCGAGGGGACCAGCGGGGCCCACATCATGTCGCGCCACCTGAACGATCCGCTGCCGGATCCGCGGCGGCTGGTGCCGGAGCTGAGCCCGGCTTTCTGCCGCACCGTCGCCCGGGCCATGGAGAAGGACCCGGCGCGGCGCCACCAGGACATCCGGGAACTGGGCGCCGAACTGGAGGCCGTGCACCGGGCCGCGCCGCCGGCGCCGGATCATGTCCGCCCCGATCCGGCCGACCTGACCGTGGCCGTGGCCCAGACCCCGTCGGGGGCGGCGTTCTGCCCCACCTTCGAGCCGCCCTGCAGCCAGGCCGACCTCGAGGCCATGGAGACGGCCCTGGCCCGGGCCATCGGGCCCCTGGCGCGGGTGCTGGTGGGGCGGGAGAGCCGCTACGCGGCCACGCGGCCGGCCCTGGTCGAGGCCTTGGCCGGGCACGTCGGCGACCCGGGCGAGCGGCGGCGTTTCCTGCGGGCCTGCGGGGTGGGGGATACCGGGACCACCGACCTGGTGGGCAGCGCCGCGCGCAGCGGGGCGGTGGCGGCCGCCTTGGACCCGGCCCTGCTGGCCGCCCTGACCCGGCAACTGGCCGACCGCATCGGACCGCTGGCGCGGGTGCTGGTCAAGCGCGAGGCGGCCGCGGGCGGACCGCTGGCCGCGCTGGTCGAGCGGCTGGCGGCGCAGGTGCCGGACGCGGGGGAGCGGGCGGCGTTCGTGCGGGAGGCCGGTCGGTTGGGCTGACCGCTGGGTTGAACTCTCATGCCGTGGAAGCGTTATATAACGCTCCGACAACATCAGGCATCAGTTCCTGCGAAGCCGGCGGCACCGGCCGTCCCTACCGCCCGAACTCCTCCGCCAGATCCTGGTCCAGCACGTAGAGGCAGACCTCGCGCGCCGACGACTCGTTGTAGCCGAAGTTGTCGCAGAGGTTGGCGATCAGGTAGGTGACATCGCTGCGGATGCGGCGGTCGTAGGTGCGGAACTCGTCGGTGCCGTAGTCCTTGAGCGCGCGGCGGAAGTTGGCGTTCTTCAGGAACGGGACCAGCACCTGCTCCTTCAGGCTGTGCACGTAGCGCTTGTGCAGGTCGCTGAAGAGCTTGGTCGCGGTCAGGGGGCGGCCCTCGAGCATCATCTCCTGGGTCAGGGTGCGCGAGGTGTACTCGCGCTGGGTCTCGGCGCGGAACTCTTTGCGGCGGGCCGCCTTGGTGTCGGGGTCGAGCAGGTGCTCCTCGATGCCGGCCAGGAACGAGTCGGTGATCTCCAGGCGTGTCGCCGGTGTAGCTGCAGGTGGCGGTGGTGCCCGGCTCGTAGTTCAGGGCGAACAGGTAGTTCTGGATGTCGCGCCCGATCTGTTCCTCGTTGTAGTAGTAGAGCGACTCCTTCACCTCCTGCAGGATCTGGTAGTTGTACATGCGCCGCAGCGAGTCCAGGAAGCCGTCGGGCAGCTGCTTGGCTAGCTCGGGGCGGGTGCGGGTGAAGAAGCTGACCAGGGTGTCCATGGTGATCATCTGCCCGTCGCGGGCCCAGGTCGCGATCAGGTCATGGAAGATGTCGATGGCGTCGCGGCCGCTGAAGCCCTTGTCGCCCTCGGTCTCGGCCTCGGCGATGATGCGGCGGCGCTTGCCGGCGGTGAACTTGCGGCGGTCCTCCTCGTCCAGCCAGGCGGGGATGCGCCCGGTGTAGATGGACATCTTCAACAGCATGCAGGTTCTCGTCGCAGTAGAGCTCGTACTTGGACGGGTCGTCGATCCACTCGCTCATGGCCGGCGACTTGGCGTTGAGGCGGCTGGAGATGATCACCCGCGCGAAGTTCTCCAGCACCCGCGGCAGGAACGACTCGCCCGACGTGGCGGCCGAAGATGCTCGCGGTAGATCTCCACCTCGGTGGACGAATCCAGCACGTACGAGATGTTGATGAACTCGATGCGGTCGGTCAGGGACTGGAAGCCGCGGATGTTCTTGTTGTCCTCGGGGTTCATCACGCCCAGGAACAGCGAGTGCACGTTCTCCTCGATCTCGTCGACCTTGTGCACGCCGTCGCTGATGATGTTGTGCATCTCCAGCAGCCGGTCCTTGTTGTGGCCCTTGATGTCCATCAGCGCGAAGATGCCGTTGTTGGTGCGGGCATAGCGCGAGAACAGGTAGCGCACCTGGTTGCTGTCCTGCAGCACCGAGCCGATGCGGCGCTGCAGCTGGGGGTTGGTCAGCACCGGCTGGCGGGTCAGGCGGTCGCCGGGATTGAAGACGGTCACGCCCTCGCCCTGGCGCCGGTTGAAGACGTAGGGTCGGGCGTGGATCATGCGGAAGACCTGGGCCGGGTCGCCCAGCTTGTGCAGCAGCGCCTTGTACAGGGACTCGCAGATGGTGCAGGGCGTGCCCTTGAAGACCCAGTCGTAGTCCTTGCCCGCGGACAGGTTCCACTTGAACTCGTCGTTGCCGAAGAGCTCGTCGAAGAAGGCGGGCCGCGCCTCCTTGGGGATCATCACCAGCGGGTTGTCGTGGCTGGGGCAGGGCACCTCGACGTAGCCGCGGTCCACGGCGGGCCGCTCCGGCCGCCCGGCGCGCTCTGGATGTTCCGGATGTTCCGGCCGGTCGGACTGGGACGGCCGCGTGTCGTCCATCAGCTTCTGGGCGGCGTCCCAGTCGCAGAGCAGGCGGGCCAGCTGGTCGACGATGGGGCCGCTCTCCTCGGCCGCCTCGCCCAGCACGTTGCGGTCCAGGTGCCAGACCACCTCGTAGCGGACGCCCTCGGGGCTGTTGGCGTACTCCTCGAACTTCTGCAGCAGATTGTTCAGGAAGATCGACTTGCCGCAGCCCGGGGGGCCGTCGAAGAGGTAGATCTTGTTCTGCTGGGTGCCGCCGCGGAAGCCGGCGATCATGTTCAGCAGCCGGTTGGCGAAGATGCGGTCGGCGAAGAACGGGTTGTCGGTGCCCTCGACGAACAGCCGCGTGCAGTCGTAGGCGATGAAGTTGATGGACTCGGGGTCGTCGGGGTACTCGTCGTGGCCCTCGCCCACGTAGGCCTTGACCATGTCGTGGAAGACCTGGTGCACGTTGCGGATCAGCCGCTCGGGGTGCGCCTGCAGCTGCTGCAGGAACTCCTCGAAGGTGATGGTGCGCGTGACGTCCTGGCCGCGTTCGGCCTCGGTCAGGCGCTGCATCGCCTTGCGGACGTGTTCCATGCTCAGATCAACCCCTTGCTGAGCTTCTTGTCCTTCATGGTGTAGCGCACGCGCTGCCATTGGATCTCCGGTTCCGCCTCGCGGTCGCTCGGCCCCAACCCCGGCAGGGTGGGCTGGGCCTGGGCCGCGGGCTTCTGGTCGGGCTTGCGGATCGACTTCACCTCGGTGGTCTCGAGCATGACCTTGCCGCCCCAGAGGTACTCGACCCCCAGCAGCGTGTTGTGGACGTAGTCGCGCACCAGCGGCTTGCCCTCGAAGTGGTGCACCAGGTAGAGGGCGTCCTGGCCGGTCTTGGCCAGGTCCACCGTCACGTGGGGCGGATGGTAGAGCTTCTCGCCGACCATGTTCCGGTACTGCCCGGCGTTGCGGCTCTTGACGTACCAGCGCCAGACCATGCGCTGCTCGTCGAGCTCGCGGTCGGCCACGAACAGGCGGTGGCGGTCGACGAAGTCCTGCTCCAGGAAGGTGCTGACGAACAGGAAGTCGTCGAGGTTCTCGCGCACCCTGAAGATGGTGTCGCGGCCGCTGCCCGTGCCCTGGTCGAAGTGCCGCCGCTGCTCGCCGTCCAGCAGGTCCAGGAAGCGGCGGCTGTAGCGGCCCTTGTCGGCGGCCTCCTCGATGAAATAGAACATGCGCATGCCCAGGGCGTAGGGGTTCAGGCCGACCCGCGGCATGGAGGTGACCATGGCGTTGACCCGCGCGAAGTCGACCTCGTGGCCGGCGATGCGGTCATCGCGCATGAACAGGGTCTCGTGCCAGTAGCTGGCCCAGCCCTCGTTCATGATCTTGGTGCGGATCTGGGGCTGGAAGTAGAGCGACGTCTTGCGCACGATCTGCACGACGTCCTTCATCCAGCGGTTCTCCTCGCGGTTCAGAAACGGGCTGTGGTCCATCAGGAAGCGCATCAGGTCGCGGTCCTGGGTGGGCCCGCTTCGGCCCGACTTGGCGAACATGGCCGCGAACTCGGGGTGGCGCCGGGTGACCTCGCGGAAGAAGACGTCCTCGCCGTCGTCGCCGTGCTCCTTGCGGGCCCGGTTGAAGCGCTCGATCTCCTTCACGTACTCGGTGGTGCGGGCCTTCTTGACGTCCTGCAGGAAGACGTCGAAGTACTAGTCGACCCGCCGGCCCCAGCCGTTGGCCGGCGCCCGGTGCAGCTGCGAGAGCAGTCCGTGGAAGTCGACCAGGTTGTCGATGGCCCGCGCGAACTCGATCACGTAGTCGACCCAGCGGCCGTGCTCGCCGCGCAGGCGGGCGATGGCCCGCTTGTCGGCCAGGGCCCGGCCGGCGAAGTCGTCGTCCCAGGTGTGCCGGAAGTACAGGTTGTTCTGGAAGAAGTCGATGTGGCCGATCACGTGGTAGAAGATCATCACGTTCAGCCAGTCGGGGTTGTTGTCGTTGTAGAAGCTGATCGCCGGCCGGGTGTTGATCACGGTCTCGTAGGGGTTGCTGGGATACAGCTCGTAGCGGCCCCGGCCCTGCAGCACCTCGACGTCGTGCACCCAGTAGTCGTACATGGTGGGGATCATGACCTTGGGCGAGAGCTCGAGCAGGTCGCGGTTGGTCACCACGTACTCGAGGGTCTCGTCCTCGAAGCTGCAGCCCCGCGTCGCGGGCGCGCTCCTTGCATCCCTCCATGATGGCCTTGGCGTGCTGGTCGATCAGCTGCATGCCGTGTCCTATTCCGCGATCAGCTTGCGGATGCCGTCGATGAGGCGCGGCTCGTCCGCGCCCTCGGGCATCACGTCCAGGCGGATCAGGTCCTTGCGCTTCTCCAGCAGCTCGGACCGCCGGAGGTACTTCTCCACCTCGGTCTCGCTCTTGCCGCCGTAGGGGCTCTGGGCGATGGTCACGCCCACCCGGGCGGCGTAGCCGAGCATCTTCTCGATCTCGGGCAGGGTCTCCTTGCCCTCGGTGTCCCAGTCGTCGCCGTCGGTGCCGTGGAAGACGTAGATGTTGTAGTCGCGGGCCAGGTTCTCGCGCTCGACGATCTCGTTGACCAGCTTGAAGGCCGCCGCGACCTTGGTGCCGCCGGCGACCCGGCTGTTGTAGTAGGTGTAGAAGTCGTCCACTTCCTTGGCCTCGGTGTCGTGCAGCACGAAGCGCGACTCGACCTGGCCCTCGTACTGGTAGAGGATCCAGCTGTAGATCATCACGTGCTGGCTGACCACCAGCTCGGTGGGCTTGCCGCTCATCGAGCCGGAATAGTCGCGCAGGAAGAAGACCACCGCCTGGGACTCGAAGTCCTTCTCCTTGCTGAGGATGCGATAGACCCTGTCCCGCGGCGCGATCATCAGCTCGGCCGGATCGGGCGACTCGGCGGCGCGCACCCGGCCCAGGGCGATGTTGGTCTCCATGATGCGGCGCAGGGTGGCCTTCTTGTCCAGCAGCTGGCCGAAACCCCGGTGGCGATCGGTGAGGTCGTAGGTGTAGCGCGTCAGCGAGCGCTTCTTGCCCTTGTCCCTGAGGTTGGGCAGCTGGAACTGCTCGGTCAGGATGCGGCCCAGGTCGTAGGCGTTGGCCTCCAGCTCGTGGGGGCCGCTCTCGCCCTGGCCGGGACCGGCGCCCTGGCCCTCGTCCTCGCTCGGCCGCACGGGCTGCTCGCCGATGACCTCGCCCTCCTCGCCGTCGCCGCTGCCGCCGGCCTCGCCGCCGCCCTCCTGCTGCTCGGCGAAGTGGGGGTCGTGGACCAGCTTGTCCTCGACGGTGGTGGGCACCACCACCACCTTGTTCTTGCCGCCGCGGCCCGGCTTGACCAGTCGGCCGATGCGGATCTTGCGGGGGAACCCGTCCTCCTCGCGGCGGGCGTCCCGGCCCATCAGGTCGTCGAGCGAACCGATGCGCACCGTGTAGCGGCCGGCCGCCGGCTCCAGCGCCGCCTGCCAGGGCAGGCCGTGGGCGCCGCCCTGCTCCAGCTCGGCGCGCAGGCGGGCCTCGCGCCCGGGGTCCAGCCCCAGCGCGGCCAGTTCGGCCAGCAATGCCTGCGTGCGCAGGTCCATGTCAGTTCTCATCCTCCTGAGTGCAGAAGTACTCGATCGTCTTCTGCGCGCAGGTCCGGCAGTAGCCCAGCTTGTGCAGCATGGTGTCGATCATGCGGTCGTAGAGCTTCTGGTTCTCCTCGTTGGTGCGGTTGGCCAGGGCGCCGATCAGGCTGCCCGCGCCGGCGATGTCGCTCTTGAGCCGCACGTCGGTGACGGCCTTGACCAGCTCGTGGTTGTCCATGAAGTCGTAGTTGGGATCCATGCCGATCTTCTGGCCGTAGATCTTGCGGATCGAGGTGCGGAACGACTCGCGCTGCTCCTCGGTCTTCAGCTGCAGGCGTTCCTCGATGCTCTTGATGAAGCGCTCGTCCACCTTCAGGGCCCGCAGCTCGCCGCTCTGGGGATCCTTGTACTTCCACATCTTGTCGGGCCCGAGCTGCTCGGCGTCGATGCCGATGATCATGTTGACGTAGTTCATCACGTCCTTGCGGATGGCCTGGGGCTCGTCCATGTAGGCGTTGAACATCTCGGTCATGATCCGCTCGCGGTACAGGCCCTTGGCGGCCTTCAGGTCCTCCAGGTACTTGGCGCGGTCGTTGTTGTCGTGCACGTAGTCCAGCACCACCCGCTCGAGGGTGCGGAACACGTCGTAGGCGAACATGCAGCGGCCCTCGTTGGTCTCGCTGCTCTCGCCCAGCAGCTGGATCGCACGGCCCAGGTTGCGCTGGCCCAACCCCTTCTGGCCGAAGCGGTTGGTGATGTCGGTGTCCTGGCTCAGGGTGTCGATGACCTCGGCCAGGGTCTTGATGGACTTCTCGCCGGCGACCTCGCCCGCCGCCAGCTTCATCATCTCGATGGTGGTCAGCTTCTCGCTGTGCGGCAGCCGGGTCAGGATGGCCGAGACGCTGGCCGCGTAGTTGAGGTTCGGGTCCTGGTGCAGGGACTCGCGGGTCAGGGTGGTCTTGGCCTCGCTGCCGATGGCGTACTGGGTCAGCTCGCGCTGCAGCAGGTAGTTGGTGTTGTGGGTGATGTAGCTGATGCGGCAGCGGTCGACGATGGGCGCCTCCTCCTTCTCGGCCAGGAAGCGGTTGAACTCGCTGTTGTTGCTGGTGGCGATGATCAGGGTGTCGATCGGCCACTTGAAGCCGTCGATCTCGATGGTGCGGTTCTGGATCACGCCCAGGTAGACCTGCACCAGGTCCTTCTTGTTCTTGAACATCTCGTCGGAGAAGTGGATGCCGCCGCCGGCGACCCGCGCCAGCGCACCCCGCCGCAGGTCGAAGCGGTAGGGGTTGTTGGTGTCGGTGATGTGCAGCAGGCGCTGGATCGACTCCTCGCCCAGCAGGTCGACGGCGCTGGAGGTGATCTTGTCCTTGGCCGGGTACTTCCCGGTCACCGTGCCCAGGCTCTCGGTCAGGGGCACCGGGATGATGTCGATGTGGGCCAGCGCGGCCTCGAGGTCGCCGCCGCAGGCGGCGCGCAGCTCGTTCCAGATGTAGCTGGAGCAGGCGCCCAGGGGCCGGTAGTTCTCGTACATCCGCTCGAGCTGGGCGTCGTCGAAGCCGAACTTGCGGGCCAGCCAGTTGCGGCTCTCGGCGGGGTCGTCGTGCAGGTTCATGGCCAGGATGGCCGGATCCTCGTAGGTCTGGCTCTCGATGGTCGTGATCTTGCCGTATGACCCGATTCTGTCCAGTCCGCCGAAGCGGAAGGTGTACTTGCGGTTGCCCTCGAGGGCGAGGAACTCCCGGTAGAGGCGGCTGACATACTCCACGAAGAAGGTCTTGCCGTTGCCGGGCTCGCCCACCAGGACGTAGGCCATCTCGGCCGAGCTGCCGCCCTCGGCGGCGTCCTTGACGAAGGACACGAAGCTGTTGATCTCGTCGTACATGCCGACGATGTGCTTTTTCCCCTCGCGGAATATCTTGAAGTCGTAGGTGGTCTTGCCGTTGACGACGACCTTTTCGATGGGGCCGCCCAGGATCATCCGGCTGATGGCCTGGAAGGCGTTCTCGAAGGTCCGTTCGCCGGACTTCAGTGCCAGCAGGTGGTTCTGCAGCGTGTGCTTCTTCTCGACGGCCATGATCGACTCCCATCCTTGGCTTTCGCACCTGGCGTGACCGGAACGACCACCGGCCCCGTGTCCGGGGTCGGGGTGCGTCGGTCCCGCTTCGCAAGGCCCGTGCCGAACCGGAAGTGACGAAATATCAAGGACTCGGGCCGTTCCGTATGGCACGCCGGGCCTGGGCCGCAGCCCCTGCCCTCAAGGAACGAATTCCCGCGGCCGGGCGCCACCGGGAAACCCCGCTGGAAGTCCGCCGCCGCATGGGCTATATCAGGATGAGGGCCGCGTACGGCGGCCGGGACCACCATCCGGAGGATTGCCCGATGTCGAAGCTGCTGCGCACCGCCCTTGTGATCATCGTCCTGCTGGCCGCCGCGGCGGCCGCCGCCGACGAAGCACCGCCGTTCAGCCTGGCCCGCTTCCTGGAGGTGCCGGTGATCACCTCGCCGGCGGTGTCGCCCGACGGTCTTCAGGTGGCGTACCTGGTGAGTTGGCGCGACCTGGCCGAGGACCGGCGCGAGACGCGCCTCTGGCTGGCCGACCTCAAGCGCGGCACCACCCGCCAGCTGACCTTCACCAATCTGGCGGTGTCGGGGTTGGCCTGGCGGCCCGACGGTGCGCTCAGCTTCCTGCGCAAGGATGACGACGCCAACCAGGTCTGGATCAACCCGCTGGATGGTTCGGAGCCGCGGTCGGTGACTTCGATCGAGGGCGGAGTGGGGGCCTACTGGTGGTCGCCCGACGGGCAGCGTCTGGCGGTGCTGGCTGATCCGCCGGCAGTCGAGGCCGAGGACACGACCGCCACGGCCGCGGGCGACCCCCGCGACGCTGCGATCTACGCCGTGCCCGCCGACCGCGCCGACTGGGAGGTGCGCGACCGCATCGAGCATCCGGGCGAGTACCAGCAGCTGTACGTGCTGAAGCCCGAGGGCGACCATGCCGCCGCCGTGCCCCTGACCAAGGCGCCCTGGCACCCGTACCACGCGGCCTGGTCTCCCGACGGCAGCCGCCTGGCGGTGACCTTCAACGCCCGCTTCAGCTCGCTGGTGGACGAGGAGCAGAAGATCGCCCTGGTGGATGCGGCCACCGGCGCAGCCGAGGTCATCACCCCGGCCGACCGCCACGCCTCCCTGGCCGCCTTCAGCCCCGACGGCAGGCGGCTGGCCTACTACCAGGACCGGGACGCCGAGCTGCGGGCCTACCTGAACCTCAAGGACCTGGTGATCCGCGACCTGGCCGCCGGCACGACCACCGTGGTCACCGAGTCGACGCAGCTGACCCTCGGCGGCTCGGGCTCCACCCCCGAGGTCGCGCCGGTGTGGGGTCAGGGCGGCCGCGCCCTGTTCCTGCCCGCAGCCGCCGGCACCAACCTGGACCTGGTGCGGGTCGACACCCAGGAGCACCGGGTCACGCCGCTGACCGACCTGGCGGGCAATCTGTCGGGCCTGAGCATGGCCGGAAACGTGGTGGCCTTCGTCGAGAGCAGCCTGGACCAGCCGGGCACGCTGCTGGCGGGCAAGCCGGGCAGCAAGCTGGCGGCAGTCGCCACGACCAACGACGCGGTCGCCGCCTACGGGCTGAAGCCCGCCAAGCTGGTGCGCCTGCCCGGCCACGAGGGCGGCTTCGTCGAGGGCTTCCTCTTCCTGCCCCCGGGCGCGGGGGAGCAGGACCACCTGCCGGCGATCATCGAGATGCACGGCGGCCCGTTCTCGCGCTACGGCAACGCCTGGAGCACCCGCTACCCCTGGCAGGTGCTGTCCCGCGAGGGCTTCGCGGTGCTGATCGTCAACCCGCGCGGCGGCACAGGCTACGGCGCCGACTTCCTGCGCGGCGTCTACCGCAACTTCGGCACCGACGACTACCTGGACATCATGGCCGCGGTCGACGCCCTGGTCGAGGCCGGCACCATCGACCCCGAGCGTCTGGGCTTCACCGGCTACAGCTACGGCGGCCTGATGACCGACGTGGTGGTCAGCCGCACCGACCGCTTCAAGGCGGCGGTCTCGATCGCCGGCATCTGGAATTTCACTTCGGCGATGGGCCAGAACAACCCGCAGCTGTTCATCGACGGCTACGAGCGGGCCTGGGACGGCGACCTGCAGCGCCTGTGGGAGCACAGCCCCGCCTCGCGCGCCGGGTCGATCACCACGCCGACCCTGATCATGCACGGCACCGACGACGAGCCGGTGGACCCGCGCCAGTCCATCGAGATGTTCAGCTACCTGCAGCTCAACGGCGTGCCCAGCCGCCTGGTGCTGTACCCGGGCGAGGGGCACGGCATCAACCAGCCGAGCCACATGATCGACTACCAGACGCGGGAGCTGCAGTGGTTCCGGCACTATGTGCTGGGGGAGGCGGCGGCGGCGGGCGCCGAGCCGCCCGTGCCGGTGGAGCCGCACTAGGCCGCGCGGCTACTCGTAGCTCTTGGGCACCGCGCAGATGAACACGAAGGGCTCGTCGCCGGTGTTGCGGAACTGGTGCACGTCCTGGGGCGCGACGAAGGCGAAGTCGCCGGTCTGGATGGGGTTGAGATGACCCTGGGCATCGACCAGGGCGCCCTGGCCGCTGATCACGTAGTTGACGTGCTCCACGTCGTGCTGGTGGTGGGGCGAGTGCCCGCCCGGCTCGACGGTGAAGACGCGGAACGAGAAGTTGGGCACGCCGTCGCCGCTGCCGATCACCAGCTGCTTGCTGATGCCTGCGACGCCGGCCATGTCGACGGACGTTTTTTCGACGTCCTGCAGCTTGCGGATGATCATGGGTTCTCTCCCTGGAGCCTGCGGTTGTCCGGCCAACGCCGGTCAAGATAAGCGCGGCGGCGCTGCCGCGCACCTGGAGGTACGGTCGTGTCGGACGACCTGGTGATCAACAACGGCGTGACCATCCCCGCGGCGGAGCTCAGCTACGCCGCCAGCCGCGCGTCCGGGCCCGGCGGCCAGCACGTCAACACCACCGAATCGCGCATCCAGCTGCGCTGGAACGTGGCCGAGACCCGCGCCCTGACCGACGCCCAGCGCGCGCGGGTGCTGCGCGCATTCGCTTCGCGCCTGACCGAGGCCGGCGAAATCATCCTGGCCAGCGACGCCCACCGCAGCCAGCGCCGCAACCGCGAGGAAGTGCGCCTGCGCCTGGCCCAGTTGCTGCGTGCGGCGCTGGTGCCGCCCAAGCCGCGCAAGAAGACCCGGCCGACGGCGGCTTCGCGGCAGCGGCGCATGGACCAGAAGAAGCAGCGTGGGGAGATCAAGAGGGGGCGGGGGAAGCCGCGGGGAGAAGAGTAGGGGGATGGCGGCGGAACGCCTAACGTGTTGATCGCAAACAAATAGGACCTCACAAGTCCAGCTTCCCCCGGGGGAAGTCCCCACCGCACCTCACCCGCCCCCCGCCCTCCCACCCATCGTCCGCAGCAGATACACATTGGCCAGCAACCGCCCCACCAGGTAAGCCGTGGCCGCCGCCGTCGCCCCCACCCAGTTGCCGGCGCCGATCGCAACCAGCAGCACCATGGCGATGCCCACCACCTCCAGCACCGAGGCCCAGGTGATGGGGCCGGTGTCCCGCCGCGCCACCAGCAGCGAGCGCTGCAGCGAAAGCAGCACGCTCATGGCCGGCATCAGCACGATCACCCGCAGCGGCAGCTTGGCGAACGCCGCCAGTTCGGGCGCCAGCCCCGAGACGCGCTGCAGCCACACATCGGCCAGCGGGGTCAGGGCGATGGCCGCGAAGCCGACGGTGGTGGCCGCCGCCAGGAGGCCGGCGAATTGCCGGACCCGGACCAGGTTGTCCCAGGAGCGGCCCAGCATGGCGATGGCCACCTCCTGGAAGCTGAGCCCCGGGGTGCGGAAGATGAACACCAGCGCGTTGATCACCGGCAGCACCGCCAGCGATTCCAGGGAGAAGCGGGCCTTGCCCATGAAGAAGGTCACCAGCGGCGCCACCGAAAGGGCGATGGTCGAGGTCAAGGCCAGGGGGCGATAGAAGCGGTGGATGTCGCCCCAGGTGGGCGGCTCGACGCTGGGCGTGACCAGCAGCTGCCTGATGGTGCCGGCGGCCATCAGGCGGCTGGCGACCGCTTCGGCCAGCACGCCGGCGCTCAGGGCGCAGGCGCCGACCATGGCGCCCGGCAGGGCGCTCGTGGCATGGACCGTGAACGCGACGGAGGCCATGGCCGCCAGACGGATGACCGTGCCCCAGGCCACGCGGCGGGTCAGGCCGGCGCGGATCAGCAGGCCCTGGCAGAAGCGGCGGTAGCCGATGGCCGCGGGCCAGGGCAGCAGGATCAGCAGGCAGCGGTGGGCCAGGTCCGCCACCTGCGGGTCCAGGCCGATCAGGCGATGGGCGGCCAGGTCCCAGGCGGGCGGGGTCAACAGCAGCAGCATGACGGTGGTGATGCCGCCGTTGAGCCACCACAGGAACGCGCGCAGGCGGCGGTAGCTCTCGGCCCCGTCCACCAGGGCGGTGGCCGCGCTCATCATCATGATCACCGGGGCCTCGACCAGCACCGCCAGGGAGAAAGCCACGCCGTAGGCCGCCAGGTTGATCTTGGGCTCGGGCAGACGGGCGATGAATGCGGCGAGGAACGGCCCCTCGACGGCCATCATCAGCCAGGTGGCCTGCAGGGGCAGCCAGAAGCGCACGAGTTGGGGCAGTGGGATGATCATGGCGCTGAAGGTAGCCCGGACCGGGGGCTCTGCCAAGCGGGGTTGAACAGCGGACGGCGGCCGCGGGCACGTTTCCAGTAACCACGGCGACCGCGCTGCGTAGTAGGATGCCGTGAACCAAGGGGACGGCTCCCCCGCCCGCGGGGCGAGCCAAAGCGAAGGGGCCATGATCATGAAGACGGGAATGATGGCGGCGGGCTGGGCCCTGGCCGTCGTGCTGGTCGCGACCGGCGGCGTCGCCACAGCCGGCGAAATCGTCAAGGACGGGGTGCTGCAGGTGGAGAACGGCGCGGCCCCGGCCCAGGGGCGGCGCACGGTGCAGCTCCAGGAGCAATGGCGGGTCGGCGGCGAGGACGGCGAGGATTTCTTCGGGCTTATCTCCCAGCTGACCGTCGGCGACGACGGCACCATCTACCTGCTGGACACGCGCCTGTCCGAGGTCCCGGTCTACTCGTCCGCGGGCGAGCGCCTGGGCACCCTCAGCCACGAGGGCGAGGGGCCGGGCGAGACGCGGATGCCGGCGCACCTGCTGTTCATGCCCGACGGCTCGCTGGGGCTGGTGCAGATCTTCCCGGGCCGCATCGTCAAGGTGGGCCTGGACAACACGCCCATGGGCGTCATCGAGTTCGGCGACAAGACCGAGGGCGGCTTCCTGCGCCTTACGGACTGCCAGACCCAGGGTGACAGGCTGGTGGTTTCGGGCGAGGCCATCAAGCAGAACCCGCCCACGGGCCAGGTGCGCACCAGCTACGCGGCGGCCTACGACGCCGCCGGCAAGGAATTGGTGCGCTACGAGGCCTACACCCGTGAAATGGACTTCACCAAGTTCCACTGGGTCGAGGACGAGCTCCAGGAGATCGACTTCCGCAAGCTGGTCGTCGGCGGCGACGGCCGGGTCTACATCGCGTCGAGCCGCAACGCCTACCGCATCAACGTCTACAAGCCGGACGGCACGCCGGACCGGGTGATCACCCGCGCCTACGAGCACCGGGCCCGGGAGGCCAAGGAGATCGAGCGCATGGAATCGAACCTGACGACCCAGCTGGCCCAGCTGCCCAACGCCAGGTTCACCGTCTCGAAGACCGAGCCGGACATCGGCGCCCTGCGCATCGGGCCCGACGGCAACCTGTGGGTGGAGACCAGCCGCGGCGGCGTCGACCAGCCCGAGGGCGTGTTCTACACCTGGGACGTGTTCGATCCGGACGGGCACTTCGTCGAGCAGGTCTCGGCGGCCTGCCCCGGCGACGGCGAGGACGACATGATGCTGTGGACCGCGGACGGGGCCATCCAGGTGACGGGCTTCGTCGGCGCCGTACGCTCGCTGCAGAGCGGCGGCGCGGGGGAGGCCGACGAGGAGGAAGCGGCGCCCATGGAGGTCATCTGCTACCGGGTCAAGGGTATCTGACCCGCAGGCAGCAGGTTGCGACGGCCCGGGATCCTTGCGGTCCCGGGCCGTTCCCCTTGCCGCCGTCCGGCGGCGTGGGTACACTGCGCCCATGGCAACGCCCCTGTACATCACCTGCTGCGCGGCGATCAAGGACCCGGTCGAAGGCCTGCTGCCGGCCGCCTGGCGCTATCGCAGCGCGCGCATCGACGCGGTGCTGGCCCTGGCGGTGGAGCATACGGTCGGCTTCCGCATCCTCTCGGGCGAGTACGGGCTGGTGGCGGCCGGCGAGCCGATCCCCGACTACGATCACCTGCTGGGCGCCGACGAGGTGGCCGCTCACGCCGAGCGGGTGGCCGCCCAGCTGCGGCAGCTGGCCCCGGGCCGCGTCGTGTTCTTCACGCGCTCGGCCGAGGCCGATCGCGCCGCCCAGCCCTACCGGATTTGTGCGGAGGAGGCCTGTCGCCTGGCTGACCTGCCCTGCCGGCTGGTCGAGCTGCCGGGCGGGCCGCTGACCATGGCGATGCTGGAGATGCTGGGATGACGGGAAGCTTCCGGCTGCTGGTCCTGTTGCTGGTGGTCGCCGGCTGTGGCGAGCGCACCGGCGGGCATGAGGCGGCGGCCCCGCCGCCGGCCGAGCCGCTGATCGGCGTCTGGCTGCGGCCGATCGTGGGTCAGGACGGGTACGAGGGCTACCAGTTCGAGCGCGACGGCGCCGTGCGCTTCGTGAACATGTTCAGCCTCGAAGGTGTGCGCTGGGAGCGGGCGGGGGCCGACTCGTTGCGGGTGTGGTCGGCGACCGAGCGCTATCCGCAGCCCGCGACGACGGACTACCGCATCGTGACGGTGACGCCGCAGCAGCTGGTGCTGGTGCGGCCCGGGGGCGGCGCCGAGAGCTACGTCCGGCCGACGGTGCAACGGCCGGCGGACCGGCTGGTCGGCCGTTGGACCGGACCGGAGGGAACCTTCGTGGACGTGACCCCCGCCGGCGACGCGTATCGGCTGGTGATCCGCTCGCTCGACTCGTTGTCGGCCTACACGGGCGAAGCTACCGGTGAAGGCATCGCGTTCACGCGTGCGGGCGTTCCGTGCCGCCTGGATCCCCGCACTGGCCGGGAGACCGGCCTGACAGGGCTGCTGGACGAGGAGACCTGCGTGGTCGTCGCACCCGGCGAAGGGTATTGCCGCCGGCTGGGCGGCCCGGCTGCCGCTGGCGACCTGACTGTGGGAGTTGGCCTTGAAACGAAGTGACGATCCGCGGGCGGTGGTCTGGTCCAGCGAGGGGAATCCCGCTTGCCCGGATTGCGGCCGTCCGCGTGCGGACTGTCGTTGCAGCCGGCCGACCGCCGCACCGGCCGGCGACGGCAACGTGCGCATTTTCCGAGAGACCAAGGGCCGCAAGGGCAAGGCGGTGACCGTGGTGCGCGGCCTGGCCCTGGACACCGGCGCGCTGGATGACCTGGCCCGCGACCTGAAGCAGCGCTGCGGCACCGGCGGCAGCGTCAAGGACGGGGCGATCGAGATCCAGGGCGACCAGCGCGAGAAGGTGGCCCAGCTGCTGCGCGAGCGCGGCTTCAAGGTCAAGCTGGCCGGCGGCTGAGCAGCCCGGCGGCCGCTGTTCACGATCCATGGCGAGGAGACCGGAGATGAAACGCTGCGGCTGGGCCCTGGGCGGTTCGCCCCTCTACGAGGCCTACCACGATCACGAATGGGGCGTGCCCGTCCACGACGACCGCCTGCTCTTCGAGTTCCTGGTGCTCGAGGGCGCGCAGGCCGGTCTCAGCTGGGCCACGATCCTCAACAAGCGGGCCCGTTACCGCGAGGTCTACGACGGCTTCGATCCGGCGAAGGTCGCGCGCTACGGCGAGGCCAAGCAGGCCGCGCTGCTGGCCGACGCGGGCATCGTGCGCAACCGCCTGAAGGTGGCCGCGGCGGTGACCAACGCCAGGGCCTTCCTGGAGGTGCAGCGGGAGTTCGGCAGTTTCGACGCCTACCTGTGGCGCTTCGTCGACGGGGCGCCGCGGCAGAACCGGCGGCGCAGCCTGGCCGACATCCCCGCGCGCACGCCCGAGTCCGACGCCCTGAGCAAGGATCTCAAGCGCCGCGGCTTCAAGTTCATCGGCAGCACCATCTGCTACGCGTTCATGCAGGCGGTGGGGATGGTCAACGATCACGAGATCGGCTGCTTCCGCCACGACGAGGTGCGGGCCCTCGGTTGATTGCGATTCCCGGGATCGCCGTTATCCTGTGCCCATGGAATCACTGCCAGGCGGCCCGTGCCGCCCCGCGAGCCAAGAAGGAGTAGGAATCATGGCCCACACTCTGCCCGAACTGCCGTACGCCAAGAACGCCCTGGAGCCGCACATCTCCGCCGAGACGCTGGAGTACCACCACGACAAGCACCATGCGGCCTATGTCAACAACCTGAACAACCTGGTCAAGGGGACCGAGTTCGAGAAGATGAGCCTCGACGACATCGTCAAGAAGGCCCCGGCCGGCGGCATCTTCAACAACGCGGCCCAGATCTGGAACCACACCTTCTACTTCAACGGCCTGTCGCCCAAGGGCGGCGGCGAGCCCAAGGGCAAGCTGGCCGAGGCGATCAGGGCCTCGTTCGGCGGCTTCGCCGAGTTCAAGGAGCAGTTCAGCAAGTCGGCCGCGACCAACTTCGGCTCGGGCTGGACCTGGCTGGTCAAGCAGAAGGACGGCAAGCTGGCCATCGTCAACACCCACGATGCCGACAGTGCCATCAAGACGGCCACGCCCCTGCTGACCATCGACGTCTGGGAGCACGCCTACTACATCGACAAGCGCAATGCACGGCCGGCCTACATCGAGGCCTGGTGGAACGTCGTCAGCTGGGACTTCGCGGCGAAGAACTTCGGCGGCTGATCCACCCTCGCGACGAGCAATCAGCGGCGGCTCCCCGCGGGGAGCCGCCGCTTCGTCATGGGGGCGAGGGTCAGCGCAGGCGGATGTCGTCGATCTCGAGGCTGACCGTGTCCGGCGGCCCCGGCATGAAGATGGTCAGGGCGTCCACGTCCGAGAGGTCGAAGGGGCGCAGGCTCCAGCGGGTCAAGCGGTCGGCGATGGGCAGCTGGACGGTGGTCCACTCGCGGGAGGCCCGGAAGCCGGCATCAAGCCAGTCGTGGTCGTGGACGCCGGGGAAGTCGTCCAGCCGCACGGCGAAGCGCACGCTGTCGCGGGTGGCGCAGGTATGGCGCACCGTCAGCTCCAGGACGGTGTAGCCGGTCCAGACGTGGGGGAAGCGGCGCATGGTGGCGCCCGGCCAGTGGGACGGCGGGCCGCCGGAGAGGCGCAGGCCGCGCTCGCCGCTGGCGGCCGCGTCGCGGCGCATGGTCAGGGCGCCGCCGTCGTTGTCGCCCCACAGCTTCCAGGTGTGGCGGCCCTCGAAATCCTCCAGCACGGGGAAGCGGGCCCGGGCATCGGCCACCGCCAGCATCGTCGGCGGAAGTTCGCGCAGCTGCACCAGCGCCGTGATCACCAGCGCCGCCACCAGCACCAGGCCCAGCGGGCGCCGATGGCCGCGCCAGCCCACCCAGCCGACCACCAGGCCGATGCCCATCAGGTCCAGCAGCCAGTCGTGCAGCAGGGCGGTGCGCCCCACCAGCTGCTGCAGGAACTCGATCGCGCCGCCGATGGTGGCCGAGGCCAGCGCCGCCCAGGACAGGCGACCCCGCAGCGGTCCCTTCCAGTAGAGCAGCAGGGTGATCCCCGCCGGCAACACGATGTGCAGGCGGTCGCCCAGGGTCGAGATCAGCACGTTGCGGCGCAGTCCGACCGGGATGGGCACGAAGAACGGCACCACCAGCACGGCCATCAGCACGGTCCAGGTCTGCCAGCGTGCCAGCAGCCGCGGGGGCGGCCAGGCGGGTTCGCGGGGATCGTTGGTCACCTCAGGTCCTCGGCTTCCAGGTGACCTGGGTCTTGCCCTGCAGGAACTGCCAGAAGGCCACGGCGCTGGCGACGTTCACCACGCACAGGTAGTAGGCCAGGCCCACGATGCGCGGCGGGGTCTGCTTGTGGCCGGCCATGGTGCGGCCGTAGGCGGCCATGGCGTAGAACATGGCCTGGCCGAACATCAGCAGCGACCAGGGGTTGCCCGTGGAGCCGCCAACCAGGGCCAGGTTGCTGAACAGCGCCCCCGCCATCCAGAGGAAGGCCAGGTAGCGCAGCACCTTGTGGGAAAGCAGCTGCCAGGCGAAGAGGCCGAAGCGCAGGGGGTTCAGCAGGGCCGCCTTGTCCTTCAGCGCGTGCATGGCGCGCAGGCCGACGCGCACGCGCATGCGGAACTCGTCGCCGGCCTCGGCCAGGGCGTCCTCGTAGAGCAGGGCGCGCGGTTCGTAGACCACGCGGAAGCCCTTTTCGCGCACGGCCAGGGGCTCGACGAAATCCGGCAGCTGGTCCGCGCGCATGGGCGTCCACAGCTCGCGGCGCAGGGCGTCGACGCCGCCGTCGACCCCCACGATGGAGCCCAGCCGCGTTTCCCAGCCCCGCAGCAGATTCTCGTAGACCATGTAGGTGGAGCAGCCCTCGCCGGTCAGCGAGCCGTCGGCGGCCTTGTAGACCATGCGGCCGGTGACGTAGCCCACCGCTGGGTCGGCCAGGGGTGCCACCAGGTTGGCCAGGGTGTCGGGGCGGTAGAGGCTGTTGGCGTCGGAAAAGACCACGACCTCGCTGGTCACCTGGGGCATGGCCAGGTTCAGGGCGCTGGTCTTGCCGGCCCGCGGCTCCTGGCGCAGCAGGCGCACCCGCGGGTCGGCGATGCCCTGCACGATGGAGTCGGTGCCGTCGTCGGAGCCGTCGCTGATCACGATGACCTGCAGGCGGTCGGCGGGGTAGTCGCTTTGCAGCTTGTTGCGCACGGTGGCCTCGATGGACGTGGCCTCGTTGTAAGCGGCGATCATCACCGTGACCGTGGGCAGATGCTCGCCGGGGGCGGCGGCGCGGACCCGGCGGTTGACCAGCGCGCCCAGCAGTCGCGCCAGCAGCGGATAGCCGGCGTAGACGTAGACCAGGAGAGTGACGCTCACCCAGAAGATGACGATCAGGACTGACAAGGAATTCGTTCCGTCCGTTGAGGCCAGCAGCCGGCTGCCGCGTGCACAGTATCCCCGTTTCGGGCCGCCTGCAACGGCGGACATGGGGCGGGGCGCGCGGGCCAGCCCTGATTATCGGTCGCCGGCGGCATCCTTGAACCCCGGATGGGGAATGAACTTGCCCCGGGCGCTGGCCTTGGCCCGGCCCTCCTGCAGGACCTCGGCCGTCAGGACCTGCAGGCGGGTGCCGGCCCGCTCGAGCCGGGCCCGCACCGTGGCCGGCCGCCCGATCAGCAGCGGCTCGAGGTAGCGCACCGTCAGTTCAGCGGTCAGCGCGACCTGCCCGCCGGCAAACAGGGTGTTGGTCATGGCCCCGTCAAGCAGCGCCGCGACGATGCCGCCCTGCACATAGCCCGGGTAGCCGGTGTACTTCTCGGCGCAGGCGAAATCGGCCTGCATGCCGCCGTCGGCGGTCGGCGTGAAGGCCAGCTGCAGCCCGTCGGGGTTGTCGGGGCTGCAGACCACGCAGTCGGGGTGGACCCGGGCGCGGGTCCGTCCCTGGTCGGCATCGTGGTTGGGCTGGGGCATGGGTGCCTCCTGGGGACGTTCGGCCCGGTGCGGCTCCCATGGCGCCTGGGGCCGGACGCTCAGCATAGTCCTCCCCGGCCCGGATGTCTGCCGCCGAGTGCCCTGGCGGCGCTCGGGGAAGACCGGTTGCCCGCGTGCGGGGTTCACCTTACAATTCACCGCGAAGTCGGGGCGATGGGCGCTCCCGCTCGCTGCACCCGCCCTGCCGGTCCGGAGTCTCCATTCATGAACGTCCTGCTGCTGCTGGGTGGCACCGTGATCCTGATCGTCGGCGCCGAACTCCTGGTGCGCGGCGCCGCCCGCCTGGCCTCCGCGGCGGGCGTCTCGCCCCTGGTGATCGGCCTGACGGTGGTGGCCTTCGGCACCAGTTCGCCCGAACTGGCGGTCAGCATCAAGGCCTCGCTGGCCGGCCAGGCCGGCTTGGCGGTCGGCAACGTGGTCGGCAGCAACATCTTCAATGTGCTCCTGATTTTGGGCGTGTCGGCCCTGGTGACGCCGCTGATGGTCTCCCGGCAGCTGATCCGGCTGGACGTGCCGTTGATGATCATCGTCTCGGGCCTGGTCTGGCTGCTGGCCGCCGACGGCCGGGTGGGGCGCCTGGAGGGTGCCGGCCTGTTCCTGATCCTGATCGTCTACACGGTCTTCCTGATCGTGCAGAGCCGGCGGGAGACGGGCGCCGTGAAGGACGAATACGTCGCGGCGGTGGCGCCGGGGCGCAGCCGCTGGCCCCTTGATCTGGTGCTGGTGGTCGGCGGCCTGGCCCTGCTGGTTCTGGGGTCCAAGTGGCTGGTGATCGGCGCCATCGCCATCGCCCGCAGCCTGGGGGTCAGCGACCTGGTGCTGGGCCTGACCATCGTCGCCGCCGGCACCTCCATGCCCGAGGCCGTGACCTCGGTGGTGGCCAGCCTGCGCGGCCAGCGGGACCTCGCCGTCGGCAACGTGGTCGGCAGCAACATCTTCAACCTGTTGGGGGTGCTGGGACTGAGCAGCCTGGTGTCCCCCGACGGCGTGGCCGTGTCGGTGGCTGCCCTGAATTTCGACATTCCGGTGATGACCGCGGTCGCGCTGGCCTGCCTGCCGGTGTTCTTCACCGGGCAGAGCATCGCGCGCTGGGAGGGAGGCCTCTTCCTGGGCTACTACCTGGCCTACACCGCGTACCTGGTGCTGGCCGCGCAGCAGCACGAAGCTCTGCCGTTGTACAGCCGGGCGATGATGGTCTTCGTGGTGCCGGTGACGGCGCTGACCCTGGCGCTGCTGGCGGTGCGGGGCTGGCGGCGACGCCGGCTCGGCTGAATCCGGAAGCCGATGGGAGGGTTGGGTTTCGACCCGCCGAGGACCTCCGGCAATTGCGCGGTTGTCTTATCGCCGCCCAAACCCTAGTATGAACGAGGTTTACAGGCAGGGAGCGTCCGCTGGCCCGCTTCGGCGGGCCGTGTCGTTGGCGGCGGCATCCAAGGCAGGGAAATCCTTCGTGAGGTGATGCGTGGCCGAGTCGACCCCGATCCTGATGGATCGCAACGAAAACCGCTTCGGCCCGGCGCCCGGCTGCCTGGACGTGCTGCGCAACGCGGATGCGGACCTCCTCTACAACTACTCCCGCGCCTTCCAGCAGGGCAGCTACAGCGAGCTTTCGGCGCGCCTGGGGCGGATGCACGGCGTGGCCGAGGACCGCATCATCCTGGGCTACGGCTGCGAGGACATCCTCAAGGAGGCGGTGCACCACTTCCTGGAAGCCGGGCGCACGATCCTGATTCCTTCGGCCAGCTGGTGGTACTACAACGCGATCGCCGCCGAGGTCGGTGGCGTGACGGTCACCTATCCGTTGCTCGAGCGGCCGGGGACCTACGAGTTCGACGTGGACGCACTGATCGCCCTGAAGGAGGCCCACCGGCCGGGGCTGGTGCTGATCGCCTCGCCCAACAACCCGACCGGAAACGTGCTGGCGCGCGAGGACCTGCGGCGCATCCTGAATGCCTACGGCGACACGCCGGTGCTGCTGGACCAGGCCTACTTCGGCCTGACCCGCGACGAGGCCGACGACTTCGCCCGACTGGCCGACGAATTCCCGAACCTGCTGATCCTGCGCACCTTCAGCAAGCTGTACGCGCTGGCGGGCGTGCGCATCGGCTACGGCATCAGCGGCACCGGGCTGGACGGGCTGCGGCGGTTCTGCAGCCGGAACCTGGGCTACAACCGCCTCAGCGAGCGGCTGGCCCTGGCCGCGCTCGACGATCCCGAATACTACCGGGGCATCGCCACCCTGATGAGCGCCGACCGCGAAGCGTTCTACACGCTGCTGCAGGGCTACAAGGGCTGCCGGGTCTTCCGGTCGGAGGCCAACTTCATCCTGGTGAAGTTCCCGGCGGCGGTGGTGCCGGTGCTCAAGCGCGAGCTGGCCGCCCAGGGGCTGATCATCAAGTTCTTCAGCGAACCCGGCTTCGTCGACTACGCGCGCATCAGTCTGGGCACCGACCTGGAGAACGCGCGCCTGCGCGAGGCGATCGCCGCGGCCTGGCCGGGCGCGGCCTCCCGTGCCGTCGCCGGCGGCGGCCTGGCGTGACCGGCCGGCTGGGCGCCCTGGCCCGGGAATACCGCTCGATGCTGAAGGCACCGGAGGTCGAGGAGGCCCTCGACCTGATCCTGTTCCGCCCACTGGCCTACGGGCTGGTCAAGCTCGTGCAGCCCTCCCCGGTCACGCCCAACCAGATCACCTTCGTCAGCCTGGTGCTGGGCGTGGCCTCGGGCGCGTGCTACTGGCAGGGCACGCCGGCGTTCTTCCTGGCCGGGGCGATGCTGGCGTTCCTGACCAACCTGTTCGACTGCGCCGACGGCATGCTGGCCCGGGTGCGGGGCACCAGTTCGCTGACCGGCTACCTCTTCGACGGCCTGGTCGACTACACCACCAACACCTCGGTGCTGATCGGGATGCTGCACGGCCTGGATGCCTCCAGCGACCGCACGCTGTTCGTCTGGCTGGTGGGCGTGCCCGGCGGCCTGAGCTACGCCTGGTGGAGCGCGATGGTCGACCGCTTCCGCAACGACTGGCTGGACAAGGTCTACGGACGGCGCCGCGACCCGCGGGTCGAGCTGGCGGAGATGCGGCGGATCGCCGCGGAGTTCCCGCCGGAATCCCACCTCTGGGACCGGATGCTGATCCGGGCCTACGGGCTCTATGTGAAGCTGTGGTACTCGGCGCCCGCACCGCAGGCGGTGTGCCCGTCGGCCGGCATCACGCTGGAAACCTGGCGACGGGCGCGCCAGCCGGTGATGATGGCGGCGGTGTTGATGGGGCCGACCCTGCATCTTTCGCTGATGATGCTGGCCGGAGCCGTCAACCGGGTGGATTGGTACTTCACCTTCAGCCTGTGCTTCGGCACCGCCTACGGCCTGGCGGTGCTGGCCTGGCGGGTGCAGGTGGATCGGCGGCTGCTGGCCGGCGAAGCCGCCTGCCTGAGCGAAGGAGTCAGCCATTAGAGCCGTGCTGCTGGTGGCCGGGCAGGCGACCCGGCTGCGCCCCCTGACCGACCATTGCCCCAAGTGCCTGCTGACGGTCGGCGCCGAGACCATCCTGGCCAGGGCGGTGCGCCTGCTGGCCGAGCGCGGCGTCACCCGCTGCACCGTGGTCGACGGCTTCCGTGGCGACCTGATCCGCACCGCCCTGCGCGACGGTTTCCCCGGCCTGGACTTCACCTTCGTCCGCAACGAGGTCTACGCGACCACCAACAACGCCTGGTCGCTGCTGCTGGCGGACTGCCGCGGGGACGAGCCGATCCTGCTGATGGACGGCGACATCGTCTGCGCGCCGGAGGTCTACGACCTGCTGCTGGCCCACCCGGCGCCCAACCGCCTGGGCCTGCGCACCGCCGGTGAGTTCGGGGCGGAGGAGATGAAGGTCCGCCTCGACGGGCGCGGCCTGGTGGCGGAGCTGACCAAGGAGATGCCGGTGGCCGCGGCCGCGGGCGAGTCGGTGGGCCTGGAGGTGTTCTCGCGGGAATTCACCCGCCTGCTGCACCAGGTGCTGCAGCGCCGCATGGCCGCCCCGGGGGGCGTCGACGAGTACTACGAGGCCGCCTTCACGGAGCTGGCCCAGGGTGGTCAGGAGATCGTGCCGGTGGACCTGGGCAACCTGGAATGCCTGGAGATCGACACGGCCGACGACCTGGAGGCGGCCCGCCGCCTCTTCGGCGGCCGCTGATGGAAGCGGTCGCCGTCGGCTTCCTGCTGGGCTGGGTCGGTTCGATGCCGATCGCTGGGGCGGTGTCCATCTTCGTCTTCCAGCGCGGGCTGGCCGGACGCATCCGCGACGGCATGCGCCT
The DNA here is from genome assembly GCA_963848505.1 of Candidatus Krumholzibacteriia bacterium. Classification (GTDB taxonomy): domain Bacteria; phylum Krumholzibacteriota; class Krumholzibacteriia; order LZORAL124-64-63; family LZORAL124-64-63; genus JACZKN01. The sequence goes on along the minus strand of CAWKEB010000001.1, from coordinate 168,501 downwards.
GGCCATGGGCGCGGGCATCGCCGACGCCCTGTGGTGCACGGCGGCGCGCTTCGGCGCCGGCCACGCCATCAGCCGCTGGCCGACCGTGGCGCTCGTGGCCGAGGCTCTCGGCGGCGCGATCCTGGTGGGTCTGGGTGTCTACTTCGTGCTGCTGCGGCGCCGGATGAACGTGGCGGCCGAGGGCCCGCCCGGGGCGCCGAGTTCCGGCAACTTCCGCCTCGGCTTCACCCTGGTGGCGGGCAATTTCTCGGTGCCGATCAACTGGCTGGCCCTGATCACGATCGCCCATTCGGTGGGCCTGGAGCCGTTCGCCGGGCCGCCGGGGACCTTTGCGCTCGGCGTGGCCCTGGGCATCACCGCCTGGTTTACGGTGCTCCTGCTGTTGCTGGACCACTTCCGCAGCCGCTTCGCCCGGGGCACGCTGTCGCTCATCATGCGGGCGATGGGCGTGCTGCTGGTGTTCACCGGCGGGGTGGTCCTGGGTCGATTGCTCTTCTAGCGGCGGCACCGGGGTGTGATCCCCTACTGGCCGCCGAACACCCGCTTCAGCAGCGGCGTCGTGCGCGCGTCGGGATCGCGGCGGATCCGCTGCTCCTCCTGGGCCAGCACCACGAACAGCCCGTCGACCGCGCCGTCGAGCACCCAGGCCTCGATATCCACTTCCGGCACGTTCGCCTTGGTGGGCAGGCGCAGGTAGCGCTCGCGGGCCTTGGCGAAGGCGTCATCGACGCCGACCTCGGCCATGGCGGCGGCCAGGATCGGGGTGTAGGCGGTGCGCAGGTCCTCGGCGCCCTTCTCGTGGAGAAGGTCGGTGGCCGCCGTGTCGCCGCCTGCCAGGAGGTCCGCGGGGTGCTTGATGGGCAGGGCCGCGATCGCCTCGGCCAGGACCGGCCCCGCGTCGCGGGCGGCCAGCTCGGCGGCCCGGTTCATGGTCATCTCGATCTCGTCCATGTAGCTGCCCTGGCCGACGTCACGCATCATGCGGCCGGCCTTGTGCCACTGCTCGGGCAGCCACAGGCGCGTGTCGGGGTTGCCGATGTAGCCGTCCTGGGCCGTGAGGCGGGCGATGGTGCGATCCGTGCCCACGGTCAGGGCCTCGCGGATGCCGGCGGTCATGGTGGCGTCGTTCAGGACCTCCGCTTCCAGATCGACGGAGCCGTCCTGGCCCCCGGGCCCTCCGGCACAGCCGCCCAGCAGCAGCGCCGCCAGCAGCAGGATCGATGTCCGTCGATGCAGCATGACCGTCTTGCTCCTTTGCCTAGCCCCAGAACAGGTAACTGACCAGGATCGCCGCCGTGATGCCCGCCAGGTCGGCCGTGAGCCCGCAGATCACCGCGTGCCGCGTGCGCCGGATGCCGACCGCCCCGAAGTACACCGCCAGCACGTAGAAGGTGGTCTCGGTGCTGCCCTGGATGACCGAGACCAGGCGCCCGGCGAAGCTGTCGGCGCCATGGGTGGTCATGGTCTCGAGCATCAGGCCGCGGGCGCCGCTGCCCGAGAGCGGCTTCATGAAGGCCGTGGGCAGGCCGTCCACCCAGCGGGTGTCCAGGCCGATCGCGCCGATGGCCGCGCGCAGCCCGTCGAGGATCAGGTCCAGGGCGCCGCTGGCCCGGAACACGCCGATCGCCACCAGCATCGCCACCAGGTAGGGGATGATGCCGACCGCGACCTTGAAGCCGTCCTTGGCGCCCTCGACGAAGGCGTCGTAGAGGTCGATGCGGCGCCGGATGCCCCCGGCCATGAAGGCGATGATCACCCCGAAGATGATGACGTTGGCCGCCACCGCGGAGCGGGCCTCGAGCACCTCGCGGTCCAGGGACGAGAGCCAGGCCACCAGGCCGACCATGGCCGCACTCAGGCCCAGCAGCCAGCCGGCGATCACCGGATCGCGCAGGCGGATCTTCTGGAAGAACGAGGTGATGACGATGCCCGCCATGGTGCTGCACCAGGTGGCGATCAGGATGGGCAGGAAGACGTCGGTGGGATCGACCGCGCCCAGCTGCGCGCGGTAGGTGAAGATGGTCACCGGGATGAGGGTCACGGCCGAGGTGTTGATCACCAGGAACAGGATCATGTCGTCGCTGGCGGTGTCCTTGTCCGGGTTCAGCTCCTGCATCTCGCGCATGGCCTTCAGGCCCAGGGGCGTGGCGGCGTTGTCCAGGCCCAGCATGTTGGCGGCCATGTTCATGACGATGCTGCCGCTGGCGGGGTGGCCGGCCGGGACGCCCGGGAAGAGGCGGCGCAGCAGGGGACCGAACAGGCGGGCCAGGAACTCGACCGCGCCGCCCTTTTCGCCGATGCGCATGATGCCCAGCCACAGGCACATCACCCCGGTCAGGCCCAGGGCGATCTCGAAGCCGGTCCTGGCCATGTCGAAGGAGGCGCCGACCATGTCGGCCCAGACGCCGGTCTGGCCGGCAACGGTGCGGCCGACCGCGGCCACGCAGGCGCCGAGGAAGAAGAAGGTCCAGATCCGGTTGAGCATCCGTTCTCTCCGTGGGCAAGGCACGGCCCGGCCGGGGGGCGGGTTCCTTGGGCGGGAGCTTAACGGCGCGGTCGCCGGGTGTCATGCACCGTTTTGGCGGCCGGCCGGAACGGATTGCTCACTTCACCAGCGCCATGCGCCTGGTCTGGACGAATCCCCCCGCGTCCAGGCGGTAGAAGTAGACGCCCGCCGCGGCGATCTGCCCGGCCTGGTCGCGCCCGTTCCAGACCACATCGTGGTGCCCGGCGCCGACCGTCTCGGCGGCGACCAGGGTGCGGACCAGCCGGCCGGACACGTCGTGGATGGTCAGGCGGACGACGGCCGCAGTCGGCAGCCCGTAGCTGATGGTCGTGCTGGGGTTGAACGGATTCGGATAGGCCGCATGCAGCACATAGCCCGCCGGCGGCAGACCCGGCTCGACGGCCGAGAGGCTGGTGGTGAAGGCGAAGGAGTTGACGTTGAAGCCCTGCACGGTCGCGACGAAGCGCATGACCTGCACTCCGGCCTCCAGCTGGGCGCTCCCGGTGACGGTGGTCCAGGTCTGCCAGTTGCTGGTGCTGGGCACGGCGATGTCGCCGGTGCGGTCGACGCCGGCGAATTCCAGGTGGAAGACCCCGCCGCCGGACAGGGACGAGACGCGGGTCTCGACGGTGTAGGTGCCGGCCGTGGGCACGTCGATGGTGTACTCCAGCCACTCGCCGCCGTAGGTCCAGCCGGTGTTGTAGCCGCCGCCGGTGTCGCTGCAGGTCTGGACGTCGACGGCCTCGGCGGTGCGGTACTGCCCGCCGTTGTTGGCCGGGTCGGTGTCGTGGTAGGCGACGCCTTCGCCGCCGAGGTCGTAGTCCTCGACCTCGATCACCGTCGGCAGCACGAACGGGGTGCCCAGGAAGGGCGCCTGGCCGCAGCCCGCGCCGACGGTGATGTCGACGGAGTCCTCGGCGTAGCCGCCCAGGTCGTCGTTGGCCCTGGCGGTGATCAGGTAGCAGCCGTCGGGCACGGCGCTCCAGGTGAAGGCATAGGGCTCGGTCGCGTCGGCGCCCAGCAGTTCGGAACCGTTGTAGAACTCCACCGTGGCGATCGTGCCGTCGCCGTCGGCGGCGGTTGCGGTGATCACGATGTCGCCGGCCGGCAGGGTGGCCGCCGGGGCGGGCGCGGTGATGGCCACGGTCGGCGCCTCGTTGGCGATGTCCTGGTAGACCCGCACGTAGTCGATCAGGTACTGCTGCGGGAAGGTCGCGGTGACGCAACTCACGTTGGTGCAGCCGGTGTAGTTGCCGCCGACGGCGGCGTTGAGCAGGATGTAGAACTCCTGGTCGAAGGGCGCGCGCGGGTTGCCGGGCGCGGCGTTGGTGTACCACTGGGTGCTGACGCGCGTCATGTAAAGCGTGCCGTCCACGTACCAGCGGATCGCGTCGGGCTCCCACTCGATGGCGTAGGTGTGGAAGGCGTCGGCGAAACTGGCGCCGCCGAGGGTGGTCGACGAGCTCGTGTACGTGTTCTGCGGTGCGCTGCCGCCGAAGTGGAGCGCGCCGCCGACCGAGGTCATGGCGTTGGCCGACTCCATGATGTCGATCTCGCCGCTGGCCGCCCAGCTGCCGTAGACGTCGTCCTGGGGCATCATCCAGAACGCCGGCCACATGCCGCCGCCGACGGGCAGCTTGGCGCGCATCTCGATCCGGCCGTAGAGGAAGGCGTGCTTGCCCCGGGTGGTGACCTTGCCGGAGGTGAAGGGCGAGCCGCCGTAGGACTGGAGCATGGCCGTCAGCACCAGGTTGCCGCCGCTGACGGTCACGTTCTGGGACCGGTAGTACTGCAGCTCGTTGTTGCCCCAGCCGCAGAGGTTCGGGCAGCCGTTGCCGATGTCCGGGGTCCAGTTGGCGGCGTCCAAGGCCGTGCCTTCGAATTCGTCGGACCAGACGAGGGACCAGGAGGCGACCGCGGGGGTGGCCAGGGCGGCGGCGACGAGGGCCGCGGCGGCCAGGCCGAGCAGCGACTTGGGGGCGAATCCGATCTTCACGCGTCTTTCCTCCATCGGGTGCGGCAGGGCTGGGCATGCCCTGATTGAAGCGTAGGCCCCGGAGTTCTGCAGGGGGCCGACAGCTGCACCCATTATACACTAAGTTCGGTCGACGAACAAAGAATGTTCAATCGATGCTGAAAAGGGATTTATCGTGAATGGGAATGATCGGCAACCCGCCCGCTAGCCCTCCTGCCACCCCTGCTCCCCGTGCGAGTAGTCGCAGAAGGGTGCGTTGGCCGACCTCCCGCAGCGGCAAAGGGCGAAGCAGGTCCGCGAGGCGTGGATGCTCCAGCGCGGCGGGTCGATCTCCACCGGGCCGGTGATCTCGTACGGGCCGTTGGCGACGATGCGCACCGAGACCACGGTCTCGTCCCGGGTGACCGCCTGGCCGCCCATGGAGTAGGTCAAGGCCCCCGAGGGGCAGCGCCGCACCGTGGCGACGACCTCGTCGGCGGTGGCCTGGTCGGGCCGGATCCAATCCTTGGCCCCGCTGACGAAGACCGCGGGCAGGTTGCGCACGCACTCCCCGGCCCCGGAGCAGATGGAGCGGTTGAAGTGGACCGTGACGTCCGGCCCTGCGGCAGTGAGCAGGGCGTCGTTGGCGCAGCGGTTCGTGTCCTTGTACCCCGCCGCCACGTGGGAGCCGTCGCAGTAGGGCTTGTTCGCCGATTCGCCGCAGCGGCAGAGGAAGACGGTCTTGGCGGGATGGATGTCCTGGCCGGTAGCGCTGTGCAGGACCGGGAAGGATTCGCCCTCGGCGCTGAGCATGATCGGGCCGTTGGGCTTGAAGGAAATCCTGACGGCCATGGTGGGCCTCCTCGACGGGGCGGGTCCGATCGACGGCAATTCCGTGATGCACCCAAGGTAGCGGCAACCCCGGTGATTGACGACCGGCGCCGCGCCTAGGGCAGGGCCGCCGCCCAGTTCTGGACGATCGCGATGCTGGGGTCGGCGCTCTCGTCCACCACCAGTTCCGTCGTCAGGAAGCGCTGGCCGTCGAAGGTGACGTCGAAGGTGGCCGGCCAGCCGAACGGTTGCCGGTCGTCGTATTCGGGGCGGGCGAACAGCATCTGCGGGTTGCCCAGGTGCAACGGTTCGTAGTCGACCGCCACGGCGAAGATCTCGTTGCCGCTGGCGAAGTACAGTTCCGAGCCGTCACCCTTCCAGTGCGGCCACATGCCGCCGTCGAGGGAGACCGGCAGCTTCTGGTCGGCGTCGGGCCAGGTCGTCAGGTACACCTGCCGGGAGCCCGATTCCTCCGAGACGTAGGCCACGTAGCGGGGGTCGGCGGGCGACGGCCGGGCGGCGTACTCGGCGGCGTCCCCGGCCAGGAAGCGCTGGGGTGTCGCGTCCGCCTTCAGGTCCAGCCAGGCGACGTCCTGCTTGCCGTCGGTCCCGATGGCGCTGTAGAAGAACCGAGTGCCGTCCCGGGTGACTGCCGGACAGGAAGCATAGAAGTGCGGCCCCAGGTCGCCGGGCGGCACCAGCAGCTTTTCGGGTTCGTTGCGGTCGAGGGCCTTGCTCCCGATGCGGTAGTCCGTTTCGATCCCGGTCGAGAAATAGACGGTCGACCCGTCCCAGGAGAAGGACACCATGTCGTGCTCGAGATCGGTGAAGGTCGCGCGGGTGCGGGCCTGCCGGTCGTCGTGGAGGATCAGGTCGAGCCCGTCCCCCAGGGTCCCGGCCGCCCGGGTCCCGTCGGGCGACAGGGCGTAGGCCGAGCCCAGGTCCTCCGGTTGTCCGAGTCGGCCCACGATTCGACCGGTCCTGTCGACCAGGACGTACTGCCGGAGGATCTCGCCCGCATTGCGGACGTAGGCGAGGGTTCCGTCCTGCGCGACGCTCGGCACCGCGGTGTTGCGCGCCACAGGGAACGGTTCGCCTCGCACCTCCTGCTTGGCCAGGGAGAACGCCACCGCCCAAAGGGTCCCTTTCTCCTGGAACAGGATATGGCCCGAGTTCGAGTAGCAGGCATCGCTGATTTCGCGGCCGGGCATGGTGACGAGGTTGGTCAGGGTCCCGTCCAGGGCCACGATGCCGAGGGTGTTGATGCCTCCGGACGTATGCACCCCGACCACCAGGCCGTTGCCGTCGGGCAGGGCGTCGGGTTCGTGGAAGTCGACGATCGCCGTGTCGGCGGCCGATACGAAGACGGCAGGGTTGCCGCCGGAGGCGGGCACGATCATCAGGTCCTTGCTCCCGCGATACACGATGCGCTCATCGGCGAGCCAGGCGCCGCCGGAGGTGCGGGAGAAGGCCGTCTCCGCCGTGCAGATCACCTTGCGCTGGGTGCCGTCGGCCCGGACCGTGTAGAGATCCCTGTCGACGGCGAAGCCCAGGGACTGCCCGTCCGGCGACCAGAAGGGCGAGGAGGCTCCCTCGGACTGGGGGATCTCGATGGGGTCCCAGCTGTCCATCCGCCGCACATAGAGTTTGCGGCTGTTGATGTAGGCGAGGCGCGAGCCGTCGGGCGAGATGACCAGCCCGCCATGGGTGAAGCGCAGGTCGGAGACCCCCGCGATGGGGACCGAGAGTTCGCGCACGGCCTGCGGCGGCGGCGTGCTGCCGCCGCGCAGGACGCTGAATCCGAGGGCGATGATCGCCATGAAGCCAACGACCCAGGCCGCCATTTCGCGTGGGCGGATCCCGGTTGGCCGGGGGGCGTCGGCGGCCCCGAGGGCGCTGGTGCTGCCGAGAATCGACGAAGCCGAGGTGTCCCCGCCCTGCACCGCCGCCAGGATGAGCCGGGCCTCGCCGATGTCCCGCAGGCGCTTCCTGGCGTCCTTCTCCAGGCAGCGGTCGAGCAGCAGCCTCAGGGCCGCCGGCGTGTCGGTCGGCAGCGCACCCCGGTCCGGCTGCTCCTTGAGGACCGAGGCCAGGGTGTCGGACAGGGTCTCCCCGCCAAAGGACCGCGCACCGGTGAGCATCTCGTAGAGCACGGCGCCGAACGAGAAGATGTCCGTCCGCTTGTCGAGGGTCTTGCCGCGCGCCTGCTCGGGCGACATGTAGGCCGCCGTGCCGAGGATCACGCCGGCACCGGTCATGGCCGCGGTCATGGTGGGCAGGGTCACGGAACTGTCGGTCTGCGCCGGATCGACTTCGTAGGCCCGGGCCAGGCCGAAGTCCAGGATCTTGACCGTCCCGTCGCTGCCCAGTTTGAGGTTGGCGGGCTTCAGGTCCCGGTGCACGATGCCCTTGTCGTGGGCGGCTTCGAGCCCGGTGGCGATCTGTCCCGCGATCTCCACCACCTGGTCCACGGGCAGGGCGCCCCGGATCAACCGTTGCGAGAGGTCCTCGCCCGCGACCAGCTCCATGACCAGGAAGGTCTGACCGTCCGCGGTCTCGAGTCCGTAGACCGAAGCCACGTTGGGGTGCTGCAAGGCGGCCAGGGTGCGGGCCTCGCGCTGGAAGCGGGCCAGGCGCTCGGGGTCGTTCGCGAACCCGGGCGGCAGGATCTTGATGGCCACCTCCCGGTCCAGCTTGGTGTCCCGGGCCCGATACACCTCGCCCATGCCGCCTTGGCCGAGCTTTTCCGCGACCTTGTAGTGAGCGAGGGATTGTCCGGGTTGCATGACTTCTCCGGCATGGCGGGGGAAGGATAGAAGCGGGTAAGCAAGCCATTCATAGAGGATTTGGCCGGACATGGCCAGCCCTCGATTGACACCCTCACCTGCGGGAGCCTACGTTGGGCCTCGGTGGTGCCTTCATGACGCGAGCTCGTTATCAATACCTGGGATTATTGCTGCTGCTGCTGACGGCGACGCCGGCCCATGCCTCGGTGCACGACATCCACCTCTACACCGACAACTCGCCCGACTGCGTGTCCATCGAGGACTTCGTGGCCACCGCGACCAGCGCCTGGGACGATCCCGAGGACCAGGCCGTCGCGCTGTGGCGTTGGATGGTGCGCAGCCACCTGCAGACCAGCGCCACCTTCGAGGACGGCGCTCCGCTCTGGGATCCCATCCAGTTCTACGGCAGCTATCCCAACACCTTCTGCGGCTATATGGCCGCCTTCCTGACCGCCTTCGTCGACGTGATGGGCGGCGACTGGCGGCACCGCTACATCGAACTGAGCGACCACACGGTGGCCGAGATCTCCTGGGACGCGGGCGCTACCTGGCACATGTTCGACACCTCGATGGTGGTCCATGCCCGCCGGCATGACGGTGCCATCGCCTCCTGCGCGGACATTGCGGCGCCCGGCAGCTGCGCCCTGTCGCAGCTGTGGGGGGCGGCGGGCGCCGAACCCGGTCACCTCTATCTCTACCACGCCGCCGCCGAATGCATGACCAACCCGCCGGATCCGTTGCACACCGAACCGGGTTACCCCAGCGGCTACCGCCAGGCCGCCGACAACCCGGTGCCCTTCTCGCGCACGCTGCGCAACGGCGCCGACTCCTACCTCACGGGCTTCGACGTGCAGACGGCTTTCACCCATGTGCGGCGCGGCTGGCGCAACCGCCTGCACCTGCATCCGGGCCAGGTCTACACCCGCTACTGGGAGCCCCTGGGCGAGGGGCCCGAGTACGCGCGCCTGACCTCGCGGGGCAATGACCCCAACGACGCCGCCTACCCGTCGAACATCCGCAGCAACGGGCGCTGGGAGATCGCGCCGGACTTCACGGCGGCCGACGTGCGCGGCGGTTGGCACCAGCTGACGGGCCTGGTGCATCGGGACCAGGACGGCGGCACCGGACCGGTGCTGCGGCCGGGACCGGGGGTGGCCGAGGCCCAGGCCGTGGTCAAGCTCGACGGTGCCAACGTGCTGACCTCGGCCCGGGTGTACCTGGCCGGCCGGCGCGGTGCGGGTGACCAGGCGGGACTGGAGATCTCCCGTGACGCCGGCTGCACCTGGGCCCTGGTGGCGGCGCCGGCGGCCGGGATCTTTGCCGGCTGGCACGATCTGCCGGCCAGCCTGGTAGGCGGTGCCTTCGAGGTACTGGTGCGGGTGCGCCTCGTGCCCGACGCCACGCGCCTGGACTGCGGCCTGGACGAGCTGAGGCTCGAGGCCACGACGCAGCTGAACCGCATGACCCTGCCGCGGCTGCAGCGGGGCGCCAACCGCGTGCGCTTCGCCGCGGGCCCGCCGCAGGAGACGCTGACCCTCAGGCCCACCCTGCACGCGGGGGCCGAGCACCATTGGTCGGTCTCGGCGGACAGCTACGCGGGCCTGACTTCGGGGACCGAGTTCCTGGGCTACTCGACGGCCATCGTGGTGCCGACGGCGGCCGGGGTGCCGGGCACCGTGACCTGGCGCATCGACGCGCCCAGCGACCTGTTGGGCGCCGAGTTCGGCGGCAGCTGCCTGACCCGTCTGCAGGGCTCCGGCGACCAGGTGCGGCTGCGCTACTCGTGGAATGGGCTGAACTTCACCACGGCGGCCGTATTCGACGGCGCCACGGCGCCCACCTGGGACGCCCGGCACTTCGGGTCGGCCGCCCCCGTGCCGGCGGGGGCGCGCAGCGTCTGGCTGCAGTACGACGTGCGCAGTTCGGTGGGCCCGTCGGCCCAGAGCACCGGTCTTCAGGATGTCCTGCTGCAGGTGCACCATGCGGCCCATGATCCGGCCTTCGCGCCCGTGGAGGTGACCTGGTGCTGGACCGAGCACCGCACGACCGGCGACGTCACCCGGCAGCACACGCGCGTGACCAACACGTCGGATGCGGTCTGGGAGCTCAACGTCGCGGGCTACCGTGATCCGACCATGCGCTGGGTGCGGGTCCGCCTGGCGGCCCCGGGCACTCCCGAAGGATATGACGACGGCGTCGACGTGGGGCCCGGCGCCGGGCTCGACAAGGTGACGATCGGCGCCGAGTGGCTCGATGATCTGGCGTTCGGGCGGCCCTACACCGTGTCGCGGCCTGCGGCAGCCCTGAACCCGGACACCGGCGGCCGCGAGCTGACCGACGGCGTGGTCATTCCGCCCACCGACTACCAGACCTCCACCTACGTGCAGGGCCAGGCGGCCTACTGGGCCGGCGACGCGCCGTTGACGGTGACGGTGGACCTCGGCAGCGAACAGACCGTCAGCGCGCTGCGCGTGACCTCCCACCAGCCGAACGCCGAGTACGGCCACGCCGGCACCATCGCCGCCACCGCCCTGGACGCCGCCGGCGGGGCCACCAGCCTGGGCGTGATCCAGCATGACGACATCTGGAGCCCGCCCGGGGATCATCTCGACTGGGGCTACGTGCGCTCGGGCGACTTCGCCGGCCTGCCGGCGGGCGGTCGCCTGGCCTACGGCTACTGGCTGGTGCTGGACGCGCCGGTCACGGCCCGGCAGGTGCGGCTGGAGATCCTGCCCCTGGCCGGCCACGGCCTGGGTCTGAGCGAGGTGCAGGTGTTCGCGGCGGCGACCGTGGGGGACTGGCCGGACCACGACGTGGATCTGGGCGGCGGGCCGGTGACGGCGGTGGCGCCCGACGCCGGGCCGTCGACCGCCGGCCCGCGGCGCCTGTCCGTGGTGCCGAACCCGGCCAACCCGGGCACGGTCATCGGCTACGAGCTGGCCCGCAGCGCCCGGGTGCGCCTGCGCCTGATCGACGTGCGCGGCCGCGAGGTGCGCACCCTGGTCGACGGCTGGCGGCCCGGCGGCGCGCACCGCGCGTTCTGGGACGGCCGCGACGACGCGGGGCGCGCCGCGGCCTCGGGGGTCTACCTGGTGGTCGGCGAGTGGCTGGGCGAGCGGACGGTGGGGACCGTCACGCTGGTGCGTTGAGCGCCGGCTCAGTCGTCGAGAGTGAAGCCCACGCGGATGGTGGTCTGCCACTGGTGGACCTTGCCGTCCTTGATGTTGCCCCGGGTCTCGACGACCTCGAACCAGCGCATGTTGTGGACGGTGCGGGCGGCGCGGGTGACGGCGGTGTTGACGGCATCCTCGATGCTGGTGGCCGAGGTCCCGGTCAGGTCGATGTGCTTGTAGACGTTGTCTGACATGATTCACTCCCGGTGGGCAACTGGTGGCTTCGAGGCCGTGGTGCAGGGCCCCGTCTTCTGTCCGTCAGGATAGTCGCTTATTCCGAATCGGGCACGCCGGTGCAGGTCTCCGGGCATCAACAGTCGAAAGACGGAACTGACCCATGAGCGGACAGCAAACCAACAATCCCCTGCACGGCACCACCCTGGAGCAGGTCGTCGTCTCCCTGGTGGAGCATTACGGCTGGACGGAACTGGGCCGGCGCGTCAACATCCAGTGCTTCAGGAGCGATCCCTCCGTGGCGTCCAGTCTGAAGTTCCTGCGCCGGACGCCGTGGGCGCGCAAGAAGGTCGAGGATCTCTTCGTCGCCACGCAGGGGCGTGCGGGCAGGTGATCGCGGCGGTCGCAGGTCTGCGGGCGCGGACATTCGTTTAGAGACCACCAGAAACCAAGGCGGTGCCCCATGGGCGATAAATCCCCGAAATCCAAGGAACGGCAAAAGAAGCAGGCTACGGAGCAGAAGACCCAGCAGAACCAGAAGAAGGCCTCCGACTTCGCCAAGGCCCATCCTGCTCCGGCCACGCCGGGGAAGAAGAAGTAACGGACCGGTCAGGCTGCTGCCGGGACCGCGAAACGTTGCAGGTTGTGCTGTGCTCACACAGTCGGCGGGCAATCCCGTCCCCGGGAGGGGCCGCCGAGGAGGACCCATGCTCGCCGTCTGGACCGGAACGCTCACCAAGATGCGGGTGCAGGACGCCCAGCCCGTGCGCTACAGCCTGGCCGACGGCTGGTTCGAGGCGGAGCTGCGCGCGGACGACCATCCGCTGAACGACCACCTGGGGCAGCGCTGCGAGCTGCGCTTCACCGGCGCCATCCATTGCGTCACCTGCGGCCGCGAGACGAAGAAGACCTTCGGCCAGGGCTTCTGCTATCCCTGCTCCCAGAACCGGGCCGAGGCGGACATCTGCATGGTGCGGCCCGAGCTGTGCCATCACCACGAGGCGAGCAATCCCTGCCGCGACGAGAACTTCGCCCAGACCCAGTGCTTCCGGCCCCACTACCTGTATTGCGCCCTGACCTCGGGCATCAAGGTGGGCATCACCCGCGAGCGGAACATCCCCTCGCGCTGGATCGACCAGGGCGCGGTGGCGGCGGTGCCGGTGGCGATGCTGCCGAACCGGCGTGAGGTAGGGCTGGTGGAGAAGCGGCTCAGCGACGAGGGCTTCGCCGACAAGACCCACTGGACGCGGATGCTCAAGGGCGATCCCGAGCCGGGCGGGCCCGAGCTGGGGGCGGCGGTCGCCAAGGTGGCGGGCCTGCTCGAGGCCTGGGGGGTGGCCGGGGTGCTGCCGCCGGAGCAGCGGATCGAGCGGCGCTTCGCCTATCCGGTGCTGTCCTGGCCGACCAAGGTCAGCAGCTTCAACCTGGACAAGGATCCCCGGGCCGGCGGGGTGCTGCAGGGGATCAAGGCGCAGTACCTGATCTTCGACGCCGGGGTCATCAACCTGCGCAAGTACTCGGGCTACAAGGTGGAATTCCTGGCCTGAGCGGGGCGTCACCCGCTGCTGACGCAACGGCCCCCGCCCGTCCCCGGGCGGGGGCCTTCGCCTGCCCGCCGGCGCCCCAAACGGGCCAATGCCCGCGTCTGACCCGCTGGCCCGGTGCTTGCCTCTTCCTCCCTGACCGCAGGATGCACCCTCCCGCAGACACGGAGGAATCGACATGAAGAGACGCCCCGACCCCACCGCCGCCGCCGACCTGGAAGCCAGCCTCGCCCGCCTGGGCGTGCGCGAGCTGGAAGAGCGCATGGAGCTGAGCCCGCTGCTGACGGCAGGGGACGTGCAGGACAGCGACGCCTGCGAGTGCAGCTGCTCGTGCGACGTGCCGTGGGACCCGATTCTCGAGGACACGATGCGGAACATGCGGATGTACGCCGGGCCGGCCTACTGACCATGAACGATCCGGCACGGCATGCCTCGTCGCGCCTGCCGCGGTCCGGAGCCCTGCGGGGCTCCGGGCCCGGCCGGCGCCCGGCCGACGATTCGGCCGACGCCCGCTGGGAGCTGTGGAACCTGCGCGCCTTCTGGCCCGACGCGGGCCCGGCCGACCTGGCCGCCTTCAAGGCACGGCACGCCGCGATCCTGGCGAGAGAACGGGAGGCTCTCGCCCGGCTGTGGTCGGGGGACGAGGTCATCCTCGCCCCCGGCCACGGATTCCTTGCCGCGACCCCCGATCTGACCGAGGGCCTGGTGGTGTCGCTGCACCAGGGACCGTATCACCTGGTGCCGGAGATCTTCCTGGCCGCCGGCCTGGCGCCCCTGGTGCTGGCCAGCCCCGAGGCCCGCGCCCGCAACCAGGAGCGCAGCGACGCCATGGCCGGGCATCTGGGCTACCGCCACCGGGTGGTCTGGCTCGACGTGACCGAACGCGCGGACCTGCGCCGCTTCCTGGCGGCGGTGCGTGACCCCGGGCAGCCGGTGATCGCCTACATGGACGGCAACCTGGGCAGCGGCGGCTACGCGGGCACCCGCGACCGCGGCCTGCCCTACCGGCTGCCCGGGCGCGACCTCAGGGTGCGCACGGGCCTGGCCCGGCTGGCGGTGCGCCTGGGCTGCCCCCTGCACCCGGTGGCGGTGTGGTGGGATGATGCGGGAATGCCCGAGTGGTCCCGCGCCGCAGTGCTGCGCCCCCGGCGCGGGGACGATCCCGAGGCCCTCGCGGTCCGGCTGTGGGACTGGTGCTTCAGCGAGATCATGTCGCGGCCCGAGCAGTGGCGGCTGTGGACCATGCTCAAGGAATCCAGCGCCTGCTTCGCCGGCGAGGGCGGCGACACGGTGATGGTACCGGAAGGGCTGCGCCGCGACTACACCCGCGCCTTCCTGACCTGCCTGGAGCGGGCGCCGCGCACGGTGCGGCTGTGCCTGGAACGGGAGATCGAGGTCTGGCCGGGCGACGTCCTGGTGGACCTCGAGGGCGACCGCTTCTTCCCGGCGGCAGGGCTGCAGGAAGAGGATCTCGAGCTCCTGCGCTCGGGGCGGCCCACCCTCGAGGAACTGTCCGCGCACCACGGACCGGTCTGGGTCGGCTTCCACGGCCTGCGGCTGTGCCTGCTGGGCCTGGCCCGCCTCGGCGGATGAAGCCGCCGCCGCGGCTGCGGGTGCATCCGCACCGCGAGGGGCCGTGGCTCGTCGTCCACGGTCACCGACGCCTCGCGGTGCCGCCGGAGCTCGGCCGCCGTTTGTCGGATCTCGACGGCGGCCGGCCCGGCGCAACGGAGCTGGCGGCGCGGTTGGGCGGGGACGAGGCCGCGGCCCGGGCGCTGCTGCAGGCCGCGGCGCGGCGCCAGCGCGGGCGCGGTCCCTGGCTGCGGCTGCCGCTGGTGCCGGCGCGGCGGATCGGGCGCTGGGTGCGGCCGCTGGTGCCGCTGACCGGTGGGCGGGCCCTGGCCCTGCTGTCCCTGGGCGGCGGCTGGCTGGTGGCGGCCGCGGGCCCGCAGCCCGGGGGGCTGCTGACCGCGACGGGCGACTGGCTGCTGGCGGTGGGGCTCTTCCTGGTCGGCGGCCTGGTCCACGAGCTGGGGCATGCGGCGGCCCTGGCGCGATCCGGCTATCCCCCGGGGGGCATCGGCGCCGGCCTGCTGCTGGTGTTGCCGGTGCTGTATTGCGACGTGTCCGCGGTCGGCCTGCTGGGGCGCGCCGACAAGGCGCGGGTCGATCTGGCGGGGCCCGTCTTCCAGATCGCCGTCGCCGGGCTGCTGGCCACCGCGGCCCGGGCGCTGCCGCCGCCGGCGGCCGCGGCCTGCGGCGCGGCCGCGCTGTGGTCGGTGCTGGCGGCTGCCTGGAGCCTGACGCCGCTGTTTCGGGCCGACGGCTTCTGGCTGCTGACGGACCTGCTGGGGCTGGACGACCTGGACCGGCTGCCGCGGGCCGGTGACGGGCGCCGGGCGACAGCGCTGCGGGTGGGCTACCGCCTGGTCCACGGCGCGGTCTTTGCCTTCATGGGTGCGAATCTGCTGCGCGACGGCAGCCTGGCCGACCGGCGCGGCATCGTGGCCGCGGCCCTGGGTGGGGCGCTGCTGCTGATGGTGGCGCTACGCCTGCTGCGCCTGGCGCTGGCGCTGCGCCGCGAAAGTTCCTGACAGTCCGCCCGCCCGCCTCTACACTGGCCCCGGACCCCGCCGGCCCGCGCGCCGGCCAACCGGAGGCCGCCCGCCATGTGCTCCGATCATGACGATGCCCCCGACACCGACGACGGCGAGCCCGTGCCCCTGGTCATCGACGGCACCCTCGACCTGCACGCCTTCGCGCCCCGCGACGTGAAGGACCTGGTGCCGGCCTGGCTGGAGGAGTGCCGCGAGGCCGGTATCCTCGACGTGCGGGTGATCCATGGCAAGGGGATCGGCGTGCTGCGGACCATCGTCGAGGGTATCCTGTCGCAACACCCGGGGGTGGCGTCGTTCGGGCCGCCCCATGACGGCGGTTCCTGGGGCGCGACCGTGGCCCGGCTGCGGCCCAAGGAGTGAGATGGGACGGGGCAAGGCCAGATCCGGCGGCAAGAAGAGCCCGAGCCGCGGCGCGCAGCGCTCGATCCGCTTCGACGCCAGCGAGGAACCGACCACGGAGCGCGTGCGGCCCCAGGACCCGGACAAGCCGCCGGAGATCCTGCTGCGCAAGCTGACCCTGGCCGAGGCGCTGCAGCGGCTGGAGGTCCAGCTGCGGGCCTGGGCGGGGCAGGGCCGCCGGCAGGTGCTGGTGGTGCACGGCAAGGGCAGCCGTTCCGCGGGCGGGATCCCCGTGCTGGGACCCGAGGTGCGCCGATGGTGCAGCGAGCATCCGGGACTGGTATCCTCCTGGTCCGAGGCGCCGGCGCGCTGGGGCGGGGCCGGAGCCATCGTCGTCACGCTGCGCTGAACCGGCAGGGCCGCGAGCAGGGAGCAGGCAGACCATGGTCATCGACCGCTTCGTCGATCCGCCCGCGGGCGGGCATTATCCGCCGGGATTCCTGGCCGGACGCTGCGCCCTGGTCACCGGCGGCGCGCGACGCATCGGCCGGGTCCTGGCCGAAGCGCTGGCCGCGGCCGGCGCCGTGGTGGTGGTCCATTACCGCTCCAGCGAGGACGACGCCCGCGCGGTGGTGGCGGCGGTCGAGGCGCTGGGGGGCGAGGCCTACACCATCCACGCCGACCTGGCCAGCAGCGACGTGGGGCTGCAGCTGATCGACGAGGCGGCGCAGCTGGCGGGGCAGCCCATCGACATCCTGGTCAACAACGCCTCGGTCTTCGAGCCGCTGGACGTGATGACCACCACCGTGGCGGACTGGGACCGCAACATCGCGGTGAACCTGCGGGCGCCGTTCCTGCTGGCGCGGGCGCTGGTGCGGCAGCTGCCCAGGGGCGCGATCGGCGACGTGATCAACCTCAACGACGACCGCGCCCTGCGGCCGCCGGCGGACCACTTCCCCTACACCCTGAGCAAGGTGGGCCTGCACGGCCTGACCCGCAGCCTGGCCCTGGCCCTGGCGCCGCGGATCCGGGTCAACGAGCTGGCGCTCGGCGCGGTGCTGCCGCCGGAGAAGGCGTCGGCCGAATACATGCACACCCTGAAGCAGGACATCCCGCTGGAGCGCTTCGGCTCGCCGGCGGAGGTGGCCCACGCGCTGCTGTTCCTGCTGGGCAATCCCGGCATCACCGGGCAGACGATCCTGCTCAACGGGGGGCGGCACCTGGCCTGAGGCCGTGCCCGCGGGAGGTTTGGCGATGGCACAGCCCGACCGCATCGAGATCAAGGACCTGCTGCTGCGCGGCATCGTGGGCGTGAACGCGAACGAGCGGCGCAAGCGGCAGGACATCCTGGTCAACCTGGTGATGACCACGGACACCCGCGCGGTCGCGGCCGCCGACAGCCTGGACGGCGCCCTCAACTACCGCACCGTCAGCAAGCAGATCATCGCCCTGGTGGAGGACGCCCGGTTCCACACGGTCGAACGGCTGGCCGCGGAGATCGCCCGGCTGGTGGTGACCGGCCATCCGGTCGTGCAGGTGCAGGTCACGGTGGAGAAGCCGGGCGCGTTGCGCTTCGCCCGCAGCGTCGGCGTGACCGTGGTGCGCGGACCGGAGGATTTCGCATGAGCGACCATGCGGTGTACCTGACGGTGGGCTCGAACGTGGACGCGGTGCGCAACTACCCGGCGGCGATCGCCCTGCTGCGCACGCTGGGTGAGGTGGCGGCGGTCTCGCCGGTGTACGAGACCGAGCCGGTGGGCATGCGCGGGGCCACCAATTTCCTCAACGGGGCGGTGCTGCTGCGCACCCAGCTGGAGCCGGTGGTGCTGAAGTCGCGCCTGCGCCTGGACGTGGAGGCGGCCCTGGGCCGCGAGTGGCCCGCCGGCGGCGTCTGGGCGCCGCGCACCATCGACGTGGACATCGCCCTGTGGGACGATCTGGTGGGCGAGATCCTGGGCAGCCCCGTGCCCGACCCGGACATCCTGAGGCATCTGCACGTGGCCCGGCCGCTGGCCGACCTGGCGCCCGAGCTGGTGCACCCGGCGGACGGGCGCACCCTGGCGGCCATCGCCGCGGACCTGGAGGCCCGGGCCGACGTGCGGCCGGTGCCGCGACCGGACATCAACCTGTTGCCCTGACCTGCGGAGGTGCTGCGTGGCCCGCCTGAAGAAGACGCTTATCGTGGTGGGGGACCGCCTGCTGGTGCGGCCCGAGGACGGCGAGGAGCGCACCAACGCGGGGCTGTACCTGCCGGCGACGGCGGTTTCGGCGCGGCAGGCCCGGGGCGGCTGGGTGGTGTCGGTGGGGCCGGGCACGCCGGTGGCCATGCCGCTGGACCAGGACGATGCCTTCGGCGACGGCGAAACGCCGCGCTACGTGCCCATGCAGGCCCAGGAGGGGGACTTCGTGCTCTTCCTGCACAAGGCGGCGGTCGAGATCACCTTCGAGAAGAAGAACTACCTGATCGTGCCCAACGGCGCGGTGCTGGTGCTGGTGCGCGACGACTGGGAGCCCGATGCGGTTGATTGAACGGGGCCAAGCCGGTTGACGCCAGTATCACGAATCCGTTACAATCAGAGCAGTTGCCACCTCTGACGAGTCTCTCTCGCCACACGCCGGAGGTTCCCCGTGCCCGTTGGAATGCGCAGGGCGCTGCTCCTGCTGCTGAGTACCGTCGTGACCCTTGGTGCCGCGGAGCTGGTGCTGCGAGCGGCGGGGTACGGCCGCATCACGCCCGAGATGAACTTCGGCGTCAACACCCGGGGTGCCCTCGAGAGCGGGGGCTTCGAGGCTGATGCCGACCTGTTCTGGACCCTGCCCGCCCGTCCGACTCCCATCGATCTGGAGATCCGCGCCGTCCACCCCAAGCGGCCGGTTCCGCCGCGCGACGGGCGCCGCCGCCTGATCGTGCTGGGTGATTCCTGCTCGCGCATCTCCATGGCCGCGCCGCCCTACTCGGAGCAGTTGGAGCAGTATCTGGGGCCGGACTGGGAGGTTTTCAACGCCACCGTGCCCGGCTACACCAGCCATCAGGGCCTGGTCTGGCTGCGCACCCAGCTGCTGGCCATGCAGCCGGACCTGATGGTGGTCTACTTCGGCTGGAACGACCATTGGCGCTCGACCGGGGTCACCGACCGCCAGTACGCCCGCTGGCATGCGGTCAGCCGCATCCGCCTGCTGGGCCTGGTGCGCGGGCGTTCAGCGCAGCCGCCCTTGCGGGTGCCGGTGGACGAGTATGCCGAGAACCTGCGCATGATCGTCGACGAAATCCGGGCGGCCGGGGTGCAGGTGATCCTGGTCGCCGCACCCTACGGCTTCACCGGCGAGGCGGAGCAGCGGCTGCTGCAGACCGGGTACATCCTGCGCGGCGAGCGGCCCGGGGTGCTGCACGAGCAGTACCTGGAGGTGGTGCGCGGGTTCACGGGCGAGCAGGGGGTGGCGGTGCTGGCGGCGGACAAGCTGCTGGCCGGGCTGCAGAGCCCGGCGCCGCTGGTGATGCGCGACGGCATCCACCTGACCGACACCGCCCACGCGGCCATGGCCATGGCGCTGGCGGCGCTGATCACCCGCGGCGTGGGGGCCGACGGCACCGTGGCGCCGGCGCTGACCGCGTCGATCGAGGCGGGGCTGGCTGCGGCCGCGGCCGAGCCCGGTCAGTGACGGCGATCCTCGGCATCAGCGCCTGGTACCACGACAGCGCGGCGGCGCTGGTGGTCGACGGCCGCATCGTCGCGGCCGCCCAGGAGGAGCGCTTCACCCGGGTCAAGCACGACGAGCGCTTCCCTTCCCACGCCATCGCCGCCTGCCTGGGCCAGGCCGGGCTGACGGCCGCCGACCTGGACCTGGTGGTGTTCTACGAGAAGCCGCTGCTGAAGTTCGAGCGGCTGCTGGAGACCTACCTGGCGTTTGCCCCGGCGGGCTTCGGCTCGTTCCTGCGGGCGATGCCCCAGTGGCTGCGCACGAAATTGTTCATTCCCCAGGAGATCAGGCACGGGCTGCCGGGCTTCACCGGGCCGATCCGCTTCGCCGGGCACCACGAATCCCACGCGGCCAGCGCGTTCTTCCCTTCGCCTTTTGAAGAGGCGGCGATTCTCACCCTCGACGGGGTGGGCGAATGGTCGACCACCACCTGGGGCACGGGGCGCGGCTCGGCGGTGGAGTTGCGGCAGGAGGTGCGCTTTCCCCACTCGCTGGGCCTGCTCTACAGCGCACTGACCTACTACACCGGCTTCCGCGTGAATTCCGGCGAGTACAAGGTGATGGGGCTGGCGCCGTACGGGACGCCGAAGTACCTGGACCTGCTGTTGGAGCATGTGGTCGACCTGCGGGACGACGGTTCGGTGTGGCTGGACCAGAGCTACTTCCGCTATTGCCAGGGCCTGACGATGACGGGCCCGAAGCTGCACGACCTGCTGGGTGGCCCGCCGCGGGCGCCCGAGTCGGAGCTGACCCAGAAGGAGATGGACCTGGCGGCCTCGGTCCAGGCCCTGACCGAGGAGGCCATGCTGCGCATGGCGCGGCATGTGCACAAGGAGACGGGCCTGCGCGACCTGTGCCTGGCCGGCGGCGTGGCGCTGAACTGCGTGGGCAACGGGCGGATCCTGCGCGAGGGGCCGTTCGCGCGGCTGTGGATCCAGCCGGCGGCCGGGGACGCGGGCGGGGCGCTGGGTGCGGCGCTGCTGGGGTGGCATCACATGCTGGGGCACGGGCGCGAGGTCGTCCTGCCCGACGCGCAGCAGGGGTCGTACCTTGGACCGACGCATTCGCGGGACGAGGTCGAGGCGCTGATCGCCGCGGTCGGCGCGGTTGCCACCGAGATCCCCGACGAGGACGCCCTGGCGCGGCGGGTGGCCGAGCTGCTGGAAGCCGGGTGCGTGGTGGGTCACCACTACGGGCCCATGGAGTTCGGGCCGCGGGCCCTGGGCCATCGCTCCATCCTGGGCGATCCACGCAACACCACCATGCAGCGCACCATGAACCTGAAGATCAAGTACCGCGAGTCGTTCCGGCCGTTCGCGCCATCCTGCCTGGAGGAGCGCATGTCCGACTACTTCGAGCTGGGCGTGCCCAGCCCCTACATGCTGCTGGTGGCGGACGTGCAGTCGCCGCGCCGCCGCGCCATGAGCGACGAGGAGCGCAGCTGGTTCGGCATCCGCCAGCTGAACGCCGTGCGCTCGGATGTGCCGGCCATCACCCATGTGGACTATTCGGCGCGGGTGCAGTCGGTCAATCGCGAGACCTCGCCGCGCTACTGGCGGCTGATCAAGTCCTTCGAGGAGCGCACGGGCTGCGGCGTGGTGGTCAACACCTCGTTCAACGTGCGCGGGGAGCCCATCGTCTGCACGCCCGAGGACGCCTGGCGCTGCTTCATGCACACGGAGATGGATGCGCTGGTCCTGGGCAACCATCTGCTGCTGAAGGGGGACCAGGCGCCCTTGGCCGGTGCGGAGGAATACAAGGCGCAGTTCAAGTTGGATTGATCGGGGAGGCCGCGGTGCATCGCTTTGCCGTGCTGAAGGAATTGTGGCTCTACATGAAGCGGCACAAGGCGTGGTGGCTGTCGCCGATCATCGTCGTGCTGCTGCTGGTGGCGGTGCTGGTGATCCTGGGCGGCACCGGCGCGGCGCCGTTCATCTACACGCTGTTCTAGGAGTGCACTCGTGTCCATGGTGCAGATCGACTGGCGGCCCGACGGCCCGGCGCTGAAGCGATTCGGCCGTACGGTGGTGATCGGCTCGCTGCTGATCGCGGCGGCGTTCTGGTGGCTGAAGGGCTGGCAGACCGCGGCCGTCGTGCTGGCGGTGGCCGGAGTGGTGATCGGCGGGCTCGGGCTGACTGGTTCGCGCGTGGCGCGGCCGGGTTATCTGCTGTGGATGGGCATCGCCTTCGTGATGGGGAACATCGTCAGCCGGGTGATCCTGGCGGTGGTGTACTTCCTGGTGGTGACGCCGCTGGGGCTGGTGGCGCGCCTGGTGGGCCGCGACCGGCTGGCGCTGCGCGCGCGGGGGCGGGTGAGCCATTGGGTGGATCTGCCGCGGGAACGGGGGGACGACCACTATGAGAGGCAGTTCTAGGGCGGGGGCGTGGTTGTTGGCCTTGGCTTTGGCGGTCCTCGGAGGCTGCTCCACGCGCCAGTGGCAGCCGGTGGCGTGGTCGGACGAGATGGCTCCGGCGGATACCACCATCGCCGCGCTCGAAGTCGGTTCGACGATCCGTGTCGTGACCACGGCCGACGCCCGCCACGAGGGCGTTCTGTGCGAGTTATCCGCATACGCCATCGTCCTAACCGAATCTGCAGACCTGGGGCAGGATATCTCCATAGCGCGTGCGGATATCGCTTCGCTCGAGGTGGCTGAACGCCAACCACTGCGCTCGGAGACGATCGTCGCCGGCGTGACGCTAGGTGCGCTGGCCATCGTCGCGGCGGTGGTGGCGGCAGTGGCGATCTGGGGGACGCCGGGAATCGGAAACTAGGACGGCCCGCTGTTTGCGTGGGGGTGTACTTGATGAAATGGGCCGTAGAACTCTGCTGGCAGAGCTCTACGACCTTTAGGGTCAACAATCATCACGGCTCCCGGATATATGCGGCACGATCATGGATCGGGGACAGGCGCCCGCTCGGGCGGACACTTCTGCGGCAGCACCGTCCGAATTGGCTCTGCACAACAAGTTCCAGGTATCGGTGCGTGCGCTCAAGCGGGACCTCGTCCGCGCCATCCACTATCTGTGCGCGGTCAGCGACCGCAATGTGCACAAGAGCCTGGGCTACGCGAACATTGAAGACTACGGACGCGACGTCGGCGGCCTCAGCCGGAATCAGACGCGCGCTTTTCTGACCATCGGCCGGCGCTTGCGCGATCTGCCGGCGCTGCGCCGGGCGATTACGAACGGTGACCTTTCCTGGGCCAAGGCAGCGCAGATCGCCGCCCCGGCAACAGCGGAAACGGAGCAACAACTGCTGGGGCTGGCCAGTGGGTTGTCAACCGGTCAACTGCGGATGACGTTGGCAGGCAAAGGCTCTCCGAGCGAGGTCATCAGTCCAAAGGCCAGAAGCGCAGACCCTGGCCCGCCGTCGGCCGCGCCCCGGCCGCGGACGATCGCCATCGCGCCTCCGTCAGCGCTGCCCATCCCCGCCGGTATCGCGATCTACGTCACCTACCGCCTGACCGGCGAGCAGTACGCCCGCTGGGAAGCCGCGCAGGCGAGGCTGCGGACGCACGCTGATACTAAGGAAGAACTGCTCTGCCTGGCGCTCGCGGCGCTGGCGGACAATCTCAACGGCGCCGGGGGCACAGGTCCCGGCATCTTGCTGACCTTCCGCCAATGCCCCGACTGCGCCCGGGCCGCCTTGGTCACGGGCCGCGGCGACCACGAAGTCGAACCTGCTCTGCTGGCCGCCACGGCCTGCGACGCCGTGGTCGAGGACCGTGACGGCCGCCGCCGGGCCATCATTCCGCCCCGGATGCGGCGCACGGTCCTGGCTCGGGACGGGTACCGCTGTCGGGCCAGAACCTGCACGAGCCGCGTGGATCTGCAGGCGCATCACCGCATCCCGGTGGCCAAGGGGGGTAAGACCGAGCCAGGCAATCTCATCACGCTCTGTGGCCGCTGCCATCGGGCCCTGCACCGCGCAGAGGACGAAGACCGCAGGCTGTTGCGCGATCCTGCGGGCTAGCCGCTATCTATTGCACCCGCACCCTGAACCCCACCACGAACGAAGCCGGCCCCGCGTTGGTGCGTCCGCGCATGCGGCCGCGCGGATTGACCCGCACGTGGGTCACCAGTGGGTCGCAGCCGCCGGCGTCGGGCACCGGGGCGTAGGTCCAGGTCTTGCCGCCGTCGGCGGAGAACTCCACGTCGTCGCTGGTGGAGGCCAGCCCGCTGAAGCGGAAGGACAGGGTGCTGTTGACCGCGCCCTGGTCGAAGGCGATCGGCCCCGAATTGCCGGGCAGGTCGCCCACGAACAGCGCCGCCCCCGCCGGCACCGCATCGGTCAGCACCACCGCGTCGCGGTCGATGCGTGTGGCGTGCCGGTTGGACACCTCCACATCATACTGGACCAGGGCGCCGGGGATGGCCTTGGGCCGGACGCCGCCGTTGTACGGATCGGCCACCGTCACCTGGCTCTTGCGCGCCGCCAGGGCCGACACCGGTTCGATGATCGCCACCACCGCCGACACCGCGTTGTTGGCCGTGCGATGATCGAACGCCGCGCTGGCAACCGCCGCGGCAACCGTCACGTTGCCCATGACCGAGCCGTCGGGGCGCACGGTCACCGTCAGCGGCGCCAGGCTCTGCCCCGCGGGCAGCGCTGGGCTGATGGTCGCGGTGATCACCGACAAGCCCGCGGTGCTCACGGTCCAACCGGTCCCGGACGCCCCCGCAAAGACCAGCCCCGCCGGCAGCGTCACCGTCACCACCGCATCCCGATCCAGCGGCGAAGGACCCAGGTTGGTCACCGTCAGCACCAGATCACTGTCCGCGTCCACCTCCAGCCCCGCCGCGTGGGACACCGTCAGCGTCAGGTCCGCCGTCGGCGCGTTGGTCACCGAGATCACCTCGGCCGAGAGCAGCACCAGGTCCTGTCCCGACGAGTAGCGCGAGATGGCCGAAGTCGCCCCGGCGCTCAGCCAGGGCGTGACGCCGTGGATGTCGAAGTCCACGCCCCAGGTGTCGGCGCGGCCGGTGACGTTCACCGTCGAGTTGAACTGGTTGGCCACCGGGTTCAAGGCGTCGGTCAGGTCGTGGCCGTTGAAGCGCAGGCTCTCGCTGAAGCCGTTGAGGGCCTGGCTGTTGGACTCGTCGCCCTCCCAGGTGACGTGGGCCGCCTTGCCGTCGATGCCGCTGGTGGCGATGCGGAAGTTGTCGGCCTTGACCACGATCTCGCCGCCCTGGTAGAAGCGGAAGCCGTCGTAGACGTTGACCACGCGCAGGGGCTGGGCCGCGTGGGAGTAGACGACGATCAGCGACCAGCCGGCCAGCACCGTCTGCACGTCGCAGTGGGGCGTGGCCGTGTTGACCGAAAGGCCCTCGAAGCTGTAGGTGCCGTTGCCCTTGGCCGCGACCCTGGCCGTGACGTCGGCGAAGCCGCTGAAGAAGTCGTAGTTCTGCCAGTTGTAGGGGAAGGTCTCGGTGAAGGTGCGCTGGGCGGTGACCGCGGCGCCGTCGAAGACCACGTCCCAGTCGGGCGAGCGCCGGGTCGAGCGCGTGTTGTCGGACCAGGATCCCGCCCAGTAGAGGTACGCCGCCTCGACCCGTGCGCCGGCCGGCAGGCCGGCCAGCACCCCGGTGCTGCTGCTGCGCACGGCGCAGGCGTCGCCGTTGTTGGACTGGTCGCGCAGCGAGCCGCCGGTGCCGGTGAAGTCCATCGGGCCGGCGAAGCTGCGGTACAAGGCGATCTCCGTGCCCGCGCGCACGGGTGCGGCGCAGGTCAGCGCGACGATCAGGAGCGCCAATAGGCGCAAGCACCTACGGCAGCAGTTCACGGCTCGACTCCTGGTTGAAGCGGAAGCGGAAGCGCAGATACGGCCCCTGGGCGGTCCAGCCCGCGGCGTCGAAGTCCCGGTCGCGGAACCCGCGCAGGTTCCAGCCCAGGCTCAGCCAGAGATCCTCCAGCAGCATCACGCCGGCCGAGGCGCCCAGGCTGAAGTCATGCACGTCCTGGCGCCACGAATTGCGTGCTGCCGTCTGCAGGCCCACGTCCCAGCGCTGCGAGAAACAGCGCCTGGCCTCCAGCCCCAGCACGTCGGTGTAACCCTCGTAGGTGGCGCCGTCGAAGGTCTCGACCGCGTAACGCCAGCCGTAGCGGCCGGACACCTGCAGGGCGGGCCGCTCCTGCCAGACGGCGCTCAGGTTCTGCACCAGGCGGCGGCTGCGCAATGAGCCCGAAGCGGTCGCGTCGTCGTCGACCCGCCAATCGAGTCGCTGCAGCAGCGTCCAGGGCGAGTCCAAAGGTCGCCAGGCCAGCCCCAGCCGCGCCAGGCTGCGGTCGTGCCGAGCGCCGGACTCGTCGCTGCGGTCCAGCCGCAGTCCCGCCTGCAGGCCGACGCTGCGGCTGGGCTCCACGTAGACAGCACCGTCGATGATCCACTTGTCCTGGTCGTCACCGCTGCGCCGCTCCAGGCGCTGGCTCCAGCGCCAGTCGTGGCCGCGGCAGGTGGCGCCCAGCGAGAACGCGGTATAGCCCGCCGTGGGCCCCCCCGCCGGCGGCGTGCCCGTGTCCACTGCGGGCGGGGCTTCGCCCTGCACCCGGGCATGATCGATCCCGCCGTCGAAGCTCCAGCGCTCGTCCAGCCGCCAGGTCTGCTTCAGGCCGGCATTGCGCCAGACCCGCAGTGCGCCCTCGCGGTGCTGCTGCTCCACCGAGGTCCGGGCCTCGCCGCCCTGCCAGGGCACCGAGCGCAGGCCCAGCCGGGTGCTGCGGGTGTCGAACCCGCCGCTGTCGGTCCACTCCTGCACGGCTTCGACGGTGGCTTCGCGCACCA
The DNA here is from genome assembly GCA_963848505.1 of Candidatus Krumholzibacteriia bacterium. Taxonomy (GTDB): domain Bacteria; phylum Krumholzibacteriota; class Krumholzibacteriia; order LZORAL124-64-63; family LZORAL124-64-63; genus JACZKN01. The sequence goes on along the minus strand of CAWKEB010000001.1, from coordinate 142,092 downwards.
GGTCGTACTCGGCGCCGGCGGTGGCGCGGGTGGGGTAGTCGGCGCTGGCGTTGGCCGCGTCGAAGGTGTGCTCGTAGCCCGCGCGCAGGCGCAGGCGATTGCGCAGCATGCCGAGCGCCGCCTCGCCGCGCACCTGGTCCGAGATCCGGTCCGGCCCGGTGGCGAAGCTGTCGGCGGCATGGCGATAGCCCAGGTTGGCGCTCAGGGCGCGGCGGCTCCAGTTCAGGCGCGCTTCGGCCAGGTCCTGGACGGCGTCGGCCTTCAGATCCTCGCGGCGCGCCAACCGCCCGGCCAGGGTCCAGCCCGGCGCCGGCCGCCAGGAGGCCTCCGCGCCGGTCATGAAGGTGCCGTCCTCGGCCTGCCGCTGTTGGCCCAGGCCGAAGCCGGGCTCGCGGCGGCGCAGCCAGGCGCGGGCGTCCAGCTGCTGCCCGCGGCGGGTGATCTCGGCCAGCCAGGCGGCGGCCCGGCCCGCGCCGGGGCGATCGCTGCCCGCGACCTCGGCCTTCACCTGCAGGCCGCCGGCCAGATCGACGCGGGCATCGGCCGCCACCAGGTCGCCGCCGATATCGCCCTCGTGGAGCGCGGTCACGCCGGTCTCGACCCGGTCGCCGGCCAGGTGGGCGGCGACCCGACCGCCGGCGGTGGTGGCGGCGTCGCTCTCGCCGCCGGTTTCGTACTCGACGACGATCCAGCGGGGATTGAGCGCCTCGTCCCGGCCGAAGATCGGCTCCTTGAACACCAGCTCGCCCCGGCCGTAGTCCAGTTCGTAGTCCACCACGCGGCTCAGCCGCCGCGAGCTGAGCACGACCTCGCCGCGGAAGCGGTCGCGCACCTCGATGGTCACGGTCTCGGAGCCGATCAGCAGGTCGCGGTGCGACAGCCGGTAGATGCCCGAAGTACCGTCGCCCATCATCTCGTCGCGCCCATACTGCTCGCCGCTGCGGCTGGCGAAGGCGGCGACGTCCCACACCCCGGCGCGGTAGCCGGCCTGGGCCCCGGTCAGCCGTCGGTTGTAGCGCCCCAGCTCGGTCACGGTCAGGCCGGTGGCCAGGTCGCCGTACAGCGCGAAGAACTCGCGCCGCTCCAGGCGCACGTAGAGCTGCCCCGCCGTCGGCGCGTCGTGGCCCTGCACCGAGGCGTCGCCGTACACGGTGTAGAAGGCGTCGGGGTCGATGGTGCCGCCCAGGGCGCGGTCGGCGGGGGCGTCGCCTTTGGCGCGGCTGTCGAAGGCCGTCGTCAGCAGCCAGCGGCCCTTGACCCGGCCGCGGGCGAAGAAGGCCACCCGGCCGTCGTGGTGGAATTCCTCGGCGGCATCGGCTGCGCCCAGCGCCTCGACGTTGCCCGAGACCGCGCTCCAGCCCGCGGTGCCCTCGGCCAGGCCCACCAGGATCCAGTCGCGGGGCTCGGGCTCCAGCCAGGTGCGCAGGACTTCCGTGCGTCCGGCCAGGGGCAGGCGCAGCTGCACCTCGCCGGTGCGCGTCGTGGGTTCGAGCAGGATCTCGGCGATGCCGTCGCGGCCCACCAGGTAGGTGGGCTCGCGCTGCTCGAGCTCGGCCAGGCGCACCCGCTCGGCGGTGCTGCGGCTGCGCAGGGCTTCGTAGGGGGCATCGACACTGAAGCGGCCGATCACCCCGCGGCGGGCCGGATGGCCGTCGCGATCCAACAGGCGCACCGCGACCAGCGGCGGCCGGCGGCCGCCGGCCGCGAGATCCGAAGCTGGCGGCACCAGCTCGGCCCGCACCGGCGGGCCCGAATAGTGAAGCACCCGCTCCAGCTCGGCCACCACCGTGCCGGCGGTGTCGCGCGCCACGACGACCAGCAGGTTGTCGCCCTCGATCAGGTCGACGCCGGTCCAGCGCGTGACCGCCAAACGGCCGGCGGCGTCGCGGGCGGTGCCGTCGCAATTGAGCCGGTCCACCGCCGTGCCGTTGACCTCCAGCGCCAGGCGCCAGGCAGGCTCGTGCAGCACCGCGGCCTTGACCGAAGGAATGGCGGGATAGTGCCCGACTGGCGGCCAGAGGAAGGCGAAGCCCGGCTCGGCCGTCTCCAGCCAGGCCATGTCGAAAGTCGGCATCACGTCCGGATCGGTTGGCGGCGCGGCGATCCGGTCCCAGCGCTCGCCGGGCCGCAGCCCCACTGCCGAGGTGCCGGCGGCGGCCAGGTCGCGCACCGGATGATCGGGCAGCCGATGGATCACGCTCTCGGTCCAGGCCTGCAGCACGACGCGGCGGTTGAGGGCCCGGCCCTCGGCCGTCGCGTTGTCGGCCACCGGCTCGTCGGCGCCGCGACTGAAGACGTGGAGCTGCCCCTCGTCCAGGTCGAGCCCCAGCGCCAGCCGCTCGGCGACCGTGCGGGCCCGGGCCAGGCCCAGGGCGTGATTGTCCGCGAACACCGCGCGGCTGCCGGCGGGGATGCCCTGGCTGTCGGTGTGTCCCACCACCCGCACCGCCAGCACCTGCCGGCGGGCCAGATCCGCGGCCAGGCTGTCGATCCCCGCCAGGTCGGCCGGATCCAGCTCCGCCGCCAGCGAGGCGAAGCGCGGCCGCAGCACCACCTCAGGGCCGGGCACACGCACCGGTTCGGGCACCAGGCCGACGACTGCCCGGGCCGGCCCGGCCCGCAGGTTGGTCTGGGCCGGAGTGTCGGCGATCAGCAGCGCCGCGGTCGTCAGGTCGGCGCGTGCGATGGTGTCGACCACCGCCGCGAAGGCCAGCCGGCCGCTCCAGCCCGCGGACGCATCGCCCAGCCGCCACACCAGCACGCCGCCCCGGTCCTCGGGGTCGGCCAGGGCGGCGCCGTCGAGCCGGCTCGATCCGGCCAGGTAAGAGACCCCGTCCGGCAGCATCACCGTCGGCCGCAGGTTGCGCAGGGGCACCTCCTCGGCGCCCATCTCCAGTTCGCCGGCCAGGCGCCGCCCGTCGAGGCTCACCGCCAGCGCCACCGACACCCGGCCCGTGTCCGGATCCACCTCGTGCACCAGGAAGTCGGTGCGCCAGGTGGTGCCGGGCTGCAGGTCCAGGATGCGCGCGAACGGGTGCTCGGCCCGATCACTGTCGGCGGCGCAGGCACCCGCGGCGAAGCGACCCGGCAGGGTCGTCGTGTCCAGCTGCAGCACGTGGGCCCCCGGCCGCACACCCTCCAGGTGGTAGCGGCCCCGCGCGTCGGTCATCACCGCCCGCCCGTCCTCCAGGTAGAGGCGCACGCCCTCCACACCGGCGGTGGTGTCGGCGCCGGCCGCGGCGCAGTCCTCCACCGACACCCGCCCCAGCAGCACGCTGCGCTCGGCGAAGAGATCGTCCTGGATCAGCACCGTGCCCGTGGCGGCGTTGGAGCCCAGCCCCGCGTGCCAGGCCCGGGCCGTGCCCGCGGCCTCGCCTGCGATCGTGCCCACCAGCACGGCCGTCACGTAGCGCAGCGTCAACGTGGCGCCGGCCGCGAGGCCGGCCTGGGCCATGGTCAGCGTGCGCCCGTCGGCCGAGACCGACGGATCGGCCGCCGCCCGTCCATCCACGCGCAGCGATCCCGGTTCGTAACGGAAGCCCGGCGGCAGGCGGTCCACCACCGTCAGGGCGCCGGCGTCCTCGAGGTCGGTGTTGCTCAGCCGCAGTTCCCACGGCACCCACTCGCCGACCGCGGCCACCGCCTTGCCCGCGGTCTTGGTCAGGAACAGCATGCCCCCGGCCGGGTCCAGGGGGATGTCCACGCGCAGCGGCGGACCTTCGACCACCGCGAAGGGCAATCCGCGCGATGCCGCCTCGTCCAGCCAGAACGGCGCGCCCGGCAGCAGTTGCAGTTCGGCGCTCGCAGTCTGCGCCGGGGCCACCCAGCCCGCCGGTGCCTGCACCTGCAGCCGATAGAGGCCCGGCGCCACGGTGGGGAAGCGGTAGGTGCCGGGGTCGAAGGAGTACACGGCGCCGCCCGAGTCCCGCACCTCGCCGCCGCTGGGCACGGTGGAGGGGAACACGCTGAGCCCGTCGTCGCCCAGCACCTGGGCGGGTCGGCCGTTGGCATCATCGATCAGGGTGACGAGGGCGCCGTCGATCGCCGCGCCCGTGCCGGCGGAGAAGACCAGACCCAGCGGGTCGACCAGTGCCCGGGCCGTGGCCTCGTCCACCGGTGCGGCTGGGTCCTGGTAGCGGGCCAGGATCTCGGCGCCGGCGCGCACCGTCAGCAGGCCGTCGCCGACGGTGGCCGTGGTCCCGCCCCGGGCCTGGACGTACCCGGCGAAGACGCCGCTGGCCGGGCCGGTCTCGGCCAGGCGCAGCCACTCGCGCTCGCCGGTGGCGGCGGCGACCACCACCACCAGCACCAGCTCGGCCACGGCCGGGTCCAGGTTCTGGTCCGGGTCCTCCAGGCGCAGGAACACCGGTTCGTTCTGACGGAAGGTCTGCCCGGCGGCCAGGTCGACCAGGCCATCGGCCGGCGTTCCGGGCACGGAAACGAACGGCCCCAGTTCGGTGCCCGAGGCGCTGTAGGTGGTCGGCGGCAGGTCCAGCGAGGCGGTGGCCGTGGCGTCGCCCGCCAGGCGCAGGAAGCCCAGCTCGGCCGGCGTGCGGGCCACGGTGACGACGACGGTGGCGGGGTTCGAGTCGACGGCCAGGGCGTCCAGCCCGCCGGCGCCGAAGGTGGCGCGGGCCGTGTTGGTGATCACCGTGCCCGGCGGCGTCTGGGCCGCCGCCAGGCCGGCGGCGAGCAGGATCGCCGCCAGGACGCCGCACGCGGCCAGCACGCGCACGGACGCGGCAGGCGCCGTCCCCTGTATGGGCACGGCACCGTCGCAATGGGGCGAACACTGCGGCCGGTGCGGGTTCATGCTGTCCGTTCGGCGGCGTCCGGGGCGACCATGGCCGCCCCGGACCCGGGATGCTCGGACGTATCCGGTGGTCCGGATCCGCCGCGATCTACTGGATCACGACGTCGAAGGTGATCTGCTCCGTGGTGCCGCCGCCGGCGATCAGGCCGTAGTCGACCTGGATGTAGTCCACGTCGGGATCGTTGCCCGCGGCGTCGGCCACCGGCGTGTAGGTGAAGGTGTTGCCGCCGTCGTTGGAGAACAGCGCCGTGCCGGCGGTCACCAGCGAGCCCACCCGGAAGGCCGTGAACGCGGGGATCATGTCCACGATGCTCACGTTGTCGGCGGCGCCGGAGCCGGTGTTGCTGACGTCGAGGGTGTAGGTGACCCGCGCGCCGGGGATGGCCTTGGGGTTGGTGGCGCCGTTGAACGGATCCTCGACCGTCAGCGAGCTTTTGGTGATGGTCAGGTTGGCGTTGGCCACCTGGTAGCTGTCGCGGCTGGAGAACGACGCGTCGCGGGCGGCGTCGATCTGCCCGGCGCCGTCGCCGAAGACGATCTGCACCAGGGTCGGATCGTCGGCCACGCCCATGTCCTCGACCGCGTCCGGGCCCAGCGAATTGGTGGTGGTGGCGGTGGCCGCACGGGCCAGCAGGTCGTACGAGGCCACGTCGTCCACGGCCACGGTGCCCGGGATGTCCGCGACCACGAACACGTGCATCGCCGCATCCGGTCCCAGCTCGTCGACGAAGTTGTGGACGTCGATGACGGGATCGTAGACCCCGTTGAGGTTGTCGTCGGCCCAGACCTGGACGTTGGTCGCGTCGAAGGTCTCGGTCAGGCCGAAGGCGGCCGCCGCGGCGTCCAGCACCTGCAGGCGGAAGTCCTGGATCGTGTTGCCGGTGTTGGTGACCAGGAAGGTCAGCAGCCGCTGGGTCGAGCCCGGCAGCACGGTGACGGCACCGGCGTCGACGGTGGTGACGGTCAGGTCGATGCGGTTGTCGACGATGAACTCGACCTGGTTGCTGGCGATCTGGGTCTGGGCGATGCCGCCGACCTGGTAGTCGACCGTGGCGCTGTTGCGTACGGGCGTGCCCGAGGGCGTGCCGGCCGCGAAGGCGGCCGCCGGGATCAGCAGGAGCGCGGCCGCCGCAAGCAGCAGCGTGTTCTGGGCGAATCTCGACATTGTCGTTCCTCCTTGACGATTGATGAAGCTGCTACTGCAGCTGGGCGACGTAGGCGACGGCGCCGGTCTCGCCGGGGGCGAGCGGGCGCTGGAAACTCCACCTCAGGTGGGTGCAGTCGGCGGCGGTGGCCGGCCGGGGCCGACCGTCCTCGCCGGACACCTCGAGCCGGGCCAGGGCGTCGAAGTTCGCACCCTGGTCCACCGAGAACGTGAGCGACAGGCCCGACGGCAGGCCGCCGGTGCGCATCAGCAGCATGTGCTCGGGCAGGGGATTGGTGATGACCACGTCCTCGGCCGCGGCGGCGGCCCCGTTGCGGTAGTGCATGGTGTAGACCACCTCGTCGCCGGGGATCACCTTGACGGCGGTCTCGCGGCGGACCGCGACGGTGCCGTCGGGCTGCTCGGCGGTGATCTCCACTTCGGCGGTGGTGCGCAGCTCGATGCCGCCGGGCTGGTCCGCGTGCGCGGACGCCGCGGCGGCCAAAAGCACCACGCTCAGCATCAGGATCCGGATCGTCTTCACGTCATTGCCTCCTTCGGTGGTCATGGGATGGTCACCTGGAACGCGACCTCCTGGGGTGCGGAGTCGGCGGTCAGATCGCCCAAGCGGACGGTCAGGGTTCCGGGCAGGGAGGCGCCGAAGTCGCCCGCGTCACCGTCGTTGCCGTCGGTGAGCACGAGCCCGTTCAGGCGCAGGCTGTCGGGCCGGTAGGCCGTGTGGGGGGGGAGCGGATCGGTGATGACGACGCCGCGGGCGGTCCCCGCGCCCGCGACGGTCGTGACGATGGTGTAGGTGATGACGGCGCCGGGTCGGGGGTCGCTGCCGCCGTCCGGAGCGGCGACCTCGGCGCGCTTGGCCACCGTGAGCCGGACCGCGATCACCGCATAGGCGCCGGTCCGCTCGCCGAAGCCGCCGCTGGCGCCCAGGACGGCGTTGGTGCCGCCGTCGCCGGCGCCGATGACCACGGTGCCGGGCGCGCCGATCCCCGTGCCGGCGGTGACGACCAGTTTCACCGTGCCGGTGCTGCCGTCGGCGGCGTCGGGCGGGATGTCGGCCGCCAGGAAGAGCAGGGTCGCCTGGTCCGCCACCAGCAGCGGATCGTTGAGACCGCGCACGTAGGCCTCGTCCAGCGCCGGATCGAAGCGGCCGTCGCCGTCGCTGTCGAGGAAGAGGCGCGCGCTGCCGGGATCGAAGTCGTCGCCGGCGAGGGCCGTCAGCGCGGCCAGCAGGTAGCGCTCGCGGCCGTTGCCGGTGTTCTGCAGCAGGTAGGCCAAAGGGCGGGCGGCGTCGCCGGCGAAGGCCTCCACCGCCGCGGCGTCCTGCCAGACGACGACGAAGTCGACCACCTCGTCGACCCGCACGCTGATCTCGTTGCTGGCGCCCGAGCGCGCCTGGCCGTCCATGGCGTACGTCACCGACGCCCGGGTCACGATGTCCGTGCCCGCAGGGGTGCCCCGGGCCTCGGCCCGGCCGGCCGGCCACAGCCCGAGGGCCATGGCCGACACCAGGGTGCACGCCGCCAGCAGCGGCTGCCCATGATTGCGCATTGTCCGATCTCTCTGGTTGCGGAAGGATTTGAAGGGCGACCTTCCGCCAGGCGACCCCCGATATGGGCGTCACCGGCATGTGCGGACGCCCCGCAGGGCATCCGCCGCAGACATCGGCAGTTCATCGAGGGAGGTTTAGGGCGGATTGCGGCCCGTGATGCCGCAGCGCACCCGGTGGGGGAGGACTCAGGCCCTGGCTTCGGCCGTCCTCAGCTGGCGGAAGCGGGCCAGCGCCGTACGGATGTTCTGCTCCAGGTCGAAGATCTCCTGCAGCCGCATGATGTACATCACCGCGAGCGAACGCTCGTTCAGGTTGCAGAGGATGATGCGGCCGTTCACCGCGTCGAATAGCGTGCGCATGGCGATCAGGATGCCCACGCCGTTGGAGGCCAGGAAGCGCACGCCCTGGAAGCTGACGATCAGCTCGCGGCAGCCGGCCTCGATGATGCCGATGGTCATGGCCAGCAGCTTGTCCCGGTCGGGACCGCCCTCGAACTTGCCCGTCAGGTGGATCACCATCACCTTGCCATGGGCCCTCTTGGTGATGAGCATGGCCTTCCCTCCTTCGATGCCGGATATGGTCCGGGATGGAGCTTGCCGCACCCCCATGCGGCGATAGTGAATATATAGTCTCAAAACAGGATTCCGGCAATCCGGCCGCCGGGATTGAACGATTCCGGGTGATTCCGTAGTTTCACCCATGAGGAACCGGACCACAGCGACCCTCGGCGCCATCGCCGCCATCGCCGCGGCCGCCCTGGCGGCGGCGCTGCTGGCCGCCTGCAGCAGCAGCACCGATCCCGGTGGCGGCGGCGGCGACACCGAGCTCGAGATCACCTATCAGCCTTCGGCCTTCGGCATCCCCTGCCTGCTGGGCGGGAGCACCATGCTGCAGGCGATCGTCGCTGGAGCGGACCGCGCGGAGTATGCCTGGACCGTGGCCGGCGAGCCGGCCGGCACCGGCGCCGGCCTGCTGTACGAGCCGCAGGCGATCGGCATCGACACCGTGACGGTCAGGATCAGCGCCGCCGGTCGTTGGTATGGTCGGAGCTGGGTCTTCATGGTGTCCGACCCGCCCGATGTGTTGCCGCTGCCCGTCCCGGAGTTGTCCGTGGAGCACGGCGCCGTCCCAACCACCATCCTGGTCCGCTGGCGCCAGCCGCCGTCCAACGGCGAGGCCATCGACGGCTACCTGGTGGCCGTCAACTACGGTCGATCCATCACCACCGCCAACTGGGACGCCGCCACGGTACTGGGCTTCGTGCCGCGCGATCCGACGGCGCTCATGATGAGCGCCACCTTCGGCGAGGCCGACGGCCTGGTGCTGGCGGACAACGCCTGGTTCGCCGTGCGCACCCGCGACGTCCGGGGACGGCTGGCGCCGGTTGCGGTCAGTCGTCCCCACGACATCGACTACGCCTGGTCGATCGACGTGATCCTGAACGACGACCTGGGCCGGCCCGTACCCGACACGACCATCTCCTGCGGCGGCAGCACCGTGTGGACCAACCTGCAGGGACGGGCCGTCATCGGACCCTTGAGCAGCGCGGCTCCCGTCCGCCTGGTCGTCGAGACGCCCCACTTCGGGCCGCGCCCCCTGGACCTGAACGGTGGCGCCGGCGACATCTCCCTCGTGCTTGCGCTGTTGCCGCGCTACGGGACGGCCCACGAGCCCTGCGGTACCAGCGAACCGGCCGACTTCCTGGAGCTGTTCCGGCGCGCCACCCGGACCCAGGGGCTGGGCGGCAACCCCACGCTGCTGTGGAAGTGGGAGCACTATCCGCTGCAGGTCTGGATCCCGGCGGTGCGCTCGCCGCACCTGGACTGGGATCTGCAGGCCCTGGCGGCGACGGCCCTGGAGATCTGGAACGACGCGCTGGGCGAAACCTGCCTGGTGGCGGCGGCGGATTCCCTGGGGGCGGACATCGTGTTCTCGTTCCGCCCGCTGCCGGGCTACAACGGTTACACCACGCTGCTGGAGCCGGAGGGTGAACTGGGGGAAGTGATCCCGCGCAGGATCCGCCTGGAGGTGGAGCTCGACCTCGACGCCGTCCCGGTGCCCCACGCCATCTGGGTGACCGAGATCGCCCTGCACGAACTGGGCCACGCCCTGGGCTTCTACGGCCACCTCTGCGGCACCGGCAAGGGCAACCTCATGGACTGGGGCGGGGCCCTCGGCTCGTTGGCCGAAGGCCCCGCTGATGCCATCCACCCGGACGAAGTGCGCGTGGTGCGGGCGGTGCGCCATCTGCCCCAGGGGCTGGACGTCAGCCGCTGGTAGCGCGCTGCGCCCGGCCTAGCGCCAGTCCTTGGGCTGCGGATGCAGCGCGTCCCACCACTGGGGCTGACCCTTCAGGTGCCGGGCCAGGAATGCCAGGATGGTGTCGTTCCAGACGATGCGCTGGTCGTGGTCGGCCACCCAGTGGTCCTGCCCCTGGATCTGCACGTACTCCACCTCGCGCCCCAGCAGCTTGAGCGCCGTGAACAGCTGGTCGCTCTCGCCGACGGGCACGTTGGTGTCGCTGGCGCCATGCACCAGCAGCAGCGGCGTGTTGATCCTGTCGGCGTTGAACAAGGCGCTCTGCTCGACGTAGAGATCGCGGTCGCTCCAGGGGAAGGCGTCGGCCAGGGCGCGCGCTCCGTAGGCGTAGCCCCACAGCCCCTCGCCCCAGTAGCTGCTGATGGACGAGATGCCCGCGTGGCTGATCGCCGCGGCGAACAGGTCGGTCTGGGTGATCACGTACTCGGTCAGGAAGCCGCCGTAGCTGGCGCCCATGCAGCCGACCGCCTCGGCATCGGCCCAGGGGTGGGCGGCCAGGAAGGCCTTGGTGCTCTCGATCACTTCCATCGCCGTGCGGCGGCCCCAGTCGTTGACGTGCCGCGCGGCGAACTCCTGGCCGTAGCCGGTGGCACCCGAGGGGTTGGGCGTGTACACCACGTAGCCCTGCCCCGCCCACACGTTCTTGGGATAGCGGCCGCCGAAGCTGACGTCGATGGGGGTGGTGCCGCCGTAGTAGTAGACGATCAGCGGATACTTGCGCGAGGGGTCGAAGTCCGGCGGATACCAGATGCGGCCGTCGATGGACTCGCCGTTGGGCAGGGTGGCGACCCAGGGCTCGGTGCGGCCGAAGCGCACGTCCTGCCAGGCCCGGGCGCCCGGGTCCAGCAGCAGCTTCGCCCGGTTGGCCTTCAGGTCGATGGTGTGCACCCGGTTGGGGGTGGTGGCGTCGGTGCCGCGGGCCACGGCCAGGGTGCCGCTGCGCGGCAGGGCCAGCTCGTCGGTGCAGCCGAAGCCCGTCTCCACCTTCTGCCACGCGGGCTCGCCCTTGCCGGGCCTGGTGCGGTAGACGTGCTCGAACATGGTGTCGGTGCAGCGGGCGTAGATCATGCCGTCGGCTGCGCACCAGGACGCCTGCGAGACGTCCGGCAGCAGCTGCCCGGTGATCCACACCGGCTGGCGCTCGGCCAGGTTCCAGAGGTACAGCTGGCCGCCGTAGTCGTTGGCCTGCATACCCTCGGGCAGGTCGCGGCCCAGGCCGTCGAAGGCCGAGACAGAGCCCGACAAGAGCAGCGTGCGGCCGTCGGGGCTGAACTCGGCGCCGCCGATCCAGCGCTCGTCCAGCAGCTGCTCGACCGCCAGGGTCTTCAGGTTCATCAACCACAGTTCGCTGGTGAAGTAGGGGCGGGCCGTGAGGTCCTGCTCGCTGAGGAAGAACAACAGGCTCCCGCCGTCGGGCGCGAGGCGCCAGCTGTCCGGGCTGACGGGTCCGGCGGTCAGACGCCGGCTGACGCCGTCGGGCACGAAGGCCTGCACCAGGTGGCTGCGGTTGCGGTACCAGCCCTGGCGGTCGGCGGGATTGAGCACGTGCTTGACCTTGCGCTGGTCGGCCTCGGGCTCGCGCTGGACCTCGTAAACGACATACGAGCCGTCGGGCGCCCACTGCCAGTTGCCCATCTTCTCCACGCCCTCCAGCGCGGCGGTCACGGTGCCAGCATCCAGGTCGCGCAGCCAGATGGTGGCCTTGTCGTCGGTGTCGGTGCGCCAGGAGAAGCGCCGGCCGCTGTCCAGCCAACGCAGGCCCGAGGGTGCGCCGTCGCCGCGCCAGAGATCGACCAGCTTGCCGTCCCTGGTGGTGCGCAGCTCCAGCCAACGCTCGTTGGTCTTGCCGTCGCGGATCTCCGCCAGCGCAAGGGCGACGAGTGTGCCGTCCGGCGACAGGGCCAGGCCGCTGCAGCGGGGCGCGTCCTGGACCAGGTCGATGCCGGTGACGCGCTCGGGGCCGACGGACAGGGCCAACGTGCCGTCGCCGGCGGCCTGGTCGGGGGTCACGGTCGGCGCCAGGGTCCAATCGCCTTCCTGGGCCGGGTCGAAGAGGCTGCGCAGCACCAGCAGGTGCTTGCCGGCCTGCAGCTCCAGGTCGGCGGTCAGGGTGTCGCCCTCGCCCTTGGCCAGGGTCAGCGGCCGGCCGTCGAGGCTGCCCTTGACCGGGCGCGCCGCCGTCACCGTCAGCCTGGCCTTCTGCCAGCGATCGCTGCTGACGTAGAAAGCCGTCCAGGCCGCGGCTGCGCCGGCTGCGGGGGCCGCGAACGCCGCGGTGGGTGCCGCCTTCCAGTCCAGCTTGCCCTCCGGTCCGACGAAGGTACGGCCCTCGGCCGGCCAGGCGCTGCCCGGCAGCGCGGGCAGCTCGCCGAAGAGGTCGTCCAGCTTCACGCCGGCCCGGTCGGCGTCGGCGAAGGCCGGCAGGGGCAGGGACACCGGGCCGGCGGTCAGCACGGCCGCAGGCGCCAGCGGCAGCGGGGCGACGGCTTCATCCTGGGCCAGGGCCGGCAGCGCGCTGCAGAGCAGAAAGGCGAGGACGAAGAGACGGCGGAGCGTGGGCATGGTTCCTCCAGGGGGCTGGACCGGGGATCGGGGGGCGGTCTCCGCCCCAAGATAGGTCATGGGCCGGGCGCAGGAAAAGGACGATTGCCCCGGGGCCCGGGACCGTGGCCCGGCCTCCGGGATCGTGGTTGATTTCCCCGCCCGCCTGAACCACACTGGCCCGGCCATGAGCAGACTGCGATACCTGAAACGATGGTGGCTTTTCCTGGTCCGTCTCCAGCGCGAGATGGCCTATGACGACTGCATGGGCATGGCCGCGCAGATCGCCTTCTACACCATGTTGGGCCTGTTCCCCTTCATGATCTTCCTGCTGAGCATCGTCGGCGCCTTCCCCATCGGGCAGGCCCTGCAGCCGTTGCTGCTGGAGGCGCTGGGGGAACAGATGCCGATCGAGGCCGCCAACTACGTGGCCGAGGTGGTGCTGAACCTGCTGCCGAACACCAACCAGGGCCTGCGCAGCTTCGGCCTGCTGGCCTCGCTGTGGGGCGCCAGCATGGCCATCGGCGCGCTGATCACCACCATCAACCGGGCCTACAACATCCGGCCGCGGCGCAACATGGCGACCCAGAAGCTGCTGTCGATCGCCCTGACCCTGGCCTTGTCCGGCCTGTGGCTGATGTCCATGACCATCATCCTGGTGGGCCCGCAGGTGACCCAGGACATCTTCGAGTACATGGGCATCGCCAGCGAGACCAACACCTTCTGGACCAGCGTGCGCCTGCCCATGGCCTTCGTGCTGAACCTGCTGGCCCTGGCGATCCTCTATTACATAGCGCCGGAGGCGAAGCAGAAGTTCCGCTGGATCCTGCCTGGCGCGGTGACCGCGACCATCCTGTGGATGGGTGCGTCCCAGGCCTTCCGCGAGTTCCTGGCCAACTTCGGCGCCTACAACAAGACCTACGGTTCCCTGGCCGCCCTGGTGATCCTGATGATGTGGCTGTGGCTGTCGGGGCTGGTGTTCCTGCTGGGGGCGGAGATTAATTCGCTGATGAAGCGCATGGAGCAGGACGACCAGCCCGAGCGGGTGCGGCTCCTGCGCTGAGGAGAGCATGCCCATGGACAACCTGATGACCGCCACCTGGGCCGGGGGCCTGCGCTTCGTGCATCGTTCGGGCAGCGGCCACGCCCTGGTCACCGACGTGCCCGCCGACAAGGGCGGCGGCGGCACGGCCCCGTCACCCATGGAGTTGATCATCCTGGGCCTGATCGGCTGCACCGGCGTGGATGTGGTGAGCATACTTCATAAGATGAAGCAGCCCCTGGAGAGCTGCGAGATCAGCGCCGAACCCGAGCGGGCCGAGGACCATCCGCGGGTGTTCACGAAGATCCTGGTCATCTACACCCTGCGCGGGGACCTGGACGAGAGGAAGGTGCGGCGGGCGGTGGAGTTGTCCGAGCACACCTACTGCTCGGTCTCGGCCATGCTGCGCGGCTCGGTGGCCATCAGCTCCGAAGTGCGGATCAATCCGTAGAATTTGCCGGGTGGTGCGGCAAATTGCACGGTCGCCGGCAGTAATTGCTCAAGAAATCCCATTACATGCCGATCCAGACCATTCACCCGGCGCGTGGACCCGGTTCCTCCGCTTGTGTGATGATTCTGCAACCTTTGCGATGTATAGTGATGATGGCCGCCGCCCAAGCCTGTGCCTGCCCTGCAACCGAGGAGCGACGCATGTCCCCGCGCACCGTCCTGAGTTCCTGCACCGCCCTGATCCTGGTCGTGGCCGCCGGTGTGCTGGCCGCCGAGGCGCCCTGCCCCGTGCCCGCGCATCCTGACCTGCTGCAGCGCCTCGGCCGCCAGGAGGTCGCGCGCCTGCACCAGAAGGTCTACACCCCGGACATGGCTGCCGACCTGCGCCTGGAGCGCGCCGACAAGGCCGCCGCCGTCACCGGCACCGGCACCTGCCTGGTGATCGTCTGGGAGTTCAGCGACCATCCCGCCGACCAGGTCAACCACCCGGCCGGTGCCTACGACGACATGATGTTCTCCACCGGCACCTTCCCCACCGGCAGCATGAACGACTACTACCGCGAGGTCAGCCACGGCCAGTACGGCGTGATCGGGCAGGTCATCGGCTGGACCACCGCCAGCCGGACCTACGCCAGCTACGCCAACGGCGACGGCACCCAGGACGCCTACACGGCCCGGGCCATGATCACCGACGCCATCGCCCAGCTCGATCCGGTGGTGGACTTCTCCCAGTTCGACAGCGACGGGCCCGACGGCATCCCCGACAGCGGCGACGACGACGGCCTGATCGACGCGCTCTTCTTCGTGCACGCCGGGCCGGGGCAGGAGCAGTCCGGCGACACCAACGACATCTGGAGCCATGCCTGGGCCTTCGGCGGCGGCCTGTCCACCAACGACGGCGTCAGCTTCTACCGCTATTCGGTCGAGCCGGAGGAGTTCACCGACGGCAGCCAGATCACCGTCGGCGTCTTCGCCCACGAGTACGGCCACGTGCTGGGGCTGCCCGACCTCTACGACACCGACTACTCGAGCCAGGGCATCGGCGAGTGGGGCCTGATGTCCGGCGGCAGCTGGACCCGTCGCGACGGTGGCGCCGCCGGCAGCAGCCCGACCCAGATGACCGCCTGGTGCAAGCTGCAGCTGGGCTGGGTCACGCCCCTGGAGATCACCACTGCCCAGGCCGGCCTGACCCTGCCCCCGGCCGAGACCAACGCCGTGGCCTACCGCCTGTTCAAGGACGGCTTCGCCGGCGGCGACGAATACTACCTGATCGAGAACCGACGCCGCCTGGGCTTCGACGAGGGCCTGGTGCGCCGCCAGCAGAGCAACGGCTACGCCGACCCCGAGGGCCTGATCATCTACCACATCGACGAGGCGGTCGGCAGCAACTCCAACGACCAGCACCGGCTGGTCGACGTGGTGGACGCCAGCCCCTGGTTCGACGGCCTCGGCGGACGCCACGAGAACCTGGACGCGCCCCAGGCCGACTGGGCCAGGGTCTCGGGCTACAACCGCGGCGACAACGGCGACCTGTGGCCGGGCTTCACCGCCTTCACCGCCGACAGCACCGAGTGGGCCGACCCGCGCGACCGCGACCTGTTCAGCGACACCAGCGTGCCCTCGGCGGGCGACTACGAGTGCAACCCCACGGGCCTGCAGCTGGCGAACATCGCCCTGTCCGGAATCGACGTGGTGCTGGACGTCTCCTTCGCCGGCGTCGGCGACGCGGTGCCCACCCAGGTGGCCACCGGCGGCACCTGGGACTTCGAGGCCGGGGTCGACCAGTGGCAGTTCTGCAACAGCTACGCCCACTGGGACCAGACCCAGCCCGGCAGCTGCGGCGGCAGCGGCGGTCTCTGGTTCGGCACCGACGGCTGGAGCAATTGCGGCGGCGTCGGCTACGGCAACAACTGGAGCGACTTCGCCTGGATCACGGTCGGCGTCCTGACCGCCGCCGCGCCGCGGGTCGAACTGACCCACCGCTACGAGCTGGAGTCGGGCTACGACTACGCCTTCCTGGAGGTGCGGCCCTGGGGCGATGCCGCCGCCGGCTGGACGAATCTGGCGAGCTTCAACGGCGTCAGCGGCTGCGCCAGCGGCAGCTGGGCGATTCCCGGCGCCGTGCTGGCCGCGGCCGACCCCGACGGCAACGGCATTGCGGCGGTGGACGTGCGCCTGCGCATGACCAGCGACGGCGGCTGGTCCAGCGAGGACGGCAGCTACTGCGGCATCGGCTGGTGGGTGGATCGGGTGGCAGTGACTTCGCTGTACCCGTCGGCGGTGGATCTGCCCGGCGCGGGTGACGTGGCGACCCTGGCTGCGCCCGTGCCCAATCCCTTCAACCCGGCGACGGTGCTGCGCTACCAAGTGCCCGCCGGGGCGCGCAGCGTGACCCTCGC
Source organism: Candidatus Krumholzibacteriia bacterium (assembly GCA_963848505.1). Classification (GTDB taxonomy): domain Bacteria; phylum Krumholzibacteriota; class Krumholzibacteriia; order LZORAL124-64-63; family LZORAL124-64-63; genus JACZKN01. The sequence goes on along the minus strand of CAWKEB010000001.1, from coordinate 125,814 downwards.
GGTGTACGACCAGCGCGGGCGGCTGGTGCGCGGCCTGACCGTCGAGGTGACCGCCGGCTGGCACGAGGCGCGCTGGGACGGGCGCACCGACGACGGCCAACGGGCCGCCAGCGGCCTCTACTTCGCGCGGTTCATGGCCGACGGCACGGCGCAGACGCGGAAGATGGTGCTGGTGCAGTAGGCCGCCGACCCGCCTATTGCAGCTTCGCCCGCCAGGCCGCCGCCTCGGCGGTGCGCCCCGACCGGTCGCAGGCCTTGGCCAGCAGCAGGATCAGGGTCTGGTTGTCGTCGGGATTGGCGTCCGGCCCCGAGTTGCGGATCTCCAGGCTCTCCTGCAGGCTGCGCCGGGCCGCATCCGGCCGGCCCATGTTCAGCTCCGCCTCGCCGCGGTCGGACAAAGCGCGGCTCTTCAGCCATGGATCGGCCCCACCGGTCGAATCGGTGATCGCCGTGGTCAGCAGCTGTTCGGCTTCGGCCGTGCGTTCGGCCCGCAGCCACACCGTCGCGAGCCGGGCCTGGGTCAGGCGCACGTAGCGGTCGCTCGACGGGCCCAGGCTGCGCCAGTAGTCCACCGCGGGCAGCAGTTCGCTTTCGGCCTCGTCGCAGCGGCCCAGGTCCCGCAGCACCCCGGCCAGGTTCTGGGTGGCGTGCCAGCGCCCGCGATGGTTGTCGCCCATGGCGGCGGCATAGTCGTCGCGGGCGCGGCGCATCGACCGCTCGGCTTCCTCGAACTGGTCCAGCCGCCACAGGCCCCGGCCCAGGTCCAGGCGGGTGATGGCCGTCTGGGGATGACTCTCGCCCAGGACCCGCTCGCGTGCGGCCAGCACCGCGCGCAGCTGCAGCACCGCGGTCTCGTAATCCCCCAGGCTGGTCAGCGCCCGGGCGTAGTCGTTGCGGATCAGCAACGTGTTGGGATGGTCCTCGCCGTTGACGGCCGTGGATACCTCCAGGGCCTCGACAAAGGTCACCAGCGCATCGCGGGTCCGGTCCTGGGCCGCCTGCGACGAGGCGAGGCGGTACAGGGAGCTCGGCAGTATGCCCCGGTCGTCGCACTCGGGGCTGCGGGCCAGGGTCACCACTTCGCGCATGATCGCTTCGGCCTCGGCGGGCGAACCGCTGCGCTCTTTCACGTCGGCCAGGGCGTTCCGGCAGCGCAGGGACGGTTCTGCGTTGGGGCCGTAGAACGAGACCATGATGTCGAGGGCCTCCCGGGCCAGGGAATCGGCCTCGGCATAGCGCGTGTCCGACACCGCGAACTCGGAGAGGGCCATCAGCGTGTGGCCGATGTCCGGGTGCGGTCCGGCGTAGAGCCGGCGCTGCAGGGCCAGGGTCTCCAGCAGGAGATCGGTGGCTTCAGGGGAGCGCCCCGTGGCCTCGAGCAGGCGGGCCAGGTTGTGCATGTCGGTGGCGACGAAGGGGTGGTCTTCGCCCCAGACCCGCCGGTGGATGGCCAGGGCCTCGCGGTAATAGCCCTCGGCAGCCTGGTTGTCGCCCAGGTACCGGGCCATGTTGCCCAGGCTGTTGAGGTTGACGGCCACGAAGTCGCCCTCGGTCGGCTGGGCGCGGTAGATGGCCAGCGAGAGCCGCAGCAGCGAGTCGCCTTCGGCGTACGCGCCCTGCTCGCCCATCACGTTGCCCAGGTAGACGGTCGCCTCGGCCAGGTTCAGCGAGTCCTGCGTAGCAGTTCCGGCCGCCAGCTCGCGGCAGCGCCGGAAATGCGTCTCGGCCAGCCGGAGATCCTCGCGATTCCAGGCCAGGTTGCCGGCGGCCAGCTGGACCTTGAACGCGCCGGGCGAGTCGAGAGTGAACTTGTCCTGCAGCTCGATGGCGCGGTCGACCTGCTCCTGGGCGGCCTCGAACTCGCCCAGCTGACGGTAGGTGTCGCCCAGCTGCAGGCGCAGGGTGGCCTCGACGTCGGGCTGGTCGGCCAGTTCCTTGCCCAGGCGTTCGGCGGTGTCGTCCAGGATGGCGCGCAGCATCTCCGTATCGCGCCCCTGGGCCCGCTGGGGGCCCACGCCACCGAGCATCTCGCCCAGGAACTGCGAGACCTGGCCGGCGCGGACGGCTTCGCGGCGGGCAACTTCGGAGGCCCGCTCGGCGCGCACGTACATGACCGAGCTGACCACCGTGGCGGCCACCAGCACGCCGGCGATCGCCCCCAGCGCGGCGAAGGCGCCGCGGTTGCGCCGCACCAGCTTGCCCAGGCGGTAGCCGGCGCTCGGCGGGCTGGCCAGCACCGGCTCGTGGTCCAGGAAGCGCCGCACGTCCATGGCGAAGGCATTGGCAGTCTCGTAGCGGCGCGCGCGCTCCTTCTCCAGCGCCTTCATGGTGATCCAGTCCAGGTCGCCCTGCAGCTCGCTCTGCAGCCGCCGGGGCGCTATGCCGCGGGCCTCGGCCACGACGGTCGCCTGCTCGCCCAGGTTGCTGAAGCGGGTGCTTGGCCGGGGCGGATCCTGCTCGCGGATGATGCGGCGCACCGCGTCGTAGCCCGCCTGGCGCAGCTCCTTCGACTCGAAGGGCAGGGCTCCGGCCAGCATCACGTACAGCACCACGCCCAGGGCGTAGATGTCGGTGCGCGTGTCGATCTCGTCGTCGGCGGCCTGCTCCGGGCTCATGTATTCGGGGGTGCCCAGCATCATGCCCTGCTCGGTGAACATGGTCATGCCGGTCAGCTGGTGGTCGGTGGCCTTGGCCAGGCCGAAGTCGATGATCTTGGGCACGGGCTGCCCGTCGACCTCGGTCACCAGGATGTTCCCGGGCTTCAGGTCGCGGTGGATGATGGCCTTCTGGTGGGCGTGCTGCACCCCGTCGCAGACCTGCGCGAACAGCTTCAGCCGCGCCGCGGTGCCCAGGCGCTTGCGGTTGCAGTAGCGGGTGATGGGCTCGCCCTCGACGTACTCCATCACGAAGAAGGGGCGCCCCAGGGCGGTGGCGCCGGCGTCGAAGACCCGCGCGATGCAGGGGTGGTCCATCAGGGCCAGGGCCTGCCGTTCGGCGTCGAAGCGCGCGATCACCCGCCGGGTGTCCATGCCCTGCTTGATGACCTTCAGGGCCACGCGCCGGCGCAGGGGTTCGGTCTGCTCGGCCTCGAAGACCTCACCCATGCCGCCCTCGCCGATGCGGCGCACCAGGCGGTAGGGGCCGATGACCGTGCCGATGTCCTCGTCGGAGGCTGCTCCACCGGGTCCGTCGATGGGCAGGGTGTGGTCGTCCTCGGGTCCAATGGGCAGGGTGCGGTCGTCGTCCACGCGGATCTCCGATCAAAGGTGGGGTTCATGGCTGGCGGAGAAATGAAAACCGACAATAATAATCCGGAACATAATAGCAGAAATTGGCAATTGCGCACCGGGAAGTCGCTTTGAAACCTACACAAAATCGCTCCCCAGGGGTGGTTCCGTACAGGTTGGCGAGCTGCCGGGGAGTTTTGCGATGGCGCCGGACCACGCCGATCGGCTAAGTTCGACCAATCGGATCCCATATCCACAGCCCCGGCCCCGAGGAGCCCCATGCCGCGCCCGACCATGCGGCCTTCCTTCGCGATCCCCGCGCCCGGCGACGGCAGCGGCGTGCTCGCCCAGGTCCATGAGCGCCTCAAGCGCTCCGAGGCCCCGTTCGTCGGCCAGGTGCTCAAGCGCCACGCCTACATCCAGCTGCCGCCGGAGCGGCGCTCGCTGCTGTCGCCGTACCTGAACCTGCAGCTGCGCGAGCAGGAGGACGGGTCGACCACCCTGCTCTGCCGCTTCACGCCCCACCCGGCGGTGTGGACCGGATTCATGGGTGTCTACGGCATCTTCGCCATGTTCGCCGCCGCGGGCCTGATGTACGGCTGGGCCCAGACCACCGTCGACGAGTACCCCTGGGGCTTCTGGGTGGCGCCGGCCTGCCTGGCGCTGGCGGCGTTCGTCTATGGGGCGGCGGTCATCGGCCAGGGGCTGACCGCCGGCGAGATGCACGAGATGCGCTGCTTCGTCGAACGGGCGGCCGAGCAGGCAGGGGCCAGGATCCCGGTGGCGGAACCCGAGGCGCGAGAACCCGAGGCGGGAGGTTGACCCACAAACGGATACGCGGTATCGTTATCTCGTCGTCACCCCTGATGTCCGGGCATGCGCAGGACCTCGACCAAAGGGGATACCCATGCTCCGTCCGATCCTCGCCCTCCTCGTCTGCGCCGCCCTGTTGGTGACCGTCGGCTGCAGCGACAGCTCCGAGCCGGAGCCCGCCCATCCGGCCGTCAGCGGCCAGGTCCTGGACGCCGCCGGCGATCCGGTGGCCGACGCGGCGATCGTGCTCGACCTGGAATTCAGCGCGAGTTCGCCGGCGGCCGCCGAGAAGCCCCGGACGGCGATCGGATTCGCGCTGGCCGAGTCGGGCCGCTTCACGTTGAGCATCACCGACGCCTGCGACGACGAGATCCTCTATGCGCTCAGCGATTCGCTGGCTGCGGGCAATCACACGGTCTTCTGGGACGGTCAGGACAACGCGGGCCTGCTGCTGGTCGAAGGCTTCTACCATGCGCACTTCGAGGCCGAAGGTCGCGATCCGGTGGTGCACGATCTGGCCCTGGCCCGCAACTGGGACGACGAAACGGGCGAGTTCGCCACCGTCGCCGGCACGACCGTGCGCGAATCGTGGCGTGTGGAGGCCTGGACCGACCAGGACGGCCGCTTCCGCATCGCCCGCGATTGCTGGGAGTTCGGCGAGTCCACCGTCACGACCGACGAAACCGGCACCGTCATCGGCCGCTTCGCGGTCGCCCCGCGGGTGCGGGTGTGGGCCTATCCGGCGGACCACGCCTTCGGCGCCGGCAGCGGCTGGGCGGACTTCGATGCGCTGACGGGCGCGGCGGTGACGATCCAGCTGGGCAACTGACCAGCGACCCTCTTTGCAACACAACGGCCCGGTCCTGCGACCGGGCCGTTGGCCTTGCCTGGTCCCGCGACCGCGGGCCTATTCGACCTCGAGCATCAGGTACCGCAACTGCCCGCCGCGTTCCAGCTGCAGCACCGCCACCTGGCCGTAGGTCAGGGCCTTGACCTGCTCCTTGAGGATCTTGAGGGTGGCCACCGGGCTGCCGTTGAGGCTGTAGATGATGTCGCCGGGCTGGAACTGCTCGCCCAGCAGGCTGATGTCCGCCGCCAGCGCGGCGACGACCACGCCGGCGGTGGCGCGGGGCGTGAACGGGAGCATGCGCAGCGAGTCCTTGTCCAGGTCCAGGCCCAGGATGCCCAGCCGGTTGACCAGGTTGCGCTCGTCGCTGATGGCCTCGAAGTAGCGGAAGTCGGGATCGACGCGCTCGATCACCTCGACCTGCTTGGTCAGCGTCTGGCCCTGGCGCAGCACCTCGACGGCGACCTTGGCGCCGATGGGGCGGCCGTAGATGTCGACGGTGAACTGGCGCCCGTTCTCCATCTTCTTGCCCTCGAGGGCGGTGACCACGTCGCCCACCTGCAGGCCCGCCTGGTCGGCGGGGCCGCCCGGGTGCACGTCGCCCAGGATCACGCCCCACTGCACGGGCAGCTGCAGCGCCCCGGCGATCCACGGGTTCACCGTCTGGGCGTTGACGCCGATGACGCCGCGCCGCACCCGGCCGCCGGCACGGATCTGGTCGCAGACCGTGCGCACGATGTTGCTGGGGATGCTGAAGCTCAGGCCCTCGCTGCCGCCGGACTGGGACATGATCAGGGTGTTGATGCCGATCACCTCGCCGGCGGTGTTGACCAGCGGCCCGCCGCTGTTGCCCGGGTTGACCGCTACGTCGGACTGGATGTAGATCATCGGGTTGTCCCGGTCCAGCTGCCGGGCCACGGTGCTGATCACGCCGAAGCTGACCGAGCCGGTCAGGCCCAGGGGGCTGCCGAAGGCGAACACGAACTGGCCCTGGTAGGCCGTCTCCGAGTCGCCCAGCACCAGGAAGGGCAGGTCCTGGCGGTTGATCTTGAGCACCGCCAGGTCGGCTTCCTTGTCCACGCCGACCACCTGGGCGCCGACCATCGCGCCGCCGGTGCGCACGATGGAATCGCCGGCCAGGTCGCCCACCGCGTCGGCCGAGAGGCGCACCTGCACCCGCTTGGCCCCGGCCACCACGTGGTGGTTGGTGACGATGAAGCCGTCGGCCGAGATGATCACGCCCGAGCCCGTGGCCAGCTGTCTGCCGAACACCGCCGCGCCTTCGGGCACCGAGCCCATCAGCGCGCCGAAGCTGGCGGTGTAGATCTGCACCACCGCGGGGCCGACCTTGCGGGTCAGCTCGCGGATCTCGCCGCTGAAATCGGCCAGGGTGGGGGCCTGGTCCTGGGCGGCCGCCGGCGCGACCGGCAGGGCGACGAGGATCAGGGCGGCAAGCACGCAGGCAAGGGAGCGCAGGGTTCGCGGCTTCACGCGGGACCTCCGGTTCGGGGCGTTGGCGGGGACCGACTTGAACCGGCCCAAGGTACAGGGACAGCCCCACGGGGGCAAATCCCCGGTTCGCCGGGGCGCGAATCCCGTTGACCGGCCCCAATGGCCCCGCTAGGGTGCAGGGACGAATTCCGTTCTCATTCTCATGCCCCCGCCCAGCATCCCCAACGCGAGGAGGCCGCCATGGTCCCGCTGTTCTCCCTCTGGCTGCCGATCCTGGTTTCGGCCGTGGCCGTATTCGTGGTCAGTTCGCTGCTGCACATGCTGCTGACCTACCACCAGGGTGATTTCAAGAAGCTGCCCGACGACGACGGCGTGCGCGCCGCCCTCAAGCCCTTCGCCATCCCGCCCGGCGACTACGCCCTGCCCGGCCTGGCGCCCGGCCAGAAGTGGAGCGATCCGACCCACCTCGAAAAGATGAAGGAAAGCCCGGTGGCCCTGATGACGGTCATGGCCCCCGGTGCGCCCAACATGGGGCCGGCGCTCGCGCTGTGGTTCGTCTACAGCGTGCTGGTCAGCATTTTTGCCGCCTACATCGTGGGCGGACTGGTCGGCCCGGGCGCCGAGTACCTGCACGTGCATCGTTACGTGGGCGCCGTGGCCTTCGCGGGCTACGGCCTGGCGCTGCTGCAGAATTCCATCTGGTACAAGCGGTCCTGGAGTGGCACCCTGAAGTCGGTGTTCGACGGACTGATCTACGCCCTGGTGACCGGCGGCGTCTTCGGCTGGCTGTGGCCGTCGCTGTAGCCGATCGTACCGCAACGGAGTGTGCCGGATGCGCCCGATTCCCATCCTGTTGACCGTCTGCCTGCTGGCGGCGGCCGTCCCGGTGACGGCCGCCGACCTGCCGTTCACCCTGCCGGTGCCCGCAGGCTGGCGCACCGAGACTATCCCCTTCCCCCTGGGCTTTGCGCCTTCATTGCCCTACACCGGGCTGGAGGAGCTGCGCTTCGCCCCGGGCATGTTCGTGCCGGGGACGGTCGACTTCTGGACCTATGCGTTTTGCTGGTGGGTGCCCGCAGGCACGCCGCTGGATTCGCGCCTGCTGGAGCAGGATCTGCAGGCCTACTTCGCGGGGCTGACCGCGGCGGTGGCCGAGGCCGAGCACTTCGAGGCCGAGCGGCCCCGCTATGCGGCCGAGTTGCGGCCGGTGCGCACGGCCGTCGGCGAGCCGCAGCGCTGGGAGGGCACGGTCGAGACCTTCGACGCCTTCGCCACCCGCGGCCAGGTGATCCTCAACGCCGTGATCGAGGCCGTGCCCTGCCCCGACGCCGGCATGGTGGCGGTGTTGTTCCGCCTGTCGCCGCAGCCGACGGCGCATCCGGTCTGGAAGACCCTGGCGCAGATCCGCGCCGGGTTCAGCTGCCTACCGGCGGACTGACGCCGCCCTCGATCGCCAACCGGGAGCGTGCCGCATGGCCTGGTTCATCCTCGTGCTGGCCGGAATGTTCGAGACGGGCTGGGCCGTGGGCCTGAAGGCCAGTGCCGGCTTCACGAAGCTGTGGCCGTCGGTGTGGACGGCCTTCGCCATGACCATCAGCGTGGTCCTGCTGGGCATCGCCATGAAGTCGCTGCCGGTGGGCACGGCCTACGCCGTGTGGACGGGCATCGGCGCCGTGGGGGCGGTGATCCTGGGCATCGTCGTCTTCGGGGAGCAGGCCGGGGCGCTGCGGCTGCTGTCGGTGCTGCTGATCGTGGCGGGGATCGTGGGGTTGAAGCTGACGTCGCCGTCCTAGGACGGCGACGTCGGCTCCCTCTGGTTCTAGTGGCCGTGTCCCGAATGCGCGTCGCCCATCATCAGCGCCATTTCCTTGTTGTTGCGGTCACAGTACTCGTGGACTTTCGCCACCAGGGCGGGATCGCTCGAGGTGATGACCGTCACGTCGGCCGCTTCGCCGTCGACGTTCTCCATCTTCACTCCGGCCATCATCAGCTGGCCGAAGGCCGTACACGATCCGCACATCTTGACCGTCATGGGATTGACGGTGCCGTTCATCATCTCGGTGCCCAGCTTCTCGATGGCCTGGCTGCACTTGGCGTAGGAGGCGGCGTGGGCCGCATCGACGGTGGCGATCTGGATCATGCCGCCTTCGATGTTGTGGCTCTCCCAGGTCATGTGGGGCAGCAGCTCGGGGTCGACCACCAGGTTCTGGCAGAACTGGCAGTTCTGGAAATCGAACCAGCCGGATGCGGACTTCATCGGGTGCGCGGCCTGCGCGGCCGGCGCGGTCTTGGTGGGGTGTTCGCCGGCGAAAGCGGCGGCGGTCAGGACCGCACAGGCGGTCACGATAAGGGCGATCATCTTCATGGTCTGCTCCTGGGGTCGGGAAGGTTGACGGTTGTCCCCTGAGGTGCGGCGTCGGTGTCGGGGCGGGGAATCCGGGACACAATCAACGCACAACCGGGCGAATCCGCATCCGTCACAACGACGAAGGCCCCGGGTCGGCGCCCGGGGCCTTCGGCTTCTGGATCGGGACGCGGCCAGCCTACTTCACCAGGGCCATCCGCCCGCTGAGCACCTCGCCGTCCGGCGTCGTCAGCCGGTACATGTAGGTGCCCGAGGCCACGGCGCGGCCGGCGCTGTCGCGGCCCTGCCAGGTGGTGCTGTGGGGGCCGGCGGCCTGGGCCTCGTCGACCAGGACCGCGATGCGGCGGCCGTCCACCGAGAACACCTCCAGCCGCACCGGGCCGTCGGCGGCCAGGGCGTAGTCGATGGTGGTCTGCGGGTTGAACGGGTTGGGCCGCGGCGCGCCCAGACGGTTGAGGGCCGCAGGCACCGGGTCGCCGACCGCGGCCACCGCCTGGCCGTAGGTCACGTCCAGCAGCTGGTCACCTGCCAGCGGACCCGCGGTCTGGACCGTGCCGTCGGGCCAGAAGATGCGCAGCTCGCTGACGCCGGTCGCCGCCCCCAGGCCGAAGTGGGCCGGGCCGCCGTCCATGCCCAGGTAGCCGCCGCCTCCGGTCAGCTGCCGCATCTGGGTCACACCGTCACTGGTGATCTGCACCCGCGCGCCGATGGCGCCCGGGTTGCCGGTGGTGCCGTGCAGCCGGACCGCGAACCAGTGGTTGCTCGTGGCGATCACGTTCTCGAAGAGCACGTTCGGGGCCCCGTCGCGGGTCACGAACAGGTCCAGGTCGCCGTCGCCGTCGACATCGCCGCAGGCCACGCCCTTGCTGCCGGAGTCGGCTTCGGGCCAACCCACCGGGGCCCGGTCGAAGGCGCCGGTCCCGTCGCCGATCAGCATCAGATCGGGTTGGGCGGCGCGGGCCACGTAGAGGTCCAGGTGGGTGTCGTTGTCCAGGTCGGCGAAGACCACGCCCTGGGCGCGGCCGCGGTCGCCCAGGTTGGTGCCGAGGACCAGGTTGTAGGAATCGTAGGCGTCGGCCCGGTACAGCCGGTCGGCCGTGCCGTCGTTGGCCACGTACAGGTCCCAGTCGCCGTCGTTGTCGAAGTCGCCCCAGGCCGCGCCGGCGCCGTTGCCTCCGTCGTCGATGCCCGTCCCCAACGAGATGTTGCTGAAGCCGATCGTCGTGTTCTGCAGCAGCACATTGGCCGAGAAGCTGTTGACCACGTACAGGTCCAGGCGACCGTCGAAATCGACGTCGGCCCAGGCCAGGCCGCGCCCGTTGCCTGGATCGTTGGCGCCGTTGGTCTGGGAGGTGAAGATGAAGAAGCCCCCGCCCACGTTGCCCAGGCCCTTGAGCAGGACGTTGGCGCCGCCGCTGTTGACCACGTAGAGGTCCAGGATGTCGTCACGGTCGTAGTCCACCCAGGCCACGGTGCGGGCCTGGCCGGCGTGGTCGACGCCGTAGACGTTGGCCGGCGTGAAGCCGCCGTTGCCGTCGCCGACCAGCAGCAGGTTGGCCTGGCTGTTGCGGCCGATGTACACGTCCAGTTTGCCGTCACCGTTGAAGTCGGCCCAGGCCGAGCTGTAGCCGGCACCGGTGTCGAGGATCGGGCCGCTGCCGGCCGCGGTGAAGACGCCGCCGTCGTTGCGCAGCAGGTTGTCGGCGACGCCCTCGTTCAGCACGTGCAGGTCCAGGTCGCCGTCGCCGTCCCAGTCGATCATGCTGACGCCGCGCGCCGGATCGGTCGCGCCGCCGGGCACGAAGACTGCGGCCGCCAGCGGGCCGTCGGTGTACTGGCCGGTGAAGACCAGTTGTCCGCCCTCGGACACGGACTGCACCATGGTGCCGGGCGTGGGCTCCTGCCAATAGGCGACGTCCTGCCACTGGAGGCTGAACTCCCCTGCGTAGAAGGCGTCCAGGGTGCGGTCGCCGTTGCCGGAGGCCAGCACGCCGTGGGGCCCGGTCAGGACCCAGCCGGCGCCCACGCCGTCGGGCTCGCAGTCGACCACGATGTTGGCCTTGTAGTCCGGGGCCGCCAGGGCGGCCTGCAGCACATCCTCGCTGCCGAGGTTCTGCACCAGGGCCACGATGCGCAGGTTGTCGTGCTCCCAGCCGGCCGCCACGGTGAAGGTGCGCTCGATGGTCACCTGCTGGCCAACGGTGCTGATGGCGAGGTTCTGGGCGGCGAGGGTGGACACCACCATGTAGGCGTGGCCGTGCAGGTCGGCCAGGGTCACGAAGAACTGCACCTGGTTCGTGCCCGCAGGCATGGTCTGGTCCACCGTCAGGGTGGTGGTGACGGTGGCCTGGTCGCCCAGGATGGTGTAGCTGCTGGCGACCACCAGCGGGCTGGGCGTGGCCGCCCGCGCCTGGTAGAGCGGCAGGTAGTTGCTGTACATGGAGCCGCTGCCGAGGCCGCCGACGGAACTGATCGTGCCGTCGAACATCACCGAGGGCGTGCCGTTGAAGCCGTACATGGAGAGCCGGGTGTCGGTCACCGGCAGCCGGTACGGAGGCGTGAGGTAGAACGTCAAGGGCAGGAAGTGGTCCGTGCCGTACACATGCAGAAGATCATTGAGCCCCGCGACCGCGGAGGGACAGTAGGCTCAACCGTCCTGCGAGAAGAGCTCGCCGACCACCGTCCTCTGGGCGGCGAGCGCCGGGGCGGCAACGGTCAGAAGGCCGATGGCGACGGCAGGCAGCAGGAGGCCGCACAGCACGGCCTGGCGCACACGGGAGGTGTCCATGGATCGATCCCCTCACGGTTCGTATTCCGCAGCGATGAAGAGCAGGGCAATGATATCACTCTGGCAATCACGACACACGGAATATTCCACCGCGGCAGGGGGAGATCGCTCCCGGCCGCTCAGCTCCGCTCGACGGCGATCCCCGCGGCCAGCAGCGCGTTGGCGAACTCGAGCAGGTCGGTCTGGGCGACGTCGGCGGCCACGTCGAACTCGGCCACCACGTCGGCCAGGATGGCCGCCAGGTCACGCTTCCCATCCAGGCGCTTCCAGATGAAACCGCCCAGCCCGTCCAGGGAGTGGGTGGTTTCGCCCTCGGGGGCCATGATCACGAAACCGTCGCCCACCTCGCGCACCGGGCAGGCGGGATTCGGCGTCAGCACGGACTTCAGATCGGGCATGATGGCAATCCTCGACGGGCAATCCCAGCGGATGACCCGGGTTCAAAGCGGTTCCGGCGGGGCTAGCCGCCCCTGCGGCCCTTGAGCAGGGCCTTGATCGATCGCAGGAAGCTGAGGGCGGCCGCCCGCCGCGAGCGGGGCACCGCCACCGGGGAGGCTTCGGGTGCCTGCGCGCTTCGCCAGCCCGTCACCACTCCCCTGACCTCGCGGCGGCGGACCAGGCCGCCTGTGGCATTCCAATCTCCCTTCTCAAGATACAGGGCGCCAGGGCCGAAGCCCAGCGCGAACAGCAGACGGTGGGCCACGAGTTTGCCGTCCCGTTCAAAGACGACCACGTCGCCCACGCCGAAGGGCCGGCGCCGCGCCGCGGCGATCACCAGGCGGGAGCCGACGGGGATGGCTGGCGCCATGCTGCCGGTGAGCATGGGCAGGCTGACGGTGCCCGGGAAGTCCGCCGCGGGGTCGGTCAGGGTCAGCCAGGCGTCGAAGAGCTGCTGGCGGTCGTCCGGTCCGGTCACGGTACCCCCGGGGGCTCCCCGCACCCGCGGGGATTGGGAAACGATGTTGCTGATCCAGGACGCGGGCATCATAGTACGCCCAGCGCTTCGCCACCACCGAAGAGGAATGGATGCCGACAAACCGCCAACGGAACGACCTGCTGCGGACCCTCGTCCGGCAGTGGGCGGGGACGGAGCCTGCGGCGCACGCCTGGACCCCGGCCGAGATCGAGCAGGTCTGGCCGGCCCTGGCGGCGCAGAGGGTCGAGGCCACCCTCGGCGCGTTCCTGCCCCGCAAGCTGCTGAACGCCGGGCAGACAGCCGCCATCGCGACCAGCCGCGAGCGCACCGCCTTCCTGCTGATGGAACTGGAGCGCATCCTGCCGACGGTGCGGGCCGCCGATTGCGAGCCGCTGCTGCTCAAGGGCGGGGGGCTGGCCCTGTCGGTATACAAGGATCCCCAGTCCCGCTGGTTCGTCGACCTGGACCTGCTGGTGCCGCCGGACCGGGTCGCGGCCGTCTGCGCCGGGCTCGAGACCGTCGGGTACCGGCCCTTCCGGGGGCGGGCCGACTGGGCCTACTACGATCACCATCACCTGCACCGCATCCTGATCGGCCCGGCCGGCTCGGTGGTCGAGATCCACTGGGCCCTGACCCTGCCCTCCTCGGCCTACAGCTACGATGCCGACGGCGTGCGGGCCCGCGCCCGCTCGGTGCCTCTGGGCAGGGGCACCTGCCTGGTGGCTGCTCCGGCGGACCAGGTGATCCATGCGGTCTACCAGCACATCGCCGACGGCTTCGTGGACCTCAGGCGGGTGCTGGACCTGGTGCGTCTGGTGCCGAAGATGCAGCCCCGGGATTGGCGCGAAGTGGCCGAATTGGCTGCCGGCAACGACCTGGAGCGGGCACTGGCGTTCTGGCTTCATGTCATGAAGCAGATCACGGGCGTGACTCTGCCCGAACTGCCGCCCCCCCGGCGGCCCCTGGGACCCCTGGCCTGGCGCCTGCTGAACAACCTGGATGTGCCCAACGGGTGCCTGGAGCGGCGGGGCACCCGCGTCTCTGCCTACGACCAGTTCATCCACCTGGTGCTGCTGCCGAGCCTGTCCTTGCGTCTGCGGGACCTGGGCCGCCTGGCCGTGTGCAGCCGGGCCTACTCCCTGCAGACCGAACACCGGTTCGACGGCGTCACGTCGTTGCCGCGCCGGCTGCGCCTGGGCGCCTGGAATCTCCGCCAGCTCTTCCGGGTCACGCTGGCGGGCCTGGGAGCGATTTCGCTCGAATCTTCATGATATGAAGTTTGTTCGCTTTTCCCCTTGACAGTTCGACTTCAGTAGGTGAAGCTAGGCTCCGCTGGGCCTTGGCGCACCTGTTCCGGACGCGCCGCGGCGGCCCGGGCCAGGAGCCGATGAACGCGCGCACCCTCGATTCCCTCCTGGGCACTCCGGCAAGGCTGGCCATCGTGGCCACCCTGGCCGACGGCAGCGACCGCACGTTCTCGGAGCTGAAGACCGCCACCGGGCTGGCCGACGGCAACCTGCACGTGCAGACCGGGCGCCTGACCGAGGCGGGCTACCTGCGGTTGCGCCGGGAGAAGCGCGGGGGGCGCACCGTGACCTGCTACCGGCTGGAGGACGAGGGCCTGGCGGCGCTGCGCCGCCTCAGCGACCGGCTGCTGCAGGCCATCAGCGGAGTGCGGCCGGTGCGGACCGAACGCGGGGACCGGGACCAGTCGCGGGTCTGGTGACCCGACGGACAGGGGGACGGATGAAGATCGCCATCGGAGCCGACCACGGGGGGTTCGCCCTCAAGCAGGCGCTGGCCGAGCACCTCAAGCGCGGCGGCCACCAGGTGGAAGACTGCGGCACCCGCTCGGCCGAGGCGGTGGACTACCCGGTGTACGCCCGTGCGGTGGCCGAGGCCGTAGCCGGCGGTCGCGCCGAGCGGGGCATCATGATCGACGGCGCGGGCATCGGCTCCTCGATGGTGGCCAACAAGGTGCCCGGGGTGCGGGCGGCCATGGCCTACGACGTCTCCAGCGCCCGCAACGGGCGCGAGCACAACGATGCCAACGTGCTGACCCTGGGCGCGGGGCTGATCGGGGCCAACCTGGCCCAGCAGATCGTCGACGTCTTCCTGGCCACCGACTGCACCGAGCCCCGGCACCGCCGCCGGGTGGCGATGATCGCCGACGCCGCCGCACCGCAGGCGGCTGCCGGCTCCCTGGCCGACCTCTCGGAAGCGGACCTGGCCCGCATCGCGGCCCGCATGCAGGGGCTGCTGGGGGCCGCCGGCCACGCCGGTCCCTGCGTGGGCACCTGCCCCGACACGGCGCGCGCCTTCATCCAGATGGGCGCGCGCCGCCTCAGCCACGGCCCGGACAGCCCCGGCCGCATCCCCGAGGACATGGCCCGCTACATCGACCACACCATCCTGAAGGCCGACGCCACCGTGGCCATGATCGACAAGGTGGTGGCCGAGGCCCGCGAATTCGGCTTCCGCTCGGTCTGCGTCAACCCGGGCTGGGTCAAGCGCGTGGCCGACGGCCTGCGCGGCACACCGGTGCTGACCTGCTCGGTGGTGGGCTTCCCCCTGGGGACCAACACCTCCGACCTCAAGGGCATGGAGACGCGCAAGGCCATCCGCGACGGGGCCAGGGAGATCGACATGGTCATCAACGTCGGCCGGCTCAAGAGCGGCGACGACGACTATGTCTTCAAGGACATCCTGGCCGTGACCGACGCCTGCCGTGACGGCTCGGCCCGCAGCAAGGTGATCATCGAGACCGCGCTGCTGACGGACGCGGAGAAGGTGCGGGCCTGCGAGCTGGCCAAGCGCGCGCGGGCGGATTTCGTCAAGACCTCGACGGGTTTCTCCAGCGGCGGCGCGACCGCCGAGGACATTGCGCTGATGGCGTCGGTCGTCAGGGGGGCAGGCATGGAAGTCAAGGCCTCCGGCGGCATCAAGTCGTTCAGCGACGCCAAGCGCATGATCGAGGCCGGCGCCACGAGGATCGGTGCGTCGGCCTCGATCGCGATCGTCCAGGAAGCCCAGAACGTTTCGGTAAGCCGCTAGGGAGGCGCCATGGTCGACCTGAGAGCCTACTGCGTGATCGACAGCCTGCAGCCCCAGTTCGCCTCCTTCCAGGCGACGGTGGCCCAGGGCTTCCTGCCCAAGGTGGGGCAGGCCAGCCTCTTCGTGGAGATCGCGCCGGGCATCGAGATCAACCGGGTGATGGACATCGCGCTCAAGAGCACGAGCGTCACCCCGGGCATGCAGATCGTCGAGCGCAACTTCGGCATGCTGGAGGTGCACAGCGACAGCCAGGCGGACGTGCGCCAGGCCGGGGCGGCCATCCTCGCGGCGCTGGAGCTGGCGGAGGACCAGCGGCTGAAGCCGCGCATCATCTCCGACCAGATCGTGCGCCACCTGGACGACCACCAGTGCATGCTGATCAACCGCATGCGCCACGGCAACCTGATCCTGGCCGGCCAGACCCTGTTCGTGCTGGAGTGCGAACCGGCCGCCTACGCCGCGCTGGCGGCCAACGAGGCCGAGAAGGCGGCGGCCATCAACATCCTGGAGGTGCGGGCCTTCGGCGCCTTCGGGCGCGTGTACATCGGCGGCGAGGAGCGGGACATCCAGGTGGCGCGGCCGGCGGCGGTCGCGGCGCTGGAGGCCCTCGACGGCAGAACCATAGGCAAGTAGAACGACACGACCCTGCAGACAGGAGGAACCGCAATGGCTGACGCCCTGGGAATGATCGAGTGCCGCTGCTTCGCGGCGACCGTGGAGGCTGCCGACGCGATGGTCAAGGCCGCCCGCGTGGACCTGGTGGGCTACGAGAAGACCGGCGGCGGCTACACCACCGCCATCGTGCGCGGCGACGTGGCCGCGGTGAAGGCCGCCTGTGACGCGGGCCAGACCGCCGCGACCCGCGTCGGCGAGGTGGTGGCGGTGCACGTGATCGCGCGTCCGCACGCCAACGTCGACGCCGTGATGCCGCTGGGCCGCCTGGAAGAGGCGTAGGCCGTGAACCTGGCCAAGGTGATCGGCCGCGTGGTGGCCAGCCGCAAGGAGGAGGCCCTCGAGGGCCTGACCCTCCTGATGCTGGGCCAGGCGGGAATCGACGGCGAGCTGACCGGCGGCAGCGTCGTCGCGGTGGACGCCGTGGGCGCGGGCGAGGGCGAGTACGTGCTCTACGCCTCGGGCTCGTCGGCGCGCCAGACCAGGGTCACCAACAACAAGCCGGTCGACGCCGTGGTCATGGCCATCGTCGACAGCTGGGACATCGGCGGCAAGGACAAGTACCGCAAGGGCGACGACGGCACGGGTGACCGGTGATGCACAGGCTGACGGATCAGCAGGTCGAGAGCATCGCCCGTCGCCTGGCGGGGCAAACGGTCGCGGCCACGGATGGCCGCGACCACCCCGCCGCCCGCCTGGGTCCGGCGGCGGTGACCGTGCGCCAGGGCGACGGCGTGTTCGCCACCGTCGACGACTGCGTGGCCGCCGCGCGGGCCGCGTTCCTGCACCTGAACACCCAGACGCTGGAGCAGCGGCGCACCATCGTCGCAGCCATCCGCGGGGCCATGCGCGCCCACGGCGACCGCCTGGCGCGCCTGGCCTGGGAGGAGACCGGCCTCGGCCGCCACGAACACAAGATCCTCAAGAACGCCTTGGTTACGGAGAAGACCCCGGGCACGGAGGCCCTCGTCTCCCACAGCGTCACCGGCGACCACGGCCTGACGCTGACGGAGTATGCGCCGTTCGGGGTGATCGGCTCGATCACCCCCACTACCAACCCCACCAGCACCATCATCTGCAACACCATCGGCATGGTGGCCGCGGGCAACAGCGTGGTCTTCAACGTGCATCCGGGCGCGGCGCGCTGCTCGATGGAGACGGTGCGCGAGTTGAACCGGGCCATCGTCGCGGCCGGCGGGCCGCAGAACCTGGTCACGGCCGTGGCGGTGCCGACCATCGAGTCGGCCGGCGAGCTGATGCACCACAAGGGCATCAACCTGCTGGTGGTGACCGGCGGGCCGGGGGTGGTGAAGGCGGCCATGCAGAGCGGCAAGCGGGCCATCTGCGCCGGGCCGGGCAATCCGCCGGTGGTGGTGGACGCGACCGCGGACATCGCCCAGGCCGGGCGGGACATCGTCTTCGGCGCGGGCTTCGACAACAACGTGATCTGCGTGGACGAGAAGGAGGTGTTCGTCGTCGCGTCGGTGGCCGATGCCCTGATCCAGGCCATGCGCGAAGCCGGCGCCTACCTGGTGGACCAGGCCCAGCTGCGGCGCCTGGAGAGGGAGATCTTCCTGCAGATCCCCGGGCCGCGCAGCCACGGCGCCATGAACAAGGACTGCGTGGGGAAGAATGCCGGCGACCTGCTGGCGCGCATCGGCGTGCGGCCGGTGGGCGATCCGCCCCTGATCATCGCCGACGTGCCCGAGGATCATCCGCTGGTCTGGAGCGAGCAGCTGATGCCGGTGCTGCCGGTGGTGCGGGTGCCGGACGTGGAGCGGGCCATCGCCCTGGCCAGGGAGGCCGAGCACGGTTTCGGCCACTCGGCCAGCATGTTCTCGCGGGACGTGGCGGCGCTCAGCCGCATGGCGCGGGTCATCAACACCAGCATCTTCGTCAAGAACGCGCCCATCGTCGCCGGCCTCGGGCACGGCGGCGAAGGGCACACCTCCTTCACCATCGCCAGCCCCACGGGCGAGGGCCTGACCGATCCGGTCAGCTTCTCGCGCCTGCGCCGCTGCGTGCTGAAGGATCATTTCCGCATCGTCTAGGGGACCCATGAGCCGCGCCTTGGCCCTGCTGGAATACGACTCCGTCGCCGAAGGCGTGCTGGCGGTCGATCGCATGCTGAAGCGCTCGCCGGTGGCGCTGCTGCGCTGCGGCAGCGTGCATCCGGGGCGCTGGCTGGCTTTGGTCGGGGGCACGGTGGCCGCCACCGAGGAGGCCCACGCCGAAGGCCTGCGCGGCGGCCGCCTGGTCGACGAGGTCTGCCTGGCCGATCCGCACCCGCTGCTGCTGGCGGCGGTGACGGGCACGCGCACCGCGCCGGCGGGCGAGGCCCTGGGCGTGCTGGAGGCGGCGACTTCGCCGGCGTTGCTGCGGGCCCTGGATGCGGCGCTCAAGTCGGTGCCGGTGGGGCTGTCCGAACTGCGCCTGGCCGACGATCTGGGCGGGCGCGCCGTGGCCTTCCTGGACGGACTGCTGCCGGACGTGGAGGCGGCGTTGGACCTGGCCCGCACCGCGCTGGAGCAGTCGGGCCGTCTGACCGCGGCCACGCTGATGCCCCGCCTGGACGAGTCCCTGCGCGAGCTGCTGACCGAGACCTCCCGCTTCGCGGCCTGCGCCCTGCGCACGCCCGCGGGCGGGGAAGTGCTGGAGGACTAGCCCATGTTCCTGGGCCGGGTCATCGGCAGGCTGGTGGCGGCGGTGGTCACCCCGGGCATGGAGGGGCTGCCGCTGTTGTGGGTGCAGCCGCTGGACCAGCACGGCGCAGCCGACGGTCGGCCCTTCGTCTGCGCCGACGGCACGCGCATGGCCGGGCCCGACGAGCTGGTCTACTGGGAGGCCAGCCGCGAGGCCGCGCTCACCCTCGACCCCAGCTTCGTGCCGGTGGACCACGCCGTGGTCGGCATCGTCGACGATGTTTACCTGGACCCGGAGGTGACGCCGTGATCCTGGCGCGGGTGACGGGGCGCATCACGTCGACCATCGGCCACCCGGGTCTGGCGGGGCGCACTCTATTGGTCTGCGCCAAACTGGGCGCCGGCGGCGCGCCGGCCAAGGGCTACGTCATCGCCGTCGACACCGTCGGCGCGGGCGCGGGCGAAACCGTGATCATCCTGGACGAGGGCAACGGCGCCCGCCAGATCCTCGGCGGCAAGGACCTGCCCGTGCGCTCGGTGGTGGTCGGCGTGGTGGACGACCTGGGCTGAGGACCGCGCGCAGGCGGAGGCGAGCGATGCTGCACATCTACATCGACGCGGACGCCTGCCCGGTCAAGGACGAGGTCTACAAGGTGGCCGCGCGCTACGGGCTGGCCGTGACCCTGGTGGCCAACAGCTATATGCGAATCCCCGGCGGCGAGGTGAAGCTGGTGGTGGTGGACAAGGGCCGCGACGAGGCCGACGACCGCATCGTCGAGGCCGTCGAGCGCGACGACATCGTGATCACCGGCGACATCCCCCTGGCCGCCCGCTGCCTGGACCAGGGCGCAAGGGTCCTGGGTCACAAGGGCCGCCCCTTCACCGAGCAGAACGTGGGCGACGCCCTGGCCAACCGCCACCTGCTGGCCCAGCTGCGCGAGCAGGGGATCATGGGCGGCGGCCCGCCGCCGTTCACGGCCAAGGACCGCTCGCTGTTCCTGCAGCAGCTGGACGAGATGGTCAACGCGATCAAGCGGGGTTAGGGGCGGGGCGCGCCGCGGTTGGCGGCGAACTCGCCGATCAGTTCGGCGAGGGTGGCCAGCAGGGCCTGCTCCTCGGCCAGGATCGCCGCCGCCGGGGTGGAGGCGTCGCGGGGTCCGGGCAGCAGGTGGACCCGCAGGGTGCCCAGGTGGCGGCCGCCGCCACGGATCTCCACCTTGCAGGCGCGGCCGTCGGCGCGGAAGCCGGGCGAGCGGTATTCACGGCCGTGGATCTCCAGGAGGGCGCAGGTGCGGGCCGGGTGCTGGAAGCCGGCGGGGATGGTGCGGGCGACTTCGGCGCAGGCCTCGGCCGCAGCGCGGCCGGGATCGCGCAGGGCGGCGGCCACCGCGTGCAGGCACTCGAGTTCCTTGACGCGCTCGGCCAGTTCGCCGGTGCGCCGGCGCAGGGCGCCCTCCATCCAGCCGTACTCGTCCAGCCGGGCCCGCAGGTCGGCGATCACGGCGTAGGCGTCGCGCAGGGCGGAGGCCATGCCGGCGGCTTCGGCATCGGCATCGGGGGAATCGAGGCGCCCGTCGTCCATGGTCGGTGTCTCCGGGAAGTGGTCGGCGGCACGCGGCCCGACTGGCGGCGGCCACTGTCGCCATAATAGGAGGGCGCCGGAGCCCGGGCAAGACCGTGGTCGGCTCCGCAGGGACGAAGTTTTCTCGGACTCCGGGAGGGCAGGCCATGAGCACCAGAAACGGCAAACCCCACCGCATCTTCCCCTTCCCGCTGGCCGAGGCCGTGCCCCTGGACCTGGCCGGCGCCGACGTGGACGTCAGCGACCACGCGGCGTTCACCGCCTTCCTGGCCGCCCGGCGCGGCCCGGCTCCGGCCCTGATCGGCGGCTACGGCGAGCACCGGGGCATCTACGCCGGCAGCGCCCTGTTCGGCGGCGCGGCCGGCGGCGAGGAGCCGCGGGTCATCCACCTGGGCACCGACATCTGGACCGATGCCGGCACGCCGGTGGCCGCCCCGCTGCCGGCGGTGGTGCACAGCTTCGCCGACAACGACCACTTCGGGGACTACGGGGCGACGATCATCCTCGAGCACGCCGGACCGTACTGGACGCTCTGGGGTCATCTCGCCCGCCGTTCCCTGGCCGGGTTGAGCACCGGCAGGCGCCTGGCCCGGGGCGAGGTCTTCGCCTGGCTGGGCGAGCCCCACGAGAACGGGGGCTGGCCGCCGCACCTGCACCTGCAGAAGATCACCGACCTGCTGGGACTGGCTGGGGACTACCCCGGGGTGGTGCGGCTGTCGGAGCGCGAGCGCTGGCTGCGGCTGTGCCCCGACCCCACCGACCTGCTGGTCTGACCCACCTGGCGGCCCCAGGCCTCGACGCGCCGGAACGCGTTGCCCGGTCCGGCGACCACCCATACCGGTGCCCAGCCCAGGCCCACCAGTTCGACCCGCACGTCGCTGCGCCGCGGCGACACGGTGAAGGTCTCGACGCCAGCCAGGGCGTCCTCCCACCGATGGCCGATGTCGGCGACGTCGTCGGCCAGTTGCGCGCGCAGGTCTTCCAGTTCGGCCTGCAGCGCGGCGATCTCCTGGCGGGACTCGACCACGTCCTCCTTGGCGCGAGCGGTCATGCGCCGTTTGCTTGCGGCCGTGGATAGGCCGGTGCTGCGCTTGCGACCCAGCACGCCGAACATGCCCAGCAGGGTCTCGCCGGCCGAGATCACCTCCTGGCTCTTGCGGGAGTCATACTCGGCCTCGTCCTCGCTGAGCCCGCGCTCCTCGCGCTGCAGCTTCTTCTGCAGGCGCTCCAGCTTGACGTTCATCTTGTCGTTGAGCTTGTCGATCTCCAGGTCGCGCTGCTCGCGGGCGGCAAGGCGGGCGCGGCCCAGGAAGGCAGCCTCGTCCTCGTCCGGCTGGCCGAAGATCTTCAGCGCCGGCAGGTGCCGCACCTCCAGGGTGTGGTCGCCGTAGAGATGGTCCTTGAAGGCGGTGGTGGCCGCACGGTGGGTGGCCGCTGTGTCCCAGCCGCGGGGCAGCGAGGCATAGAGCGCGTCCGCGCGACCGCCGGCGGACAACTCGGTGGGGGCCAGGGCCAGGGGCTCGGCGGCGCGCCAGTCCACGCCTCCGGCGCGCTCGTCGGCTCGGGCCAGCAGGCGCACCGGGCGTGCGCTGTCGAGTTCCTTCTCGCGGTCGACGAAGCCGACCTCGCCGCAGGCGATCAGGCAGGGTTCGTAGGTCAGCACGGCGGCGGCGGGATCGGCGGCGCCGGCTTCGGCCGCGGTCACGCGCACCGGCAGGTGCACCTGCACCAGGCCGGCCTTGAGGGTCGGTGCCAGGGGCCCATAGCCCTCGGTGCCCAGGCGGGCTGCCGGATCGCCGGCCGGCGCCGGCGCGGCCGCGGGGGCAGTTGCGGCGGCCACGGCGGGCGCCGGGACGGTGGCTCCGGGTGAGGCCGGCGGCTTCAGCCGCCTCAACTGGTCGCGGGTCAGGGGGCCGCGCAGGTAGCTCATGACCCAGCGCGTGTGGAAGAGCACCGGTGCGTCCTCGTGCACGTTGTGCAGCAGGAAGACCCGCGAATCCAGGCCGCTGATCAGCTGCTCGAGCCGGGCGCGGTCAGTGCCGCCGCCGGCGGCCTCCAGGCCGTCCATCAGGCGCGCCTTGTCGCGTTCGGTCTGCAGCTTGCCCACGAACCAGGTGCCGGCGTTGGACAGGCCCTTGTAGTCGAGGTCGACCGGGTTCTGGGTGGTCAGCACCACGCCCAGGCCGAAGGCGCGCGCCTGTTTGAGCAGGGTCAGCAGCGGGCCCTTGGACGGCGGGTTGGCCGTCGGCGGCATGAAGCCGTAGAGCTCGTCCATGTACAGCAGCGCGCGCAGGCTGGTGGTGCCGCTCTGCCGCCGCGCCCAGGCCAGGGTGCTCTCCAGCAGCAGGGTGACGAAGAACATGCGCTGGGCGTCGTCCAGGTGGGCGAGGCTGAAGATGGCGTGGCGGGGGTGGCCTTCGGTGGTGCAGAGCAGGCGATCGATGTCCAGGGGCTCGCCTTCGAGCCAGACGGAGAAGCCGGGCGCGGCGATCAGGCCGTTGAGTGCCATGGCCAAGTCGAAACGCTTGTCGGGGGCGAAGAACCTGTCCACGTCGAAGACGCCCAGCTTGCGCAGCGGCGGTTCCTGCAGCGCGGTGATCAGGTCGGCCAGGTCCAGGTCGCGCCCCTGCCGCCAGTAGTGCTCGATGACCGTAGCGAAGAATATGTGCTCGGGGCTGCGCACCGGGTCGGTCTCGACGCCGGCCAGGCCCAGCAACGCACTGACGGTGCCGCGGATCTGGTCCCGCAGGATCTCCTCGCGGCCCTCCCAGGCGTCACGCGGCGCGCGCAGCGAAGCCAGGATCGAGACGGGCTCGCCGGCGGTCGAGCCGGGGGTGTAGACGCGGAACTCGGCGCTGTCGCGCAGGCGCCTGATGCGCTCGCCGTCCTGGCCCCAGGCTGCCAGCCCGTCGCGCCAGGCCGCGGCAGTCTTGGCCGCGAAGGCGGGCACGTCCATGCCCTTGCGGCGGGCGTCGTCCGGGTTGATCCACGGCTCGAAGTCGCCCGGCTGCAGGTCCGGGAAGGTGAGCATCAGGTTGGCGATGTCGCCCTTGGGGTCGATGATCAGCGCGGGCACGCCGTCGATGGCGGCTTCTTCCAGCAGGCTGATGCAGAGTCCCGTCTTGCCCGAGCCGGTCATGCCCACGCAGACCGCGTGGGTGGTCAGGTCGCGGGCGTCGTACATCAGGATCTCGTCGGAGACCCGCTTCTGCGCGTCGTCGTAGACGCGGCCCAGGTAGAAGGACCCGGTCTGTTCGATCGGCTGCATCGTCAATCCTCTTTCCTTGCCCTACACTGGCGGCGTTCGCACGCCGCCCCCTCACCTGGGAGTACATGCTTCATGGCCGGCTCACGCAATTCGCGGCTGCTGCTGCGCCTGGTCCTGGTGCTGGTGCTGGGGGCGATCGCCGCCTGGCAGGTCCGACAAACCCCCGATAACCCGGGCCCCGACGCCGACGGTGCCACCGGCGCTGTCGAGGCGGCCTGGCAGGACCACCGCTCCGGCATCATGCTCCAGACCGCAGGTCGCGTCCAGCGCCTGCTGGCGGACGACCGCGAGGGCAGCCGCCACCAACGCTTCCTGCTGGACCTGCCCTCGGGCCACACCGTGCTGGTGGTCCATAACATCGATCTGGCGCAGCGCGTCCCCATGGCGGTCGGCGACGAGGTCGTGCTCCACGGCCAGTTCGAGTGGAACGAACGCGGCGGTCTGATTCACTGGACCCACCACGATCCGGCCGGACGCCACGAGGGCGGTTGGATCGAGCACGACGGGCGCCGCTACGACTGACCCGGGCAGGCAGCGACCCCGCACCCTGCCGGGAACGGGGACGGTCGCACGGGTTGCGCAGGCACCTAGTTGGTGATGCGCGGATCCATCGTCTGGGCCGCGAGAACCCACTTGGCGATGGTGTCCTCCGGGGGCGAGGTGCGGGCCAGCTTCTCGGCGAAGGCGGGGCCGATGTCCTCGATCTCGTCAATCTTGTCAGCCATGGCGGATTGCCTCCAGGGTGGGCGATGGAGTCGCGACCGGTCCGGCCGGCTGGCCGGCGGCGAATACGAAATACGATATTCAACATGGCCTAACTTGCCAATTTCCCACCGCTTCTCCTTGTGTGGCTGCGACCGGCGCCGGAGCTCCTCCGCCGGCGTGGAACTTGCTCTTGATTTTCGACCGCATCATGTGCCTTTTTGCAGGATGGCGGAATGTCCGCTGACCCCAGCCTTGGGAAGGAGCCCGCAGCAGTGGATCCAAGCATCCCGGATGATTGGCAGAATCGCCGCCACTTCCTCAAGATCAGCGCCTTGGCCGTGCTCGGTGGGCTTGCGGGTTTGACCGGTCCGTGGGGGGGCCAGGCCTTCGCCTCACCTCTCGCCCCGCCGGTGCCGACCGCCCCGCCGGTCAGCCTGAGCCGCCATCTCCTGCTGCACAACACCCATACCGGCGAGACCGGGCAGTGCGTTTTCGCGGCCCGCGGCAGCTACCTGGCCGACGGCCTGGCCCGGGCCAACCGCCTGCTGCGTGACCACCGGACCGGCGACATCCACGCCATCGACCCGGCCCTGCTGGATCTCCTGCATGACCTGGCGGAGGGTCTCGAGGTCGAACCGGACTACGAAATCATCTCGGGCTACCGCTCGCCCGCCACCAACGCCATGCTGCGCAAGCGTAGCAGCGGCGTGGCCAGCCGCAGCTACCACATGCAGGGCAAGGCCGTGGACATCCGCCTGCGCGGCGTGGCGCTTTCCCGCCTGCACCGCGCCGCCCTGGCGCAGAAGCGCGGTGGCGTCGGCCTCTACTCGGGACCGGGGTTCGTCCACGTCGACACGGGGCCCGTGCGCACCTGGTGAACCGGGCCGGGATCCGCCGGCACGGGGTTCGCGGACCAGGCGACCAGGGGCAGCTCGACCGGAGGCGCCGGCTGCGGCGCCGGCTCGCGGGTCGCCAAGGCGGCGGCCAACTCCCGGTCGTAGCCGTAGCAATCCTCCCGGAACTGCAGCACTCCGTGCACGTCGACCCAAGCCGTCAGATAGAGCAGGTGCACCGGCAAGGGCGCGGGCAGGCCGATCGAAGTGGTCTCGCCGGCCTCGAGGGCCGCCGTGAAGGTGCTGTCGATGCGACCGCTGGTTGGGGTCGCCAGAGCTGCCAGCAGACCCCTCGGGTTCTCCACCCGCACACAGCCCGACGAGAAACAGCGCTGCTCGCCGGCGAAGGCCCCGCGCTGATCCGTGTCATGGATGTAGACCGAAAAGTCGTTGGGGAACAGGAACTTGATCCTGCCGAGGGCATTGCGTGGTCCCGGCTCCTGCCGGAACTTGTAGGCCATGTCAGCCGGGACGACCGCTGACCAGTCCACCGAAGCGGGATCGATTTCCGAGGCACCCGGCCGCCAGTCGGCGAAGACCCGGAAGCCGCGCTCGGCCAGATATCCCGGATCTGCGGCCACCTTGGGCAGCAGATCCTCGCGGGCCAGCTTCTGGGGTACGGTCCAACTCGGATTCAGCACCAGCCAACCCATGACACCGCTCAGGACCGGGGTCGGCCGGTCGGGTCGGCCTACGATGGCGCGCATGGTCAGTTCGGGGACGCCGGCGCTGACCACGCTCAGCGAGAAATCGGGAATGTTGACCCGGATGTGCCGTGGGCCGAGGTCCTCGGGTAGCCAGCGCCAGCGCTCCAGGTTCAGGGTGACCTGGATTGCGCGCGCGGCCGAGGTGACGTTCAGGGCGGCGAGAGTTTGCACTCCGATCACGCCATCGGCGGTCAGCCCGTGGTGCAGCTGGAAGGTGCGCACGGCGCGGACCAATGCGGCGTCGTAGCGCAAGCGGTCGCCGGCCAAGTGCCAGGGTGCGCCCAGGATCGGGATCGGGTCGGTGAGGACGCCGACGGCCAGCAGGCGCGCGCGCAGCTGCGGAACCCTGGCGTCCCGGTCTCCGACGTGCAGCACTGGCCCGGCCTCGACGGCCGGCCAGCCGCCGGCCGCCGTGATGTCCGCCAGACGCCCCAGCGCCTGCTGCAGCGCCTGATACTCCGCCTGGGTGGGGCGGCACGCAACCAGGGCCGCGGCCATGGTGTCGGCGGCCGCAGTGCCGGCGTCCGGCGCGGCCGCCGGCAGCCCGGACAGGACCGTCAGCAACCGGGGCAGGGGATCGGCGCGCTGCGCAGCCGGCTGCCATTTGTCCCAGAGCCCCTCAGGGTCGAGACGGCCCCGGGCCAGGTCCCGACCCAGGGTCAGAAAGGCGTCCGTCAGCAGGGACTCGGCGCGCAACGCCGCCGCGGCGTCGGCCCAAGCGGGTTCACCGTCCGGATCGGCCAGCGCCTGCAGGCCGTGCAACGTGGATAGATGATAGGCCTCGGGATCCAGGCCGTCAGCGCCGACGGCGGCGATCAACCCCATCAGGCCGCGGGCCTGGCGCGTCAGGACGGGGCCTGCGACCCAGGCAGCCCGCTGTTCGCGCTCCGCGTAGACCTGCGCCACGGCCTCGCCATGGCGCACCGGCGTCGGTCCTGCCAGCGCCCCGCTGACGGAAAGACATATGAGGAATTGAGTCAGGAATATTTCGGTTGCACGCCGCTGTCCGGAGCTGTGGGCCATCCTCGTGCATCCGCCCTTGGGCTGAGCGTGTCGAAGTCCGTTTCAGAGGTGCCGCGCCGGGTCCGTGCGCGGGGGGGGTGTCTGCTTCTATTCTAGCACATCCCGGCTGCCTTGGACAAGCCGATCGGCGGGGCTGGCCGGGTCGGGGCGGCACCGTCGGAGGCGCCGCCCCGCCGGCGATGGGCTAGGCGTTCTTCGCGGCACCCTTGGTCAGAGCCGGGATACGCAGGACCTGGCCGGGATAGATCCTGTCCGGGTCCGCCAGCATGGGGCGGTCGGCTTCGAAGATCACCGGGCACTTCATGGCGTTGCCGTAGTGCTCCTTGGCGATCTTCGAGAGCGAGTCGCCGCGTTTGACGGTGCAGAACACGGCCTCGGGCTCCGGCGCCACCACCACCAGATGATCCTGCACCTGGGCCACGCCCTGGGTGTTGCCCACGATCAGGATGACCTTCTCCCGGTCCGACTGGCTGGGGCAGGTGCCCCGGATGGCGGCCTCGCGGGCCTCGACCTTGTCCCGCTGGAAGATCTTCTCGCCGGCACCCTTGACGAAATCGAACAGTCCCTTGGTTCATTCCTTCTGTTGAATAGTTGCTGAATTCGTTGCGCTGGCGGCGCCTACAACCGCGCGGCGGTGAAGGTGTCGCCGCGGTCGAGGTCTCCGGTCTCGAACCCGAGGCTGAACCAGCGCACGCGCTGCGTGCCGGTGCCGTGGGTGAAGGCGTCCGGCACCACCTGTCCGCCGGACTGCTGCTGGAGGTTGTCGTCGCCGATGGCGTTGGCGGCGCCCAGGGCCTCCTCGATGTCTCCCGGCTCTAGGATGGCGAAGCGGCGCTGGGCGTGGTGGGCCCAGACGCCGGCCAGGAAGTCGGCTTGCAGTTCCATGCGCACCGACAGTTCGTTCGCCTCGCGCTCGCCCAGGCGCTGGCGGCGGGCGTCCACCTGCGCGGAGATGCCCAGCAGGTTCTGCACATGGTGGCCCACCTCGTGGGCGATGACGTAGGCCTGGGCGAAGTCGCCCGCGGCACCGAAGCGCCGGCGCAGGACCTCGTAGAAGCCGAGGTCGATGTAGGCGGTCTGGTCGGCGGGGCAATAGAACGGGCCGACCGCGGCGCTCTGGTAGCCGCAGGCCGAACTCACCTGACCGCTGAAGAGCACCAGCGACGGTTCCTCGTAGCGGCCGCCGCGTGCGGCGAAAATCTCCTGCCAGACATCCTCGGTGTCTGCCAGCACCACCGAGACGAATTGGGCGAGTTCGTCGCTGCCGGCGTCGACCGGTTGTTCGCTGCCGCCGCTGACGGTGACGCTGCCGGAGCCCTGCTGGGAGAGGAGCGCCGAGGGATCACCGCCCAGCAGCAGGTAGATCAGCAGGATGACGATGCCGACCCCGCCCAGGCTGCCGCCGACCATCGCCGGCCGGCCCGCGCCGCGGCGGTCCTTGACGTTGCTGCTGCCCCTGCGTCCCTGCCAGCGCATGGAACCTCTCCTGCCGATGGCCATTGCCCGGTGCGTTCACTCCCGAAAGAGACTAGTCTCGGCGGCTGAAAAGGGCAAATCGAATGCTGCGCATCGACGCGGAGCCTCTGCCGGTGTACCTTGCGTCCCAACCCGAACGCGGCTGCCCCTTTCACCTCGGGAGAAAAGTTGTCATGCCCGTGATCTCCGACAACCTGCCCGGTCACTACCGACGCACCCTCGTGGTGCTGCTGCGTTACGCCGTGGTCATGGCGCTGGTCGGCCTGCTCGCAGGGCTCGCGTTCCAGGAATCCGCGCGCAAGCTGCCCTTTGCCGCGGCCGGCGCCGGCCTGCACGTGGAAAGTGTCCTGACCCTGGCCCTGGTGCATGGCCACATCTTCGTGATGGCGGTGATCATGCCCCTGGTCCTGGGAGGGGCGTTGCTGATGGGACGCCGGGCGGGCTGCCGCGAGGTCGGACCGCGGGCCTGCGCCTGTCTGATGCGTGGCTACCTGCCCTTTGCCGCGGCCACGGTGGTCCTGCAGCTGGTCAAGGGGTATCATGTGCTGCTGGCGGTGCGGGGCGGCGCCACCGACCTGGCCGCGGTGGATGCGGCGTTCCTGGGCGGCTCCCATCTGCTGCGGGCCGGGCTGTTCGGCCTGGCTCACACCGGGATGGGCGTCGCCCTGGGCGTGTTCCTGGTGGCCCTGTGGCGCAGCCTGCAGCCGCGCGGCGCGGCCTAGTCTCCATAGCGGCGAAACCGGAAGGAGCGATCCGTGCTCAAGCACAAGACCATCGCCCTGGTGGCCCACGACAACCGCAAGAAGGACCTGGCCGAGTGGGTGCAGTACAACTACGGCACCCTGCTGGGGCACGCCCTGGTCTGCACCGGCACCACCGGCCGCCTGATCGAGCAGACGCTGGCGGACAAGCTGGCGGACGACGGACTCGACACGGCGGCGCCGCCGGTCAAGAAGCTGCGCTCGGGTCCCCTGGGTGGCGACCAGCAGCTGGGCGCCATGATCGCCGAGGGGCGCATCGACGTGCTGATCTTCTTCTGGGACCCCATGGAGGCCCAGCCCCACGACGTGGACGTCAAGGCGCTGCTGCGCATCGCCGTGGTCTGCAACGTGCCGGTGGCCTGCAACCGCTCCACCGCCGACTTCCTGATCTCCTCGCCGCTGCTGGGGCAGGCCTATGAGCCGATCCTGAAGGACTGGTCGGTTTATCTGGATCGGGAGTTGGAGTGACTGCGCCTCCCGGATCAGGAAAAGGTCCTTCATCCGTGTCCGCCGTGGTACAGTCTACCGTATCGGGCGCGATCCTGGCTGTCAGGAGGCGGAGCCATGCGGTTGAATTTCCCATGCGCGTATCGGGTGGTGTATGTGGCCGCGCAAGTGGCTTGTGCGGCACTTGTTTCGCTCGTCGCGTGTTCCGTGGCGCGAGCTGCCGACGACTCGTGGCGGGATTCCCCCCGAGATTTCGTCAGAGACCATAAATACTATGCGATGCCGGACCTGGCCGAAGCTGCAAGGCTACTTCGAGCAGAGGCCGCCGGCGCCGAAGTGGATGAGAACGAGGTGCCCGCGAAGCCGGCGGTGGCCTTATTCGCTTCCGGACCCGATCGCATTTCCTTACCAGCATCGCCGTATTACTATCCGGACTATTCCGATACCACATACATAACGGGACTTCGGCGGGACAGGGATACTGTCGCTGGGACAGAAGAGGAGACGGTCATTCTCGTCTGTACGCGGGAACTGACCATCAACGAAGTCGCCGGTATCATGGAGCGTGGCATTCGCATTTACGATTTCTTTCGGGCCATAGCGGATACAAGGCTGCAATTTGGCGGGTTCATCGTCCGGGGAACTCGTCACTCATTGGCGGCCCTGACCGGTGAACCGTATGCAAGGTGGATGACGCCCTATACCAGTGAGGAGAAGTGTCCCGTTTGCAGGACGTTGGTTGGAAGGGAGGACCTCGTCGCAAGCGGATTCTACAACCATGTAAGCGAATCTGAAATTGCTGAGATACGAGCGACTGGTGTGGATGTTCAATATGCGGACACAACGACCAAATGGATTTATTTTTCCGCAGCCAGGGAAGGCACGGAAAAGGTGGCATCGCTGCCGTGGGTCAAAAAGGTGCTTGTTGCTGGAAGCCCGAGTTCCTATGCACGGTAAAGAAGACAAGCCAGTCGCCCTGATGGCACAACTCAATGCATGAGTCCCTGCCGGAGTCCGCGGGCGGCCGCCGTTGCCGTCGGATCGTCCTCCACCGTGATCGCCCCGTCCGCCGCCTGTGACATGCGCAGTCCGACGCGCGCGAACGCTTCGTCGAGCGGCAGCGGCTCGGTGCCGTGGATGTGGCGCGCGTGGAAGTCCTCCCAGTCGCCCGGCGCCAGGCTCTCGAGCGCGGCGCGGATGTCCGGCCACGCGTACGTCCGGGCGCCGTCGTCGGTGCCGCGCAGCAGCAGGCCCAGGACGTCACCCACACCGCGTTCACCATGGGTGGCGGCGCGGATCTCCGTATCCCAGACGAACGCCACCAGGGCGCCGCCGCCGTATAGGGGCGGGCCCTTGCGGGTGCCGGGCGCGTCGAGCGGAGTCGCGAGTTGCCGGTACCGTGAGATGTGTGTTGCCAGCCTGGACTCGAATTCCGCCGGCGTCGTCAGTTTCCCGGATAACAGCGCGATATTGGCCGCGTATTCGGTGAATCCCTCCTGGAACCACTGCGAACCGGAGTAGTCCTCGCCCCGCAGCCGCCAGCCGTTCCAGTAGTGGAAGACCTCGTGCGCGACCGTGTTGCCCCAGTCCCCCTGATTGGACCGCGACGGCGCGGTGTCGAAGTTCATCGCGAAGCTCGCGCGGAACGCTTCGCCACCCCGCTCGAGTTGCGGCAGCAGGACCACGAGGTAGTCCCCCTGACCGGTGAACCCGATGAAGGCAACCAGCCGCTGCGCTGCGACCTCGAGCACATGCACCACGTCATCGTGTGCGGCTTCCCAGTGCCCCAGCGTGACGACCTTGAGGTGGAATCCACCGGCACTCAGGACCTCCGGCGTGCCTTCCTGGAATGCCACCAGGTTCTCGCACAGATCCTCGGTGGAGGCAACGCGCGCCGCCTGGCGCGTGCCGGGCAGCGCCGGCCACGGCACGACGGCCTGCCATCCCCCGGGCAAGGCGAATTGCACCTCGCTCGCCTGCTGGGTCGGCGTGGTGATGAACAGCGAGCGGCCGATGACGATCATATGCGTCGTGTCGGCAAACGCGGCTTCGCGTGACGCCGGCCAGTCACGGGCGGCGAGCGGCGAATAGTCGACCTCGTATTCCAGCGTGAGCGTTCCGCTGACGGAACGCGCGAGCATCCAGCCGTTCGCGCCGTTTTCAGCAACGCCGACGTCACGGCCGGTGGCATCGGTGACGCGAAGGTCCTGGACGAGCCCCGGCCACCCGGCGTCGGCAACCTCCGCGACGTCTCCCGGCCGCGACGTCGCCATCCCGAGTTCCGAGCCATGGCTGGGCAGCGTGGCGTGCACGACGATGCGGTGGGTCGCGACGTCATGAATCTGCACCTGGTAGGCGGCTCTCCCGGGGTCCGGCTGCGCGGGTGCCGGGGCCGCGAGGGCGACAACAATGATCGAGGAAATGGCGACGATGCTCATGCCCGCCAAGGAGGGCCTGTTCCCGCCCGGTCGACGTTCGGTATTCACATGGATCTCCAGTCGGAGGGCTGGTTGAAGGTCCGCAGGAGGGGTGGCTGGCTGGAGTATACGGGCGCGCGACGGCGGTAGTTGCAAGATCCCCTGTCTCTCCCGTTCCCGACCCTTCGGGCAGGAGGCCGACCGTGAGCCGGGTCGGGACGTCTCCGCGATGATCGACAGCACGCTGGTGGTGCGGCGAACTGGTGCGGCGAAAGGTCCGGCCCGGCGGATCTCCGGCGATCAGGCAGGGCCGGATCTGCCGGTATAGGCTACCCCCAGCCTGAACACCGCCCACAGCACACCGGTCACCGCGGTAGCGATGAGTGCCAAGCCGAAATCGGGCTGGAACAGGCTGATCGTGCCGAGCGGCGCACCGATTATGATCGGCACCAGGCGGAGCACGACCCACGCCGCGCCAAGGGTGGTGAGCAGCGGGAACCACAGGCTGAACAGGCCGAAGGCGCCCGACTTGGCGCGGAGCGCGACGCGTTGTCGCCAGGCCCAGATCATGCTGGACAGGTAAGCGATCGGCAGCAGCACCATGGCCATGAACGTGGCTTTCTGGAACAGCCGGGACCCCTCGCCGGTGTAGTCGAGGCCTAGCGCCCTGGCAGTGATGCCGTTGCGGAGCTGGACCGTTTCCCCGAAACCTATGCCGCTTCCCCGGTTGACCAGCACGACAACGCCCTTCCGCTCGGCGGGGATCATCGTCGCCAGCGTTTCGCAACCGGGGGTCGCCCCGGAATGCCAGACACTCACGCCGCCCGGGTCCAGGGACCAGCCGAAGCCGTAGAACGGCGATGCTTCACTGGCCGGGCGCATCATCATCGCCTTGCCTGCGGCGCTCAGCACATCGTCCTGGCCATTCATCATCATCCGCAGATAGCGCGCCAGATCGCCGGCGCTCGCGATGACCCCACCTTGGGGAGCGGTGCCGCGGTTGGTCCTGGTCTCGGACAGCGGTCGCTTCGTGCCGAACCACGGTCTGTGCCCGGTCGCCATGGATTCGTGGACCTCGCCGTCGGCGACAAAGCTGTGCTCCATGCCGACCGGCTCCAGGATTTTGGCCGCAACATAGGCACCGTATTCCTGGCCGGCGACGACTTCGATCAGGCGACCGAGTATCTGGTAGTTCGTGTTCGAATACTCCCACCTGGCGTCGGGTTCGTAGGCAGGAGTCAACCTGGCAATCAGGTCAACCCGGCGTGCAAGCGCATCCTTCCCGTCGGTGGGGTCCGTGCGCGAGGCGTTCCCTTGCAGTGTGGAAAAGCCGCTCGTGTGGCTGAGCAGCTGCCGGATCTTGATGGCTCCGGCGGGCTGGCTTGCGAAGCCGTCAAGATAGTGCGCAATGCCGGTATCCAGGTCGATCATGCCCGCCTCGACCAGCTGCATCACGGCCAGCGCCGTAAAGCTTTTGGAGATCGAGCCGGCAAGGAAGGGTGTGTCCGGCGTGACGCTCCTGTCGCTCCCGGTCCTGACAACGCCGCGCGCGCCGGTCGATGTGATTTCGCCACCGGCCACGACGGC
This sequence comes from Candidatus Krumholzibacteriia bacterium, assembly GCA_963848505.1. Lineage (GTDB taxonomy): Bacteria > Krumholzibacteriota > Krumholzibacteriia > LZORAL124-64-63 > LZORAL124-64-63 > JACZKN01. The sequence continues at coordinate 92,172 of CAWKEB010000001.1, read as the reverse complement.
GTAGGCGAGGCCGGGCGCGCCGGCGGCAGGCATCTCGGTGTCTATGAAATCCTCGATCGAACCTTCAGGCGAGTCCGCAGGCAAGGCGGGACCGGAGCCGGGTGCAGGATCGCCCCGGCACCGAGGCCAAAGGCAAGGATCATCGGAATTCGTCGCATCGTATTCGTTCCTTCCCGACTCATCATGTCGCAGGCGGTGCCCGCGCTGTCCTCCGGCGCTACCCCCCGGGCACCACGCTGATCCGCTTGAGGTCCTCGCAGAGCAGGCCCAGGCGGCCGTCGATCTCGGCGCTCAGTTCGCCGGCCTCGTTCCAGTCGGTCTTGGCGGCGTAGACGAAGCGCGGCACGATCACCGAGCGGAAGTCGAGCATCAGGCTGTTGGCGAAGCCCATGACCGCCATGTAACTGCCCTGGCCCCCGGCGGCGCACATGAAGCCGATCACCTTGTCGGTGAAGCTGCGGCCCAACAGATCGATCACGTTCTTGGTCGCCGAACTCACGCCGTAGCAGTAGATCGGCACCGCGAAGACGATGTGACTGGCGCGTCCGAGCACGGCCTGCAACTCCGGCAGGGCCGGATGGTCCCAGCAACCGGGGGAACCGGCCAGCGGCAGGTCCAGCGTCCGCAGGTCGATCGTCTCGACGGAGACGCCGCGCTCGGCCAGCGAGTCGGCCAGCCGGGCGGCCAGCAGCTGGGATTTGGAGGCGGGATTCAGGCTGGTGGCGATGATGGCGACATTCTGCATGAAAGGGAAGTCCTTGGCCGGGGTGGAAAGGGCGGCTTGGGCTCAAACAGCCAGTATAAGGCCAAGACGTTCGATTTCCACCCCGGCCTGGATACGGGGCCGCCGCCGGCAGCGCTTGGACTCACGGCACCCAGGCAAACCGCGCCCACACTCCGAAGTGGTCCGATGCCCACACGCCCGATGGCGCGGGGGTTCTGAAGATGACTCTCGCCGCCAGCGGACGCAGTCGTTGCGGGTCGACGAAAAGATGGTCGATCCGCACGCGTGCGTGCCCGTAGGCCGGGTTCAGCGTCGTGACCGTGTCGCCCTTTGCGGACCGGTGCACGGCCGCGTAGGCGTCGGTCCACCTCGCGACCACGGACCTCATTTCCGGCCAGGCCGGCTCGGCGTTGAAGTCGCCGCCCAACAGCAATGCGCCATCGGCCCGCGTGGAGTCGATGAAGGCGATCAGTCCGTCGATCTGCTCGGCGCGGATGGCCCCGCCCTCGCCTGTGTGATGCAAGTGGGTGACGTAGGTGTCGACGATACGGCCGGCGATCGACAGCCGAGCGTGGGCGGCCACGCGATAGTCGTCCCGTGGCGGCAAGGCGACCTCGTTCGTGGCCAGGATCAGGTGCGGGGTGAGGATGGCGTTGCCGTAGCGCTTGGGACCGTCCGGCGGATCCACCGAGGTGAACACGAAGGCGTATCCGAGGCTATCGGCCAGTTGGCGCGCCTGATTGGGCAATGCCTCATTCTCCAGCACTTCCTGCAAGAACAGCACGTCCGGTGCGAGCGTCCGCAGCGAGTCGACGATCACCGCGCGCCGCGCCGTCCAATCGTGCTGGTCGTGCCAGAGGTTGAGGGTGACGGCGGTCAGACCGCCCGTCGGCGGTGTTTCCGCCACCGCCAGGCGCCACCCGGCCACGGCCGACGCCGCCGTGATGATGGCCAGGATGAAATTTCGGTGCTTCATGTTCCATGAACTCCCCGCCCGGCGCCGCTGCGCGGGGCATTTGCGCTCATCGCTCATCCGGCGGCAGCGTGGAGTATACGCTGCAGGGATCGGCCTTGCCATCGTCGGTGTCGCCGGTGGCCTGCTCAGATCCGGAACAGGTACTGCAGCTTCAGGAAGTACTGCCGGTCCACCAGGCGCCAGTCACCGGCGTCCTGCCCGCTGGGGGTCAGCAGCCGGTAGTCCCGGGTCGAGCCCACGTAGAAGATCGAGAACGGGTTCAGCTGGTATTGCAGGAGGGGATCGGCCTCCCACAGTTCGTTGAAATCGTTGTACTGCAGGATCAGCCGCAGCGAGAGCTCGCGCGTCAGTTGCAGGGCCACCCGCGTGCGCAGCACGTAGCCGTCGAAGTACTGCTCGTCGCCGTCGAGGTGGCGGCTGCGCGACCAGGAGGCCTGGGTCTCCAGCAGCAGCCGGTCCAGGGGCTTGAGGTCGAACCAGAACGAGTAGTCCTCCTGGCGGCCGATGGCCTGCCCGCTGTAGTACACCCGGTGCCCGTAGTTGGCCGATCCGCCCAGGGCCAGCAGTTGCGAGGGCGTGGCGTTGGCGCAGAGGTGCCACTGGTCGAGCCCTTCGTAGTCATTCCCCCCGTAGCGCTGCGCATCGGCCGTGTACTGGGCGTGCCAGTTGAACTGGGCCTTGCGCAGGCGCCCGGACAGCCAGACCTGGACGGCCTCGTCTTTCATCAGATCGTCGTAGTTCCATGAGCGGCTGGCTTGCGCGCCGGGCGAGAGGTATTCCCAGAGCTCGCTGTCGTCGAAACGGAAGATGTAGCTGGTGCTGCCATAGCCCTGGCGATAGCTGTTGCGCACCTCGAAACCGTTCTCGGCCCGGAAGGTGGGGCTGCGGTCGCAGTAGCGCAGGGAGAACGCCCAGTTGCGCCCGTCACGCTCGAGTCCGGTGTAGAAGGCCTGACCGTTGAAGCTCTCGCCGTCGAAGGCGGCGGTGTGCCGGCCGTCGTCGAAGGTGGCTCCGTTCAGCCCCTCGGTGAGGGTGGAATCGTCCGGTTCGACGGTGAAGCTGCGCAGGTACTGGGCCTCCAGCCGGTACTGCGGGTTCAGGCGCAGGCGCCCGTCCAGGCCGGCCAGCGAGCCGCTGCCGCCGCCGTCGTAGCGGCGGTCGGTGGCGGCCAGCCCGAGGTAGGTCTGCTCGCCGTACTCCTGCTTGACGCGCAGCACGTTGTTGAAGCTCTCGCCGTTGTTGATGAACCAGCTGCGCTCCTCGAAGGGCACGATGATGGGCGAGTGCAGGTCGTAGGCCGAGAGCAGGGCGAAGCTGGTGCGGCCGGTGCGGCCGGTCAGCTTGCCGGCCACCGAGGGGTCGTTGATCGAGCGGGTGTAGATGGCGTTGAACCAGGTCTCGAAGAGGTCGGCGCCCTCCTGGAAGAAGGGCCGCTTCTCCGGGTAGAACAGGGCGAAGGTGGTGTTCACGTCGATCTGCGCGGCGTCCGACTCGACCTGGCTGAAGTCCGGGTTCAGGGTGCCTTCGACCACCACGTCGCTGCTCACCGCGTACTTGGCGGTCAGGGAGGCCTCGCCGTTGATGGGGCCGTTGTCGAATTCGCTGTCGGCGTCCTCGCGGCTGCCGGCCTGGTTGGCGGTGAAGGCGGGGATCAGGTCAAGGCCCGCGGCCGGCTTGATGCCACCGATGCCGGTGACCGTGCCCCACTGGCAGGGCCAGCACGACTCGTCGCGGTCGTAGGCGGCCCAGGAGGCCTGGGTGCGCACGTCCCGCGGCTGGTTGCGCCAGAAGTCCACGCGCCAGACCTGCTCCGGCCGGTCCGGGAAGCGCAGGTTGCGCAGGGGGATGGCGAACTCGGCGCACCAGCCCTGGTCGTCGATGCGCGCGGCCGCGGCGTAGACCAGGTCGAAGCGGATGTCCTCGCCGCCGGTGGTCGAGAAGAAGAGATCGCCCTGGATGCCGTAGGGGTTGACCGCGATTTCGTAGCCGGTGGCGCCGTCGCCAAAGGTGTCGAGGCAGAGGAACACCACGTCGTCCTGGAAGATGTTGTCGCGTTTGCAGAACGAGGCGCGAATCTGCGACGGATCGTCGTAGCAACGGAAGGCCACGTACACGTGCTCGTCGTCGTAGGTCAGCCAGGCCTCGGTGCGGAACGGCGGTTGCACCTGGTCGCCGGGGTTGTGCTCGGCGAAGTGGGTGGCCATCTCCGCGCCTTGCCAGCCGGGGTCATCGAGCACGCCGTCGAGGGTGATCGGACCGGGAGCGCGCTCGACCGCCAGGGTGGGCAGCCGGGTGGCGCGCCACTGGGCCCGGGCGGGGCCGGCGGCGACCACGAGCAGGGCGCAGGTCAGCAGGCACAGGGGCCGGGCCGAAGGGACAGGGAAGCGTCCGCGGGTCATGGAGGTCTCCGTCTCGGGCTGCGCCGGGGGACGCATTCACCTTTAGACGACGCTGACCCCCTCGAGGGTTGCAACTGTTTGTTGAAAAATGCCTTAACAGGATTGCGGGTGTCGTATATGGCGGGTGCCCGCCACCGGCCGAATTTCCGCCTGGGACCGTCACACCAATTCATGCTAACATCATGAACTGATGCCACGGTGACACGCTTGGACGGTTCCAGAGTGGGCTCGCGGCTGGCGTCCCACATTCGCATATGAGACAACCATAAGCAGGAAAAGAGTTTATCGTGAACCCCGGCCGTCCCCCCAGCAACGATCCTCCCCACAAGTACACCGAGGCCTGGGAACTGTACGTGCTGTCCCACAGCGAAGGCAAGCGCCACAGCACCACCGCCGAGCGGGTGGCCGCCTTCCTGGAATGGGTCATCACCGACGAGCAGCCGGGGTTCGAGGTGGGTGACATCATCGCCGTCGGGGCCCTGGCCGAGGGCATCGGCCGCTCGCGCAACACCGCGGCCAAGGCCATCGAGCGCCTGGCCAAGCGGGGCATGGTGATCCAGGAGCGGCCCAAATCGCCGTACCGCATCGTCTCGGTGATGCCGGTGTTCGCCGACGCCGGGGCCATCGCCGACGAGCAGATCTCCCTGACCCTGAAGATGGAGTCGGCCTCGCTGGTCAGTCCGGTCCGGGCCCTGGACCTGGGCAACCGGGGCGAAGCCCTGGTGGCGTTCCTGCAGGAGGAGCTGCAGGGCAGCGATGACGGCCTGGTCAAGCGCGCGGTCCGCGACTGGACGCGGGGCGAGGTGCAGTGCTTCCAGCGCCTGCGCACCCTGGCCGCCGATCCCCGCCCGCGGGCCTGCCTGGCCGAGATCACCTGGGTGCACCTGGACGGATTGGCCGGCGCGGGCTTCCGCTCGCGGGTGGCCCGGCTCCGGGACCAGGGCGTAACCCGCATCTCCCTGTACGCGCTGCTGGAGCAGGCGGGCATGCCGGACGTGCGCGCCGGGCGCTCGCAGGTGACGGTGGGCCGGCCGCCGGCGATGCTGGCCTCGGCCTGGGCGGCCTGCACCTCGCCCGGTGCCGTCGACCACGAGACCTTCGCCGGCGGGCAGACCCTGGTCAAGTGGACCTACGGGCTGTTCCGGCCGGACCCCAAGCCGATGGTCAGCTTCTCGGTGTGCTACGTGCGCACCGACCTGCTGGGTGTCTTCATCCGCAGCCTGGACGTCGAGCGGGTGGATCGCTAGGCGCCTTGGCGACCGGACAAGCAAAAGCCCGTCGGATCGGTGGTTCCGGCGGGCTTCATCTGCGTGGTCACGGGCGCGCCGCCAAGCTGACGCGCCCGACTCTACAACTCTAGCGGGCCCACTTCGAACCGGAACCCCGGCTGCCGCCGGCCCGGGCCCGACCGCGGGCGGCGCGCTGGGCGGCGTCGCGGCAGGCGGCCACGCCTGCGGCGTGCCAGTCGTGGTCCTCGGTCACCGTCAGCGGCATGCGCGTCAGGCGCTCGATGCCCCGCAGCAGCGAGACTTCCTCGAGATCGCACAGGGAGAGGGCCACGCCCGACTGCCCCGCGCGCGCGGTGCGGCCGATGCGGTGCACGTAGTTCTCCGGATCCTCGGGCAGCTCGTAGTTGATCACGTGGGTGATGTTGTCCACGTCGATGCCCCGGGCCATGATGTCCGTGGCCACCAGCACGTCCAGCCGGCCGGAAGCGAAGGCCGCCAGGGCACGCTGGCGCTGGGCCTGGGTCTTGTTGGAGTGGATGGATTCGGCCTTGATGCCGCGCTGCTCGAGCTGGCGGGCCAGGCGGCTGGCGCCGTGCTTGGTGCGGGTGAAGACCAGGGTGCGCTCGGCCTCGGCCGAATGCAGGATCTCCGCCAGCAGGTCGCGCTTGTGGGCCTTCTCCACGAACATCACGCGCTGGTCGATGTTGTCGGCGATCGTGGCCGGCGGCGCCACCGACACGCTGAACGGCTTGGTCAGCATGGTCGAAGCCAGGCTGACGATCTGGGCCGACATGGTGGCCGAGAAGAACAGCGTCTGGCGCTTGCTCGGCACCTTGTCCACGATCATGCGCACGTCGTGCACGAAGCCCATGTCCAGCATGCGGTCGGCCTCGTCCAGGACGAAGACCTCCACGGCCTCCAGCTTGACGAAGCCCTGCTCGATGAGGTCGATCAGGCGGCCGGGGGTGGCGATGACGATATCGGCGCCGCGGCGCAGGGAGCGGATCTGGGGCTCGGACGAGACGCCGCCCAGCACCACGCAGGTGCGCAGGGGCAGGTGCCGGCCGTAGGCCTGGAAGTTCTCGTCGATCTGCAGGGCCAGCTCGCGGGTCGGGGTCAGGATCACAGCGCCGGTACGGCCGGCGTCCTGCGGGTCGCGGCGCATGAGGCGCTCGAGGATCGGCAGCGCGAAGGCCGCCGTCTTGCCGGTGCCCGTCTGGGCGGTGGCGATGAGGTCCTTGCCCGCCATGGCCGGCGGTATCGCCTGCTCCTGGATGGGCGTGGGCTCGGTGTAGCCCTGTTCGCGGAGGGCCCGCAGGACGGGCTCACTCAGGCGCAGGGACTCGAAATTCGGGATAGACATAGGCTCCAATCTCGGTCGTCCGGGATCTTCGGCAGCGTATTCTCGGTGCGAGCTCGGGAATTCAAGTCGGGAGCCGAGATGCTTGCAGGAAATCGCGGTCGGTCAGTGGCAGGTCCACCATGGACCGCCACATACTATATAGCAACATAGATGCCAATACCGGTTCCAGCAACTCTATTTTCGCATCCGGGGCCCCGCTCAGGGCTTGCGCAGGTGGCTGGCCGAGTCCACCAGGCGGGTGCCGCCGGCCTCGTCGGTCAGCGCGTATTGGAACCAGGGCTGCACATCGTAGGCCCCGACCCGGCCCCGGCGGTCCAGGGCCAGGTACCCCACCTGGATCTCGTCCAGGCGCTCGTGGCGGGCGATAATTCGGCGAATACCCTCCTCGCAAGCCTCCTGGGGGGTGGCGCCCTGGCGCATCAGTTCGACGATCAGGAAGCTGCCGCAGGTCTTCATGACCTCCTCGCCCAACCCGGTGGCGCAGGCCGCACCCACCTCGTTGTCCACGAACAGGGCCGCTCCCGGGATGGGGCTGTCGCCCACGCGCCCGTGCAGCTTGAAGGCCAGCCCGCTGGTGGTGCAGGCGCCCGAGAGGTTGCCGTCCCGGTCCAGGGCCAGCAGGCTGATGGTGTCGTGGTTGGTGGGCGAGACCGGCGGCGTCCAGGGCCGGTACTCGGCGGTTTTCTGCCATTCCAGCCAGGCGCGCCGGCTGTCGGCGGTCAGCAGGTCCTCCTCGGCGAAGCCCTGGTCCAGGGCGAACTGGCGGGCCCCGGCGCCGGCCAGCAGGACGTGGGGCGTCATTTCCATGACCCGGCGGGCGATGCTCACAGGGTGCCGGAAGCCTTCCAGGAAGGCGACGGCCCCGGCCTGGCCGTGCTCGTCCATGACGCAGGCGTCGAGGGTCACATGGCCGTCCCGGTCGGGCCGGCCGCCGTAGCCGACGCTGGAGACCGTGGGGTCGGCCTCGACCACGCGGGCGCCGGTCTCCACGGCATCGAGGGCGCGCCCTCCTTCGGCCAGCACCGGCCAGGCCGCCCGATTGGCCTCGAGCCCGAAGTTCCAGGTGCTGACGATCACGGGCTTGCGCACGGGCCAGGCCTCCTCGTGGATGATCTCGGCGGGCAGCGGTCGGCCGACCCTGTCCGGCGGCGCGCCCTGGCCTGTGGCCCGGCTGGCCACGGCGGCGGCACCCACCGCGGTGGCGCCCACCAGGAATTCCCTGCGCGTGGTCACGACTCGTCCTCCTCGGCCAGGGTCAGCAGCAGGGTGGCGATTTCGCACGGTCCCAGCGGCACCCGCACCCGGCGGCCGCCGTCGGTCACCGCGACCGGCGCCCGCTCGACGGTCAGTTCGGTCTCCAGGATGCCCACCTTTGCGGCCTCCAGCACCGGCAGGCCGAAGTGCAGCGTCTCGACCAGCTTGTGCTCGGCCAGGTTGACCAGCCGCACCACCAGGGCGTGGCCGCGCTCGGCGGCCTTGATGGCGGTGATCGCCACCTCGGGCCTGGTCTTCTCCACCAGGAAAAGGCCCGCGGGGCGGGCCTGGTCGGCCGTGCCCTGGTGGGTGACCGGCGGCGTGCGCCAGCTCTCGCTCTCGTCCTTGATGCCGGCAGTCAGCGGATCGCCGCTGTAGGGCACCACCGCGTAGCGGAAGCGCTGCTCGCCCAGGCACTGGGCGCCGGGGGTGGCCAGGGTGGGGCCGGCGTTGGATCTGTTGCGGGTGGGGAAGTCGTCGCGGCTGAGCCAGCCCACGGCCCGCAGCAGGGTGAGGCGGTACTCGACCGTGCCGTCGCGCAATTCGCACGCGCTGTACTCGGGCAGGCCGCGATTGAGCACGGCCAGGCCCACCTGGCCGTCGTCGAGGCAGGCGAAATCCTGCTGGGGCCACTCGCGGGGGGCGGGCTGGGCCCAGCCGGGGCCGCCGACCCGCTCCAGGGGGCGCCGCTGCAGCCGGAACTGGCCGTCGGCCGCCACGGTCGCCGTGCGCATGCCGGTGGGGAACACGGCCTGCAGCCGGTGGTCGCAGGCCGCGTTGGCGAAGGCGGTTTCGATCTCGACCCGGCGGCTGCCGGCTTCCAGGCGCACCCGCACGCGCACCGCGCAGGGCACGGTGCGCGGGCAGCGGCGGCGGCGGTCCGGGGCGATCTCCGCCGGCAGATCCAGCACGAGTGAGGCCTCGGCCACGGCGGCGAGATGGCTGGACGAGACCAGGCGCACGCTGCCGTGGGTGCCGGCGGCGGTGATCGTGCCCGGTTCGGGGGCGCCGCTGGTGTCGTATTCGTCGCCGATGTCGGCCTCGTCCTCGAGGCGGCCCAGGCCGGACCAGCAGCGGCCGCTGGCCGGGTGCTCCAGGTCGAAGGTGCCGTCGGGGTAGAGGCAGACCCGGACCTGGTCGTTCTCCAGCACGGCGGCCGCGCCTTCGAGCCGGGCGCTGACGGCCGAGAAGTTCTCGGCCACCGGGCCGGGCTCGTCGACCAGCCGGTAGCGGGCGCAGCCCACGGCGGGCAGGTCGCGGGCCAGGATCTGCAGGCTGAGGAAGCAGTCCTTGCTGTCCCGGTCGGCCTCGGAGCCGATGATGCGCTCGCCGAAGGGCACCAGGTAGTCGTCCAGCAGGCGGTGCTGGTCCTCGGCCCACAGCTCGGTGCGGTAGTCGATGCCCCAGAACCGCTCCAGGAAGCGCCGCTCGGTGATGCGGAAGGGCACCGGCTTGCCGGCCTCGTCGACCACGCGCAGGTTCTTCAGGTCGTAGCCGTAGGGTTGCAGCACCACCAGGCGCTCGACCACGCAGTCGCGGCGCCAGGGCAGGGGGTTGGCCACGTCCAGCACCGTGGTGCGGTCGTCGCGCTCCTGGCGGGCGAAGGTGGGCGACTGGCGGTCCAGCAGGCGGGCCAGCAACTGGCGGGCGGTCTGCTCGGTGCGCGCGAAGCGGGTCTCCATCTCGCGGTGCACCTCGTCGGTGCTGCAGCCGCAGATGGAATCGTGGGGGTGGTTGCGCAGCAGGTCGCGCCAGGCCAGGTCCAGCAGGCCGGCCGGCCAGCGCTCGCCGTGGTGGAGCATGGCCGCCGCCAGCAGCGGTTCGCACACCCGGCAGAGCAGGTGCTGGCAGAGCTCGTTCTGCTGCTTCAGCGGCATGCGGGCCGACCACACGCCCGACAGGATGTGGTGGTCGCGGCCGCCCAGCAGTTCGCCCTGGCGGCTGGGCCGTTCGGTGTCGGCGGTGTGCTCGCGGGCGGCGGCCAGGAAGTGCTCGAAGCGGGCGGGGGTGAAGGTGGTCTGCGGGAAGGCCTCGCGCAGCGCCCCGAGCACCACCGCGAAGTCCTGCTGGGGCGGGAAGTGGTCGCAGCCGTTGTTCAGCAGCGCGGGCTCGGCGCCGCGTCGGCGGGCCATCTTCGCGAAGAGCTCGCTTACCTTGGAGACTGCCAGGGCGGGGTCGATCGCGCGGCGGGTGTGGGCGTGCCAGATTTCGGCGAACCCCAGGCCGCCGGCGTTGCAGTAGCCGTCGCACTGGTTGACCGCCAGCACCTCGCTGCCGTCGGGGCCCTGCCAGCGGAAGAGCCAGCCCAGCTGCCCGGCCTCGTCGCCCAGGCCGCGGGTGAAGATGAACGAGTCGAGGTCGGCCAGCTGCAGCAGCTGCGGCGTCTGGTCCGGATGGCCGAAGCTGTCGGGCATGTAGCCGACGGCCTGGGCGGCGCCCAGAAGCGCGCAGACCTTGCGGCCGAAGAGCAGGTTGCGCACCGCGGCCTCGCCCGAGACCAGGAACTCGTCGGGCAGGATGTACCAGGGGCCCAGGGCCAGGGCGCCGCTCCTGACCAGCTTCTGCACCCTTGCGCGGTCGCCGGGCACGGCTTCCAGGTAGTCCTCCAGCACCGCGGCCTGGCCGTCGAGCACGAAGTGGTCGAAGCCGGGCTCGTGTTCGAGGGCGTCGAGCACGCGGCCCACCACCTCGACCAGGTTGACGCGGAAGCGACTGAAGGGCAGGTACCACTCCAGGTCCCAGTGGGTGTGGGAGACGACGAAGGCCTCGCGGGGGGCGTCGCTCACAGGTTGCTCCTTCAGGGCTCGTCGCAGACGGCGACGAGGTCGGCGAGGGTGGTCTCCAGCAGGCCGACGCAGGTGTCGGCGGCGCCGTAGTAGATGCGTGCGGTGCCGTCGTCGGCCACGGTCAGGCCCGAGGGGAAGACGACGTTGGGCACCTGGCCGGTCAGCTCCCACGGTTCGCGGGGCTCGAGGATGTTGTTGCCGCCGCGGGCCAGCACCCGGCCGGGATCGTCCTTGTCCAGCAGCACGCAGCCGGCCTGGTAGATGTTGGCCGCGCCGAAGTGGGTCGCCACGCCGTGGTAGACCAGCAGCCAGCCGCGCCCGGTCAGCACCGGCGGCGGGCCGGCGCCGATCAGCTCGTCCCAGTAGCGGGGCCGCCCGGTCATGACCTCGGCCGCGGTTTCCCAGCGCGAGAGGTCATCCGACACCAGCAGGGTGATGGTGCTGCCGGTGGGCGGTCCGCCGGCCGGCGTCTCGCGGTTGGGCCGCTCGAGCATTGCGAAGCGACCGCCGATGCGGGCCGGGAAGAGCACGCCGTTGCGGGTGTCGTGGTCGCCGCTCAGGCCGATCAGGTCCAGGTGCTCGAGCCCGGCGAAGCCCGAGGCGCCGCGGCCGGCGGCGTGCCACAGGGCCAGGCGGCCGCCCTGGTCGGTGTCCAGGGCCGTGACCACGATCAGCTTGCCGTCGATTTCCGTCAGTCGCGGGTCGTAGACGTGATGGATGGTCAGCGGCAATCGCTCCAACCCGCACAGTTCGCTGGGCCGGTCGGCGACCGTGACGCTCAGGTCGCCGGACAGGCGCGCCGGCACCAGGAAGGTGCGCCGGCCGCGGGTCTGCACCCGCAGCAGCAGCACGGTGTCGTCGCCGTCGGCGACGGCACCGGGGTTGAACACGCTCGAGGCATCGACGATCTGCGGCGGCATGGCCGGCAGGTCGGTCCTGGTCAGAAGAGGACGGCCCACGCCGCCGCGGCCCACGCGCTGTCCGTTCATGGCTTGAACCTCTGCAGGCGGCCCTCGTGGTCGACCGTCACCGTCAGCTGCGGGGTGGTCAGGCGGGCCTGGAACCAGTCCGCGCCGCCATTGATCACCAGCGTCTGGTCCGCCGCCAGGGGCAGCGTGCGGCCCGGATCGCGCATGGGCAGGTGACCCGCGGGCAGGCCCAGTTCGGCCCCGTCGGCGGCGTAGCGCCCGTGGAGCTCGCGGAACTCGCGCTGACGGTAATAGACAGGCATCAGCGAATCGGCCAGCAGGATGGCGTCGTGCTCGGTGTTGCCGGCAAACGCGCCGCGCGCCGGCCGGTCCGCCCCCAGGAAGACCAGCTCGCCCCAGCGCTCGGGGTAGTGCATGGCGATCAGGCCCTGGGGCGACCACACCCAGTTGTCCTCGGGCAGGGGCTGGCCCGTGGCGGGATCCTCGATCTTCAGGTAGCGGCCGTCCTGGTCCCGGGTGCGCCACTGCACGCGGGAGAAGTTCACCCGCCAGATGTCGCCGGGCTCGGGCGGGACCGGCCGCCCGGCCGCCTGGCCCAGCTCCCGCCAGGGAAAGGCCAGCTCCACCGTCCAGCCCGTGTCGCGGTCGGAGGGTTCGTTGAGGGTGCCCTCGACCTGCACGGCGCTGCGCAGGCCCGCGATGTCCCAGGCGTCGATTGCCGGCCCGCCGTCCCGGTAGGGCCGCACCAGCAGCAGATCCCACACCGTGCCCAGGGCGTTGATCTCCAGCTCGTAGTAGAGGTGGTTGTCGCCGTCGGGGTCGATGAAGACCTCGAAATCGTTCTCATGGTAGATGACGGCATCGCGCCGGTCGTAGGTGGCCCAGACGTGGGGCTCGACCAGGCGCGCGGCCACGTAGAGGAAACTGTCGTCCCAAGCCGTGGCCACGTGGGTGCCGAAGCGGGGGCGGGGCCTGCGGTCGCCTTCGATGTCGGCGTCCAGGCGCAGGTCGAAGGACCAGGCGGCATCGTCGAGGCGGCCGTCGATGATCGGCACGACGGCCGCGCGGGGGCAGGCGGCCTGGGCCAGGGGGCTGGTCAGCGAGGGGATGGGGAACGCCAGGGCGGACCCGGCCGCCAGCGCTGCCAACAGATTCGTCACCAGGATTCGGGGCACCATCGCCGTTGGATTCCTTTCCTCCACCACCGCGGGAAGGCGGTATCCTAGCATAGGCCAGGGCCGGTGAGTACCTGCAGCCGGCCGGGATTTGCATCGACCGCCCCGGAGGGTCCGTTGTACCTTCGGTTGCGATATGTCGACCGGGCGGAATCCGCGCCGGGCACGGATCCGACGACAAGCGAAACGAGGGAGAATGTCGATGAAGGCCAACCTGAAGATTCTCGGCGGTATCCTGGCGGTCCTGGTGGCGGCAGCGGGCTGTGCTTCGACTGCGCAGCACCCTGGTCTGGAGACGTCGGGACTGCCAGGGCGGACGAATGAACTGGTGGACACGGCAGTGCGCACGCTGCGCGAGGTCAGCGGTCCCGATCAGGCCATGGCGGCCCAGGCCACCCTGATGGACGTGGAGGCGGAGCTCGACGACGTGGTGAAGCAGGCCGCCGAGGCGCCCCCGGCGACCCGGCAGGAGTTGGCGGGGATCGCTGCGGCCGCCCATCCGCTGCTGATGTCCGCTGCGGAGCAGGCCATGGGCATCGCCGGCGTGTCCGACGTGCTCGGCCCGAGCATCGCGAGACTGGATGGGATCCTCAAGCAACTGAGCGGACGCTAGGGCCGACCCGCCGGGAGTGCGGTCAGGTTCAGCGGACACGCACCTCATCGACGAACAGCCACCCCGGCTGGCCCCGCCCCGGATGCCAGTCGGGGCAGGGGCCGGCCTGGCGGGCCTCCACGCGGATCCAGCGCCACGGCTGCGGCTGCCCGCCGGTCCGCGCCGTGAACTCGCGGATCAGCTTGCGCTGCTCGCGGTCGGGCACCTGGTGGTCGGCGCGGCCCAGTTCCGTCCATTGCCGCCCGTCGTGCGAGCCGAGCACGACCACCTCCGCGGGCAGGAAGATCCAGGCGTTGGCGTCCTGCAAGGCCCGGATCGAGACTTCGGTCACGGTCGCGGACGCGCCCAGATCGATGGTCGCCGTCAGGTCGGTTGCCTCGAACCCCACCCAGCCGCCGTCGCGGAAGTCGCGGCCGCCCCGGGCGCCGTCGGTCAGGGGCCGGCGTCCGCGGCCGGGATAGCGGCTGCTCGGGTCATGGCCGAAAGTCACCGGGCGACCAGCAGCCAGCGAACGGTTCAGCTCCAGCACTCCCGGCGCGCCGTAGGGCCGGAACTGCCCGGACGCGGCGCGCACCAGCAGCTGCGCCACCACCAGGCGGTCGCCGGCGGCCGGTCCGGTCCAGGTGTCGCCGTCCTGCCAGCTGACAGCGGCGGCCACGTCCTGCTCCTCGGGCAACCCGTCGGGGCGCCAGTCCGGCGGCAGCGCCGCGGTGCCGATCCGGACCGCCGTCTCCAGGTCACCCAACAGCACCCGCGCGGATTCGCTCGGGGTTGCCTCTGCCCGCCAGGTGCCGTCCGCTGACTCGCCGACCTGCAGCCGCAACGGCCGCGAGGCTGCGCCCGCCACGATCCCCAGCTCCGGCCAGAACCTTTCATGCGACTGCAGCCTGGCCAGGAATCCTGCCAGGGGCTTGGCGCCCGCCGGCGCTCCCAGCGCCTCGGCCATGGCCGGCAGCCGCGGATACAGCTGGCGGCTGATGCGCGCCTGGGGCAGGTACTCGGTCCACAGGTTCAAGGCGCCGCCGAGAATGCGGGCCTGCGCGGCGGGCGCCAGGCCCGGCGGCACCGGGTCGAAGGTCAGCACCTGCTCCAACGGCAGCACGCCGGGGTCATAATCGAAATAGGCGTGGCTGGTGGGCGACACCACGGCGTCGTGGCCCGCCTCGGCCGCGGCCACCGCACCGGCGATGCCGCGCCAGGATTGCACCGTGGCGCCCGCGGCGAGTCCGCCCTCGAGGATCTCGTCCCAGCCCACCAGGCGGCGGCCGCGATCCTGCAGCAATGCACCCGCCCGGCGCACGAACCAGCTCTGCAACCCGTGGACGTCGCCCAGTTGCTCGCTTGCGATGCGCGCCTGGCAACGGGGGCAGGCCAGCCAGCGGTCCTTGGGCACCTCGTCGCCGCCGATGTGGATATAGAGCGAGGGGAAGAGCGCGACCACCTGGTCGAAGACGTCGGCCAGCAGGGCGAACACGGCCTCGTTGCCGGCGCAGTACACGTCCTCGTGGACGCCCCACTGGGTTTCGACGGCGAACGGGCCGCCGGTGCAGGACAGTTCAGGGTAGGCCGCCAGGGCGGCCTTGGCGTGGCCGGGCAACTCGATCTCGGGCACGACGGTGATGAAGCGCTCGGCGGCGAATGCCACCACCTCGCGCACCTGGTCGGCAGTGTAGAAGCCGCCGTAGCGGCTGCCGTCGGGCTGGGTGCGCCAGGCGCCGACGGCCGTGAGCTCGGGCCGGCGCGGGACCTCCAGGCGCCAGCCCTGGTCCTCGGTCAGGTGCCAGTGCAGCACGTTGAAGCCGTAGAGGGCCAGCTGGTCGATCAGGTCCTTGATCACCGCCACCTCCTGCAGGTGACGGCCGCTGTCCAGCATCATTCCCCGCCAGCGGAAGCGGGGCGCGAGTTCGATGCGCCCCGTGGCGATGGTGGCGTCGCCCGCGGCCGCCGTCAGCACGAGCTGGCGCAGGGCCTGCAGGCCGCGAAAGAGGCCGGCCGGGGCCGCGGCGGTGACCGTCACGCCTTCGTCGGTCAACAGCAGGCTGCAGTGCTCGTCCACCGCGCCGGGCACCGGCGGGGCGGTGTCCGGGCCATCGCCGCTCAGGACCAGCAGGACCGACCCGGCCGGCACCGGGCCGGGGCCCGCGAGCTGCACCGGCAGCGCGCGGCCCGTGGCCTGCTGCCACCAGCGGGACAGCAGCTGGGCCTGGCGCGCGACCGCCGGGCCATCGCCGCTGATGATGATGCGGGCGAGGTCGGTCGTGGCCAGCCGGCCGCCGGCGGGCTGCCAGGTTCGGGGCGCCGGGATCAGGGGGGCAGGGGAGCGTCGGCCATGGCGACGGATCCTTTCGCCGGGGCCGGCAGCCACGGCAGGACGAGGATCAGCAGGAGGTGCAGGCAGCGTTTCATGCGCCGATGATCGGCGTCCTTGGAAGCCGGGGCAAGCCCGCATATGTTGGCGCCATGGATCACACCCGTCGCAACGCCAACCTGATGCTCTTGCTGGCTGCGGCCATCTGGGGCTTCGCTTTCGTGGCCCAACGGGTGGGCATGCGCCATGTGGGCCCGCTGACCTTCAACGGGATCCGCTTCCTGCTGGGGGCGGCGGTGCTGGTGCCGTTTGTCGTGGTCCGCCTGCGCACCCGCGGCAACGGCTGGTCGCCCGGCGTGCTGCGGGCGGGGCTGGTGGCCGGACTGCTGGTCTTCGGCGGGGCGACCCTGCAGCAGTGGGGACTGGTCTGGACCACCGCGGGCAAGGCCGGCTTCATCACCAGCCTGTACGTGGTGTTCACGCCCCTGCTGGGGTTGCTGTTCGGGCAGCGCACCGCGGGGATGGCCTGGCTGGGGGCCGGCCTGGCCGCGGTCGGGCTTTACCTGTTGAGCGCCACCGGCCTGGCTTCGCTGGCGCCGGGCGACGGCCTGGTGCTGTTGAGCGCACTGTGCTGGGCCGGGCACGTGCTGTGGGTGGGGCAGGCGGCGCCGCGCATCGACCCCCTGCAGCTGGCCCTGGTCCAGTTCGTGACCTGTGCGGGTCTGAGCCTGACGGGGGCGGTGCTCCTGGAATCGCCCGAGCCCGCGGCCATCGGCGCCGCCACGCTGCCCATCCTGTATGCGGGGCTGCTGTCGGTGGGCGTCGCCTACACCCTGCAGGTGATCGCCCAGCGCCACGCCCGGCCGGCGCCGGCGGCGGTCATCCTCAGCCTCGAGTCGGTGTTCGCCGCGGTCGGCGGCTGGCTGGTGCTGGGCGAGGTGCTGGCCCTGCGCGGCCTGGTCGGCTGCGCGCTGATGCTGGGCGGCGTGATGGTCTCGCAGCTGGGGCCGGTCCGGTCCCGGCCGCGGGCGTCCGGATCCTGACCAGCGGCGGTGCGACGCTCCCTGCCGGGCCTGGCGGCAGGATCTGCCCCGACCGCCGGTGACCGGCGGCAGCAGGCGGGAACGCCGGTTCGCTGGAACCTGAATTTTCCCACCCCGCGCGAGCGCGGAGGGTACGGTCCCTGCAATGGGTCCGCGCAGCAGTGCACCACCACCACGGAGGACCCCATGACCGCCGACCCCAGCCAGGCCCGCGACCCGCGCCTCGACCACCTGCAGCAGGCCCTCGAAGAGGAGCTGCAGGCCATCGCCGCCGCCCGCAACGCCGTCGAGGCCGAGGCCGCCCGCCACCAGGCCCGGGCCAGGCTCGAAGCCCTCGCCTTCCGCCACAAGGCGCCTTCCGCCAAGGTCGGCGACCGCTGACCGCGCCGGCGGTCGCCTTTGCAACCGCCGCCCGCCTCCTGCGTAGTCATCCGGGTCCCGTGCGCCCACCCGCATCCCGGAGGATCGAGATGTTCAAGCCCCGCACCCACCGCCGGACCGCCTGCCTGGCGGCCGGCCTCGCCCTGCTGCTGGCCGCCGCCACCGCCCTGGGCGGCGAATTCGAGCGGACATTCCAATTCGACAGCGACGACCTCGAGGTGGTCGCCATGATCGGCCAGGTGGAGGTGATCGCCGCCGACGGCAAGGACTTCACCGTCACGGTCCGCGTGCGGGGGCATGACGCGGACGAGGCGCTGATCACCTTCACCGAGGAGCAAGGCCGCAACGGGAAGCTGGCCGTCGCCTTTCCGCTGCAGGAACACAGCCGCTACGTCTATCCCGAGCTGGGCGGCGGTTCCACCACCATCCACTTCCGCGACGAGAACAGCGAGGAATCCTCCTGGCTGAAGCGGGTCTTCGCCGGCATGTCGGGCCAGAAGGTGACCGTCAGCGGCAAGGGCCGCGGCCTGGAGATGTGGGCCGACCTGACCATCGCCGTGCCTGCGGGTGCGGGCCTGCGGGTCCGCCACGGGGTGGGCGCGGTGCATGCGGACCAGGTGGCCGGCGACCTGGACCTGGACACCCATTCGGGAGCGATCGCGGTCGCCGGGCTGGTGGGGCACCTGAGAGCCGACACCGGCAGCGGCGCGGTCACCGCTTCGGCGGTCAAGGGCAGCGTGAGCATCGACACCGGCAGCGGCGGCGTGGAGGTGGCGAACGTCGAGGGCGACAAGGTGCACGTGGACACGGGCAGCGGCTCGGTGGAGCTGGTCGACGTCTCCTGCCAGGACCTGCTGGTCGACACCGGCAGCGGCCGCGTGCGCGCCCGCGGCGTGGCCACCGACCAGGCCAGGATCGACACCGGCAGCGGCAGCGTGAAGCTGCAGTTGGACCGCATGGGCGGCGGCAGCTTCGTCATCGACACCGGCAGCGGCGGCATCGAGCTCGAGCTGCCGGTCGAGGCCTCGGCCCGCATCAGCGTCGACACCGGCAGCGGCAGCGTGAAGGCCGACGTGGCCGGGGCGACCATCGAGCACCAGGACAAGGGTGAACTGCGGATGACCGTGGGGGACGGCAAGGCCCGGGTCAGCCTCGACGCCGGGAGTGGCTCAGTCGTTATTCACTGACCATTCGCGCCCAACCGGACGCCCCGGCCGTCATACGGCCGGGGCGTCCTCCTGTTCGGGGGTGATCAGGTCACCCACGAACAAGCTCGCGTTCTTGACGAAGAAGACGTTGGGCAACCCCTCGGACAGGGCCTCCAGGCGCCGGGCGTACTCGGCCTCGTGGCCGCGCTCAGGGGTGGCCAGTCCCAGCAGCACCACCTCGGCGTCGCGGCTCTCGTGGCGAATGATGTCGGCGACCTTCGCCTCCGGATCCTTCAGCAGCACGCGGATGTCCGCGTCGATGCGGATCTCGTCCACCAGCCCGCGCAGGAAGGTGTCGTTCTTCTGCTGCATCAGCTCGGTGGTGGCCAGGCTCATGATGCTGACCCTGGCGTTGCGCCAGGACGAGTTGCGGGTCAGCAGGAAGGTCAACAGCAGCATCAGGTCGCCGTTGCGCTGCAGGCCGCCCCACCAGAGCATCACGCGCCGCTCGACGCCCGCGCGCCGGTACAGCAGCTGCGGCCGCACGCGCGCGAAGATCAGCGACTTGTTGAGGGCTTCGAGCCGCCGCATGGCGCGCAGGAACTCCACCTGCAGGTCCGGGTCGCTGGGCCAGCCCAGCAGCACCGTGTTGCTGGCGATGCCGGCCAGGCCGTTGGCCTGGGCCACGTCGACGATGCCGTCGACCAGGTTGCGGGCCATGTCCACCTCGGGGAAGGCGACCACGCCCTCCTCGGCCAGGACCTCGCGCATGGCGGCGGCCTGGGCGTGCAGGTCGGGGGCATCGTCGTCCAGCAGGTCGCCCACCACCAGCTGGCAGACCGTGACCACGCCGCGGCCCTGGCTGAACCAGTCGCCGAAGCGCACCAGGTCCAGTTCGGAGCGGATGTCGTCCACGAAAACCAGCACGTGGGGACGCCAGTTGCGGGGCGTCATGGGGTGGTTGGCCAGCCGGATCAGGGTCCAGCGGATCAGGCTCTCGTAGAGACCGCGGCGGGCGTCGCCCCAGCCGGCCTTGCGCTCGCGCCGGGACAGGGCCAGCCACAGGCCCAGCTCGGCGATGATGGCGATGACACCGGCCAGCGGGCTGATCAGCAGCATCACCGCCAGGCAGGCCACGCCGCCGAACAGGTTCACCAGCCAGGGCGAGGCCAGTCCCGGCCGCCAGGACGGATCGCCGCTGAGGGCCTCGAAGGCCGCCACGAAGTTCACCGTGCCGTACACGGTCAGGAAGAACATCGTCACCACGGCGGCGACCGCGTTCAGGTCGCCCAGGTAGACTGCCGCCAGGGCCAGGACCAGCGAAACGACCAGGGCCGGCATCAGGTCCAGCTGGCCGTTCTTCAGGCGGCCCAGGAACCGCGGCGCCAGGCCGTCCTGGGCCATGGCGCCCAGGGTGCGCGGCGCGCCCAGGATCGAACCCACCGCCGACGAGAAGATGGCCGCCCACAGGCCGGGCAGGATCAGCACCGGGCCCAGGGGCGCGATGCGGGCCCAGACCAGAGGGTCGTCGCGCAGCTGCTCGCCGGTGGCGCCGATGGCCAGCAGGATGGGGACGAAGATGTAGACAACCAGGCCCGTCAGCACGGCGGCGAACGCGCCCCGGGGCAGCGAGTGCATGGGGTTCTTCAGGTCGCCTGAAAGCCCGAGCCCGGCCATGACGCCGGTCACCGCGGGAAAGAAGACGGCGAAGCCGCGCCAGAAGCCGACCTCGCCCGAGCCGCCGCCCAGGGGAATCGACGCCGTCGGGTGGCCGCGGAGGGCGCCGACAGTCAGGGCGACCAGCGACACGAACACCAGCACCAGGAGCGGCAACTGCGCCTTGAGGGCCTTCTCGGCGCCGAACCAGGCCAGCAGGCCCACGGCCAGGATCACCACCACCGTGGCCGGCTGCAGGGGCAGGTCCGGCCAGACGAAGCGCAGCGATTCGGCCAGACCGTAGGCGTAGAGGGTGACCGAAAAGGCCTGGGACAGGAACAGGGGCAGGCCGATGGCCCCGCCGATCTCGATGCCCAGGCTGCGCGAGATCACGAAGTAGGCACCGCCCGCGCCGATCTGGGTGTTCGAGGCCACGGCCGAGAACGAAAGGGTCGTGATCAGGGTGATCACGTTGGCCAGCAGCACGATCGGCAGCACCTTGGCCAGGCCCAGGTGTCCCACCAGCCAGCCGAAGCGCAGATACATGATCACGCCCAGGATGGTCAGGATCGTGGGTGTGTACACGCCGTAGAAGGTGCCGAGTTTGCGGGTCACGCTGGACCTCCCGGTGCCGGTGCGGTCGCGGAGTGCGCCGGCTGCGAATCGTGAGGCCAACCGGCCGGCGGGTCAAGGGGTGTCAGCCGCGCGGCCCCAGCACTTCCAGCTGGTAGGGCAGCCGCCGCCCGGCCAGCGGCTGGCCCGCGCCGTCGCAGCTGGCCAGGTGCCGCAGCCGCGAGCGCTCCAGCAGCCGCCGCCACTGGCGCCGGTCGTAGCAGCGCAGGTCGTAGCGGTCGTCCCGGTGCTCGACCCCGCCGGGGCGGGTGATCGTCAGGTGGGAGATGACCGTCTCGCTGCGGGCCCGTTCCGTGTCCGGCTCCGGCGGCAGGTAGTTGACCAGTTGGCTGACCCGGCAACGGCCGCGGGTGGCCTCCCACAGGTCCTCCTCGGGTTCGAGCCGATCGTAATCGGTCAGGCTGATGCCGACCACGTACAGGCCGCCGGTCGTCAGCAGCCAGGCCACCTGGGCGAAGTGGGCCAGCATGGACCGGTCATCCTGCAGATGGCGGATGGAGTTGACCGGGTTGAAGGCCAGGGCCACCGCCCCCGGCAGCGCCCCCGGCGCCATGGGGTCGGTCAGGCTGCCCACGCGCACGGCCGGGCCCAGGCGCCGCACCGCATAGGCCACCATGCCCGGATCGCGGTCGTAGCCCCCGATGCGCCGGCCCCGCTGCGCCGCGACGCGCAGGTAGCGCCCGGTGCCGCAGGCCGGCTCGTACCAGAGGCGATCGGGGCGCCGGGCGACCTCGCCGCCCCAGGCAGCCTCGACCACTTCGATGGCGTCGATCTCGGCCGCCGTGCCCGGGGTCGAGAGGATGTCGTAGACGGCCGCGTCCCCGTACAACCCGTTCATCGCTGCTGCTCCTTGCGCGCGGTCCCGGGATTGGCCCGCAGCGGATCCGGAACTTGCCCGAAGCGAGCCCCCGGTGCAACATTCTTCCCATAACTGCGCAGGATGCGGCGCAACCAGCCGCCGCCGGCGCCCGCCGGGCGCCCTGATGACCTGACCAGCCTGGAGGTTTCCCGTGCAACGCCTGATCCTCGTGTTCGTGCTGATCGCCCTGTTGGGCGTTGCTGCGGGTTCCTCCGCGGCGGTCGAAGCTGCTCCCGGCTACGTGATGCGCTACGCCGACGTGGGCGGCGGCCAGGTCGTCTTCACCTACGAGGACGATCTCTGGCTGGTGCCGGTCGCCGGCGGCGAGGCCCACCGCATCACCGCCCATCCCGGCGTCGAGCAGTACGCCAAGTTCTCGCCCGACGGCAAGCGCCTGGCCTTCACCGCCGGCTACGACGGCGGGGCCGACGTCTACGTGATGGACACTGACGGCGGCGTGCCGGTGCGGCTGACCTTCCATCCGGGCTACGACCAGGTGCTGGACTGGTGCCCCGACGGCCAGGGCATCCTGTTCCGTGCCAACCGCAAGGCGCCCATGGGCTCGCCGGAAGTCTACCGCATCGCGGTCGGCGGCGGCATGCCCGTCGAGCTGCCCCTGGACCAGGCGGCCCGGTGGCCTGGCCCCCGACGGCAGCGGCCTCGCCTACAACCGCATCGCGCCGCGAGGCCCGCACCTGGAAGCGCTACGAGGGCGGCATGGCCCAGGACATCTGGGTGGCCACCTTCGCCGACGGCACGATCACCAAGATCACCGACTGGCCGGGCACCGACCAGTTCCCCATGTGGGATGGGCTCGACCATCTACTTCAACAGCGACCGCGAGGACGGCACGCTGAACATCTACGGCTACGACACGGCCACGAAGCGGACTGCGGCGCCTGACCACGTTCCAGGACTACGACGTGAAGTTCCCCTCCGTGCGGCGACGGGCTGGATCGTCTTCCAGTACGGCGCCGGGCTGTCCGTCCTCGACACGGCCAGCGGCCAGGTCGCGGCACGTGCCCATCGTGATCCCCTCGGACCGGCGCCACGTGCGCAGCGAACTGGTGACGCCCGAGCCCAGGGACGGCGCCTTCGGTCTGTCGCCCGGCGGCGAGCGGGCCCTGATCGAGGCCCGCGGCGAGATCCTCAACCTGCCGGCCGACGAGGGCGACGCCCTGAACCTGACCCGCACCCCCGGCTGCCGCGAGAAGAACGCCGCCTGGAGCCCGCGACGGCGACGCAGGTGGTCGTTCTGTCTCCGACCGCACCGGCGAGGAGCAGCTCTACCTGGTGGACCAGCGCGGCAGCGGCGCCTGGCAGCAGCTGACCGAGGGCTTCTACGGCTTCACCCTGCCAGCCGGTGTGGTCGCCCGACGGCAAGAGCATCCTCTTCGCCGACAAGTTCATGAAGCTGCATCTGGTGGACGTGGCCTCGCGGCAAGGTGACGGACATCGCCCAGAGCGACTACGACGACGCCTGGGAGCGCTGGGGCATCATGGACTACGTGTGGTCGCCGGACAGCCGCTGGGTGGCCTACAGCGAGCCAGACCGGCAACATGAACGAGGTCATCTGGCTGCTACGACACGCAGGGCGGCCAGGACCATCACCGTCACCGACGACATGGCCACCAGCTGGTCGCCCTCGCTTCTCCCGCGACGGCAAGCACCTGTACTTCCTCTCGAACCGCACCTTCAACGCCCATCATGGGCCGGCAGGACCAGAACCACGTCTTCCTGAAGATGGGCCGGGCCTACGCCGTGCTGCTGCAGGCGGGCGCGCGGTCGCCGTTCCACGCCGAGGACGACCGCCGCGGCCGTGACCGACGACGCGAAGAAGGACACGAAGAAGGAAGACAAGAAGGACGACAAGAAGGAGACGCCGAAGGTCGCCGCCACGGTGATCGACCCGAGGGCCTGGCCGGCCGCGTCCTCGCCTGTCGCGGGCATCGAGGCCGACAACTGGTTCCGTCTCGAGGCCGTCGAGGGCGGCTTCCTGCTGCTGCGCAAGGACGAGCCCGAATTCAGCAAGTACCAGAAGGTCGACGACCACACCGGCGGCAAGCTGGAGCTGGTGAAGTACGACCTGAAGGAGGCCGAGACCTCGGACATCCTGCCAGGGCATCGCCAACTACCACCTGAGCGCCGACGGCAAGAAGCTGATCTACCGCGCCGGCGCCAAGTACGGCGTCGTGGACGCCGGCAAGGGCGGCAAGGTGGGCGACGGCAGCCGTCGATCCGGGCGCGCTGAAGCTGCGCGTGGACCGCCTGGCCGAGTTCGACAGATCTTCGCCGAGGCCTGGCGCATCCAGCGCGACTGGTTCTACGACGAGAACATGCACGGGGTGGACTGGCCGGCGACGCTTGCGCCAAGTACGCGCCCTTCGTGGCCGGCTGCGGCACCCGCGGCGACCTGAACTACCTGATCGGCGAGATGATCGCCGAGCTCAACATCGGCCACACCTACATCTACGGCGGCGACGATGGAGGAGGGCGGCGACCGCGTGAGCACCGGCCTGCTGGGCTGCGACTTCACGCGCCGACAAGGATGCGGCCTACTACCGCATCACGGACATCGTGCCCGGCGTGGCCTGGGATCCGGACTACCGCTCGCCCCTGCGGCGAGCCGGGCGTGCCGGTCAAGGCGGGCGACTTTCTGATCGCCATCGACGGCGTCGAGGTCAAGGCGGGCGACAACGTCTTCGCGCAGCTGGTGGACAAGGCCGACCGCATGGTCACCTTGACCACCAACACCAAGCCCACGGCCAAGGGCGCGGTGACCACCCGGGTGCGCACGCTCTGCGTCGCGACTACGGCCTGCGCTACCGCGCCTGGGTCGATGCCAACCTCGACTACGTGACGCGGAAGACCGACGGCCGCATCGCCTACCTGCACCTGCCCAACATGGGCGAGCCCGGGCTGGTCGAGTTCGGCCGCCTGTTCTACCCCCAGACCGAGAAGGAGGCCCTGATCATCGACGAGCGCTGCAACGGCGGCGGCTTCGTCGGCGACATGATCATCGACCGCCTGGAGCGCGAGCTGTGGTCGCATGAACGCGCCCCGCGAGGGCGGCACCGGGCGCAACCCCGAGCGCGCCCTGCACGGCCCGATCGTGGTGCTGATCAACGAGAACACCGGCAGCAACGGCGAGTTCTTCGCCGAGGCCATCAAGCGCAAGCAGCTGGCCACGGTCATGGGCGTGCGCACCTGGGGCGGGTCCATCGGCATCGAGCCCCACCAGGGGCTGGTCGACGGCGGCACCACCACGCCGCCCCAGTTCGGCCTCTACGCGCTGGACTCGACCTGGCCCATCGAGGGCTGGGGCGTGGAGCCGGACATCTGGGTCATGAACCTGCCGGCGGACGTGGTCGCGGGCCGGGACACCCAGCTGGACGCGGCCATCGCCCACCTGCTGGACACGCTGGCGAAAGAGGGCGACAAGTGGCGGATCCCGCCCACGCCGGCCCATCCGGACAAGAGCAAGCCGCACATGAGCGGGCTGCGCTAGGGCGGTCCAGATCGCGCGGACCGGCAAGGCCCCCTGGGATCCCCCGGGGGGCCTTTCTGTTGCCGCTGGCGGGTGTTTTGACACGACGCGTTCAATGGTGTAGTCTCACGGCGGGTCGGAGGCAGGCGAAGGGGTAGCCGCATGAAGCTGATCTACCGCTGCTTCTGCGCCGTCCTGGGCGCGATCCTGGGCTCGGGTTGCAGCGACAGCAGCGAACCGGTCGAGTACGGACCCATGCCCGAGTACGGGGTGCCCAGCGGCACCGTGCGCGTCGATGGCCGCGCCATCGATGCCCTCGGTGCACCGATTCCCGGCATCGTGGTCGGCCTGCCAGTGTACGGGGAGTACGCTGACCTCGACACCACCGACGCTGCCGGTCGCTTCGACCTGGAGGCGTCCGGTGTCAGGCCCTGCCCGCTCGACAGCGACGGCGTCTGCACGGTGAAGGCGGCCGACATCGACGGACCGGCCAACGGCGGACCCTACCCCGTGGCCACGGCGCCGCTGGATCTGCAGCGGACCGTCCCCGGCTCCGGCAGCTGGGACCTGGGCACCTGGGAGCAGCACGGCCTGGACATCCTGATGGACGATGCCGCCGAGTACGGCCCGCCGCCCGCGCCGAGACAGCGATGAAACCCCTGGCCGACGCAGGCCCCCTGGGCCGGCGTCTGCACCGCACGCTCCTGCCGCTGCACCACGCCGGCCAGCGACGCCTGCACGATCTGCAGTACCTCTTCTTCGAGCTGACCCAGCGCTGCAACCTGGCTTGTCGCCATTGCGGCAGCGACTGCGCCGCCCACGTCGGCGTGCCCGACCTGCCGGCGGCCGACGTGCTGAGGGTGCTCGAGGCGGTGCGCCAGCGCCACGACCCGGCGCGCATCACCGTGGCGGTGACCGGCGGCGAACCGCTGCTGCACCCCGGGCTCTTCTCCCTGGGCCGGGCCATCACCGAACTGGGCTTTCCCTGGGGCCTGGTGACCAACGGCTGGGCCTGGTCGCCGGCGGTGCTGGAGGAGGCCCGCGGCGCGGGGCTGCGCACGGCGACGGTCAGCCTGGACGGTCTGCCCGGGGCCCACGACTGGCTGCGTGGGCGCACCGGATCCCACGCCCGGGCCGTGGCCACCCTGCGCCTCTTCGCCGGCGCCGACTGGCTGCAGACCTGGGATGTGGTGACCTGCGTGCACCGCCGCAACCTTGACGAGCTGGACGCGATCCGCGCGCTGCTGGGCAGCCTGGGGGTGCCGCGCTGGCGGCTGTTCACGGTCTCGCCCATCGGGCGCGCGGCCGGCGCTCCCGAGTTGTCTCTGGACCGCGACGACTTCCGCCGCCTGCTGTCCTGGATCGAGACGGCCCGGGCCACGCCCGGGGTGCCGGTCAGCTACTCCGAGTCGGGCTATCTGGGTTCCTGCGACCGGACCGTGCGCAGCCACCCCTTCTTCTGCCGGGCCGGGATCAACGTGGCCGGCATCATGGTCGACGGCACGATCCTGGCCTGCCCCAACATCGACCGCCGCTTCGGGCAGGGCAACATCAGCCGCGACGACTTCTGCCAGGTGTGGGAGCACGGCTACCGCGAGTTCCGCGACCGCGGCTGGATGCGCACCGGCCAGTGCCGTTCCTGCAGCGAGTGGCATCTATGCCAGGGCAACTCGTTCCACCTGTGGGATCGGGATGCGCAGCGGACGCGGCTTTGCCACCATCGGGAGTTCGGGTTGGATGATCACCCCGCCTGAAGTCGATTGAGCCGGCCACCGGCCGATGCTAAGATGCCGCTGCGGACCCGACGCCGCAGAAGGAGCGTGCATGACGAAGCAGCCGGATCGAATCTATCCCAAGTGGCAGGTGGCGCTCCTGGCGGCCTGGCCCTGGCTCATCGCCGCCCTTTTCCTGGGCACCTCGGCGGTGCTGCTGGTGGTCAGCGACCGCTTCGACCGCCGGCTGGAGGCGATCGAGGACGTCGTCGCCTTCGAGATGCCGCCGAGCTACGCCCCGCCCGACCTGGCGGACCACCGGGCGACCGGCGTCGATCCGGCGACCCTGAGCACCGGGGCGACGGTTTACGTGCCGGTGTACTCCCACATCTACGTGGCCGGCGGCCATCCCTTCCTGCTGGAGACCACCCTCAGCATCCGCAACGTCGATCCGGACGCGCCGGTGTACGTGGGCTCGGTGGTCTACTACGACTCCGACGGTCAGCCCGTGCAGACCTACCTCGACGAACTGATCCGCCTGCGGCCCCTGGAGACCATCGACTTCACGGTGGCGCAGGAGCACACCGCCGGCGGGTCGGGCGCCAACTTCCTGATCGATTGGAGCGGCGAGGCGGGCGTCGAGCCGCCGCTGATCGAAGCGGTGATGGCGGGCTACGCGGGGCAGCACTCCCTCAGCTTCGCGCGGCCGGGACGGGTGCTCGACGGCACCGTCCGCTAGCGCTCCAGCTGGGCCAGCAGCTCGCGCGCCGTGGCGTGTGAGGGATCCAGCACCAGCGTCTGCCGCAGACGCGTCGCGGCTTCGGCGCGGTCCCCGGCCAGCCAGGCCACCAGCCCCAGGTTGAATTGCACCGCCGGCAGGTCGGGCGCCTGGCGCTCAGCCGTCAGCAGCACGGCGCGCGCCTCGTCCAGGCGGCCGTCCTCGCCCAGCAGCGATCCCAGGTTGAGCGCCGCCTGCACCAGGGCCGGATCGCGGGCCAGGGCCAGGCGGTACTGCTCTTCGGCCTCGGCGCGGCGCCCGAGGCTGCGCAGCACGTTGCCCGCGTTGAAGTGGGCGCGGCTGTGGGGACGAATGGCCAGGGCGGCCTGCAGATGGGCCCAGGCCTCGGCCGGGCGGCCGCGTTCGTCCAGCACCACCGCCAGGTTCTGGTGGGCGACGGCATTGTCCTCGGTCACGGCCAAAGTGTGCGCCCAGAGGTCGGCCGGATCGCGCCAGTACCCGGCCTGGGTGTGGGCCTGCAGGGCGCCCAGCCCCACCACCGCCAGCAGCAGCGCGACCAGCGGAACGCGCATCCCCGGCCGGCGGTCGACGGCGCCCGCGCCGGCCTCGGTCACCATGAACACGACGCCCACCAGGGCCAGGTAGGCGTAGCGATCGCCCAGGGGCAGGTGACCGCCCTGCACCAGGCCCACCGTCGGCAGCAGCCAGCCCAGGAACCAGAACCAGCCGAAGGTCAGGGCCGGCCAGACCCGGCGCCGGAGCAGGGTGATCACGCTGACAACGATCAGCATGTACAGCGCCGGTGCGCTGTAACCCATGGCACCCGGCACGAAGATCGCGGGATAGATGGGCGCCAGCGGCGTCGGCCGCAGCACCTTGGCCAGGTGCAGCCACAGATAGGCCGGAGCCTCGACCAGGCGCTCGCCCCAGGGGATGACCACCAGTTCGCCGAACTCCTCGCCCCGGGCCAGGCGCACCGCGGCCAGGGCCACGCCAACCGCCAGCACCACGAAGGGCAGCACCGTCACCGCGTCCCGCCGCAGGGTGCGCCAGGTCCAGGCCGTCGCGCCCCGCCGCGATTGCACCGCCAGCATCAGCATCAGCGGCAGCACCGCCGCCTGGGGCTTGGCCGCCAGGGCCACCGCGGCGCAGACAACCGCCGCCGCCGCCCAGCCGCTGCGCCAGCTGCCTGCGGCCCGCAGCCAGCACAGCACCGCCCCCAGGCTCCAGGCCGCCATCAGCAGGTCCTTGCGGGCGGTGATCCAGGCCACGGCTTCGGTGTTCAAGGGATGCACCGCGAACACGGCCGCCACCGCGACGGCGCGCCAGAGCCCGCCGCACAGGGCCCGGATCAGCAGGAACACCAGCAGCGTGTTGACCAGGTGCAGCGCCAGGTTGGTGCGATGGAAGCCGCCCGGGCCGGGCCCCGCCAGCTCGGCGTCCAGCTGCAGCGAGATCCAGGTGGCGGGGATCCACACCCCGCCGTGGCCGCTGGCCAGGGCCCAGCGCAGCCCCTCGGCCGAAACGCCGTCCAGCACCTGCGGATTCTCGTACACGTAGACATCGTCGTCGAAGTTGATGAAGCCATAGCCGCCCACCTGCCCGTAGACCAGGACGGCCAGCAGCAACGGCAGCAGGGCGGGCCACAGGCGGCGCCAGGGACGAGGGGCGGACTCATGCATCGGCGGATTGTCGGCGGCGGTGTCGGGGGTGTCAAGGGAGGCGGGCGACCGGGCTCCATCCCGGTCGCTGCCCGTGGGGTCAGGTCTGCTGCGGGTCCAGCTGGCTCAGCCAGCGGTAGAGGGTCACCCGCGAAACCCCCAGCTGCCGCGCCGCCCGGGCCTTGTTGCCGCCGGCCCGGATGATCAGCGCGTTGAGGGTTTCCCAGGACAGGCCCGAGGCGTGGCTGCGGGGCCGCGGTCCCAGCTGGCGGGCCTGGGCCATCTCTGCGAACTCCAGCACCATGCGCTCGCCCTGGCGCCGACGCTCCAGGCTGAGGGTGCGCCCCAGGTCCCGGTGCAGCCAGGCCTGCTGGGCGATGGCCTCGACCTCGGCCCCGTTGCCGGGCCAGTCGTGGCCGGCCAGGGCCTCCAGCCCGGTCTGGTCGAAGACCGTGCGCGCCGGCAGGCCGGCGCCCTCGAGCCTGGCCAGGAAATGGTCCAGCAGCGGCAGCACGTCCTCGGGGCGTTCGCGCAGGGGAGGCACGGCCACGGTCATCAGCCGCAGCCGGAAGTAGAGGTCCGGCCGCAGCAGCGCGCGTTCGGCCAGCTCCGCCAGTTCCCGGGTGCTGGTGGCGATGATGCGCACGTCGGCGCGTCGGTCGCGGGAGCCGCCCAGGGGCCGCCAGCTGCCGTCGCGGATCATCAGCAGCAGCCGCTCCTGCACCGCCTCGGGCAGGGCCTCGACCGCCGTCAACAGCAGGGTGCCGCCGCGGGCCCGCTCGATCAGGCCGCGGCTGCTGCCGCGGGCGTCGATGGCCCCGAAGAGCTCGCGGGCCACCGACTCGGCCGGGGCGGTGGCACAGTTGTGCACCAGGAAGGGATGGGCGCTGCGCGGGCTGGTCTCGTGGATGCGATGGGCCAGCAGCTCCTTGCCCGTGCCGCTCTCGCCCAGCAGCAGCACCGGCCCTTCGTAGCGGGCGAAGCCGTCGCAGCGGCGCAGCACCTGGCGCAGCGCCGCCGAGGCGGCCACCACCCGGGTCGAGGGGGCGCGGCGGGCCGAGAACAGCGAGCCGGCGGTCGCGGCGGAGGCCTTGGGCTCGTCCCGGCCGCCGACCCGGCGGCGGGCCAGTTCGGCCACCAGTTCGGCGATGTCCGCCGACAGGGGCGAGCCTTCCATTTCCTGGTCCAGGCGGTGGGCCACCAGGATGTGGCTCCAGGCCTCCTCCAGCAGCGCGGTTGCCCGTGAGGCCACCGCACCGGTGTCGGCCCAGCGCAGCCGGAAGCGTGCCGCATGGTAGGCGGCGATCAGCTGCTCGTGCCGGGCGCCCAGGCGGCGCAGACCCAGCAGGGACTCGTCCAGCAGGCGCGCGGCCAGGGGCCAGCGGCCCAGGTTGGCCGCGTTGACCGCCAGGCAGCGCAGGGTGACGGCGGTCTCGAAAGTGTCGCCCACCTCGGCGCACAGCTCGCGCGCGTTGTTGAGCACGGCGAGGGCGTCCTCGTGGCGGCCCTCCAGATCGAGGCACTCGCCTTCGCGGCGGCGCAGCTCCATGACCAGGTCGCCGCGGGGAGCCAGGGCGTGGGCCACGGCCATGCCGCGCTCGTAGTAGCGGCGGGCCTCGGCCGGCTTGCCCTCGTCCCGGTGCACGTCGCCCAGGAACTCCAGGGCCAGGGCCTGCTCCCGGGCCAGGCCGGCCTCGGCAGCCACGGTGTGGGCGCGGGTCAACTGCCGGCGCGCCGGCTCCCACTCACCCTGCAGGCGCAGCACGTTGCCCAGGGCGATGCGGGCCCGGGCGATCATGTCCGACCGTTCGTCCACCACCGACAGCTCCAGCTCCAGCAGCTCGACCGCGGTGGAATACTCGCCCTGCTTGTAGCAGACGATGGCCAGGTTCTGGTAGTTCTGGGCCATGCGCAGGCGGGCGCCCAGGCCCGAGTTCAGGGCCAGCGCCTTTTCGAACCAGCGTCTGGCCTCGTCCAGCCGGCCCAACGAGAGGCAGGTCCAGCCCAGGAAGTTGGCCGCGACCGCGGACCGGCCGGGTTCGGCCAGCACGGTGAAGGCCGAACACGCGTACTCCACGTGCTCGAGGGCGTCGGCCAGGCGGCCGCGCCAGCGCAGGGCCGCCCCCAGCAGCAGCCGCAGCTCGGCGTGCTCGACGCTGGCCTGGCTGGCGATGCGCGGCAGCTCGGCCATGACCGCATCCTCGACCTCGGCATAGTGCTCGTGGAAGAGCAGCACGTTCCAGCGCAGGATGCGGGCGCCCAGGTCGTCCTCGGACAGATGGCCGGCGTCCTCGGCCTGGCCCAGCCAGGCCAGGCAGCCGTCGTGATCCTTGCGCTCGATCAGGCACCAGGCGCGCAGCAGCGCCCCGGCCCGGCGCACCGCCGGGTCGATGGTGTCGGCGGCAGCCAGCAGCAGGTCCAGGCGCTCCAGGGCCTCGTCGGGTCGGCCCTGCAGGTAGAGTTCGCGGGCGGTGCCCAGGCCGCCGGGCGAAGCGCCGGGCAGCCGGGCCGGCGCCACCGGGGGCGGCCCTTGCCGCGGTGTGTGGCGAGGGTCAGCGCGCATGGGGCCACCTCCCTCCGGACCGGACCCAGTCCACGCCGCTGGTCCAGGCGTCCACCGGCAGCATCAGCAGCACCGGCACACCGGACAGGTTGATAGGCAGCACGAAGACCGGCGTACCCCACGGCGTCCGCTGCGCATCGGTGTCGTAGTAGCGAATGACCTCGGGCAGGCGCACGCTGCCGATGGTGGGCGTCAGCGGCTTGAGCACCCCGTCGCCGGGATCGCCCTCGCTGCCGTCGTTCAGCTCGTACGGATTCCTGGCCAGGGTCGGCTGGGCCGTCAGGCAGGTCACGAGAAACAGGGTCAAGAGGGCGAGAAGGCCCCATCGCGTCTGATGCGAAGGCATGGCCGCTCCTGGGTGGGGACAGGCGGTCCCGATGATCGGTCAGGGCCGTGGCGTCGGCCGGGCGGTTCGGCTTCGGGGTCCGGCCGGGCGCCGGGTGCCGCGAAGGACCAACCGCGTGAGCGAATCTCAACCAGCGGAGAGTATCATCGGTGTTGCATAAACGTCAAGAAGTTTTTGGTCTTGATAGTTCTTGTGATGGCGCGTGAGTTCTTGTGGCGGTTTTTCGCGGTGTAAGTTGATGTATAGTCATAAATGTGTAACACTCCTGGTGTCACTCGGGCACGGGCACACGCGGCCGTGCCGGAGCGACCAGGTGCAGCACTGGCAATTGGTTTGCTATCCCGGTGGACTAATGAAAACCTTATTCAATGGCTTGTAAGGGGTCGGCAGGCTGATCATACGCCATTTCTCGGAATTGCCGGTCAAAGGCCGTCAGCGGGCGGGAAAAGGGGTGCCGGCCCGCGTCCGGCACCCCTAAAAAACCTACATCATGTAGAAGCGCATGCTGAAGGTGAGCGCGTGGGTGCTGGCGGTGGCGCCATTGAGGAATTCGGAGTCGCCGACGCTGATTGTCCGGTAGTCATAGGCGACACCCAAAGCGGCCCCGTCGGAGACCCGGAACTCGTAGCCGGCCCCGCCGGTGAAGACCCAGCCACCCTCCTGGAAGTTCACCGTCGATACGGGGAAGACCGCATAGACGTCGAGGGTGCCGCCGCCGACCCCGCCCTTGAGCCAGAAGCCCTCGCCACGGGGGAACCAGGCGACTTCCGCCAGGAAATTGAAGGTGGAGATCTCAACCGGCGTGATGCCCTGGTAGAGATCCTGCTGCCAGCCGTAGATGCCGATCGACCCGATCAGGTTGTCATTGCGGGCCCAGCCGATGGAAAGGCCGCCGGTGAAGGCGGTGTCGGTGCCGGTTTCGCTCTTGGTGCCGTCCCGGTCCTCGGACGACAGCTTGTTCCAGCCGCAGCCGAAGTTCAGGCCGATGACCGTGCCGTCGCGGTCGTGGCCACCCAGGTCCAGAGCCAGGGCGGGCAGGGCGGACAGGACCAGGGAGCTGCAGACGGCCAGCGACAGCAGGCGAACGGATTTCATGGCGGGTTCCTCGCAGGGTTGGGTGGTTCAGGGTACCGCGCCAATCTAAGGGCAGGGGGGCGGGGCGTCCAGTCATGCCTGCGCGCCGCTGCGGGGAACTCCGCGCCGCCAAAGTTTTTGAAGCGCGGGCCGGAGCCGGACACTATATTTGTCCGACCGATTCGCTCTGATAATTGAACGGGGAGTTGCGGGTCCCGGAATCCCCCCGGGCACCCTGAGCCCCCGAACCCGGGTGGTCAATGTGCAAGGCTTCTTCAAGAACCCCGTCGTCGCATTCTTCACGTCCCTGAAGCTCGCCGCCGTCCTGATGACGGTCTTCGCGGTCGCCATCGGCTACGCGACCTTCTTCGAGAGCGCCTGGGGCCGGGACGGGGCCTACGCCGCCATCTACGGCGCCCGCTGGTTCGAGATCCTGCTCGCGCTGCTGACCCTCAACATGGCACTGCTCTTCGTCAAGCGCATCCCCTACGAGATGCGGCAGTCGGGCTACGTGCTGGTGCACCTGTCGATCGTGGTGATCCTGGTCGGCGCGGGCATCACCCGCTACTTCGGCTACGAGGGCATCATGCCCATCCGCGAGGGCGAGAGCACCGACTACGTGTACTCGGACAAGAGCCACGTGCAGGCCCGCCTGGGCGACGAGCTGGCCAGCTTCCCCGTGCGCCCCTACAAGATGGGCATGCGGCCCATCTTCAAGACGGTCACCCTCGGCGGCCTCGAGTACAAGTTGGGCATCACCGAGTACTGGCCGTTCTACGAGGAGACCATGACCGAGGGTCCCGGCGGTCCGGCGGCCTTCGCCTACACCGTGCGCGAGATGGGCGGGGCCATGGCCGAGAAGACCTTCGTCCAGGGCGACCGCGGCAGCCTGGGCGGGGTCGATGCCCGCTTCCTCGACGGCGACTTCAGCGGCGAGATGACCGCCTCGCGCCTGGGCGAGGTGCGCATCCACTTCGACGGCAACCATTGCGACTTCCCGGTCACCTGGCCGGCCGACGGCGCCCACGAGTGCCACGGCTGGCGCTTCAGCGTGACCGAGTTCCAGACCGACTTCAAGGTGGGCGGCACGTCCTCGACCGACGGCCCCCTGCGCAACCCGATGATCCGGATCGCCATCGCGGCCCCCGACGGGCGCCAGGGCGAGCGCATCCTCTTCGCCCTGCACCCGGACTTCAGCATGGGCCACAGCGGGGAGGAGGAGGCGTTCGCGGAACTGGATCTGGTCTACCAGGTCAGCAGCGGGATCGAGTTCGCCCCCGGCGGCGCCACGGGCGTGCGGGCGCGGGCCTCGTTCGACCTGCAGACCATGGACATGAACACCAACGACCAGGCCGAGATCGCCGCGGGCACCGCGTTCGATCTGCAGGCCTCGATCCTCTACAAGGGCGGAGAGGGGAGTTTCTCCTTCGTGCCGGTCGAGGTGTGGCATTCGGTGGTGTCGGCTCCCGGCCTCAGCGCCGACTCGAACGCTCCGGCCGCGGCGCGCCTCGTCATCCGCGACAGCCAGGGCAACGAGGCCGTCGCCGTCTGCGTCAAGCATCGCAATCCGGTGGCGGTGACCCTCGGCGGAGAGCGCTTCCGCCTCGAGTTCGGCGCGGTGCGCATCCCGCTGCCCTACAGCGTCCACCTCGACGACTTCGTCCTGCAGACCTATCCGGGCAGCGACAACCCGGCAACCTACGAAAGCTATGTCTCGCTCAGCGACTCCGAGCTGGGCATCGAGGACAGGAAGGTGCACGTGTACATGAACCATCCCATGAACCACCGCGGCAGCAAGCACTTCCAGTCGTCCTACGACCCCGATCGCAAGGGCACCGTGCTGTCGGTGAACCACGACCCCGGCAAGTGGCCCACCTACGTGGGCTACATGATGATCTCCGTCGGCTTCGTCCTGATCCTGGCCAAGGACCTGCTCTGGCCGCGGCGCAAGCGCGGCGCGGGGGACCAGTCGTCGCCGGCGACGGTGGCCCTGGCCCTGGCGGTGCTGGGCTCGGCCCTGTTCGCCGGCGGCGCCCTGGCCCAGGCCGACGAGCACGCCGGCCACAACCACGCCCCGGGCGAGGGCCACGACGCGCCGACCACCGGCTACGTCAGCCTGTCCGCGCCGGCCCGCGAGGCGGCCAGCCGCCTGATCGTCCAGGATTACCGCGGCCGCATGAAGCCCGTGGACACCCTGGCCCGCGAGATGGTCATGAAGGTGGCCAAGAAGACCAAGTTCGAGGGCCGCCATCCGGTCGACCAGTACCTGAGCTGGTCGCTGAATCCCCAGTTCTGGTATGACAAGCCGCTGATCTCGGTGAAGTTCCCCGGCATCAAGGACATGCTGGGCGTCGACCGCGAGACCACCCACGTCTCGTTGGCCAGCCTGGTGGACGCCAGCGGCCGCTACAAGCTGACCGCCGCCGTGGACGAGGCGCACCGCACGCCCGACCGCGACCGCACCAAGCTGCAGCGCAAGCTGATCTCCTTCGACGAGCGCGCCAACGTGCTGAACAACGCCTTCCGCGGCGGGTCCCTGCGCCTGTACCCGCTGCCGGGCGATCCCAACCACACCTGGCAGGACATCCAGACCGTGACGCCGCAGCTGAACGCGGACCAGTCCGGGCGCTACAGCAAGGCCTTCACCGACCTGGCCGAAGGCATCCGCTCGGGCGACAACCAGCGGATCATGGCCGGGATCGCCGGCACCGCGGCGCTGCAGCAGGAGTTCGGCGCCTCGGTGGTGCCGTCGGACGCCCGCCTGAACGCCGAACTGCAGTACAACCGCGCCCACATCTTCTCCTGGGCCATGGTGCCGTTCCTGGGCGCGTTCTTCATTCTGATGACCGTCTACGTGGTGAACCTGTTCCGCCACCAGGGCGCGCGCCTCAGTTTCCGCAACCCGTTCTACAGCCTGGGCGTGCTCATGTACACGACGGCCTTCGGCATGCAGATCTACGCCTACGTGCTGCGCTGGATCGCCTCGGGCCGGGCGCCCATCTCCAACGGGCACGAGTCGCTGCTGTTCATCAGCCTGGCCGTGGCCCTGGCCGGACTGGTGTTCGAACTGGTCTCGCGTCTGGGCGTGCCTGCGGGCCTGGGCGGGCTGCTGACGGTGATCGTGCTGGGCGTGTCGATGCTCTCGACCTTCGACCCGATGATCACGCCCCTGGTGCCGGTGCTGGTCAGCTACTGGCTGAACATCCACGTGACCATCATCACCTCCAGCTACGGGTTCCTGGGGCTGTCGGCGCTGATCGGGGCGCTGATCCTGATCCTGTACCTGACCAAGGCCCCCGGGCGCGACAACGTGCGTGACGCCATCCGGACCCTGGACAACATCAACTACCACGTGATGGTGACGGGTCTGGGCCTGCTTTCGATCGGCACCCTGCTGGGCGGAGTCTGGGCCAACGAGTCCTGGGGCCGCTACTGGGGCTGGGACTCCAAGGAGACCTGGTCGCTGGTGACGATCCTGGTCTACGCGGTCGTGCTGCACTTCCGCTTCATCCCCAAGATGAAGTCGGCCTGGCTGACCGCGGCCCTGGCGACGGGCGCCGTCGGCTCCGTGGTGATGACCTACTTCGGCGTGAACTACTTCCTGACCGGCCTGCACAGCTACGCCCAGGGCGATGCGGCGCAGGTGCCGGACTGGGTGTACATCTTCACGCTGGTGGTGCTGGCGCTGATCGCGGCCAGCGGGCTGGTCAACAACAGCCGGAAGTGGGACAAGGCCTAGCCTACCGGCCTGGAAGCCGCACCCGGTCCACTCGGGGCCCCGCCGGTAGGCGGGGCCCCTTTGCTTAAGGGCGGCGTCAGTCCGGCACGCGCCGATATTCCAGGCTCCAACCGGCCTCGCCGACGAAGGTGTCGAACAATCCCAGGGCCAGCGGCTGCCACTTTTCGTCCAGCACCAGGATGTTCAGGCCGCGGCGACTGATGGCCTGCTCGACGCCGTCCAGGCGGATCGAGACCCGGTTGCCGTGGGGCAGGCCGGCCGAATGCAGTTCCAGGCGGGCGGGACCGTCGACTGCGTGTTGGACGTCGCCATCGGTGCGGATCTCCTGCCAGGAGCCGCCGGCGGGGTCCAGGAGTGCGGCGAAGGAACACCGGAACGCCAGCAGGTCCACCGCCAGGCCCCGCTTGGCCAGGGCTGCCCGTGCCCGCTCACCCAGCTCCCGCGTGGCTTCGTCCTTGGCGGCGATGGCCAGGATGTGGTGGTCATGGGCGGCCAGGAAGGTCGGCAGATCCATCGGCTGCGGCGGCAGGTAGGCCAGCGCCCCGGGCAGGACGATCGAGCTGTCGACCAGGACCCGGAAGCCGTCGAGGTTGTAGGCGGTGAAGTCCGGCGTGAGGGCCGCGAGCCAGGGCACCAGAGCAGTGTCCCGCACGACCAGGGTCGTGCCGGGCTCGAGCCGCCGGCCGCGGGCCAGATCGGCGAGGTATTCGGTGGTCCACTGCCGGGCGAGGGCCGCGTCATTGCGCGTCAGGTATGCGGCCGAGGTCGGCACCCCGCGACTGACCAGGGGCAGGTCCAGGTCCCGGAAATCGTAAGGGAACTGGGTGCCGGCCTCCAGCGGAGGCACCGTCAACAGGCGTTCGGTGCGGGCCATCACCGCCGGCCAGGCGGGATCGGCCAGGCGGGAGTCGATCCGCTCCTGGTGGAAATGCGTCCGACGGCCCAGGGTGGGGCCAAGGTCGATGATCTGCACCAGCAACAGGATCGCCAGCATCGCCGTCTGCAGGCGCACCCCGACCGTCCGGCCCAGGGACCAGAAGGCGAACAGGGTGCCGGCATAGGTCACCGGCCACAGCAGCCGGCCCGAGGCCCGGAAGGCGTTGGTCAAAGGCAGCAGGGATCCCGGGAGCTCCACTTCCCGCAACACGCGGTCGCCGCAGGTGATCCGCTGGCTGAGGGCGAAGAGCGTCAGCCCCGCCAGGACCAGCAGCAGGGGCCAGTGCCGGCCGAAGCGCCGCCAGGCCGCACGGCTCGGTAGCGAGCGCGCCGCCGCCAGGAACCACAGCGGCAGCAGCCCCAGACCCAGATAGTTGAAGCCTTCGACCTGTTCCGCATAGACAAGCGGCAGCGGCCGCAGCAGCCGCGCATGCCGCAGAGGGTTGATCAGCGTGTTGAGGTTGGCGCTGAACCGGCCGAAGCCGTAGACCTCGTCGTTGGCGCCCAGGCCGTAGACGAACATCCCGGAGATCCACCAGCCCGCCGCCACCAGCGCCGACAGCGCCAGCAGCATGGCCAGGACCCGCAGGAGGGTGGTCACGCGATCGACCAGCCAGGCCTTCAGCTGCCAGGCACCGGCCACGACCAGCACCATGAAGGCGTGGTAGGGGTGGCTGAGCGAGGCGACGCCCGCCAGCAGCAGCCAGGCCGCCGGACCGGCGCCGCGACCGTAGAGCACGAGGCCCAGCAGCACCAGCCAGTGGGCGTTGAGGGCCATGTGGCCGGTGCGGGTCAGGAACGAAGGCATCAGCAGCAGCAGCGCGGTGGCCGCCAGGCGCGGCAGGTTGTGCCGGAGGACCAGCCCGACCGCGTGCCAGGACACGAGCGCCTGCAGCAGGTAGGTGGCCAGGATCCAGGACCCGAAGTACTGCCAGGGACCGGTGCGGCCGCCTGCGAACAGCTTGCCGGGCAGGGCCAGCAGGGGAACGGCATCGACCAGACCGATGCTGCTGCCGAAGGGTGCCCCGTAGCTCACGCAGCGTCCCGGCGGCCAGGACCAGGGTTCACTGCGAAAGTACTCCCAGCCCAGGGTGTTCATGGCGGGGTCGCCGCCGGCGGCCAGCAGCTGGTCGAAGTTGCGCGGGGGGACGACGGCCGGGTCGAAACGCCAGAGGAAAAGGACAAGTCCCAGGCCGGTGGCCGCCAGCGGCCAGAGCATGGCCTTGCGGAAGACCTTTGCACGCAGGGTCAGCAGGGGCACGCCGGGTCCGATCGTTGCGGCCGCATCGCTGCGGAACTGTGGGAGAGGTCCCCAAGGTAGCGCGTCGGGCCCGTGAGTCAACCCCGGGTCCGGGCCCCCGGTCGTGGCTCCCGTCCGCGCATACGTGTCACCTGACCGGCAGATCCGGCGCATGCAGGAGCGTCGGCATCCCCATTCAGACGGAGGGAAACATGAACACCGTGATTCACTCGTGGGCCGGTCGCGCCGGTCCGGCGGCCGTCGTGGCCCTGGCCGCCGCGCTGGTCCTGCTGGCGGCGCCGCCTTCGGCCTGCGGCTTCATCAACTACGCCTGGAACGTGCCGATCAACGGCTACGTCCACGAGGCAGCCCGCTGGACGCCGCCGGGCGTGCCAACTTTGGCGGACAATCTCTACTACAATGCGTCCGGCGCCTACACGGTGAGGT
This sequence comes from Candidatus Krumholzibacteriia bacterium, assembly GCA_963848505.1. Classification (GTDB taxonomy): domain Bacteria; phylum Krumholzibacteriota; class Krumholzibacteriia; order LZORAL124-64-63; family LZORAL124-64-63; genus JACZKN01. The sequence continues at coordinate 52,751 of CAWKEB010000001.1, read as the reverse complement.
ACACGGCGACCGTGCCCCAGTCGGCCCTCACCGTGGTGGGCGGCGGTCCGGTGACCTTCAGCCTGGACTCGCCCCATAACACCGGCGAGCTGCTGATCGGGGCGGTGCCGGGCACCGCGACCCTGAACCTGGCCTACGGGTCGCTGCAATGCGGCTATCTGAGCCTGGGTCTCGAGGGCGCCCTGACCCGGCTGACCCTGACCAGCGACTTGCTGGCGGGGTCGGCCCAGCTGACGTCCGCCTCCAGCGGCAACCGCAACTACAACGGCACCGGGGGCGACGTGATCGGCGAGGGTGGCATCAGCTACCTGGACGTTTTCGGCGGGGCCCTCTACACCTGTGACCGCAGTGGCGGGGGCTGGCCCATCCAGGTGGCCATGGACCCCGACGACATCGCCACCATCGACATCGCCGGGCGCAACGCCATGACCCTGGCCTACAGCACGATCCGCGTGGTGGGGGGGGTGGCGAATTCCGAGGGCATGATCGCGGGGGTCGGCGGCAGCACGAACATCTACGTGCGCAACGGCGGCTACCTGAACGTGGCCAACAACCTGATGCTGGCGCAGTTGGGCACCGCCTACGCCTACCTGAACGTGGGACCGACCGCGTCCTTCGGCACCTCCCGCCTGAACGTGGGCAACCACCTGTGGATCGGCTTCAACTTCTACGAGACGGTGACCGCAGGCCACGCCGAACTGTACGTGCGGGGGCGTTCGTGGGTCCATGTGGGCGGGCGCTGCGACGTGGGCGACCAGGACAACGACGCCGGCAGCCTTCTGCGCGTGGCCGAGGGCGCCACCTTCCGCGTCAACGGCGGCATCAAGTTCTGGCCCACGGCCGGCATGCCCCTGGACCTGCGCGGCGGGCTGACCCACGTCAACGGCGGGGCGTTCCTCTGGCCGACCGGCAAGGCGCTGGTGGTCTCCAGCCAGGTGGGCGCGCCGGAGCTGGCCATCAGCGGCGGTGCCGCCTGCGTCGGCCCGAGCACGCCGGCCGGCAGCGCCCAGCTCGCGGTGGGACGAGGCGGCCGAGGCACGCTGCGTCTGACCCAGCCGGGCACGGCGTTTCCCATGGGCGCCGGGTTCACCACGCTCGGCGATTCGACCGGCGCGGTGGGCACCGTGATCGTGGACTCGCTGGCCACCCTGTCCGGCAGCGGGTCCATCAGCCTGGGAGTGCGGGGGCACGGCGAGCTGGCGGTGAGCGGCGGCTCCCAGGCGATCCTGGGAGCGATGGCCGTGGCCAGCGAGGCCGGCAGCACCGGTCAGGCCACGGTCCGCGGGCCCGGGTCCCTGCTGCAGGCGGGCGACCGTCTCTGGATCGGCGGCCGGAACGAGGGTGCCGGCGGCACGGGCACCGTCGTCGCCGACTCGGGCGGCGTGATCAGCGTGCCGGTGATCGGGGCGGTCACCCTGCCGCGGGTCGGCATCTACGCCGGCAGCTCCCTCGCCCTGACCCGCGGCGGCAGCCTGCTGACGCCCAGCACGGCGGTCAATCTCGGCGAGATCGTCCTGGACGACGGCCTGCTCCAGTCCGGCGGACTGGACGTGGCCGCGTCGAGCTTCCTGCGCGGGCGCGGCCGGGTCGTCGGGCCGGTGGCGTGCGCGGGGTCGCTGGATCCCGGCGCGCCCAGCGGATCCATCGGCACGCTGGAGTTCGGCGGATCGATCACCGCGTCCAGCCAGGCCCACCTGATCGTCGACCTGGGTGACGACGGCACCGGATTATTCTTCGGCGACCTGGTGGAAGTCGACGGCACGGCCACCCTGGCCGGAGCCCTGGACCTGCGGGTCAACCCCGGGGCGCCGCCGCCGCCAGGGAGCGTCTTCGTCATCCTGACCGCCGCGACCGTGGTGGGTACCTTCACCACCGTCACCTGGAACGGCGCACCCCTGGCCGGCGAAGCGATTGTCGACTATCGCCCCGATCAGGTGCGCGTGTTGTTTTCCAGCGATCTGTCGGCCGTGGATCCGGACGCGGCCCCGGGCACGGTCCTGCGCTTCGTCCGGGCCAGCGGCGCCGGCGCCGACCTGGCGTTCGCCCTGGATCTGCCGGCCGCGGCCGAGGTCGAGGTCAAGGTCTACGACCTGCGCGGTCGCCAGGTCGCGGTCCTGCAGTCGGGCGAACTGGCGGCCGGACACCACCGGTTCGCCGGAAGCACGAGCGCCGGCCGTCCGGCCAGCGGCGTGTACCTGGCCCGCGCGGAGATCCGCCAGGGTGGGCGGGTCGAGGTGCGCACGGCCCGGACGGTGGTGGTGCGCTGACCGACCGGGGGCCGCGGCTCCGCTGGCCGTCGGCCCCGCTTCAGAGTATCTATCCTGCCCCTGCCGGCAGGCCGGCCGGCCGCCCCGCGGTCCGGCCGGCCTGTCGGTCATGCCGAGAACGCGATCCGGGGGCAGCGACCGCCGATGATTCGTCAGCCCGACCCTGTCCGGGACTCGGACGAGTTCTTTGCCCTCGTCTACGACGAGCTGCGCTCCATCGCCCACGCCCGCATCCGCGGGGAGCGCCCCGGCTACACCCTGCAGACCACCGAACTGGTGCACGAGGCCTACCTCCGCCTGGCGCCGGCCAGGGATGGGGCCTGGGACAGCCGCGGCCAGTTCTTCGTGGCGGCGGCGGAGGCCATGCGGCGCATCCTGATCGAGCGGGCGCGCGCGCGGGCGCGGGTCAAGCGCGGCGGCGACGAGGCCGGCCGGCCGGCGCTGCGCGTGCCCCTGGACCTGGTCGAGGTCGCCGACCTGGCCGACGACCGCGAGCCCGAGACGATCCTCGCCCTCGATGCGGCCATCGAGCGCCTGGCCGCGCATGACGCGCGGGTGGCCCAGGTCGTCAAGCTGCGGTACTACGCGGGTCTGGAGGTGACGGAGGTGGCCGAGGTGCTCGGGGCCTCGGCGCGCACCGTCCTGCGCGACTGGGCGTTCGCCCGGGCCTGGCTGTTCGCCGAATTGTCCCGGGAGTAGGCCGGTCCTAGCGGTCGGCGGCGAGGGCCGCCAGTTCGGCCGCCAGCGGGCCCAGGACGGTGTCCGCCGCCGCCGCCCGGCAAGGCTCGAAGGCCGCCGCCGCGTCATGGGCCGCCAGGCGGGCCGGAGCTTCCCAGACAGGCAATGCCGGCAGCGCCCGCCGCAGGAGCGCCGAGGCCTCGGCGCAGCGGCCCTGCCCGGCCAGCAGCTGCGCCAGGCGGGTTCTGCCCAGGGCGGCCAGGAACGAATCGGATGCGTCGCCGGGGTCGGCGGCGGCGATGATCCCGCGCAGGGTCGCCTCCGACCACGCCGGATCGGCCGACCCGGCCGCTTGTTCCGCCATGACCCGCACCAGCAGCGCCCAGAGCGTCACCTCATCGTGCTCGCCCAGGATCGAGTCGCAGCTGGCGTGGGCGGCCTCGGCCAGGGCGCGCGTCTCTGCAGTCGGACCCTGCAGCGCCAGCGCCAGGGCCAGGCCGACCTGCGCCTCCAGCGTTGTGGGGTGCGCAGGACCCAGGACCCTGGTCCGCAGGTCGATGGCCTCGCGAAAGAACCCCGCGGCGTCGGCGAAGGCGCCGGCGCTGGTGTGCAGCTCGGCCAGTCCGGCCAGGGAATTGAGGGTGCTCGGGTGCTCGGGCCCGAAGACCCGGCGCTTGAGGGCGAGGGTCTGCTCCATCAGCATGCGGGCGGCGTCGATCTCGCCCCGGCTGGACATGGTGTTGGCCAGGTTGTTCATGGCGAAGAGGGTGGCCGGCGCCTCGTCCCCTTCGACGCGGCGGCTGGCAGCCAGGACCAGGGTCTGCAGGCTCTCGGCGGCGGCCAGACGCCCGGTCTCCTGGTAGAGGCTGGCCAGATTGATCTGGCAGGAAAGGGTGCGGTCGGCGTCGGGCCCGAGCCGCCGCTGCAGGTACTCCAGCATCGGCAGGTAGATGGCTTCGGCTTCGCGTAGGCGGCCGGTGTGGCGGTAGACGGTGGCCAGCTCGAACTCGGTGCTGTGGATCATCACGGTGTCAGTGGGCGCAACGCGGCGGCGCACGGCGATGGCGCGGGTCAGGAAGTCTTCGGCCTCGGCGTAGTCGCCGCTGCGCTGGTGCAGCTGACCCAGGTTGGCCAGCCGGGCGGCGAGCGCGGTGTCTTCCGGTTCGGCCTCCTGCAATTCGAGGGCGCGCAGCAGGTGGGGCTCGGCGGTGGCATACTCGCCGAGGGCCAGGTAGGTCTGGCCGAGGCTGACGCGGATGGACGTCTCGACCGCGGGCTCGTCCGCCAGGGGCCCGCCCGGGGCGGCGGCCGCGTCGATGCGTTCGGCGGCCGTATCCAGGACCTCGCGCATCAGCACGTCGCGACCGCGTCCGCGGCGGGCCGAGGGGGCGACCGAAGCCAGCAGGTCGTCGTTGAGGAAGCGGTTCACCGCCGCGGCGACGGCGGCCTCGCGGGCGGCGGTCGCCTCGGCCCGCCGGGCGCGCACCAGGCCCCAGGTGCTGACGGTGAGGCCGACCAGGAGCGCCAGTGTCACGACCGCGGCCGCGCCCACGGCCGCGCGGTGGCGGCGCACGAACTTGCGGGCGCGGTAGGCGGTGCCCGGTGCGGCGGCGAACACGGGTTCGTCGGCCAGGTGGCGGCGGATGTCCGCCGCGAACTCGGAGACCGTGGCGTAGCGCCCGTCGGGCTCCTTGGCCATGGCGCGTGCGGTGATCCACCCCAGCTCGCCGTCCAGCTTGCGCCGCCAGGTCGGGGGCAGATCCGCCGCCGCGCGGGCGGCCAGCGGCGGCGGGTCCTCCGAACGGATCACGCACAGCGCGTCGAGCCAGGTCAGGCCGCGCAGGCGGACAGGATCGAACGGCGGGACGCCGGTCAGCAGTTCGAACAGCAGCACGCCCAGCGAATAGACGTCCGAGCGGATGTCCACCTTCGCGCTGATGGCGCCCGCCTGTTCCGGGCTCATGGCGCCGAGGGTACCCAGCACCGTACCGGCGATGGTGGCCGTGTTCTCCTCGGTGCCCGGGCCGGTCGCCTTGGCGATGCCGAAGTCGATGACCCGCGGACACGGCGTTCCCGACTGCTCGGTCACCAGGACGTTCGAGGCCTTGAGGTCGCGGTGGATCACCCCGGCCTGGTGCGCATGCTGGACCGCGTCGCACACCTGCAGGAACAGGAGCAGTCGAGCCCGGAGATCCAGGTCGGCGCGCACGCCGTAGACGGTGATCGGCACGCCCTGGACATATTCCATGGCAAAGTAGGGGCGTCCGTCGGCGGTCTCGCCGGCGTCCAGGACGCGGGCGATGCCCGGATGGTCCAGCGAGGCCAGGACCTGGCGCTCGGCTTCGAAGCGGGCGATGACCCGCCGCGTGTCCATGCCCGGCCTGATCAGCTTCAGGGCCACCCGGCGGCTGATGGGCTCCAGCTGCTGGGCCAGGTAGACGACGCCGAATCCGCCCTCGCCGAGCACCTCCAGCAGGCGGTAGGGGCCGATCATGCGGGCCGCGCCGCCGCCGGTCGGTTCCATCAGGAAGTCGCCCGCGCCGGCATCCGCCTGCAGCAGTTCCTCGAGTTCGCCGCGCAGGACCGGTTCGTCGGCCAGCTCGCGGTCCATGAAGGCGGTGCGTTCGGCGGCGGCCAACCCGTCGACGGCGGAGAAGAGCCGACGCAGGCGCTGCCAGCGGGGTTCGCCGGTCAGGTCGGGATCGGGTCCGGGAGGAAGATCGGCGCTGGCCATGCTCATTGACCTTTCCGGCCTCGCCTCCGGGGGCGGCCGCTGAGGCGATGCACGCTTGCCGCACGAACCGGTTCAGCGCCCCAGCTTCGCCGCCAGTTCGCCGAAGTCGATGGGTGACACCGAGTCGTAGCTGGTCCCGCGCACCAGGCCCGATCCTCCCACGGTGACCGCCAGGGGGAAGTGCTCCACGAGGTATTCGCTGCGGAAGACCTGCAGGCTGTCGCCGTAGATGGGCATGGTCAGGGCGTGCCGGTCCCGGTAGTCCTCGATGTCCGGGCGCGGGTAGTAGCTCACGCCCCACACCGTGCCGGGTGCGATGGCGCCGGCGTCCAGGGCGGCCTGCCAGCGCAGGACCAGGTCCGTGCACGGCTCACATTCAAGGTCCACGAAGAGCACCACGCTGCCGCCCCCGACCAGCTCGGTGCTGGAGCGGGTCAGGCCGGCGGCGTCCTGCAGCGGGACCGCGGGAAACGGTTCACCGACCGGCAGCCGGTGGCGGGCAAGTTCCTCCGGCATGACCGGCGAGGCCACGGGCGTGACCCGATCCCGCACGCGGCTGCCGACGAGGACGCCGCCGACGCCGAACAGGAAGACCAGGACCAGCCAGCCGAGAGGCTTCAGGATTTTCATCGGCACCTCGAGCGTCCAGGAGGGAAGCGAAGACGCCCTGCGGCCGGATCCGGCCCCAGGACGCCCCCGTGAACTCGATCAGCGAGCGCTGATCAACAGTCGGCGATGTGCGGGCACTGAATCGGACTGCGCGGATCGGGCTTGCAGACGACACCGAGCGGGGTGACGCAGCACTTGATGGGCACGCCGTTGCAGCCGCAGGTCCAGAAGCAGGTGGTGCCGCCGGCCGCGGCCGCGGGCGGGGTGTCGAAGCCGACGGCGAAACCGGTCGCAAAGACGGCGAGGATGGCGAGAACCGGTAGGATTTTGCGCATTGCGGAACCTCCATCGGGAATGGGGAAGGGTTCACTCCGCTATCCTAGGGAATCGCTGTCGCGGTCGTCAATCGAATTCGGGAAATGACGATAATATATTATTTTACAATAACTTGCATTGATGGCGGCCGGCTGCTGGCAACGGTTCCGCCAACCGCGCGAACCTACCGCAGCAGCGCGGCCGCTTCCCGCCGCAGCGCCGCCCACGCCTCCTGCACGTGCCGCCGCTCGGTCTTCGTCTGCCCCACCGCCAGCCGCAGCGTGGTCACCCCGTCGAGCTTGGTCAAGGTCAGGTAGGTGGTGCCCTCGGCGTTGACCCGATCCAGCAGCGCCTTGTTCAGGCGGTTGCAGGTCTCCAGGTCCGCGCCGGCGGGCCGCAGTCGGAAGCACACCGTGTTCAGCGGCACCGGCGCCAGGCGCTCCCAGCCGTCGGCCGCGTCGATCCAGCCGGCGAACTCCTCCGCCAGGGCGATGTGCGCCGCCACCATCTCCCGCAGGCGCCGCGCGCCGTACGAGCGCAGCACGAACCATAGCTTAAGGGCCCGGAACCTGCGGCCCAGCGGCACGCCCCAGTCGCGGAAGTTGCGCACCTGCGTGTCCTGGTCCGTTTTCAGGTATTCGGGATCGATGGCCAGGGTGCGCTCCAGGTGGGCGGGGTCCTTCACGTACCAGGCCGAGCAGTCGAAGTTGGTGAACAGCCACTTGTGGGGGTTGAAGACCAGCGAGTCGGCGTGGGCGATGCCGTCGAGGATCCAGCGCTTCTCGGGCAGGATGGCCGCCGTCCCCGCCAGGGCCGCGTCCACGTGCAGCCACAGCTGGTGGCGCGCGGCAATGGGTCCGATCGCCGCCAGCGGATCGATCGCCGTCGAGCCGGTGGTGCCCACCGTTGCCACCACACAACAGGGCACCAGGCCCGCGGTCAGGTCGGCGGCGATGCGGCGCTCCAGGTCGGCCGGGTCCATGGCGCGTTCGGCATCCAGGTCCACCAGCACCACGTTGTCGTCGCCGAAGCCGGCGATGCGCGCGCCCTTGACCACCGAGCTGTGGGCGTCGCGGGAGGCGTAGATGCGCAGCCGGCCTGCCGCCGCGAAGCCGTCGCGGTTCACCGCGAAGGCGGTGCTGCGCTCGCGGGCGCAGACCAGCGCGGTCAGGGTCGCGGTCGAGGCGGTGTCCTGGATGCAGCCGTGGAAGCCGGGCGGCAGCCCCACCAGGTCGGCCAGCCAGCCCATGACCACCTGCTCGAGTTCGGTGGCCGCGGGGCTGGTCTGCCAGAGCATGGCGTTGACGCCCAGCCCGGCCGAAAGCAGCTCGCCCAGGATCGCCGGGTAGCTGTTGTTGGCCGGGAAGTAGGCGAAGAAGCGCGGGTGGTTCCAGTGGGTCACGCCGGGCAGGATGTCGCGGCGGAAGTCGGCCAGGATCGCCTCCATGGGCTCGCCGTCCTCGGGCGCTCGCGTCGGCAGGGTGGCGGCCACGGCGCCGGGCGCAGTGCGGGCCATCACCGGCAGCTGCTCGTTGGTTTCGAGGTACTCGGCGATCCAGTCCACGAGCTCGTGGCCGTGGCGGCGGAAGTCGGCGGCGTCCATGGGTCCTCCGGGGTTCGCAGGTGGCGGTGCGCAGGCAGGCCATCATACACGAAACCGGACCGGTGGTCCCGGTCCGGATCGTTGCGGCGGGGCCGCCTCCGCGCAGGTCGGCGGCCCCTGGCGCCGGGTCACCCCAGTCCTAACGGAACATGGACTTCAGGTTGCCCCAGTTCGTGAGGTCCACAGGCACGGGCTCGGTGCAGCAGTTGACCTCGGTCCACATGCGGACGTCGCCGGCGAAGCCTGCGGACGCCAGATCGGTCCAGCCGCTGCCGGTGTTGCGCCAACCCCGGCAGGGGGTCACTCCGTCCGAGTCGATCTTGGGGCCGATGACGCCGGTGCCGGTCGCCGGGAAGGTCAGGACCAGGAAGTACGGCTGGCCCGGATCGAGGCAGCTCGAGTTCCAGGGAATGCTGATGATCCAGCCGCCGGCGAAGCCGTTGGACGGCACGTTGTTCGGTCCATAGGAGACCTGCTCCGCACCGGGGGAGTAGCAGCCCCCGCCGAGGTCGACCACATCGGCCACCGAGACCGTGAGCTGGAAGACGGCGGCCGCCTGCAGTTGCAGCACGAAGTAGGTGGTCTCCAGGCTGATGCCGAGCCCGCAGGTCGGGCAGGTGGCCGGATCGATCAGGATCGCGTAGGACTCGGGGCCCGCATGGTTGGCGACGTACGAGCCGTCGTATTCCTCCGTATCGTTGCCAAGGCTGCAGACGGCCTTGTCGACCGCCTTGCTTCCTGCCGGCGTGACGGCGAGCCCACGGTCGCCGGCCGACGGCCAGGGTGCCGCCTGGGCCGCGGCGGCGAGCAGGAGCAGGGTGGCGATGAGCATTGATTTCATGTCCGTGTCCTTTCGCGACGGGTTCGGACCCGGCCCCGGATCGAGGCCAAGGGTCCTTTGTCGGTACTTGCGACATCGGGGAACGGGAACCGCAATGCTCCGCCAGAAAAAGTCGGACGCCCGGTCCGTGCGGGTCCGACCGGGGGGCTCCGGGCCGGCTTCGCCCTAGACCGTGACGGGGGGCTTCGGGGTCTGCTTCGGGTCGTTGAGCATGAAGATGTTGGGCCGCGGGCCGGTGGAGACGGCGGGCTCGGCCCCCGCGTCGTCGGCCGCTTCCGGCGCGGCCGGGGCTTCGTCCACCTCGATGGCGTCCTCGACAGGCTCCGGCTCCACGGCCGACCCCACCGAGGACTCGAAGCTCGCGGTCGGCGGGGCGACGGGAACGACTGGGGCCACGGGCATCGCGGGCGCGGCCGGCTCCCGCGCCGGCGCGGCGACGGCGGCCTCGGGGACCCGCGGCCGGTTGAGCATGAACACGCTGGGTCGTGCCACCGGCGACGGCGGCGGTGCGTCCGCTTCGTGGGCATCGAGGGAGAAGGTCACCTTCGGCTTCTGGTACTCGGGCATCTCGTCCGAGTCCGGTGCGAACTCCGGCGCTTCCGGCTCGGCCTCGTCCTCGATGGCGGCGGCGGTCTCGTCGGCCAATTCGGCGGTCGTCGGCTCGGGTGCCTCTTCGGGTTCGGGTTCCGGGGCGACCGCGGCGACCTCAGGGCGCGGTGCGGCTGCCGATGCCGCGACCGGCGCGGCGACCGGCGCACTCACCGGCTCGGCCACCTGGGCCCGCAGGCGCGGGGCACCGACCACGGCCGAGACCGGCGGATCCAGCACCACCTGTCCCAGGTTCTGGCTGACCCGGTGGATGGCGCTGACGTGCTTGAGGATCTGGGCCACCGACTCTTCGTACTCGCGGGTGCGGGCCAGCATCTCCGAAACGGTCTGCTCCACCTCGGCGGTGGCGTTGGAGGTCTGGGCGGCCAGGGCCTTGACCTGCCCGGCCACGGCGCCGTTGAAGTCGGCACCGGTGCGGCCGGTCTGGGCGGCCTCCTGGTCGATGGCTGCGGCGGTCTGGCGGCACTTCTGGGCCAGGTTGGTGACGCGGGTGACCACGGCGCCCATTTCGCGCACGTTGTCGGCCAGTTCGGCCGCCACCTGGCTGGTGTAGCCCGCGGCGTTGTTGGCGCCCCGCACCAGGCGGTAGCCCTCGGCGGTGTCGTCGCCCAGGTCGTTGAGGCGGTAGATCATGCCCTGCAGGGCCACACCCACCGAGTCGATGGCGGTGCGCATCTTCTCGGTGCTGGCGGCGATGGTGCTCATGTCGACGGTCATCTGGTCGACCGCGGCCGAGACGTCCTCGAAGTCGAGGGGCGACTTGTAGGGCAGGGCCGGCGCGACCGGTCGGGGTGCCGGGGCCTTCGGTGCCGCGCTCCAGCGGGAGACGGCGCCGGCGGGGGCCAGGCCGCCGCCGCTGGACTGCCGGCCGGGCGCGGCCGGGCGCAGGGCGCGGCGGCGCAGGACCATCGCCACGGACAGGGCCAGCAGGCAGACGCCGGCAACCGTCCGGGCGATCAGCGCACTGGGACCGGTGGTGCTGGTGGTGCCGTCGCAGGCGGCGGTCACGGCGGCCAGGTGGGTGGACAGTTCGCCCGAGTTGTCGCGCAGGCCGCGCATGGCCTGCTGCCCGGCGGCGCTGAACACCGAGTAGTCGCCGGCGGCCAGGTCGGCCAGCGGCAGCCCCACCTGCAGCCAGATGGCCGAGGCGCCCGAGAGCGCGCGCCGCGCAGCGTCGCTGCGCACGGCCTTGACCTTGTCCGGACGTCCGTCGTCGCCGGCGAGGGTGCCGCCGTGCACCAGCACCTCGAGGGTGCGGTCGAAGGCGAGCACCGAGCGGCTGAGGCTGCTGCGCGCGGCGGTGACCGCGCCGAAGTCCTCGGCCGAGATCAGCTGCTCCAGCTGCCGGTCCATGTCCGCGAGCCGTGCCTGCTGGCCGGCGGCCAGGGCGGCCGCGTTCCCGTCGCCCCCCGCAGGGCGCCAGGTCACGCCGACAGCGATCAGCGCCAGGACGCTCAGGAGCGCCAGCGTTCCGGTCGTCTTGGTCTGCAACTGACGCGTGGACATGCACTTCCTCCGGTCTGGCCCTTGATGCACGGCAGGCTCCGGGCCCACCGGGTCCCGGATGCTCCTGTCCATTATCGGAAGGGATGGGGAGCGGTTTAGCTTATCCGGGGCAGGATTGCGGTGCGCGGGCGGGCTCGGGGGGTTATCTTCGGGCGGTTGTCGACCGTCTTCGTTCATCTGCCAGGGAGAGTGACGTGATGATGCACCCGCGCCGCGCCGGATTCGGCTCCGTCCTTGCGATCCTTTCGCTCCTGCTGCTGGCCGCCTGTTCCGGCGGCGGCAACGGTGTCAAGACCGAGGCGGCTCCGCCGGCGGTGCCGGCGAAGATCCCCGTGGCGTCGCTGGACGACCTGCCGGTGCACACCTATCCGCTGCAGGGCACCGCGAGCGCGATGTTCGCCGACCCGGCGCAGATGGCGTCGCTCAAGGACGCCTACCGGCAGGATCTCGAGGACGACCTGGCCAAATACGACATCCAGGACGAGGCCACCCTGCAGGGCAAGTACGGCGCCCTGGCCCTGGTTGCCATGATGGACGGGCGCGACCAGGACGCCCTGGCCTGGATGGACAAGGGACAGGAGCTGGAGGACAAGGAGTCGGCCCGGCTGATGAACGGCCTGGTCAACCGCTCGCTGATCGCCTCCCGGGCCAAGACCGGGTCGGAGGCCGGGTTCGAGCAGGAGCTGACCACCCGTGTGGCCGCGCTGCCCTGGGAGGTGGTGCAGGACGCCGTCAAGAGCGGCAAGGGCCGCGCCGAGTTCCTGAGCGAGAACCTGGTCGTCGGCATGATCGATTCGCGCATCAATCCGGCAGCCGAGGCCATGGGCTCGCTGAGCAGCGACCTGGCGGGTCAGCTGCTGGGCATGCGCTACGCGGTCGACACGGTGCTGCCGTTGAACCCGACGGTGGCCAAGGTCTACGGCGAGGCCATCGAGCGCAACCAGACCGTCAAGACCGACATCTGGCCGGCCCGCGAGGTGACCCTCGAGCCGGGTCAGGGCCTGGCGCCATTGGTGGTGGGCATCTGGGACTCGGGCGTGGACACGGCGGTCTTCGGCGACCAGGTGTGGACCAACGCGGCCGAGAAACTCGACGGCGCCGACACCGACGGCAACGGCTTCATCGACGACGTGCACGGCATCGCCTTCGATCTGGACGGCGTGGCCACCGCCGAACTGCTGCATCCCCTGGGCGACCAGCAGGGCAAGCTGGAGGCGGTCTTCGGCTACATGCAGGGCTTCGTGGACCTGACCAGCGCCGTCGACAGCGAGGCTGCCGGCGCGGTGCGCAAGCAGATGTCCTCGATGCCGGCGGCGGACGTGGGCGGCTTCATGACCTCCCTCAGCTTCGGCAGCCTCTATGCCCACGGCACCCACGTGGCCGGCATCTCGGTGCGCGGCAATCCCTACGCCCAGGTGCTGGTGGCGCGCATCACCTTCGACTACCACCAGACCCCGCAGGCCATGACCGTGGAGACGGCCAAGCGCATGGCCGACGGCTACGTGCGCACGGCCAGGTACTTCCGCGACGCCGGGGTGCGCTGCGTGAACATGAGCTGGGGCTGGACCTTCAAGGAGATCGAGGGCGGGCTCGAGGCCAACGGCGTCGGCAAGGACGCCGAGGAGCGCGCGGCCATGGCCCGCGAAATGATCGGGGTCCTCAGCGACGGCCTGAAGCAGGCCATGACCGACTCTCCGGGCATCCTCTTCGTCACCGCCGCGGGCAACGACGACAACGACGTGGAGTTCGACGTGGTGATCCCCAGCAGCTTCGACCTGCCCAACCTGATGGTCATCGGCGCGGTGGACCAGGCCGGCGACCCGACCGGGTTCACCAGCGGCGGCCGGCTGGTGAACATCTACGCCAACGGCTTCCAGGTCGAGAGCACCGTGCCCGGCGGCGGCACCATGAAGATGTCCGGCACCTCGATGGCCTCGCCCAACGTGCTGAACCTGGCGGCCAAGCTGTTCACGCTGGATCCGGCGCTGACGCCGATCGACGTGCGCGGGCTGATCGTCGACGGGGCGGACCCGAACCCGAAGCATCCGGAGATCATGCTGATCAATCCGAAGCGGTCGGTGGAGTTGATGAAGGGGTAGATCGGCAAAGGTGCGCTCGCATACCATCGCGGAGTTCCCGCACCAACCGACGCTGATCCCCGTATGTGCGGGGAACGCACCCTGGCGGGGAGCCGGCCGATGCTCTCCGCAACCAGCGGGTGGCCCGACGCGCGGCGCAACTGCGCGTGTCATTGTTCTGTCTCCCCGCGCAGCCGCGCAATCACCCGCGCCAGGTGCTGGGGCGACCTGGTGCGCCTGGCCAGGATCGCGTAAAGCGCCGGCACCACGAACATCGTCAGCACCGCCGAGACCACCACGCCGAACACGATCACGATGCCGATGGGCCGCCGCGACTCGGCGCCGGCCCCGGTGGCCAGCAGGAGCGGCAGGGCGCCGAAGGTGGTGCTGGCGCTGGTCATCAGGATGGGCCGCAGGCGCACCGCGGCGGCGCCCGTGATGGCCTCGTTGAACTCCACGCCCCGGTCCCGCAGCTGGTTGGCGAACTCCACGATCAGCACGCCGTTCTTGGCCGCCAGCCCGATCAGCAGGATGCCGCCGATCTGGGTGAAGACGTTGATGCTGGCCCCGTAGAGCCAGAGGCCGACCAGTGCGCCGGTCAGGGCCAGGGGCACCGTCACCATGATGATCAGCGGGTGCACGAAGCTCTCGAACTGGGCGGCCAGCACCAGGAAGACGATCACCAGGGCCAGCAGGAAGGTCAGGCGCAGGCTGCCGCCGGTGCGCCGGAACTCCCGCGATTCGCCGTCCCAGGACAGGCGCGCCGAGGCCGGCAGCACCTGGCGGGCGCGGGCCTCCAGGGCGTCGACGGCCTGGCCCAGGCTCACGCCCTCGGCCGGCGCGGCCTCGACGGTGATGGCCCGCATGCGCTCGAAGCGGTTCAGCTGCTCCGGACCCGCCACCTCGGTCAGCTGCACCAGGTTGGCCAGGGGGATGAGCGCGCCGCTGCCCGCGGCCCGCACGTAGAGGTTGGTGAGGTCGTCCGGGCTGGCCCGGTCCGCGTCCTCGCCCTGGAGGATCACGCTGTATTCGCGCCCGCGATCCAGGTAGGTGGTCACCACCCGCGAGCCGAACATGGTCTCCAGCGTGCGGCCGACCGCGGCCAGGGACACGCCCAGGGTCGCGGCGCGGTCGCGGTCCACGCCCACGCGCATCTGCGGTTTGCGTTCCTGGTAGTCGCTGTCGATGTCCACCAGCTCGGGCATCCCGGCCATGGCCGCCAGCATCAGGTCGCGCCACTCGCGCAGCTGGTCGTAGTCCGAGCCGCCGATCACCAGCTTGACCGGCCGCCCGTCGCCGCGGATGTCGAAGGCCTGGGGCGTCAGCACCGAGACGCGCACCCCCGGCAGGGCGTCGAACTCGCCCCGCAGACGGGCCGCGATCTCCTGGGCCGACTCGTCGCGCTCACCCCAGTTCTTCAGCAGCATGATGACCCGGGCCGAGCTCACCTCCCCGGTGGCGCCGAAGCCCGCGGGCAGCCGCAGCAGGATGCGCCGGGCCGGTCCCTGCTCCACCTCGCGCATGAGCACGGCCTCCACCTGGCGGGCGTAGCGGTCGGTGTAGTCGAGGCTGGAGCCCTCTGGGGCGCGCATCATCACGTAGAGCACGCCCCGGTCCTCCGGCGGCGCGTACTCCGACGGGATCACGCGCAGCAGGAAGCCCGAGGCCCCGCAGACCAGCAGCACGCCCGCCAGCACGCGCCAGGGATGCCGCAACGAACGCTCCAGCAGGCGCCGGTAGGTGTCGGCCAGGCCCTGGAAGAAGCGGTCCAGGCGGTCGGCCAGGCCGGTGCGCCCGGTGTGCACGCGCAGCAGCTTCGAGCTCATCATGGGCGAGAGGGTCAGCGCCACCAGGCTGGAGAAGCACACGGCCGCGGCCAGGGTCAGCCCGAATTCGCTGAACAGGCGCCCGATGTCGCCGCGGATGTAGCTCAGCGGCACGAACACCGCCACCAGCACCAGGGTGGTGGCGATCACCGCGAAGCCGATCTCCTTCGAGCCGTCGAGGGCCGCCAGCAGGGGCGGCTGCCCCTCCTCGACCCGCCGGTAGATGTTCTCCAGCACCACGATCGCGTCGTCCACGACCAGGCCGATGGCCAGCACCAGTCCCAGCAGGGTCAGGATGTTGATGGTGAAGCCCAGGGCGCCCATCACCATGAACGTGGCCACCACCGACACCGGCACCACCACCGCGGGCACCAGGGTGGCCCGCACGCTGCCCAGGAACAGGTAGATGACCACCAGCACCAGCACGATGGCGAAGACCAGGGCCTTGACCACCTCGTTCATGGAGGAGGAGATGTACTCGGCGCGGTCGTAATTCACTCCCAGCCGCATGCCCGGGGGCAGGTCGGCGGCCACGCGCTCCATCTCCGCGCGCACGCCCCGGGAGACCTCCACGGTGTTGGCGGTCGAGAGCTGCTCGACCGCGATGGTGACGGCGGGCACGGCGTTGGCGCGGGCGATGCTGCGTTCGTTCTCCGCTCCCAGCTGCACGTCGGCCACCGCGCCCAGGCGGATGGACTGGCCGTCACCGCCCCGGCCCACCACCAGGCGGCGGAAGTCGTCCACCGTGGTGAAGCCGGTGTCGGTGCGCAGGGTGAATTCGCGCTCGGTCGATTCGATGCGCCCGGCCGGCAGCTCGACGTTCTCGGCCCGCAAGGCGTTCTCGATGTCGACCACGGTCAGGCCGTGGGCGGCCAGGGTCTGGCGGTCCAGCCAGATGCGCATGGCGTAGCGGCGCGCGCCGGCGATGCGCACCCGGGCCACGCCCGGCACGGTGGCGAAGCGGTCGTTCAGGTTGCGCTCGGCGTAGTCGGTCAGCTCCAGACTCGACATCACATCGCTGGTCAGGTTCAGGAAGATCACCGGCCGCGTGTCGTTGTCGACCTTGGCGATCTCGGGCGGTTCGGCCTCTTCGGGCAGGTCCTCCAGCACCCGGGCCACGCGGTCGCGGATGTCGTTGGCCGCCTCGTCCACGTCGCGGTCGAGACTGAACTCGACGCGGATCTCCGAGCGCTCGTCGCTGCTGCTGGAAGTCAACTTCTGGATGCCCTCCAGGCCGGCGATGCGATCCTCGATCACCTGGGTGACCTTGTTCTCGATCACGTCGGCCGAGGCGCCGCGGTAGCTGGTCTCGATGGTCACCACCGGCGGGTCGATCGCCGGGTACTGACGCACCGGCAGGGCCAGCAGCGCCGCCAGGCCCAGGATCACCAGCAGCAGCGAGATCACCGAGGCGAAGACCGGCCGCCGCACCGAAAGGTCGGAGAGGATCACGGGGCGACCTCCACCTGACCGGTGATCGTCACCGACTGGCCGGGCCGTGCCTTCTGGGTGCCCTCGACCACCACCAGCTCGCCGGCCTCCAGCCCGCCCAGCACCTCGACCTGCCCGGGTCGCCGCCGGCCCAGCTGCACCTCGCGCTTGGCGACCAGGCCGTCGGCGCCGACCACCAGCACGAATTGACGGCTCTGCTCCGGCACCAACGCCTGCTCGGGGATCATCAGCGCGGGCACGTCCTCGCGCTGCAGCTCCACGGTCAGGAACATGCCGGGACGCAGCAATCCGCGGGGATTGGGCACGAGGGCCCGCACCGTGATGGTGCGGCTGATCCGGTCGACGCGGGTGTCCACCGAGGTCACGGTGCCGCGGAAGATCGAATCGGGCCAGGCCGCGCTGCGGGCCGCCACCGGCAGGCCGACCGCCAACCTGGCGAGCGCCGTCTCGGGCACGTCGAAGTCCAGCTTCACCGGGTCGGTGTCGTCCAGGGTGGTGATCACGTTGCTCGGTCCCACCAGGCTGCCCGGGCTGATCCGGCGCAGGCCGACCTTCCCGGCGAACGGCGCGCGCACCACGGTCTCGGCCAGGCGCGCCTCGGCCGCGGCCAGGGCGGCCCGGTCGGCGTCCCGGCGGGCGGCCAGCTGCTCCAGCTCGGCCTCACTGGTCAGCTCGAGCTTGTGCAGATCCTCGCCCCGGGTGTGCTGGCTCTCGGCGTCCACCAGGGCGGCCCGCGCCTCGGCCACGTCGGCCACGGCTTCGGCGTTCTCCAGTTCCACCAGCACCTGGCCGGCGGTCACGTCCTGCCCCTCCTCGAAGCGGATGGCCGTGACCACCTGGGAGATGCGGGGCCGGATCTCCACCGACTCGTTGGCCCGGGCGTTGCCCAGCGCCTGCACCGTCAGGGGGAAGGGTATCCGCGTGGCCGCAGCCACGATCACGGCGGGGCCGGCGGCGGATTGCTGGGCGAGGGATATGGGTGCGCTGCAGAGCAGGTCCAGGATGACAGGGACGGTGGCAATGAAACGCAGACGCGTCATGGACTCGATCTCCCGGCTGGTGACGGCTCGGATTCGGGCCGACCAGCGGCGCCGGCGGCACAAGGGAACGATAGCACAGCGGGCCTGGGAATGCTCGCGGCGCAATGTATCCTGCCCGGCGGTCCGATGGCGGCCGTACCCGGCTTGCCGGTGGGTGGCAGTATGCGTATGATCTGGCGACGCCCTGCCGGACGCAGCCCTGCGAGGAGCGGATCATGAGTACTCAATCAGGATCAACCGCCGGCATCGACGCGTACATCGCGGGCTTTCCCGACGAGGTGCAGGAGATCCTGCAGCAGGTGCGCGCCACGATCGCCCGTGCCGCACCGGATGCGCAGGAGGCGATGAAATACGGCATCCCCACCTTCGTCCTCGGCGGGAATCTCGTGCATTTCGCCGCCTGGAAGCGCCACATCGGGTTCTACCCGACATCCTCGGCCGTCGCGGCGTTCCGGCGCGAACTGGCTCCGTACAAGAGCGCGAAGGGCTCGGTCCAGTTGCCGCTGGGCGAGCCTATGCCGCTGGACCTGATCGCGAGGATCGTCACGTTCAGGGTCAAGGAGTCGCGGGCGGCACCTTCAACCACCAGACACCCCGCAAGGAGGACCAGCGATGGCTGATCTCGACAAGGCCGTGGCCACCCAGCTGGCCAACATGGAGAAGCGGACCGGGAAATCCCTCGCGCAGCTGACCAGGATCGTCCAGGACAGCGGCCTGACCAAGCACGGCGAGCTGGTTGCCATGCTCAAGTCCACCCTGGGCATGGGCCACGGCGATGCCAACACTCTCGTCCACACGGTGCGCCAGTCGGCGGGGCCGGCTGCCGCCGCCGCCGACCAGGCGCCGGGGCAGGTGCTCGACGGGCTCTACACCGGCCCCAAGGCGGCCCTGCGGCCGATCCACGACAAGCTGTTGGCGGCCCTGCGCAAGTTCGGCGACTTCGAGGAGGCGCCCAAGAAGACCTACGTCAGCTACCGTCGCCAGCGGCAGTTCGCCATGATCGGGCCGGCCACCAACACGCGGGTGGAGGTGGGGATCAACCTCAAGGACCTGGCCGGTTCGGACCGCCTGTTGGCCGAGCCGGCGGGGCGCATGTGCAGCCACAAGGTGAAGCTCACCGACGCCAAGGACGTGGACGCGGAGCTGATCGGCTGGCTGAAGGCGGCGTACGAGGCAGCCGGCTAGGCCGCCATTCGCCCGGGCTTCAGCGCTCGGGAAACAGCGCGCGCCAGGCCTCGTCCGCACCGGCGACCAGGCCGAGGCCGTCCGGCTGCGGCCGCGGGCACCGCACCGCGCCGGCGGTGCGAGCCGCCGCTGTCGCTGCGGGCGAGTAATAGAGTCGCACGGCGCAGTGCAAGCGGCCCTCCGACTCGTGACGCACGAACAGGGCCATGCTCGCCGGGCGGCCGGCCTCCGCATGGGCGGCGGCGAACTCCGCCGCCAGCCGGGCCAGCGGCCCGTCGGCCAACTGGGCATCGCCCAGATCCAGGGTGTGCCAGCCGTCGGCGCCACCGGCGCACTTCAGGCATTCGAATTCCTCGCCGAGCCGGTCCGCCCGCCCTTCCGGGGTCAGCACCCAGGGCCGTGCTACCAGCGGCGGGTCATGGCGCACGTGCCGGCCGTGGCCGCACGCCAGTTCGGCCACCCAGTGGCCGTCCTCGTCCCGATGGAAACCTGTGATGGGTTGCTTCATGGTCTCCAGTCCCGGTTGGGCCGTGCCCTCCGATCCGGAGCGAAGATTTGCGGTCCTGATCCACAACTTCCGTACGTGTGGGATTTCAGGGCATATTCCCGCAAAATTCAAGGCCAAGACAAGGGTAATCCCCATAAATCCCTTAAAGATATCCTCCCGGAAGGTCGAAATCCCACTATCGATCCATGGCTCAGACCTCGATCGTGGGGGACGGCTGCCCGTGATACCCGAAAGCGATCTGTTCCACCAGTCCGTCAATCACGACCTGGCCATGCGCGGCCGGGCGGGTCCCGTGCTGTACCCGGTGGCCTCGGTCGGCATCACCCTGGCGACCGGCCAGCTGGCCCGCGGCGGGCTGTGGATCGGTGCCCTGGTCCTGGGCATCATCGCCATCGGCATCTGGCGCATGATGCTGATCCGCGGGGTCGGCACGGCGCCGGACCCGCGGCGGTGGCGGTCCCGGTTCGGCGCTTCAGCGATCGCCAGTGGCGCGGGCTGGGGCCTGTTCGCCGCCGCGATGGCCGCCCAGGGCCTGACCAGCATGCCCTTCCTGCTGGCGATCGTCGCCACCGCTGCTTTCGCCCTGGGCAGCGTGACCGTCCTGACGCCGCTGCTGCGCGTCTCGCGCGCCGTCGTGGCGATAATCCTGCTGCCGCCGGCCCTGCTGCTGGTCTCCCGATCGGGTGTGGGCGAGATCGGCACAGCCGTGCTGCTGATGCTCTACATCGGGTTCTGCTTCCTGACCTCGAAGCAGCTCCACCGCGAGTACTGGGCCCTGCGCGACGCCAACGCCGATCTGCGGACCCGCACCCACCAGCTGAGCGAGGCCCGGGCGGCCGCCGAGGCCGCCACCCGCGCCAAGAGCGAGTTCCTGGCGACCATGAGCCACGAGATCCGCACGCCCATGAACGGCGTCATCGGCATGGCCGACCTGCTGCTGGACACCAGCCTGGACCGGGACCAGCGCGACTTCGCCGAGACCATCCGCTTGTCCGGCGAGCAGCTGACCTCGCTGATCAACGACGTCCTCGACTTCTCGAAGATCGAGGCCGGCAAGCTGGAACTGGAAGCAGTGTCGCTGGACCCGTGCGCCACCGTCGACGAGGCGCTGGAGATGCTCGGCGGCCAGGCGGCGCGCAAGGGCATCGAGCTGGTGCACCTGCCGGACGCCTCGGTCCCGCCGCGGGTGGAGGGCGATCCGTCGCGGCTGCGCCAGGTGCTGCTGAATCTCGTCGGCAACGCGGTCAAGTTCACGACCGCGGGTGAGGTGGTCGTCTCGAGCAGCTGGACCGCGGAGACCGGACTGGTGTTCGCGGTCGCCGACACCGGCCTGGGCATGGCCCCCGAGGCCCTGGGTCACATCTTCGAACCGTTCCGGCAGGCCGACAGTTCGACCACGCGCTCGCATGGCGGCACCGGGCTCGGCCTGGCGATCGTCCGCCGGATCTGCCAGGCCATGGGCGGCGACGTCGGCGTGGCCAGCACCCGGGGGGTCGGCAGCACCTTCACGGTCAGCCTGCCGCTGCCGGTCCTGCCGGAACGCCGCGCCGCCAGGCCTCAGGTCACGCCACGCCGCGCCCTGGTGGCCACCGACCATGCCCCGACCTTTGCCGCCGTGGCTGCCGCGTTGCGCAGCGGCGCCACGGAACTGCGGCAGTTCACCGACGGCGCCGGGATCGACGCCGCCGCCGACTGGTCGCCCGAGATCGTCCTGGTGGACGCCCGGATGACCGGCTTGTGCAACCAACCGCGGCTTGCTGCCGCCGGCTGGGTCGTGCTCGGGTCGTGCGCCGGCTGCGAGGGGGCGACCTCGGAGACCTGCCGCACCCGGCGCCATGTCCGCAAGCCGCTGCGCGGCAGGATGATCGCCGAAGCGTGCGCCGTTGCCCTCGGCGCCGAGCCGATCGCGGAGCGCCCCGCCCGCAGGCAGGAACGGCGTGGGCTCGCCCGCAACCTGGGTCTGCGGGTGCTCGTGGCCGAAGACAACCTGGTCAACCAGAAGGTCGTCGCCCGCGCGCTGACCGCCTGCGGCTGCACCTGCGAGCTGGTCGGCGACGGGAAAGCGGCCCTGGAGGCCCTGGACGCGGGACCGTACGACGTGGTCCTGATGGACTGCCAGATGCCGGTCATGGACGGCTACGCCGCCGTCGCCGCGATCCGCCGCCGGCCGGCGCCCCTGAACGCCATCCCGGTGATCGCCTTGACCGCCAACGCCCTGGCCGGCGACCGCGAGCGCTGCCAGAACGCCGGGATGGACGGTTACCTCGCCAAGCCGCTCAACCGGGACGAGCTGCTGGCGGCGCTCGAGCGCGTGGCGACGGCGCTGCCTGTCTGAGCGGACCTGGTCCCGACGGTGACCAACGTCATCCGGATCGCAGGCATGTTCGTCAGCATCGCCGGGATCCCCGTCGCGGTCGTGCTCGCAGAATCGGTGAGCACCTGCGGTTGTGCCTCGAAGTCTTGTGTCCGGCCGTCTCGAGGCCGTCATTGATTCGGGCGTGTCCCGCTAACCCAGGCCCAACCGCGCCCTGATCTCCTGCTGCACCAGTTCGATCGCCCGGTTGCCGTCCACGTCGAGGATCAGTTCCTTGCGGGCGAAGATGTCCAGCACGGGCTTGGTCTTCGCGTGGAAATCGGCGATGCGGGCCTGCACCGCCTCGGCCTTGTCGTCGGTCCGGGAGACCAGCCGGCCGCCGCACACGTCGCAGGTGTCATCCTTTTCGGGGCGGTGGAAGAACAGGTTGTAGTCCAGTCCGCACATCTCGCACAGCCGGCGGGAGAGGACCCGCTTCATCACGACCGCGTCGGGCAGCTTGATGTTGATCACCGCGTCGATGTCGTAGTTCTCGAGGAAGAACTCCGCCTGGCTGGGGTTGCGCGGGAAGCCGTCGAGGATGAAGCCGTAGTTCCAGTCGTGCTCGGCCAGGCGCTTGTCCACGATGTCGGCCACGATCTCGTCCTGGACCAGCTCGCCGCGGGCGACGATGCGCTTGATGCGCGCGCCCAGCTTGGTGCGGTGCTGCACGTTCCAGCGGAAGATGTCGCCGACCGAGATGTGCACCAGGTCGTATTTCTCGGCCAGCAGCTTGGCCTGGGTGCCCTTGCCGCAGCCCTGGATGCCCATGATGACGTACTTGCGCATGGTTCGCCCCGGGGGTTGGAGTGCCGGTTCGCTCGGTACGGTCCCTCGGCCCGCCGATTCTCGCTTTTCGGCCGGATTCGGGCAAGGCTGAAGGCGGAACCGGGTCAGGCCGCGGGCGGAACGGTCCCGGGCCGCCGGCCCGGTCGACCAGGCCGGCCTCCGGCGGCTACCGCGCCGTCCGCCGCGCCTTCTCCACCGGTCCGGCCAGCCGCACGATCACGTCTTCGGTCGTCCCGGTGCCGTCGATGTGGACCACCGTGTCGTGGGACTCGTAGTACCGCACCACCGGCAGGCATTTCTCCTCGTGCTCTTCCAGGCGCTTGACGATGGTGGAGGTCTCCAGGTCGTAGCTCATGCGGCGGTCGGTCCTGCCCCGGGCGTCGAGGCGCTTGATGAGGTCAAGCGTCGGCACGTCGATGTTGGCGATGAACGACACGGACGAGCCCAGCTTGCGCAGCAGCCCGTCGAGGATGTACGCCTGGACGACGGTGCGGGGGAAGCCCTTGAAGACGAAGCCGTGGGTCCCGGGGTGCTCGCGGATGTGGCGCTCGATGAGCTGGATCACGATCTCGTCCGGCACCAGGCCGCCCCGGTCGAAGATCGGCTGCACCAGCCTGCCGATCTCGGTCTCCTCCCGGATCTCCGTGCGGATCAGTTCGCGCGTGGAGATGTAGAGCAGCTTGTATTTCTCGGCGAGATAGCGGGCCTGGGTGCCGCAGCCGGCACCGGGGTAGCCCAGCAGCACCACGTTGAACAGGACCTTGCGCAGCTCGACGTCGATGGCGCCCTCCAGCTGCCTGTTGATCGACGCGATGTCGCCCACGCCCCGGATGGGTACGTAGATCCCCTTCTCCCGGTAGAATTCGGCCACGGGCGAGGTCTTCTCTTCGTACTCGCGCAGCCGGTTCTTGATCACGTCCTCGGTGTCGTCGGCGCGGCCCGAGGTCTTGGCCCGCTCCAGCAGGCGCTTGGTGGCCTCCTCGTGGGGGACTTCCAGGCTCAGCAGGCAGGTCAGCGAGGTGTGCATCTTCAGCAGCAGCCCCTCGAGGATGTAGGCCTGGACCAGCGTCCTGGGGAATCCGTCGAAGAGGAAGCCGTTGGCGTCGGGGTTGCCGGAGATGATCTTCGCGATGATCTGGACGATCACCTCGTCCGGCACCAGCTCGCCGGCGTCGATCAGGGCCTTGGCCCGCGTGCCCAGGTCGCTGCCTTCGCTGATCTCGTTGCGCAGGATGTCGCCGGTGGCGATGTACACCAGGTTGTGCCTCTGCATCAGGAGCCTGGACTGGGTTCCCTTGCCGGCACCGGGCATTCCGAACAGGGCGATATTGAGCATCGTCCGACCTCACGGGCTGCGGGTGAGGTTGCAAAATATCATATCGGCGGGCCCCGGGCCACGGACAACGGCAGACGGATCCGGCCCGAGTCCCCGGTCCGGAATCCCGCCGGGCCGGACGCTCCCGCCGCGCGGCGGCCGGCGGCCGGGCCGTTCACCCCGGACCAGGCGGGTTCGGCAGCGGCGATTTCGGTTGACTCGGCCCGGTCAGGCGCTACCATGCGCACGGATTCGCCCAGTTCGTCCTGAGGCTGGTCGATCTGCCGCCAACAGGAGGATTCGACTGCCGTGAACTCGCGGCCCGAGGCTGCCGAATTGTGCCGACGGGAGCCCTCGGACAAGGATTCCGCCGAACCCGACGAACCCCGAGGGACCGACCGGACCGCGCCGCGACGGCCCGGCGCGGGGGCCGCGCCATGACCGGCGTACTGATGTCGGTTTGCGGCGTGGCCCTGCTGCTTTCCCTGACGGCGGTCCGCCTCGCCCCGCGCCTCTGGCTCACCTGCCTGGTCACGGCCCAGGGCGCCCTGCTGGCCGCATCCCTGGTTGTCCTGGCGGGCGGCGCGCCTTGGTGCTGGCGGACTGCAGTCACGGTCGGCGGTGAAGCGCTTTGCCTGAATCTGGATGCCCTGGCGGCGTTCTTCGCCGCGCTGCTGGCGGTGGTCGGGGCGGCCGCGACGGTGTACGGCGGGCAGTACTGGTCCGACGCGCGCCACCGGCGCACCGGCCGCGCCGGACGCTTGGCCTGGAGCGTCCTGGTCGGCAGCCTGGGGCTGGTCCTGCTGCAGGCCAACGGGCTGCACTTCCTTATGGCCTGGGAGACGTTCGCCCTGGCCGCCTACTTCCTGATCACCCTGGAACGGGGTTCACGCGAGGTCCGCGACGCGGGCTGGCTCTACCTCGTGGCGTCCCACGCGGCCACGCTTTGCCTGTTCGCGTTCTTCACCCTGCTGGCGGCCCGGACCGGCAGCTGGGAGCTCGGACCGCTGCGCGATCGCCCGGAACTGGCTCCGCTGTTCTGGCTGGCCCTGGCGGGTTTCGGCCTGAAGGCGGGCCTGTTTCCCCTGCACTTCTGGCTGCCGTCCGCCCACGCGAATGCGCCCAGTCACGTCTCGGCCATGTTGTCGGGAGTGACGCTCAAGGTCGCCTTGTACGCCCTGATCCGGTTCAGCGGCTGGATGCCGGCGCCCGCGGGCGCCGCCTGGACCGTCGTCGGGCTGGGGCTGGCCAGTTCCGTGCTGGGCGTGGCGTTCGCCCTGGGGCAGCACGACCTGAAACGCCTGCTCGCGTACCACAGCGTCGAGAATGTCGGGATCATCGCTCTCGGCCTGGGCTTCGCCATGCTTGCGCGGGACAACGGGGCGCCGGCCTGGGGAGGACTGGTCCTGGCCGGGAGCCTGCTGCACGTCTGGAATCACGGCCTCTTCAAGTCCCTGCTCTTCCTCGCCGCCGGAGCCGTGGCCCGCGCCACGGGAACCCGTGAGATGAGCCGACTGGGCGGCCTCTGGCGGATGATGCCCTGGACGACCGCTTGTTTCGGGCTCGGCGCGGCGGCGATCTGCGGCCTGCCGCCGCTGAACGGATTCGTCAGCGAGTGGCTGATCTTCCTGGGCCTGTTCGACGCCGCCGTCCAACCGGGCCCGCTCGTCGCCGGAGCGTTGACGGGCGCGATCCTGCTCGGCGTGACCGGTGCCCTGGCCCTGGTCTGCTTCGTCAAGGTCTGCGGCGTCGTCTTCATGGGTTTGCCGCGTAGCGAAGCGGCGGTGCGGGCCGACGAATGCGGCCGGGCCATGCGCGGGTCGATGGTGCTGCTGGGTGGGCTGTGCGTCGCGATCGGGCTGGCCCCCGTGGCCTTCTGTGGCCTGGTCGTGCGTGCTGCCGCGGACTGGCGACCTGGTCCGGGACCGTTCGACGTGCCGACCCGGCTTGCCGCACTCGGCTGGTGGCACTTCGGCCTGGCGGCAACAGCCGCAGTCGCGGTGGCGACCCTGGGGGCGAAGGTCCGCCGCAACGGCGTGCGTCGCGGGGCCACCTGGGACTGCGGCTACGCCGCGCCCAGGCCGCGCATGCAGTACACGGCGGGATCGTTCGCGGCCATCGTGACCTCCTGGTTCGCCTGGATCCTGCGGCCGGTCCGGCATCGCCAGGATCCGCTCGGCCTGTTCCCCAGGGCGGCCAGCCTGGAGTCCCATACCCCCGAGACCGTGCTGGAAAACGTGATCCGGCCGCTGGCCGTCGCGGTGCTGGCCCTGTCGAACGCGATGCGGCGCCTGCAACACGGGCGCGTGCAGTCCTACCTGCTCTACCTCGTTTTGGGTGTCGTGCTGGTGACGGCCATCACCCTCGTGGGAGGCGATCGGTGAACGGGCCGCTGCAGG
Organism: Candidatus Krumholzibacteriia bacterium; assembly: GCA_963848505.1. Classification (GTDB taxonomy): domain Bacteria; phylum Krumholzibacteriota; class Krumholzibacteriia; order LZORAL124-64-63; family LZORAL124-64-63; genus JACZKN01. Next base: position 26,644 of record CAWKEB010000001.1, on the reverse strand, counting down.
TCGTGGCGAGGGTGGTGGTGCTGCTGCTGTTGGCGCCGTTGCTGCCCGGCCTCATCACCAGGGTCAAGGCTTGGGTGGCCGGCCGGCGCGGGCCACCGGTATGGCAACTCTATTACGATCTTGCCCGGCTCTGGCGCAAGGGGGTGGTGCTGAGCACCACGGCATCCCCCTGGCACGTCGCCGGGACGGCCATCGCCTGGGTCGCGGTGCTGGGCGCCGCGATGCTGCTGCCCCTGGGGCCGTGGGCGTCGCCCCTGGCCTTCGGCGGGGATGCCATCCTGTTCGTCTACCTGCTGGCCCTGGCGCGGTTCTGCACGGCTCTGGCCGCCCTCGACGTGGGCTCCTCCTTCACGGGAATGGGGGCCGCCCGTGAGGTGAGCTTCGCCATCCTCGCGGAGGCCGCGGTGATCGCGGGCCTGCTGGCCCTCGCCGTGCAGAACCGCAGCGTGTCGATGACGGTCATGCTCGCCCCGGCGGCGGGGGCGGGGACCGCGCTCCTGGCGGCGGGGCTGTTCATCGTCCTGCTGGTCGAGAACTGCCGGGTACCGTTCGACGATCCCAACACACATCTCGAACTGACGATGATCCACGAAGTGATGGTCCTGGACCACAGTGGACCGCCGTTGGCGCTGGTCTTCCACGGGGCCGCGCTGAAACTGATGGTCTTCGCCCTGCTGCTGTCGCAGGCGGTGGTCCCGCTCGGGTCATGGCCGGCGGCCGTGGCCGGGGTGCTCCTGGCCGGGTCCCTGCTCGCGGTGGCCGTGGCCGTGGGCCTGGCCGAGTCGATCACGGCGCGGCTGGCGTTCTTGCGGGTGCCCATGCTGCTGACGACCGGATTCCTGCTCTGCCTGTTCGCCCTGCTCGTGGCCTGGAAGGGAGGCTCCTGGTGAGTCCGTGGCTCAATCTCCTGGTGGGACTGGCGCTGGGCCTGAACCTGCTCGCCCTGGCCAGCAGCCGCCTGCCGGCGCTGATTCGCTGCGTCGCGGGCCAGGGCATGGTGCTTGGCATCCTGCCCCTGCTGCTGGGCCATTCTGGCTGGTTGACGGCGGGCTTCGCCCTGGGCACAGCCGCGATCAAGGGCGTCCTCATCCCCGCCCTGCTGCACCGGGCGCTGCGCGCGGCACGCATGGACCGGGAGATCTGGCCGTTGATCGGGTTCATCCCCTCCCTGCTGCTGGGGGCGGGGGCGACGATCGCGTCGGTGGGCCTGGCCGGTCAGCTGCCGCTGCGGCCCGAGCACGCAGGCTCCCTCCTGGTGGGGGGCGCCTTCGCGACCCTGTTCACCGGCTTCCTGCTAATGGTCGGACGGGCCAAGGCCATCTCACAGGTCTGCGGCTACCTGATCCTGGAGAACGGCATCTACCTGTTCGGACTGCTGCTCATCCGGTCGACGCCGCTGATCGTCGAGGCCGGCATCCTGCTCGACCTCACCGTGGCCGTCTTCATCATCGGCATCATCGTGGACAGGATCCAGCGGGAGTTCGACACACTGGACACCCGGAAACTCACGGCGTTGCGGGAATGATGGCGCTGCTGCTGATCATCCTGCCGCTGCTGGCGGCACTCGCGGCCGCCGCCTGGCCCTGGAACCGCACGCGTCCCTGGTTCCTGCCGGCGACGGGCCTCGCCCATACCGCGATCGCCGGCCTCCTGCTCGCCGGTGGTCCGGGCGGTACGGGCACGGCGTGGCTGGGCTTCGATGCCGTGGCACGCGCGACCCTGCCCGCGGTGTCGCTCCTGTTCCTGGTCTGCGCGTTCTACGGCGTGCCGTACCTGGGGCTGCGCGCGGAACGCGGCAATCGGACCTTCGTCTCCTGTCTCCTGGCGCTGCTGGGGTTGCTCTGCCTGGCCCTCCAGGCGCGCCACCTGGGCCTGTACTGGATCGCGATCGAGGGGGCGACGCTCGCGACGGTGCCGCTGCTCCATTTCAACCGATCGCCGCGCGCCTACGAAGCCACGTGGAAGTACCTGCTTGTCGGCGGTACGGGCATCGCGCTCTCGTTGCTGGGGACCTTCTTCCTCGGCTATGCCTCGCTCTTCGCCCACGGCGGCGGCGACCTGACCTTCGCCGCCCTGGCCCACCAGGGGGCGGGACTATCGCGACCTTGGGTCCGCGCGGCCTGGGTGCTGCTGCTGGTGGGCTACGGCACGAAGATGGGCCTGGCCCCGATGCACACCTGGAAGCCGGACGCCTACGGCGAGGCGTCGGGCATGGTGGGTGCGCTGCTGGCTGGCGGGCTCACTACGGTGGCGTTCGTCGGGATCCTGCGCGTGAAGCAGATCGTCACCGCAGCCGGCGAAGGCGACCTGGCCGTGCGGACACTGATGACCCTGGGGCTGCTGTCCATGGCCGTGGCGGCGCTCTTCCTGCTGAGCGCCCGCCACTTCAAGCGCATGCTCGCCTATTCCAGCGTCGAGCACATGGGCATCCTGGGCATCGGCGCCGCGCTGGGCGGCGCCGGTCTGTGGGCCGCGCTCTTCCACGTCTGGGCCAACGGCCTGACCAAAGGGGCGCTGTTCCTGAGCGCCGGCAACCTGCGGCGGGCGCTGGGACAGGGCGACCCCTACGAGGCGGCCGGCCTGGCGGCGATCGCGCCGTGGTCGACCCGCGTGTTCGTCACCGGCATCTTCGCCGTCACGGCCCTGCCGCCGTTCGCGCCGTTCTTCAGCGAGTTGCGGATCGTGCGGGCGGCGTTTGCCTCCGGTCACCCAGGCGTGGCCGCGGGCTTCCTCGCCTGCCTTCTGCTGGCCTTCTGCGGTCTGACGCGGCGCGCCTTCGCGGTCGCCGACGGGCGACCGGTTCCGGGCGTCCGCCGCCGGGCGGAACCCTACCGGGAATCCGCCGCGGTGCTGGTGCCGCCGCTGCTGTTGCTCGCAATCTCCATCTACCTCGGCCTGTTCACGCCGGTGCTGCTGCGCGACACCTGGGCGGCGGCGGTCGCGGCGCTGGAGGCGGTGCCATGAGCAGGCGGCAAGCGCTGATCGCCACGACCAACGGCGGCTGCGTGACCCTGGCGGAGATGGTCCCCTGCCCCCCCGCCGACCTGGTGGCGGAGGTGGCCGGAGCGCTGGCCCGTGGCGGCCGCCTGTGCGGGTGGTTCGGCGTCCGCGCCGCGATGGGGGTCGAATTGGTTGCCGTGGTCGCCCTGGACCGCGACGGCGTGCTGCTTGTGGGGCGTTCGCTGCCGACCCGCGCCGCGTTCCCGGCGCTGACGGCGAGGCAGGCGCAGGCCCACCTGTTCGAACGCGAGATCCTTGAGCAGCACGGCCTCGAGCCGCAAGGCCACCCGTGGCTCAAGCCGGTGCGGTCGGGGTCCGAGCGGGGCCCGGGGACGACCCATTTCTTCCGCGTGGACGGCGCGGAGATCCACGAGGTGGCGGTGGGACCGGTGCACGCGGGCATCATCGAGCCCGGGCATTTCCGCTTCCAGTGTCACGGCGAGGAAGTGTTGCACCTGGAGATCGCCTTGGGCTACCAGCATCGGGGGGTCGAAGCGGCCCTGGTCGGGGGGCCCCACAAGGCCACCCTGGTCCAGATGGAGGCCGTCGCCGGGGACGCCACGATCGCCCACGCAACGGCCTTCGCCACGGTGATGGAGGCATTGGGCGGGACCGAGGCCCCGCCGCGGGCCCGATGGCTGCGGGCCGTCGCCCTGGAACTGGAACGGCTGGCCAACCACGCCGGTGATCTCGGCGCGCTCGCCGGCGACGTCGCGTACCTGCCGACCGCGGCAGCCTGCGGGCGGATCCGGGGAGAGTTGCTTAACCTCACGGCCCTGGCCTGCGGGAACCGGTTCGGACGTCGGCTGGTGCGCCCGGGCGGGTGTCGCCGGGACCTGGAGGATGAACGCCGTGAGCGGCTAGCCGACGGGCTGCGGCGGGCTGTCGCCGACACGATGAAGGCGGGCGGCTGGCTGTGGGCTTCCCATTCGGCGCGGTCGCGGTTCGAAGGCATCGGTGTCGTGACCGGGGCCGAGGCCGAGGAGTTCGGCCTGGTCGGGGTGGCCGCCCGGGCCTCGGGGTTGGCCCGGGACGTGCGCCATGATCATCCGGCGGGTTGGTACCGGTCGGCGCAGCTGCCGGTGGCGGTGTGCCCGGCGGGGGACGTCTATTCCCGCGGCCGCGTACGCTGGCTCGAACTGCAGCACTCGGCGGCCTTCATCCTGGATCAACTCGCCGCGGCTCCGGAAGGACCGGTCGCGTCCGATCCCGCTCCTCCCCGTCCCGACCGGCTGGCCGTGTCGCTTGTCGAAAGCTGGCGCGGCGAGGTCTGCCACGTGGGCCTCACCGACGGCAGGGGGCGCTTCCTGGCCTACAAGATCGTGGACCCTTCGTTCCACAACTGGTCCGGCCTCGCCCTGGCGATGCGCGGGCAGGCCGTCGCGGATTTTCCGATCTGCAACAAGAGCTTCAACCTGTCCTACTGCGGACACGACCTGTGAGGCACCATGGCCGATCTTGACCCGATCTGGCACCGCCTGCGCAACGGCTGCCGCACCATGTCCTTCCCCGGTGGCGAACCGCCGCGGTTGCCGGACCGCTGTGGCGGCGGGCTGAGGCTGGAGAGCGCGAAATGCACCAGCGGCTGCAGCGCCTGCCTCCCGGTCTGCCCCACGGCCGCCCTGGGCCGGATCCTGCCCGACGGCCCGACCCGCCTGGACCTGGGGCGTTGCGTGGACTGCGCGGAATGTGTCCAGGCCTGCCCCACGGGGGCGGTCACTTGGACCGGCGATCACCGTCTCGCCGTCCGGCGGCGCGAGGACCTGGTGCTGGGGGGGCCGGGCGCGGAGGAAGTGCGGCTGGCCGAGCGGCTCGACTCCCGCCTGCGCACCCTGTTCGGCCGTTCGTTGTGCCTGCGGCAGGTCAGCGCCGGCGGTTGCAACGCCTGCGAGGCCGACACCAACGTGCTGGACACCATCGGCTGGGATCTCGGCAGGTTCGGCATCCGGTTCGTGGCTTCGCCGCGCCACGCGGACGGGCTGCTCGTCACGGGACCGGTGACGGCGAACATGCGCCTGGCGCTCGAGAAGACGTACGCTGCGGTGCCCGATCCCAAGCTCGTGATCGCGGTGGGTGCCTGCGCCATCGCGGGCGGACCGTTCGCCGGCAACGCGCCGGTCGCCGACGGCCTGCAGGACGTGCTGCCAGTCGATCTCTTCATCCCGGGTTGCCCGCCGCACCCGCTGACCATCCTCGACGGACTCCTGCGGCTGCTCGGCAGGCTCGACGGGCGCAGCGCGGCCGGCGCGGAACGCCGGCCCGGGCCGGCCTAGCGCGCGGTCGCCAGCGTCGATGCCCGCGCCAGCGCGGCGTCGATGTCGAGGACGATGTTCTCCGGACCCACCAGGTCCGCCAGGCCGGACTTGACGAGCGTCGCCAGCGGTCCCGGTTGCACTCCGGACAGCAACACGTGCGTGCCCGACTTCGCCGAGCGGACGCAGACGTCCTCCAGGGCGTGCAGCGCCGTGGCGTCGATGGCCGGCACGTGGCGCAGGCGCAGGATCAGCACCTTGGGCGCCTTGTCGATGCGGTTGATGGCGGTCTTGAACTTGTCCGCCGCGCCGAAGAAGAAGGGCCCGGTGACCTCGAACACGGCCACGCCCTCGGGCACGTCGCGCAGCATCAGGGCGCCCGGGTCGGCGGTCTCGTCCTCCTCGCGCAGGGAAGGCACGTAGCCGGTCTGGGTCACGTCGCTCATGCGCTTCATGAACAGCAGGGCGCTGAGCACCACGCCCACCTGGATGGCGATCGTCAGGTCCACCAGCACCGTCAGCAGGAAGGCGTTGGCCATGACCACGACATCGCTCTTGGGGCTCTTCAGCAGCTTCAGGAACCAGCGCCACTCGCTCATGTTGCCCGCGACCACCAGCAGGATGCCCGCCAGCACGGCCATGGGGATCAGCTCGGCCCAGTGGCCGAACACCATCATCAGCGTCAGCAGGGTCAGCGCGTGGATGATGCCCGCGACGGGGGTCTTGGCCCCGTTGCCCACGTTGGTGGCCGTGCGCGCGATGGCGCCGGTGGCGGGGATGCCGCCGAACAGGGGCGAGGCCACGTTGGCCACGCCCTGGGCCACGATCTCCATGTCCGAGCGGTGGCGGCGGCCGGTCATGCCGTCGGCCACCACCGCCGACAGCAGGGACTCGATGCCCGCCAGCAGCGCGATGGCCAGGGCCGGCGAGAACAGCTGGCTGACCAGGGGCCAGGACAGGTCCGGCAGCCGGGGCGCGGGCAGCGAGGTGGGCACCGAGCCGAAGCGGCTGCCGATGGTCTCGACCGGCAGTCCGAAGACCTGCACCGCCGCCGTGGCCAGCACGATCGCCACCAGCGAGCCGGGCACCCGCCGGGTCAGCCGCGGCCAGGCCCAGACCAGCAGCACCGTGCCCAGGCCCAGCCCCAGCGCCCAGGGATTCCAGGTGGGCAGGGCCGCCGCGTAGGCCTTCAGCTTGGGCAGGAACGACCCCGGCACCTGTTCCATGGAGAGGCCCAGCAGGTCCCGCACCTGGGTCACGGCGATGATCAGGGCGATGCCGCCGGTGAAGCCCACGGTCAGGGGGTAGGGGATGAAGCGGATCACGCCGCCCAGGCGGGCCAGGCCCATCACCATCAGGAAGACGCCGGCCATCAGGGTGGCGGTCTGCAGCCCGGCGTAACCGTACTTGTGGACGATCTCGGCCACCAGCACCACGAAGGCGCCGGTGGGCCCGCCGATCTGCACGCGGCTGCCGCCCAGGGCAGAAATGATGAACCCGGCCACGATCGCCGTGGCCAGGCCCTGCTCCGGGCCCACCCCCGAGGCCACCGCAAAGGCGATGGCCAGGGGCAGGGCGACCACGCCGACGATGAGGCCGGCGGTCAGGTCCTGCATGAAGAGGGCGCGGGTGTAGCCCTCCTTCAGGACGGTCAGCAGTTTGGGTTCGAGCTTGGACGAGGACGTGGCGGTGCCTTCCTTCTGCGGCCGGGCCGCGAAGGCCAGAAGATTGCGCTGCCGGCCGCCGCTGGCAAGGGGATTTGCATCAACCGGTCAGGCAGCGTCCCGCCGGGTGCCCGCCCGGTGGGCCAGCACCGCCGCGCCCACGATCAGCAGGCCGCCCAGCAGGCTCAGCGCATCCGGCCGCTCGCCCCAGATCTCGAACCCCACCACCAGGGCGAACAGCACGTGCAGGTAGGCGAACACCGAGACCTTGCCCACCTGGGCGTGGTGGTAGGCGTAGGTCAGCCCGTACTGTCCACCGGCGGCGAACACCCCGGTGCCGGCCAGGGCCCACCACTGGCCGGGCGAGGGCGAAGGCCAGGCCAGCAGCACCACCGGCAGGGTGGCCGTGGTCGAGACCAGCGAGAACCAGAAGATGATGCGGTTGGGCTCGATCCGGCCCTTCAGCGAGCGCACGGCCGTGTAGGCGGCACCGGCGAAGATGCCCGAGGCGAATCCCGCCAACGCAGGCAGCGGGGCGTACTCGAAGGCGGGCTTGATGACCAGCGCCGCGCCCAGGAAGGCGATCACCAGGGCCGGCACCATGCCGCGCACCAGGCGCTCCTTCAAGAGCAGCACCGCGAACAGGGTGGCGAAGAAGGGCGAGGTCTTGTTCAGCAGCGAGGCGTCGGCCAGGTTCAGGCTGCCCAAGGCCACGAAGTAGAAATAGACGCCGCCCAGGCCGCACACGGCCCGCAGCAGCAGCCGGGGCAGGTGGGGCGTGGCCGCGAAGGGGTTCTGCCGGGTGCGCCAGGCTACCGCCGCGGTGATGATAAGGGTCACGAGGTTGCGGAAGCAGACCTTCACCGCCACCGGCAGGTCGCCGGCCAGCTTCACCGAGGCCCCCATCAGGGCGAAGCTCAGGCCCGAGAATATCATCCAGGCCAGGGCGCGGGGGACGTTGTCGCCGCTGGTGGCGTGCGCGGGCGGGGCCAAGATGTTTCCTTTTGGGCGGGCGCGTTCTATGCTCGGGGCGCGGAACCGAAGATAGGCCCGCCGTCCCCGACCGTAAAGGCAGGAGCAGGGTGAGCGACGACCGGCAGCTGCAGTTCCAGGTGGACGACCAGGAGGTCCTGGCCGCCGTCCTGAAGGTGTGCACCCTGGTGCGCGACGCCGGCGGCCGGGCCTGGCTGGTGGGCGGCGGCGTGCGCGACGGGGCCCGGGGCCTGGCGACCCGCGATGCGGACCTGGAGGTCTTCGGCCTGCAGCCGGATGCCCTGCAGGCCGTCCTGGGCGCGGCCTTCACCGTGGACCTGGTGGGCGAGTCCTTCGGCATCCTCAAGCTGCGCGGCCTGCCCATCGACGTGGGGCTGCCCCGCCGCGAGTCCAAGCGGGGCAGCGGGCACAAGGGCTTCGCCGTGCAGGCCGACCCCTTCCTGGAGCTGCACCTGGCCGCGGCCCGGCGCGACTTCACCATGAACGCCGTCTACCTCGACCCGCTGAGCGGCGAGGTGGCCGATCCCTTCGACGGCATCGGCGACCTGCAACGGGGCCTCCTGCGCCACACCTCCAGCGCCTTCGGCGAGGATCCGCTGCGGGTGCTGCGGGGCATGCAGCTGGCGGCGCGCTTCGACCTGACCGCGGCACCCGAGACGGTGCGCGTCTGCCGGGGCATGGACCTGGAGGGGCTGCCGCCGGAGCGCCTGTTCGAGGAGTGGCGCAAGCTGGTGGTGCTGGGCGCGGTGCCCTCGCGGGGCCTGCGTTTCCTGGAGGAGACCACCTGGCTGCGCTTCTTCCCCGAACTGGACGCCCTGCGCGGCGTGCCGCAGAGCGCGGACCACCATCCCGAGGGCGACGTCTGGGTCCACACGCTGCATGCCATGGATGCGTTCGCCGATGAGCGCCTGCAGCAACCCTGGGAGGACCTGGTGGTGGGTCTGGCCGTGCTCTGCCACGACCTGGGCAAGGCCGAGCGCACCACCGTCGAGCCCGACGGCCGCGTCCGCAGCCTGGGGCACGAGCTGCGCAGCGTCGAACTGACCCGCACGTTCCTGGCGCGCCTGACCGCCCAGCGCGCCCTGGTCGCCCAGGTGCTGCCCCTGGTCGCCGAGCACGGCAAGCCCCAGCAGCTGTTCGACGCCCACTCCTCCGCGGCCGCCGTGCGCCGCCTGGCCGACCGCGCGGGACGCATCGACCGGCTGGTGCGGGTGGGCCGGGCCGATTGCGGCGGCCGGCCGCCCCTGCCGCGGGAGTTCGCGGCGGGGGATTGGCTGCTGGAACAGGCGGCAGCCCTGGGCGTGAGCACGGGCCCGCCGGAGCCGCTGGTGCAGGGGCGGCACCTGGTGGCCCTGGGCGCGGAGCCGGGCGCGCACTTCGGCGCGGTGCTCGACGCCTGCTACGAAGCGCAGTTGGAGGGGGAGATCACGACCGAAGTCGAGGGGATCACCTTGGCGCAGCGCCTGCTGGCAGCGAGGTGACCAGGCCTGCCGACTAGTCCAGGCACTCGATGACGAGGCTGGCGTTGCGCCCGTCCCGCTGCAGAGTGCTCAGGCAGGCCACCCGGCCGTTCTTCCAGCGCAGGGTGTAGCGGTCCAGGTGCTGGGCTTCGCCCAGCTGCTCGGTGCAGACCTCGCCGAAGCGGGCCACGAACTCCGCCGCGGCGTAACGCCCGTCGATCACCCGCACCTGCACGCTGCGCAGGCGGCCCTGGTCCACCACCAGGCTGGCCGAGGTCTGCCACTGGCGATCGCTGTTGAGGTAGCCGTCGGTGCAGGGGTAGAGCAGGAAGGCGCCGTCGAAGGCCTCGAGGGTGCAGTTGACGGCTTCGAGATGCGGACCTACCCGGTGGGGGTGCCGCAGCAGGCGCTGCCAGAGCGGCGGCCGGCGCAGACCGGCCCGCGTGCGCTCGTCGTCGGCCAGGACGGCGCCCAGAGCCAGGGGTGTGTCGTTGATGACGATGCGCATCGGGTGTCCGGGCTCCCGTGGCGCCCGGTCCTAGGGAAGGACCGCCGCCGCCTGGTCGGCCAGATCGAACAGGGATTCCGCAATCAGGTTGGCCGCCCCTTGACGGCGCCGACCTTGAATTTCGGCATAGATACGTTCGGCATAAGCCAGGATCGGGCCGGAGCCGAAGCCGCCGGCCACCGCCGCGAACCAGTAGCGCTCCCCCAGCGCCTCCAGCCGCAGCACATCCCGCACCAGGGAGGCGTTGGGGCAGCCCGCCAGCATCAACGCCGCCACACCGGGCAGCAATCCGGCCGCGGCGGCGGCGGACCGCGGACCGGTCTGATTTGCGCTCAATTTGGCCCGCTGCAACAAGTTCTGCATGTCCATGACCCTCGCCCCGGACAGGTCGGGCGACACCTCCAGGGCCAGGGGCTCGAGCCGGGCCAGCATCACCGCCAGGTCGCGGAACTCGCCCGCCTCCAGGGGCGGCACCCGGAACCCGTGGCCCATGGTGCTGAGCAGGAAGCCGGCGGCCTCCAGACCCAGCATGGCCTCGCGCAGGGGCGTGCGGCTGATGCCCAGGTCGCCGGCCAGCCTGATCTCGTTGAGGCTGCCGCCGGCGGGCAGTCGCCCATCGACAATCCGTTGCCGGATCTCCCGCTGCACCTGCTCCCGCAGGGGTTTGCGTTCGAACATCGTCGATGCCACCTAGACCACGACCACCGAGTTTTCCGCGTCGGCAAAGCCGCTGGGGGCGTACTTGTCCGCCTCCGAGTCGTTCTCCCAGACCTGGCCGTCGATCAGGAAGCGGTAGCCGTACTCCCGGCCCGGCTCCAGGTCCAGCGTCACCTTGTGCTCGCCGTTCTTGAGCCGGGTCATGGGGGTGGCGTCCGGATTCCAGTCGTTGAAGTCGCCCACCAGGGCGACCTGCCGGGCCTCGGCGGCCGCCTCGGGCGGCAGCCGGAACGTGACCTTGCTGACCCCGCGGGTTTTCACAAAACGCTTCTGGAGGCCCATGGCTCCCTCCTCTTGCTTCGAGTTGACGCTGGTTCCCAATGCATGGTCCCAAGGATAGGTGCGAACCGGGCCCCCGCAACTCGTTGAGAGGATATTCGCATTCGGGGTCCGCCGTCTGCAAGTAATGAATAGGGATCACCGCGCAGGGACGCACGAGGAACGACAGGGATCCCCCGGAACCGCAAGTTGCAAAAACTGCACGACGACACGGGAAAATTGCACGGAGAGGCGCAGCCATGAGTGACATTCGCGAACTCCTGAACATCGGCGGCGGGCAATTCGTCAGCCGGATGGACGTCAGCCCGGGGGTGCGGGCCGCCTGGCGCCTGCTCTTCGACGGGAACGTGGACGAAGCGGAGAAGCGCTTCCGCAAGCTGGTGGCGGAGAACGGCAAGGACTCCGAGGCGCTGGCCGGGTTGGCCATCTGCGTGGCCGAGTCGGGCGGGCGGTTCGTCACCGCCGAGAAGCTGGCCCAGATGGCCGTGCGCATCGCCAAGCGCGGTCCGGCCGGCTACCTGGCCCTGGGCTTCATCAACATGCGGGCCTCGCGCCTGGAGGAGGGCTACGGCTACCTCATGAAGGCGCAGAACCTGGCGCCGGAGGATCCGCGCCTGAAGGCCGGCCTGGTCTGGTACCAGTCCGAGCGCCCGCCGGTAATCATCGACCTGGCCCGGGAGCATCCCATCAATCGGGCCCTGGGCGGGGCGCGGGACTTCCTGGATTCGCCGGCCCGCCGGGCCGCTGCCGCGGTGTTCGTGGGTCTCGGCATCTCCCTGACCCGCGCGTTGATCGCCTGATCAAGACCGGCGCCGTCCCTACCCATCCTTGGGGGCGGCGCCGGAATCCCTGAGGCGGGGCCGCAGTCGCCCGGCGGCCCCCGCCTCCACCGCCTTCCGCTGCGGTTCGAGCAGCTTCCGCTTCAGTTCGGCGCTGACCGGCAGCACCATCAAGGCCGGCTCCCACGCCACCTCCTGCCCCTCGGTGTCCACCACGCGCCCGCCGTGCACCGCGGCCGTCGCCTCCGCCAGGGGCAGATGGCCCACGGCGCGGGCCAGGGCCTGGTAGCGCCCCTCGCGCTCGGGGTCGGCGAAGCGCCCGATGGGCCGGGCCTGCCGGGCCAGGTGGTAGTAGCTGGGGGTGAAGGCGATGCCGTCCAGTTCGAGCCGCTCGCAGACCACGATCAGCACCGCAGCGGTGTCCCGCAGCAGTCCCATCCCCGGATGGCGCTGGCCCGGCAGCAGCGGGCGGTTCAGTTCGTAGCGGGCGCCCGAGTCCTGGATCAGCAGCCACTCCACCGCCAGCATGGTCAGGCCGGGCAGCACGGCGCGGTCGATGCGCAGGCGCACCTCGAAGAGCACCCGGGGCATGTCGTCGTCGTCGCTGACGATGCGCAGCAGGTGGCCCAGGGGATCGCCCAGGTCGAACTCCAGGCGCAACTCCCGGTAGCCGCGCGCGCGCAGGCGCTCCAGCAGGCCCGACTCCTCGAATGCCAGCTCGATGCCGTGGCGGGAGTAGCGGCCCAGGAAGCGGGTCTCCTGGCCGGCGACCGTGCCGGCGATCTCCTCCAGGGTCAGGCCCCAGTCGTCGTCCCGGGGCCTGGCGCGCCGGCGGCTGTGGTGCGGATCCCGCAGCAGGTGGCCCAGCTTGCGGTAGAATTGGATGGGCAGTTCGAGTTCGATCGGTATGTCCAGGGCGCTGCTGCCGGTGATCAGCCAGGAGCACAGGGCCGCCCCGTGGCGCCAGGCCCGCGGGCCGTAGCCGCCGGCCAGCAGCACGACCACCGGGCAGGCGCGCTCCTCGCGCAGCAGGCCCAGCACGTAGCGGTCGCGGGCCAGCAGGCCGCCCAGGGTCACCTGCCAGTCGCCCAGGCGGTCGTCCAGGGAGGGGTCGGCGCCGGCCAGGTAGAACACCAGGCCCGGCTTGAACGCCGTCACCACCGGCGGCAGGTGCTGCTGCAGGGCGGCCAGGTACGCCGCGTCGTCGATGCCGCTGCCGAGGGCGACGCTGGTCGAGGCCACCGCGGCCGTCGTGCCCAGGTCGCGGTTGTGGATGGAGAAGGTGTGCACCGAGGGGTCGCCGGCGAAGATGGCGCGGGTGCCGTCGCCGTCGTGCAGGTCCAGGTCCGCCACCAGGATGGGCTCGGCGAAGCCCCGCCGCCGCAGGGAGGCGATGGCGATGGCCACGTCGTTGAAGGCGCAGAAGCCGCTGCCCTGGTCCCGGTAGGCGTGGTGGAAGCCGCCGCCCAGGTTGACGGCCGTGCCGCCGGTCAGCCGGGCCAGCCGCGTGGCCATCAGCGTGCCGCCGCACATCAGGCGCTGCACCGCCAGGAAGCGGTCCTGGGTCTCGCCGTCGACGGTCGTGCCCAGGATGGCGGTCGCGGCGCCCTCCTCTTCTAGGTTGTGCAGATAGGCCTGGTCATGGACCAGGGCCAGGCGCCTCAGCGAGGCGGGCCGCGGCCGCCGCAGCATGCCGCGGCGCAGCAGCCGCTGGCGCTGGAGGTAGCTGACGACGCGGATGGGCCGTTCGGAATCGTAGGAGCCGACGGGCACCGAGGCCCGGTACCCGTCGTGGATCACGAAGCGGGGCCCGGGCCTCTCGAGGTGCTCGTCCAGCCAGATGCGCAGGCGGTGCCACATGGGCAGGCCGGCCTGCTACTTCTTCTTCTGGTCGGCCATGTAGCGGATGAAGTCCACCAGCTTGTTGGAGTAGCCCCACTCGTTGTCGTACCAGGAGACGATCTTGGCGAAGTTGGCGTTGAGCATGATGCCGGCGCCCGCGTCGAAGATCGAGGTGTGGGGGTCATGGTTGAAGTCGGAGGAGACGACGTCCTCCTCGGTGTAGCCGAGGATGCCCTTCAGCTCGCCCTCGGAGGCGGCCTTCATGGCGGCCTTGATGGCGGCGTAGGCCGACTCGGCGTCCTTGCCGGGGGCCTTCTCCAGGCGGCAGGTCAGGTCGACCACCGACACGTTCAGGGTCGGCACGCGGAAGGACATGCCCGTCAGCTTGCCCTTCAGCTCGGGGATGACCTTGCCCACGGCCTTGGCCGCGCCCGTGGAGGAGGGGATGATGTTGCCGGCGGCGGCGCGTCCGCCACGGTAGTCCTTCTTGCCGCCGGGGCCGTCGACGGTCTTCTGGGTGGCGGTGGTGGCGTGCACCGTGGTCATCAGGCCCTCGGCGATGCCCCACTTGTCGTTGAGTACCTTGGCCACCGGCGCCAGGCAGTTGGTGGTGCAGGAGGCGCAGGACACGTACTGCTGGCCCTTGTACGACTTGTGGTTGACGCCCATGACGAACATCGGCGTGTCGTCCTTCGAGGGCGCCGACATGACGACGCACTTGGCGCCGGCCTTGATGTGCCCGGCGGCCGAGGCCTCGTCCAGGAAGAAGCCGGTCGACTCGCAGATGTACTCGGCGCCGACCTCGCTCCACTTCAGGTTGGCCGGATCCCGCTCGGCGGTCAGGCGGATCTTCTTGCCGTTGACCGACAGGAAGCCGTCGCCCGGCTCGACCGTGCCGTTGAAGCGGCCGTGCATGGTGTCGTACTTCAGCATGTAGGCCAGCTGCTTGGCGTCGAACAGGTCGTTGATCGCCACCACTTCGACACCCGGGGCGTCCATCGCCGCGCGGAACACCAGCCGGCCGATGCGCCCGAACCCGTTGATCCCGATTTTCGTCGCCATTGCTGCTCCTTCTGCTCGCTCCGGCGGCGGGCCGGGCACACCCCGGCCGTCAGGACCGCCATTGATTCGATCCCCAATGGTTAGTCAAGGGGCGGCGCAGCGTCAATTCTAATCGGCGCCTAGCGGAACATGGGCAGCAACAGGACCAACTGGACGATGAAGGCATTGGCCAGGTCCACGAAGAACGAGCCGGCCAGGGTGATCAGCAGGAAGGCCCGGGGCGAGGGGCCGAGCCGCGCGGCCACCTTGTCCATGGTCGCCATCCCCACGGCCATCGAGCTGAGGCCGAAGCCGATGAAGCCGCCCACGGTCAGCGCCGCATCGTAGTCGCGGCCCAACAGCCGGAAGAGCACCAGGAACCCCACCAACACGGTGATGACCACCTGCAGGGTGATGTTCACCGCCAGCGGCCCGACCGCCGGACCGATGGTCCAGAGCTTGAGGCTCATCAGGTACATGGCCAGGAACGCCTGCAGGGCCAGTTGTCCGTTGCGCTCGATGGGGCCGAAGGCGAGCTTCAGCCGGAACACGTCGGCAAGGTTGGTGATGAGCACGCCGCCGAGCATGGCGGTCAGGAAGCCCGGCAGCACCATGCCCGCGCCCCGGGCCCAGTCGTTGAGGGTCTCGCCGATCAGCACGGCGCCGACGATGAGCAGGACCGTGCGCATGACCTGTTCGACGGGCACCTGCACCGCAGCCGGCGGCAGCGACCCGGCTCCGGGCTCGAGCCAGGGGGCGTCGGTCGGTCCGGACGGGCCGCGCAGCCCGTGGCGGCGCACCAGCCAGCCGGTGGCCGGACCGGCCACGAGCGCGCCGGCCACCACCGCCAGGGTGGCGCCGGCCACGGCGATCTCGGGCGCGTGCACCAGCCCCACCGCCTGCGCCTCCTTGGCCCAGGCCGCCGCCGTGCCCGGTCCGCCCACCAGCGAGATGCTGCCCACCAGCAGGCCGTAGTAGGGGTGCGAGCCGTTGGCGAGGGCCACCAGAACGCCGACGACGTTCTGCACGATGATCATCCCGACCGTGACCGCGCAGAGGATCAGCAGCGGTCGGCCGCCGGCCTTCAGCGCCCTGAACTTGGCCGAAAGGCCCACGGTGGTGAAGAACATCAGGAGGAAGATCTCCGAGAGCCTGGTGGCGAACTCGATCTCGCGCTGGCCGAAGGCCCGCAGCGCCATCACCAGCAGCGCCACCAGCACGCCGCCCACCACCGGCGCAGGGATGTCGAGGCGTCCGAGCAGGCGCACCCGCCGGCTCACGGTCGAGCCGAGGGCCGCGGCCGCCAGGCCCACGCCCAGGGTCTGCAATTCGGTCAGGGTGATCGACTGCATGGTGACTCCTCCGTTGGCGGGGAATCTACCATGCCGATATTGCCCGCACATAGTCACGATTGCGGGCAGGCCGCCGCGCCGCCCGGCCACAAGCCGATTGACGTCCGAGGGGGCGCCAAGGCATACTGCCCCGTCATTCGCCGCGGGAACCGCCCCGGGGCCGCCGCAGGGCGTTCCGCCTGCGCTTTTCCGCCTGCAACGCAACAGGGGAGACGATGACCCAATCCGCACCCACCCTCGAGCAGATCCGCTCCTTCGAGGGCAAATACCCCCGGCAGCTCTGGTCGCTGTTCACCATCGAGATGTGGGAGCGTTTCTGCTTCTACGGCATGCGCGGGATGCTGACCGTGTTCATGGTCACGCAGCTGGGGCTGGGCGACAAGCAGGCCAACCTGCAGTACGGCGCCATCCAGGCCTTCGTCTACGCCTTCACCTTCATCGGCGGCGTCTTCGCCGACAAGATCCTCGGCTTCCAGAAGTCGCTGATCTGGGGCGCGGTGATGATGATCCTGGGCGGCATTGTGATCGCGGCCGCACCCAACGACATGTTCTACATCGGCACCTGCTTCACGATCATCGGCACCGGCTTCTTCAAGCCCAACATCTCGACCATGGTGGGCCAGCTCTACAACGACGGGGACGCCCGGCGGCAGGCCGGGTTCAGCCTGTTCTACTCGGGCATCAACCTGGGGGCGCTGCTCGGCGGCATCCTCATGATCTGGGTGGGCAAGTACCACTCCTGGCGGCTGGCCTTCGCCCTGGTCTCGGTGGCCATGACCATCAGCCTGGTGACCTTCATCGCGACCCGCCGCAACCTGGGACCCATCGGCCTGTCGCCGTTCGGCCCCGACGTCACGATCACCCGGCGGCGGATGCTGGAGGTGGCCACCTACCTGGGCTCGCTGCTGTCGATCCCGCTGATCCTGATCCTGGTGACCAACACGCGCTACACCGACCTCTTCATGTACATCATCGGCCCGGCCACGCTGGTGTACCTGGGCTGGGAGATGCGCAAGTTCAACCGCACCGAGAACAAGCGCATCGGGGCGGCCCTGGTGTTCATCTTCTTCTCGGTGCTGTTCTGGGCGCTCTTCGAGCAGAGCGGGGGCTCGCTCAGCCTGTTCGCCCTTGGCAACCTGCACCACTCGCTGGCGGGTGTCAGCATGGACCCGAACGTCATCAACAACTCGGTCAACTCGCTGTTCATCATCATCTTCGCGCCGCTGGTGGGCCTGGTCTGGATCGCGCTGGCCAAGCGCAAGCGCGAGCCCAGCTCGGTGGTGAAGTTCGGCCTCGGCTTCTTCCTGCTGGGCCTGGCGTTCATGGTCTTCGCCTGGACCAGGGTCTTCGCCGATGCCGACGGCATGACCTCCCTCGAGGTCTTCACCCTGGGCTACTTCGTGATCACCTTCGGCGAGCTCTGCCTGTCGCCCATCGGGCTCTCGCTGATGACCCAGCTGGCGCCCAACTCGATCCAGGGCCTGATGATGGGCATGTGGTTCCTGGCCAGCGCCTACGGCCAGTACGTGGCCGGGCTGCTGGGCGCGGGCATGTCCACCGCCGATCCCAGCGCCTCGGCGCTGGTCAAGCTCCAGGCCTACACCGCCGGCTACCAGCAGCTGGGGATCTACGCCGTGATCGCGGGCGTGGTGCTGGTGGCGGTCTCGCCGCTGGTCCGGCGCCTGATGCGCGGGGTGCACTAGAACGCTTGCCGGAAACATCGCCGGGCCGGGTACGTAATCACGCCCGGTCCGGCGATTCCACTCCTGCCCAAGAGCGTTGCCCATGGGAATCCGTTCGCACAGCTTCCGCCGCGGCCCGCATTCCGGGAGCAAAGCCATGAGATCGATAGCGTTCCAGGTCCTGCTGACGTTGGCGGCGGGCCAGGCCGCGGCCCAGTCCACCTTCCATGGCGACGTGGCCCGCACCGGGGTCTATCCCGGGGCCGGGCCGGTGGCGGCACCGGAGGTCCTGTGGGCCTTCGCCGCGGGCGGGGCCATCGTCGGTTCGCCGGTCGTCGCCGACGGGGTCGTTTACTTCGGCGCACTCGACGGCCACCTGCACGCCTTGGACGCCGCCACCGGCCAGGAACGGTGGAAGTTCAAGTCGCGGATGCCCATCGCCTGCACGCCCGCCGTCGACGGCGGGACGGTGTACTTCGTGTCCTCGACCGGTGCCCTGGCCGCCCTGGACGCGGGCACCGGCGCGGTGCGCTGGGTGTTCGCCACCGGGTACGAGCGGCGCTTCGAGGCCCGGGGCCTGCACGGCTATCCGTCGGCGGCCCAGACCATCCCCGACGCCTGGGATGTCTTCACCTCGTCGCCGGCGGTCTCCGGCGGCAAGGTCTTCTTCGGCTGCGGCGACGGCGGGATCTATGCCGTGGATGCGGCCACCGGCATCCTGCAGTGGCAGCACCGCACCGGCGACGTGGTGCACGCCTCGCCGGCGGTGGCCGGCGGCACCGTGTTCGTCGGCAGCTGGGACAGCCGGCTCTACGCGCTGGACGCGGACAGCGGCCGGCTGCTGTGGACGTTCCAGGCCGGGCTCGATCCCGCCATCCACAACCAGGAGGGGTTCCAGTCGTCGCCGGCGGTGGTCGACGGGGTGGTCTACGTCGGCTGCCGGGACGCCCACGTGTACGCCCTGGACGCCGCCACCGGCCGCCGCCTCTGGGACTACCCCACCAGCAAGTCGTGGGTGATCGGCACCCCGGCCGTGCGCGACGGCACCGTGTACGTCGGCACCTCGGACAGCGCCCGCTTCATGGCCCTGGATGCCGGGTCGGGCCGGTTGAAGTTCAACTTCGACGCCAAGTCCTACGTGTTCTCGTCGGCAGCCTTGGCCGGGCAGCTGGCCTATTTCGGCTGCCACAACGGGACGCTGCATGCGGTCGACGCGATCACCGGCGCGGAGGCCTGGGCCTTCCGCACCGAGGCCTCGCGCGCCGACCGCCTGGATCTGCTGGATCCGGACGGCCGCCTGGATCCGGCGGCGTTCACGCCCGTGTGCGGGGACTTCGGGGACATGTACATCGACTTCTACCGGTTCGCCTCCCTGGGCGCGATCATGTCCTCGCCCGCGGTGGCCGACGGCGTGGTGTACTTCGGCAGCCTGGACGGGCATCTGTACGCCCTGCGCTAGGCGGATTCGATCGCGCGAGAAAGCCTGCAGCCCGGGCTACGGCGCCTTGGAACCGGGCGGCGCAGGGAAGAAGAACACATTGCGTTGAAGGGGTCCATTTGCCTGGTCCGTCCTGCGGCGGCGGCCCGCGGCCTTTTTTTTGCGCATCGACACTGCCGATTCCGCATCAGGTGGCAAGGACAAGGAGCTCGCTCCCCACACTCCACTTGCAAAGGCGGCGGCACGATGAAATTCCGGCACTATCTCCAGACCCTGATCCTGATCGCGGCCGCCGTAACGGTGGCCGCCTGCGCGAATTCCGACGGCCCGGGCGGCACCACGCCGACCCCGGTGGGCGACGTCGCCACGTTCATGGCGGAGCTGCCGGCCTGGGACGAATTCTCCCCCCTGGGCGCTGCCCAGCCGCCCGCGGCCACGGGCGAGACCACGGACCTCGGCGTCGAGGAGCTCGACGTGGAAGTCGTCAGGGAGGACGGCACCACCGAGATCCTGCCCGACGTCCAGTACGTCTGCCGGGAAACGCCCTATCGGTTGACCGAGAACCCCGAAGAGATCGTCATGTTCAGCCCCGACCGGGAGATCCTCTGGCCGGGCGCCTTCATCCAGGGCAACAGCTACGCCAACGGCCTGGGCGGGCTCAGGCCCCTGGTGATCAACGAGCGTGCGCCGATCAACGTCTCGATCCCCGGCCTGGCCACGGGCCAGAATTTCCGGCTCGTGTCCAGCCCCCAGCAGGCCACGGTCGAGAGCGCGATCGGGGAGATCATCGGCGATGCCACCCGCGACACCCTGGACCGGGCCAGCAGCATCACCTTCTCCATGGACACCTACCACAGCGAGTCCTCGTGGGCCCTGTCGGTGAAGGCCTCGGGCCGGTACCTGGGCTTCTCGGGTTCGGCCCAGGGCGACCGTTCGCGGAACGCGTCCGAGACCACGGTCACCGCCAAGTTCGTGCAGAAGATGTACGAGGTCGTGGTGGCTCCGCCGCAGACTCCCAGCGCGTTCTTCAGCGCGGCTTTCACAGCGCAGAAGCTGCAGGAGCAGGTCGATCTGGGCCGTATCGGCTCCGACAACATCCCGGTGTACGTCTCGGAGGTGGTGTACGGGCGCATGATGATGTTCTCGGTCACCTCGACGGCCAGCGCGGAGGACATCCGCGGTTCGATCAGCGCGGCCTACAACGGGCTGGGCGCCGGCGGCTCGGGCTCCCTGTCGGCCAAGCAGCAGACCATCCTGCAGAAGTCGAAGATCGCCATCACCTCCATCGGCGGGCCGGCCGAGGCCACCCAGGACGTGATCCGCTCCGGCAACCTCAACGACTTCTTCACGCGCACGGCGGCGCTCTCGACGGCCGTGCCTTTGAGCTACACCTTCCGCAATCTGAGTGACGGGACCATCGCCCAGGTGACCGAGTCGACGGACTACGTCATCAGGGAATGCACCGCCCAGGGCGCCGGCGGCGAGCCCTTCGTGTTCCTGCCCGAACAGATCGTCCCGGTGGGCGTCACCACGCCGGCCCGGGCCGTGACCGGGGACTTCAACCACGACGGCTTCACCGACATCGCCTGGAACCACACCGGACCGACCGGCAACGAGGTCCTGCTGGGCCTGTGCGACGGCAATGGCGGCTTCGACTATTTCGGTCCGATCTCCCATCCGGAGACGCCGGGCGAGGGCTGGACGGCCTACGACACGTCCGTCGGCGACCTCGACGGCGATGGCGACGACGATCTGGTGTGGAACGCACGTGGCGCCAGCAACGTGACCTACCTGGGGTTCTCCGACGGCCTGGGTGGCCTGACCTTCGGCGGCCGTCAGCGCCAACCCGTCGGCGGCTGGGGGGCCTACCGGGTCTTCGTGGGCGACGTCAACGGCGACCGCATCGACGACCTGGTGTGGAACGTCACCTCCAGCACCAACCGCACCTACGTGGGGCTGGGCAGCGCGACCGGCGAATTGACCTTCCTGACCGCCCAGGATCATCCCAACGGAGGTTGGACTCCCTACACCACCCACATCGGCGACGTCAATGGCGACGGCCGCCTGGACCTGATCTGGAACGTGACGACGACCACCGGCAACCGCACCTACGCGGCCACCGGCGGCAGTGACGGACGCTTCAGCTTCCGGGCAGCCTTCGACCGTCCGGGCAACGGGTGGAGCGACTACACCGCCGTCGTCGGCGACGCCAACGGCGACAGCCGCACCGACGTGGTCTGGGCGGCCACTGCGCGCTCCAGCGTTCCGGTGCACCTGTCCTACGCCACGGCCTCGGGCTTCGCCAACGGTCCCCTGGTCTTCAAGGACACGGAGCGCGACGGCCCCCATCAGCTGCGCCTGCTGGATCTTGACGGCGACGGGCGCCAGGACCTGGTCATGAACCGGCTGACAAACCTGGTCAACGCGGTCTATGTGGGGCTCAGCACCCAGAGCTCCGGATTCCTGTTCACGCCCCTGGACATGGAGCATCCGGCCGGCGTGACCTGGGACCAGTACCAGCTGCTGAGCGGCGACTTCAACGGCGACGGCCGCCAGGATCTGGCCTGGAACCACGCCGCGGTCACCAACCGGATCTTCGTGGCGCTGTCGGTCGTGAACTGATCCGCTGGACGGCGGGGCCCGGCACCGGAGTGCGCCGGGCCCCGCCGCTCCCCCAGGCGCTTCAGGGCCCCGTGCGCCGTGGCTTGTCGGCCGACGGCGCAGGGCTTACGATAACGTGGTCACGCTGGCGTCTTCCGGGCCGCCGGCCACCGCATCGACCCCAGGCGGAGGCCTATCCCATGCACTTCATCCTCTTCTACGACTTCGTCGAGAACATCATCGAGCGCCGGGCGCCTTTCCGCGCCGGGCACCTGGCGCTGGCCCAGGCCTGGGTGGCCGACGGCCGGCTGCTGCTGGCTGGCGCCTTCGCCGAGCCGGTCGACGGGTCCGCCCTGGTGTTCGCGGCCGAGGACCGGGCCCAGGTGGAGCAGTTCGTGGCCGCCGATCCCTACGTGCAGAACGGGCTGGTGACGGCCTGGCGCATCCGGACCTGGACGGTGGTGCTGGGCGCCGCCCTCTGATCGATCCCGCAACCCGACTGTGAAGGAGTCGTCCCCATGAAGCAGGGCAAGCGCATCGCCATCCTGGGCGCAGGCAACATCGGCACCGCCATCGCCGACGGCCTGGTGCAGGCCGGCACCTACCGCGCCGCCGACGTGTTCCTGACCCGGCGGCACCTGGAGCCGCTGGCGCCCCTGGCCGAGCGCGGCTTCGCCGTCGGCAGCGACAATCTGGCGGCCGTGGCCCAGGCCCAACTGGTGATCGTGGCGGTCGAGCCCCAGCAGATCGACGGGCTGCTGGCCGAGATCGCCCCGGCGCTCGATCCCCAGCGGCACGTGGTGGTGTCGGTGGTCACCGGCGTGAGCGTGGGCCAGATCGAGCGGCGGCTGGGCCAGCCGGTGCCGGTGGTGCGGGCCATGCCCAACACGGCGATCGCCGTGCGCGAGTCCATGACCTGCCTGGCCGCCGACGCGTCGCACGAGGCGGCGCTGGCCCTGGCCGAGACGGTGTTCTCGGCGGTGGGGCGCACGGTGCGCATCAACGAGGAGGACATGGGCGCGGCCACGGCGCTGGGGGCCTGCGGCATCGCCTTCTTCATGCGCGCCATCCGCGCGGCCTCGCAGGGCGGCATCGAGATCGGCTTCCACGCCGGCACCGCCCTGGCCATCGCCGCCCAGACCGCCAAGGGCGCGGCCTGCCTGCTGCAGCAGCACGGCAGCCATCCCGAGCGGGAGATCGACCGGGTGACCACGCCCCGCGGCTGCACCATCGCCGGGCTGAACCGCATGGAGCACGAGGGCTTCAGCTCAGCCCTGATCCAGGGGATCACCGTCTCGGCCCAGAAGGCGGCGGGGCTGTACCGGCTGCCGGGCCAGGGGGACTGAGCCCGCAAAGCCGAAGCCCAAGGCCCGGTTGCCGTTTTGGGGCCCCGCCTGTACACTCTGCGGCGACGACGATCACCCGATACTCCCGTGTTGTCGCGTCCTCCAATTGGCAGGAGCCTCCGTGATCGGCAAGAGCCTCGGCCGCCGGCTGCTCCCCGACGTTCTGCTCATCCTGCTGGTGCTGGGCTACGCCGCCCCCCTGGTGGGCGCGGTCGATCCCTCGCCCGACGGCTGGGCGCCGCTCGCCTGGGCCCAGTACCTGCTGGTGGCCGCCCTGGCCGCCCTGGTGTTCCGTGCCGCCGCGGGTGAAGCCGGTCTGCAAGTGCCCCGTCTGCGCCTGGTGGCCGTCGGCGCCCTGGCGGTCGTGTTCCTCTCGCTGCTGGCCCACCGTCATGACCCCTTCTTCTGGGACGCGGCCACGACCTCGGCCCGCGCCACCCTGGTCCGCGAGGGCCAGGGGCTGGTGGGCGGCCGCGAACGCTTCTCGCTCTTCTACCATTTCATCGCGCTGCTGCAGACGGTCGCCGGGCCGTCGGCCGCCGCTGCCAGATTGGGCGCGGCCGCCGTCGGCACGGCCGGGCTGGTGGGCGTGGGCGTCCTGGCCGGGCGGCATGGCGGCCGGACCGCCGGCCTGGGCGCGGCCGTCCTGGCCGGCAGCGTGCCCGCCCTCTTCGCCATGCTGCACTGGCTGTACATCGACATGGTCCTGCTGGCGGTCTGCGTCGGGTTGCTGCTGCTGTGCGACCGGACCTGGTGCCGTCCGCGGCCCAGCCTGGTGGCGGGCTGCCTGGTGCTGGCCGCGGCGGCGCTGCTGACCAAGGAGTACGCGGTCCTGGTCCTGCCGGTTTGCCTGGGGCTGGGCTGGGTGCACGGCAGCGCGGGCCTGGCGCTGGGGCGCCGCCGCCAGCTCGCCCTCGTCGTGGCGACGGTGGCCGCGGTGGCGATCGGCTGGGGTCTCTGGCACTTCTACCTGCACTTCTGGCGCGGCCTGTTCCAGGCCGGCGAGCCCTCCTGGGAGTACTGGCCCCTGCTGATCGTCCCCGGGCATCCCTACCTGCCCTGGGCCGACCAGCTGCGCATCGCCCTGGATCTGGCCCGACAACACGGGGCCCAGTTGGCGGGGACGGGGCTGCTGGGGTTCGCGCTGCTGGGCCTGGTCGAGGTGGTGCCCGGGCGCCGTACGGCCGCCTGGTTCATGCTGGCCGGGGCAGCCCTGCTTGCGACCTGGCCCCACTTCGAGGTGACGCCGGCCCACCTGAACCGGCTCTGGTACTGGAGCCCGGCCCTGGACCGGGTCGTGGTGCTGGTGCCGGCCGGGTTGCTGGTGCTGCGGCTGGCGGGCTGGGTGCGTCTGCGCATCACGCGCTGGCAGTGGCTGCTGCTGGGGGGTGTGGGCTGCAGCGTCGTGTTCTTCGCCTGCGTGGCCAAGCTGACCAGGCTCGACGGCGAGGTGATCGGTTCGCTGGACTGGCGCTATCCACTGTTCAGCCTGGTCTTCACGGCGATCCTGGCCGGCGAGTTCGTGGCCAGGCTGCTGGCCCTGGGGCGGACGCTGGGCCGGGGCGGGTTTGGCCCTGGCTGCGTTGGCGCCGGCGCTCCTGGTGACGGCGAACTTCGTCGCCGGCACCGACTACGTGCGGCAGGCGGCGGCCTTCACCGGTGACCAGCAGCGCGGCGTCGAGGCGGCCATCGCCCTGGCCGCTGCGCGGCAGGTGCCGGTGCTGACCAACTGGCCCTACTACTATCCCGAGGTGCCGCGGTCCCTGGACTACGGGCCGTTCCGCTGGCGGACCGCCGGCATCGAGCTGGAGTTCCTGGCCTTCCATGACTTCGGCGTCCCGTCGGACCGCGTCGCCCTGTTCGACACCCAGACGGGTCGGGACTTCGTGCTCCAGGCCGAGCGCGAAGGCGTGCTGAGCTTCCGCAGCGAGCCGGTCTACCTGGCGCCGCTGCGCCCGGGCGTGCGCCGGCTGCCCGCGCCCACGGTGCTGCTGGTGGACCTGGCGGCGCCCTGGTCGCTGCCGCCGTTCGCGCCCTGCCGCGAGGAGTTCGCCGCGCCGGACCCGGCCGCAGACGCCGGGCGGTGGATCGGCCTGGCGGCCTGCGAGGTCTGGGCCGAGGGTCTGACCATGCGCTGGAGCGGCGCCGATACGGTCGCGGTGAGGCTGGGAGCGGGGACGGCGGCGGACTGCCTGGTGCAGCTGCGGGCCCGGTCGTTTGCCGGCGTGCCCGACCAGACGGTGGACCTGGTGATCAACGGCACCGGCCTGGGCCCGGTGGCCCTGGCCGCGGACTGGCAGTTCGTCGTCTGGCGGGTGCCGGCCGGGCTGATCCGGACCGCCGGGCCGAACGCCCTGGCGCTGGTGCCGCGGGGGGCCGCCCGGCCTTCGGCGCAGCCTGGCGCGGCCTCGGCCGACACCCGTGAGCTCGGGATCGGGCTGGACTGGTTGCAGATCGGCGCGGCGCCCGCCGCCGACTGACGGCCCCCTTGCCGCCGGCCGCAGATTTTTTTGCGCACACCCGCCTCCGATTCCGCATCCCCCGATGAAGACAAAACCGTCCCCGATGGCGCCACCGGTGTCGTCAGTCTGAAATGGAGAGTGCAATGTCCCGCAAGTCCAAGTCCCTCATGATCCTGGCTCTGGCGGCCTTCGGTCTGATGGCCGCCGGCTGCAGCAGCGAGGACACGGTCGCGCCGCCGGTGGCGGCCGACGTCGAACGACTACGTCCAGTCCCTGCCCCACCTGGGAGCAGTACTCGCCGCCCATGCCGTCGGAGAACCTGCTCCTGGAGGGGCCCGTCGACTCGACCCAGCTC
Source organism: Candidatus Krumholzibacteriia bacterium (assembly GCA_963848505.1). Classification (GTDB taxonomy): domain Bacteria; phylum Krumholzibacteriota; class Krumholzibacteriia; order LZORAL124-64-63; family LZORAL124-64-63; genus JACZKN01. The sequence continues at coordinate 873 of CAWKEB010000001.1, read as the reverse complement.
GACGGCAGCGTGGAGTACGACTGCCAGGTGTCCCAGTACTCGGTCACCGAGACGCCACGGGAGATCACCGTCTTCAGCCCGGACGCCGACATCATGTGGCCGGGATCGCTGCTGCAGGGCGACAAGTATGCCGGCGGCCTCGGTTCGCTGGGCGAGCTGCCGATCCGCCAGCGGGCGCCGCTGAAGGTCTTCATCGACCTGCTGACCGAGGACGTGACCCGGACCGTGGTCAACCCGGACGCGGCCTCGGTGGCCGTTGCGGTCGGCGGTCTGATCCAGGACGCCTCCGACGCCGGGCACCAGGCCGGCAGCAGCATCTTCTTCGACCAGACCACGACCCACTCGCTGCAGCAGGCCTCGCTGGACCTGGGCATCTCGGTCAACTACCTGGGCACCCAGGTGCAGTCCTCCCTGTCCTACGAGCAGTCGCTGGAGGAGCACACCCTGACCGCCTACTTCACCCAGAAGATGTTCACCGTCTCGGTAGTGAAGCCCCACCGCCGTCCGAGTTCTTCGGCAACGACTTCACCGCCGCCAAGCTGAACCAGCAGGTCGAGCTGGGCCGCATCGGCCCCGACAACCTGCCCACCTACATCTCCAGCGTGGTCTACGGGCGCATGCTGATGCTGACGATGACCTCGTCCCTCTTGTGGAGGACATGCGCGCGGCCCTGACCGCCAGCCGCGACGGCATCGGCAGCGGCTCGGTCGACGCCAACAGCCTGACGGTGCTGAGCGAGTCGCGCATCCAGGTCTCGACCGTCGGCGGCGCGGACGACGGGGTGGAAGGCCTGATCACCAGCGGCCGCCTCAGCGAGTACTTCGCCTCCGACGCCCCGCTGACCTCGGCCCGGCCCCTGTCCTACACCGTGCG